>CAYQZU010000005.1:29572-158887 GCA_964422115.1 uncultured Solirubrobacteraceae bacterium | reverse complement strand
CGCCGCTACAACCGCGAGACGCTCGAGGTCCGCTTCAAGGGCAAGACGATCGCCGATGTTCTCGACATGCCGGTCGAGGAGGCCGTCGTCTTCTTCCAGCACATTCCCGCAATTCACCGGCGCCTACAGACCCTCGCCGACGTCGGCCTCGGCTACGTTCGCCTCGGCCAGCCGGCAACGACGCTCTCCGGCGGCGAGGCCCAGCGCGTCAAGCTCGCGACCGAGCTGTCGAAGATCGCGACCGGCCGCACCCTCTACATCCTCGACGAGCCGACGACCGGCCTTCACTTCGCCGACGTCCAGCGCCTCCTCGAGGTCCTCCAGCGGCTCGTCGACTCGGGCAACTCCGTCGTCGTGATCGAGCACAACCTCGACGTCATCAAGTGCGCCGACCGCCTGATCGACCTCGGCCCCGAGGGTGGCGACGAGGGCGGTCGCCTGATCGCCACCGGTACCCCCGAGGAGGTCGCAGCGGTGCCCGAATCACACACGGGACGCTTTCTCGAACCACTCGTCGGCACGCCGATCGCGCGCCGCGGCAGGGTGCGCAAAGCGCCCGCTCCGCGCCCGAGCCGCGCCGCGGCGGCCTGAGCACCACCGCGTAGCGCCCCCGCCTTGACAGGCAGCAACGGCCGTGGCTAGGGTGGCCTGGGACTCAGTCCGGCCAACGGCAGCGCGATGAGGGGACGGCGCGATGACTCGAAATCGGGGTAGGGCATGGCACTCCGGCACGCGCTTGCGACGCCGCCTCGGCGTCGGCATCCCCTTGCTCGTCTTGCTGGCGGTGCTCCCGGCGGCCGCCCTCGGATCGTTCTCGAGCAGTCCACTGGTGCTCACCGACGCAAACAATCCCTCCGGTATCGGAGCCGCGGATCTGAACGGGGACGGCTCGCCCGACCTGGTGGCCGCGAACTTCTCCGGTGGCATCCCGATCTACATGAACACGACGGTCGCGCCTGCCGCCACGCCGCAATTCGACAACGGCAGCTCGAACCCCGCGCTGACCCTCACCGACAACAACGAGCCCTCGGCACTCGCGTTCAGCTCGCTCAACCAGACCTCGAACCCCGACATCATCGTCGCCGACCAGGGGGGCAGCGGTCCGTGCGGCGTCTCCGGCTGCGTGCAGATCTTCCACAACACGACGCCGAGCGGCTGGGCGGCCCCGAGCTTCGTCTCGACGCCGACCACGCTGACCGACAACAACGACCCGGACTCCGTCGCCGTAGGCGACTTCCAGGGAACCGGGGCGCCGGACATCGCCGTTGCAAACTTCTTGGGTGGCGTGTGGGTCTTCCCAAACACCACGGCCGCCGGTTCGAGCACGCTGACCTTCGGCTCCGAGGTGACGCTCACCGACGCCAACTCGCCGAGTGGCCTTGCCGTCGGAGATCTCACCGGCGACGGCATGCCCGACGTCGTTGCGGCCAACCGCGGCGGCAGCCAGGGCGTCTCGGTGTTCACCGACACGACCGTGGCGGGAGCCTCGACACCGACGTTCACCTCGCAGTCACTGACCGACTCGAACAACCCAGAGGCAGTCGCGCTGGTCGACCTCAATGGCGACGGCAAGCCCGACGTCGTCGTCGCCAACCAGACGAACCCCGGAACGTTCACCGTCTTCATGAACACCACGACGGCGGGCGCGACGACGCCGACGTTTGGCGGCGGGGTCACCTTCGGGCCGTCCAGCACCCCGAGCATCGCGATCGGGAACTCGCCCTCCTTCGTCGCGGCCGCCGACTTCAACGGTGACGGCGCCCCCGACGTCGTCTTTTCCGACGCGGGCACCGGCCACGGGCTCTACACGGTCCTCAACACGACCGCGTTCGGATCGCTGACGCCGAGCTTCAGCTCGTCGGTCGTCAGCGTGGCCGACGTGAACTTCCCCCACGCGATCGTGGCCTCGGACCTCAGCGGCGACGGCGCGCCGGACATCGCGGTCGCCAACTACAACACCTCGATGGTCGACGTGTTCGCGAACACCAGCGTCCCGACCGACACGCCCTCACCGGCGAGCGTGCCGTTCGCCACCCAGGCGCTGGCCACGATCTCCTCACCGCAAACCGTGACGATCACCAACAACGGCGACTTCGAGCTCGCCGTCAACAGCGTCCGAGTCGGCGGTGCCAACCCCGACGACTTCCTGCTCGCGAACGACACCTGCGCCGGCCAATATCTCGCCACCGGCGAGTCCTGCACGATCGACGTCCGCTTCGCCCCGACGGCAACCGGAGCGCGAGCCGCGACGCTCGAGCTCTCGGACGACGCCTCGGACGTCTCCGTTGCGCTCTCTGGGACGGGCGGGCAGCTGCCCAGTGGGCCCGCGGGACCGCAGGGAGCCCAGGGAGCAACCGGGCCTGCCGGGCAGGTCGAGCTCGTCAAGTGCACCAGCACCAAGGTGAAACAGCACGGCAAGACCAAGACCGTCCAGCACTGCACCACCAGCCTGACCTCGTCGCCGACCCGCTTTACGACGTCGCGGCTGACGTTCAGCGCGCGTCTGACGCGCAACGGCGTGCTCTACGCGCGCGGCACCGCGAGAGAGGCCAACGGCGCGACTGAGCTCGCACTTCACCCGCTGCGAGGGCTGATCCGCGGCACCTACGAGCTGACGCTGGTCCGGGGCGGTCGGCGTCAGGTCGAGCTGGCGACGATCACCTGAGGGCGGGGTCGCCACCGACGCCCTGCGCCTGCGATCGGTGGCGACATGCGTCCTCCCGGCCGTCGTAACCTTGGGCGCATGTCGCACGTCGTGGAGGACCGCAACCGGCTGCTAAATCGAATCAGCCACACCTTCATTCACGTTCTCGATCAGCGGTCGTTCCAGCCTGCGCCGGTCGTCTCGTACTCCTCGACCCGTGCCCGCATCAGCGCCTTCAGTAGCTCGGTCGGCAGGTCTTCCGTGTACGGCAGCTTGATGAAGCCCGCACCGGCCGTGTGGCCGCCCGCCAGCACGGCGGCCTTCTGCGTTGCGAAGAACGCTGGCGGAAACCGCAGCGAGCAATGTTCCTTGAAGTTCTGAAGCATCCACAGGTTCGTCTTCTCGCCACGGACGTACACCGGCAGGTTCCACTTCAGTTCCTCCCGCGCCTGCGGGTCGGCGCCGATGCTGAGCGCTCTGAGCGCCTCGAGGTGCGGCCGCTGGACATCGTTCAACTGCGCGTAGTAGTCATCGACGCTCGACCGCCTTGGCATCGGCATGGCGTCAGCCTACCCTCGCTCGCAGCCGAACCACGTACCGTGAAACTACAAAGTGAACCGGCCGGCGTCGTCACAGCCCGAGTTTGCGAACCGCGTCCTCGTCGAACCCGAAGTGGTGACCGACCTCGTGCCTCACCGTGGCGATGACCTGCGCTCGCAGGCGCTCGGGATCGTCTCCGAAGTCGCGGACGAGCGTGTCGCGAAAGATCATGATCTCGTCTGGCAGGCCGCCGCCCGCGAGGAAAGGCATGCCACCCACTCTGTACCCGACGTACATTCCGTAAGCGTGGTTTTCGCCGCCACGGTCAGACACGACGACCGCAACGTTCTCCAACGCCTTCTGGAAGGACGGCGGTAGGGCGTCAAGCGCGCCACTGACAATCGCCTCGAATTCCTTCTCGCTGTAATGACGGTGCCGGCTCATGGAATTGCGTCGCGCGACACGCCGCTCGGGCGCGCCCCCTCACGCGCACCGTATACCTTCGATGTCGCCGAAGCACACGTGCGGGTGCGTCGCGCCGAGCGAGGCGGCTGATCGACCTCCGTCCTGGCTTCGATTCGATGTCGCGCACGGTCGGCCCCCGTGTTCAGTCCCAGCGGCTGATTTCGCCACCGGGAAAGGCGTTGAACTTGCCGCCTTCTGCTCCGGCCTTGAGGCTCGTGAGGTAGGAGCCCCAGTTGGTCGAGCAGCCGTTCATGAACTCGTTTTCCACTCTCCAGCCCTCATGACTGAAGAGCAGCGTCGTGCCGCCGTCCGCCCGGGACCCCAGCGCAAACGTGACGCGTGTGTCAATCCAGTCGCTTGGACCTGCAACGCATTGCCAGACGACCTGTTCCGCGCTGCGCTCCACAACCTCGAACGTCGCGGCTGGGTTGGTTGCGTTGCCAAAGTAGACCGACAGTCTTCCGCCAACGCTGTCCTCTCCGCCGACCGGGCGCCCTGTCCACCAGAGCGCGATGCCTTCCCTGGTTGCTACGAGCTCATGCACGTGCTTGGGGGGTGCGTCGATCGTCACGCGGTGCAGGATATTTGGCATTGCGTGCCTCCTCGATGATAGGCAGCCGACCGGCTGCCTGATGGGGCGAGTATACGCAGCCAAAGGGCTGCATGTCAAGCGCTTCGCGGTCAGGGGGTGTGCGCAGCAACCAGTCGCGCGCGGGCGGCTGAACAGGAGTCCGAGCCCCGTTCCTTGACAGGCAGCCAAACGACTGCATAACATCCGGACGCAGCGACGAACGCTATCCACAACCTGAGAGGAGTCCGGCATGGCGAATTACGTGTTCGCGTACAGCGGTGGGCGAGGGGTGGCCGCCGATGAGACCGAGCGCAACGCGCAGTACGCGAGGTGGGGTGAGTGGTTCGGCGAGCTTGGTTCCGCAGTCGTCGACGGCGGTGCCGCGACCGGACCTGGTAAGACCGTCACCTCGGGTGGCTCGGTCAGCGATGGCGGCTCGCGCGGTTTGACCGGCTACTCGATTGTGTCGGCCGAGAGCCTGGAGGCAGCGGTCAGGCTAGCGAAAGGCTGCCCAGTCCTCGAGGTCGGTGGCGCGGTTGACGTCTACGAAGCGATCACGATGTAGCGGCCGAGTGGAGGTTGGGGCGCTACACGAGCGTCCGAGCGGGCTGGCGACACTCGCTGCCGGCCCGCGACCGCGGCCGAGTCGAGGAGCTACACCGCTAAGGCGACGGCCGGCGTTGCTTCGCCGGTCTCGAGCAGCGACTTCAAGCTCGATATGACCAGCGGCCAGCCGTGCGTCACCATCTGCGCGACGATACTGCCCGCCTCGAAGTGATCGTGGAGCACCGTCAGCTTGACGAATTCGCCTCGTGCTTCGAGCTCGAAAGTGACCTGCGAGAGCGGTTCGGCCCCGGCGCGTCGGCAGCGGTCCTCGCTGAGCGAGGGGTTCCACTCTGGCGTTATCGCATGCCAGGTGTAGGAGAGCCGACGGGGCGGATCGGCCTCCAACACCACGTGGCGCGGATCGCACTGACGTAGTCCGTTCTTCTCCCACGTGACGGCCGAGCCGACGTCCCAGTCGCTCTCCACCACGACGCCCCAGTACCGCTCCATGAACGACCGCTCGGTGAGTGCGCGGTACAGCAACTCCGGCGTTGTCCTGATGTACGACACGTATACGAACTCCGGGTTGCTCACCGCTCGCCCTCCAGGGCTCGTTTGAGATCCGCGAGCGCGCGGATCCGCTCCTGGTCATAGTGGCTGATCCAGCGCTCAGCGATCTCGTTGATCGGCGCCGGATTCAGGTAGTGATGCTTCTCGCGCCCGCGACGGACCGTCGTCACGAGCAACGCGCCCTCGAGCACGGCGAGATGCTTGCTGACCGATTGCCGCGCCATCGCCAGGCCCGCGCAAAGCTCCGTCAACGTCTGACCGTTACGCTCGCGCAACATGTCGAGCAAGACGCGCCGGCTGCGGTCGCTGAGCGCCTTGAACACCGCGTCGGCCTGGCGGTCATCGCGATCGCTCACGGCTGCAGTCGCCACCAAACCACTATAAGCAGCCAAGCGGCTGCGTGTCAATCAGGAGGCGCGGCTCGCCACGCTGTCCATGACACGCCGCCTTCCCTTGAACGGATCGCCGACTAACCCAACCCGGCACCCTCAGCCAGTCGACTCCTCCTTCCCGAACAGTGGGGATCGCAACGCGATCGCCAGCTTTTCGTATTCCTCCGGGTCGATCGAAAACGTGTTCTCGATCGACGGGAACCGGCCCGTCCTCACCTCAAGCGCATACTCACCGACCGCCGCGAGCATCTGTGCGTGGAGGTCCGCGTACTGCTTCGAGTGTCGCGGCGCCGCGCCCGGGTAGATGCCAAGCAGGTCGTGCAGGACGAGCACCTGCCCGTCGGTGGCGGGCCCTGCACCGATCCCGATCACGGGGATCGTCAAAAGCCGCGTCAGATCGCTCGCCACCGCCGCCGGGATCGCCTCGAAGACGATCGCGAAGCAGCCTGCCGCCTCGAGCGCACGCGCCTGCCTCGCCACCTCGAGCGCCCGATCGGCCGTGCGTCCCTGAGCTCGGCGGCCACCGAGCGCGACGGCGCTCTGCGGCGTCAGCCCGACGTGCCCCATGACGGGAATACCGGCAGCGACGATCGCGGAAACCCGCGCCCGCTGGGCGGGTCCGCCACCCTCCAGTTTCACCGCATCGACGCCGGCCTCCTTGACGAACCGCTGAGCACTGCGGACCGCGACCTCATCCGAGGCCTCGTAGGAGCCGAACGGCAGGTCGCCGACGAGGAGCGGCGTCCGCAGGCCGCGATGGACCGCTCCTGCGAGCATCAGCATCTCCTCGAGGCTCACCGAGACGGTTGAGGGGTAGCCCAACACGACCTCCGCGCCCGAGTCGCCGACCAGCACGAGGTCGACGTCCGCCTCCTCGGCGATCTGCGCGCTCGGGAAGTCGTATGCGGTGATCATCACGATCGGTTCGCCGAGCCGTTTCTTCTCCGCCAGTCGCGGCAGCGTCATAACCAGGCGGTCGCTCTCGATGCGCGGCTTCGTGGTGCTAGACATTCGGTTTCCCTTTCTGGCGCGCCTAGGCGAGCAGGGCCTCGACGCGGTGATCGACCGCGATGATCTCGTTGCGCCCGTCCACATGGACCACGCGTGGGCGGTGGCGGGCGATCTCCGACGGCGTGTATTGCGCGTATGAGATGACGATCACCGTGTCGCCACGGTGCACGAGACGCGCAGCCGCCCCGTTCAGCTTGAGGTCGCCGCAGCCGCGCTCGCCGGCGATCGCGTAGGTCTCAAAGCGAGCCCCGTTGTCGACGTCCACGATCGTCACCTGCTCATGGGGCAGGATGTCCGCCGCGTCCAGCAGGTCCTGGTCGACGGTGATCGACCCCACGTAGTTGAGGTCGCAGTCGGTCACCCGCGCGCGGTGGATCTTCGACTTCAGCATGGTGCGCTGCATTCCCGCTCCTCTCATTCGTGGTGGTTGCTGGGTATGGCGATCACGTTGTCGATCAGCCGGGTCCGGCCGATGCGTGCGGCAACGGCGACCAGCACCGGCCCCTGCACGGTCTCGACGTCCTCCAGCGTCTCCGGGTCGACGATCGCCAGGTACTCGGGCTCGATCGCATCCGCGGCGAGCTCGGCTCGCGCCAGCGCGGCCGCCGCCGCCCCGTCGCGCTCACCGTCGCTGATCGCCGCGGCCGCGACCGCGAGCGCCCGTGAGAGGCCTGTCGCACGCTCTCGCTCCGCCGCGGTCAGGTACGCGTTACGACTCGACAGCGCCAGCCCGCCTTCCGCGCGAACGGTGGGCAAAACCTCCACCCGCACCCGTATGTCGAGGTCGGCCACGAGCCGGCGAACGACGATCGCCTGCTGCGCGTCCTTCTGCCCGAAGTAAGCGACGTCTGGCTCCACAATGTGCAGGAGCTTCGTGACGATCGTCGCCACGCCATCGAAGTGCGTCACGCCCCGCGCCGCGCCTTCGAGTCGCTCGGTCACGCCTGCCACGACAACGCGCGTCGCAAACGCCGCCGGGTACATCTCCCCGGCCTCCGGCGCAAACAGCAGATCGACCCCGGCGGCGCTTGCAATCTCGCTGTCGCGGGCCTCGTCGCGTGGGTAGGCGTCGAGATCCTCGCCCGCACCGAACTGCGCCGGGTTGACGAACAGCGACATCACGACGACGTCGCACTCGTCACGCGCCGCCGCAAGCAGCGACACGTGGCCGTCGTGCAGCGCTCCCATCGTCGGCACGAGCCCGACACTCCGTCCGCCGGCGCGCGCACCGGCCAGCGACCGGCGTAGCTCGGCGATTGTGCTGACGGTTTCCATTCGGCTCGGTCCAGTTCCCATCGGGATACCGGTCGCGACTAGAGGTGTCGGGGCTGCAACTGGTCCGCGTCGCACAGCGATCACGGCCAACACAAAGCCTAGCGCGAAACGTCCGAGTCAATACCATCGCTCAACGTGAGCGCCACCGCGCGACGCGACGAGCTGAAGGAACTGCTGATGGCGGCCCGGGCATGCACGCGCTGCACCGAGCTCGCCGCCACCCGCACGTCCGTCGTCTTCGGCGCCGGCAACGCCGATGCGGAGCTGATGTTCGTCGGCGAAGCCCCGGGCGCGAACGAGGACCTCCAGGGTCTGCCGTTCGTCGGCGCCGCAGGCAAGCTGCTCGAGAAGCTGCTCGGCGAGATCGGCCTGAGCCGCGCGGAGGTCTTCATCGCGAACGTGCTCAAGTGCCGTCCGCCGGGCAATCGCGACCCCAAGCCGGGCGAGATCGAGAACTGCCGGCCGTACCTGGTTCGCCAGATCGAGCTGATCGAGCCGCGGGTCGTCTGCACGCTCGGGAACTTTGCAACCAAGCTCCTGCGCGGCAGTTCCGAGGGCATCACCCTTGTTCACGGCCAGCCCGAGGTCCATACGATCGGCGAGCACACCGCACGCCTCTACCCGCTGTTTCACCCGGCCGCGGCGCTGTACACGCCAAGCACGATGGAGACGCTCCGCGCCGACTTCGCCCGTCTTCCCGCGGTCCTGTCGCTCCCGCTCGCGCCGCCGCGCGCGCCCGAGCCGCCGCCGCTCGCCGAGTCGGTGCCCGAGCCCGAGTTCGAGCCCGAGCCCGAGCCCGCCGGGTCGTCCACGTCGCAGGCCGAGCAGTTGGGGTTGTTCTGAGCCGCGCACCCCGTCTCTTCGACACCGACAGCGCTGCGGCGACGCAGGCGCTCGGTGCGACCCTCGCCGCTGAGCTTCGCGACGGCGACATCGTTTTCCTGACGGGCGAGCTCGGTGCCGGCAAGACGACGCTGGTGCGAGGGGCCGCGGCGGCTCTCGGTAGCGAGGTCGCCGTGACGAGCCCGACGTTCGCGATCGGTCATCGCTACCCGGCGGGTGATCTGCTCGTCACGCACCTCGACCTCTATCGTCTGTTCAGCCTCGAGGCCGAGGATCCCGATCTGCTCGCCGCCTACATCGGCCCGGGCCGGATTTGTTTCATCGAATGGGCCGAGCGCGCGGGGGCCGAACTGGGCGCACCGCGGCTCCGAGTCGACATGCGCCACGCTGGCGCTGACCGCCGGACGATCGAGGTGAGTCCTTGAACGTGCTCGGGTTCGACACGGCGACGCCAACGACGGCAGTCGGGCTTGAAACCGGCGGCGCCGTCACGCAGTCGCACGACACGGTCGCGCCCGCGGAGCGTGGCCATCACGCCGAAAGCTTGCTCGTGCAGGCGCGCGTGCTACTCGAGGCGGCCGGGCTCGACTGGTCTGAGCTCGACCTGATCGCGGTCGGCGTCGGACCGGGCGGCTACACGGGCCTGCGCATCGGTCTGGCGACCGCACGCGGCCTGGCTCTCGCCCACGGGGCGCGGCTCGTTGGCGTCGGCACGCTGACGGCACTCGCCGAGCCCGTCGGCGGGCGGCTCGCAATATCCGTCCTCGACGCTCGGCGCTCCGAGTTGTTCGTTGCCGCCTACCTGGATGATGTGGAGGTGCTTGCACCACGCGTGATTCCCGCCGAGCAGCTGCGCCAGGAGCTGACCGCGATCGATCTGCCAGGCGCACTCGCGCTGGGCGACGGCGCCCTCGCGCACAGAGCCGGACTCGAGGCCCTCGGCATCGAAGTCGCTCCCCAAAGCTCCGAGCTTCACCGCATCTCGGGTGCCGCCGTCTGCCGGCTTGCGGCTCGCGCGGCGAGCGGCAGTGCGGTGCCCCGCTACCTGCGCCGCCCCGACGCCGAGATCGCCCTCACCGAGGCGAACCGATGAGCGGCCTGCCGTTTGCGGTTCGGCCACTCGCCTACAGCGACCTTCCGGCCGTGATCGAGCTCGAGCGCCGGGCGTTCCCAACCCCATGGTCACTCGCAATGTTCGTGCTCGAGCTCTCGAAGCAGACGGGGCTGTGCCTGGCGGCCACCTGCCCCAGCCGCCTGTGCGGCTACGTGATCTGCGCGCGCTACGGACTCGACTGGCACATCATGAACGTCGCCGTCGACCCGGACCGCCGGCGCGAGGGGATCGCCTCCGCGCTGCTCGCCGAGCTCTACGAGCGCGCCGAGGGTTCGCAGGCCCGGTTCACGCTCGAGGTTCGCGAGTCCAACCAGGGCGCGATCGATCTCTACGAGCGCGACGGGTTCGCGATCGCCGGTAAGCGCCGGCGCTACTACCAGGACAACGGTGAGGACGCACTGATTATGTGGCGTACGCCGGCGACACTGCGCGGCACCCTCGACGACGTCCCGGCCGCCGATCCGATGGTCCATCACCGCCGATGATCCTCGCGATCGAGACGAGTTGCGACGACACCTGCGCTGCGCTCGTCACCCACGACGGCGAGATCCTCGCGAACGTGATCTCCTCGCAGGAGGCCCACAGCCGGTTTGGCGGAGTGGTTCCCGAGGTCGCCGCGCGGGCTCACATCGAGCTGATCGAGCCGGTGATCGCCGAGGCTTTTGCGCGTGCGCAGGCGCGCCCGGCGGATGTCAGCCTGGTGGCAGCCACGCGCGGTCCCGGACTCGTCGGCGCGCTTCTGGTCGGGTTCTCCGCGGCCAAGGCGTTCGCCGCGGCGCGCGAGCTTCCGTTCGCGCCGGTCGACCACCTCGCGGGCCACATCGCCGCTGCCTACCTCGGGCCGGAGCCCTTCGAGCCGCCGTTCCTCGCGCTGATCGCCTCCGGCGGACATACGTTGCTGCTTGCGGTCCACGACCGCACCGGGGAGCCGGAGGTCCTGGCGCGCACGCTCGACGACGCGGCCGGCGAGGCGTTCGACAAGGGCGCGCGGATGCTCGGCCTCGGCTACCCGGGAGGGCCGGCGCTCGAGCGCCTGGCGGCAGGCGGCGAGCCCCTTGCCCACGACTTCCCGACGGGCCGGGGCGAGGACTTCTCGTTTGCCGGGCTGAAGACCGCGCTCCTGTATCGCACGCGCGAGCTCGACATGGACGACAACCGCGTGCGCGCCGACCTCGCGGCTTCCTACCAGCGCGCGATCGTGGCGGCGCTGACGCGGCGCGTCGAGCGCGGGATCGAGCGCACCGGGTTGCGACGGCTCGCGCTCGGCGGTGGGGTGGCGGCTAACGGTGCGCTGCGCGAGCGACTGACCGCCCTGGCGGCGTCCGACGGGCGCCAGGGCGCCGTCGAGCTGTTCCTGCCGCCGCTCGCGTTGTGCACCGACAACGCGGCGATGATTGCCGCAGCGGCGCGCGAGAGCCCGTCTCTGCGCTACCCCGAATACCTCGAGCTCGATGTCTACGCGACCGGTGAGGGTCGGCTGCGCTGATGCGGGTGGTCCTCTACGGCCGCCCGGGCTGCTGCCTGTGTGACGACGCGCGCGCGGTCCTCGAGCGGGTGCGCGGCGATGTCGGCTTCGAGCTCGTCGAGCGCGACATCGAAGCCGACGAGCGGCTGCTGCGACGCTATCTGGAGCGCATCCCGGTGGTGACCGTCGACGGGGAAGAGGTGTTCGATGCGACGCGCGAGGATCAGCCTGTCCCAGACGAGCCGGCGCTGCGTGCGATCCTGTCCGCCCGCGGCGATGATCTAGAGTCACGATCGATGAGCCTCGGTGAGCTCACCACGAACGCCAACGGCGAGACTCCCCCCGGCGACCGCCTGCCGCTCGGAATCGCCGCCCGGCTTTCGCGCTACCTACAGATCCTGACACAGGCTCGGAAGATGGGTCGTGAGACGATCTCCTCACAGGAGCTCGCGAATTACACACACGTCAACTCGACCCAGATTCGTCGCGACCTGTCCGGGTTCGGTAAGTTCGGCAAGCGTGGCGTCGGCTACAACGTCGACTCGCTGGTCGCGCAGATCCGCAAGATCCTGCGCACCGCGGGCCAGCACAACATCGCGCTGTTCGGGGCCGGGCACCTCGGTCGGGCGATCGCCTCGTCTGAGATCTTCGCTGACCATGGCTTTCGTGTCGTGGCGATCTTCGACCCCGATCCGGCGAAGGTGGGGGAGTCGATCGGATCTCTCACCGTACGCCACAACGACGAGCTGACTGTGGTCGTCGAGGAGCAGGAGATCGTGGTCGGTGTGCTCGCCGTCCCGACGGTCGCCGCGCAGGGCCTGGCCGACGACCTCGTGCAGGCCGGGGTGAAAATCATTTTCAACTACTCGGAGGCTCTTCTCACCGTTCCGCCGGAGGTCACCGTCCACACGTCGAGCCCCGCGGTCGACCTCCTCTACGCGCTCTACTTCTACCTGGCCTGAAGGTGATCGACCTCGACCGGGCGGAGGAGTGCTACGCCGCCGCCAGCGACCTGACGGTTGGTTTGGAGGAGGAGTTTCAGATCCTCGATCCGGCCTCGCTCGACCTAGTGCCGCGCTTCGACGAGCTACGCGAGCGCTCGCTCGAGCGCTCTCAGCTGCTGCGCGACCACATCACCGGTGAGCTCATCGCATCTGAGATCGAGATCATCTCGGGCCGCGGCGAGGACTTCCGCGATGCGCTCGAACGCCAGCGCGAGCTGCGCCGCCAGCTGTTCGCGCTGGCCGCCTCGCGCGGAGCGGCGCTCGGGGCGACCGGAACGCACCCGTGGGCCGACTACCGCGAGCAGGAGATAATCAACACCGAGCACTACCGTCGCGTCGAGGCGGGGCTCAAGTACGTCGCCTGGCGCAACAACACGTTCAGCCTGCACGTCCATGTCGGTGTGAACGGAGCGGACCGCGCGGTCCGGGTCTGCGACCGCCTGCGCCCGGTGCTGCCGCTGCTGCTCGCGCTGTCGGCCAGCTCGCCATTTCTTGACGGCCGGCTCAGCGGCCTTCACTCGTCGCGCAGCCAGATCTTCACGCGGAGCTTTCCGCGCTGCGGCGTGCCGGACGCCTTCGGGGGCTGGGCCGCTTACCGCGACTACGTCGATCTGCTGCTGCGCACCGGGTCCATCATCGAGTTCACGCAGGTCTGGTGGTCGGTCCGGCCGCATTTCTCCTTTGGCACCGTCGAGGTTCGGATCTGTGACGCGCAGCCGACCGCCGGCGAGTCCGATGCGCTCGCCGCCCTGATCGTCGCGTGTGTCGCACAGGCAATGCGCGATGTTGACGAGGGCGTGCCGTTCAGCGATCCGCCGCCGCGCCTGATCGAGGAGAACATGTGGCGGGCGATCCGCCACGGTCTCGACGGACGCATGATCGACCTCGAGCGCGGCGAGGAGTATCCCTCGGGTCAAATCGCCGAGCGCCTGCTGGCGTGGACCGCCCCGGTTCGGGCGCAGCTCGAGCTCACGCGGGCCGGTGGCGGCGAGCTCGTCCTGCCCGAACGCAACGCTTCCCAGCGCCAGCGCGCGATGATCGAATCGGGCGCGAGCGTTCAGGAGACCTATGACGCGACTGTCCGCGAGACGCGTGCAACCTACGCCGAGGAGGTAGCAGCATGAGCAGCGAGCCGGCCGAGCCGACTGATGCGGAGCTCCGCGCCGCATTCGAGGAGCAGCTCCGCCACATCACCGCTCTGGACGTGATTGTCCAAACTGCGGTCTCCCTCGTCAACCTGGCCGGCCGTCGCCTGGGCATCGCCCCCGGCACCGAGCACGAGCGCGACCTCGCGCAGGTCCAGACGGCGATCGACGCGACCAGAGCGCTGATGCCGGTTCTCGAGCAGCACGAGGGTGCTGAGACGGTCGCACCGTTACGAGACGCCCTGAGCGCCCTGCAGCTCGAATACGCCAAGCAGGCGCAGGCGCCCGGGGGCTCGACCGCGGCATCGCCACCCGGCACCACCGAGCCCCCACAACCGGCACCAGCGGGTCGCGGAGCTCCGTCCGATCCTTCCAAGCCGGACGCCGGGCCCGCCCAGAGCTCGGGCCGGTTGTGGATCCCTGGCCGCTGACGGCGTCGGCGCAACCGCCGCGTTTATGGATAGACTGCGCGTCGCGCCGGGTGGCACAGCAGCTGCCCGGTTTTGTCGTTGTTGATCTGCGCGGCGAGTCGCGCGCGTGAAGCCATCGGAGGAGCCCCGCTTTGAGTAATTTCCTGAGCCAGCATGGCGTCGTGGTCGCACTCGTATGCGCCGGCTGCGCGGTCATCTACGGCGCACTGACGACCCGTTCTCTGCTTGCGCTATCGCCCGGCAACGAACGCATGCAGTCGATTTCGGCGGCTGTTCAGTCGGGCGCCCGCGCCTACCTGAATCGTCAGTACACGACGATCGCCGTCGTCGGCGTGCTGCTGTTCGTAGCGCTCATCTTCGTCCAGAACATCGCCGTGGCCGCAGGATTCGCGATCGGCGGGCTGCTCTCCGGTTCGGCCGGGTACATCGGCATGAATGTCTCGGTCCGCTCAAACGCCCGTGTCGCAGAGGCCGCTCGCGGCGGCGTCCCCTCGGCGCTCCGCGTCGCCTTCCGCGGTGGCGCCATCACCGGCCTGCTCGTCGTCGGCCTTGCCCTGATCGGCATCTCCGGCTACTACGGCGCCCTCACCGCGATCTTCCACGACAGCCCGAAGACCGCCGTCAACGCCCTGATCGGCCTGGGCTTCGGTGGCTCGCTGATTTCGGTTTTCGCCCGGCTCGGCGGCGGCATCTTCACGAAGGCGGCTGACGTCGGCGCCGACCTGGTGGGCAAGGTCGAGGCGGGCATCCCGGAGGATGACCCGCGCAACCCCGCGGTGATCGCCGACAACGTTGGTGACAACGTCGGCGACTGCGCCGGCATGGCGGCGGATCTCTTCGAGACCTACGCGGTGACAGCTGTCGCTGTGATGCTGCTCGGCGTCCTCAGCTTCCACGAGGTGACGCGTGTCGCGCTCTACCCGCTGATCCTTGGCGGCGTCGCGATCATCGCCTCGATCATCGGCACCTATTTCGTGCGCTCGAGCGCCGGCAACGTCGAACGCGCCCTCTACCAGGGCCTGATCGGCTCGGGCGCCATCGCCGCCGCCGCCTTCGCGCCGGTCACCTACTGGCTGATGCGTCACGTGTCGCTTCAGTCGGGCGCGCACTCGCCGACCTGGTTTCGTCTGTACCTCTGCTCGCTGATCGGCATCGCGGTCACCGCGCTGCTCTTCGTGATCACCGACTTCTACACCTCGACGCGCTTCAGCCCGGTCAAGAAAACGGCGGCTGCGTCGGTCACCGGACACGCCACGAACATCATCCAGGGCTTCGCCTCGGGCCTTCAGGCCACGGCGCTCCCCGCGATCGTGCTCGTGCTCGGCATCCTCGGCTCGTGGAAGCTCGCGGGCGGAGGCACGATCGGCATCTACGGCATCGGCGTCGCGGTCATGGGTCAGCTCTCGCTGACCGGGCTGATCGTCGCGCTCGACGCGTTCGGGCCGATCACCGACAACGCCGGCGGCATCGCCGAGATGGCCGACCTGCCTGAGGAGGTCCGCAACGTCACCGATCCGCTCGACGCGGTCGGTAACACGACCAAGGCGGTGACCAAGGGGTACGCGATCGGTTCGGCGGTGCTCGCCGCGGTCGTGCTGTTCGCCGGGTTCCGCGACGAGCTGATTGCCAAGGGCCACCACGAGGTCTTCGCCATCAACGAGCCCCCGGTCCTGATCGGCCTGATCCTCGGCGGCATGATGGTCTGCCTGTTCGCCTCGATGGCGATCGAGGCCGTCGGTCGCGCCGGCGGCGCCGTCGTCGAGGAGGTCCGCCGTCAGTTCCGCGAGAAGCCCGGCATCATGAAGGGCACCGAGGAGCCGGACTACGCGACCTGCGTCGACATCGTCACGCGCACCGCGCAGCGCGAGATGATCCTGCCGTCTCTCCTGCCGATCGTGATGACCGTCGTCGTCGGCCTGATCGACATCCAGGCGCTGGGTGGGCTCTTGATCGGGGTGATCGTCGTCGGCTTCTTCTTCGCGGTCCTGATGACCGCCGGAGGCGGAGCCTGGGACAACGCCAAGAAGCTGATCGAGGACGGCGCGTTCGGCGGCAAGGGATCCGATGCACACGCTGCCGGCGTCACCGGCGACACTGTCGGCGACCCGTTCAAGGACACCGCCGGGCCCGCGATTAACCCGATGATCAAGGTCGCAAACATTGTCGCGATCCTGATCATTCCTCTGATCACCTAAAGCGACTCCTGCGGAGTCGTTTACGTGATCTGGAACCTGCGCCCCCGGACGGCGCGCGGCCGTACTGCCTTACCGGACGGCCGGCGCGCGGCGACACGGTCCCGTCCGCCGGGTGGCCACGTCGCTAGTCTGTCCGCAATGGGGTCCGACGAGGAGCGGCGCGACGCGCCGGCGACGAGTTGTTTGTCCTGATCGTGGGAGCCGGTCGTGTCGGATCGGCAGTCGCCAAGCGCGCGCTGGCCGCCGGTTACGAGGTGTCGGTGCTCGACGAGGACCCGCTGTCGCACGAGCGGCTTGAAGAGTCCGGCGGTCGGACGTGGGAGGACGCCGGCGGGATGTTCACCGTAGGAACCGCGCTCGAGGTCGACTCGCTGATCGAGGCGGGCGTTCAGCGCGCCGACGTCTTCATCGCCTCGACTGACGGCGACAACACGAACCTGACCGTCGCGCAGATCGTTCAGCGCCGCTTCGAGGTCGGGAAGGTCGTCTGCCGTGTGATGGACCCCGCCCGCGCGGCGTGGTACGCGGAGCAGGGACTCGACACGATCTCGCCCACCCGGCATGCGATCGAGATGTTCGAGCAGGCGCTGGGGATCGATGCCTGAACCCACGACGAGCACCGTCGCCGCGGCGCGTCGAAACTGAGGCTGGACGAATGTACGTGATCATCGTCGGCGCCGGCAAGGTTGGGTTGAACCTCGCCCGCGAGCTGATCGACAAGGGCCACGAGGTGACGCTCCTCGAATCCGACCGACGCCGCTACCTCGTCGTCGAATCGGAGCTCGGGCACGTTGTCCAGTACGGCGACGCGACGGAGCTGTGGGTGCTGGAACGCGCCGGCGTGCAGCGGACCGACCTGGTGATCGCGGTCACGGGCGACGACGAGGACAACATGCTCGTCTGCCAGGTCGCGAAGGAGAAGTATGTCTGCGAGCGCGTCATCGCCAGGGTCAACAACCCGCGAAATCTCCAGCATTTCAAGCTTCTGGGCATTCAGCCGGTGGTCTCGGCGACCGACCTGATCCTTCGCCTGATCGAGCACGAGGTGCCGCGCTACGGCCTGGTCCACCTGCTTGCGCTGGAGGAGGAGCGACTCGAGATCATCGAGCTCGAGGTGCAGGCCGGCGCTCCGGCGGCCGGTCGTCGAGTCACAGAGGTCGAGTTGCCGCAGGGGAGCCTCGTCATCTCCGTGCTGCGCAACGGCACCGGCTTCGTGCCGACCGCCGAGACTGTGGTCGAGGCCGGCGACCAGGTACTCCTCGTGCTCGACGCGGGTCTCGAGGACAAGATCACGCCGGTGTTCTCGCACCCTGCCGATTGACACGTCGGCAAGCGCGCGTAAGCTGGTTCGCATGAACCGACGCGCATTTGCGAGCACTCTTGGCGTCGCTGCGGCTTTGGCGGTTCCGGGCGCGGCGCTTGCCGACGCCACCGGCACCGTGCCGGGTCTCCGCGCCCAGGTGGTGCGGCTCCTGACCGCTGAGCTTCACCACGACTCCTCGACGGTCTGCGCGATCCTGAACGCGCCAATGAACGGCACCCTCCGCGGCGTGCCGTGTACGACCCGCTGGACGCGATCGCTGGAGCGCATCCTCTCGAAGCCGGGAGCCCGGGCGGCCCTGCGAGCCGACATCGCGTCGGCTGCGAGTGCGGCCGTCAGTTCCGACGGCATCCATGCGTCGATCACGCTTCCCCATCCGCTTCTCGGCGGGGAGTCGCGCTTCTACTGGACTAACAACTGCTGGATGCTGATGCGCTAGCAGGACGCTACCCGGGCCGCAGCCCAGGTCGCGATGCCTACTTGACCGCGTGAGCCAAGGCGACGCCGGCGAAGATTCCGGCGACGCCACCACACGCGGTGAGGATTGCCCAAGCGAGCGTCTGTACCTTCGTCACGGCTTGTCCTTTGCCGGGATCACGAGCCGTTTTGGAACGACCGGCTTCGTCTCTGTCTGCGCCAAACTGGGGGCCGCGTTCGTCACGGGCGCCGGTACGGCCGCTTTGACGATCCCCATACCCCCGAACGCGGGAGTGTCGGGTTCCGGTTCGCCGCCGCGTCTGATCCAGCCCCAGCCGTAGCTGATCGGCGGGTAGAGCCCGACCGAGCCCATCCCGATGAACATGATCCCGATGAACAGTCCTGTAGCGCCCCCAACGAGGAGAAACTCCACGCCGAGCGAGATGAACAGGGCGGCCCACATCAGCCCGGACGGTGACAGCGCCGGGCCGTCAGCCCAGGCGGTCAGGCCGGCAAAGAACGCTCCGAACACGAGCAGCCCACCAATCCCTCCGAACAGCTGGACGGTCTGGCTGCTCGTGCAGTGATGTGCGATCACATACGGGCCGCCCGAAGCGCAGAAGCCGCCGCTTGTTTTCTCGACGCTGCGGAACCCGACGTTGACCATCGTCAGTGAGGCGCTGAATCCGAACGCGGCAAGCGTAGATCCGGCGATCTTGTACCAGCGCCGCCGGCTTGCGACTGTGTCGGTCGGCGTGTCACCGTCGGCTCCCACGACGCCGACGGTGACATCGGGCGATCCCCCGAACATCATGGCTCAGGCCGCTCCGGGCGGGTTCGTCAGGCTGGCCATCATGTCGATGAACACGCTGGACGGATCATTCGGGTCGACCTTGACCGACAGGCTGTGTCCTGGCTGGACAGCCGCCATGTGTATCGGCGAGATCGTCTGACGGATCGTCACCGGGTAGGGCGGCAGCCCTTCCGGCAGCACCGTCATGTCGATTTCGACGATCGGCTGCATGTTGACCATCCCACCCGTGTCGCGTGCGGCGACGACCGTCGCTGCACACGTGACGCCGGTCGCCTGGAGGTTGGCCTGCTTTGTCATCTCGGCCATTTGCTCCTGCATCTGCGCCATCTTCGCCATGCCCTGCTTGCGCTGAGCCCCCGGATCCCACGTCTTGTCGATCTCGTGGACTTCCTTCATCGTGTCGCGGTACGCCTTGAAAAGGCCCATGACCGCTACGCCGAGTACAGCTGGTTGAACTGGTGAGCCACACCGCCGTTGGTCTTGATGCGGTGATTCCAGCCCTCGACTGCTTCCTTCCAGTTCTCACCCGAGACGCCCTTGGCTGCCGCAGCCGACGCCGCCGATGCCTCGTCTGAACTGCCCGATGCGGCGATGTCCTTCGAGATCGCCACGTACTGCTCGAGCGTGACGCCACCGATCGGCGTCAGTGCCGCCGGGTCCGGGGCAAACGAGCCCG
This sequence comes from uncultured Solirubrobacteraceae bacterium, assembly GCA_964422115.1. Lineage (GTDB taxonomy): Bacteria > Actinomycetota > Thermoleophilia > Solirubrobacterales > Solirubrobacteraceae > Palsa-513. Next base: position 139,448 of record CAYQZU010000005.1, on the reverse strand, counting down.
CGCCGGGCATCGCGCCCACGCCGGCCATCTGTGCCTGTGCCGCAGCCTGCTGCGCCGCGGCCATCTGCTGTGCCTGATCGCCCATCGCGCGGGCGTTCTTGATCATGTCGGGGGCGTCTTCGATCATCCCCTTCATGTCCTTGAGCTGCTTGAACATTCCCATTTGCATCCCCCTTCGTTGGATGTGAAGAGCCGTGCGTGCCCTTGTGAGATGCAGCACGTGAGCTACGAGTGCGACGCTACCACCGCTGCGCACCGCCAACAAGGAAGGTGGACCAGACGTACACCTCTCGTGCTCATGCGCCGCGGGCGTCAGGACGCGCTGATGAGAGCTCTCCGAAGGTCCTCGACGGTGTCAAAAGTCAGGCTGAGAACATGTTCGTGGCGGTAGCGCACGATGCCGGCGGCGTCGATCACGAAAGTCGCGCGTTTCGTTCCGAGCAGTCGTGAGTTGACGCTGTAGGCCTTGGCGACCTCGAGGTCGACGTCGGAGAGCAGCGGCAGCCTCAGGCCGTGGCCCGCGATGAAACGCTCGTGCGACGCGATGTCCTGCGGCGAGATGCCGACCGCGAGGACTCCGAGCTCCGTCAGCTCCGCGTAGCGATCCCGGTAGAAGCAGAACTGCTTCGTGCAGACAGTGCTCTCGTCGCGCGGGTAGAAAAGGAGCACGACCGGGGCGCCGCGGTGCGCCGACAGCCGGAACTTTCCATCGGTGCCGGCCAGATCGAAATCGGGGGCCTCATCGCCAGGTTGCGGGAAGCCGGCCAAGCCACTGACGATACCGGCGTGCCGGCGCTGCCCAACCAGCTTCGGCGAATCGACGCCACGACCCGGTTCGCGAGCACAGCGGCGTCTGCGCGCACGAAGGTGATCCTCCACGCGTTTCGTGAGACAACTCTCGCGCGACTCTAAGGCTTTCTTGAGCATCCCGGGGATGATTCGCGTGTGACTGCTGCCGCCAAGAACTGGGACCGCCACGTGCGAGACGCTGAGACCGTGGCACGCGGGCCGGGGTTTGTCGCACTGCGTGACAGGGTGCTTGAGCTCGCCAGTCCGCAGTCCGGGGACATCGCGGTCGACCTCGGAGCCGGTACGGGACTGCTGACGCTGGCCCTCGCCCCCGACGTCGAGCGGGTGTGGGCGATCGACAACTCGGCCGGGATGGTCGAATACCTCCGGGTCAGGGCGGAGAGCGCGGAGCTCGACAACGTGCGCGTTGTGCTGGCGTCGGCGACGCATGTGCCGCTCGTCGACGATATCGCCGATCTCGTCGTGTCGAACTATTGCTTCCATGAGATGACCGACGTGGACAAAGGCTTTGCGCTCTCGGAGGCTTCCCGCCTGCTTCGTGCCGGCGGGAGACTTGTGATCGGCGACATGATGTTCACCCTGAGTCCGCTCTCGTCCCGCGATCGCAGAATCGTCGCTGGCAAGCTGCGCGCAATCGCGCGTCGCGGCATTCCCGGCCTCCTGCGAATTGTCAAGAACGCTGCGCGTGTGGCGACCGGGCGCTGGGAGCACCCGTCGACGGCCGACTGGTGGCACACGGCGCTCGCCGAGCACGGATTCGACGAGATCTGCCTCGAGCTGTTCGAGCACGAGGGTGGCATCGTGGTGGCACGGCGCCTGGAGCGCGAACTGAACGCGATGCCGACCTCGAGCGCGACCGGACCGAAGGTCGACTTGTCGGTCGCCACACCTCGCGCGGGGGCGGACAGCCGACCGCGCTCGCGCGCGGCGTAGCCACCGTCTCCGCCGGACGGGGCGGTCGCGGTAGGCTTCCCGCCGGTGCGCCCGTCCGATCGGTCAGTCTGAGGGGCGGGTGTCTCGCCCGGGACCCACTGAACGCGCCCGCGAGCGTCGCCGGCGGGCCGTGCGGCGGCGACGGATAGTCGCGCTCTGCACGCTCACGCTGCTCGTCGCCGTGATCGTCGGGGTATCGGCGACCGGCCTCTCGGAATTCACGGCTCCGCACCCGCGCGTCATCCCTCGACCGCAGCTGCCGGCCGACACTGCTGTCGGCGTGCGGACCGTCACGTTCGTCGACCGGACTCGGACGATCCACTTTCTCGACGGCACGGCGGGCCCACGAACGTTCGTCACGACGGTCCGCTACCCGGCGCACGGCGCCACCGGCGCCAGCGACGTGCTGGATGCGCGTCCGCGGCGCCACGCCGGCCCCTACCCACTGGTGATCTTCGGTCACGGGTTCGGCATCGCGCCGTCGCTCTACGCGGCGTTGCTCGACGCATGGGCGCGCGCCGGTTACATCGTCGTTGCTCCGGTGTTTCAGCTCGGCGTCATGTCCGCCCCAGGCGGACCGAACGAAGCCGACTTGATCAATTGGCCTGCCGACATGCGCTTCGTGATCTCGCAAATGCTTGCCGCGAACGCGCGCGGGCCGTTTTCCGGACTCATCGAGCGGGGGCGAATTGCGGTCACCGGTCAGTCCGACGGCGGTGACACGGCTCTCGCGCTCGCGTTCGATCCGGCGGAGCGCGACCGGCGCGTGAAGGCGGCGGTCATCCTCTCAGGCGCCGAGATCCCCGAGCTCGGGCCGTTTGCATTCCCTGGGAGCGGGCCGCCGCTGCTTGCCACGCAAGGTAGCGCCGACACGATCAACCTCCCAAGCGCTACCGCGATGTTCTTCGTGCTCGCGCCGCGCCCGAAATTCCTGCTGACGCTCCAGGGCGCCGCCCACCTTCCGCCGTACGAGACGCAGCAACCGTATCTCGGCATCGTGGAGCGAGTGACGATCGCGTTCCTCAACCGCTACCTGAAGGGAAAGCGGGCCGAGTTGCCGCGCATGACGTCGTCCGGGAACGTACGGGGGATATCGGTGCTGCAGACCTATCTGCGGCCCCGCCGCGGCTGAGCGCGGGACCTCGCTCGTCACCTCGCGACCATAGCGATGAAGTCCCGGCTGTAGGGGTATGTGAGCAGCCGACCGCTGATACCACGCGCACCACGGACCACCTGGGTCGCGACTGGGCCGGCAGCATGATGGACGTACACGTACCCCGCGACCCACCACGGGTTGATGTCGAGCTCGATCGCGCGCACCGCTCCAGCGTTGATCAGTGCACTGGCCAGCCCACCCGGCGATAGATGCTCGCCGCCCGCCCAGACCAGAGCGCCGCCCGCAGTGACGCCGAGGCCCGATCGAGCGACGATCGTCTGCAGGCTGACGGTGCCGCCCCAGCAGGCGAGTACACAGGTTGCGACGTTCGCCGCCGCGCGGCCGTGATCGACCAGCAGCCGCTGGTTTTGGAGCACCGAAAAGACGGGCCGCCCGTCTGCCGGAACGCCGCGGCGCCACATGCCGACGTCCGTCGTGCCGTCAGCGTAGGTCACGATCGATGCGAGCCCCCGCTTCAGCGCCACAGCGACATGCCCGCCCGACTCGAAGCCGACGCCCGCGTGTGTCAGCTTGAAGCCGCCGTTGAACGCCGCCACGATGCGGTTGATCTCACGTGTGCCTATGCGGTCGCCGTACGTCCAGCCGGTAGGTCCGCCGTCGCGCCAGCCGGCGTGCAAATCAAGACGCACGAGCTGCTGATCGAATCGCATGAGCGTCACCCGGTTGCGGCGGGCGATCCACGCGGCGGGTCGAGGACCGACCGAGGCGAAGACCGCCCAATTCGCGCTGAAGGCTGCGGGCGCGCGGACATCGAGCTTGGCGGCGCGGCGGGTATGCTCCGCGGCGGCTTTGTGTGAGTAACCGCCGATGCTCGAAACGGCGATCACGACGGCGGCGCCGGCTAACGTCGCGGCCCCGGCCGGCAGGCGCCACCCCCACCTACGCTGCGGCCTTTCACCGCGAACACGTCGCGCACGCAGGCCGCGAGTTCGCAGGCCTGGTATTCGCGACATCGGCTGATGCTTCACTGCTCGGCTAATGACCAGCTCATCGACGGGTGAGAGGCTATTCATCGCGCGCACGATCAGCCGGATCACGGGCCGGAATCCGGACGCTCGGACCCGACCGGTTGCTGAGCCTGCGCATCGACGGCGCAACCTGAGCGCGTTAGGTGAGACCCAGCGGGTCACGAGCGTATGGTTACCGAGATGGCCGTTAACGAACTTGACTCATGGCCGCGCGATCGCGACGGTCGGTTGCGCGCGGCAGCACTCGAGCCGGCGCCCGGACGTGCCGCCTGGCTCCGTTGGCGCAGCCGCGCCTGATGTCACCAAAACATCAGGGCAGTGACTCGCCGCAAGGCCCGGCCCAACGCGTCCCGATTTCTTCTGACGGACCGCAGCGCGTCAATCGCCGTGGTCTGCTCAAGGGGGCGATCGTGACTGGAGGCACGCTCGCCGTCGGTGGTGGGCTCGCTGAGCTGATCCGCCAGCCCAGCAGTGCCGCCACGCGCGTTTCGCGCTCAGCGGGCCAGCAGCCGAACATCCTCGTGGTGATGGTCGACCAGCTGCGGACGCCGCAGTGGTTTCAGTCGGCCGCGTCGGCCGCGGGCCTGATGCCAAATCTCGCTCGGTTGCGCAACGGCGGCGTCTCGTTTGACAACCACTTCACCGCTGCCAACGACTGCACGCCGGCCCGCGCTGCACTCCTGACCGGTCTCTACAGTCTCCAAACGGGTTGCCTGATCACGGGCGGCAGCACCCTTGATCCCGGGTTCGCGACGTGGGGCACGCTGCTGCGCGAGCACGGCTACCAGACCCAGTGGTTTGGGAAGTGGCACCTCACCCGCCACGACAATCACTGGCGCGCCTCGCGCGACGCTCACGCACTGGAGCGCTACGGGTTTTCCGGTGGAACGTTCCCCTCGCCGGATGGCGGGCCGGGGCAGGGATGGCGGGTCGATCCCATCATCGCGTCACAGTTCAAGACCTGGTACGCAGCGGCGCCGGCGACCACACCGTGGTGCACGACGGTGTCGTTCGTGAACCCGCACGACATCGCATGGTGGTATCGCTGGAGCGACCAGGCACCGACCGAGAAGACCGCACCGCAACTCGCAACGGCACTTCCGGCGAACTTCGAGACGCCGGCCCAGCTCGTCGCGCGTCGCAAGCCACGACTGCAGCTGTCGCTTCAACAGACGGCCGCGAGGGGCTTCGGCTCGGTGCCGTTCACCGGTCCGCAAGCGCTCGCGGCATGGCTGCCATTCATGAACCTCTACCTCAAGCTCCTCCACGAAGTCGATCGCCAGATCGGCGTTGTCATCGACGCGCTCGAGAGCCGCCCGGGCCTGGCCGCCAACACGGTTGTCATCTTCACGTCCGACCACGGCGAGTACGGCTCGTCACACGGCCTCCGTGGCAAAGGCGCTGGCGCGTACGACGAAGCGATCAGCGTTCCGCTGATCGTCAAGGACCTGCGCGGACGCCTGAATGCGGCGCCGTCGGTCTCTCGCACCGGCCTCACCTCCAGCGTCGACGTCATACCGCTGCTCCTGACGATCGCAATCGGCTCGCACGACTGGCGCAGCGACTCACGCTACGCCCACATCTCAGCCCGCCACGACATCGCAGCAATGCTCGCCGACCCTGCTGCGGCTGGACGCCCCTGGGTGCTTCACGCAACGGACGAGATCGTCAGCGAATTCGCCACGGAGGCCTACGCCGCACACGCGCCCCGCCATGTCGTTGCGATCCGCACGCCGACTGCGAAATACGCCGTGTACTCGAACTGGAAGGCCAACACCAACACCGTTCAAACGCGCGGGCAGGAACGCGAACTCTACGACTACTCCACGCGAAACGGCAGGCTTGAAATCGACAACCTCGCCGGGCGCAGCCACCTGGAGTCCAAGCTCGACGCGCAGCTCGGCGCAGCGATCCACCACGAACTCCGTGAGCGTCTTCCCCAGCGGCTGCAGGCGGCCGTAAACCGCGGCTATGCGGACTATTACTCCCGAGCCAAGACCGTCGCGCTTGAGCAGGCAAGATTACGGCGCCGACTCGAGAAGACCGAATCGCGCCGCGACGCCAGCGAGAAACTGGGCGCGCAATAGTCGCCGCGATGGGCGCCGTCCTCGCCCCCGATCAGGCGATTCCTGGGCTGACCGAGGGCGAGGCCGCGCGGCGCCTTGCGGCGCGGGGTGCTCCGCAGCGTCGCGGGTCGAGTCGTTCGTACTCGAGCATCGTGCTAGCGAACGTGCTGACCACGTTCAACGTGATCCTTGCCGGCTTTGGAACCGTGACCCTGATCTTCGGCGATTGGCAGGATGCCCTCTTCCTCGGCGTGATTGTCGCCAACGCGACCATCGGTATAACGCAGGAGTTGCGCGCCAAGCGCGCGTTGGATCGACTATCGCTGCTGGTTGCGCCGCACGCGATGGTGCGTCGTGATGGGACGGAGCGGTCCGCCGGGGTTGACGAACTCGTGGTCGGTGACGTGGTGATGCTGCAGCCCGGCGACCAGTTGATCGCTGACGGCCAACTGCTCTCGGCAAACGACCTGCGCCTCGACGAGTCGATCTTGACGGGCGAGTCCGAGCCAGCCGAACGCGCCGCCGGGGCAGAAGTGCGTTCTGGGGCGTTCGTCGTGGAGGGCGTCGGGTCCTACGAGGTGCGGGCCGTCGGACGCGACAGCTTCGCTGCGCGATTGACCGGGGAGGCGCGCTCGTTCCGCCATCCGCGCTCGCCGCTCGAGCGTGCGGTGAACCGGCTGCTGTACTTCACAGTGTTCGGGGTGGTTGGGCTGGGAGCGGTGTTGGGGTACTCGCTCTACCACCGTCACGTGGGTCTCCACGCCGCGGTGGCAACGTCAACGGCCGGCGTGGTCACGCTGGTCCCGGAGGGGCTGATGGTGCTGGTCAGCCTGACGTACGCGGCGGCGGCGGTTCGCATGTCGCGCCGCGGAGTGCTGGCACAGCAGCTCAATGCGATCGAGTCGCTGGCCTCAGTGGACACGCTTTGCATCGACAAGACCGGGACGCTCACAGCGTCCGCGCTGCGGCTGGTCGAGGTGATTGCCGCCCCAGGGGTGAGCGACGCCGACGTTCGGTCGGCGCTTGGCGCGCTGGCAGCAGGCGCGTCGGCGCAGAACATCACGTTGGCGGCCATCGCCGAGTCCTGCCCGGCGAGGCGGCAAGCGGTGCTGGGCGAGGTGCCCTTCTCGAGCAGAAGGCGCTGGAGCGCCGTCGCGCTCGCCGACGGCGCGGTCTATCTGGGCGCGCCCGGACGTGTCCCGGTCGGGAAGCTCGCTGCGGTCGCGCGGGAGCACCAGAGCCAGGGGCGGCGGGTGCTCGCCCTTGCACGCGGCGAAGGCCCGCTCCCGAGCAACCCGGCGAACCAGCCGCCGGCCGACCTAGCGCCGCTCGGTATCGTCGTGCTGGCGGAGCAGCTGCGTCCGAACGTGCGTGACACGATCGCGTTCCTGCACCGCGAGGGAGTCGACGTGAAGGTGCTCTCCGGCGACGCGCCGCAGACAGTCGCCGCGATCGCTCGCGACGTGGGACTCGAGGTAGCTCGCGTCAGCGACGGCGATGCGATCCCCGATGACCCTGGCGCTCTACGGCGGTTCGCGGCGGAGGTGACTGTGGTCGGGCGCATCTCACCTGAGGGTAAGAAGGCGATCGTTGAGGCGCTGCGCGCCGAGGGCCGCTACGTGGCGATGGTCGGGGACGGCGTGAACGATGTGCCGGCGCTCAAGAGTTCGAACCTCGCGATCGCGCAGGGCACCGGTACCCAGATGGCGCGCTGCGTGGCGGATCTGGTACTGATCTCCGGCGATTTCGCAAGCGTGCCGCTGCTGGTTGCCGAAGGTCGCCGGGCGTTGCGTAACCTCCAACGGGTGAGCAAGCTCTACGTGACCAAGTCTGCGTTTGCCGCGTTCCTGATCCTGACGATCGGCACGAGCACTGACGCGTACCCACTGTTGCCCCGGCACCTGACGCTGGCGGCGGCCCTGACGATCGGCATCCCTACGTTCGTTCTCGCGCTGGCGCCGAGCAGCGGCCCTTGGCGGCCCGAGGGCTTCGCGCGGAGCGTTGCGCGCTTCGCGGTGCCCGCCGGGGCCGTGGTGGGCACGGGGCTCGTGGCCGGCTACCTGTTCGCATTGCACGACCTCGATCTCTCAGTGACCAACGCGCGCACGGTGGCGGTCACGATCCTCGTGGCGTGCGGGCTCTACCTGGTGATGGCGCTTGAAGCGGTCGGATCCAGGCGGCGCTCCACGCTTGTGGCCGCGATGTGCGCCGCGCTCGCCGGTAGCTACGTTGCGGTGCTCGCGGTCACAGCCGCGCGCCGCTTCTTTGAGCTGACGATTCCCGACGTCGCGATGATCGCGACCAGCGCGGTCGCCAGCGCGGTGGCGATCGCGGGCCTCGCACTCTGCGGCTTCTCACTCAGGACGGATCGACCGCCATCGAAGGATGGCGCCTCATGACCGACGGCCCGGTCCTGCTGTGCTTCGACGGGTCCGCCGAGGCGTCCGAGGCCGTCCGGGGCGCGGGCGCCGTGTTGGTCGCTCGCGAGGCGATCGTGCTGAGCGTTGCGATCCCGGCCAAGGACGAGCTGCCGCTCGACCCGGCCGGCGACCTCGTCGGGCGGCTCAGCGGGCTCTACCGTGACTGGGACGAGATCGCGCTCGAGCTCGCTGAGCGCCATGCACGTAGTGGTTGCGAACTCGCGAGCAGCGAGGGGTTCGCCGCTCGGTCATTGACGGCATCCGGGCGACCGGCGGCGACGATTCTGCGGGTCGCCGACGAACATGATGTCGCCGTGATCGTGCTCGGCGCGGGCCGTCGCGCCGCGCTCGGGGGATTGCTGGGCAGCGTCTCAGCGCGCGTAGTCGAGCGGGCCGCGCGCCCGGTGCTCGTCATTCCCAGACGCTGAGGGCGCGGCCGGCACGCCGCGCGCCACGTGGCGGGATCTCCGAGATGGGGCGCGGCGCTCCACGGATATCTGCGCTTGCACGCTTCGCCATCCTGTCGCTATGGCGTATGTCCCAGCATCCTCTCCCGCTCCGCACCGGGTGCATCTGACGGTCGAGGGTGGCCGGCCCAGGCGCGTTGCGGCCGGCCTGATTGAGCACCGTGCTCGCCTGCTGGCGGCGCTCGCCGTGCTCGCAATCGGCGCTGGCGGCGCCCTCCACATCGTAGGAGCGCCGGACATCGGTGACCACGTGTGGGCTGTCGCAGTCGCGCTGCTCGCTGCCGAGCTCGCGTTCGAGGTGGCCCGCACCATCGTCATCGACCGCCATATGGGCGTCGACACGATCGCGCTCGTCGCTATGGTCGGCTCGCTCGCGCTCGGCCAGGAGCTCGCGGGGGCCGTGGTTGGCTTGATGTTCTCGGGCGGTGCGGCGCTCGAGGACTTTGCGTCAGCGCGGGCGAGGCGCGAGCTGACCTCGCTGATCCAGCGCGCCCCACGAGTCGCGCAGCTTCGCGTCGCGGGCGCTCTGGCGGAGGTGCCTGTCGAGAACGTCCAGGTCGGCGATGTCGTTGTCGTGCGCACCGGGGAGGTCGTGCCGGTGGACGGCACCGTCCTTGGTGGTGAGGCGGTGGTTGACACGAGCACACTCACCGGAGAGGCATTGCCGGTCACGATCGCTGCGGGGATGGCCGTGCTGAGCGGTACCGCCAACGCGGGCGCCCTGTTCGCGGTCCGCGCCGACCGGCCCGCGGTGCAAAGCGCGTACGCAGCGCTCGTGCGTCTCGTCGAGCAGGCGCAGGCGCAACGCGCACCGTTCACGCGGATGGCCGACCGTTACGCAGCGTTCTTTCTCCCGGCTACGCTGGTTGCGGCGGGGGGCGCATGGTTGGGCAGCGGCGACGCGGTGCGCGCGCTCGCCGTTGTGGTTGTCGCGACGCCGTGCCCTCTGATCCTCGCCGCTCCGATCGCGCTCGTCTGCGGGCTGTCGCGAGCGGCCGGTGCCGGCGTGATCGTCAAGGGCGCCGGGGCAATCGAGACGCTCGGTGAGGCCCGCACCGTCCTGTTCGACAAGACCGGAACCCTGACCGTCGGCACTCCGGACGTGCGCGACATCGTTACCCGCAACGGTCTCGAAACTGCGGAGCTTCTGCGTCTCGCTGCGTCACTTGACCGCATGTCCGCTCACGTCCTCGGTGCCGCGCTCGTGCGCGCAGCCGCCGAGGCCGATCTCGCGCTCAGCACCCCGACCGACGTACGCGAAGACGCCGGCCAAGGCATCGAGGGAACCGTCGATGGCCGTGCGGTCGCGCTCGGCAGTCGCGAGTTCCTTTGCGCGGCCGGCGTCGCCGCGGACGAGGTGGCATCAGCCAGACTCCTCAGCGGCCATGGCTCCGGTGAGGCGCAGGTGCTGGTCGCCGTCAACGGCCACCTCGCCGGCGTGATCATCATGGCCGATGAGCTACGCCCCGACGCCCTGCACCTCGTCGAACGCCTGCGGAAGGAAGGGGTCCGCCACATCGCCATGGTTTCCGGAGACCGCCGCTCGGTCGCGGAGCGGATCGGCCGCGAACTCGGCGTCGACCGCGTCTACGCGGAGCAATCCCCCGAGGACAAGCTCGAGGTCGTCAAACGCCTGCGCGCCGACTGCAACCTGTCACCGGTGATCATGGTCGGGGACGGCGTCAACGACGCGCCCGCGCTCGCGCTCGCCGATCTTGGCATCGCGATGGGTCTGGCGGGAGCGACCGTGTCCTCAGAGACCGCCGATGCCGTGATCACCGTCGACCGCATCGACCGCGTCGTGGACGCGGTACATACCGGACGGCGCGCCCTGTTCATCGCCCGCCAGAGTGTGCTGGCCGGCATGGGGCTCAGCCTCGCCGCGATGGCCGTCGCCGCGGTCGGCTACCTACCGCCCGTCGCCGGTGCTCTCACCCAGGAAGCGATCGACCTTGCAGTGATTCTCAACGCCCTGCGCGCACTTCGAGGCTGACTCAAAAGGACATCTGCGGGTCGCTGGGCCTCCGCCCGCTGCGCCGGAACACCGGCGCGCAAAACGGGCCTTCCTTACGAGCTGCGGGACAGGGACTCGAACCCCAAATTTCTGCTCCAGAGGCAGACGTGTTGCCGATTACACCATCCCGCACCGCGTCGTCGGCGCCTGCGAGGGCGGACGAGCGACAGGACCGATTATAGATCGGCAGCACCCTGCACCGGTTGAGCGTTGGGCTCATACGTGCTCAGGGTTCCGCAGGAACCGCAGCATCAGCACGATGCCGACCGCCAGCCAGACCGCGAGCGTCCCAAGGTCGGAGCTCTCGAAGCCCGCACCCTTCGTGAACGGGTTGAACGCGTACTGCAGCCCGTGAGCGAGCGCACGGACCGGGAAGACCTTCGCGATGTCGGTTAGGAGCGTCGAGAGCTTGAAGTGAAACCAGATCCCGGAAATGAAGGTCAGCGGCAGGATCGTGATATTGACCACCGCCGGGGCGGCCTCGGCGTTCCCTATGTAGCGCACGATGCCGACGCCGAGCGCGGTGAACGTTGCGCTCCCGAGCACAAGGGTCGCAAGCAGTCCCGGCAGTGTCGCGCCGCGGACCTCTGCGTTGTAGACGAAGTGCCCTATCGCGAGCGTCACCGCCGTCATCGCAATCGTCACGACCGCGGTGGACGCAAGACGCGCGCTCACGTAGACCCATCGGGGAAGCGGTGTCCCGGCCATTCGCTTCAGCACCCCCTCGTCGCGAAGCACCGCCGTGCCGATCGCCATGTTCACGTAGGTGGTCGCGATGACGCCGTAGGCGAGGATCCCGGGAACGAAGAACGTCACGTAGGTGATAGATCGACCGGGGGCGACACGGACCGACTGGTTGTGGAAGATGGCGCAGAACATCACGAGGAAGACGATCGGGAACAGGAAGGCAAAGAACGCGCGGGCGCGGTTGCGCCAGAATGCGCGCTGCTCGTAGAGCAACTGCCATCCCGCGAGCCGCAGGTCGCGCCGCAGCCCGCTCATTGGTTCGCACTCCCCGTCAGCTCGAGGTAGATGTCCTCGAGAGTGGGCCGGCTGACCGAGAACTGTTCCAGCTCCACGCCGTGATCGAGCGCCCAGGCGGTGACGATCGCCGCCGTTCGGACCGGATCTTGCGTGCGCAGGACGAACGCGCTGCCGTCTCTCTCGATCTCAGTCCCCGGGAGCGGCGGCAGCTCGTCGGCTTTTCGTCCCGCCGGGAGCTCGAAGCGGATCTCGCTGGCGCGACGCTCGCGGCCGCCGAGCTCATCCGGTCGGCCGGTGGCGACGATCGTCCCGGCTCGCATCACCGCGACGCGGTCGGCGAGCGTCTGTGCCTCGTCCATGAAGTGCGTGGTCAGGAAAATCGTCTTGCCAAGCTCACACAGCGAGCGGATCGTCGACCATGCGTGCCGTCGTGCCTGGGGGTCGAAGCCGGTTGTCGGCTCATCGAGGAAGACGAGGTCGGGATCGCCGACCAGGGCGAGAGCGAGGTCCAGCCGGCGCCTCTGGCCACCGGACAGCTCGCGCGCCAGGGTCTCGCTCTTTGCGTCCAGCTCGACCATGTCGATCAGCTCACGAACCCCGCGGCGCCTCTCGTGGTAGCGGCCGTACATCTCGATCAGCTCGGCGACGGTCAGGTCGGCTTGCACGCCGCAGGATTGCAACACGATTCCGACCCGCTCCCGCAGGCGTCGCGGGCCGCCTGCGGGATCCAATCCGAGCACGCTCACCGAACCGCTGTCGCGTGAGCGGTACCCCTCGAGGATTTCCGTGATCGTCGTCTTCCCGGCGCCGTTGGGGCCCAGCAGGCAGAAGACCTCGCCCTGGGCGACCGTGAAGCTGACGCCACCGACCGCCTGGAGGGAGCCGTATGACTTGCGCAGTTCTGTGACGTCGATTGCGTTCACGAGTGAGGCGCTTGCGTCGCGCGGGGCGATCATACGCATCGCGCACCGCGCACCGGTCAGGCTGCGGTGGCGCTCGCCGCCCAGTCGCTGTAGAGGCTCGCGTAGTGGCCGCCGGCCGCCACGAGCTCGTCGTGTGTGCCCTGCTCGACTATTCGACCGCGTTCCAGAACGACGATCCGGCTGGCGCCGCGGATCGTCGAGAGGCGGTGCGCGATGACAATCGCCGTGCGCCCTGCGAGCAGCCGTCGCAGGCCATGCTCGATGCGCCGCTCGGTGCGCAGGTCGACGTTGGAGGTCGCCTCGTCGAGCACGAGGATGCGCGGATCTGCGACGAGTGCCCGCGCGAACGCCACCAGCTGGCGCTGGCCGGCCGACAGCTGCACTCCACGTTCGCCGATCTCCGTGTCGTAGCCGTCGGACAGCTCGCTGATGAACGCGTGCGCACCGACCGCGCCCGCGGCCGTCTCGATCTCCTGATCGCTCGCGTCGGGACGGCCGAATGCGATGTTCGATCGGACCGTCCCGGAGAACAGGAACGCCTCCTGCGGAACGACCCCCAGCTGTGAGCGCAGCGACTGGTAGCTCACGTCGCGCACATCGTGACCGTCGATCAGGACCCGGCCGCGCGTCGCGTCGTAGAAACGAGCGAGAAGCTTGGCGAAGGTCGACTTGCCGGCGCCGGTGGCGCCAACGAGTGCGATCGTCTCGCCCGGCGCTACGCGCAGATCGACATCATCGAGCGCCAGCACCTCGGCCTCGCCGTCGATCTCGCCGCGGCGCTTGGGGTAGGCGAACGAAACGTGCTCGAACTCGACCTCGCCGCGTAGGCGCGGCAGCACAACGGCGCCGCTCCGCTCGGTCATCGTGGGTTGCTCGTCGAGCAGCTCGAAGATCTTGTCGAGCGCAGCCATGCCGGCCTGGTAGGTCGTGTAGAGCTGCGAAAGCTGGGTGATCGGGTTGAAGAAGTTGTTCAGGGCGGCAAGAAACCCAATCAGCACCCCGACCGCGAGGTGGCCGTGGAGTACCTGGTTCCCGCCGTAGAGGAGTACCACCACCGTCGCGACGGCCGAGACGAATTCGATCGCCGGGAAGTAGGCGGCGTTCAGGTAGACCGTGGTCATGTTCGCGCCGCGGTTGCTCTCGTTGAGCTCGGCGAACTCGCGTGCGTGGCGCGGCTCCTGCGCGAAGCTGCGAACGACGCGTACCCCCGAAAGGGACTCCTGGAGGTAACCGGTGATCGCGCCGATCGTCTCCCGCGTGCGCCGATAGGCATCCGCGGAGGCGATCCGAAACAGGACCGAGCCGGCAAAGATCAGCGGGAGCATGATGAACGTGATCAGGGCGAGCCTGACGTCGAAGCTCAGCAGGATCACGAGGGTTCCCAGGAGCGTAAGTCCTCCCTGAAAGAGGGTCACGACGCTGTCGGTCACAAGACTGTCCAGAGCTTCGACGTCGTTGGTCATCCGGGAGATCAATACGCCTGTCGGACGGCTCTCGTAAAAGCTGACGGGCAAGAGCTGTAGATGAGTGAAGATCGCAAGGCGCAGATCGGCGAGCGCGCGCTGACCGACCCACTCGACCAGGAACGTCTGCGCCGCCGTCATCGCCCACGCGATGATCGCCGCGGCAAGGAAGCCCGCGACGATCAGCACGAGGCGGCCCATGTTGTGCTTGACGATCCCGTCGTCGATCGCCCACGCAACAAGCGGAGCCGGTGCGAGCGACGCTGCGGTCCCGCTCACGAGGGCCGCCACCATCGCCGCGACACGCACCCGGTAGGGGGCAAGCAGGGCGGCGAGCCCGCGCAGCCGCCGCCCGCGGCCGCGGGTTCCGCGGAGCCGTCGCGCGATATCGCCGGTTCGCGTGTGCGCGCTCACCGCTGTCCCGCCCGCTGCGGGCCGCGTGCCCGCCCTACGATGACTCCGCTCGCCGCGCTGTGGTCGATCGTCTCTCGGTAGAGCTCGGATTCCTCGAGCAGTTCACTGTGCGTGCCGTGCGCGGAGATCATGCCGTCTTCGAGCACCACAACCTCGTCGGCGAGCGTGATCGTCGACAGCCGGTGAGCGATGATGAAAGTCGTTCGTCCCGCCATCACCTCGGTGAGGGCGAGCTTGATCTCGCTCTCGGTGCTCGCGTCGACCGATGAGGTTGCGTCGTCGAGAATCAGGATCCGCGGGTTGGCGAGGATCGCGCGTGCGATCGCGAGGCGTTGACGTTGACCTCCAGATACCGTCAGGCCGCGTTCGCCGATGCGGGTGTCGTAACCGTCTGGCAGGCGGCGGATGAACTCATCCGCCTGTGCGCGCCGCGCAGCTTCCTCGACCTCGGGGCGTGTCGCGTCGGGGCGCGCGTAGGCGATGTTGTCGTGGACTGAGGTCGAGAAGAGGAACGGATCGTCGCCGGTGATCGCGATGGCTTCGCGCAGCGAGCCGATCTCGACCTCACGGATGTCGGCGCCGTCGATCAGGATTCGCCCCTCGGTCGGGTCGTAGAGTCGTGCGACGAGCGCCGCCAGCGTGGTCTTTCCCGACCCGGTGGCGCCCAGCAGCGCAACGGTCTTCCCGCCCGCCACTTCGAGGTCGACCGCGTGCAGCGCGTCAGCGCTCGCGCCCGGGTAGCGCAGCGACACACGCTCGAAGCGCACGCTGCCGTTGCCGGGCGGAAGCGCAGGAGCGTTTTCCGGCGAGGTGAGTCGGGGCGCGCGGTCGAGAATCTGGAAGATCCGCGTGCCCGAGGCGGTTGCGCGCTGGGCCATCGTGAGCGTCACGCCGAGCGTCTGCATCGGGCTGAGCAACATCAGCAGGTAGAGGTAGAAGGCGGTGAAATCGCCGATCTGCAGGTTGTGATGAATCACCGCGTACCCACCGACCAGCAGCACTGCCGCCAGTCCGAGCTGGGGCAGGAAGCCGATCAGCGGGTTGTAGCGCGTCTGCAGCCGCGCCTCGACCATCGCCTGCTCAAACACGCGCCCGACGCTCCGCTCGAACCGCGCTCGTTGGTGGGCCTCGCGAGCGAACGCTTTGACCACCCGAACTCCAGCGATGTTCTCCTGCGCGTCTGCCGTCAGCTCGGCGATCCGCTGCGCCACCTCCTCGAGCGCGGGGCGCGCAGCACGGCTGTAGCGATACGTGGAGTACACGACGAATGGGACCGGCAGCAGCGCTATCACCGCAAGCTCGGGCGCCAGGACGAACATCGCGACGGCCGCGAGTGCGATGGCCAGCGCGGATTGGACCATGAAGATCAGGCCGTAACCGAGGAAGAACCGCACGGCTTGAAGATCGACGGTTACCCGCGACATCAGCTGACCGGTCTGCTGGCGATCGAAGAACGCCAGCTCGAACGCCTGCAGCTGCGCGAACAGGCGGCTACGGAGGTCGTATTCGACCGCCAGCGATACGCGTCCCGCGACCAGACGCCGGCTCGCGGTCAGGCCGAACCGGACGACGCCGGCGCCCGCGATCAGCAGCACGTAGGTCACCAGCCGCCCCCGGTGGTGGCCGTAGTGGATCGCATTGATCGCCGAACCGCTCAGTTCCGGTATCGCGACCGTGCCGAGCATCGCCAGAGCCGCTAGCACGAACGAAGCGATGACGCTCGAGCGATACGGGCGCAGGAATTTGAGAAGTCGTCCGAACGTATGCACTTCAGAAAGTATAGTTTTGGCGTGGCCCCAGCCGGCGAGCAGTCGAGCAGGGTCGTTCGCGCGGGTCTCTGCGACCGCTGCGCGTTCCAGCGTGCGGTCGCGACCACACGTGGCCCGGTCTACTCGCTCTGCGAGCGTTCAAGGCTCGAGCCCGAGCGCTTCACGCGCTACCCGCCGCTGCCGGTGACCGACTGTCGAGGTTACACAGAGCGGGGCGGCTGAGTGCCGCCGCCGTCCGAGGTATAAGCAGTGGGAGTGAGCGAAGGCACTCCGGACGGCGTCCAGCGCATCCTGCGCGAGTCGCTAACCCCGGTCGCGGAGACCGCCCACGCCTCGCTGCAGACCCGCCTGCGAAGGGTCCGCGGGTCGTGGCGACCGATCCTGCAGTCGGGGTTCGCTGCTGGGCTCGCGTGGGCGCTGGCGCGACTGCTTGTCGGGGCGCCGGACCCGTTCTTCGCCCCAGCGGCCGCCGTGATCACGATCGGGCTGGCTCGCGGCCAGGCGTTTCGCCGGTCGGCCGAGGTCGCAATCGGCGTCGCGATCGGGATCGGCGTCGCGTTCCTGCTGAGATCGGCGATCGGCCTCGGGCCTGCGCAGATCGGTGGGATCGTCGCGCTGACGATCGTCGCTGCGCTCCTCGTCGATGGCAGCACAATCCTCGCGAACCAGGCCGCGATCTCCGCGGTCCTCGTGATGACGTTGCCGACGGCCGCGCTCGGCGCCGGTCCGGACCGCTTCTTCGACGCCCTCATCGGTGGCGTGGTCGCGCTCCTCACGAGCAAAGCCGTGTTCGTGCGCGACCCGACGAGCACGGTCGCCAGCGGCCTCCACCGAACCCTGTCGGAGCTGAGCCTCGCGCTAGGTGAAGCAGCGCAGGCGCTCGGCGGCGAGGAGATTGACCTCGCTCATGCGGCGCTGGCGCGCCTGCGAGCCCTCGACCCCCAGGTCTCGCTGCTCTACGAATCGCTCGCGGTCGCTCATGACGCCGCGTTCATCTCGCCGCTTCGCCGCCGTATCCGCAGCCGGCTCGACGACTACGCGGAGGCGGCGCGTCACGTCGACTACGCGGTGCGCAACGCGCGGGTCCTTGCTCGGGCTATCGCCGCCGCGCTCAGAACCCGTGTTCCGGTCTCGCCGGAGCTTGCTGCGGCGGTGACGACACTCGCGGGCTGCGCCGACGCGCTCAGCGAGCAGCTCGTCGTCGATTCCGACCCCTCGGCGGTCCGTGAGCTGGCCGTCGCCGCGAGCGCGCAAGCCACCGACACGCTCGCAATCCATCATGACCTGCGCACGAGCGTGATCATCGGGCAGATCCGGGCCACGGCGGTCGATCTCCTGCGGGCGAGCGGACTCGACGCGAACGCTGCTCGCGGCGCGCTGCCGGCCACGGGCTCGGCCGACGAGCTCTAGCCGCGCGGCGGCGGGTTGCGGCGGACGCTCGCCGGCGCGGGCCTCGGCGTAGCCCAGCCCGGACGCTCGCCGCCGACGTCAAGCGTCACGTGCGCAACGGGGTAGTCGATGTTCCAGACAGTCGCGAGACCCGCGTCGCGGAGCATCTCGGCGATGTCCTCCGATCCTGGGTGCAGATCGACGTGGAGGGTCCGAAGCCCCATCGCTGCCGCCCGGCCGGCGGCCTCGTGTACCAGCAGCGTTCCGAGTCCCACGCCGCGGAACGCCGGCGCGACGACCCCGGCCAATTCGCCAGACGGAGCGAAAGCTATGAAACCGATCACCGGTCCGCGGTCGGGGCCATGGGCGACTAGCGCCGCGCTCCCGTCGGCGGCCGTGCGCGCGCGAGCGTAGAGGTCGGCACGGGCGCCATCGTGGTCGGCGATGAACGACGCGACGGCGGCGCCGTCTTCGGTCCGCGGCTGGGCTAGCGTGACGTGGCGGCCGTCACGGAGCACGAACGTCCCCACCGCACGGCTGGTGGGCTCGCGCGTCACTGACCGACGATCCTAAGACGCAGGTGCGCGCCGCCATCGGTAGTAGTCCGCACCCGGCGGGCGGGGGACGCCCGGCGAGCTGCGGGACCCTTCGGACGTAGCCGGCGGCACACGCGCATATGTTGGATGCAAGCGTTCAAAGGAGTCGACATGTTCCGTGAAGTTATCGCCGGCGTGGATGGCAAACCCAACAGCCGTGACGCGGTAGCACTCGCCGGTCAGCTCGTCGGCGACGGCGCACGGCTGACACTCGCGCACGTGTACGACGACCGGAGTCTCGTCGGGGCCGATGTAGCCGACCTCGAGCGCCACGACTCCCTCGAGCTCCTCGCGCGCGAGCGTGAGGAGGCCTCGGTCGATGCCGATCTCGTAGCGGTACCGGCGCGCTCAGTCGGAGCGGGACTGCACGAGATCGCCGAGCGGCGCGAGGCCGACCTGCTCGTCGTTGGCTCCTGCTCGCGCGGAGCGCTCGGCCGGCTGCTGCTGGGTGACGACCGGCGCGCGTCGCTCGACGGGGCGCCGTGCGCGGTGGCGATCGCCCCGAGCGGCTACGCGCGAGCGCCGAGGCCGATCGCGAGGATCGGCGTGGCCTATGACGGTACGCCTGAGAGTGAGCACGCCCTCGCGTTGGCCCGCTCTGTCGCCGAGCAGCGGAACTCCTCGATCTCGGCGCTCACCGTGGTCAGCGTTCCGACCTACTCCTACGGCACGATGGCCGCCGTTGACTGGGGAGCGGTGGTCGAAGGGATGGCGCAGGCCGCGCGCGAGCGCCTCGCGGGTCTCGAAGGCGTTAGCGGTCACGTCGTGCGCGGTGTCGCGGTCGAGGAGCTGGCCGCCTGGAGTTCGAGCGTCGACCTCCTAATTGTCGGCTCGCGTGGTTACGGACCGGTTCGCCGCGTCGTCTTCGGGAGCACCTCCGAGTACCTCGCACGCTCCACCGAATGCCCGCTGCTCGTGCTCCGTCGCGGTCTCCCCGCGGTGCAAGCGGCAGGCGCTGCCCCGGCTTCGGCGCTGGCCTAGGTCCGAGGGACGCCGCGCGGCGGCCGGCGTTCAACGGTCGAGCTGCGCGAGCACCACCGTAGCGGCCGCGTGGCCGCTACGGACCGCGCCCTCCAGCGTCGCCGGCCACTCTGTCGCAGTCCAGGCGCCCGCCAGCGCGAAGCCGTCAACCGCCGTGGCTGGCGCCGGCCGGAGCGCCCGTGTGCCCGGCTTCGCGCGGAACGTGGCAGCGTGCTCGCGCGTCAGAGCGAAGCGCAGAACCTCGGCACCGCGAGCCCTGGGAAGCAGTTCCTCGAGCGCGGGGACGTAGAGCGCCCGCATCTGATCGACAGGCATGGCGCTTTCACGGTCGGCTCCCGAGAGCGACACGGCCACGTACTGGCGCGAACCGCTCCAGCCGGCGGGTGTACGATCGAAGATGTACTGGACGGGCGTGTCGACACCGGCGGCGAACGGTTCGTCGAGCACCTCCCTGTCGTAAACGACGTGGACGTTGACAATCGGCGAGCTGCCAAGACCGTCGAGTGCTTCGAGTCCGTCGCGCAGCTCCTTCGGTGCCAACGCCGCCGCTCGCCCGTGCGGGACAGCAAGCACGACCGCGTCGGCCGCGATGCTCTCGCGCTCCCCGCGCACTTCGAACGCGCCCGATACGCGTTCAACTCCCCGCGCGCGCCAGCGCAGGCGCACATCGACGCCGGCAGCCGCGAGGGCCTCGCGGGCGGGGTCGCCGATGACCCTGCTGAGCGGCAGTTGATGGATTCCAACATCGCCCGCCGACGCATTGCGAAGCAGTCCCTCCTGAAAGACGAAGGCTCCGAGGCCGAGCGCTGCATCCGCCGCGCGGACGTTCAACGTCGGCAGCGCAATCAGGTCCCAGAGGTTTGCGATCGCGCGAGCACTCTGACCATGGTCCTCGAGCCACGCGCCGAGCGTCTCGTCGTCACGTGTGGGGTCGACACGCCCGAGCGCGAGCGCGGCGCGGCCGATTTCGAGCCGTTCGCGCACCGATAGATGCGGGTAGCGCAGGAGCGAAGCTGCGAGGTGAAGTGGAGCCGGAAGGCCATTGCGCGTGATCCGAGCCGGACGGTGCCCCGGTGCCAGCACAGGGATGTCGAGCCGCCGCTGCAGCTCGACGCCGTGTGTCCCGCCGATCCGCTCGAGCAGCCCGCGGTAAGCCGTGCAGCAACGCAGGAAGACGTGCTGGCCGTTGTCCAGCAGCAGCCCGTCGCGCTCGAACGAGTACGCGGCTCCACCGAGACGTGGGCGAACCTCGGCCAGCGTGACGCTCATGCCGCGCTCGGCGAGGTCGAGCGCTGCGGTGATCCCGGCGACGCCGCCGCCGATCACGGCCGCGCGGCGCGTCACGTCCGGTGCTTCCCAGTCAGGCTTCGCGCGGCGACCGCGACTTTCGCCCGCACCGGCAGGCTGACGCGGCCCTCCAGGATCCGCTCCGGGTGCGCGTCGATCCGCTCGAGCAGCTCGCTATAGATCCGGCTCATCGCCAGTGCGCACGCTCCGCTGCGTCGGTCGAGCATGGCGATCAGCCGATTGCCGCGCTCGTACCACTCGCGGTTGCGCTGAGCCTCGAAGTGGACGAGAGCGTCCAGCGTTCCGGGTCGCTCGACGCTGGTCGCCGCGATCGTCGCGGCATCGCCGCCTTCGGTGTGCGGCCAGCCGAACCGGCGCAGGTCCTCGGCCGGCAGATAGACGCGGCCGTTTCGCGCGTCTTCGTGCACATCGCGAAGAATGTTCGTGAGCTGCAGTGCGACACCGAGATCGTCTGCGAGCGCTTCGGCTGCCGGATCGGCGGCACCGAAGACCGCGAGGCAGAGCCGACCAATCGACCCTGCCACCCGCCGGCAGTAGAGCACCAGCTCGTCGAACCGCTCGTAGGTCGTCCCAGCCAAATCCATCTCGACCCCGTCGATCAGGTCCAGGAAGGCGCCGCGCGGCAGCGCGAAGTTGCGCTCCACGCTCGCCAGGGCGCGGATCACCGGGTTCGTGCTCCGTGGGTCCATCTCCTCGATCGCTCGGCGCGCCGCGTCCAGATCGGCGACCTTTTGGCGGTGTTCGAGCGGCCCGTCGCCGATATCGTCGACCGCGCGCGCGAACGCATAGATCGCGCACAACGCGTCGAACTTCGGACGCGGCAGCAGGCGGATCCCGTAGTAGAAGTTCGCAGCCTCGCGGCGGGTCACCGCCGCGCAGTGCGCGACGGCGCTGGCCGCACCCTCGCCTTCGGCGCCCTGCTCCCCGGTGTCGGCGGCCGCGACGCTCATTGCCGAGCCCCGTCGAGCACGCGCAGAATCGATCCGATCACGCGTCGGCGCGAGGGCCGAGGCGTAGCGGCGAGCACCTCGAAATCGGCGAGCGCGAGCGCGCTCAGCGCAGCGCGTCCGCCGCCGACATAGCCTGCCACGGCAACGCGGGCCCACCCGCGCAGTGAGTGTACGAGCGGCACGCCCTCGTCGAGCAGTCCGCAGGCACGGGTGCACTCGACGCGCAGCACGTTGCGCAGGCTCTCCGAGACCTTGCCGGCCGCGAGGTCCTCGAGCGAGCAGCCGCTTCGGGCCATGTCTTCGAGGGGCAGATATACGCGCCCGCGAGCGAGGTCCTCGCCGATGTCCTGGCAGTGCTCGATCACCTGTAGCGCTGTGCACACAGCATCCGACCGCCCGATGCGCTCGGGTGTGGCGGCATCAAAGACATGGAGCACCAGCTCGCCCACCGGGTTGGCAGAAAGAGCGCAGTAGTCGAGCAGGTCGGACCAGCGTTCGTAGCTGCGTACGCGCTGATCGGTGCGGTTGGCATCGATCAGGCGCACGAAGGGTCCTCGGGGCAACCTGCACGAGGCGATCGTGCCGGCCAGCGTTCGCATCAGCGCGTGTTCCGCATTGCCGGCGAATGCGCGGTCCAGCTCCGCCTCGAGCCAATCGAGCGCCGCGAGGCGATCACCTGGTGCCTCGTCGCCGAGTTCGTCCGTCAGCCGAGCAAAGCCGTAGATGGCGAACAGGTGGTCGCGCTGCCCCACGGGAAGCCAGCGCGGCGCCACCGGGAAGTTCTCGCTCGCTGCTCGCTCCATCACCGCGGCGGCGCCGGGGATGTCCATCGTCTCTTCGCTGTCCGGCATTTCCGGGAGCCTTGCAGATTCGCAGCCCCGGTCAAAGACGAGCGCGCGGTCCGCCGCAGTCACGCTCTCGCGACGGCGGCGCGACCGCGCCGCAGGGTCGCCCAGCCACGTCCGCCGGCGTACGCGCAGGCAGCCAGGACCCCGACGAGGAAGCCCACAGGGAGGTCCAGGTCATACGCGGCTGCGATCGCCAGCCAGACCGTCGCGAGCGCGATCATGACGGACAGCACGAGCGCGGCCGCCGGGCTCTTCGTCAAGGATCGCGCAGCCCCTGGCGGTCCGACCATCAGGCTGAAGATCAGCGTTGTACCGACGACGGGCACGGTCATTGTCGTGACGAGCGCGACGCACACGAGGAAGCAGAGGTCGATCCGTAGCGCCGCGATCCCTCGAGCCTCGCTGACCTCTGGGAGCACCGACGAGAGCAGCAGGGGACGGTAGAGCACCGCCAGAACCGCCAGACTAGCGAGTGCGAGCCCGACCGTGGGTCCCAGCTCGGCACGGCTGACGCCGAGGATCTCGCCGAACAGCAGCGAGTAGGTCGCCGGCGCATACCCGCTGCTGAAGCTGAGCAACAGCGCGCCGACGGCGAGCATCAAGACAAGCGTCAGCGCGACAGCGATGTCATGGCGGTCGCGTGTGGCGAGAACGGCGATCGCGATCGCGCCGAGAAGCGAGAACACGGCGAGTCCCGCGAGCACGCTGATGCCGAGCAGGCCGGCACTGGCGGCACCGGCGATAGATCCGTTGGGGACGGCGTGCGCTGCAAAAGCGGCTCCGCGCAGCACGACAAAGAACCCCACCAGGCCTGCGAGCACCGCGACGACACTCGCGACGATCCACGTGTTGACCATGAAGCCCGAAAACATCAGGCGGCGCGGCGGGTTCGGGATGCGAACGCGCTCGCCGCTAGGTAGGCGAGCACTGTGAGCACGACGATGAAGAAGCTGGCAGGCCAGCCGTGGCCGGCGGGGGGCCAGTAGTAGCTGTCGTAGGCGAGCAGCACGCCAACGCAGCTCGAGGCGATCGCGATCGCGGCGGACACGATCACCGCCATGCCGGGACGCCGTGTCAGCCGAAGTGCGCCGGCCGCCGGGCCGATCAGCAAAGCCGTGCTGAGAATCGCGCCGGTCGCCAGGCATGAGAGTGCGACGGCGGCCGCGAGGGCGGCCAGGTAAAGCCCACCAACGAGGCGCACGCGTACCCCTCGCGCGGCCGCGAGGTCACGGCTGAGCGAACTCAGCAGGAGAGGCCGGTAAATCGCGGCGATGAGCGTCAGCGCCGCTGCGCCGACGGCGATCACTACGGGAATCGTTGCCGAGCTGATCGCGAAGATCGAGCCGAACAGGATTGTGCTCGTCGCCCCGCTCGCGTTGGCGAGCCGGCTGTCCAGATAGAGGAAGAGGGCTGCCAGCCCGAGACCGGCTCCGAGAACGATGCCGGTCGCGAGGTCGCGCGAGCGCCGGCGGTCCGCCCCGACGAGCTCCATCGCGCCGGCGCCCGCGAGCGCGAGGAGAAAGAAGCCCCAGAGCGGCCCGACACCGACCAGGAGCGCTCCGGAGCCGCCGGCGGCGCCGATGTCGGCCAACGAGTGCCCGGCGAACGCCTGGCCGCGGATCACCGTAATGACCCCGAGCGCGCTCACGACGAGCGATACGACAGCCGAGACGGCGAGCGCGATCTGAACCGGCCCGTTCTCGAAAAACCCTGGCTCGACGATGGCCCTGGCGACGGCGCTCACTCGTGGAGCTCCAGCGCCTCGCCGTCACCGTGATCGCCGAGCGTAATGTCGACCCCGCTGGCGTCGCCGGGGCCTGCGACCACCAGCACACGGCCGTGGAGACGGAGGACGTCAACGTGGTGGCCGTAGAGCGCGCTGAGCGAGTCGGCGCGGACCACTTCATCCGTGGTCCCAACCGCGGCCCGTCCGTTCGCCAGGTAGAGCACGCGGTCCATGACGGGCAACAACGGGTTGATGTCGTGCGCCGAGATCAGGACCGCCACCTGCCGTTCGCGCGTGAGTCGGCCGAGCAGCGCCACCACCTCCTGCGCGGCACTCAGGTCGAGATTTGCGAGCGGCTCGTCAAGCAGCAGCAGCCGCGGCCCACGGACCAGCGCGTGGGCGATCAGCACCCGCTGCTGCTCGCCGCCTGAGAGCTCTCCCACACGCGCCTGCGCCAGATGTTCCGCGCCGACGGCGCGCAGAGCGCTCCGCACACGCTCTCTACGTGCCCGCGAGGGCAGAGTGAGACCGTAGCGCTCGCCGTCGATTCCGAGCGCGACGAGGTCGCGTGCTCGCAACGGCATGTCCGGGTCGAGTTCGAACTTCTGGGGGACATAGCCGATCGACGCGCCGGGTCGCGTCCGTGCGGCTCCATCGATGACGACCGTTCCCACGTTCGCTGTTGCGAGTCCGAGGATCACCCGCAGCAGCGTTGTCTTGCCGGCGCCGTTGGCGCCGATCAAACCCACCAGCTCGCCGGCAGCGAGCGAGAAGGTGACTCCGCGCAGGATCTCGCGTGTGTCGATCGTGACCGAGACGCCATCGACGCGCAGGACTTCCTCGCCACCGGGGGGGACTCCCTCGCCGGCAGTGGTCGCCCGGCCTGCGGTCACAGGTGCTCCGTCGAGCGACCGCTCGCGAGCGCGCGAGTTAGAGCCCCGATCTCGGCGAGCATCCACGACTGGTAGTCGTAGCCGGGCGTCGGCATCGTCTCGTAAAGAGCGACGACCGGGATGCGGGCGGCCTTCGCCTTGGCGAGGAAGGAGGCGGTGAGTGGATCGGTGACCTGCTCGTTGTAGAGCAGGACCCGGACGCGGTGGCCGCTGAGAAGCTCATCCTGGCGACTGACGTTCTCGGGCGCCGGGTCGATGCCGTTCATGATGTCTGCCGCCAGGGAGAAGGGTGTCTGGTTCGCGGCGCCGAGCGCCGACAGGAGGTAGTCGCCGACCGGCTCGGTGGTTGCCACGCGAACGTGCGGGAAGCGGCGGCGGAATGCGCGGATCGCCGCGAACCACGGATCGAGCGAGCGGTCAAACGCCCGCGCCCTTGCACTGAAGTAGGACGCGTGAGCAGGCTCTAGGACGCTGAGCTCGTGCGCCACGGCCCTGGCCAGCGCAGGCATCGTCGTCGGCCGATACCAGAGGTGGGGGTTGGCAATCTGCGCCGGAAGGTGCAGGAGCTTCTGGACATCGATCAATCGCCCGGGCGTTTGCGATGCCGAGGCGTCCACGCTGTCGATGAACGCGTCGTACCCGGCTCCGTTCTCGACGATCATCCTGGCGGCCGCGAGCGTCGCCGCGACGCTCGGGCTCGCTTCGAAGGAGTGGGGGTCGGTGTTCGGGTTGCTCTCGATCGCGACCGCCGTCACGTAGCTGCCGCCGATCTGGCCGATCACGTTCGCGTATTGGTTCTCCGCCGCGACGGCGAGGATCGTGCCCGTCCGGGGCCGCGCCGCGCTGCCGCCGCACGCGCTGACCACGGCGGCGCTGAGCGCGAGCGTTGCCATCTTGAGCCAGGGGCGGAGCAGAGGCCGCATCATCGGAGAGACTACCGCAAGTTGAGACTCGATCTCATCTTGGTGTCATGGCGCCTCAGATAGGGACTACGATGAAGGCGTGAACCCGCATCCTGAGGGCGCGACCGAAGACTGGGCGAAGCGTGCAGGCGAGCGTCTCGCCGCCACCGGCTATCGGCGCGGGGGCGCCCGCAGTCGCGTCATAAGGCTGCTCGCACGCCAGCATTGCGCCCTCTCAGCGGTCGAGATACAGGCGGCGCTCGAGGACGACGAGCGTGCGGTTTCGCGCGCCAGCATCTACCGCATCCTCGAGGAGCTCGAGCACGCCGAGCTCGTTGCACGCATCGAGGTGGGGCAGGGCGTCGTCCGCTTCGAGCCGCTGCGGCACGGTATCGGGCACCACCATCACCTCGTCTGCGACCACTGTGGCCGACTCGAGCCGTTCGCCGACGAGGGGCTCGAGCGCGAGCTGGTCCGGGTCAGCTCGCGCGTGCCGCTTGATGTTGCCGAGCACGAGGTGATCCTCCGCGGGGCCTGCGAGCGGTGCGTGTCGGGTTAGGCGCGACACGGATGCGCGCACCGCGTTTCCACGGTTGACGCACCGCCTGCGTAAGCTCTAGGTTCGAGGCAACCCACCACTACGGAGGCGATGAGCGATGGGACTCGTTGACAAACTCAAGGCAGGCGCGGAGCAGGCGGGCAACAAGGCTCGCGAAACCGCGCAGGAAGTTCAGACCAAGCGTGAGCTGGGCCAGGCTTACTCCGACCTTGGCAAGGCGGCCTTCGGTCTTGTCGATCGTGGCGCGATCTCGCACGACGAGTTGACCGCCGGCGTCGACCACATCAAGGAGCTGCAGGCCCGGCTGAACGGCGAAGGCGGGAGCGAGGCCGAGGAGTAGCCCGCACGTGGATGGGCGCGGCCCGGCGTGGCCGCGCCCTTAATCGCGCACTCAGGTCCGGATGGTTCCATCGACTGGTTGATGGAACGTAAAACGCCCCGGCCCGAACAAGCCGTGCGTCGGTGGCTCGCGTCCATGCGGCACGACCGAACCGCCCGAGCGTGAAGACCGTGGCGTCGTTGGTGTCGGCGATTGCTCTGGTTGCCCCCGGGGCGAGCCCGACCGCGGATGCTGCCGTCCACAACACGAGTCCGCGGCCGTCGCTGCCGCACGCGGCCGCTCAGGTCCGAACGCAGCTGCGCGGGATCCCGCAGACCGGCCTCACGCTCGGGTCGAGTTCCGCGCCCGTGACCGTGTTCGAGTACGCGGATCTCGTCTGCGGCGCGTGTGCGCAGGCAGCGACCAACGTGTTGGCGCCGCTCATTCGGCGGTTTGTGCCTACCGGGCGAGTGGCGATCAGATTCGAGCCAATCGTCGAGGGCCCGCTGTCTGACCAGCTGACCCACGGCGCGCTCGCGGCCGGGGTGCAACGCCACGCCTGGGACTACGTGCAGCTCGCCTACCTCCGCAGTTCGCCGCTGCGCTACGGACCGGCCGCTTCCCCTGAGCGGCTCGCTCACGCGCTTGGGCTTCACCGCCGCCTGTGGCGGCGGTCCCTGCGTCGTCGTCGCTGGGCGAGCTTGATCGAGCAGTCCGCCAGGGTTGCGCTGCTCGGCCAGTTCAGCTCCTACCCCGTTTTCATCGTTCGCTCGACGCCGAACGTGTTCGGGCAGCGCTTCCTGAGCGTTCTCCGCGCACCGACCTCGCTGCGGCAGCTGTCTTCGACCGTCCGCAAGGCGCTGAACGTCACCGGACCGTAGACGCCGGGCGGGCCGCGTTCAGCTGAACAACGCCCCTGCAATATGTCTGCTGATCTGTGCCGCTGGCAGGACGTGGACGCGGACTGTCGAACGTCGTTCGGGGGCCGCTCAGAAAATCGTCGGCGAAATGCGCTGCTCGGTGCTGGGCTTGTGGCCCTTCGCCGCTCAAACTGGAGGCCCCACCTGCCGATACCCCACGACATGGGTGCATCAACGGATCTGCGGCGAGCATCGCCGCAGGACCGGACGCGTGTCGGGGGGGCGCGACCGGATCGCGGCGCGGTCGCCGTCTGGGCGATCTTCGCCTGTCTCGGCGGCCTGCTCGTCGCCTATCTCGTCTTCCTGATCCTCAGGAAGAACTGGACCTTCTCGCCGTGGCTCGACGGCTGGGTCGTGATCGCCTTCGAGTTACTCGCGAGCATTCTGTGCCTGTCGCGCGCGCGAGGCGGGCGCGCGCATGGGCGCGTTGCGCTCATCATGGGCGCTGCGTGCCTGTCCTGGGCGCTCGGCCACACCGTGTTCACGATCGAGTCGTTGGGCGGGACGACGCCGAGCGCACCGTCGGTCGCGGACCTCTTCTACCTTGGCTTCTTCCCGGCGGCGCTGGCGGCGGTCGTGTTGTACACGCGGTCGGAGATTCGGCGCGGTGAGCAGCCGAACTGGCTCGACGGCGCGATCGCCGCGCTTGGCATGGCTGCCCTCTGCAGCGGCTTCGCATTCAAGGGCCTGGAGAAGCTGTTCGAGGGAGCATCGTGGTCAGAGACCACAAGCCTCGCCTATCCGGTCTGCGACCTTCTATTGCTCGGCCTCGTTGCCGGCAGCAGCGTCGTCGTGCGCGGCCGCGCACGCGCGACGCTCGTGCTCATCGCGGTCGGGATGGCGCTGAACGCCACGGGTGACACGTTCAACTTCGTCGGCTCGCCGTCGCACCTTGGGAACGTGGTCAACGGGATCGCCTGGCCGGCGTCGATTCTCGTATTCGCGATGTCGATGTGGGCCGGCGACGGTGATTCGGACCGCTGGACGCTGGAGAGCCTCTCCGGCTTCCTCCTGCCGGGATTCGTCACCCTCTCGAGCCTCGAGATCCTGGTACTCGGCAACGTCCTCGGCGCTCGCCACCGGTTCGGCACGCTCGCGGTGGCGCTGGCGACCGTCACGCTCGTCCTGACCGGTATTCGCCTCGCGTTTCGGCCGGCGCTCCGCCAGGCCCGAGAACAGCTGCGTTCGAGCGAGGACCGTTACCGCCTGCTGTTCGAACAGAACCCGCAGCCGCTTGCGGTGTACGACCGCAAGACGCTCGCGATCATCAACGTCAGCGACACGATGATCGCCCAGTATGGCTACTCGCGCGAAGAGTTCGAATCGATGAAGATCACCGACCTCTCGCCGCCCGAAGAGGTCGACGATCTGATCGAGTTCATCAAGGCGCACCCTGACGGAGTGAGGCCCGGCGACGGCTTCGGGGGGGCGGTCAGTGCCGGGCACCACGTCCGCAAGGACGGATCGAGGATCGACCTCGAGGTGACCAGCCACAACGTCGAGATCGACGGGCGGAAGTGCGCCATCGTGCTCTACAACGACGTCACCGAACGTAACCGCGTCGAGCGCGAGCTCGCGATCGCGCGCGACAGGGCCGTCGAGGCCTCGAACATGAAGTCCGCGTTCCTCGCCAACATGAGCCACGAGATTCGCACCCCGATGAACGGTGTGATCGGGATGAACGACCTTCTGCTGGCGAGCGACCTGACGGCGGAACAGCGTCAGTTTGCCGAGCAGGTGTCGCGGTCCGGCGAGCAGATGCTGGCCCTGATCAATGACATCCTCGACATCTCGAAGCTCGAGACCGGCCACATCGAGATCGACCCCGGCGATTTCAATCTCCACGAGACGATCGAGCAGAGCTGCTCGGTCGCGGCGCTCCAAGCCCGCGACAAGGGGATCGGCTTCGAGGTCGACATCGATACGGAGGTCCCGCGGGTCGCGCGCGGCGACAGCAGACGCCTGCAGCAGGTGATCCTGAATCTCGTCTCGAACGCCGTCAAGTTCACCGCGGCCGGGTCGGTGACGGTCCGAGCGACCGCAGCGTCGCATGGCGCCCATGGCTCGCGCGTCTGCGTCTCGGTGGCCGATACCGGAATCGGGATCGAGCCCGCGAACCTCGAGCGGATGTTCGAGCCGTTCACCCAGGCAGATGTCTCGACGACGCGCATCTACGGCGGGACCGGTCTCGGTCTCGCGATCGTCCGCGAGCTCGTCGAGCTGATGGGGGGGACCATCAGCGCCGAAAGCCGGGCCGGTCACGGCAGCGTCTTCTGGTTTGAGGTCGACCTCGACATCCCGCAGGCCATGGAGGAGCCGATCATCAGTGGCGGGGCGCACACCGCCGCACCATCGTGGAGCATGCAGCCGCTGGTCCTCGTCGCCGAGGACAGCCCGGTCAACCAGATCGTCGCCGCTCGCGCGCTCGAACGGTGCGGTTGCCGCACGGAAGTGGTTGGGGACGGAAGTGAGGCGCTACGGGCGCTTGGGGAGCGCAGCTTCGACGCCGTCCTGATGGACTGCCAAATGCCCGTGCTCGACGGCTACGCGGCCACTGGCGAGCTGCGAGAACGCGAGAGTGGCGGACGCCGGACGCCGGTGATAGCGATGACTGCGCACGCGATGGACGGTGATCGCGAACGGTGTCTTGCCGCCGGTATGGACGACTACGTGACGAAGCCGATCCACCACAGCGACCTGATCGCCGCGTTGATCCGCTGGATCCCACCGCACCCGTTCACAGCGACGGGTGGCGGCTACGTCGCTGGCAGCGGGAACGTCGGTTACGCGGCCGGGAGCCGAACAGTCAGCTACGGCAAGGCCGCGGGCGACGGCGGCGCAGCCGAAGACGACGACGGACGCTCCAAGCCGAGCGTCGCCGCCTGAGCGCGTCAGCTGCGCTTTCCGAGCTGCCGTGTCGTAGATCTGGAGCGGGCGGGCAGGCCGACTCGCCGCCGCTGCTCGCGAGCACTCGGTGCCCAACGGGCTTGCACGGAAGTTCGTCTCGGAGCCAGGGACACGCGGCTTCGGAGTGCCGGCGCGACGCGGCAGCGTTCGAACTGTGACGATTGGTCCCATGAGCGGTGAGAGCCACGGATCGGCGATGAGCACTCGCGATTTCGCCCTCGACGAGGCGCTGCTGACCGGGGTTCTCCACGAGGTGGTGCGCGCGAGTGATGGTGCCGGTGCGGTCGCGCTGCTGGACCAGGCGGTCGATCTGGGACGCGCGGTTCGCGCCGGCGATGAAAGCGCCGCGGAGCGGCTCACGGGCCTCGTCGCGGCGCTTGATCTCGAGCAGACCGAGGTTCTCGTCAGAGCACTGACGCGCTGGTTTCAACTCGTCAACCTCGCCGAGGACAACGATCGGGTACGCCGTCTGCGACGTCGCGAGGAACGCGAAGCCCCCCGTCCGCGCGGCGGCTCGATGCGCAGAGCGGTCGCCGACCTTGCGGAGCGCGGCACGTCGGCGAGCGAGCTCCGCGCGCTCCTTGTGCGCGCCGAGCTTCGGCTCGTGATGACAGCTCACCCGACGGAGGCGCGTAGGCGCACGACGATTGAGAAGCTCGCGCGCGTCTTCGGAATCCTCCGCGACCTCGATCAGACGGGGTCGCGCGATCTTCCGGCGGCACGCGACCGCCTGCTTGCAACCGTTCAGGAGCTGTGGGGCTCGGATGAGCTGCGCGCGATATCCCTCACCGTTCTCGATGAGGTTAGGGGAGGCCTGATCCATTTCGCCTCCACGCTGGCCGAGACGGTGCCGCGGATCTACCGCGACCTGGAAGCGGCGCTTGCCGAGTTCTATCCCGGTGAGCACTTCGAGGTGCCACCGCTCCTGACGTTCGGCTCCTGGATCGGAGGTGATCGCGATGGCAACCCGTTCGTCACATCCGTCACGACTGTGCAGGCGCTCGAGCTCATGCGCGAGCACTGCCTGCGGTTCCTCGAGTCCCGTGTCGAGCTGCTCGCCGGCCGTCTTTCGCTCTCAGAGCGCGTCAGCGGGCCTGCCAGTGGTCTCGAATCGATCCTCGACCGCGGCGCGCAGGACTTCCCGGACCTCGCCCTTACGCTGGCCGAGCTGAACCCGGAGGAGCCTTATCGTCGTGCGTTGACCTTCGTGCGTGAGCGGGTGCGCTCGACCGCCGCGCACGCGGACGGCAGCTACGGCGCGCCGGCCGAAATGCTCGCCGACCTGCGCCGGGTCGAGCGCTCCCTGATCGAGGGCGCCGGCGCTTTCACAGCGGCGGGAGACCTGCACGACGTGATCCGTCAGGTCGAGGTGTTCGGGTTCCATTTTGCGCGGCTGGACATCCGCGAGCACGCACGCGTTCATCGCAGTGCGCTCGGCGAGGTCTATGAGGCTCTCGGTATCTGCCCGGACTACCTCGCACTCTCTGACGATGCCCGCTTCTCGCTCCTTGTCGCGAACATCGCTGATCACCGGCCACTGATCCCGGCCGACATCGCGGGCTTCTCGGCGAGGACACAGGAGACGATCGGAACGTTTCGGATGCTCCATGCCGCGCTTTCGGGGGCGCATCGCGGCGCCGTAGAGGCCTACGTGATCTCCGGCACAGAGAGTCCTGCCGATCTGCTCGAGGTGCTCCTGCTGATGAAGGAGACGAGCCTCGCCAGCGCCGGCGGTGAGGGCGCGTGGCTACGCATCGTGCCGCTCTTCGAGTCGGGCGCTTCGCTTGCCGGCGCATCGGCCACGATGGACAGGTTGATGCGAGAGCCGGTCTACCGCGCCGCGCTGCGCGCCGTCGGTGACGAGCAGGAGGTGATGATCGGTTACTCCGACTCGAACAAGGACGTCGGCTACGTCGCCTCCGGCTGGGCGGCCTACAAGGCACAGGCGGAGATCGCGACGACGCTGCGGGCGCACGGCGTCAGCTGGGTCTTCTTCCACGGCCGCGGTGGGGCGATCGGCCGAGGCGGCGGCCCCACCAACAGCGCGATCCTCGCGCTTCCCCCAGGGACCGTGAACGCACGGTTGAAGATGACCGAGCAGGGCGAGGTCCTGACCGCGAAGTACTCCGTGGCCGAGATAGCGCACCGCGAGCTCGAGCTCGCCGCCAGTGCGACGCTGACCGCCGGAGCGCCGACCGGAGATCGGCGGCATGAGCTGTTTGAGACGGTTGTGCAGGCGATGGCAGAGGCCTCGGCGCTCGACTACCGCGCCCTCGTGCACGAGGACCCGTCGTTCGTCCAGTTCTTCTCCGCGGTCACCCCGCTCGATGAGATATCACGGCTGCGCTTGGGGTCGCGCCCGCCGCGCCGCGGAGCGCAGGAAGGCATCGACGACCTCCGCGCAATCCCCTGGGTCTTCTCCTGGACGCAGTCGCGGATTGTGCTCCCGGCCTGGCTCGGTCTCGGTGCGGCGCTGGCCGACGCCCGCCAGCGCCATGGCGTCGAATTGCTGCGCGAGATGACCTCCGAATGGCCGTTCTTCGCGACGCTGATCGCTAACGCCGAGATGGCCCTCGCCAAGGCCGACCTTGGTATCGCAAGCCGCTACATCGAGCTGTGGGACGACGCAGCGGAACGTGAGCGGATCTGGGGGGTGCTGACCGCCGAGCTGGAGCGGGCGCGCAGCGAGCTGCTGATGGTGCGCGACGGGACGCGGCTGCTCGACTCCGAGCCGGTCCTCCAAGCGTCGATCGACCGGCGCAATCCGTTCGTCGACCCACTGTCGTTCGTCCAGATCGAGTTGCTGGCGCGGCTGCGGCGAGGCGGCGCGAACAACCACGAAGCACTCGGGCGCGTCAGCCTCCTGACGATCAACGGGATAGCAAGCGGGCTTCGCAACACAGGCTGAGTGCTCTGCGCGCCAGGCTCGCCTCGCGTGCGCAGCGCGACGCCGCGCCTCGGTAAGCGACGCCGCGTTTGTGGCGACGCCGAGCCTCAGGCGTGCCGCCGTGCTGCTGCCAAGACGGCGCCGGGGTAGAAATGGTTGACCGGCAGTTCCTGGAACTCGTGGTAGTCCAGACCGGCTCGATCGGCCACGACGGTGAGGGCGCGGCTGACCTGCGCGTCATCTGTCAGGAGCACACCACCGACAGCCAGATGATCGACGACCACGCTGTGGTCGGCCAGTTCGGCTGCGAACTCGTGCCAGCCGTCGTAGACGAACACCCCGACCTCGGCGTCATTGGCAAGCACCTCCGCCAGTCCGTCGGTCGAGGATTGGATCCGCAGCTCCCAGAAGGGGTCGGCTCCCACGAGCCACCCGGCGTTCGGGTTGATGTCGAAAGACACCAGCCGGCCACGCTCGGCGGCGCCCGCGTTGAGCTCGAGTGCCCGAAGCAATAACAGTGACCCCAGCCCGTCGTGCGCACCGGTCTCGAGCACGAGGCGCGGCTTCAGCGCGCGGAGGATCGCGTACCACCCGACCCGCTTGCCGAAGGGCGGGTAGCGCTGCGACCACCAGAAGTGGCCTGCGGTCGCGGCGCCGAGACGCTCACGGAGAACCGCGTCTGCGGCCGGCTCCGCGACGTAGCGTTCGGCGAGCGCCTGCGGGCAGCCCGTCACGGCAACCACCCAATTCGAGAGAGCATCGAGGTTTCCAATGTCGTAGGTGAAGTTGTCGGGCTCAGGCGCAGTCAGGATCCAGGCAGCATGGTCGCGCAGCCTTGCGCCGCTTCGGCGAACCGCCTGTGTCTTGCGGATCCAGCGAAGCCGCCGCGCGTAGCGCGGGTCCAGGCCGACGCGTTGGGCCGCCGCCCGAGCCGACGCCTGCCACGGAACTGCGCTCGATCCAGCCACTTCATCCTCGCTCGATGGAATTCCAGCTAGCGCCGCGCGTCCGACCAAACCGCCCCCACGGTACCCGGGGGCGGGGAAGTGAACCGTCGAGGCGACGTCGCCGCCCCGCGTGAGTCTCGCAGCAACGGGTCGGGATTGAAGTCACCATCAGACGGAGCCGGTGGGCTTACGCGTGGAGCGTGAGTTCGACTACGGTCCTAGTCGCGACGTGTCGATGAGTGTTCGAACACGGCTTTCTCGAGTCACGGCAAGGGCGGGTACTGAAATGGGCAAGGCACGCAAGGAACACGCTTCTCGAGAGGCGCTGCCGCGGCTGGTCATCGCTGACGACGATCCGGTGGTGCGGTCAGTCCTGATCGAGCAGCTCAAACATGATTTCGAGTGCGTGGCCGAGGCGTCGGATGCCGATCAGGCGATTGCTGCCGTGGCGACCTACGACCCAGCCGTCGTGATCCTCGATGTCGACATGCCTGCCGGCGGCGCGATCCACGCCACACGCCAGATCTGTGCGCAGTCGCCGGGCACAGCGGTCGTGATCCTCTCGATCGACGAGACGTGGGCCGACGTGATCGACCTGATGAACACCGGCGCGATGACCTACCTGCGCAAGGGTGTGGACGAGCCGACGCTCGTGCACGACCTGAAGGCCGCGATCGAAGCTCACGGTAGGCGTAACCACAGGGTGGGTGAGCGCCCCGTCGGATCGAGCGCATGGTCGACCGCGTTCGCCGGCGACGGCTAGCAGCAGCGTTCCGGATCGCCTCAGCGCGCGCCGACCGGAATGTAGCCGCCTGAACTGAGCGCCGGAATGACCGGAAGGTCGATCCAGAATGTGCTGCCTTCACCGATGCGGCTCTCGGCCCCGATCGTCCCGCCCATCAGCTCGGTCAGCTCCCGCGCGATCGCCAGCCCGAGACCGGGACCGCCGTATGCCCGCGTTGTCGATGCGTCGGCCTGCGTGAACGGCTCGAACATCCGGTCGACCATCGCCTGCTCGATTCCAATGCCGCTGTCGATCACTTCGACGTGCACCACATCGCGTTCGCCGTAGCTCGAGGAGCAACTCGCGCGTACCGTCACCGCCCCGTCGATCGTGAACTTCACCGCGTTTGACACGAGGCTCGTGATGACCTGACGCAGACGCCGGCTATCACCACGAGTGCGCTGTGGGACCGAACTCGCGAGGCTCATCTCGAATCCGACGTGCTTGTTCAGCGCCTCGATCTCCGAAATTCGGCACGCCAGTTCGATCGTTGCGCGCAGGTCGAAGTCAGCCATCGCGATATGGAGCTGACACGCCTCGATCCGCGAGACATCGAGAAGGTCGCCGATCAGCCGAAGCATCTGCTCGCCGGATTCCGCAACCTGCGCCGCGAGTGCTCGTTGCTCGTCGTCGAGTGCTGTTTCAAGTAGGACCTGCGTCAGGCCGACGACGGCATTCATCGGCGTCAGAATCTCGTGGCTGATGTTGGCCAGGAATTCCGACTTCAGACTCGACGCGCTCAGGGCTGCCGCGCGGGCGGCAACGAGTTCGCCGGCAAAGTCATTGCGTTCGGTCACGTCGTCGCTGAGCATGATGCGGCACTCCCGCCCGGTCTCCGGCACGTCGCGTTCGGTCGACTCGAGGTCAACGAGGAGCCCATTCGTGAGGCCATGGCGGCGCTCGCGATGGATCCGCTCCCGGTGGCGCTCATCGGCTCGCGACACGCTGCCTCGAGAACAACGCTTCGACTGCGCCGGCTTCAAGCGGCGGCGAAAGGAGAAAGCCCTGTCCGCCGTCGAATCCTCCGCGCTCGAGGCGATCCAGCTGCTCGGTGTCCTCGATGCCTTCCGCGACTGTCCGCAGGCCGAGTGCCTTACCGAGCGCCACGAACGCGGCAATGAGCGCGTCCGGTGATCCGTGAGAGTGCTCGTCCCGGGCAATGAACGACCGGTCGAGCTTCAGCTCGTCGACCGGGAGCTGATGAAGGGAAGCAAGTGAGTTGTAGCCGGTTCCGAAGTCGTCGACCGAGATCAAAACGCCCAGTGACTTGAGCGATAGCAGTGCTTGCACGGCGGCCCCGCGGTCGCGCATGATCGCGGTCTCGGTGATCTCCAGCGTGAGCTGTGAGGGCGCGAGCCGGTTCCGCGTCAGAGCATCGTGCACTTCGCCGGTGAACTCGGCCCGCTCGAGCTGGCGCGTCGAGACGTTGACGGCGACACTGATAATCCGACCGCGCCGGCGCCAGGCCGCAGCTTGAGCGCAAGCGTGGTCCAACACCCAGCGACCGAGCGGCACGATGATCCCGGTTTCCTCGGCGGAGGGTATGAAGCGCGCCGGCCCGAGTACCCCTTGCCGGGGATGGTGCCAGCGCACCAGCGCTTCGACGCCGGTCGCCTGCCCAGATTCGAGATTGAACATCGGCTGGTAGAGCAGAAAGAGTTGGTCGGCGAGGAGCGCCTCGCTCAGGTCTGTCTCGACGTCAAGGCGCGCGTTGATGTCCACAAGCATTCGCGACTCGAACACCACGCAGTGATTCTTTCCAGCAGCCTGAGCCTCGTGGAGAGCGACATCGGCGTCGCGAAAGAGCTGTTCGGCAGCACCTGACGAGGCGCAGGCCATCCCGAGGCTCGCGGTGATCGAAATCGGCGCGTCGGCCGCTGCGGTGATGGTGATCGGTTGGGACAGGTCGTCGAGCAGCCGGCGGGCGATCAGCTCGGGGGGCGCGTCGTGCCCTGACGGATCGATCAGGACGGTGAACTCGTCACCACCGGTTCGCGCGACCATGTCGCAGCTGCGAACGCCGCGCGAAAGGCGGTTCCCGACAACGAGAAGCAGCGCATCGCCGGCTAGTTCGCCGAAGGTGTGGTTGACCTTCCTGAAGTCGTCGACGTCAAGCGAGAGCACAACGGCCGAGCCGTCGCTGCGCTTCGACTGCGCAACGAGCTCCCGCGCGCGGTCGTACACGAGCCACCTTCCCGGTAGTCCCGTCAGTGCGTCGTGCCCCGCGCGGCGTCTAACGCGCGGTTGGCGCGTGCGGCCCGAACGTGTTGCCATGCTCATGCTACGAACCGGGCGTGTGAAACCGGCGCGAGGTCCAGCGCGACCGCGAGCCGATCCGTGCTGCTGGTCCGCTGCGCCTTTGCGGTGTCGAGCGCCAGGAGCCGCACCGGCAGGGCGAAGACGCGAAGGAGGAGCAATTCGGGCTCTATGTTCGACGTCAAACAGGCGTGAATGCTTAGCCAACGGACCGATCCGCCGGCGGCGATTACACGAAACACGCCGTCGAAGCGTCGGCATTTTCGGGCAACGACGCGCGCGAACTGCTCGCAGGCTTCGTCGCGGCTCTCAGGGTGGACAACATCGGCGATCGGTCGATCGAGCAGCGAATCCGAATCGACGCCCAGAAGGTTCCCCAGGGCGCGGTCTGCGCCGACGATCCGTCCGCGATCAACACCGACAGTGCCGACGCTCAGCGTCATTACTGGACGTGTCTCGTAGAAGCTCCCCATGTCCATGGACTCATGTTTGCGCACAATGACAAAAAGAGCATCACGGAATTTAGGCGAATCGGTCGTAGTCACCTCAAGGTGACGGGGCGCTCTAGGCCGTCGTCGACGCGGTCGTCAAATCCAGTAGCCCCTGAGCGCACGCGACCGCCACCAGTTGCGCCTGGGAGCGAGCTCCGACCTTCCGCATCCCGCTGCGCACGTGAGACTCCACAGTCGTCGATGCGATGCCAAGCTCGGCCGCGATCTCGTGGGCGCGCCGCCCCAGCGCGACCCAACCGAGAACCTCGAGCTCGCGCGCTGACAGCGTGTCGCCGGTACCGAGGCCCTGCCTCTTGATGGCACGCGGCCGGGAGCTCGTGCTCAGCGCGATGTGCAGGGCGAAGCTCCGACCGGCCAGGTGTGCCCACTGCGCGGCGTACTGGACTTGCACCGGTGTGCCGTCCGCGCGCATCATCGTTCGGTTGCCGCTGAATACACCGCGACGCTGAAACGCGCGCCAGTTGGTATCGAGTAGCTGCCACTCGCCCGGCTCGCAGAACGTATCCAGTCTGTGTCCGAGCATGTCGTCGCGCGAGTAGTCCAGTACTGCGGCCTGCGCATGATTGACGGCGACGATCCGCCGGTCCTGGTCGAGCAACAGCATTGGGTTCTCGGAGGCGCCAAAGACTCGCCAGAAGAGCTCACGAAAGCCGTCAGCCGCAGGTGCTTCGCTGGCAATCGCCGAGCCGGTCTCCGAGAAGACTGCCGACCGTGCGGGCCGAGTGTCGGTCTCATCGTCGAGCTCTGCGGAGGCGAGCTGCCGAAGTAGCGCGTTCCGGTCCAGTTGGGCACGGGCGCGGTCGTGCGCTGCCTGCTCGCGGTCCACCGCTGCACGACTCCGCTCGGCTGCAGCTATCGTGCGGGCTTCAGCCGCGGCGGCACGGTCCGCGGCGGCGGTCTTGCGGTATTGGGCCGCGCGGAGCAGAACCTCGGTGCCGGTTGCCGCCCGACTCTCACCGGTATCGTGCACGTCGCGCGCGTTCCATCTACGGTCACGAAGTTCCGCTGCGAGGTCGCGCGCAGCAGCTGCTGCGTCGCGCGAGCGGGCGGCCGCATCCCGAGCGTTGGCGGCGGCTACCCGCCTTCGGGCGTTTCGCTCGCGCGCCTGGCGGCTACGCTCTCGCTGAGCAACAACGCGTTCGCCGTCGGGCGTATGTGCGGTGCCGTCCGAGCGACCCTCTTGGCCGCGTGCCTCCGGGTTGCCTTCCACTGCCCCCCCTGAGTCGGCCGGAACCGCGCCGATAGGGCTCGCTTCCAGGCCGGTAGAGAGTGAAACCATAGCAGTAAAGGCGCAGTTTGCGGCATTCGATTTCGGACAAAAAGTGGCCGTGCAGCGGGTCGCCAAGCTGTTGGGCAGCGTTAAGGCTTGACCGATCGGGCATAGGGCAGATGGCCACTTGGTCAGCAAACCGGGCCGCGTCGCTCACTCTACCGGCGTGTTAACTGTGCGCGTGTGACGCAAAAACACAACCATGCCACCATATTGCTGCAAGTTCGCGCTAAGGTGCGTAGGTAGCAGTTACTCGCGCGGCTCTGGTTGGGCCGTCATGTCGTGCCACCTGGAGGCCGCTATGGCCAGCAGTTCACAGGGCGATTCTCCCGCCGGCCGCACGAACGGGAAGGCATCCGTGGGCGCTGGGCGCCACCGCGATGCGGATTCGCCGGCAGTCGCACTCGCGGCCGATCAGACGCTTGCTGACTGCGACCAGACAGTCGCCGACGCCGACCAGACGGAAGCCGATACCGACCAGACCGCATCAGACGACGATCAGGCTGCGGCTAACCAGGATCAGGCGGCCAGTGACAGGTTCCTGCTGGCCGGGGGCGACGCTTCGGCTCACGATGCAAGCCGGGCTGCCCGTGACAGCAGTGCGGCGCGGCGCCAGCAGAACGCGCAGGAGCGCGTTGACGCCGCGTCTGTGCGCGATGCCACCGCGGCGGAGCGCGACTTGGCCGCTGCGGCGCGCGACGCCGCCGCGGCAACCTGGGACAGCGAGTTCTCCGCTCGTGAGGAGCCGGGATCGCGCGCCGATCAAACGTTGAAGGCGGTTCTGTTGAAAGCCGTGGAATCTCGTCGCGCCGCAGCGGCCGATCGCGCAACAGCGGCCGCCGGACGTGCGCGGGCCGCCAAGGATCGGGAGCAGGCAGCACGGGACCGCGCGCAGGCCGCGCAGGATCGAGCTCAGGCGGCGCAGGATCGCGCGGAACTCGCACACCAGCTGGCGATTGCCGAAACCGATGAGCTCACCGGCGCGCGCGCACGCGCGGCCGGGCTTGCGGAGCTCGAGCATGAGGTCGATCGCGCGCATCGGACCAACAAGCAGCTGGTGGTTGGATACGTTGACGTGGTTGGGCTCAAGGCCGTCAACGACACCGCCGGCCACGGGGCGGGTGACGAACTCCTGCGCTGCGCGGTACGGACTATCCGCGCCCACCTTCGGAGCTACGACCTGATCGTGCGCCTTGGCGGCGATGAGTTCCTTTGCGTGCTCTCCGACGTGACGACGCCAACGGCCGCCGCGCGGTTCGATGCGATCCGAAACGCACTCGCCGAGGACCCGGCTGCCCCGGAGATCCGGCTCGGAATCGGCGCTCTGCTCCCCGACGATACCGCCGCCGACCTCGTCAGCCGCGCGGACGCCGCACTGCCAACCGGGAGCCGCCGCTAGTCCAGGGCAGGCGATGTCGCGGTTGCGGATACCGGGGTTCCCGGTGCACCGACGAGCACCCGGGCGTCCCTGACCCGAAAGCTCCAGCGGCGGACGCGCGCATAGGTCCACATCGCCGGCCAGGGTGGTCCCGACTTATATGTCAGGAGTTGTGGGCCGATAGTCAGGAACAGGACCTTACGGGACTCGCCAGCGCGAATTCCAAGC
Organism: uncultured Solirubrobacteraceae bacterium; assembly: GCA_964422115.1. Classification (GTDB taxonomy): domain Bacteria; phylum Actinomycetota; class Thermoleophilia; order Solirubrobacterales; family Solirubrobacteraceae; genus Palsa-513. The sequence goes on along the minus strand of CAYQZU010000005.1, from coordinate 98,480 downwards.
GTTCCTCGTTCGACCCTCAGACGACTTCAGGAGCTCTGGCATGTCTCTCGACAAGCGCAACCATTCCCGCCAATCCCGCGGCAGCCTCGCGGTCCGGCTATCTGTTCTGACGTGTGTTGCAGGCCTCGCATTCCTGGCCACAGGCGCACTTGCCGCGCAGCCTTCCGTCGGTCTCGGAACAGGCAGCGCCTTCGCTGTCCTCGGCGGACAAACGGTTACAAACACCGGCTCATCGACGATCAATGGTGACCTCGGTGTGAGCCCCGGCGGCGCGGTCACGGGCTTTCCGCCGGGAACCATCAACGGATCGGTTCACGCGGCTGACGCGGTTGCTGGGGGCGCTCAGAGCGATCTGACGACCGCTTACAACGACGCCGCCGGACGGACGCCATTCGTCGCGGTACCGGCGGACCTCACGGGCCTCACGCTCACTCCCGGCGTCTACAAGAACTCCTCGGCCCTACAGCTCACCGGGGCCGTCACCCTCGACGCACAGGGCGACCCAAACGCCGTGTTCATCTTCCAGGCCGGCTCGTCGCTGACCACCGGTTCGGGAAGTACCGTGAACCTGATCAATGGCGCTCAGCCGTGCAACGTGTTCTGGCAGGTCGGCAGTTCCGCGACGCTCGGCACGACGTCGCATTTCGTGGGCGACATCCTGGCACTCTCGTCGATCTCGATGAACGATGGCGTTACCCTCGACGGGCGCGCAATGGCCCGCAACGGCTCCGTGACGATGATCGATGACACCGTCACCGCAGCCAACTGCGCGTCGTCGGGCACGACATCGGGTGGCACCGGCGGCGGCGGCTCGGGTGGGGGCGGCGGTGGCGGGGGTGGCGTGGCCAGGTTCGTAGCCGGACCGCCCGTGATCACGCGGCCTGGGGTCGGCCCCTGCGTCAGCAGGGCCTTCAAGATGACCGTCTCCGGCAAGCTGATCGGCAGTGTGATCTTCTCGTTGGGGGGCAACGTCATCGCGAGGCGCTCGGCGGCTCCGTTCACGGTGTCGGTGAATCCCGGCACCGGTAGACACGTGCTGAGCGCGTACGTCACGTTCTCCGACACGACCCCGGCGAAGACGCTGAAGGTTCCGGTCAGGTCGTGCGCGGCGGCCAGAAGGTCGGTCACATCGGTCGGCACCCCCGGATTCACAGGGTGAGCTCGTACCGCTCATGCGGGACTACACAGCCGCTCCGCAGACGTGACCCCGTCGCGAGACGCCTCCGTCTGATGTGTCGTGCGGCGAGCGTAATGCTCGCCGCCGGAGTGGCCTTCGCCGTAGCGCCGCCGGCGCGGGCGACGCCGCCGCCGCAGATCGCACCTTCACAGGAACTCGTGGCCCTCATCGGCTCGCACCCCGTCTCATCGAGTCCCGGTGGCGCCTTCGATGGGTCGGTGGCGGGCTCGCGCTCGCTGACCGGGGAGCAGACGGTCCTCCCCGTGCTCTCCGCGGTGATCGACAACAGCGTCGACGCGCAGGGTCAGCTGTGGCTGCAGGTCCGCCTGCCGGGTCGCGTTCTCGGCCGGGTGACGCCCCCGGCGACTGGCTGGATCAAGGGGTCGCACACCGTGATCTCGAGCACCGCCTGGCACCTCGTGGTGGAGCTTGCCGCTCGGCGCATTCTCGTCTACGACCATGGCGTTCAGGTTCGAAGCTTCAAGGCGGTGGTAGGCAAGCCGTCGACTCCGACGCCCACCGGCGATTACTTCGTCGAAGAGAACGTGAAGATGCGGCGCGGCGCCCCCGGGGGTCCCTTCGCGCTCGCGACGAGCGACCGCTCCAACGTGCTTCACTCCTTCGAGGGCGGCCCGGGTCAGATTGCGATCCACGGCGTCGCCAACCTCGGGGGTACCCTTGGAACGGCTGAGTCACACGGATGCATCAGGCTCGCCACGCGCGCGATCACCTGGCTCGCCGAGCGTATTCGGCCTGGCGTACCGATCACGATCGCCTGACGGCCGCCTCGGGCGGCCTGCCATTGAGCGCAGGGACCTCACCGGCTCCGGCAAAGGCGCCGCTGGCGCTTGCCGGGTCGACCCTCAGAGCCAGCCGCGCTCGGTGGCGAGCAACACGGCCTGAGCACGGTCGATCACGCCGAGCTTCCCGTAGATGTGGTGCAGGTGGGTGCGTACGGTGCTCGTCGAAAGCGTCAGATTCGAAGCGATCTGCTTGTAGACGTTGCCGGTCGCGAGCTGCCGCAGAACCTCGCGCTCGCGCGCCGACAGCGGGCACGCCTCGACGACTCTCACCCTGTGTCTAGGGGACATTTGCGGGAGCGCAAACAGCACACCGCGCAGCTCGATCGAACCCACGCCCGCGTTTCGTGCCACGCGCAGCATCTCAGCCGGCGACACGGCGTCGCCGTGTGTGTAGTGAGCCAGAATGTCGGCGAGGCGTACCAGTTGAGCTTCGGTTCCGATCTCGTCCGAGTGGTGTCGTTCGATCGACGTGGCGATCGATTTCGGGAGCCCCCAGCGCCGGGCGAGAACACCGCCGACGAGCGCGTGGTCGACCCCAAGTTCGCGGCGCTCGCGCGCGATTCGCTCCTCCGGTGCCTGCGAGTCGGGGTGGATGGAGTCGGCGTAGGCTGGGTAGGCCGCAAGCAGGACGATCTTGCCGACGTCGTGCAACAGGGCGGTGACGATCAGCCGATCACGGTCCGGGTAGTGGATTTCGTCCGCGAGAAGCTCGGCGGCCGCTCGCGTGCCGAGCGCGTGCACACGGAAATGCTCGGGGGTGGAGCCCCACTCCATGCTGTTGTCAAAGAAGTCGAACGTGGCGACGCTCTCGGCGATGTGACGCACCGCATCAGGACCGAGCATTCGGACGGCCTCGGGGATCGTCTCGAGCTTGGACGCGCCGCTCGGTAGCTGGTTGGCCAGGCGCATGACGGCGACAACGAGCGCGACGTCGGACTCGACGGCCGCCACGACCGCAGCGATCGTTCCACCGTGGCCGCCCGCAGGCCCGAGCAGCCGGTCGCGCGAGTCGACCAGCGCAGGAAACCCTTCAAGCGCCTCAAACGCCCGGATCATTCGTCGTCCGTGGCCCTCGCCGGCCTCCCGCGGAGATTGGCCGGATGCGACCGCCAGCGCCGCTGTCGTGCCCGACGGTCTGTCTGAAGCGGCTTGTGTCGCTAGCGTGGCTGACATCGGTACCGCCCCGTTCTCGGTCGCTCGTATCGCCCGCGACATTCGCGTCGGGCTCCCGTGGGAACGGGAGCGACACCCGTTGAAGCTCCTATCGGCAGAAGCGGCGGCGCGCAGCAATTATCGACAGGCGGGCATTTAGCTCATATCGGCCACCGGCTGCGACTAGCAATTTCTGTGTGCTCCGCGTCGGCGCGGCGCCGCCCTCAAGTCGCGTGGCAGCAGCGTGACATTGGCACTGTGCGGCAAATTACCGAGTCGCTCACCGTGTCTGGCGCCGATGAAGTTGTTATGCACGCCTGTGCTTACGGCGCGGCGGTGCTCGCGCGTGAGCGCTCATGAGCGACGCCACCTCGGCAATCGCGTCACGGTGGGGTCCGGCAGCTGCCGAGACTCGCGATGGTGACCGATCACCGCCCGCGCTCGACAGCGTCAGCGCCGGACGGCGGGGCGCGCGAATCGGCGACATCGTCGTTGAGCTGGGCTACTGCTCGCGCGCGGACGTCGAGGCGGCGGTTCGCGGAGCGCTGGATTCAGGGCGCCAAATGGGGGAGGTGCTGCGCGAGCGGAATCTCATCAGCGCCGACCAGCTCGCCACGGCGATGGCGCAGCGCTTCGGGCTCAACCACGCGCGGCTCGAGGACATCACGGTCGATCTTGCGGTGGCCCAGTTGCTGCCGGTCGCGGAAGCGCGGCGACTGCAGGCGCTTCCAGTTGCGTCAATCGATGCGAAAACGCTGACGGTCGCCGTCGCGGATCCGGCCAACATCCTGGCGCTTGACGATGTTTCGATGTTCACCGGCAAGGTGATCGCGCCGGTCGTCGTCTCACCGGACGACTTCGAGACGCTGATCAGGCGGATCAGTGTGCTGGATGACGCGTTCATGGCCGACGATTCCGTCGCCGAGGTTGAGGAGCCTGTCGCCGAGTTGGAGAGCGCTGACGACGCCCCGATCATCCGCCTCGTGCGTTCGGTCATCGCGCAAGCGGTCGAATACGGTGCCTCGGACATCCATTTCGACCCGGCCGACGGTGCGCTCGATGTGCGCTACCGGATCGACGGTGTGATGGCCGACGCCACGCGCGTTCGCCCGGCGCAGGCCGGGGCGGTCATCTCGCGCATCAAGATCCTTGCGGAGATGGACATCTCCGAGCGACGCCTGCCGCAGGACGGTCGCATCGGGCTCGACCTGCCCGGCGGACGTCGAGTGGACATCAGGGTTGCGGTCATGCCGCTCGTCGCCGGCGAGTCGGCGGTGCTCCGGATCCTCGACACCGGTAGCGCGCCGCTGTCGCTCGACGCGCTCGGGATGAGCGCTGATGATCGCGCGCGCGTGTCCGCCGCGTTGCGAAGCACCCACGGAGCGATCCTCTCCACCGGTCCGACCGGCTCGGGCAAGACGACGTCGCTTTACGCGATGATCGGCCTCGTCAGCTCGCGGGAGCGAACGCTCATCACGATTGAGGATCCGGTCGAGTACCGGCTTGCGGGTGTGAACCAGGTTCAGGTCTCGGAGCGGATCGGTCTGACGTTCGGTGCCGGCCTGCGCGCGATCGTGCGCGCGGATCCCGATGTGATCATGGTTGGCGAGATCCGCGATCGTGAGAGTGCGCAGATCGCGGTCGACGCAGCGCTGACAGGACACCTGGTGCTCTCGACTTTGCACACCAACGATGCCCCGAGCGCCCCGATGAGACTCCTGGACATGGGCGTCGAACCGTTCGTCGTTGCCTCGGCGATCAACTGCGTGGTGGCCCAGCGCCTCGCGCGTCGCGTCTGCACGACCTGTCGACGGCCAATCTTCGTCCGCGGCGAACTGGTCGGCGCCGGCGCTGGCGAAATTCAGACCTACGAATCGGTTGGGTGCGTTCGCTGCCGCGGCACCGGCTTCACAGGCCGCGTCGGGCTCTTCGAAGTGATGCCGATCACCGATGAAATCCGCACGCTCATCGCCGAACACAGCACGGCACAGGCGGTAGCCCGGCTGGCCGCGGCGCAGGGGATGGTGCCGATGCGAACCGATGGTCTGGCGAAAGTTCGTGCCGGTGAGACAACGCTCGCCGAGCTCGGCCGCGTGCTCGGCGACACGTGAGCGCCGAAGCGGGTGTCGGTGAGCTCCGACCGCGAGAACTTGCTCCGGTAGTCATCCCGCTCGACGCGGAATTGCTCGCCTAAGCTCCGGCGGGGCGGGCGTCGATAGTCCTCGCAGAGCCGTATTGGGCTGTCCGGTGTACGAGCAGGGAAGTCGGCATGGTCGCGACGGTCGAGAGCGCGGCGGACCACAACGTGTCGCCCGATGGTTCGGCGCGCCGCCAGGCTCGGGCAACGAGTGTTCGAGCGTGGGTGCTGCTGGCGGCTCTGATCGCGGGCATAGGCATCATCGGCATCGCCTACGCAGCGCGTTCGGTCGCAAACAGCAACGCTGCGAAAGCGCGCGCGACTTTTGCGCAAAGCTCGGCGCAGATCGCAGCAGGGCTTCAGCTCGCTCTCGGTCGCGAACGGGACCTCGTTATCACGGGGTCGGCGTTCTTCCTTGAGAATCCAACGGCGACGATCGTTCAATTCCGCGCCTGGGCAGCCTCGTTGCGGGTGCTGGAGCGCTATCCCGAGTTGCTCAGCTGGGGCGAGATCCTGCTCGTCCCGAGAGCAGGCGTCGGTGCCTACGTCGCCAGGTACGTGCCGGCCGCGTCACGAGCCGTGTTCCAGCCGCTACCAGCCGGCGCGCGACCGTACTACTGCTTTGCGGCTGCCGTCGAGCGCCGCTCCGTGCAAGCGGAGCTTCCTGCGGGGGTCGACTACTGCGCGGGGACGACGCTCGTGTCAGGGCGGGCGTCAGGACAATCCACCTACGGCGCGGCGCAGATCGGCGGGCAGAGGATTCTGGCGCTCAACATCCCGTTCTACCGTGGAGGCGGTGTCCCGGCGACGACGGTCGCTCGGCGGGCTGGGTTTGTGGGTTGGATGGGGATAACACTCAAGTCGCACGCGATACTCTCGACGGCACTGGCAGGTCACGCGGGCATCGCGGTCGCGTTGTCCTACCACGGGCCCACGCCCACCTCGAATCTGAGTTCAGCCAACGCGGTGTTCCGGGCCGGCAGAGTGCCGAGGAACGCGCAGTCGGTGAGCTTGGGGGTCGCTCCGGGGTGGACCGTACGCACATTCGGAGCTCCCGTCGCCGGCGGGATCTTCTCGAATCCCAGCGCCACGGCGATCCTTCTCGTGGGCGTTGCGCTGAGTCTGCTCGCGGGCCTGCTGGCCCTGGTGCTCGGAACGGGCCGCACACGCGCCCGCCGTCTCGTCCGTGAGCAAACCGCGGAACTGCGCGACAAGGCCGGAGAGTTGCTCTACCAGGCGATGCACGACAGCTTGACCGGCCTGCCGAACCGGGCGCTGATCATGGACCGCATCGAGCAGCTTCTCGCGCGAGCCCGACGCACCGGAACGACCGGTGCCGTGCTCTACGTGGACCTGGACGAGTTCAAGAACGTAAACGACACGTTGGGTCATGCGGCAGGCGACAAGCTCCTCGTGGCGGCCGCCGGGCGTCTGCAGAGCACGCTTCGCGCGGCCGACACGATCGGGCGCATGGGCGGCGACGAGTTTGTCGTACTGATCGATGGCGCCGTCCTTGACGCCGGTCCGGAGTTCGCTGCTGAGCGCCTCCTCGACGTCATGCGCCAGCCCTTCGAGTTGGAGCCCGGCGGCCCGGCGATCACCGTCAGCGCGACGATCGGGATTGCTATCGGCGATCGCAGCAGCGCCGGCGAGCTGCTGCGCGACGCCGACGTGGCGCTCTATCAGGCGAAGGCCGGCGGTAGGAACCGCTACCAGGTGTTCAATGCCGATGCGCAAACCAGGGCCGGAAACCGTATCGAGCTCGAATTCGATCTGCGATCGGCGCTGGCCCGGGGCCAATTCCATCTGGTCTACCAGCCGATTTACAACCTGGACGACCTGGCGCTCGTGAGCGTCGAAGCTCTGCTGCGGTGGGATCATCCAGAGCGCGGAAGGGTGGGGCCCGACGACTTCATTCCAATCCTCGAGCGCACTGGGCAGATCCGGGAGGTGGGACATTGGGTCCTGCTCCAGGCCTGCCAGCAAGCAGTGATGTGGAGAGGAAAGGGCAGCGATCTGTCGGTGTCGGTCAACGTCTCTGCCGTCCAACTCGACAGCGACGCGATCGTTGACCACGTTCGCGATGCGCTCCAGACCACGGGGCTCATCGCGCGTGCACTGATCGTGGAGGTGACCGAGACAGCGCTGATGCGCAACGCGGACGCGACAGCCGAGCGGTTGCGCTCGATCAAGAGGCTTGGCGTCAAGATCGCAGTCGATGACTTCGGTACCGGCTACTCGAGCCTCTCCTACCTCCAGAAGTTCTCTGTCGACTGCCTGAAGATCGACCGCACGTTCATCGACGCTCTCTCCGAATCACCGGAATCCCGGGCTCTCGTGCGAACGCTCGTCGAGCTCGGCCGGTCACTGGGCCTCACCACGCTTGCGGAAGGGGTGGAAACCACCCGTCAGCTCGACCAGCTGCGCGGTGAGGACGTGAACGAGGTCCAGGGCTTCCTGATGTCAAAGCCACTCGAGGCCGCGGCGTTTGAGAAGCAGATACTCAAACCGAGTCTGGAGCGCAGGAGCGGCGCGAGCGACAAGAAGCCGCCGGCCCGCAAGCGCCAGCCCCAGCGACTCGACCACTCCATCCGGGATCGGCCCAGATGACCGCTCAGGCCATCGCGCCCGTGAATGGCTCTGCCATGCACGAATTGCCCGTCCGCGGACGCATTCTGCTCGCCGAGGACGACGAGTCGAATCAGCTTTACGCGATCAGCCTGCTCGAGCGCGACGGCTGGGAGGTTGACCTCGCGAGGACCGTCCGTGAAGCGATCGCGCTCGGCGCGGCCCGTCTCTATGACGCGATCCTGTTGGACTGCCAGATGCCAGATCTCGGCGTCCACGAAGCTGTCCGCGAGCTGCGCCGGCCGGGAGGCGCCTCCCGTCGCACACCGATCATCGCGCTCACCGCGCACGACACGACACCTGACCGTGAGTCATTGCCGGCGGCGGGCATCGCTGCCTATGTCGTCAAACCGTTCGAGGTCGCGACCCTACGCGACGCGCTCGACCGGGCGTGCGCGCCGCGACTCCCGTCGGTCGGGGACCGTGCCGACGCCGCCACGAGCGCGCCCAACCGCGGGGCTGATGTCGGTGGCGCTGGCATGTCCGCATCGGTCCGCAGCGACACGACGCCTCATGCCGAGGCATCGGCGCCGCAACACGGGCTCGACACAGCGATGGGTCCGGTCACCGGCAAGCCCGATCGGCCTGCAAAGTCGTTGCCGACCTTGATGCTGGCCGATGACGATGCCGTGGTGCTCATGCTGCTTGTGGAGGAGTTGAGAGGGACCTTCGACTGCGTTGGCGTGGCCAGCGACGCCGAGGCGGCCGTCACCCTGGTGGCCCGGCACAAGCCTGACGTCGCGGTGCTCGACGTCAACATGCCAGCCGGCGGCGCGGCCGCCGCCACGCCCAGGATTCGCCGCCTCTCGCCAGATACGGCGATCGTGATCCTCTCGATCGACGAGACCCACGAGCAGGTTGTCGAGCTGGTCGAGCTCGGTGCAACGACCTATCTCCGCAAGGGCGTCGATTCAGCGACGCTGATCGCGAAGCTGCTCGCTTCGATCCGCGCCCATCGCAGCTTGGCCGCCGATCACGCGACCATGTCTACCGCGTGACCAAGGGCCCCCGCGTTGGCGGCGGCGATGCGGGTGCCGATGCGGCCCGCCCGTTGCCTCGCGCGGGCGCGCCGCCGCCGCCGCCGCAGCAGCAGCAGGCGTTGACCGCCGACTCAGCGAACCCTGCCGAGCTGCTTCGAGCGCTGTTGCCGTCCTCCCGTGACGCGATCGTCGTCGTCGGGCGCGATGGTCGAATCACGCTCGCGAATTCGCAGGCGGAGCGGCTCTTTGGCTATACGCGCAAGGAGTTGATCGGGATGGCCGTGGAGACGCTTGTGCCGGAGCGCTTCCGCGACTTTCATGGCGCGCACCGCGACAGCTTCTTCGCCGGCCCCGGCGCGCGCCCGATGCACACCGGGGTCGTCGTGTACGGGCGCCGTCGGGGCGGCAGCGAATTCCCCGCGGAGATCGCATTGTCCACCGTCGAGACCGCGGACGATGTGCTCACCACGGCGACGATCCGTGACGACACGCGGCGCCTTGCAGCGATCGTTGATTCAACCGACGACGCGATCATCGGCAAGACCCTCGACGGCACGATCACATCCTGGAATCCCGGCGCCCAACGACTCTACGGGTACACCGAAGCCGAAGCCAGGGGACAGCCGATCTCGATTCTCGTGCCCGACACCCGTCCCGACGAGGTGCGCCAACTCCTCCGCCGGTTGGCCCGAGGCGAGCACATCGACCGCTTCGACACGGTGCGCACTCGCAAGGACGGGTCGCTCGTCGACGTGTCGCTCACCGTCTCGGCAGTGTGGGACGCCTACGGACATGTCGTTGGGGCGTGCACGATCGCTCGCGACATCACCGCCGCAAAACGCGCCGCCGCCGCGCTCACCCTGGCCCGCGCGGACATCGACGACCTTTTCTCGATGTCACTTGACCCGGTCGGCATCGTCGACGCCGCGGGCTATTTCGTGCGCGTCAACGCGGCGTTCGCCACAACGTTGGGATTCACGCCCAGTGAGATCATGGCGCAGCCGTTCACGGACTTGATCCACCCTGACGATCTGGAAGCAACCCATAACCAGTACGCAGCGCTCCTCGAAGGTCGTGACATTGCGAACTTCGAGAACCGCTACCGGTGCAAGGACGGCTCCTACCGGTGGCTGCGCTGGAACGCGACCGGGATCAACGAGCGCGGCCGCATCTATGCGACCGCGCGAGACATCAGCGAAGAGAGACGCGCCGCAGCGAAGCTCGGCGCCGCAAACGCGGCGATTGACGAGTTCTTCGCCATGGGTCGCGACGTTATGGGTATCGCCAACGCGGCCGGATATTTCGTCCGTGTCAACCAGGCGTTTGCTGATCTCCTCGGCTACACCGCCGAGGAGATCACGGCAAGGCCGCTCACCGACTGGGTCCATCCGGATGATCGCGCGGTGACGCGCCAGCAGCATCGGAACTTGGTTGCTCAACGCCGAATGGTCGCGTTCGAGAATCGCTGCCAGTGCAAGGACGGCAGCCACCGGCTCCTTCAGTGGAACTCGACTGGGATCAACGAGCGCGGGCTGATCTATGCGACCGCGCGTGACATCACCGACCAGAGGCGGCTCGAAGGCGACCTGCTCGCTAGCCGCGAAGAGGCGCTCGCGGCGTCGCGATCGAAGTCCGAGTTCGTCGCCAGCATGAGCCACGAGCTGCGCACGCCGCTGAACGGTGTCATCGGTCTGACAGCCCTGCTCGAAGACACCCCGCTGAACTCGGTTCAGGAGAAGTATCTCGATGGATTGCGGCGTTCCGGCGACGCACTGCTGAGCGTCATCAGCGACGTTCTCGACTTCTCGAAGATGGAGGCCGGGCACGTCGAGCTCGATCCCACGGACTTCGACCTGCGCGCGATGGTCGAGGACGCGACACAGATCCTGAGCGATGTCGCGAATGCAAAGAGCCTCAAGATGAAACAGCGGATCGACGCCGACGTACCCGGGACGGTGCACGGTGACCGGGCGCGCGTGCGTCAGGTGTTGCTGAACCTGCTGGCGAACGCGATCAAGTTCACCGCTGCCGGCGAGGTCACCCTGCGAGTGACGAACGACGCCGGCGAGCGACTGCGCTTCTCTGTCGCGGACACGGGAATCGGCATCGACGAAGACCGTGCCGCGCGACTGTTCGAGGCTTTCGTCCAGGCCGACCAGTCAACGACCAGGCGCTACGGCGGGACTGGCCTTGGCTTGACGATCTCAAGCAGACTGGTCGAGCTGATGGCGGGTGAGATCGGCGCTCGGCCGCGCGCGGGTGGCGGCAGCGTGTTCTGGTTTACCGCCGTCCTACCGGCCGTTGCAGGCGTCGCCTCCGACTCCAGCGCCAAGCCCGATCTGGAGGGACGCAGAACGCTGATCGTCGATGACAGCGAGACCAACAGCATGATCGTCGAGCAGCAACTGCGCGGCTGGGGACTGGCCTGTGAGAGCGCCGATCGCCCAACGGCCGCGCTCGCGGCACTCGAGAAGGCCTCGAACGAGGGTCATCCATTCGAGCTGGCTGTGCTCGACTTCAACCTGCCGCAGATGGACGGCGAAGCGCTGCTGCGCGAGATCCGCGCGCGGCCCGCACTGCGGACCCTGCGCGTCGTGGTCCTCAGCTCGAACACGCGCTCAGTTGGTCTGCTCGACCGGCTCGGCGTCTGCGCCGCGCTCACCAAGCCAGTGTCCGCCGCGGACCTACACAGCGCGATCGTCGACGTGTTCGCGAAATCGAACCCCGAACAGCAGCGCGCGCCGTCCACGAATGGCGGCCCGTCCGCTCGCCCCCTGCGCGTGCTCGTCGCCGAGGACAACGAGGTCAACGCCATGGTCGCCGAAGGACTCTTGATCGCGATGAGCCTGCGGCCCGAGTTCGCGATCAACGGGCGGGAAGCGGTGGAGATGGCGGCGGCAAAGACCTTTGACGCGATCCTGATGGACTGCCAGATGCCCGAGGTGGACGGATACGAAGCAACACGCCAGATCCGCACCGCCGAGCGCGGGCACCGCGTCCCGATCATCGCGATGACCGCCTACGCCATGCCGGGCGATCGCGAGCGCGCCATCCAGGCCGGAATGGACGACTACCTCAGCAAGCCGCTCCGCCAGGAAGACGTCAAAGCCGTGATAGAACGCTGGATGCTCGCGCCGGCGCCGGGCCAGCCGCCGGCACGCGCTGAGAGGGACGCAGCGCCAACCGCTGCCTCCGACGACGGAACGCTCGACCAAGAACGCATCAGCGCGATTCGGGAGACAATGGCCGCCCCGAAGCGACGCCTGCTGGTCGGAGCGTTCGCCGAGCAAACCACGGCCTTCGTTGCCGCCATCACCGCCGCCGTGGGAAGCGGCGATCACGAGCAGGTGGGGCGCCTGACCCACCAGCTCCAGGGCAGCAGCGCAACAGTCGGAGCGGGCAAGCTCGCAACGTGTTGCGCAGAGCTCGGCGAGTCGCCCACACGCAAACCGGCTGGCGGTGAGGAGCCGAAGCTCAGCGCACTGCGTGAGGCCGCGGAACAGACGGTTGCGGCCCTTCAGCACCAGCTGATCGACTGACTCGGGTTCGGCCCGCGCCGCTGGCAGCCTTCGGGCGGCGGACAACCGCAAATACCCCGGAGCGGGCGCTCAGTCAAGCAGTTCAGGCGGCGTTCGACCTCGCCTGGCGGTCCGGCAGCCACGCGACGTTGAGGCCGTGCAAAATCCAAGAGCAGTGGGCAGCGAGTGCGCGGTCTACGCTCGACACCGTTGGTGCTGTTGCGGAGGGCCTGGGAATCTCGATGAAGCGAGTTGATGCCATTGTCGTGGGGGCGGGCCACAACGGCCTCGTCGCTGCGACGATGCTCGCTCGCGCGGGCCGGCGGGTGCTTGTGCTCGAGCGCGCCGGGCACGCTGGCGGTGCGGCGGTCTCGGCCGCACCGTTCGACGGCGTCGACGCGCGCATCTCTCGCTACGCCTACCTGATCAGTCTGTTTCCGCGCCCGTTGCGCTCAGAACTCGGCATCGACCTCGAGCTGCGTCGCCGGCGCGTCTCCTCCTACACGCCACTCGGCGACGCCGGTGTTCTGGTCTGCGACGACGCGCACCGGACGCGCGCCTCGATCGCGCGCACGCTCGGCGACGAGCGGACGGCGGCGGCGCTCGAGCGGTTCGCGGCGCTGACTGCCGGGGTGGCTCGCCGCGTCTTCCCAACGCTGACCGAGCCGCTCCTTTCACGCGCCGCGTTCCGCCGCGTGGTCGCCGACGAGGAGGTGTGGAGGGCGCTGTTCGAGCAGCCGCTCTCACAACTGCTCGAGGACGCGTTCGACAGCGACCTGGCTCGTGGGATCGTGGCGACCGATGCGCTGATCGGGACCTTCGCCGACACCGACGACACGCAGTTGCGTCAGAACCGTTGCTTCCTCTACCACGTGATCGGTGACGGCACCGGCCGCTGGGACGTTCCAGTCGGTGGGATGGGCGCGCTGACCGACGCACTGACGCGTGCCGCCGAGCAGGCCGGCGCCGAGCTCCGCGTCAACACGCCGGTCGTCTCGATCCACGCCGACGCCCGGTGTGTTGAGGTGGCGACGGCAGACGGGACTGCCTACGAGAGCCGCCACCTCCTGGCTAATGTGGCACCCTCGGTCCTTGCCGGATTGCTGGGCGATCCGGCGCCTGCGGTCGCGCCGGAGGGCTCGCAACTGAAGATCAACCTGCTCCTGACGCGGCTCCCGCGCCTGCGCGATGAGACAGTCAGTGGCGTCGACGCGTTCTCAGGGACGTTCCACGTCAACGAGAGCTATGAGCAGCTGCGACGGGCCTACGCGCAAGCTGCCGGCGGCGTGATCCCCAAAGTCCCGCCATGCGAGGCCTACTGCCACTCGCTAACCGACCCGAGCGTCCTGTCCCCAGCGTTGCGCACGGCCGGCGTTCACACCCTCACCGTCTTCGCGCTGCACATGCCGGCGCGACTGTTTCGCGTCGATCACGACGCCGCCAAGCACGCCGCGGTGCAGGCAACTCTGCGCTCGCTCGATTCCGTCCTGGCCGAGCCGATCGAGGACTGCCTGCTGCGCGCGCGCGACGGCTCCGCCTGCATCGAGGCCCACACACCACTGGAGCTCGAAACAGAGCTCGGCCTGCCCGGCGGTCACATCTTTCACCGTGACCTCGCGTGGCCCTACGCCGAGTCTGAAAGCGAGATCGGGCTATGGGGTGTCGAAACAGCGCGTCCGAACGTGTGGATCTGCGGCGCCGGCGCACGCCGCGGCGGTGGAGTGAGCGGCATCCCGGGCCACAACGGCGCACGGGCAATGATCCAAGCCAAAGGCGCTCAGTAGCACTCCCCGCCACAGGCACGCAGAGCTGGCGATGCGGCGCTCGACGCTAGCCGCTGAGCGCTCGCACGAAGGCCTTGCCGTGGCGCCTCAAGAAGCGCGAAACCTCCATTTGCCAAGCGCTGCCATCCCTGAACGTGATCGTGAGCGGCGCCGCACTGAGGATGTAATAGGCGACGTGCGGCCAGCCGCCGGCGAGCTCGGCAGACACGACGTCGCCACGCGGGACGCGGGCGACCACACCGTCGAGTTTCGTGCTCGCCGGCTGCTTGAGCTTGGTCGTCAGCAGGGCCAGCTCGCTCTGGGTCAGCGCGAGAAACCCGACCGGGCCGAATTGCGGCGTCGCGGCGGCGATCTGCGCCCAATGCTCACGCCTCTCAGCACCTTTCTTGCCGGTGATCTTGTCACTTGCGGCGACCACGGTCCGGCCCGATACGAACACGCCGCCAGCGGCACTGGCGGTGTGGGCTTCTGCTCGGCGCATCGCGCCCCACGGATTGACCCTCACGCCCGCGAGCTGGAGCGAACCGAGCATCTCGCTGGCATCAAGTCCCATGCTGCCCGCCCGCGACGACGTCAGATCCAAGCCTCATCGATTCCCCCTTCTTGACCGCAGCCATTTGCACATGCCGGAGGAGGGACTCGAACCCCCGACACGCGGATTATGATTCCGCTGCTCTAACCGACTGAGCTACTCCGGCGGGGACGGGAAGTCTAGAGCGCGGCGCCGGTGTGCAACGCGCCATCGCTGGACCGTTGTGGCGGCGGATGCAACGTATCGTTGGGACGCGGGCCGTATCGTCCCGCTGGTGGGCGGGCCAATGGAGCTGGTGGCGGTGCCGAATGTGTCGGAGGGTCGCGATGCGGCGATCCTTGACGCGGTTGGAGCGGCGTTCGCCGGGCGTGCGCGGGTGCTCGACCGCCATGTCGACCAAGACCACCACCGCGCAGTGTTCACGCTCGCAGGGACTCCCGGGCGACTCGCGGAGGCGGTGCTCGATGGCGCGCGTGAGGTCGTGGCGCGGATTGACCTCGGGTCGGAGCGTGGGGTCCATCCTCATGTGGGGGCGCTCGATGTCGCGCCGATCGTGTTCTTTGATCCGCTGCTACGCGGGGCTGCCTGCGCCGAGGCGCTCGTGACTGCGGAGCTACTTGCGAGCGAGCTCGCGCTGCCCGTGTTCCTCTATGGTGCGCTCGCTGGAGGTCGGACGCGCGCGTGGTTGCGCCGGGGCGGGCGGCGGGCACTTGCCGAACGGATTGCGGCCGGCGAGCTGAAGCCTGACTTCGGGCCGCGGACTCTGCATCCGAGCGCCGGGGCGACGCTCGTAGCGGCGCGCCCGCCCCTTGTTGCATTCAACGTTGAGCTTGCTCCCCCGGCCGATCTTGCGCTCGCGAAGGAAATCGCGGCGGCCCTGCGCGAGCCGGGCCGGCTGGCCGCGATCGGCGTTTCACTCGCCTCACGTGGCGATGTGGCGCAGGTATCGATGAATGTCGAGGACCCGTTCGCGAGGCCGCTGGCGGCGATCGTCGAAGAGATCCAGACCCACGCCCGCGTTGGCACCGCAGAGATCGTGGGACTGGTTCCGCGGGCTTCGCTCGAAGGCTGGCCGGAGTCGCTCGAGCTGCGTGGCTTCGACCCTGCCCGACAGCTCGCCGAGAACGCATTAACCTTCTAGCTGTGGCGCGCACGACCAAACGACGCACGACAAAGCATCGCGGCAACGCCGCCGGCATGATCGAGGTGCGCGGACGCACCGGGCGCAAGCCGACGAAGGCGGAGAAAGGCGGCTCCGGCGGGCGGGGCGGCGGCTCGGCGCGCGGCTCTGGTGGCGGTCGCGGCGGGAGCTCCGGGAAACCGCGACGCTACGAGAGCCCGCCGACCTGGAAGAGTGCCGGCACGCGAGCCGTTCTCGCGGCGGTCGTGGTCTATGCGATCTCGACGATCCTCTTGAAGCGCTCGGTCACGACGAACCTGGTCCTGCTGCCGATCGTCCTCGGGCTCTACGCGCCGATGATCTACTACACCGACTCCTACATGTACCGGCGCTACATCAAGAAGCAGGGCGCTCGATGAGCGGCGGCCTGGACGTGGCGGCGTTCACAGTCGGACCCGCCTCCGAGAACACCTACATTGTGCGCCGCGACGGCTCCGGGCGGGGCATCCTGATAGATCCAGGAGCTGAGCCTGACCGCTTGATCGGGGCGCTCGACGAACTCACCGTCGCGGTCGAGGCGATCCTCGTTACGCACACCCACTTCGACCATGTCGGGGCGGTCGCGGCGCTCGCACGACACACCGGCGCGCCCGTGTACTGCCCGGTGCTCGAACGCGATGTTCTCGCCGACCTCGACGCGTACATGGCCGCGACCGGGTTCGGGCCGTTCGAGAGCTACGAGGCCGACGAGGTGCTCGCCGGTGGTGAGCACCTCGAGCTCGCCGGGTTGGATATCGACGTCCTGTTCACGCCGGGGCACAGCCCTGGACATCTCACCTACGCGATCCCGTCGGAGCAGACGCTGTTCAGCGGCGACGTTCTGTTTGCAGGCTCTGTCGGGCGGGTCGACCTGCCCGGCGGCGACTGGCCGACGCTCGCCGCGTCGATCGGCCGGTTGCTCGATGACTATCCGGCGGACACGGTCGTCTACGCCGGGCACATGTCCGCCACCACGCTCGGCGCCGAACGCGACACCAACCCGTTTCTGGCGGGGCTGCCTGTCCCGGCAACGGGTTGAGCCAGAAGCTGAACGCCCCGCGCGGCACGGCGGACGTGCTGCCGGGACAGGCGGCGCTCCGGCTGGCGGTCGAGGATGCGGCGCGTGAACTGCTCGAGGGAGCCGGGTACGGGCGCATCGAGACGCCGACGTTCGAGGCAACGGAGTTGTTTGCGCGGGGCGTTGGCGCCGGCACCGACATCGTGGAGAAGGAGATGTACAGCTTCGACGATGGTGGCGGACGATCGCTGACGCTCCGACCCGAAGGCACCGCGCCGGTTTGCCGAGCCTACGTTGAGCACGGCATGCACAAGCTGGCGGCCCCGGTGAAGCTCTACTACCTGGAGAGCTTCTTCCGCGCCGAGCGACCGCAGGCCGGCCGCTACCGCCAGTTCTGGCAGGTCGGTGCCGAGGCGCTCGGGTCAGACGATCCCGCCGTCGATGCCGAGCTGATCGTCCTGCTTCACCGGCTCCTGACCGGGCTCGGCGCCGGGGGGCTGCGGCTGCGGCTATCGAGCCTCGGCACGGCGTCGGCGCGCAGCGAATACCGCGAGGAGCTCATCGCATACCTACATGCCAACGAGAGCCGGCTGTCGGAGACCGTACGCGGGCGGATCGAGCGGAACCCGCTGCGCGCGTTCGACTCCGACGATCCCGAGACAAGGCGGGTGATGGCAGCCGCGCCGCGCCTCCTCGATCGCCTACCGTCCGAGGATGTCGCGCACTTCGCCCTGGTCCGCGAGCTGCTCGACGTATGCGGGGTCGCGTACGAGATCGACACGACGCTCGTCCGCGGCCTCGACTATTACACGCGAACGGTGTTCGAATTCACGAGCGATGACCTCGGCGGTGGGGGCCAGGCGACGGTCGGTGCCGGCGGACGCTACGACGGGCTGGTCGAGCTGCTTGGCGGCCCCCCAACGCCGGGCGTCGGCTGGGCGACCGGTGTCGAGCGGATCCTGCTCGCCGCGCACACCGAGCCGCAGGCGCCGAGCCCGCCTGACCTCTACGTCGCTCACGATGGCGCTAGGGTCGCAGCCTTCAAGGCTGCCTGCGATGCGCGCGCGGCTGGCCTGCGAGTAGAACTCGAGCAGGCGGGACGCTCGCTGAAAGGGCAGTTGAAGCACGCCGAGCGCCTGAATGCCCGCTTCGTCGCGGTGGTCGGCGACCGGGACGCGTCTGTTCGCGATCGCCTCGGCGGGAGTGAGCAGACCGTGGCGCTCGGCGAGCTCCTCGCCCATGTGGAGCGGGCGCGCCGGCCGTGAAGCAAGCTCCTGTCGCCAACGAGTACCGGACGAAATGGGCCGGTGACCTGCGCTCGGTCGATGTCGGCGATCAGGTACGGGTGGCGGGTTGGGTTCACCGCCGCCGCGACCACGGCGGCCTGATCTTCGTCGATCTCCGTGACCGCTCCGGCCTGCTGCAGCTCGTATTCCATCCCGACACCGCACCCGGAGCGCACGCGGCCGCGCACGATCTGCGCAGCGAGGCAGCGATCAGCGTCAGCGGCACGATCGTCGCGCGCGAGCGTGCCACGGTCAACGCGGACCTGCCGACGGGGGAGGTCGAGCTCAGCGTTGTCGAGCTGCGGCTGCTCGCAACCTCGCTTACGCCGCCATTCCCGATCGACGAGGACGTGGAGGTCGATGAAACGCTGCGGCTGCGCCACCGCTCCCTCGATCTGCGTCGCGAGTCGATGCGAGAGGTGATCGTGCTTCGTCACGAGATCGTCGCCACGATCCGTGAGCAGCTCTCGCTGCGCGACTTCCTCGAGATCGAGACGCCGATCCTGACGCGGGCCACGCCCGAGGGCGCCCGCGATTTTCTCGTGCCGGCGCGAACACAGCGCGGCAGCTTCTACGCACTGCCGCAGTCGCCGCAGCTGTTCAAGCAGCTCCTGATGATGGCCGGGTACGAGCGCTACTTCCAGATCGCACGCTGCTTCCGCGACGAGGACTCGCGCTCGGACCGCCAGCCCGAGTTCACGCAACTGGATGTCGAGATGTCGTTCGTCACGGAGGACGAGGTACTCGCGCTCACCGAGGCCGTGATGGCGCGCGTCTTCGAGGTTGCCGGCTTCGCCGTTTCCGCGCCGCCGTGGCCGCAGCTCGGCTACGCGGATGCGATGGCGCGCTACGGCAGCGACCGGCCGGACACCCGCTTTGGCCTCGAGATCCACGATGTCGGCGAGCTGGTGCGCGGCAGCCAGTTCAAGGTGTTCGAGAGCGTGCTCGAAGCGGGCGGCGTGGTCCGCGCGCTCAACGCCGGCCCGCGCGAGCTGTCGCGCGCCGAACAGGACGGTTTGAACGAGGTTGTCCGGCGCTACGGGGCGAAGGCGGTCGCGCCGATCTACGCGGGCGATGGGGGCTGGCGCGGGAACCTCGCGAAGTTCTTCACGGCGGAGGCGATCGCCGCCGTCAACAAGACGCTCACGGCGGGGAACGGCGATCTGCTGCTCTTCGTTGCCGATCGCGAAGCCGTCGCCGCGCAGGCGCTCGGAGCTCTGCGGCTCGAGTTGGGCGAACGCTTCGGCTTGATCGACGACGCTTGCCACGATGTGCTCTGGGTGCGCGATTTCCCGATGTTCGACTGGAGCGAGACCGAGAAGCGGTTCACCGCGATGCACCACCCGTTCACCGCACCCGCGCCGGCGCCGGGCGCTGTCGCGCTCGACTTCAGCGATCCGCGTGGGCTTCTGTCACGCGGCTACGACCTCGTGTGCGACGGGCAGGAGCTCGGCGGCGGTTCGATCCGCATCAACACGCCCGAAATTCAGAACGAGGTCTTCAAGGTCATCGGCCTTTCCGAGGAGGAGGCGCAGACACGGTTCGGCTTCCTGCTCGACGCGCTTCGCTACGGAGCGCCGCCGCACGGCGGCATCGCGTTCGGGATCGACAGGATCGTCGCGATCTGTGCCGGCCGTGAGTCGATCCGCGAGGTGATCGCCTTCCCGAAGACCGCGAGTGGCGCCGATCCGCTCACTGGCGCGCCCGCGCCGGTCGACGGCCCGCAGCTGCGCGAGCTCGGGATCCGCCTCGCGTAGCGGCTCGGAATCCCCGCTACGATCCGCGCGATGCTTGCGGGGAAACGCGAAACACTGCTCCCCGCGTCAGTGGCGGTTGCGATCATCGCGAGCGGCTGTTCGGCCAGCGCGAGCATCAGCTTGGGCTCCTCAGAGCTGAGCGCGTCGAAGATGGCGGCACTCGTGACGAAAGTGACAAAGCGTCAGGGCCTCGCGGCGCAACACGTGGCGTGTCCATCCGGGATCGGTTTCGAGAAGGGACGCCTGAGCTACTGCACCGCGCACTACGCGAGCGGCGAGAGCAGCAGGTTCGTTGTGCGCCAGACGAACGGAAGCGGCAACGTGGACGTCCACCCGGCGGAGATGACTGCGCCGGCGATTGAGAACGAGATCCGCGTCGCGCTGCGACGTCGCGGGATCGCCGCGAGCGCCCGCTGTCCGGCGAACGTCGCGATCGTCGTTGGCACGGTGTTCAATTGCACGGTCAGCGACGCGAGGCAGACCGGGACCCTCCCGGTCAAGATCACCGATCCGTCTGGCGGCTACCTGCTCGGGACGATCACGGTGAAAGGCTGAGCAGAGCGCTCAGCTGTGGGGCAGGGGCTCAACCGTCGTCGCCGTGACGAGGACGATTACCGGAGCCGTGCCGGCCGGGTTGCCGTCGCGGACGCGCGCCTGGAACTCCGATCCGCCCAGCACCGAACCGCTGCGCAGGATCTTGACCTTCGTCAGGTCGGGCCGTTGATGGCCCATCGCCACGTACGCCCGCGCGAGGCGGGCGTAGCTGTAGCCGTAGCGGATGCTCACGTGGCCAAAGTAGCGCGCGCCTGAGTATTTGAGCGCGTCGGGAAACGGGACGGTTATCGTCTGCGTCTGTCCCGCGACCAGCGTCGCGAACCGGGATGCGTGACGCACGAGCTGGCTCGTCGCCAACGCGGCCGAGGCGAGCACCAGCGCCAGCGACGCTACGGCGACCGTCGTGACCACGAACCGATGACGCTGACGCACCCGGCCAGGGTAGCGGCCTGCGGGGCGCGCACGTGCACTTGCACCGTCGGTATCGCGGCGGCCCCTACGCGCCGGCAAGCTGCGCCGCCTTGACCACGAGCAGGACGACCGACAGGGCCAGGTAGCCCCACATCCCGGCCAGCGCGGCGCTGCGCACGCGCGACGGTTCGGGGCGCTCGAGCAGGGCCAGGGGAGGCATCGTCCACTGCGTTTTGGGGACCTTCGGGCTGGTGTCGAGCACCGTGACCGAGCCGCTCGAGCGCCGGCCGCGGACGAGGAGCGCACCGAGGATCAGGAGCCCACCGGCGAGGACCGACCCGCCGGTCAGCGCGAAGCGCGTCACGTCAATGTGCGGAAAGACGGTCGTGGCCATCAGGATCAGGGAGAGCAGGACGAGGACCGAGACGATGATGCACGCGAGGACGTTCAGCCACGCCGAGTTCCGCCATGGCCCGAGCACGTCGCGGTCGTTACAGAGCAGCAGCAGGAAGACGGTGGCGCTTGGCAGCAGGACGCCCGCGAGCGCCTGCACCGCGGTGGTGATGATGCCGAGCGGCGCACCGGGTATCAGGACTATGCCGCCGGCGCCGACGACGACGAGCGAGAAGATCATGTAGAAGCCACGCGCCTCGCGGAAGCTGCGGTGCAGTGAGGCGCGCGTGCGCGTCAGGTCGGCGAACGCGTAGCTGGTTGCGAGCGTCAGCGCCGCCGCGCCGATCAAGGATGCGTTCAGCAGGACAATGGCGAAGAACCCGCCCGCGACCGACCCGAGCCTGGCGTCGAGCCCGGCGGCCGTGACGCCTGCGTTCCTGAAGTTGCCGTGGTAGCCGGTGTGGCCGAACGCGAACGCGCAGATCGCCATCAGGGCAGCGGCGCCGATCACCACGATGAATGCTCCGATCCACGTGTCGAGCCGCTCGTAGTTGATCCAGCGCGGCGTTATCCGCTTGTCGATCACGTTCGACTGCTGGAAGAACAGCTGCCACGGGGCGACCGTCGTGCCGACGATCGCGATGATCAAGAGAATCGACGTCGAGGTCGCTCCGCCCGCGATGCCGGGAACCGCGAAGCCGTGAGCGATCGCCCCGACGTGCGGATGGGCGAGAAAGAACAGCGGGATCACGAGGAAGTTCGCGAACACGAAGACGAACATCGCGCGCTCCCAGGTGCGGAAGCTGCCGGAGGCGGTGATCGCGACCAGCAGCAGCGCGGCGACGGGGACCGAAACGAACTTGGAGACGCCGAAATAGGAGAGCGCGAAGTTGACGCCGATGAACTCGGTGACGATCGTCAGGAAGTTCAGAACGAACAGGTCGCCGACCGAGAACCACGCCCAGAAGCGGCCGAAGCGCTCCGCGATCAAACGCGCGTGACCGACTCCGGTCACGGCGCCCAGGCGCACAACCATCTCCTGGTTGACGATCAGGACCGGGATCAGCAACAGCAGAACCCAGAGGAGGCTCGTCCCGTAATTCTGGCCGGCCTGTGAGTAGGTCGAGACGCCGCCGGCATCGTTGTCACCGACCATCACGATCAGGCCCGGCCCGGCGATCGCCGCGAGCGCCAGGCCTCGCGATCGCCACCCGCGCCGTCCCTCCGTGTCGTGCTCGCGGATCGTCCCGAACGCGCCCTGGATGTCGCCTGATCGGGCGGTGCCCGATGCCGCTCGGACACGGTTGCGCCCTTTGCCCCCCGCGGTGCCCGTCGACGCGCGTGGTTTGCGAGGGCCCGTGCCGGAGCGCGGGGTTGTCGGCATCAGTTCATCACCTCCTCTCAGCCCTGCGCGGCAGCGATCGCGCGGGACCCGCCGGAGGCCGGCTCAGCCGTCTCTCAGCGAGACGTGACCGAGGCCAGGACGCCCGAGCAGGCGGCCACGCGACCGCGACTTCGCGGAGGCTCGCCGTCTTGCAGAGTGCTCGTCTCGTCGTCCATCGCCGGCATGTTACTCGCGCGCGAGGCCATAGCGGCGGCGCCAATCATCGGGCAGCATCAGCTCCAGGATGTCGTCGACCGACACGATCCCAATCGGACGGTCATCGGCATCGACGACCGGGAGCGACACGAGGTTGTAGTCGGTCATCAGTCGCGCAACCTCCGGCACCTCCGCCTCGGCGCCAACCGAAGGCGGGCTCATCACACCCAGTTCGAGCAGCGGAGTCTTCGGATCCGCGGCGATCAGCACGCCTGCGCTGAGGAGGCCGCAAAGCACCCCGGACTTGTCGATCAGGAGGATCGTGTGAAGCGCCTCCGGGGCGAAATCGCGCTTGCGCGCCGCCACCATGGCCTCGGCGGCGGTCGCGTTTGCGCTCATGGCGACGAAGTCGGGGCTCATCACGCCACCAGCCGTTGAGGGGTTGTAGCCAAGGAGCTTGCGGATCTTGCGCTGCTTGGTCTGGGGCAACAGTTCGAGTACCGGTATCCGTCGCTCCTGCTTGAGCTCCAAGAGCAGGTCCGCGGCGTCGTCGCTCGCCATGCGACCGAGTACCGACGCCACCTCGCGGTCCGAGCGGTCGTCGAGGAACTCGAGCTGGTGTTCGTCGTCGAGCTCTTCGAAGACATCGGCCTCAAGCTCTTTGTCGTGGCCGACGGCTGCGAGTATCTCCTCGCCCTCGTCGTGACTTGCGGCCTCGACCAGGTCCGCGATCTGCGACGGATGCAGGTGGGCGATCCGCCGGTGTCGCAGGCGCAGCCGCGCGGTGGGGACGTGGCCGACAAACGGCTCGAGCTGGTCCCACGGCACGAACGCACCGTCGTCGCCGCCGTCTCCGCGCAGCGACCGCGGTAGGTGTCTGCGGATCCGCGCTCCGAGGCTCGCGTCGATACCGGCGGTTCGCCAGGTGCCGGCGTCGTTTCGGAGCTGAACCTCGCCGGCCGTTACGAGGCGAGCCGTGTTCACGTTGATGACGCTGTGGCCGAGGACATCGCTGCGCAGTAGCAACTCGTTCGGCCGGCGCTCGAACGGCGCGAGGTTGAGCTTCGTCGTGGTCAGGTGCGCGCCCTCGTCACCGAGCCGGTCGATGTTGCGCACCGGAACGAACAGGTTGCGGCCACCGAGCACCGCACGCAGCCCGACGACCGACGGCAGCGCCTCGCCGTCCTCGATGCGGACCACGACGTCATCCACGCGGCCGAGACGCTCATTCGCGCTGTCGAGCAACGGGCTGCCGACCAGCGATGAGAGATGGAGAACGCCTTCTGGCATCTGCGTGACCGCCACAGCCTACGCATCGAGGACGCGCGACGCGAGTCGGATCGCCGTCCAGGTGGTTGGAGCCTTCGCGAGGCCGCGCCGATACACACCTCGTGAGTGCGTCGAAACGAACGCGATTGGCTTACCTGGTGGCCGCCTCGCTGTGCGCCGCGGCAGTCTCCGGCTGCGGGACACCAGCGACCGTCACGCCGTCCGAGGACCCGTTGCCCGGACTGACGCACGACGTGCAGGCGGCGCGCAACGCGGTCACTCAGTCACAGGCGGGCCTTCGCATCTCGACCGGAGCGACGCCCTAGCAACCGATCTCAGGCGCGGCGGCGACATGGGCGCCTGGGGCGCGGCGCCCCCGTAGGCGCGATACTGGGCAGGTGAGCCTCGCAGCGCATCTCGAGCGGCCGGTCGGGCGCGGGGTGACGCCGCGCGGCGCCCACACCGGCGCCGCGGGTGGGGCCGCGTGCGGCGACCTGGTTCGTATCTCGCTCGCGCTCGACGGCGAGAGCGTCGGCGCGGCGGGTTTCGATGCGCACGGGTGTGGGACCGCGCAGGCTGCCGCAAGCGCGACGGTCTCGCTGATCGAGGGCCGGGGCGTGCTTGACGCGGCGCGGATCGGAGCCCGGGAGATCGCTAGCGAGCTCGGTGGACTCTCGCCCGGCAAGCTCCACGGTGCGGAGCTCGCGGCGGACGCGCTTCACCGTGCACTCGGTCATGCGGTGCGCGCCGACGCGCAACTGGCCCCGACGGCGGGACGGCAGCTCGTCGCACTCAGCGGTGGCGTCGACAGCGCGGTGGCAGCCCTCCTGTCGGGGTCACGCGCCGTGTGCGTGTCGCTCGAACTGTGGACGGACCCGGAGAACGATGGCGACCGCAGCTGCTGCTCGCCGCAGGCGGTCGCAAGCGCGCGCGCGATCGCGCACGGCCTCGGTCTGCCGCACCTCTCGCTCGACCTGCGAGCCGAGTTCCGCGCGGGCGTGGTCGAGCCCTGGCTCGCCGGTCACGCCGCGGGCACGACGCCGAACCCGTGCGTGCGTTGCAACGGCGAGGTGCGCCTGGACGCGATGCTCGAGCTCGCGCAGCGGCTCGGTGCCGACTCGCTCGTCACCGGGCACTACGCCCGCGTGCGCGGCGGCCTGCTGCGCGTCGCGGCCGACCCGCGCAAGGACCAGAGCTACATGCTCGCCGCGCTGTCACCGCAGGCGATCGCGCGGCTGCGCTTCCCCCTCGGCGAGATGCGCAAGAGCGAGGTGCGGGAGCTCGCCCGCCGGCATCGTCTCGCCGTCGCCGAGAAGACCGAGTCGCAGGACCTGTGCTTCCTGGCGGGCAGCGGCCGCGAGGCCTTCCTCGCTCGCCACGGCGGCCTGCGCGAGCGCGAGGGCGATCTCGTCGACGGTCGCGGCCGTGCGGTGGCACGCCACCGCGGCGCACACAACTACACCGTCGGTCAGCGGCGCGGAATCGGCCTCGGCGGCGGCACGCCGCTCTACGTGCTCGCGACCGACGCGGACCGCAACACCGTCACCGTCGGCCCGCGCGAAGCGCTCGCCAAGACGACCGTCGCGCTGCGCGACACCGTCCTTCACCGCGACACCTTCGATCGCGTCCGGCTGCGTTACCACCACAGGCCGATCGCCTGTTCCGCCCTGCGCGACGGCACACTCACGCTCGAGGAGCCCGCCTACGGTGTCGCACCTGGCCAGCTCGCTTGCCTGATGGACGGCGACATGATCGTCGGCCACGCAACGATCACGGGTTGACGCGCGGCTGCGCGAATCAATCGGCAGACGAGCTGACGCGGGGCTGCGCATCGCGCACGGCAAGCAACGCCAGGCGAGGATCGGCGAACGCCGACCGCAGCCGCAGCCCGCGCGTCCCGCAGCACCTCGCGCGCTTGCTGGCCAATGCCTTAAGTAATCTGGATCGGCCATGGACAGCATGACCTCGGATGAGATCCGCGAGCGCTACCTGCAGTTCTTCGCGGATCGCGGGCACCTGCGCGTGCCGAGCTACTCGCTGGTGCCGTCCGATAACGACCCCTCGGCGCTCCTGACCGTCGCGGGGATGCACCCGCTGAAGCCGTTCTTCCTCGGGGTCGAGCAGCCGCCCGCGCCGCGCGTGACCAGCTGCCAGAAGGTGTTTCGGACCGTCGATCTCGACGTCGTCGGGACGACCGCGCGGCACCTGACTTTTTTCGAGATGCTCGGGAACTTCTCGTTCGGCGACTACTTCAAAGAGCAGGCGATCGAGTTCGCCTGGGAGCTCTCGCGCGAGGTCTTCGGCTTCCCGGAGGACCGCATCTGGATCACGGTGTTCGAGGGTGACGAGGTGCTGGGCCTCGGGCCCGACGAGGAGGCGATCGCCGCTTGGGAGGCGGTCGGGGTGCCGCGCGAGCGGATCGTCCCGTGTAACCGCAAGGAGAACTTCTGGGAGGCCGGACCGACCGGACCGTGCGGGCCGTGCTCGGAGCTCTACCTCGACCGCGGGCTCGAGTTCGGGGCGGCCGACGATCTGCCGGGCGGGGAGAACGAGCGGTTCCTCGAGTACTGGAACCTCGTGTTCATGACCTACAACCAGGAGCCGCGCGACAAGCTGACACCGCTTCCGGCGCGCAACATCGACACCGGTCTCGGGCTGAACCGCATGGCCGTGATCCTCCAGGACGTCCCGTCGGTCTTCGAGACCGACCAGTTCCGCCCGCTGATCGAGCTGGGGGAGAAGCTGTCGGGGAAGCGCTACGGGGCCGACGAGGCGACCGATCGCTCGCTGCGGATCCTCGCCGACCACGCGCGGGGGATGGTTTTCCTGATCGCCGACGGGGTCGTTCCCTCAAACGAGGAGCGCGGCTACGTGCTGCGCCGGGTGATGCGCCGCGCGATCCAGCACGGGCGCGCGCTCGGGCTCGAGCCGGGGTTCCTGGTTCGCTACGGCGACCTCGTGCGGGAGCTGATGGGGGCCGCCTACCCGGAGCTTGCGAGCCAGCGCGAGGCGATCGACACGTGGCTCGCAGCCGAGGAGGAGCACTTCGGGCACACGCTGGAGCAGGGTCTCGCGACGCTCGGCGAGCTGATCGAGCGGGCGCGCGCGGATGGCGGCACGGTCAGCGGCGAGGACGCGTTCAGGCTGCACGACACGTTCGGTTTCCCGTTCGAGCTGACGCGCGAGCTGGTGGGTGACGCCGGCCTCGCGGTCGACGAGAGCGGTTTCGAGGAGAGGATGTCAGCGCAGCGGTCGCGCAGCCGTAGCGGTGGGTCGAGCGGCACGGGTGGTGGGTCGGTGCGCGAGGAGGCCGGGCGTTTCGCCAAGTCGGCGGGCTTCCAGACGCGGTTCGTAGGCTATGAGACGACCGAGCAGGCGACGACGGTCGCGGCGGTGGCGGCGAGCGAGGGGGCCGGTGGGTCGATCCTGGTGAAGCTCGCGGACTCGCCGTTCTACGCGGTCGGCGGCGGCCAGGTCTCCGATGTCGGCGTGATCGAGTGCGAGGGCGGCGATTGCCGGGCGCGCGTCGCGGACGTGGTGCGGCTCGGCGACGACCAGGCCCTCGTCGCGGTGCTGGAGGACGGCGAGCTGCGCGAGGGGGAGCGCGTAATCGCGCGGGTCGAGCCGGCGACGCGCCACGCGACCGAGTGCAACCACACCGCGACGCACCTCCTGCACGCTGCGCTGCGCGCTCGCCTGGGGCCGCACGTTCGTCAGGCGGGCTCCTACGTCGGGCCGGACAAGCTGCGGTTCGATTTCAGCCATGGCCAGGCGCTGAGCGCGGATGAGCTGCGCGATGTCGAGGATCAGGTGAATGCGTGGGTTCTCGAGAACCATCCCGTGCGCGCGCTTTCGACGACGCTCGACGAGGCGCGTTCGCTCGGGGCGATGGCGCTGTTCGGGGAGAAGTACGGCGAGATCGTCCGGATGGTCGAGGTGGGCGACCCGCCGGTCGACGCAGGCCCGGTCTCGCGCGAGCTGTGCGGCGGGACGCACGTGCACTCGACCGCGGAGATCGGGCTCGTTCGTGTTCTGAGCGAGACCTCGAGCGCGGCAAATGTGCGCCGCATCGAGGCGGTGAGTGGTCCGGCCGCGGTCGCGCTGGTGCGCAGCCACGACCGTGAGCTCGAGCAGATCGCGGGGCTGCTTCGCACGACGCCCGCGCAGGCCGCCGACACGGTGCGTGCCCGCGAGGACCAGCGGCGCAAGCTTGAGGCGCAGGCTCGCGGAGGCGCCGGCGGCGGCATCGATGCCGGCGCGCTGGCGGCCGGCGCCATCTATCTCGAGGACGTTCCGCTGGTCGCCGCTACGGTTGAGCTCGCCGACGCCAAAGCACTCCCCGACGCCGCCGATCGAGTCAAGGGACAGCTGCCTGGAGACGGCGTCGTGATCCTGGCCGCCGCAATCGAAGGCCGCGCCCACATCCTCGTCAGCGTCGCCCCCGCCATCGTGCCGCGCGGCGTCAGAGCCGGAGAGATCGCGGGAGCCGCCGCAAAGCTCCTGGGCGGAGGCGGCGGCGGCCGCGACACCCTCGCCCAGGCCGGCGGCAGCGAGGTCACAAAGCTGCCGGAAGCACTCGAAGCAGCCACCCAAGCGGTCAAGAAGGCCCTTGCCCCGTAGCGCTTTGACGTTGCGCCAGCGTCGAGTGCACGAAGACCCCACCCCAAACCCAGCCCCCGCGGTCCCTGGGCTCTCATTTCTTTCGCCCGCAAGGGCGAAAAAATGAGAGCCCTTGCCCTGGACTACGGCTCCGCTCGCTGCGGCGCCGCTCTCAGCGATCCGACGGGAACGATCGTCACACCGATCGAGCCTGTTCTGCGACCCGCAACGAAAGCGGGGCTGGGACGCCTCGCTGCGCTTGTGGACGAGCGCGCCGTCGAGGTTGTGGTCGTCGGGTTGCCGATCTCGCTTGCCGGCACCGACACGGCGCAGACCGTGGAGACGCGGGCTTTCGTTGAACGTTTGCGGGCACGCCTGCGCGCCGGCGTGCCCGTCGAGCTCTACGACGAGCGCTTGACGACGCGCCAGGCGGCACGCGACCCGTCGCAGGTGGCGAGTGAGGACTCGCGCGCTGCCGCGCACCTCCTCGAAGGCTGGCTGGCGCGCCGTTCCGGCGGTTCCGGGTAGCGCTGGCGCTAGATTGAGCGACGTGTCCGCAATCGGGGTAAAGACACGATGAGCCCGCTTCGGGGCCGCTCCAAGGGTGGCGGTGGCGAGGCTCGTGGTCAACCGGGTGAGCACTCCGCGGGCGGCGGCGACTGGGCCGGGGACCTCGATTGGGTCGATCCCCGCGCCCCCTCGCGGGCGCCGTCGGAGCGCGGGATCGCGGCGCTGATCGCGCGCTGGGGCACGCGCGAGCGCGCGCCGCTCCGGCCCCGCACCCCGCGCGAGCGGCGTTTCCTGATCCGCCGTCTCGTGGCCGTCGGAGCGCTCATCGTCGTCGTATTCGCTGCCTGGTTTCTGATCTCGCTCTACCAGCCTTTCGCCGGGGGCGGTGGTGCGAGCCTGACGGTGAGCATTCCGCCGGGCTCCAGCGGCTCGACGGTCGGCGGCCTGTTGGCTCGCGACGGCGTCGTTTCCTCGAGCTTCTTCTTCGACCTTCGCTCGTCGCTCGCCGGCGACAGCAACAAGTTCCGGGCGGGCGTCTACACGCTGCGACGCGGTATGAGCTACAGCGCGGCGCTGACCGCCCTGACGCAGCAGGCGGGCAGCTCGGCGGAGGTGTCGCTCACGATCCCCGAGGGCGACACGCGCGCGCAGATCGCCGTCCTTGCCCGGAAGGCCGGCTTGCGCGGGAACTACCTGAAGGCCTCGACGCCGAAGGCGGCGCACTTCTCGCCACAGGCCTACGGTGCGCACAAGGGCGTCGATTCGCTCGAGGGCTTCCTCTACCCGGACACCTACTACGTCTACCGCAACGGCTGGGTCAGCTCGCTGGTCGCCAAGCAGCTCGATGCTTTCAAGCAGAACCTCGCGCTCGTGAACATGAGCTACGCGCGGAGCAAGAACCTGACTCGCTACGACGTGGTCACGATCGCTTCGATCATCGAGCGCGAGTCGCAACGGCGCTCCGACGGTCCGAGGGTTGCGGCCGTTGTCTACAACCGGCTCGCGGAGGGGATCGAGCTGGGGCTGGACACGACGCTCCTCTACTACCTCCACAACCCGAAGGGTGGTCTGACGGCCAGCGACCTCCAGCTCAGCACGCCCTACAACACGCGCAACCATTACGGGCTCCCGCCGACACCGATCGCCAACCCTGGGATCGCGACGCTGCGCGCGGCCGCCAAGCCGGCGCACGTTTCGTATCTGTACTTCGTCGTGAAGCCGAACGCGTGCGGGGCGCTTGCGTTTGCCTCGGATCTGGCCGCGTTCAACACGGACGTGGCCGTCTACAACGCCGCCGTCAAGGCCGATCACGGGGCGCTACCCGACGGCTGCCCCGCAGCGAAGAAGTAGCGAGGCCCCATGCGAGGCGTCGCCGCCAAGCCGGCTCTCCCACGCCGGGCGGGGCGGCTCGGGGTACTCGGCTGGCCCGTTCTGCACAGTCGCTCCCCTGCAATGCATCGTGCGGCCTTCGCTGCCCTGCGGCTCGAGGGTTGGAGCTACCAGCTGCTCCCGGTTCCGCCGGACCTCTTTGCGGAGACCGTCGCGGCGCTGCCGGCGGCGGGATTCGTCGGCGCGAACGTCACCGTGCCGCACAAGGAGGCTGCACTGGCACTCGCGGGCAGCGCGAGCGATGCCGCTCGCGAGATCGGCGCCGCCAACACACTCTGCTTCTCGCCGAATGGCGCGATCCACGCCGAAAACACCGACGCGCCGGCCCTGATCGCGTCGCTACCCGTTGATCCGCGAGGCGCCGAAGCCGTGATCCTCGGAGCGGGCGGGACCGCCAGGTCGGCCGCGTGGGCACTGCGTGAGGCAGGTGCGTCGGTCGCGGTGTGGAACCGCTCACCGCAGCGCGCGTTGGCGCTCGCGCGGGACCTTCGCGTCGCCGCAACCGACCGCGTAGAGTCAGGCGACCTGCTCGTCAACTGCACGACCGTCGGCTTGGAGGAAGGCTGGGAGGATCCTGAGAAGGTGCTCCAGTCGTTGGCCCTGAATACCGATCTACTATCCACGTATGCATGCGTTGTCGATTTCGTCTACGGCAGGCGCGAGACGCGGCTGCTCAAAGTCGCACGGGAGCTCGGTGTGAGGACAGTCGATGGGCCGATGATGCTGTGTGAGCAGGGGGCGCTCAGCTTCGAGCTGTGGACCGGGCGCGAAGCCCCACGCGCCGTGATGGCGCGCGCGGTCGCGGAGGTCTAGGCCACGTGGCTCGTTCACTCTCAAGTCTGCCTGCTCGTGACGGCGCCCGAGAAGGCGATGCGCGGTCCGGAGCAGGTGGCCGCGGCGGCCCGGCCGGTCCCCGAGCTTCCAGACCCGTCGCGTCCACCTCCACGGAGCGGACAGTCGAACTCGACTCGGCGACGATGGCGGGTGTCCGCGCGCCGAGTCGCCGGGGCGGTGGCCAGCGCTTTCTCACTGACGTGATCGCTGAGCTCGGGCTCTGCTCGCGCGAGCAGGTGGATTCGGCAATCGCGGTTGCGCGCGAGAGCGGTGAGACCCCGGAGGACGTGTTGCTCCACCAGGGCGCGATCACGCCCGACGGTCTAGCCCAGGCGCTGGCCGAGCGCTACGGACTCGATTACGTCGACCTGGCGACCTTCAACATCGACATGGCGGCCGCGAACCTTGTCTCGAGTCAGGTCGCGAAGCGCTACGACGCGCTGCCAATCGCCTTCCTCGACGACCGCACCCTGCTCGTCGCCATGTCCGACCCCGCGAACGTCCTCGCGATCGACGACATCGCGATCCTCACAGGCTTTGAGATTCGCGCGGCGGTTGCGACGAGCTTTGATGTCGCGGGCGCGATCTCACGCCTGACCCGCCTCGGCGACTCGGTCGCGGCCGCGGTCGAGGAGGAGGAGTCCGGTCGTGCTGCGGAGCTGCTCGAGCTGCATGAATCGGCTGACGACGCTCCGGTCGTAAAGCTCGTGCACCAGTTGGTCGCCCAGGCGGTGGAGGCCAACGCCTCGGATCTCCACCTGATGCCGAGTAACGAAGACCTGCGCGTCCGCTTCCGCGTGGACGGTGTGCTGCGTGACGTCACAAACGTGCCACGGCGGATGGCGCCCGGCGTCGTCTCGCGAATCAAGATCATGGCCGAGCTGGACATCGCCGAGCGGCGCGTGCCGCAGGACGGACGCGTCGGACTGACCGTCGACGGGCACCACGTTGATCTCCGCGTCGTCAGCGTGCCGACGGTCCGTGGCGAGGGAATCGTGATGCGAATCCTCGACAAGGACGCGGTGGCTCTCGACCTCAAGCAGCTGGGAATGGCGCCCGTCGAGCTCGAGCGTTTCCAGCGGGCCTACGGCCAGGCCTATGGGGCGGTGCTGGTCACCGGGCCGACCGGATCGGGCAAGTCGACAACCCTCTATGCGGCTCTCAACGAGGTCAACTCCGAAGAGAAGAACATCATCACGATCGAGGACCCCGTCGAGTACGAGATCAGCGGAATCACACAGATTCAGGTGAACCCAAAGGCGGGGCTGCTCTTCGAGACGGGCCTGCGCGCGATCGTGCGGGCGGACCCGGACATCATCATGGTGGGCGAGATCCGCGACCGCGAGACGGCAAAGATCGCCGTGGAGGCGGCGCTGACAGGCCACCTCGTCCTCTCGACCCTCCACACCAACGACGCGGCAACGTCGATAACCCGCCTGATCGAGATGGGCGTCGAGCCGTTCCTCGTCGCCTCTGCGATCGATTGCGTCGTCGCCCAGCGGCTTGTGCGCACGCTCTGCCAGCAATGTAAGCGGCGCGTGATCCTGCCGATGGCGACACTCCGCGAATACGGCTACCACGCCAGCTTCGATGTCGAGGGTTACGAGCCCGTCGGCTGCAAGCAGTGCGGAGGATCGGGCTACCGCGGCCGGACCGGTATCTACGAGGTGATGTCGGTCACCGCGGAGATCCGCGCGCTCGCCCTCGAACGGCGTTCGGCATCAGAAGTCCTGGACCTCGCGGTTGAGCAGGGCATGCGCCGTTTGCGTGATGACGGCCTCGAGAAGGTCAAGGAGGGCCGGACGTCCGTCAGCGAAGTCGCCCGCGTCGTGAACAGCGGCGTGCAAAGCGAGTCGTAGTGCTCTTGCATCGCTAGACTCGCGAGTTCAGCACTCGGCGGTTCGTGCCGATGACCTGATCTGAGCGCCCATGGCCATTGAGTTCTCCGAGATCCTGCTCGAGGTCGTACGCCGCCGCGCGTCCGACCTCCACCTCACAGCCGGCGCCCCGCCGACCCTGCGCGAACGCGGCGCGCTCGTATCGCTCGACGGATACCCGAACCTGTCGCCTGACGACACGCGCGAGTTCATCTACTCGATCCTGTCGACCGAGCAGCGGCGCCGACTCGAGACGGACCTCCAGATCGACTTTGCCTACCTGGTGCCGGGGGCCGCACGCTTCCGCGTCAACGCGTTCTTCCAGCGGGGTGCGCTCGCCGCGGCATTCCGCCTGATCCCGCACTCGATGGTGTCGATCGACGATCTCGGGCTGCCGCCGATCGTTCATACGCTGACCCGCAAGCCACGTGGTCTAGTGCTTGTCACCGGACCGACCGGCTCCGGCAAGACGACCTCGCTCGCCGCGATGATCGACGAGATCAACGCGACGCGCGCGGAGCACATCATCACGATCGAGGACCCGATCGAGTTCCTTCACTCACACAAGCTCTCGCTCGTCAACCAGCGCGAGCTGGGCACGGACGCGCACAGCTTCGGATCGGCTCTCCGCGCGGCGCTGCGCGAGGACCCGGACGTGATCCTCGTCGGCGAAATGCGCGACCTCGAGACCATCTCGACGGCCCTGACCGCCGCGGAGACCGGGCACCTCGTGTTCGCCACGCTGCATACCCAGGATGCGGCGCAGACGATCGACCGCATCATCGACGTGTTCCCGCCCGAGCAGCAGAACCAGATACGCGTGCAGCTGTCGGTGACGCTGCAGGGCATCATGAGCCAGACCTTGCTGCCACTCGCGGACGGCTCCGGTCGCTGCGTCGCTGTCGAAGTGCTGATTCCGACCCCAGGTGTGCGAAACCTGATCCGTGAAGCCAAAGCGCATCAGATCCCCTCGGCGATCCAGACTGGCGCTTCAGTCGGTATGCAGTCGATGGACAGCGCGCTCGCCGCGCTCGTCCGCGCCGGCGCCATCACCAAGGAGCTCGCGCAGACTCGCTCCTCGACGCCCGATGAGCTCGCGCGACTGCTTGGAGAAGTAACGCTGGCAGCATGAGTACCTACGCCTTCAAGGCGATGGACCTGACGGGCGGCCACCTCCGCGGGACGCTCGATGCTGACACCAAGCAAGCCGTGTCAGATCAGCTCAAGGCGCGTGGCCTGATCGTCCTCGAGATCGCCGAGAAGCGGAGCCTGCGCGACATCAACTTCACGATCTTCGAGCGGGTGACGCTCACCGAGCTGGCGATCTTCTCGCGCCAGCTCGCAACGATGGTCTCGTCGGGCATGACGATCCTGCGGGCGCTGTTTGTGCTCGAGGAGCAGATGGACAACGCGCGGCTGCGCGAGACGATCGTGGCGGTGCGCAAGGACGTCGAAGCGGGTCTGCCGCTGAGCGACGCACTCGCGCGCCACCCAAAGATCTTCACACCGCTGTTCGTTGCGATGACGCGCGCGGGCGAGATCGGCGGGGTGCTCGAGCAGTCGCTCGTGCGGATCGCCGATCAGCTGGAGAAGGAGGATCAGCTGCGGCGCCAGGTCAAGGCCGCGATGGTCTATCCGGCGGTCGTGACGGTCGTCGCCCTGCTCGTGATGATTGTGCTCGTGGTGTTCGTGGTCCCGACCTTCGCCCACGTCCTGCAGCAGTACGGCACGAGCGCTTCCGGTAAGCAGCTCCCGATCATGACCCAGGTCACCGTCGATATCTCGCACGCGGTGACGCGCTACTTCTACCTGTTCATCATCGGCGCCGTGGCCATCGGCTACTCGTTCTTTCGCTGGAAGCGCTCCGCGCGCGGCCGCCCGCAGTGGGATGCCTTCCGTCTCAAGATCCCGTTCCAGATCGGCGACATCGTCGAGAAGATCTCGATCGCCAGGTGGGCGCGTACGCTGTCCTCGCTGACGGCTGCGGGCGTCCCGTTGCTGGAGGCGCTCGACATCACGGGCCGCACCGCCGGGAACGTCGTCGTCCAGCGGGCCATGTCAGACGTCATCGCTTCGGTCAAGGCCGGTGGCACGATCTCGGAGCCCCTCGCCAAGTCGCCGGTGTTCCCGATGATGGTCAGCCACATGGTGTCGGTCGGTGAGTCCACAGGCGAGCTCGACTTCATGCTCTCCAAGATCGCGGACTTCTACGAGGACCGCGTCAACGCGGCGATCAAGGCGCTGACCTCGATTCTCGAGCCGGTGATGATCGTGTTGATCGGCGGCATGGTGGGGTTCATCGTGATCGCGATGTACCTGCCTCTGTTCAAGGTCTACAACCAGATTCAGTAGCTCGGTGCTCGGCCGCGGCTTTGCCGCGGCCTGCGCGCCTCACAGATCGCGTGACCGGTTGTGGTGCGTGTCGTGCCTGACGTCCATCCAGCCGGCGGGCGGCTTTCGACGTAGGGCTCGTCGGGATGTCGGTTCGACGGGAACCACCCTTCGCGTGCCTCGAACGGCTTCCGGGGCGGCGATGCGAGCGCTGGCCGGCGCGCGCCGACTAGCATGCGCTGATCGCGAGCGTTGCCACCAGCGCCTCGGGCGCGTGGGCGCGCCCCAAGCGCCTCGACCGGCTGATCGCGCCTTCCATCGCTGCCGCGCTCGCGGCCGTTGCCATCCTCACCGGGGCCAGCGGGACGGATGTCGCATCGGCCACCTACCGAGTCGATCTCTTCCGGCGGTTCGGGTTAACGCTGTGGGACTTCGGTTGGTACGGCGGCCACTGGACCCTCGGCTACTCGGTCCTGTACCCCGCGCTCGCTGCGACCCTCGGCATCGCGACCACCGCAGTGCTCTGTGCCGGTGGGGCAGCATGGGCCTTTGACTGTCTCGTTCGCCCGCGCTTCGGAGCCGCCGGCTGGTTGGGATCGGTCGCGTTCGCCACCGGCACGGTTGTGCAGGTCGCGATCGGGCGCGACCCGTTCCTGCTGGGCTTGGCCCTTGGCCTCGCGGCGCTCGTCCTGCTGGGCCGTCCGGGCCGCAGGTGGCACGCCCTGGCTGTGCTGTTGGCCCTCGCATGCACGCTCTCGAGCCCGCTTCCTGGCCTCTTCCTTGCGCTCGCGGCTTTCGCCTGGCTCGCGGCAGACCTGCCGCGCCGACGCTGGGATCTCGCTGCGACCGTCCTTGCGGCGGTCGTCCCGATCGCGATCCTTGAGCTCCTGTTTCCAGGCCAGGGACGGATGCCTTTCGCGGTTCTCGACTTCGCCGGCACGCTCGTGGCGGTCGGTGCTCTCCTAGCGCTGCTCGACCCGCGCGAGCGCGCGCTTCGGATCGGCACCTGTCTTTACGCCCTGCTGGCGGTCGGCTCCTACCTGGTGCCGAGTGCGCTCGGCGTCAACGTCACGCGCCTGGCCACCACCGCCGGATTGGGGATCGTGCTCTGTCTTTCGGCCCGCACCCGACGGCGCCGGCTGGTGCTCGCGCTCGCGGTCGGCGTCCTCGTGCTGGGCCAATGGACTCCGGCCCGCGGCCCGCTACTGGGCTGGCACAACCCGGCAACCTCGCCGGCGTACTTCCGGCCGTTGATCTCCTACCTACTTCGGCACGATCATCCACTCGCTCGCGTCGAGGTGGTGCCGCTTTCGACGCATTGGGAATCGGTCTACGTGGCGCTTGCGCTACCGCTCGCCCGCGGCTGGGAGCGCCAGCTCGACACGGCGGACAACCCGATCTTCTATGACGCCGGACGCCTCACTACCGCGAGCTACCGTCGCTGGCTCCAACACAACGGGGTGCGCTACGTCGCGCTCGCCTCGGCGCCGCTCGACTACGCGGGCGTCGCCGAGGCGCGACTCGTGCGCCGCGGCATACCGGGACTCCACGAGGTCTGGCGGAGCGCCGACTGGCGCCTTTACGAGCTGACGGGCGCGCCCGCGATCCTGAGTGGGCGGGGGGCGCTCGTCAGCGAACGGGACACGACCGTCGTGCTTCGCGCCGCCGCGCCGGGAGCGATGCTCGTTCGCGTCCGCTACACGCCGGACTGGCAGGTGGCGTCGGGCCCCGCGAGCGTGCGGGAAAGCCGGGGCGGCTGGCTGGCGGTGACGGCCTCTGCGGCTGGGCGGATCGTGCTTCGGATCACTCTGTGAGCTCTCGACGCGCGATCTGCAGGCGGCCGGTCGACCCGACGCTGAGACTGCGCTCGCCGCGGAGCACGTCGAGCAACTCGTCGCCGACGAGCTCCCGCCGCCAGCCGCTGAGGGTCCGCACGGGCGGGTTGGGTTTGCCGAGCCTGACACTCGAGACGATCGCGGCGAGATCGGCGCGCGCCGCGATCAGCTCGTAGGCCAGCCCCGCCTCGAGCGCTCGGGCGCGCACGAATGCCTCGGCGAGAGCGATCTGAGGGCCGTCGCTCGGCGAGCTCGGGTCGTGACCGCGTTCCTCCGCTGCTATCGGTTGGCGGAGCGCGCCGCGTGCGATCGCTCCGAGAAGGTCGGTGCCGCGACGGCGCAAGCTGCCGGGGTTGATGCCGCGAATCTGCTCCAGTTGCTCCGGTGTCCGCGGCGCGCGCTTCGCCAACTCGACTATCACGACGTCGCTCAGCACCGTGCCCGCAGGCCGATCCTGCTCCTGCGCCAACTGCTCACGGTAGCCGACCAGCTCGTTCGCGATCGCTCGCTGGCTCGGGTTCAGGGAATTGATCCGCGGCAGGCGCGCGAAGATCTGCTCGGGGTCGCGGACGTCGCTGGCCCGCTCGAGCGCCCGGCACTCCTCGAGTGCCCATTCGAGGCGACCTGACGAAGCGAGACGTTGCTCCAGCTCGCTCGCCATCTCGAGTAGGTGCAGGACGTCCTCTCGCGCGTATGCGAGCTGTTCGGCGTTCAGTGGCCTGCGGTCCCAGCGGGTGTAGCTGGCGCTCTTCTGCACGCTTATCGCGAGCAGCTCGCGCAGCAGCGTGTCATAGCCCGCCTGCGCGCTCAGCCCCGCGAAACCCGCCGCCACCTGCGTATCGAAGAGCGCGGTCACGTCGGTGTTCGCCACGCGACGCAGCAGCGCGACGTCCTGGCGGCCGGCATGAACAACGACGGTCACGCTCGGGTCGGCAAGCACGCGCGCGAGAGGAGCGAGATCGAGCGATTCATCGATTGCGTCCACGACGAGGACATCGAGGCCATCACCGTCACTGACGACGAGTTGGATCAGGCACAGGAGCGTCCGGTAGCGCCCTTCGCCGACGAACTCTGTGTCGACGCCGAAGCGGCCCGCCGCCAGCGCTCGTGTTGCGAACGGCTCGACGTCCGAGCTGCTCATTCGTGACTCGCCCCTACTGGGACCGACGCGACGGTGAGGCGAAAGCGCGCGCCCGGCCCCTCGTCCAGCAACTCGAGCGAGCCACCCATTCGGCGGGCAAGTTCTCGCCCGATCGCCAGTCCCAGTCCAAAACCGGCCTCGGCGCGGTGCGCACGGCCGCGCTGGAACCGCTCGAAGATCAGCTCACGCTCGTCCGCCGGCACGCCCGGGCCCGAGTCCGCCACCTCGAGCGTCGATTGCCCGCCGCTCGTCTCGAGCGAGACGGTCACGATCGTGCCGGTTGGCGCGATCCGCAGCGCGTTGTCGATCAGGATTCTGACGATGCGCGCAAGCCCGGCCGGATCGCCTTCGGTCCAGTGCTGCGAACCGGTTCCGTCAACCACGACATCGATCGCACGATCGAGCGCGCGCCCCTCGAACTCCGCGACCACAGCGCGCACGACCTCGACGAGCTCCACGGGCTCGCTCCGCAGGTTGACGGACGCGTCGATACGGCTGAGATCGAGCAGGTCGGACGCGAGGCTCGCGAGTCGGCGCGACTGCTGCTGCGCGCGGGCTACGCGCTCCCGCGCGTCGTCGATGTCGATCGGGTCGCTCTCGAGGTCGTCAGCCAGCAGTTCGAGCATCCCGTCGAGCGATGTCAACGGTGTCCGCAGCTCGTGCGACGCGGTGGCGACGAAAGCGCGCCGTGCGTCCTCCTGCTGGCGCAGCCGCTCGCGCATCATCGAGAAAGCGCGCGCCAACTCACCGATCTCGTCGCGTGCCGAGTCCTGTCCCACCACCAGATCGCCCAACCCACCCTCGTCGAGGCCGATCGTGGCATCCCGCAGGAGACGGAGGCGTCGTACGAGGCGCGAGGACAGCGCCGCGCCCAGCGCGAGCGCCACGACCAGACCGGCCGCGGCCGCCTCGAGGAACGCAACGACGACAACGTTGGTTGCCTTTTGGACATAGTCGAGACGCCGGAAGATCTCGAGCACGAGCTTGCGACCGTGGTCGCGGTAGGAACTCGCGACGATCAGCTTGTCGTCAGCTATCCCGTAACGCGGCTTGAGCCCGGAGGCCAGAGCGAGACGCGCAACCGACCTGGCGAAACCGCGTGGCATATCGCCGTCGGTGTCAAAGATCGGGCGCTCGAGGCGCGTCGTCCACACGATCACGCGGTCGGCTCCCAGTCGCCGGGCCTGCTTCGCAACGCGTTCGCGTGGCGGCAACCCGTGTACGCGAAGGATGCTCCCGAAGTGAGACTTAGCCGCCAGCGTCACGACCTTGGCCTGACTGATGGCATCGCTGCGCAGTCGTGACTTCAACGGCGGCAGGAGC
The DNA here is from genome assembly GCA_964422115.1 of uncultured Solirubrobacteraceae bacterium. Classification (GTDB taxonomy): domain Bacteria; phylum Actinomycetota; class Thermoleophilia; order Solirubrobacterales; family Solirubrobacteraceae; genus Palsa-513. The sequence goes on along the minus strand of CAYQZU010000005.1, from coordinate 58,542 downwards.
GCGATCGAGGCGACGCCCAGCGTGACTACGCTCGTAAGCGCAAGCGCTGCGAGCAGCCGTGGCCGCAGGCCGAAGCCAGGGCCCGGGACGCTAAGCCTCGGCAAAGCGGTAGCCGGCGCCGCGCACCGTCAGGATCAGACGCGGGTTCTCCGGCGAGAGCTCGAGCTTTTCGCGCAGGTGACGGATGTGAACGTCGATCGCGCGCGGATCGCGGAACGCCGAATCGCCCCAGATCGTCCGGAGAAGTTCTTGGCGGTTGAACAGGTGGCCCGGCTCGGAGATCAGGCATGCCAGCAGCTCGAACTCCGAGAACGTCAGGCGGACCGTCTCGCCGCGAACCGTCACCTCGCGCTGCACGCGGTCGAGCGTCACCTCGCCCACGGCCTGGACCTCGCCGCCCGAGCCGCGCGGGCCGGAGCGGCGCAGCACAGCTCGAATCCGGCTGCGGAGCTCCGCGAGGCCGAACGGCTTCGTGACGTAATCGTCCGCTCCGGCCTCCAGCCCCTGCACGGCGTCAGCCTCGCTGTCGAGGGCCGTCAGCATGATGATCGGGACGACGTTGCGTTGCGAGCGCAGGGTGCGGCAGACCTCATAACCGTTGGGGCCGGCACCGAGCGCGACGTCGAGCAGCACGACATCGAAGGCCTCGGAGGACGCTCGCTCGATCGCCGTGTTGCCGTCGGCGACTGCCGTCACGAGGTGGCCCTCGCGTGTGAACGACCGCGTCAGTGTGTCTCGAAGCGAGACCTCGTCGTCAACGACGAGAATCGAGAGCGTTGGTGTGGTGTGCGCCTGCACTGCCCGGACGGTAGCGCCTCGGCAGGAAGTAGAGGACGTCGGGCCTCGTCAGGCCGATCTTCGCCGAGACGTCGATGCCGTGGTGGCGCACCCAGTCAGCCCCGGGCGAGCATCGCGGCAACTCGAGCTTGTCGTGCGGCACGCACGGCCCGCCGATGTAGGCGAAGTCCACGGCTCCGTCGGCGACGAGCGTCCGTAGGTGCGCGACGCTCAACAGCTCGTGGCGATCGTAGGACGTGAGCGAGAGGATCGGCCGCTGCTCGTCGATGATCAGGTCGCCGACGGAGCTCGGGTCGGCCACGACGAACTCGTAGCGAGCCCCTCGGCGGTGCGCGTCGATGTAGGCGCCGATAGACCTCACCTCGCCGGCGGCGATGACCCCGGTGTTGCCGCTGTCGTACTCGTGGTTGCTGACCAGTCCGACAGCGATTCGCACTGGCAGAGCGATCGCAACGACGCCGAGTGCGCCGGCCAGTAGGACCTCGCGTTGAGGGACGGCCGGGACGAGCAGCGCCGCGATCGCAACGAGTGCGGCCACCAGCGTGAGGATCGCGGCCGGGCTCCGCAGGCCCAGGAGCCATACGGCGTAGAGCGCCAGCACGGAAACGACGAGCGACAGCACTGCTCGACGCTCGCGACAATGCGCGACCGCCCAAGCCAGCCCGATGCCCGCAGCGGCCGCCACAGCAGGTGTGAAGGCCTCGGCGTAGCGCGGGTGAAGCCGCGCCATCGCGCTGAACAGGACGAACCCGGTTGCGAGCCATGCGAGGAGACTCGCCGCGAACGCGCGCTGCGCTCGGTGGTCGGGCCCGCGCGCCCGCACGCGACCAAGCAGGGCGGGTATGCCCAGGAGGAGCCCGGCGAGAAGCACGAAGCCGATGCGAAGCCCGGAAAGCGGGTCGTTGTGGTCGAACAGCCGCCACGGCGCAGGACCCGCGATCGCGACGGCCGCGCGCGCCGCCTCGCTGTTGTTGGCCGGGGTCAGGACCGCGGTGCCCTGCGCGTTCAGCAGCGTTTGGGTCGAAGCTCCGAACAACCGGTCGTAGCCGTTGTATACGAACGTTGCGTTCCAAGCGCTCCCATTGGTCGAGCCGATTGCGTACGGCCGCTGCGAGACCAACAAAGTCACGGTGAGCCATGACAGCGCGACGGCGACGAACACCAGCCCGGTGAGTGCGAGTCGGCATAGCCGCCGCTCGCGGCAGGCGAGCACGGCGAGCACGGCGAGCGCCGGCAGGGGGACAAGCCCCTGGAACACCTTCACGTTGAAGGCGAGACCCATCGCCGCTGCGGCTCCGTAGAGCCACCGGTCTCGGTCGCTTTGTGCGAAGCGGACCAGCAGCCATAGGGCGGCGACGTTCAGGAACATCGCGACGCTGTCCATCGTGTCGCTCCGTGAGCTGAGCACGGCAATCGGAAGCACCGCGAGCATCAGGCCGCTCGCCACGCCCGGGAGGGGCCCGAGCACGCGGCGGACCGCGTCGTAGAGCGCCGGGACGGCAAGCGTCCCCGCCAGCGCGATCGGGAGCTTCAACGCCACCGGCCCCCAGCCGAAGATCTGCGTCGAGGCGACCTGTAGCCAAACGTCCAGTGGCGGCTTGTCGATGGCTATCGTGCCGCCCGGCTCGTAGGCGCCAAAGAACAGGTTGTGTAGCGAGACCGTCATGCTGCGGACCGCGGCGTCGTAGAACGGGTCGTCCGGTACCGCGCGCAGCGACCAGAGTCGTAGAGCGGCCGCGAGGACGGTTATCGCTGCAATCGCCGTGAACTCGAGCGATGGCCGCCGACGCGCCGGGCCCGCTGCCTGGTCTGTTTGCGAGGCCGCCACGAGCCCGGCAATCATATGAGCGAACCGCATGCCCGCGTGCAAACACCCGCTCGCCGCAGGCGGGCGCTAGGCTTCACGCCGCGTGAGCGCCGAGACAGCAAGCGACGAAGCGGCCGCGCCGGAGCCCTGTGGCGCTTGTCGGGGGACCGGCAGCGTCGTGTCCAACCTCGGGGGTAGTGCGCGCGTTGTCGCATGTCCCTGGTGCGAAGGATCCGGGTTCTTCGTTTCCGGCCACGACGCCCAGGCGCGCTGGCGGGAGGGCGACTCGACATCTGTATGAGCCGCCTGCACGCGTCCATGCCAGCGGTCGATTCCGCAATGCAACGCTCAAGCTCACCGAAATCGTGCCGATACGATGAGCAGGAAGGCCAGCAACAGCGCTGGCGCCGGCCATTAATACGGATCCTAGGAGGATCGATGTTGCATAAGCTGCGCCAGCGCGCACAGGACGAGCGAGGGTTCACCCTCATAGAGTTGCTCGTCGTAATCCTGATCATCGGCATTCTTGCCGCAATCGCTATCCCGTCGTTCCTCAGTCAGACGACGAAGGCCTATGACGCGTCGGCGAAGGAGCTGGCGCGGACCGCACAGACGACCGCAACGACCTACGGTACGGACTACGCGGGTAACTACACCGGTCTCACACAGACTGTCCTCAACAGCTACGAGCCGACGATCCAGACGGCGAGCGGCGGCGGTAACGCCTACATCACGACCGCCGGCGGCGGGTCCAACTACTTCTATGTGGTTGCACAGGCCGCCAACACGAACGACCAGTACGAGGTCGAGCGTACGTCCAGCGGGAACATCTACCGCTTCTGCAACGTGCCGACGACGACCGGAGGCACGACATACTCCGGCACCTGGCCGATCGTGAGCGGTACCGCGACAACCAACAGCGCCTACAGCGGCACGAGCGGCGGCTGCGTCGCCGGCGGCTGGTAGAAGCAAGAGGCTGATTTTGCAAGCGAACGGGGCGGCCTTGACGGCCGCCCCGTTTGCTTTGCTCAGACGGCTTTGCGCAACACACTCGCCTACGCGATTCTCGCTGCCGTCCTCGGGTCCGTGGCAGGTTCGTTCTTGAACCTCGTGGCACTGAGGCTCCCGGCCGGAGAGTCGATCGTCCGGCCACCGTCACATTGTCCCGCGTGCGGCACAGCCGTACTTGCGCGCGACAACGTGCCGGTGCTCGGCTGGCTGTGGCTGCGCGGCCACTGCCGCTCGTGCGGCGCCGCCATCGCCGTGCGCTATCCGCTCGTCGAGGCGCTGACCGGCGGCCTGTGCGTCGCGGTCGCGGTTGCGGGCGGGTCTGCGGCACACGTGCTGCTCGGCTTCACGCTTGTGCTCGCGCTCGTACCGATCGCCCTGATCGACCTCGACCACCACCTGATCCCGAACCGGATCGTCGGGCCCGCCGCGGTTGCGGCAGTCGCCTTTGGGTCGGTGTTCGATCCTTCGGGCGAGCCGGAACGCCTGATCGCGGGTGCCGGAGCCGGCGCGTTCTTCCTCCTCGTCGCGATCTTGGCGCCGCGGGGCATGGGCATGGGCGACGTCAAGCTCGCAGCGCTGCTCGGTCTGCTGCTCGGTCGCGAGGTGATCCCAGCGGTGTTCGCGGCGATGGTCGCCGGCGTCGTGATCGGATTGGTGGTCCTGGGGAGGCTGCCGGCCGGGGCACGGCGCGGCGCCGGTGTTCCGTTCGGGCCGTTCCTGGGGCTCGGTGCGATAGTCGGGTACTTTGCCGGCCACGCGATTTTAGGTGCATATCTCCACCATCTCGCCTGATACGTCGTTGGTAGGCTTGCGCCCTCCGCCCCACCGTGCCTCCGTCGCCACACGCAACTGGGAGACAGATGAGACAGACGCTGCGAATGACGCCAACCGAGGAGCGCGGATTTACGCTCATCGAACTGCTCGTCGTGATCCTGATCGTCGGCATCCTTGCGGCGATCGCGATCCCTTCGTTCCTGAGCCAGACGAGCAAGGCGTATGACGCCTCGGCGAAGGAGCTCGCCCGTTCGGCAGCGACGACGGCGAACACGATCGGAACGGACTATGCGGGTAGCTACTCGACCCTCAGCGTCGGCAACCTCAACTTCTACGAGAACGCAATCCAGACGTCCAGCGGTGGCAACAACGCCTGGCTCGTCCTCGCCAGCAAGGGCAACTCGTCGGTTTCGTTCTATGTGGTCGCGCAGGCCGCCAACACGAACGACCAGTATGAGATCGAACGGACCCCCAACGGGACGCAGTATCGGTTCTGCGACGTGCCGCAGACCCCGGGGGGCACCGACTACGCCGGCACGTGGCCGATCACGAGCGGCACCGCAACGACCAACAGCGCCTACAACGGCACCAGCGGCGGCTGCGTCAACGGCGCCTGGTAGCGGCAGCTCCCCCGTCTCTTCCTCGCTGCTGCGCGGATGCATTCGTGCAAGCCCGCGCGGCGCAAGGAATCTCGCAGGAAGCGCAGAATGCATTGCTAAGGTCGCGCCGACAACGGTCGATCATCGACTCCGCGGGGGCCAAGTGCGCCCGATCGCCGCATTCCCCTGAACATGCTCGAGCGTCTGCGCCAGCCCATCACCTTCAAGCGCCCGGGTCGCGGTCGCTCTGCGTCCGACGATCCGCCGGCCGCGGGCGAGCCGCCGGGCGCGCCGGAGGCGGCGCTACCCGTCGCGGATCCTGACGCTCCGCCGGCGCCCGCGGAACCGATCGACCACGGCCAGCACCCCGCCGGACAGGCCAAGCGGCGCTCGCGCGCCGGTGGTAACGAACCGACGGTCGTCGGTCTCGCGATCGAGCCGGGGCTGATCGTCGCAGCAAAGTCGCACCTGGACGGACGCGTCGTGGTTGACCGCGCGGCGTATGCGCCGATCGGGATCGACGTGGTGCGTGACGGGGAGGTCAACGACGTACCGGCTCTGGTCGAGGCGCTGAGCGAGCTCTTCCGGTCGAGCAAGCTGGACCGCCGGGTCCGCATCGGGATCGCCAACCAGCGGATCATGATGCGGCGGCTCGAGCTGCCACCGCTGACCGACGAGACCGAGATCCAACAGGCTGTGCTGTTCCAGGCTCAGGACGAGATCCCGATGCCGCTGGACAGCGTGGTGCTCGACCACCAGTCGCTCGGAATCGATACCGGGCCGAACGGGGACCGCCTTCAGGTACTGCTCGTCGCGGCGCGACGCGACATGGTGGAACGGGTTCTTCAGGCCGCCCGACTGGCCGGACTGCAGCCGGAGGGCGTCGACCTCGCCGCGTTCGGGATGATCCGCGCGTTGCGGCCGCTCGACGCCGACCCCGACGAGCAGATCCTGTACCTCTCGATCGGCGGGCTGACGAATCTCGCGATCAGCCGCGGACCGGTCTGCGAGTTTACGCGCGTGATCCCGTGGGGGGTTGAGCAGATCGCGGGCGATGTGGCGTCACGCTGTGCCATCCCGATCGACGATGCGCGCCGCCTGCTCGTGGCGACGGGCGTGGCGCCCCCCGCCGCTGCAGTCGCGGCTGCGCCGACGCCAACACCCAGGCCGCCCCAGCCGCCGGGCGGTTTCCCGGGCTTGGAAGAGCGGTTCGCGGGACCCGACGCCCCGCAGTCGACCAGCGTGCCTGTGGATGCCGAGCGGGCAACGGTGAGCTTTGGCCGCCCGTCACCGCCGACGCCACCGCCGGTCGATCCGACCGACCTCCTGACCGGCCCTCCCGCTCCGACGATCGATCCCGCGCAGGTGGTCAACACGGCGCTGAACGACGGTATCCGGCGAATCGCCGCCGAGGTGCGTCATTCGATCGACTTCTATCTTGCCGGCCGCCAGGACGGACCGCTTACTCGCGCGCTCCTCTGCGGGCCGGCGCTGGAGATACCGGGGTTTGCTGACGGCCTCTCGCGGGAGCTCGGCATCACGGTGCGGCGCGGCGAGGTCGCGCTTGCATCTCCGAATGCCGCGGGCGATGTGCCGCGAAGCATTCTCGCCGTCGCGGCCGGGCTGTCGGTTCCCGAGGGCCCGGCGTGAGGGCCTTCAACCTCATCCCACCGGAGCAGCGCCGAGGCGCCGGCGGGATCGCCGGTCGAACCGGCGGGATCGTGTATGTCGTTCTCGCGACGCTCGTTGCGCTCGTCGTGCTCGGAGTCGTCTACGCCGTTGCCGTCCACGATGTGGCATCGCAGCGGACGACCCTTGCCGAGGTCAACGATGAGAACGCGGTGGTGACCTCTCAGGTTGCTTCGCTGCAGCCTTACGTCGCATTCCAGTCGGTCGCGCAGCAGCGCATCTCGTCGGTTGCCTCGCTTGCCGCGCAACGCTTCGACTGGCCGCGCGCGATGTCGCAGATTGCGCTCTCGCTGCCTGCCAATGTGACCCTGACTGAGCTCGCAGGCACCGCCAGCGGGGGCGCCGGCACTGCCTCCGCGAGCGGCGCGACAGGCGCTACCGGCGTCAGCGGCTCGACAGGGACCACCGCGTCGCTTGGGGTTACGGTGAACGCGCCTTCGATCTCGATCAATGGGTGCGCCGCCGGCTCGGCCTCGAAGGGCCAACTCGGCGTCGCACAGACGCTGTCGCGTTTCCGGGCGCTGGAGGACGTTTCAAGCGCGAGCGTGTCCACGTACTCGAGCGCCGCGTGTTCGGGGGTCAGCTTCGTGATGACGATCCAGTACGCGACCGGCTTCGGCATCCCCGCCCCGCGGTTGGCCGCTGGGCCTGAAACGACCGTGGGGGGCTGACATGGGTGCCCGGGAACGGCTGATCGCCGGTGTCGCCGTGGCGATCGTGGTGCTGGTGGCGTTCTGGCTTCTGCTGGTCGCGCCGGAGCGAAACACCTCCAATAGCCTTGCCGCACAGATTGCGACCGCGCGAACAACGCTCGCGGGCCAGCAGTCGCAGCTTGCCGCGGGGGAGAGCGCGCGGTCACGCTACGTCGCGTCGGTTCGCGCGATCAAGGTTCTCGAGGCCGCTGTCCCGCTGAGCGACCAGGAGCCTGCTCTGATCCGGCTTCTCGACGCGCTCGAGGTGGGGCACGTCATCAAGTGGGACACGACAACGGTCGCGGCGGGCGCGCCCGGCAGCCAAGGATTTGACTCGATTGGCCTCACGTTCTCGTTCACCGCGACGTTCGCGAGACTCCAGAGCTTCTTTTCCGCGATCGACTCGCTGACCCAGACCGATGGGGCAAACGTGCTCGCCAAAGGCCGCCTCTTCACCATCAACTCTGTGACGCTGTCGCCGCAGGGCCACGGTGGCACGTCGGCCACGGTGTCGATGACCGTCTACCAGGTGCCGACCACGGGCACAGCGCCGGCGACGACGCCAGCGCCCGCCGCCAGCACGGCGCCGAGTGGGGTCACAGGCGTCTCGGGGGCGACGAGCGGCGCATGAGCTTCATCCGGTCACTGGCCGCCGACCTGCGGGAGCGCCAGGTGCTCCCGGCGGTCGTGCTGCTCGCGATCCTTGCTGTCGGAATACCGGTGTTCGCGGCGCTGGCGCTGTCGGGAAGCTCGAAGCCGGTGCCCGTCGCGCCGCCGCCGGTTGACGCCGCGCCGCCGGCCGGCTCACTCCCGCCCGGTCAGGAGCTCGCGATCATGCAGACCGCACCTGCGACGGCCTCCACCGTGTACAACGGCCACGAGCCGAACCCATTCCGGGCGCCGGCAACCGGCGGAGGGGCGGGCTCGTCGTCTTCGGGTACCTCGAACGCGGGCGGGACGACCACCACCGGCTCGACGTCGCCTTCGCAGGGATCGACGTCGTCGACTGGATCCACCTCGCCCAACTCGAGTGGAAGTCGTCCCTCCACGACGACCACCGGCAACGGCGGGGGGAAGCTGGCGTCCAACCAGGCCTATCTCGTGGACGCTTCAAGCACCTACGGCGCGCAGGCCGACGTGCTGGACAATCTCCAGCGCTTGACACCGCTGCCCGCGAACGCGACACCCGAGATCGTGTACCTGGGCGTGCTCCGCGGCGGCAGGAAGGCCGTTTTCCTCCTGACGGCGGCCGTTGACGCGAAGCTGTCGCTGTCCGGGCCTGTGGTCTGCGTGCCCAGCGCTACCAACTGTCAGGTGGCGGAGCTTGGGCCCAAGGCCACCGTAACTCTGAAGCCAAACGGCAGCGATCCGTCGGTGTTGCCGTTCGCGTTCGAGGTGAACGCGATCCGCGCGAAGACGTTCGGGTCCGACGCCGAGGCGCTCCACGCCCGCCGGACGGCGTCGATGACCGGAGAGCAGACCGTCGCGCAGTCCGGTGTGGCCGCCCTCGCGCATTTCTTCTACGCCCTGGGAATCGGGGTCGTCATCCACGTGAAGCACCCGGCGAACGCGTTCACCGGGGCCGCCGGCGCCACAGGCGTGAGCGGCATCACCGGCGCCACCGTCGATATCGGGGTTGCGAGCGCTGCGGCCGGCACGTCGCTGCAGAGCGCAACAGGCTAGATCCAGGCGGCAACGCCCTCTGGGCCGCCGGTTACGAGGCGGCCGCTCGGCGGGCCTCCGTAAGCTTCGCAATCCAATGCCTGAGCTGCGAATGATCACCGCCGGAGAGTCGCACGGTCCGGGCCTGACGTGCATCGTTGAGGGCCTGCCGGCCGGACTGGCGCTCGACGCGGACGCTATCAACCGCGACATGGCGCGCCGCCAGCTCGGGCACGGCCGTGGCGGTCGCATGAAGATCGAGCGCGATGCGGCCGCGGCGACAGGCGGCGTGCGCCACGGGCTGACTCTCGGGGGGCCCGTGTCGCTCTGGGTCGAGAACCGCGATTACGCCAACTGGGAGGAGCGGATGAACCCGTGGCCGGTTGAGGCGGCGGTCGATGAGGTGCACCTTCCGCGGCCGGGACATGCCGATCTCGCGGGCGTATGGAAGTACGGCTTCAGCGATGTTCGAAACGTGCTCGAACGAGCCAGCGCCCGCGAGACCGCGGCTCGAGTCGCGGGCGGAGCGCTATGCAAGGCGTTCCTGCGTGCGCTTGGCGTAGAGATCGTCTCGCACGTGACCCGGATCGGGGCCGTTGAAGCTCCGCCGACCGATCGCCGTTTGAGCCTCGCGAGCTTCGCCGGCGTTGACGAGTCGCCTGTGCGCTGTCTCGATCAGGACGCGTCGCGCGAGATGGTCGCTCACATCGACGCGCAGCGCAAGGCCAATGAGTCCCTCGGTGGAGTGTTCGAGGTCCTTGCTTTCGGATTGGTCCCGGGGCTCGGCTCGCACGTCTCTTTTGAGGAGCGCCTCGACGGCCGGCTGGCCGGCGCGATCTGTTCGATCCAGGCCATCAAGGGATTCGAGCTGGGCGGGGGGCTCGCGCTAGCCTCGATTCCCGGCTCGCAAGCGCACGACGAGATCTTCCATTCGCCGCAGCGTGGCTTCTTCCGCGAGACCAACCACGCGGGAGGTGTCGAGGGGGGAATGACCAACGGCGAGGTCCTGGTTGTGCGCGGCGCGATGAAGCCGCTCCCCACACTCACCAAGCCGCTGCGCTCGGTTGACATCGCGACGCTCGCACCAGCCGAGGCTTTGCGCGAGCGGACGGATTCCTGCACGGTGCCGGCGGCCGGGGTGGTCGGCGAGGCGATGGTCGCCTACGTATTGGCCGGCGCTTACCGCGAGAAGTTCGGGGGCGACAACATCGAGGATGTCCGGATGGCGGTTCGCGACTACTCAGAGCGGATCGGGTGGCGAGCAAGCTGAGCCGGCGCGGCGGCGCGATTGCGATCGTCGGGTTCATGGGCGCCGGGAAGACGGCGGCGGCGCGCGCGCTTGCCGCCGGACGCGGAGGCGAGGCGATCGACGCCGACCGCGCGATCGAGCAGCGCCTCGGGCGGACCGTGGTCGAGGTGTTCGAGCACGACGGCGAGGCGGCGTTCCGCGAGGCGGAAGAGCGGATCGTCTGCGAGATCCTCGACCAAGCGGGACCCGACGACGTCATCTCTCTCGGCGGCGGGGCGATCACCTCCAAGCGGGTGCGACGCGCGCTTCGCCGTCACGTCGTCGTGCTGCTCGACGTGGACCCGGTCGTCGCGTGGCGGCGCAGCGGCGGCGGCAAGCGGCCGCTTGCCCGCGAGCGCAAATCCTTCGAGGCGCTGTATCGGACCCGCCGGCCGCTGTATGAGTCGGTCGCCGACGCGATCGTCCCCGCGACCTCACGCCAGACGCTCCACAGCGCCTACCCGGCGCTCGTCGTATTACGTACGGCGCCCGCTGGGACGAGGTTGCTGTGGGCGGCGAGCGAATCCGGTGAGTACCCGGTGTGGGTCGGGCACGGTGTGATCTCCGCCGGGATCTGGCCGATTGTGCGTCCACCGTCGCGCCGCTTTCTCGTCAGCGATCGCAACGTCGCTCGGCTCTGGGCCGGCTCGCTCGGAGAGCTCGACGGGCAACTCGAGGTGGAGGCGGGCGAGCTCAGCAAGTCGCTCGCGACCGCCGAAGCAGTTTGGCGGGCCCTTGTCGCGGCGCGGATCACCCGTTCCGACCACGTCGTGGCTCTCGGCGGCGGCGTTGTCGGCGATCTTGCGGGGTTCTGCGCAGCCACCTACCAGCGTGGCATCCCGGTGGTTCAGATTCCGACGACGCTGGTCGCGCAGGTCGACTCCGCCTACGGCGGCAAGACCGGGATCGATCTACCGCAGGCAAAGAACTACGTCGGCGCGTTCCACCAGCCAGCGGGCGTGCTCGTCGACCCGGGGACGCTTGCGACGCTGCCGGCGAGCGAGCTGGGCGCCGGCTACGCCGAGGTGCTCAAGACGGCTCTGATCGCCGGCGGCACGCTGTGGGACCGGGTCTCGGCGGACGCACCAATCGACGACGGAGTGATCTTTGACTGCATCCGCTGCAAGTTGGCCGTAGTCGCCAGCGATGAGCGTGATGATGGCGCGCGGCAGGTGCTCAATTTGGGACATACCGTCGGACACGCGATCGAGGCGGCGACCGGATACTCGCGCTACCGCCACGGTGAAGCGGTGGCGCTGGGCCTGCTTGTCGCGCTTCGCCTCTCCGGCCGCGACGAGCTCCGCCGGCAGGTGGCGCGGCTGCTCGACGCACACGGGCTCGCGACGCACGCCAGCGGCCTGGACGTCGCCGCTGTGATGGCGGCGATGACACTCGACAAGAAGCGCGGGCCGGCGGGGCTGCCGATGGTGCTCGTCGAGGAGCCCGGACGGGTGCGGCATGGAGCGAGCGTCGACGATCGCGATATCGAGCGTGCCGTGCTCGAGGTGGTCGCTTGAGCTCGGCCCGTAGACGCGTCGAGGTGATGCACGGAGTCAACCTCGACATGCTTGGGAGGCGGGAGCCGGCTCACTACGGCACCGTCACCCTCGCTGAGCTGGAGCGCCAGATCGGCGACTTCGCTCGCGAGCTCTCGCTCGATGTCGTGTGCTTCCAGACGAACTCGGAGCGCGAGTTCGTTGAGCACCTCCACGGCGTCGGCGAGTTTGCGGACGGGTTGCTGCTGAACCCGGGCGCCTGGACGCACTACGCGTGGTCGATTCACGATGCGCTCGAGATCGCGGCCCTGCCGGCGGTCGAGGTGCACCTGTCGGACGTCGACAAGCGTGAGAGCTGGCGGCGGGTGTCGGTGATCCGGGACCTCTGCCTGGCTACCGTGAGTGGCCTCGGAGCGGAGGGCTACCGCGAGGCGCTGGTGCGGCTGAGCAAAGAGCTCGACGGGTGAGCGCTGCGCGGATCGAGCGCGTACGTGAGCTCTTGGGTGAGCGCGGCCTTGCGGCGCTCATCGTCAGCGGCGCCGCCAACCTGCGCTACCTCACCGGGTTCACAGGCACGAGCGGCGTGGCTCTGCTGAACGCCGCAGGCGAAGCACGGTTCCTGACGGATTTCCGCTACCAGGAGCAGTCGGCACTGGAGGTGGGAGCGCTGTTTGAGCGGGACATCGTCGCCGGCGATCCGCTTGGTGCCCTGGCCGCGCAGCTCGAGGCCGGACGGGTCGGGTTCGAAGACGGGACGATGACCGTCTCTCAGCTCTCGCAGTTGCGGTTGCACGCCGCTCCGACCGTCGAGCTGGTCCCGGCCGAAGGGCTCATCGAAGGGCTCCGCGCAGTCAAGGATGAGGCGGAGATCGAGCTGATCGCGGCGGCCGCGACGCTCATCGACGGCATCTACGAGTGGCTGCTGGAGCGTGGCTTCGCGGGTCGGAGTGAGCGCGATGTCGCGATCGAGCTGGAGCACGAGATGCGGCTTCGCGGTGCGAGCTCGCCGAGCTTCGACTCGATCGTCGTCAGTGGCGCGCAGGCTGCGCTCCCCCACGGGCAGCCCCGACCGGCTTCGATCGAGCGAGGAACGCTCGTCACCGTCGATATCGGCGCGTTGGTGGGCGGATACTGCTCGGACTGCACGCGCACGTTTGCGGTCGGGGAGCCGACGGCGCAGGCGCGCGAGGTCTACGAGGTCGTTCTCGCCTCGCAGCTGGCCGGCCTCGCGGCCCTGGCTCCGGGGCGCACCGGCGTCGAGGTTGATGCGCAGGCGCGGGCGGTGATCGATGCCGCGGGCTACGGCGAGTATTTCGGGCACGGACTCGGCCACGGCGTCGGCCTCGAGATCCACGAGGCCCCGCGACTCTCGCGGCAGGCCACGGACGCGCCGCTGGTTGCGGGCAACGTGGTGACGGTGGAGCCCGGCGTTTACCTGCCGGGGAGGCTCGGCGTGCGAATCGAGGACCTGACCGTCGTTACGGACGCCGGCTGCCGGCGGCTCAGCCGTTTTCGCAAGGAGCTGATGGTGGTCGACTGAGCCGCACGGGTTGCTCGCGGAGGTTGCGCCGGACGGCGGCGAAAGACTATTCCCGACAGGACGGCGAACGCGATCACCGACGGGACCATGAACGTCAAGGCCACGTCGTTGAGGCTGAGGTGGTTCGGCAGGTACTCGAAGATCGCCCACGCTGCGAGCGACGCCGAAAGTGCGCCGATCGGCGCGCGGCGCCGGACCGTCGTCTCCCACGCGAGCAGCGCGATCACGAACGGCAGCAGGTAGTAGATGAGGTCCCAAGGATCGAGCATGCAGCGGGCAAGCAACACGAGCGCGAGGAGCGCGAGAGCGTCCTGGCCTCGCAAGCCGCGCCGGTAGGCAAGCCACGAGAGCGCCAGGCCAATCCACACGATCAGCATGTGAGCGCGTCCCTGCAGCCACGACGGTGGCCAGCGAAAGCCGCGTGGGATCTGGCCGGCCATCGCCGGAACCCAATGGCCCGGCGCGCCGAAGAACCACCAGACCTGCTGCGGGTAGAAGATCGTCCCGCCGTCGTTGGCGGTGATCCGCCCGGTGGCGGCATGAATGTTGCTCGACGCCAGGGCAAGCGGTCCGAGCAGCAGGACAGCGACGCCGCCCGCGGTCAGAAGCGCCCGCACGCGCCCGCGAGGGAGCGCCACGAGCACCGGCCCGACGGCGACGAGCGCCCACTCCTTGTTGGCGATTGCAAGCCCCAGCAGCAGGCCGCTGAGCGCAGGGCGATCACGCGCGGCGACGATCACGGCGACGACGCACAGCACGGCCCCCAGAGCCTCCTCGGGATGACCGATCGCGAGCATGTAGTAGCTGATCGGATTGATCACGCAGATCGCCAGCGTCAGCAAAACGGCGACCGCGCCGCGGACGCCGCCACCGAACGAGCGGCAAAGCCAGAGGCCAAGGCCGCCCAGCGCGAGCAGGCAGGGGAGCGCGGACAGGCGGTAGATGAGCAGCGGGTCGGCGCCGGCCAGCGACCCGATCAGCGCGAACGGCGCGCGCAACAGGAGCGACGGCCCGTACGCCGGCGCCGTCGACAGGAACGTCAGCAGGTGCCCGTGGAGGAGTGCGTCCAGGGGCCCTCGAGCCTCGGTCGCATAGTCGTTGAGCGTGACCTGCCAGGGGCGGTACCAGAGCAGGGCGAGCGTCGCGCCGAGCGCGAGAGCGCCCAGTGTCGGGGTCGCGCGGCGGCTCCGCGGAACGCTGCCGGCACCCGCGTGCTGGGGTGCCGCCCGGCCGTCCGGCGGATCTCTGGCGAGGGGGCTGATCACGCTGGACATTAGTATCGGCGGCGCTGCGGACTGCCACGACAACAATTTCCAACGACGCCGGCAAGTCCTTCTCGCCGACGTTCCTGCGGCCTTCTGACGCGGCCGTCTGAAGGCGCCGATGCCCTCGTTCGCCGTGTCGATCTGCGCTCTCTCCCTGGCTCAGGCGGGAGTGATCGCGCTGCCGCGGGCGCAGCCGCTGCCGGTCCTAGGCCGCCTGCGCAGCGGTTGGTGGGCGCTCGTGCCCGCGGCCTCGATCGTCGCGTTCGTGTTCGGCGTTCGAGCACTGGGCGGGGTCGCCGACGGCCTCACCTACCTGGCGCTGGTGTCGGTACCACTGCTCGCGGCTCTCGCGCTCGCCCGTTTCGTGCACGGGGCACGCCCGGCCCTGGCCGCGCTGGCAGTCGCCCTGTTCGCGGTCGCCTGGGCTGACCGTCAGGGACTCGCGGGCGAGACGGCCGCACTGATGCTCGAAGCGTTTTCGTGTGTGACGCTCGGTTCTCTGCTCGTCGCGGTGACGCCGCGCCTGCTCGTGGCGCTCGCGATTGTTGCGATGGCGCTCATCGATGCTTGGCTCGTGATCAGCGACCTCCTCACCGCCCCGAATGATTCTCTGAATGCGGTCGCTCCCGCCGCCCACCTGCCCGAACTGCAGCGGGCGCTCTTCGGCTCCGCTGTGATGGGTTACGGGGACCTCTTCATCGCAGGCCTTCTTGGCGCGCTCCTGGCCTCCGAGGGCGAATCCCAGCGCCCCGCCGTGCTCCTCGCCGCCGCGCTCGCGCTGCTCTTCGATCTCCTGTTCCTCGCTGTGGGCGAACTACCCGCGACGGTGCCGATCGCGCTGACCCTCGTGGCGCTCGAGTTCGCGCGGCGGTCGCGGGCGCGAAAGCGCGATCGTTCACCGTGCCCGAGGGCCCCCAACTAGACTGCGAGCGGACATGTCGATCTCAACGAACCAGTTCAAGAACGGGAACCACATCGAGGTCGAGGGGGTCATCTTCAAGATCCTCGAGTTCCAGCACGTGAAGCCGGGCAAGGGGGGTGCCTTCGTCCGCACGAAGCTGCGGCGAATCTCGGACGCAGCGGTGCTGGACCGCACGTTTCGTGCGGGCGAGCGTTTCCGTGCGGTGCGAACCGAATCACGCAAGATGCAGTTCCTCTACGCGGACGGCTCGGAGGCCCATTTCATGGACAGCGCGTCCTACGAGCAACTCGACGTCCCGCAGGCTGCGGTCGCGGAGGCTCTGCGGTTCACGCGCGCCAGCGACGAGGTCGATCTTCTCTTCATCGACGGGGCGCCGGGCGACATCCAGCTTCCGAGCGCGGTCGACCTCGAGGTGACCGACACGGAGCCGGGCCTCCGCGGTGACACCGCCTCGGGTGGGGGCACGAAGCCGGCAACCCTCGAGACGGGCGCGGAGGTACATGTACCTCTATTCGTCAACATCGGCGATCGCATCCGCGTCGATACGCGCACCGGCGAGTACGTCTCGCGGGCGTAGGCATGCGCCGCAGCGAGCAGCGCCGCGCTGCGGTCTTCGCCCTCTACCAGCACGACCTCACCGGCAGACCGCTCACCGACACCCTGCCTGCGGGCGCAACCCCGCTCACGCGATCGCTCGCGCACGCGGCTGCCGATCTTGCCCCCGAGCTGGATGGGCTACTCGAGCGTCACGCCAAAGGCTGGACCGTCTCGCGGATCGCTCCGCTCGAACGGAGCATCCTGCGCATCGCTCTTGTGGAGATGCTCCACGGCGACGCCGTCGAGGCGCGCCACCCGATCCCGCCGGAGGGCGCGATCGATGAGGCGGTGGAAAGCGCGAAGGAGTTCTGTAGCGCCCAGGCACCGGCGTTCGTCAACGGCATCCTCGACGCGGTCCTCCGGGAGATGCGCGCCGGCGCGCGTCCGTGACGGCGATCCCAAACGACTGCGTTTGCGCGACAATGTTGCGATGAGCATCCCAGCGGACAATCTGGATGAGTTGATCGACCGGCTGGAACGCGCGGCGTCGCAACTGCGATCGGGTGAGCTTTCGCAGGACGCGGCCGCAACACTCGTGGAGGACTGCGCAGCGCTTGCGGGGGAGGCGAGCGCCGAGCTCGAGCACCGGGCCCGTCTTGGGGCCGAGGAGCACGTGCCGGCACAGGACACGCTCTTGTAGTGGAGGTCGTGACCTATCCCGACCACCTGCGCGAGGCGGTCGACGCGTACCTGGCCGAGATCACATTCAGCGACGACGCCGACCTCGCGGGCCTGCAGGATGCGATGCGTTACTCCCTGCTCGCGCCCGGGAAGCGCATCAGGCCGGTGCTGTGCCTCGCGAGCGCTTCGGCGATCGGCATCGAGCCAAGCGGTGTACTTCCACTTGCCGCCGCGATCGAGCTGATCCACACCTATTCGCTGATCCACGATGACCTGCCGGCGATGGACGACGACGATCTGCGCCGCGGCCGACCGACCTGCCATGTCGCCTTCGGCGAGAACGTGGCGATCCTGGCGGGCGACGCGCTGTATGCGGAAGCCTTCCGTCACCTGGTGGAACGCCAGCTCGGCGAGCCCGTCAACGTGCTTCGTGCTGCCGGTCGTCTCGCAGCGGCGACGGGCGTAGACGGGATGGTCGGCGGTCAATACCTCGACGTGTCGACCTCCGCGCCCGAAGGGGCGCAGGGGCTGCGGCGTTTGCATGCGCTCAAGACCGGTCGGCTGATCGGTGCAGCGATCGAATGCCCGCTACGTCTCAGCGGAGCGAGCGAAGATGAGACAATGCTCTTTGGTCGGTTCGCAGCGGAGCTCGGCGTGCTCTTTCAGATCGTTGACGACATACTCGATGTGACGGGAACCGACGCGGCCCTCGGTAAGACGAGCGGCAGCGATGAGCGGCACGGGAAGCGCACGTATGTCTCCGAGCACGGACTCGACCAGGCTCGGGAGCTTGCCCGCCACTCGCACGCGTCAGCCCGTAGCGCGCTGGCTGCGGCGGCGCCCGGCGGAGCTCGGGAGCTCGAGCAGATCACCGACTTCATCTACACGCGAACCTCGTGAGCACCAGCGAGGACAGGCGCCTGCTCGACGACGTCAATGGTCCGGCGGACCTGCGCGAGCTCAGTGATACGGAACTCGCCCAGGTGGCGCAGGAGGTGCGAGAGCACATCATCGACACGGTCGGGGAGATCGGCGGCCATTTCGGCGCGAACCTCGGCGCCTGCGAGCTGGCGGTGGCGCTGCACTCGCTGCTTGACTCGCCGCGCGACAAGATCATCTGGGATGTCGGCCACCAGGCGTACCCGCACAAGGTGCTGACGGGCCGGCGCGACGAGCTTCCGACGATCCGTCAGTACAACGGTCTCGCCCCGTTCTGCTCGATAGCCGAGTCCGAGCACGACATCATCGGAGCGGGGCACGCGTCCACCTCCATCGGCTACGCCGTCGGCATGAAGGAAGCGATGCGCCATGGACTGGCACCGGACGGGAGCGTCGTCGCGGTCATCGGTGACGGTGCGATGACCGGTGGCGTGGCGTTCGAGGCGATCTCGCAGGCGGGCGGCCTGGGTACGCCGATCGTCGTCGTGCTCAACGACAACGGTATGTCGATCGCGCCAAACGTGGGCGCGCTCTCGCGGTATTTCAATCGTGTGCGGCTCAACCCGCGCCTGTGGCACGCGCGAGAAGGCGTGGAGGGCGGCCTGTCGAAGCTGCCGGTGGGAATCGGCGCCAAGTTCGAGCGGCTCGGGCCCCAGCTCAAGGAGTCGATCAAGGCGTTCTGGGCGCCGGGCCTGTGGTGGGAGGAGCTCGACTGGGCCTACATGGGCGTCGTCGATGGCCACGATGTTCGCGCGCTTCGACTCTCCCTGAGGGAGGCGCTCGCGGCGGAGCGGCCCGTGGTCGTCCACATCGCAACCGTCAAGGGCAAAGGTTTCGCGCCTGCCGAGGATGGCGGACTGGAGGGGATGGAGCGCTGGCACGCGGCCAAGCCACGCTCGATTCGCGGAGGCGAGCCGACGCCGGCGCTCAAGTCAAACGGGACACCCCGCCCGCCGCAGTACACGACGGTGTTCGGCGAGGCGCTGGTCGCGGAATGCCGTCGCGACAAGCGCGTCATCGGGATCACGGCGGCGATGAACTCCGGCACCGGACTGAACATCCTGCAGCAGGCGATGCCAGACCGCTACTTCGACGTCGGGATCGCCGAGCAGCAGGCGATCCTGTTCGCCTCGGGGCTCGCGCTGGAAGGCGCTCGGCCGGTCGCGGCGATCTACTCGACCTTTCTGCAGCGCGCATACGACCAGATCGTCCACGACGTGTGCCTGCAGAGCCTGCCGGTCGTCTTTGCGATGGACCGCGCCGGCCTTGTCGGCGACGACGGCCCGACGCATCATGGGGCGTTCGACATCGCCTACCTGCGCTGCCTCCCGAACATGGTGCTGATGGCGCCACGTGACGAGGCGATGCTCGTTCACATGCTTCACACGGCGATCGCCTATGAAGACGGCCCGATCGCCCTGCGCTACCCGCGTGGGGAGGCGGAGGGCGTCGAGCTGCCGGACGAGCCGGAGGTGATTCCTATCGGTACTGGCGAGATCGTCCGGACAGCCGCCGGCGACGAGCCCTCCGGACGTGTCGCCCTGCTCGGGTACGGCAGCGGTGTGGCAAAGGCACTGGCCGCTGCGGAGCTGCTCGAGGCGGACGGCATCGCGACGACCGTCGCAGACGCGCGGTTCGCAAAGCCGATCGACGGCGCGCTGGTGCTGCAGCTGGCCACCGAGCACGAGCTGCTCGTGACGATCGAGGAAGGCGTCCTGGCCGGAGGGTTCGGGAGCGCGGTGTGGGAGACGCTCAACGAAGCCGCAGCTCCCGCCACGCGAATCATCCGGATCGGGCTGCCGGACCGCTACGTGACACACGGTGCCCCCAAGCTCCTCTATGAGGAGGTCGGCTACACGGCGCAGCGGATCGCCGAGCGCGTCGCCCTGGCCTGCCGCCAGGGCGCGCAGGACGTCGCGCGCTAGAGCGCCGGGACGCCGGGGCAGCTCCAGCTCGTGGCTCCTGCGACAGCCTTTCCTGCGTGCAGTCAAAGCTGAGGCTCGACGCCCTGCTGGTCGCCAGGGGCGTCTTCGAATCACGCTCGCGGGCTGCCGCGGCGGTTCTCGCGGGGGAGGTGACGGTTGGCGGTGTGCGCGCCGAGAAGCCGGGTCAACCTGTCGCGACCGACGTCGAGATATCGGTCGCGCAGGCGCCGCGGTTCGTATCCCGCGGCGGCATCAAGCTTGCTAACGCACTCGCAGCTAGCCGGGTCGTGGCGCAGGGCAGGTTGGCGCTCGATGTCGGCGCGTCGACCGGCGGCTTCACCGACTGCCTACTCGCTGCGGGAGCGCAGCACGTGGCCGCGGTCGATGTCGGTTACGGCGAGCTGAGCTGGCGGCTGCGCGGCGATCCGCGCGTCACGGTGATCGAACGTACCAACGCGCGCAACCTATCTCGGACGCTGCTGCCCTACGCTCCCGAGTTGATCGTGATCGACGTCTCGTTCATATCGCTGCGGACCGTCCTGCCGGCGGTGCTCGCCTGCGCTGCGAACCGCTACGACGTCCTCGCGCTCGTCAAGCCACAGTTCGAGGTGGGGCGTGGGAACGTCGGCAAGGGAGGCGTGGTGCGCGACGCGGAGCTGCGGGTTGCGGCGCTCGTCGCGGTGGGCGAGGCGGCGCTCGCCGCAGGCGCCGCCGTGATCGGCTACTGGTTCTCCGGACTTCCCGGTCCGAAGGGCAACCTCGAGACGTTCATACAGCTGGCCGAGGCGGGGCGCGGCGGCGTCGGGCCAGCGGACCTGCGGCGACTCGCGCTCGAAAGTGAACCAAGTTGACCGCGCCTGCTGAGCGGCGCGTCGCCCTCTTCAGCCACGCCCGTCCGGACGAGACGGGCGCGGCGCTGCGCGAGATCGGCGAGATCGCGGCGGCGCATGGCGCCGTTGTACTGCTGGACGCCGAGGAGACGCGTAAACATCGCCTCGACGGAAGCGAGCCGGGGCTGCGCGGCGACCAGCCCGTCCGCCACGATGTCGAACTGTGCATCGCGCTGGGCGGCGACGGCACGATCCTGCGCTGTCTGCGCGAGTTCGCCCGTACTCCGGTGCCGGTCTTCGGCGTCAACTTCGGCGAGGTCGGCTTCCTCTCGACCGTTGAGCCGGCGGACATGCATGCCGGGTTCACGCTCGCGCTCGCCGGGAAGCTCGAGCTCGTCGCGCTGCCGGCGATCGAACTGATCGTGCCGTCGGGATCCTTCACAGCGCTCAACGATGTCGCACTGCATCGGAAGGTCGGCGGCCGCGTCGCCGAGCTCTCCTACGCGCTGGCGGGTGAGGAGGTGAGCAGCGTTCGCTGCGACGGACTCGTGATCGCCACCCCGGCGGGCTCGACCGGCTACAACCTCGCGAATGGCGGGCCGGTCCTCGCGTGGGGGGTGAAGGGGATGGTGGTCTCCTTCATCGCGCCGCACTCACTGAGCGCGCGAGCGCTGGTGACTTCGCCGACCGATCTGCTGACCGTGGACAACAGCTCCCGCGAGCCGCTCGACCTGACGGTGGACGGCCGCCCGGTCGCAGAGATCGCCCCGGGCGAGCGAATCGAGGCTCGCTTCGCTGATGGCGTCGCGACCCTGGCGCAGATGAGCGGGTCGAGCTTCTACCTGCGCCTGCGCCAGAAGTTCGGGCGGCTCGCGCGCTGACCGCCCCGCCCGGCGTCGGGAGTTCCGTCCCCGCCCGCTGCTACACCCTGTCACCCGATGTTGCTCGAGCTGACAGTCCAGAACCTGCTTCTGATCGAGGAGGCGCGTCTCGAGCTCGCCCCCGGCCTGAACGTGATAACCGGCGAGACGGGGGCCGGCAAGACGGTGCTTGCGCACGCGCTCGACCTGCTCCTCGGTGGTCGTGCAAAGCCCGGGGTGGTGCGGCCGGGCAGCTCCGAGGCCTATGTCGAAGGGGCGTTCGAACTGCCTGCCGGGCTGCGGAGCGAGCACCTTGCGGCCGACGCGAAAGAGCTCGTGCTCGCCCGCCGAGTCTCCTCGGACGGACGCACGCGCGCCTATCTCGGCGGTCGCTCGATAACCGTCGGAGAGCTCCGCGACCTCGCCGGCGAGCTCCTCTCGTTCTACGGCCAGCATGAGCACCGTCGACTGATGCTTGCAGCGGCGCAGCTCGACATCCTCGACGGATCCGCGGGCCCGGAACAGCTGGCGCGACGGACCGCCTGCGCGGCTGCCTGGCGCACTCTCCGCGAAGCCCGCGCCGACCTCGAGCGGCTCGGGGAGCTGGCGGGCGCGCGGGAGCGCGAGCTCGATCTGCTCGAGTTCGAGATCCGCGAGATCGAAGAGCTCGACCCCCAACCGGGTGAGCGCGACGCCCTCGTGCTCGACCGCGATCGCCTGCGCAACATCGAGGGGCTCCGCGGCGCGGCGGCGAGCGCCGAGGAGGCGATCGCCGACGAGGAGGTCGGAGCGCTTCGCGGCCTCCAAGCTGCCGGTACCAGCCTCGAGGGCGCTTACGACATCGACCCGGAGCTGCGCGCGCTGGCTGAGCGGGCGGGGGCGCTCGTGATCGAGAGCCACGACCTCCTCAGCGAGCTGCGCCGCTACGCCGACCGGCTCGAGGCGGAGCCAGGCCGTCTCGAGCAGATCGAGGAGCGTCTCGCAGGAATCGCGCGTCTCGAGCGCAAGCACGGCGGCAGCGTCGAAGCGGTGATCGAGCACGCCGAGCGCTGCCGCCGTCGCCGCGACGAGCTGGTCGGCGCCGAGGTTGCGCTGGAGGCTGCGCAGGCACGTCTGGTGGCCGCCACGGGCGATTACCGGACGCTCGCTGACGACCTGACGCGCGCGAGGGAGGCCGCGGCGCCGCGCCTTGCCGCGGCGGTCGCGCAGCGGCTTGCGGATCTGGCGATGGGGCAGGCGAGCTTCGACGTGGCGCTCGTCCCCGGAGAGCCGGGTCCGTCAGGCCACGAGCATGTGCAGTTCGTGATCGCGGCGAACCCCGGCGTTCCGCCGGCGCCGTTGCGAGACATCGCGTCGGGCGGCGAGCTGTCGCGCGTCATGCTCGCGCTGCTCGGCGCGGCGCACGGCGGCGGGCACGCGACGCTCGTCTTCGACGAGATCGACGCCGGGATCGGCGGGCATACGGCGCGGGCGGTGGGGGAGCAGCTGCGCTCGCTCGCGCAGGGCCGCCAGATCCTCGCGATAACGCACCTGCCGCAGGTGGCCTCGCTTGCGGCGCGGCATTTCACGATTGCCAAGGACACCAGCGGAGCGACCGCGCGGACGAGCGTGACGCGCCTCGCCCAGGCTGATCTGGTGGAGGAGCTGGTACGCATGCTCGGCGCCGATGAGCGTGACGACGGAGCCCGTCGTCACGCCCAGGAGCTCCTGCGGGCCGCGTAGCTCGAGTTCTCGCCCGCATCTAACATGGATCGCTGTGGCCGAGGTCGACGCGAAGCGCGCCAACGACGTTGAGCGGCGCCTCGCCGCCGGCGAGGCGGTGTCGGCCCGCGACGCGCTCGGTGAGCTGGTACGGCGGACACCGCTGCTCACCTCCGGCACACTGGTCGATCGCTGCGGCGGGCGGATTCTGCTCAAGGCCGAGAACCTTCAGCGGACCGGCTCGTTCAAGCTGCGCGGGGCCCTGACGAAGCTTGCGAGCCTTCACGACCCGCAGGGCGTCGTCGCCGGAAGCGCAGGCAATCACGCGCAGTCTCTGGCCTACGCAGCAGCGACTCGCGGGCTTGCCTGCGAGGTATTCATGCCGCGCGAGGCGCCGGTCGCAAAACTGGCGGCTGTCGGCGCCTACGGCGGCACCGTGATTCTCGCGGGCGACAGCGTCGACGAGTGCGTCGCGGCTGCCGCTGAGCGGGCGGCCGAGACCGGCCTCGTCTTCGTGCACCCGTTCGATGACCCCGACGTGATCGTCGGTCAGGCCACGCTCGGCGTCGAGCTGGTCGAGGATGTCCCCGACCTCGCGATGGTGATCGTCCCGCTCGGTGGCGGCGGACTTGCGAGCGGTGTCGGCGGGATTGTGAAGCTTGCTAATCCGCAGACCCGCGTGGTCGGCGTGCAGGTCGAGACCTCAGCATCCTTCCCGGCCTCGCTGGCCGCGGGTGTGCCGATGGCCGTTGATGCGGTGAGCACGATCGCCGACGGGATCGCGGTCAAGCGACCCGGGACGATCACTCTGCCACTCGTCGAGCGCTGGGTCGACGAGGTCTGCGTGGTCCGCGAGGACGACATCGCCGAAGCGATGGTTCTGCTGCTGGAGCGCGCCAAGCTCGTCGTCGAGGGTGCGGGTGCGGTCGGTGTCGCGGCGCTCCTGGCCGGGGCGGTGCGCCCGGCACCGACCGGCACCACGGTCGTCATCCTGTCGGGCGGCAACGTGGACGCGGGCCTGCTGGCGCTCGTCGCGCGGCGCCACGAGACGGCCGTCGGCCGACGCCTTCGCCTTGCCACGCAGGTGTCGGACCGCCCAGGCGGTCTAGCCGCTCTTCTCGCGTGCGTCGCGCAGTCCGGCGGGAACCTGCTGAGCGTCGAGCACGTCCGCGACGCCGTTGATCTGCACGTCCGCCAGACCGGGGTTGAGCTGACGCTCGAGACACGCGGCGCCGACCACGCGGAGGCGATACTGGCTGCGCTGCGCGACCGCGGCTATCGCATCGAGCGACTCGGCGGCGCCTGAGCACCGACCGCGGCGCGGCTACCGACAACCTTGCTGGCGCGAAAGGCCCGTGTGCTAGCGTGAATTGCCTGGGCCTGCGGGGCGCCACGGGCGTGAGCAACGGATATGCGAATGAACCCGACTGAGTTCCGATTCATCGGACTTGTGAGGCGCGGCCTTGCCGGCGCCGCGATCTCAGTCGCAGTCATGGGCGCGTTCGCCGCCCAGGCGCTCGGCGCCGGCGGGCCGGTCGTGACGCCCGCGGGCGCTCAGGCGGCGCTCGCGTCCTACAGCCGCCAGAACATCGCCGCCGACAAGACGCTCAGCATCGCGGCGCAGCAGGTCGGCGAGCAGGGGACCGCCCGAATTCTTGACGACTCGTGGTTCCAGTTCGAGGCTGCCGCCGGGTACAAGACGCTCGACGGCCCGACGTTCTACCCGTTCAGCTTCAACCCGCTCGAGGACTCGGTTCCGAGGCAGGCGACCTTTCCGGCGAGCTTCGCGATCGCCGCGCGCGTCAGTTACTCCGCCGGCACACCAGCCTACCTTCGCGGTTGCCCGACGGCCACCTCGATGCTCGTGTTCGCTCGCAAGAGCGCCGCGACGCCGTGGAAGGTCGTGCTCGAGCCGACGATCAACCTCTCGGCGCTGCCGAAGTTCGCGGCGTCGAGCGACGGCTTCGCAACTGCGGTCGATCCGAGGCGGCTGTCGGTAGCTCCGCTGCGCGTTCCGCGCCTGCTCGCCAAGGAACTCCGAGGCTACGAAGCGAGCGGGAAACTCGGAACGATTCTCAGATCCTCCTACTTCGGCGCCCAGGGTCAATGCTGGTCGATTCCCGACGTGCACGCGGCCGCGCACACCTTCGCCACTCCAGGCGTGAGTGTCTCGTTCCTGGTCACCGGACACCGGCCGACGGACGCCCGCGCGTTTGCCGTGACCGGCGGCGCCGCCCTCGTGATCGCGAGCCTCAACTACCGCTGGACCCTCCACGCGACGGCGCCGCACAAGATCGTCATCCGCGCGATTGCACACAACCCGGTCAGCCACCAGGTGCCCGCGGGGAGCTACTCGTCCGTGACTGAGCAGGGAATCTGCCAGGTCGCCGTTCTCGACCCGGCAAAGTCGGCGCACCCGGCGGCGCCGATCCGGATCATCGGCGCCGACTGCGGGCAGCTCCCGGGCTCCGGGCGCTAGCGCGAAACGGCAGCGCCGACCGGCGCCCGGACCGACGGCGCGCGCCGACAGCAGCCGGCTTTCGCCAATCTCACCTACGTCGCGGACGTCGCGTGTCGGCGCAGGTCAACCTGCGGATCGATCCGCCAGCGCGCGGCCAGCTCGAGCTGGCGCTCATCGATCGCCCAGCGATCGGGCAGCTCGCTCCCCACGTGGTCGGGCCCCGCCCCCTTCAGCGCCATGCAGCCGGTGTTGTCCCCAAGCTCGCGGATCAGCGCAACCTCGTCGGCGTCGAGTAGTTCTCCCGCCGGCAACGCTGCGAGCTCCGCGCGCTTCTCCTCGATCGGGCGCGCACGTTCGCCGCTCTCCTGGATCAGCGTCGGAGCGACGCAGGTGACGGCCGGATGAGCGAGGTCCCAGGCGCAGGCGAGCTGGGCCATCGTCAAGCCGTGGCGCTCGGCGGTTGGGCGCATCCGCTCGATTCGGGCCAGCCCGCCCTCCACCCAGCCGTCGGGCCGGAAGGCCCTGTGGTCATCCGGCCTGAACGCGTGCCCCGCCTCGAGGTCGCCCCAGAAGAGACCGCCGTAGTCGACGACCCGCGCGATCACGCGGATACCGGCGGCATCGGCGGCTCCGAGCGCCAGCTCACCGGGCCACGGCTCGAGCGGATTCAGAATCAGCATCGCCCAATCGATCAGCTCCCCGTACCGCTCGAAGCAGCCGATGACATCGAGCGTGAAGCCGTTGGCGGGACCGGGCGCGATGCCGAGCGCACGCGTGAGCCCGGCTTCGCGCAGCGCCGCCATCCCATTCCAAACGGTTTCGCTCGTGTAGCCGATGCGGTCCGGGTTGTGCAACAGCAGCACGTCGAAGCGCTCGATGCCCAGGCGCTCCAGGCTGCGCTCGGTGGCCATGCGCAGGTATGCCGCGTACTGCGAGGAGCCGCGCAGTGCAGGGTCGGTGAAACGCGGGAAGCCCTTCGCGCCGCGGCGCTCCCCGTCGTAGAAATCGTGCCCGATCGCCCCGACTACGCAGAAGCTCTCGCGGGGCACCCCGGCGAGCGAGCTGCCGAGCAGGCGGTCGGCCTCACCCGCGCCGTACGCGTCTGCGGTCAGGACCGTGTCGAGTCGCTCATCGGGGCGCAGCAGCCGGGCGAGACGCTCCTCCGTGATCGGCTCGCCGAAGTGCATGAAGCGTCCGCCGCTCCACGTGCCGAGCGCCGCTCGCCCCGGGTCACGTCCCGATCCCGCTGCCACGCCGCTCATCCGCGCCCCTCGCGGACGCCCGTCGTGCTGCCCACGGCATGCCGCCGACGCTGATCTCCCGCGGTCCGCATCTCGCTGCAAGTCTAGCCGCGCTCCGCCACTGCACCCTGACCGCTACGCTCGCCTCGGTGGCGCTAGCGCAGACCCCTCAGAGGCCGGTGCTCCGGCAACCCCGGCAGCGACCGGTGATCGGTCGGGCGCGCCTCGGGCGCAGTACCAAGCTCCTCGCAAGGCGACTCGCGGCGGGCGATGTCGCGATCGTCGACCACGCCGCGCTCGACCGCGTGTCGGCCGAGGAGCTCGTCGCAGCGCGCGTCGCGGCGGTTATCAATTGCGCCTGCTCGATCAGCGACAGCTATCCGAACACAGGCCCGCTGGTCCTCGTCGGCGCAGGTATCAAGCTCGTCGATGTCCCGGGCGACGCGCTGTTCGAGCGCTGCCGCGAGGGGGACCTGCTCGAGGTCTCGGTCATGGGCGAGGTCCTGCGCAGCGGCGAGCTGCTGGCGGTAGGCCGGGCGCTCGGATCCGACGAGCTAGAAGCACTGACGCTGGCGCGCGGGGCGGAGGTCGGCGCGGCCCTCGAACGCTTCGCTCTCAACACGATCGAGCACATGCGCGCTGAGCGCGAGCTGCCGACGAGCGAGCCGGCCCTCCCCGCGCTGGCGACTGACTTCCGCGACCGTCCTGTGCTCGTCGTGTCGCGCGGCAGCGGCTACCTCGACGACCTGCGGGCTTTGGGGACGTATGTGCGCGACGCCCGGCCCGTGATTGTCGCTGTCGACGGCGCCGTCGATGGGGTGCTTGACGCTGGCTTTCGGCCCGAGGTGATCGTCGGCGACATGGACTCCGCGAGCGACCGCGCGCTCGGCTGCGGGGCCGAGCTTGTCGCCCACGCCTATCTCGACGGCCGGGCGCCTGGACGCGATCGGTTGGCGCAGCTGGGGCTCCGCCATACGGTGGCGCGCGCGCCGGGCACCAGTGCCGATCTGGCGATGCTGCTCGCCGCCGGCAAGGGCGCGGCGCAGATAGTCTCGGTTGGTTCGCGTCTCAGCCTCGTCGACTTCCTCGACCGGGACCGCGACGGGGCGTCGTCCACCTTCCTGACGCGCCTTGCGATCGGCGAGATTCTGGTCGATGCGGCAGGCATCGCCCGTCTCTCGGGTTCGCGGCGCGCGCGCGACTCGCGGCGCTCGCACGCTCGCGCCGGCGTTGTGGTCGGCCTGGCGGCAGTTGCGCTCGGGGTGGCGTTGTGGGCGCTGCTGGCGCCATGAACGCGCAGCCGTTGACACCGATCCGGGAGATCCTTCGCCGGACGCTCGCGTTCTATCGGGCGCACGCACGCCTTATCCTGATCGTGACCTTTCCGGTCGTGGCCTTCGTGGATGTGACGATCGGCGCCGGCCTCGGCGAACTGACGGCCGGCGTACACAAGAAGGTCCCGCTGGCCGACGGCTACATCACGATCGCCGCGGGCTATTTCGTCACGGTGCCGCTCGTGACGGTGATGTTGGCCCGGGCCGTGGTCATCGACGTCCGCTCAGGCTCCACCGCGACCATCAGTGCCGTTGCCGAGCAGGGACTCGATCTGTTCCTTCCCGCGCTGGTCGTGGTCGTGATCGTCGCCACCGCGGTCCTGTGCGGCCTCTTCATCCTGATCGTGCCCGGTATTTACGTGGCGGTGAGCTGGTACTTCGTTGTGCAGGCGGTTGCGGTCGACGGTCACCGGGGATTCGGCGCGGCGATGGCGAGCGCAGCGGCCGTGCGTGGGCGGTGGTGGCACACCGCCGGAATCCTGATCTCGCTCCAGCTGCTCGCGGCGATCGCCAACGCACTGGTCACATCGGCGTTCGAAGCGCTCGCGACCGCGGTGAACAGCGCTGCGGTCGTGATCGCCGGGAACGTCCTGATCGACACGATCGCGCTGCCGTTCGTCGCGATCGGCGCGACGCTCTACTACCTGGAGCTGAGGGGGCGCCCGACGGGCACCGCCCAAGTCTGAGCGCCACACCCGCGATCCCGACCCACGTTTCAGCGCCACACCCGCGATCCCGACCCACGTCTGAGCGCCACACCCGCGATTCCGACCCACGTCTGAGCGCCACACCCGCGATTCCGACCCACGTCTGAGCGCCCCACCCGCGATTCCGACCCACGTCTGAGCGCCACACCCGCGATCCCGACCCACGTCTGAGCGCCACACCCGCGATTCCGACCCACGTCTGAGCGCCACA
>CAYQZU010000005.1:0-29472 GCA_964422115.1 uncultured Solirubrobacteraceae bacterium | reverse complement strand
CCACACCCGCGATTCCGACCCACGTCTGAGCGCCACACCCGCGATTCCGACCCACACCTGAACGCCGCCGGCGCGCAGCCGCGCAGAGCGCGGCGAGCACCGGCTGTCTGACCGCGACGCTCGCTACGGTGGGCTACATGCGTGCGCTGCCGCTGATTTGCTCGTTTCTCGCGGCTCTCTGGGTCGTCCCGGCGACCTGCTTGCGCCTTGTCGCGAGCCCGCTCGCGCGGGCGAACCATCGCGGGGCGCTACTCGCCGCTCCGCTCGGCCTGGCGATCGTCGCCGCCGCACTTCTTGCGCTCGGACCGCTCGTTCTTGCGCAGCGCATTTCACACGCCAGGATCCTCGACGCAAACCTCGGCTGGATCGCCGCGTTTGCGCTCGGCGTCTCGCTGCTCGGCCTCGCCGACGACGCTTTTTCCGGGCCGGCGCGCGGCTGGCGTGGCAACCTCGCAGCGCTCCGCGCGCGCCGACCAGACACCGGCGCGCTGAAGGCCGTCGGCACACTCGCGCTCGCCCTGTTCGCGGCGGCGGCGCGGCCTGGTGACGTCGCTCGCTTCCTGCTGGGTGCCGGCGTGCTCGTCCTCGCGACGAACGCGTTCAACCTGATCGATCTGCGTCCCGGTCGCGCCGTCAAGGCGCTCGTGCTGCTCGGCGCCGCTCTCACGATCGCAAGCGGGGAGCTTCGGCCGCTGTGGGCGGTCGGCATGTTCGCCGGGCCGGCGCTCGTCGTGGCCTTCTACGAGCTGCGCGAGCGGGGGATGCTGGGTGACACGGGCGCCGGGCTCCTTGGGGCCCTGGCCGGCGTCTGGATGGTTCTGACGCTTTCGTCGGCGGGCCTTGCCGTAGCGCTCGCACTCCTGGCGCTGCTGACCGTATATGGCGAGTTCCGCTCAATTTCGGCACTCATCGAGCGTGCTCCTGTGCTGCGCCATCTAGACTCATTTGGGAGACCGCATGATGCATTCGACGCCTGATCGCCACCCCGGACCCCGCTTCATCTTCATCACCGGAGGCGTCGTGTCCTCGCTCGGTAAGGGGATCGCCGCGGCATCGATCGGTCGCCTCTTGGTTGCGCGTGGCCTGACCGTCGCCCTGCAGAAGTTCGACCCGTACATCAACGTCGACCCGGGCACGATGTCGCCTTACCAACACGGCGAAGTGTTCGTCACCGAGGATGGTGCGGAGACGGACCTCGATCTCGGTCACTACGAGCGCTTCACGGACGCCGACACCACGCGAGCCTCGAACGTGACCGCGGGCGGTATCTACAACGCCGTGATCAGGCGCGAGCGCCGCGGCGACTACCTCGGGGCGACGGTCCAGGTGGTGCCCCATATCACCGACGAGATCAAGCAGCGCGTCTCGCTGCTCGCCCAGGCGACAGACGTGGACTTTGTCGTGACCGAGATCGGCGGCACGGTCGGCGATATCGAGTCGTTGCCGTTCCTCGAAGCGATCCGCCAGTTTCCGGTGGACGTCGGGCGTCGGCGTTGCATGTTCATCCACCTGACGCTCGTTCCCTACATCAACCACGCAGGCGAGTTGAAGACGAAGCCGACGCAGCACTCGGTCAACGAGCTGCGACGGATCGGCATTCAGCCGGACATGCTCGTGTGCCGCTCCGAGCAGGTCCTCTCACGCGATATCCGCAAGAAGATCGCTCTGTTCGCGAGCCTGCCGCTCGAGGCGATCGTGTCCGCCTACGACGTCGAGAACATCTACTCGGTCCCGCTCGGCTTTCACGACGAGGGGGTTGACGACTTCGTGCTCGAGCATTTCGGACTCGACGCCCCGGCTGCTGAGCTCGACGGCTGGCGCTCGCTGATCGAGCATGCCGAGGAGGCGAGCGAAACGACGCGGATCGCGATCGTCGGGAAGTACGTCGAGCTCGAGGACGCCTACCTGTCCGTCGCCGAGGCGCTCCGCCACGCGGGCTTCATGCACGGCTGCCGGATCGAGATCGACTGGGTCGACTCCGAGACCCTCGTCGGCGACCGCGAAGGCGCCACAACAGCCGCGGAGCGCCTTGTGGGGGCTGACGGGATCCTGATCCCGGGAGGTTTCGGCAGCCGCGGCTTCGAAGGCAAGATCGAGGCCGCGCGCTATGCGCGGGAGAGCGGCGTTCCCTACCTGGGCATCTGTTTCGGCATGCACGTTGCCGTTTGCGAGTTCGCGCGCAACGTCGCCGGCATGGACGGGGCGAATTCGACCGAGTGCGACCCCGAGACGCCGTTCCCGGTCATCGACCTGCTCCCCGAGCAGAAGGAGATTGCCGACCTCGGCGGGACCATGCGCCTCGGCGCCGATCCGGTCAAGTTGAACGACGGCACTCGCGCCCGCGAGATCTACGGCGAAGCCGTCGCCTACGAGCGACACCGCCATCGCTACGAGGTGAACAACATGCTGCGGAAGCGACTCGAGTCGGCCGGCCTCGTGATGTCCGGCACCTCGCCCGACGGCCGGCTCGTCGAGGTCGTCGAGATCCCTGAGCATCCGTTCTACATCGCCTCGCAGTACCACCCCGAGTTCAAGTCGAGGCCCGACCGTCCGGCGCCGCTGTTTCGTGACTTTGTCGGCGGCGCCCTCGAGCGCGCGCGGAGCGCCGCCACGGGCGGCGAGTCCTCGACGCCCGGTTCGTGAGGGCTCCGAGCGCGGCAGAGAGCACGCGCCTGGGCGAGCGCTTCGCGACTCTCTGCCGGACCTACAGCCCGTCCGGCTCGGAGGCGGGCTGCGCGTCGCTTGTCCGGTCCGAGCTGGCCGAGCTCGGCATCCCTGTTGACGAGGACGGCGCCGCCGCCGCGTTGCGCGGCGATTGCGGCAACCTGCTGGCGCGCATACCGGGGAGCGGTGCTGGGTCGTTGCTGTTCTGCGCTCACCTCGACACCGTTCCCGCCGCCGCGCCGATCGATCCGGTCCTGGTCGACGGCTACTGGCAGAACAGCAACGACGCGATCCTCGGCGCCGACAACAAGATGGCGGTCGCCGTCCTTCTCGAGCTTGCCCACCGGCTCGTCGCCGAGCCGGCGGGCGCAAGCGTCGAGCTGCTCTTCACGGTCGGTGAGGAGGTCGGGCTGGTGGGTGCGAAGGAGTTCGAGGCGGGCGTCCTGCGGAGCCCGTTCGGGTACACGTTCGACGCTCCGATCCCGCTCGGCGGCGTGGTCGTCTCATCGCCGACCTACTACCGCATCACGGCGGAGCTTCGCGGCGTCGCGGTGCACGCGGGCGTGAGCCCGCAGGACGGGCGCAGCGCGATTCTCGCTGCGGCGCGTGGCATCGCGACGATGCCCCTGGGGCGGCTGGACGAGGAGACCACAGCGAACATCGGCACGATCGAAGGCGGAACTGCGGTCAACATTGTGCCCGACCGCTGCCGGATCGTCGGTGAGGCGCGCTCGCTCGACGCGGCACGTGCCGAGCAGGTCGCGAGCGAGCTCGTGGCCTGCCTTGCCGACGCCGCAAACGACCCTGAGTGCGAATGTGACCTCGACGTGAAGGTGGAACGCGAGTTCGACGGCTTCCGCGTGGCGAGCTCAGCACCTGAGCTGATGCTTCTGACCGCCGCCCTGCGGGCGCTCGGTCACGAGCCGTCTCTCATCTCGAGCGGCGGCGGAAGCGACGTCAACGCGCTGCGCAGCAAGGGCTGCGCGGTCCTGAACGTAGGCAACGGCACCGAGCGCCCGCACGAGCCGACCGAACGAGTCAGCGTGGCCGCTCTCGAGGGGACGCTCGAGCTCGCGATCGAGCTTGTCAGTCGGGCCGGAGAGTAGGGCGGACAGGGTGCTGCGCCTCGCGCGCGGCGTCGTCCGGGACGCGGCCGGCGGCGGAGGCGGCGAGCAGGCGCTCGTCGTGGATCTGCCTGATGGAGCCCACGCCGCGATCGCGGATGTCGCGCTGGTCGGCCGTTGCGAGGTCGGCGATGAGGTGCTCGTGAACTGCGCGGCGCGCGAGCTCGAGCTCGGGTCCGGCGGCTTTGACCTGGTGCACGTCAACCTCACGCGCGGTCTGAGCGTGGAGCCGGCCCCGGCCGGCCACGTGCTGAAGCTGAACTACACGAGCCTGCAGCACGCGACCGACCCGGTCGACGCCCGTGGAGGTGAGCCAACCGCGGTGGCGGGAGCACCGGTCGGGGTGCTCGCCCTCCACAGCCAGCTGGCCGCGCTCGCCTGGGCGTTCGCGCGTCGGGCCCCACGGGCGTCGCTCGGTTACGTGCAGACCGCGGGCGGCGCGCTGCCCGGGAGCCACTCGCGCACGGTCCGCGACCTCCTCGCGCGTGGACTGCTCGCCTCGCACATCACCGCCGGCGCGTCGTTCGGTGGCGCGAGCGGCGATGCGGTCAGCACCGCCGGAGCCCTGGCCCACGGCTTCGGAGTTCTCCGGTGGGACGCTGCGGTCTGTGGTCCCGGTCCGGGGATCGTCGGCAGCGGCTCGCCGCTTGGCCACGGTGGCATGGTCGCCCTCGAGAGTGCGCACACGGCGCTGGCACTCGGCGCCGCGACGCTCGTGGTTCCGCGCATGTCGAGCGGCGATTCGCGCGCGGCGCACCGCGGCCTCTCCCACCACACCCGGACCGTCCTCGAGCTGCTCCTCGCCCCGGTCGTTGTGGCCCTCCCCACGAGCGAGCCGCTACCCGAGCTCGCGCCCGCCCGCGGCGGAATCGAGCACGACTGGCGCCGCAGCGGGGTGGACCTCGACGGTTACGCGGCGAGCGGCCTCGGGGCCGAGGTGATGGGTCGCGGCATCGCGGCGGACGAACTGTTCTTCGCCGCCGCCCTCGCCGGGGGCGGAGTCCTCGGCGAACTGACCGGCGAACCCGACGCGCGCGGCAGTAGATCTCCTGGCAGCGCTGTTGCGCGCAGAGGGGACTGAGCCGGCGCTGCGAAACCCATCGCCATGGCAGCGCTTGCGATCGCCACACGCCACGAGATCGAACAGCTCATGCTCGACTTCCTCGCCTATCTCGAGTTCGAGCGAGGACTTTCACGCAACACGCTCGAGGCGTACCGCAGCGACCTGCTCCAGCTCGGCGAGTACTTGAGGGAGCGTCACCTCGACGTGCTGGAGGTCGGCCACAGCGAGCTGGCCGCCTTCCTGACCGGCCTTGCCGTTGGCGCCGATGGTCGTCCCGGAGCGGCTGCCGCGACGCTTCAGCGCAAGGCGGCGTGCCTGCGCTCGTTCTACCGCTACCTGCGACGCGAGGGAATCATCGATCATGACCCGACGGCGGACCTCCACGGGCCGCGCAAGACCCAGAAGCTGCCGGAGGTTCTGAGCCGCGACGAGGTCGTGCGCCTCATCAACTCGCCGGCGGGACGCTCACCGATCGCGCTGCGCGACCGCGCGCTGCTCGAGCTGATGTACGCCTGCGGGCTTCGCGCCTCCGAGGCGACCGGTCTCGAGATCGACGACATCGATCTCGCCGAGCAGATGCTGCGGGCCCGCGGCAAGGGATCGAAGGAGCGTGTCGTGCCAATCGGCCGCTCCGCGGTGGGCGCGCTTCGCGCCTACGCCGAGCAGGGGCGGCCTGAGCTCGTCGGCCTGCGCAACGAGCGGCACGTCTTCGTCAACAGCCGTGGCGTGGGGCTGACGCGCCAGGGCCTCTACAAGATCATCAAGGGCCACGCGGAAGCTGTCGGGCTCGCAGGACGGGTCAGCCCGCACACGCTGCGCCACACGTTCGCCACGCACGTCCTCGCCGGCGGCTGCGATCTTCGCGTCCTGCAGGAGATGCTCGGCCACGCCGACGTCGCAACGACGCAGGTCTACACGCATCTCTCGACCGAGCGCCTGCGCGACGTCTACTTCCAAGCGCATCCGCGCGCGACGGGCAGCAACGCGGCGTAAGCAGCGGCCTGCCGCCGCCAGGCCGACCGACTAGCATCAGCGGACAGACCAGTCCGGACGATGGGGCTCCGAGTCGACCTGCACGAGATCGGCGCTATGAGGTTTGAGGAGGCAACGCCTCGCTGTCAAGCACTTCACCTCTGCGCGCCAAGGCGCACGATGACCAGTTGAGTGAGCGGCGCGCCTTTGTCGTCGTGATCGACGCCTGCGGGATCGGCGCACTGGCGGACGCGGACGACTACGGGGACGGCGGGACGAACACGCTCGTCCACCTCGCGCAGGCGTGCGGTGGGCTCGATCTGCCCGTCCTCGAGTCGCTCGGGCTCGGCTGCATCCTCCCGTTGCTTGGGGTCCGGACGGCGCCTGCGCCCGTTCTGCACGGGCGCCTGTGCGCGAGCGGCCCCGGCAAAGACTCGATCGCCGGACACTGGGAGCTGATGGGCGTCGTCGCGGAGCACGCTCCGCCGACCTATCCGGAAGGCCTGCCCCCGGCTCTGCTCGCGCGCGTCGAGCAGGTGATGGGAACCGAGGTGATCTGCAACCGCCCCTACAACGGGATCGACGCGATCGTGGACTTCGGGGCCGAGCATCTGTGGGGCGCCAAGCCGATTCTCTACACCTCGGCCGACTCGGTCGTTCAGATTGCGGCGCACGTGGATGTCCTTGCGCCGGCCACTCTGTACGCGCTGTGCGAGGCGGTGCGCGACATCATGAGCGGGCCGGACGGTGTCGGGCGCGTCATCGCCCGCCCGTTCGATGGCGAGCCCGGAGCCTTCCGGCGAACCGCGGGTCGCCGCGATTACGCCCTCGTGCCGCCGTCGCGCAGCTATCTCGAGGAGCTGGGCGCGTGCGGAGTGGCGGTGCACGCCGTCGGGAAGATCGCCGACCTGTTCGCGGGCGTCGGGATCGAAGAGCGTCACCTCGGGTCGGACAACACGCAGGCACTCGGCACGATCGCGGCGCTGATCGATGAGCTCGACCGCGGTCTCGTGTTCGCGAACCTGATCGATACCGACCAGCGCTACGGGCATCGCAAGGACGTTGAGGGGTTTCACCGCGCTCTGCGCGAGATCGACGCGGCCGTCGGCCGCTGGCTCCCGCGACTGCGGCCCGGCGACCTGCTCGTGATCACCGCGGACCACGGCTGCGACCCCTCAGCCCCACACACCGACCACACGCGCGAGAGCGTCCCGCTGCTCGCACGCTTCGCGGGCGACGGTGGTCGACGCCACGATGGTTGCCTCGCCGACGTCGGCGCGTCGGTTTACGAGTGGCTCGCCGCGGGCTCGTTATCGGGACTGGCGGGCGCGTCGTTCATCACCTGTTCGCGGGCGGCCGCCGATGCTTGAACCAGGGCGCCAGTGCGTGGTTCCCTGCGCAAGCGGGGTCGCTCGCCATGCCTGAGCTGCCCGAGGTCGAGACGATTCGCCGCCAGCTCGCGCCGGCCGTCGAGGGCCGACGGATCCGCGCCCTCGAAGTGCTCGACGCGCGCTGGTGCAGTCCACTTGCGCCGGCGGACCTGGCGGACGCGACGGTCGGGCGGGACGTGTGCCGCCTCGCGCGTCGCGGGAAGTACCTCGACTGGCAGCTCACCGGGGAGATCCACCTCTTGATGCACCTGCGGATGACCGGAACCCTCCTGCTCGAGCCAAGCGTGCCGCCGCCCTACGCGCGGGTCCGCATTGAATTCGATGACCTCAAAAACCTCTGGTTCTCGGATCCACGCCGGTTCGGGACCGGCCAGATCGTCGCCGGCGACACCGAGCTCGAGCGGTTCTTCGCCGCGCGGCTCGGGGTCGAGCCGTTCGACGAGCGTTTCGGCGGACCGCTCCTGCGTTCGCTGACCCGGGGACGGCGCGGACCGCTCAAGTCGTTCATGCTCGACCAGCACAACCTCGCTGGAGTCGGGAACATCTACGCGGATGAGGCGCTGTTTCGCGCGCGTATTCATCCGCGACGACCAGCGGGCAGTCTGCGGCCGGAGCAGTATGAGCTGCTCGCGCAGGCGATCATTGCGGTGCTTGCCGCGGGGATCGACTCGCGCGGCGCGTCGATCGATGACTTCCGCCACCTCGATGGCGCGCGAGGAAGCTTTCAGGACAGCTTCCTCGTGCATCGCCGCGAGGGCGAGCCGTGCCCGAACTGTGGGTGCAGGATTGAGAAGATCGTCGTCGGCGGGCGCGGAACCTACGTGTGCCGCCGCTGCCAGCCGGCGCCCCGCACCGCCGTGCCGGCGAGGGCGCGCGGCGCTGCCGCGAGTACGCGGAACCAGATGTAGAGCGGTCCACCGCTCGGTGTGCTCTGCGGTGTCACGCTCAAGCGGTAGAGCCCAGGGGTGAGCTTGCGTGCGGCGACGCAGTCGGAGAGCAGGAGCTGGTTGGGCCCCGTCGTGTCCGCGTGGTCGGTGGATGCGAGCGCCGGATAGGCGTGGCAGTGAGGGTTGTGGTTGGCGCGGACAGCTCGCGTGTCGCAGCGCCCCCCGAGCAACCGTCCGAGCTCGTCGCGTGCGAGAACGATCCGTGTTGTGCCGCTGGCCGACGCGGCGTAGGCGATGCGAGTCCTTCCGGCCGCCGCTTGGCTGGTACGGCTGGGCGTAATCGTGAGCGCAGTGAGTCTGCGACCAAGCGGATCGAGCCCGTTCGCCGGACCGCTGAGAAGTGGCGCGACCGGGGAGGTGAAAGCGACTCCGGTCCCGGTGAACTGCACGTTGCGCAGGCCGAGACCATCGTCGCCGTTGATCTGCCACGCGCCCGCGGCGCTTCCCGTGGTCGTTGGAGCGAAGGTGACCTGCTCGGAGACGGTCTGGCCGGGCGCGATCGTCAAACCCTCTGGGAGGCTCGTGATGGCGGTGAACTCGCCGCCGAAGGGGGGCTTTGACTTCGTGATCGTAACGTTCGTCCCACCGGTGTTTGTGAGCGTGAACGATCGCGTCGCCGGCGTGCCGACGGCCACCGATCCGAACGGCAGGAGTGGCGTTGACAGTGTCAGTTCACCGGGGGTGCTGGCGTTGCCGGTGAGATCGACGACCTGGTTGCCGCCGTTGCTGTCGATCTCGAGCGAGCCGCCAAAAGCGCCTGCCGCCGTCGGGTCGAACGCGACGGTGACGGTGAACGAACCGCCGGAAGCGAGCGTGCTCCCGACGACGGGGAGGCCGGTGGCGCTGAACGGCGTCTGGGGTGCGCGGACGCCGGTGATCCTGACCGGGACCGAGCCGGCGCTCGTGAACGTCACGGTTCCGGTGAGCTCGCCGCCGGCGACCGTGCCACCAAGCGAGACGAGCGGCTGGCTCGCGTAGAGGTTGGGCTGCGAGGAGAGGCCCGTGGCCGACAGCGCGAATGACTTCATCGTGCCGTCACCGAGGGTCACGTTGACGTCTGCGGCGACCAGGCCGACGGCGGTCGGCGCGAACGTGACCGGCACCGAGATCGACTGTCCGGCGCTCAGGATCGCCGGGAGCGTGTGCGACGGGGTGCCGATCGTGAACTGGCCCGACGTGGAGGCGATCGTCTCGACCGTGACCGCCGTGTTTGCGGTGAGCGTCAGCGTCTGCTGGTTGCTGGATCCATCGACGGTGTTCGCGAAGGTCGGCGAGGAGCCGCCGATCTGCTCGGCGACCGGGGATCCGTAGGCGAGCACCGCTCCGTCGCGCGTGCCGATGTAAAGTCGCCCGCCGCCCTCGTCGACCTCGCTGTAGTTGGTCGAGTGGCCGATTGCTGAGCTGTAGAGGAGCTGCATCGCTCCGCCGACCGGTATTGGCGCGTAGCCGCGTAGCTGAGCGCCGTCGCCCGCGCGGTCCGCGGCCCAAATCGCCCAAACGACCGCGCTGCCACTCGTCGTGCCGTCACTTGTGAGCACCGCCGGTCCGCTGCCGAATCCGAACGCGTCCGTACTCGTGCCGACGAAGGCCAGCGACGGCTGGCCGGTTCCGGACACCCCGTATTTGTAGGAGTCGAGGCTGCCGCCGCTGCTCGATCCGGTCGACGTCGTGACGTACACGTAGCCCCCGTCACCCGGCCACACGCCCGCCCGACCCCAGACGCCTCCGCGCGGGCCGAGCCGCTGCACCACCGCGTCGCCGCCCCCGCTCCCGTTGTCGTAGCCGCCGAGGGCATCGCGGTTGAGCAGGTACACGTACCCCTCCTTTCCGACGGCGACCGCGAGATGGGGAAGTGCGGCAGTGCCGAAATAGGCGCCCGGCAGCCCGACGATCGCGCCGGCGCCAAAGTCCCCGTCCGTGCTGTCGAGCGACGCCGCATCAAACGGTGTGAAGTAGTCGACCGGCTGGAGCGTGCCGTCGGCCTGTACATGGAGGTTCACGACGGATTCGCCGAACGAGCTCGGCGGCTGCGCGCCGGGGCCGGGCGTCGACGGCGAGCCGCCGTTCCCGGTCACGAGGAAGATCGAGCCGGTACCGTCTGACATCAGGCCGACCCCCGACTGCCAGATCCCCGCGCCGTTGACGCCGGGGACCGTGTCGACCCACCGCGACTCGATGTGCCCGGCGGTCGAGACGCCAAACACCCAGCCCTGCCACGGCGTGTGGTCGCAGTGCCCGCCGAACGCGGCGTAGGCGACCCCGTCGAGCAGCAGCAGGCCGGGCCGTTGCTGCTGGGTGGTTGGCTGGAACGTAAGCGACGGCTGGTTCTGTGCCGCTCCGGAAAGGGTTATCGGAAAGCCGGAGCGCGCTGCGCCGCTCGTCACGTCGAGAGCGTCCATGTGCCAGGCCGCGGGTCCGCTGGTTCCCGAGACGTAGGTCTTGTAGGTCAGATAGACAGTATTCGTCGCGGGGTCAATGACCGGTGTTGCGGTCGTGCCGACCGCCGGGCTGATGTCGCCACAACCGATGTCTGCCGGGTTCCAGGGCGTCCCGAGGTCCACCGACCACTCCTGCGCCCCGCTCGCCGCGTTCAAGGCGTAGACGTAGTCCTGCTCGGTTGCCACGATGACGGTGCCGTTCCAGTACAGCGGCTGCGCGTAGACTTGGCCGTCGACCGTCGCCGACCACAGGCGTCCGAAGGCGCCGCCCGTTACGACCGCGGGGGAGAGCGCTGAAGCGTCCGGGTACCAGCCGGTGCGCAGGTCGTCCGCGGAGTTGCCGATGTCAGCCGACGCGGCGGGCGCCTGCGCGACACAGAGCAGGATCGATCCGACGAGTGAGCAGATGATGAGGGCGCGACGCACCATTGCCGGCCGCCTCCTCGGCGGCTGGCGCGCAGGTTACTTGTGCGGCCCGGAAGACGGGGCGCCGGGACGGTGTCCGCGCGGCGCCTTCATACGCCGCCCATGCGTTGGCGGTGGGCGAAGCCTTGCGAGAGCGACCTATTTTGCGGCGGCCGTGAGCTCAGCGAGGCGGCCGGACCTGTCGGCCGCGTACAGCTCGGTGAACCCGCCGACCAGCTCGCCGCCGATGATCACCTGGGGGAACGTCATCATCCCGGTTCGCGCCGCCAGCTCTGCGCGCCCTGACGGATCCTTCGCGAGGTTGATCTCCTCGTAGCCGAGGCCGCGTTTGGCCAGAAGCGCCTTCGCCTGAGCACAGTACGGGCATGGATCCGTCGTGTACACGGTGATCTCAGGCATTACTTTACAAAGGATAGCACTCCGTTAGGGGCTGCCGATCGCGCGGGTGACGGGTCCACGGAACGGCCGGCTCCGTCGTGTCGTCAGACTGTGTCGGTGTTCGTTCTGTGGCTGATCGTGCTGTTTGCGGCAGAGGTGATCGCGTTCATCGTCGTCGGGGACGCGATCGGTTTCCTTTGGGCTGTGCTGGCATTGCTCGGAACCTCGCTGATCGGCTGGGAGGTGCTGCGCACGCAGGGGCGTGCCGCCCTCGGGCACGTGTCAGCCGCAGTGTCCGAACGACGCCCCCCGGGACCAGGTGCATTCGATCGGGTGCTCGGGTTCCTCGGCGGGGGGCTGCTATTTCTGCCGGGATTCGCGACCGACGCGGCCGGGGTGCTGCTCCTACTCCCGCCGACTCGCGCGCTCGTACGGCGATTGATCTCGCGTCACTACGTCGCGCGGATCGTCAGCTTCGCCGCCAGCACGGGACGCTTCGCGCCTGGTGGGGGTGGCTTCCGTCCCGGTGACATCGACGGGACCGCTGTTGAGGACGACCTCGGCGAGCTGCCGCGCTGACCGGAGCGATGCGTGCCGTCGCGGGACTCGCGTAGTCTCGATGTTGGTGGCGGTTCATCGCAACATCGAGTGCTCTGGCCGCGTCTAGATGGCGGGCCCGCTCAAGACCGACGCGATCGTGCTGCGCTCGCTGCGATACGGCGAGGCGGACAGGATCCTGCATCTGTACACGCCGTCGCGTGGGCGCATCGGCGCGATCGCGAAAGGCGTGCGGCGCACCCGTAGCCGCTTCGGTGGTCGCCTCGAGCCGTTCTGCCGCGTGCGCCTCGTGTGCCACGAGGGGCGCGGGGAGCTGCTCACGGTGACCGGGGTCGAGACGCTCGAACCCCATGCCGCGCTCCGCGACAGCGCCGCCACGCTCGACGCCGCGGCTCGCGCATGCGACGCGGTCGCGCGGATCTTCGAGACCGGCGAGCCGCACCCGGCGGTCTACAACCTCCTCGCGAACGAACTCGCCCTGCTCGCCGGCGATCCTGCCCACGCATGCCACGCTAACGCGCTTGCGTTCCGCCTGAAGCTTTTGGTCGCCGCCGGCCTCGCTCCCGCCCTCGCCTCGTGCGCCTCATGTGGTGAGGTCGAACACCTCTCGGGCTACTCTGCAGCCGCGGGCGGGGTCGTGTGCACGGCCTGCGAAGCAGGCTCTTTCACCTTCGCGCAGGACACCTACGAGTTCATGACCGCTGCACTTGCACGGCCACTCGCGCAGGCGCCACCCGCATCCGCCCAGGCGCTGCGGGAGGCCGAGCGGGCGATCGCGGAGACGCTCGAGCACCACGCGCACCTTCGGCTGCGCTCAGCGGTGGCACGTGACGACGGGCCGCGCCAGGCTGCGGCGGATAGACGATGACGGCGACCGCGCGTGAGGAGGTGGCGGCCCGGTTCGCCACGCGTCAGGTCGAGCGCGAGGCGCGCGAGTTCGCACCGCACGCGACGCCCTCCTACCCGGCGCGCCGGGAGCGAGCCGAGGACGACTGCGGCCTGCGCACCCCGTTCCAGCGCGATCGCGACCGGATCGTCCACTGCAAGGCGTTCCGCCGCCTCAAGCACAAGACACAGGTCTTCGTCGCCCCGAAGGGCGACCATTACCGTACGCGCCTGACGCACACCCTCGAAGTGACCGGAATCTCGAGGGCGGTGGCACGGGCGCTGCGGCTGAATGAAGATCTCGTCGAGGCGATCGGGATGGGGCACGACCTCGGGCACCCACCGTTCGGGCACATCGGCGAGGACGTGCTCGACCGCTGCCTGCGCGAGCGATTCGGAGGTCACTTTCATCATTGGGAGCAGTCGCTGCGCGTCGTCGACCACCTGGAGCGCGACGGCGCCGGTCTCAACCTGACAGAGCCGGTTCGTGACGGAATTCTCGGTCATTCCGGCAGAGCGGAGAAGCCGTCGACGTTCGAGGGTGCGATCGTGCGGATCACTGATCGCTTCGCCTACCTCAACCACGACATCGACGACGCGCTGCGTGCCGGGGTGCTCGCGCCGAGCGACATACCGAGCGAGCCGATCGCGGTCCTTGGTGACACCGGCTCGCGGCGAATCGACGCGCTGGTGCACGACCTCGTCGAGCAATCGGAACGGGCCGGTGAGATCGTTCAGGGAGACGCGGCAGCTGAAGCGATGGGCGCGCTCCGCGCTTTCATGTTCGAGCGGGTCTACCTCGGCGAGGTCGCGCGGGCCGAGCATGGGAAGGTCGAGCGAGTGATCCGCACCCTTTTCGACCATTACTGCGAAACCCCGCCACCCGGCGACGACGACCTCGCTATACGGGTGACCGATTACATCGCCGGGATGACGGATCGCTACTGCATACGGGTGTTTGAAGATCTCGCCGTGCCCCGGTCGTTCGGCACCGACGCCGACCGCTAGATGCCGCGTTACACCGACGAGAGCGTGGAGCGTGTTCGCGACGCAATCGACATCGTCGAGCTGATCGGCACGCGAATCGACCTGCGCCGCGCCGGAGCCGACTCCTTCAGCGGTCTGTGCCCGTTCCACGACGAGCGCACACCGTCGTTCAGCGTGACCCCGTCCAAGAAGGTCTACTACTGCTTCGGCTGTCAGGCGTCGGGTGACGCGTTCACGTTCGTGCGCGAAACACAGGGACTCGACTTCCCCGGCGCGCTCGAGCAGCTCGCGGATCGCTACAACGTGACGCTAGAGATCGCCGAGGAGGATCCGCGGGACGCTTCCCGTCGCAAGCAGGAAGCCCGTCTTCAGGAGCTGCTGGAACGGACCTGCGGCTACTACGAGCGCATACTCTGGGAGTCCGACGAGGCCGCACGGGCGCGCGAGTACCTCGTGGGCCGTGGGCTCGACGAGCAGGTGCTACGGCGCTTTCGCGTCGGTTACGCCCCGAGCGCATGGGATCGCGTGCTGCTCGCCTCTCGCCGTGCGGCGTTCAGCGACCAGGAGCTGCTCGCGGCAGGGCTTGTGCAGCGCTCGAGCGATCGGCCGGGGCGCGTGTACGACCGGTTCCGTGCTCGCATCACCTTCCCGCTGTGCGACCGCCGCGGCCGCGTCCTGGGCTTCGGTGCCCGCGCGATGCGCGCCGACGATCCGGCGAAGTACCTGAACAGCCCTGAGAGCGACCTGTTTCACAAGCGCCGGCATGTCTTTGGCGAGCATCTCGCCCGCGGTGCCGCTGCGCGCGCCGGGGCGATCGTGCTCTGCGAGGGGTACACGGACGTGATCGCGATGCATCAGGCAGGCGTCGAGAATTGCGTCGGTCTGATGGGGACCGCGCTTACCGCTGAGCAGGTCGCGGTGCTCGCCCGCCTCGGCCACCGGCTGATTCTTGCGCTGGACGCCGACGGCGCTGGCCAGGCGGCGATGGTGAAGTCAGCGGCGATCGCCGAGCAGAAGGGGCTCGAGCTCCGCGTCGTGCCCCTGCCGGCCGGGAGCGACCCGGCCGACGTGCTTTCGCGCGAGGGTGCAGGCGCGCTGCCTCTGCTCGTTGCGCAGTCGGTCGCGTTCGTACGCTTCCGCGTCGCCCGGATGCTCGCCGGAGGCGAGCGCGACACCCCCGAAGGGCGCGACAGAATTCTCGCTGAGCTTCGGCCGGTGTTCGCGACGCTTGGCCTCGGCGCGATGCGCGAGGAGCTCGAGCGCGAGGTTGCGGCGCAGCTCGGCCTGTCCGAGCGCACGATTGAAGGCGTGCTTGGCACGGGGGCCGCGCCGGCCCCCCGGCCGCCCGAGGACCGGCCCGCTCGGCAGTCGGAGCCGGCACCAGCGCTCGATGCGGGCGGACGGGTCGAGGCCGGGTTCCTGGCCCTGTGCATCGCGCTACCCGAGCGCGGGACCGAGCTGCTGCGCGAGCTCGACATCGACGCCACGTTTTCGGCGGAACTCACGCGCGAGGCCGCCCGCGCGCTGCGCGCGGACATCTGCGCGAGTGGCCAGGGCGCTGACGGCCCGCTCGGAGGCCTGCTGACTGAGCTGGCCGTGCGGGCAAGCACCCTTCACGCGGTGCCCGGGCAGATCGAGGTGGCGGTCCGCCAGCTCCAGCTGGCGCGGATCGAACGCGCGATTCAGTCGCTACGCGCCCGCGGAGGCGCCGGCGTCGAGAAGCTCGGACGGGAGCGCGCCGATGCAAAGGCCGAGCTCGACGAGTGGATGGGACGCGCCCTCGAAACGACCGCCTGAGGGCGGCTTCACCCCGGCGAGAAG
The DNA here is from genome assembly GCA_964422115.1 of uncultured Solirubrobacteraceae bacterium. GTDB lineage: Bacteria > Actinomycetota > Thermoleophilia > Solirubrobacterales > Solirubrobacteraceae > Palsa-513. The sequence goes on along the minus strand of CAYQZU010000005.1, from coordinate 13,818 downwards.
CTCGCCTCGGGGCCGCGAGATCACGATCACCCGGGGCCACCTGTGTGGGCCTGCCGTGCCGTGCCATCCCCGATTCACGATCTCAACCGCGTCCGCGCGCAGCCGATGAACCGCGGTAGTCGAGCGCTGTCGGCGCTCGCGGCGGGGCGGATCTGCCCCGATTCGACTGATTCGTGGACGCGGGGAACACTCGATGCGCCGACGCACGTTTGGAGCAGTGGTTGTGGCAGGCATCCTCGCCGGCACTGGGCCGGCGCTGGCCAGTCGGCCTCCGGTCGCCTCAGGCGGGTTCGCCGACACCAGCACTGTCCTTGCGAGCAGCGCCGTGCCGGTATCCGGTGCCTATCGCGTCGCGGTATCCCTGCTGGACGACTCGCAGGCGGGTGATGTTGCGGTCTACGTTCCCGGTCGGCCCGCTCGCACGCTCCATCTGCGCCTGCGCGTCACCAACACGACCTTCTACACGCTCAAGCTAAAGTCGTCGATGAAGCGCCTACTGGTGCGCGCGGTCAGCGCGCTCGCCGGGGTTCAGGCTACGGTCACGCTCGTCGCGGAGCCCGGTAGCGGCAGTCCACCGCCAGGACTGCCAACCCCGCTCGCAAGTGCCGGCACCGCGTTTGGCGTTGGCACTCCGGCGCCGTCGAGCGGCGCGACCGGCACGACGGGCAGCACGACCATCAGCGGGACCGCGCCGCCGTTCGACCCGTACACGAGACTCCTGTTGAGCGATCAGTTCTCCGGGCCGCGCGGCGCCGCGCCCGATAGCGACGGTGCCGACCTCACCGCTTCGGTGGGCAACGGAAGCTGCGGTCCGGGCACGCTCAACACGGACGCGGCGAGTAGCGCAAACGCGTCACTTGACGGTAGCGGCGACCTTGCGATCACGGCGCTCGCCAACGGATCGGGCTCCACGCCGTACACGTCCGCGCAGCTCGAGAGCGCGTTCTCGTCAGCGTACGGTTCAGTGCAGGCAAGAATCAAGCTGCCGCCCGGCCAGGGTCTGTGCTCGGCGTTCTGGCTCGTCGGCAACCCGACCGACGGCACCCCGTCCATGACGAGCCCATGCACGTGGCCGGCTTGCGGGGAGATCGACGTCGACGAGTCCCCGTCGTTCGTCGGATCGCAATTCCCGAACTATCCGATCGACTCGATCTTCACGCTCCACGGGCCGATCTCCAACGGCTCGAACCAGCAGTACGAGCTACCCGTTCGCAACACGACGGCGATCGGCGACCCGACCGCTGGCTTTCACACCTACGGAATCATTTGGAGCCCAGGCTCGATCGTCTGGACGCTCGACGGGGTCGCGTACGCAACCGTCAACCAGTCCACCGTTGACGCGTACGTGGCTGCGAACGACCCCGGGGCTGTCCCGACCTGGGAGTTCGACCAGCACAACTTCCACGTGATCCTCGACCTCGCTGTCGGCGGTTGGCCGGGCACGCCTCCCGCAGGCGCGGGCGGCGAGTTTCCGGCGACGATGCTCGTCAACTGGGTGCGCTGGTACGGGTGCCAGATCGGCACGCCGCAGAACGGCTGCACGTAGAGCGAGGCCTCACTCCGCGCAAGCCGGGCGTCGCGGGGCGTCCACTGACCCCAAAGGTTACGGTGGGAAACGCGCGGAGGGCGATCGTCGACATTGAGCGCTGCTCTGCTCCAACTGCCATGCCGAGGTCGAGCACGAACCCGTTAGTCTGTCGAGCGGGAAGGTCATCGTCGACCTCCCGCGATGCGGTCCGGGGTAGCTCAACTGGCAGATGCGCTCGACTGTTAATCGAGAGGTTGTGGGTTCGAGTCCCACCCCCGGAGCTGGGCGGCCGCCCGCCGCACCGCCGGCGCGGGGAACCCTCTAGTCGCGGGCGAGCGCGCCAGCGTGCCCCTTGCAATCGTAGAGCGCGTAATTCTGACCACCGAACGGGTACCAACCGATCGGATGGGTGGTCGTGCCGATGAAGGTCGGCGGGCGCCAGCGTTCCGGTTGGATGAGCCCGCAGGCTTCCTTGATCGCGCGTGAGGCCGAGTTTCCACCGCGCCACGTGTAGGCCCCGCCCATCAGCATGAAGCGTGCGTCCCCCTGGCGAACGAGGTTCGCGAGCTGCGCCGGCGTCACCACAGGCGTCTGCGTCCCGTAGCCGCCGAGGGCGGCTGCTCTGTTGCCGAGCAGGATCATCGGCGCAGCGGTGATCGACGCCTGGGTCAGAAGTGTGAAGCGCGCGTTGGGTGCGTTGGAGTTGGTGTAGCGGAAGAGCTTCGCGAGGATCGGCAGCGTCGGGGCTGAGGCGCCGACACCGCCTTGGCCTGCGTCGGTGTAAGGACCCGCAGCGGGGAACGTCCCGTCGACCGGGACATCCCACACGGTCTTCGAGTAGAGCGCCGGTGCCATGAGCACGAGGACCAATGCCGCGGCGAGCGTCGGAGCGGTGAGCTGCGGGCGCAGCCACAAGAGCCCGACACAGGCGGCGGCAACGACGATGAGGATCGGCCACAGCCACTTCAGGTAGTCGTACTGATCGCTCAGCAGATATATCTGCACCGCGACAGTCGCAGCGAGCGCAACAGCCGGCAGCGCGATCCAGCGCCGGTCGCGCCGGGCAAGCGTCACGAACGCTCCCGCGCCGCAGGCGGCAACGATCGCCGCGCCAGGACCGAGCGCAGAGGTGTAGTAGGGATGAACGATCCCGTCCGAGAAGCTCAGAACAACCGCTTCGACCACGAACCAGCCGCCGAAGACGATCAGCGGCGCGATCTGCCGCTCCCGTCGCGGTTTGCGCCAGAAGACGGCGAGGAGTCCGACGAGCCCAAAGAGGGCAAATGGCAGCAGCCACGCAGCTTGGTCGCCGAAACCGTGACCGAAGAGCCGCAGCAGACCCGGGGGCGGGCCGAGCGGAATCGGCGAATAGTGGCGCAGCACGACGGTCGTCGTGGCGGGCGTCGTCGGCGTCGAGGTGGGGGGCGGTTGGCCGTAGGTCGACGGGATCACAGTCACGCCCGTTGTCCCCTGGAGGATGCCGACCTGCGTATCCGGCGTACCGATCGCGAGTCCGCCCGTCCCGCTGGGGCCAGTCGAGCCGGTCGTTCCGCTCCGCGCCTTCGGCAGCACCTCGAGCGCGTGCAGCCGTGGGCCCAGTACTGAGGACGTGCCCGGCGCCGGGTGCGCGGCCGAGTTGCCGAGGACGCCAGAGGCAAAGCTCTGGCCCGATCCGCCGACCTCGCCCGCAACGCGCCCGAACCCGTTGTAGCCGAAGGTGAGCGTCAACTCCGAGTCGTTCATCGTGCCGCCGACGTATGGGCGCTGGTCCTTGGGAACCACGTCGACGGCGACGATCCAGACGAGTGATACGGCGGCCAGGACCACCGCTCCGGCGATCGTTCGTACGACGCGCCGCCGTATGGATCCCTCCGCACACACGAGGTACGCGAGGCCCATGCCCGGAACCACCAGATAGGCGGCCAGCGCCTTCGTGTTGAACGCGAGACCTGCCAGGACGGCGGCGAGCACGAGGGTCCGCAGTCGATCCGTCTCGATGGCTCGAACCGTCGCCCAGCCCGCGAGCAGCATCAAAAGGATCAGCAGCGCATCGAGGTTGTTGTCGCGGGTGGAAGCGACGAAGGCGGGGAACACCGCGAGCCCGGCGGCGGCGGCGACACCCGTCCAGCGGCCGAAGCGCGGCGCAACGATGACATAGGTCAACAGCACCGTCAGGAAGCCGCAAGCGGCCTCAGGGATCAGCAGGCTGAGCGCGTGGAAGCCGAGAACCTTGGCGCTGAGCACCTGCAACCAGAGGCCCAACGGCGGCTTGTCCACCGAGCTGAGCCCGCCTGGATCTGACGACAGGAAGAAGAAGTTGTGAAGCGACACGAGCATCGACTTCACGGCGGCGGAGTAGTAGTTGTTGGCGAAGCCGTTGTGACTGATCCCATGGCCTTCGAGGGCCGCCGACCCGGCCAGCACAACAGCGAGCGCGGCGTGCTCAGCTCGAAGAGAAAGCGGCCTACGGCCGTTCACGGGCTGCCAGGGTCGTCTCCGGCGGGTGGCGCCAGCCGCCGGCTCGGGCGCTGCGACGCGCGGTTCGCCGGCGCTCATCTGCTAGCGACCCGACAGTAGGCCGCGCCGCTCGTGGAGTCGCCATGCCGCACCGGTCGACTAAGACTATGCGAGGGACCGGCGCCGTGCGCAGCTCGCCGGCTCGGCGCTCAGCGGCGCGAGGCCACGACTGTCGCAGCGGCACAGCGGAGCGACCATGGGGTCGACGCTGACGTGCGAACCTCGATGCACGCAGCTCGACGGGTGATCATCCGAACGACCGGGTGGCACCTGGTGAGCTTCCCGCCGCCGCCGTGGGTGCAGGCCTTCGAGTGACCGCTCGATACGACCGTCTTCGTGCAGCGCCGGCTGGCGCTGCCGTTCTGCCGGTGTCGGACGGGCCCGCAGCGCACGTTCGCGTGCTTGGCTGAGCTCGATCCAGCGGACCCGGCCGTCTTTCCGCCCGGCGCGGGCGCGCTGACCGCGAGCTGCTCGCTGACCGAGCCTACGTTGCCGAACGTGTCGGTCGCGGTCAGCGTTACGTTGAAGCTGCCGGCCGCTGCATAGGTATGGGTCGCGGTTTGGCCCGTGCCAGTCGTTCCGTCACCGAAGTTCCAGGAGTAGCTCGCGATCGTGGCGTTGGTTCCGGGGCTCGCGACAAAACTGAGCGGGCTTCCGCTGACCGGGCCTGTGGGCGCCGTAAACGTCGGCGAGATCGCGGTTGCGATCGCGCATCCACCGATCTGGTTGCTCCACGATCCCTGGAGGTAGTAGTGGAGGCCGCCGATCGTCTGGTTCCACAGCGTTCCCGCGCTGGCGTTGCCACCTTGTGTCGGGAGAAACGAGCCGGGGTTCCAAGGCAGCCCGTTGCAGAGGTCGGCCACCTCGTTGCCGCCACTGTCGTACCACGCGTTGAGCATCGGGTCGGTGATCGCCTCGAGCATCTCGTGGCTCAGGGACTTGAGGGCGACGTCGGCATAGCCGGCCGCGCCGTTGGGGGCCTGGATCTCGGCGTTGCCGTCGTCCTGGCACGCTTTCGCGTTGCCGCCCGAGGTGAGGAGGGTGAAAGGGATCTGGATGTAGAGCAGCGTCGAACGGCCGCTCGTGGCGTACGAGTGGACGCTGCAGTAGCTATTGGTCGAGCATTGCGGGCCGCCGTCGATGCAAGTCACGACGCTCGGCGGGGTCAGGATCACGTAGAGCGCCGCCATCCCGGTGGGAAGGCCGCGGCTCGCCGCGAAGCTCGCCGCCTCGCTCGCCACCTGCGAGTCGTTGAGGCAGGTCGGAGCCGCCGAGGTCGTGGTCGAGCAGTCGCCGCTGGTCGCATACGGGTCGGTATCCACGAAGCCCCCGCCGAACGTTTGCGCGTAGCGCGCTGAGCCGGCGGTATCGGCGTACTGGCTGGCGACCGAGAACACGTTTCCGGCGGTGCCACTGTCATGTGCGACGTTCGCCAGGAAGCCGGAAACGAGCCCCTCCGTCACGGCCGAGAAGCCATTCTGCGGATCCCAGTAGATCGCGTATGTCGTAAAGCCGTGAAGCACAGGACCGCCGTGGTCGATGACGCCCTGGCTTGGCCCGGCGAACGCGCTCATCAGGCTCCCCGACCCGGCTGCGCCCGCGATCGGCCCCACTCCGATCGGCGCGCCGCCCGCGCCACTCACAACGGCACCGTTTGCGGTCGCCGCGCCGACCAATCCGGCGAGGGTGAGGGCGAGCGCCGCCGACGCTGCCAGCGCGGGCAGGCGCCGCGACTTCGAGGAATTGAATGAGAGGCATGCCATTCACCTCTCAGATCGGGACGCCCTTCCGTTGAGGCGATAGCTTCTCGACTCACTTGGACACGTCGAACGTCCGTCTAAGCAGTCGTCCGCCCCCGGGGCACCGGCAAACCCGCGGAGCGCATTAGGCTGTCCTCCGCGGGCCGGTAGCTCAGTTGGTTAGAGCAGCGGACTCATAATCCGTCGGTCCCAGGTTCGAGTCCTGGCCGGCCCATCGCAGAGGCCCAGGATTACTGGGGCTTTGCGATCAGCCGCACTCCGCGCTAGGCTTCTCGTGTTCCACAGTGTGTTCCCCAGCGGCCGCCGAATGTCGCGCGACCGCAGGGCGACGAGGGAGGCGAGATGGCGGGCGTGAGGCCCTCCGGACATCTTCAGGTGAAGGGTGCGCCCGGCAAGCGCCGCTACTACGCGCTCTGGCGCGACGCCGATGGTCGCCACCAGCGCCAGCTCGGGCCTGCCCACGTCAAGGACTCGCGTCGGCGCACGCCGCGCGGGGCGGTCGTCTGGCGCGCCGGCGACGGCCCCAAGCCCGATCCTTCCTACCTCACGCCGCCGGAGGCAGCGGTGGCCCTGCGTGAGCTCCTGGCGGCCGCGCCGAAGCGACCGACGCCCGCAGGCGAGCGCGCCGGCGGCGCCGTGACCTTCGGCGACGCGTGCGCGGAGTGGCTGCGCTACGTCGAGCACGACCGCCGTCGTGCCCCGTCGACGCTCGCCGACTACCGCAACACGGTCCGCGCCTATCTGCTGGCGGAGTTCGGCGAGCACACGCCGCTCGGCAAGATCGAGACGCGCCGGATCGACGCCTACCGTGAGCGGCTGCTCTCTGAGGGCCGACTGTCGCGCCGCTCGATCCAGAAGATCCTCGTGCTCCTCCACGGGATCCTCAAGCGCGCGAAGCGCCGTGGCTGGATCTCGAGCAACCCGGCCGAGGACGTCGAACGAGTGACGTTCCGTCGCAGCGGCGAGTTCAACGTGCTCACGCCGGCGCAGGTCGCGGCTGTCGCTCGCGCCGCTGCCGACGAGCAGGACGCGGCGCTCTTCACGGTCGCCGCGTTCACGGGACTTCGGCTCGGGGAGCTGCGGGCGCTGCGCTGGGGTGACGTCGACTTTGCCAAGCGCTTGGTCCATGTTCGTCGGAGTTACACGCATGGTCAGCCAGGGCCGCCAAAGTCGGGCAAGGTGCGCTCGGTGCCGCTGATCGATCAGGCCGCCGTGCCGCTCGACGGCCTGAGCCGGCGCTCGCACTTCACCGGCAACGACGACCTCGTGTTTGCCACCGCAATCGGAAAGCCGCTCGATGACAGTGCGTTGCGCAAACGCTTCTACGAAGCCCTGGAGGCGGCTGAGCTCGGCGAGCTACGTCGCAAGCCCGATCCGCTCGTCTTCCACGACCTACGCCACACCTTCGGCACGCTCGCCGTCCAGGCGTTCCCGTTGTCGGACGTGAAGGCCTACATGGGCCACGCGGACATCCAGACCACGATGATCTATGTACACCACGTGCCGCGCCACGACGCCGCTGCGCGCCTCTCAGCGGTCGTGGGGGAGGAGGCGGCGATGAGCCTGCCAGACGAGCGCGAGGCTCCGGTCAGTTGAGCGGTCGCTACCGCATCACGCTCGGCCGGGGCCTCGTGGTGATCGTCCAATGGGTGACGAACCGTCGCGAGGTCGTGGACTACTCGGTCGTTCTCGCCGTCGAGGAAGGCGCCGAGACGCACACGGTCCGCGTGTACGACGGAGCGCACGGCGTCAACGAGCTTCATCGTTATACGCGCCGCAGCGGCAAGGCTGCTGCCGAGATATTCCATCGCGGTACCCTTGGCGATGGGATGCGCGCCGCGCTCGCCGAAGTCGATGCGAACCACGAGGCGATCCTCGATGGCTGGAGCCGATCGTGAGCCATAACGGAACCTCACCCGCGATGCGAGTCATGAACGAGGCCATCGACCTCGCGATCGAGGGCCGCTCGCCTTATCCCGAGGGCAGCGAGTTCATCGACGCCGAAAAGCCCTGGGCCGGCGAAGCGATAGCTCGCGCCGCCGACGAAGGCCGCCCCGTCGTGCTCGTCTCCGCCGATGGCACGGCCCGCACGCTCATCGCATCAAACGGCCACCAGTAGCGCCCAGTCTCGGTCAGCTTGGCCAACGTACTCGTACGTTGCGCACCCGCCAACCCTCATCCGTGTATCCCGCGCCGCCTGAGGACCTGCAAAAGGCCCAAAAGCACTGCAGACGGTACGCACTGGACAGTGCGGACTAAGAAGACGAAGCAGAGAAGCGCTGCTAATATGCAACTTTATGGGCGTCGGTGATCTTACGGTCGATCAGGTCGCTGCCGAGCTCGAGATGACCCGTGATGGCGTCTACAAGCTCATCAAGCGGGGCAGGCTAGAGGGCGTGCGAAGGAGCGAGCGCGGCCTACGCGTCCCGCAGGCCGGCCTGGCTGCCTACAAGCGCCGGCTCGCTGGACGCTCACGCCTCTTGACAGTGGAATTCGGCGACGCGATTGGGGCGGCCGAGAAGTTCGAGGCGGTCACGGGGATCTCGGCGGCGGAGTGGCAGCGGAGGTGGAAGGCCGACGAGATCGAGGACACAACCGACAACCTGATCCTCACGATCCAAGCGCTCATCGTGCTGGTGGCGGAGGCTGACGCGGCCAGGATGAGCGGATCGTGATCGCGGGACGTAGCCTCCGGCTGCGCTAGCTGTAAAGCGCTGGGCTTCGCCCGCGCCTTCGGCGCGCCCCTGACGGGCAGCCCTTGACAGCGCTCCGCCTCCGGCTGGTTAGGGCCGTTAGGTCGGCAGAGCCGACCTTGTCAATCCCGAGTGTAGGCGGGACCGGTAACGAGCGGCGATCTCCGCAGGCTCCTGCTGATCGACGAAAGCAGGAGTGACCAGCGAGCCCCGCCAGACGCTCGCAACTCGTCCATTGCGCAAGTGGGGTCGGACGAACGCGAGACTCCTGCCTTCGAGGGCATGCGAGCGTTCCGCAGTGTCGAGTCCTTTTCTCGTGCGAAAGGGTGCGGTTACGATGCCGTGGCATTGTTTGAGCCTCCTGTGTCTGCGGATTGGGCGGCGGTGCGCGAGGCGCTCGCCGAAGCCGGCGTTGACCCGACCTACTTCGGGAGATTCACGTCAGCGCGCGGGCGACAGGTTCTCGGCGGAGGCGAGCTTGACTATCGCGCCGCTACGCCGGTTCTTCTTGCCTGTCTCGACCAGGTCCGGGATCCCCGCGTGCTGGAAGCCGTCGTTCGGTCGCTGTCGACGAGTGCGGCTCGCGGCAGCGCTTTCGTGCCGCTGCTCGATCTGTTCAGGCGCACGCCCAACGGGCAGGCCAGCTTGAAATGGGCGATTGGCAACGCGCTCAGTGTGGTTGCCCAGCGGACGGACTTGCCGGCGGTGTACGAGGTAGCCATCGACCGAAGCCACGTGGGGCGCTCGATGCTCGTGGGGATGCTGTGGCGTCTGGCTGAGCCCGATCCTGTGCCGGAGCTGCGCATCCTCGTCGCTGACCCGGATTGCGCGTTCGCGGCAATGTCGTCGTTACGGCGGAAGGTCTCGCCCGACGAGGCGCGGTCTGTGATCGGCCCGTTAACCGACAACGCGGTTGAGACGGTCCGCAACGCTGCGCGGGAGAACTTGAAGCGGGTCAACAAGGCATCGCGTCAAGCCTGACGCGAACGCAGCGCGCACGAGCGCAAGTGCCACTCGGCGTGAAAGCGAGCGTGTGCGGCGGAGCGCGACGCACTCCTGAGTTGGACGACATCCGATACTCAGCCGAGTCGCTGACATTGCTCCCGCTCGGCCTGCAAAAGCAGGCGCGCAGCAGGCGTCGGTCGAGAGCGATCCTTGTCGTCCAAGGCGGGCATGCGACCGATATGTGCGCACACCGCCGCATCGATCTGGGAGCGAGCGTCTGCCAGGCGGAACCCGCTCTCGGTCGAAACTGTTCTGCCTGCGAACCAGCTGGGCGTCCGATGGCTGGGACACGATTGAGCTGTTCTTCCGAGCGGATTTCATAATTTGTTCAGCGCCACGGCGACGGTCGCCGGGACCTTGATTGGGCTGCTGTTCGTCGCGATTTCCGTGGCTCACGACCGCGTTGCGGAGGACGGGTCTCAGGCGCATCGGGTTCGCGCATCGGCCGCTCTGACCGCGTTCACAAACGCGCTGGTGGTGTCACTGTTCGCGCTTGTGCCGGGGGTGCGGCTCGGCTGGACGGCGCTCGTGGTCGCGATCTTGGGGCTGGTGTTTGTGCTCGCCTCCCTGCTCTCTTTGGTGCGAGTGAGACGTGACCAGCCTGGTGAGCAGCTCCGCGACGCCGTGTTCCTGGTCAGTCTGGCTGTCACGTTCGGCTTTCAACTCGCGGCCGGCCTGACGGCGTTGTCGGACCCCCGGCGTGACGGGCCGGTGACGACGATCGCGGTGCTTGTGATCGTCTGTTTCCTGATCGGGATAGGGCGCTCATGGGAGCTGATCGGTGGCCCGTCCATCCTCCTGCGGCGAGAGCTGCGCTCTCTGGCTCGGGGCCGCGGCGAGCACGACGGAGGATCGTCATGAGTGGCTCTCGTGGCTGAGCCGCAACTAATCCACCGCGACCGCGGCACCGCCCGGGCGCGAGAAGCACCACCGCTTCGCCGAGCTGGGCGAGCCCGACGGTGAGAACGAGCGACCTCCGGCCGTGGAAGCGGCCGGAGGTCGCCCTTCCGATCGGGTCGCGCAGCCACGACGAGTCGCAGAGGAGCGGCGCCGGCGGTCGTGACGAGCGCCCGCTGCTGAGGCGCGCGCTGCGCTGAGAGCGCTCATCCTTGCGGATGAAACGCTGGCGTCACGTCGTTCGCTCGCTGCGCCCTTCTCTCGCATGATGGCCGATGCCATCGAAGGTGGGCGGGCCTAGCGTTGTCGGTGTTGCTACAGCCCCGACGAGAAGGAGCCCCCACGATGATTGATGTGAGTGGTTTGACGAAGCGCTACGGCGAGAAGGTTGCGGTCGACGACCTGTCGTTCACGGTTCGCCCGGGCGTCGTTACTGGATTTCTGGGCCCAAACGGGTCGGGGAAGTCGACAACAATGCGATTGATCATCGGTCTGGATGCGTCGACGAGCGGCGGGGTGACGGTGGGCGGCAAGCCATACCGCGAGCATGCCGCGCCGTTGCATGAGGTTGGGGTGCTGTTGGAGGCGCGGGCTGTGCATCCGGGCCGCTCGGCGTACAACCATCTGCTGGCACTGGCGCAGACGCACGGGATCCCACACGCGCGGGTCGATGAGCTGATCGAGCTCGCCGGCCTCGGCGGTGTTGCGCGTAAGCGCGTCGGGCAGTTCTCACTCGGGATGGGTCAGCGTTTGGGGATCGCCGCAGCCCTGTTGGGAGATCCGAAGGTGGTGATCCTCGATGAGCCGATCAATGGCCTGGATCCCGACGGGATCCACTGGATAAGGGACCTGCTGCGTTCGCTCGCGGCCGAGGGTCGCACCGTGTTTCTCTCCTCGCACCTGATGAGCGAGATGGCCCTCACGGCAGATCACCTGATCATCATTGGGCGCGGACGGCTGATCCGCGACATCAGCGTGAGCGACTTCGTACGTGACTCATCGCGGAATGTCGTCCGTGTCCGCACGCCACAAGCGGGTGAGCTGCGCGAACTGCTCCTCGGTCCTGACGTGGCGGTGTCGAGCGAGGAGCGCGGCGTGCTCGAGGTAGAGGGACTGAGCTCGGACGACATTGGACGCAGCGCTGCCTCGAACGGGTTCGTCCTTTACGAGCTCACGCCCGTGGAGGTCTCCCTCGAGGAGGCGTTTATGGCGCTCACGCACGACGAGATCGAATACCGCGGGTCCGACAACACCGCAACCACCACCATCGATGAGCACGAAAGGATGGCAGCATGAACTCCGCCACCGTCACCCTTGTCCGGCCGCGCAACGCGCTGGCGACCCGCGTTACCCAGCGCCGCGTCGCGTTCTCGGAGTGGACCAAGCTCCGGTCGCTGCGCTCCACGTGGTACACGCTCTTGATCACGGCGGTAGCGACGATTGGCTTCGGCGTGATCGCGAGCGCGGCGACGGCGTCGCGTTGGATCTCGATGAGCGCGGCTGACAAGGCGACCTTTGATCCTGTTTCCACGAGCCTGCTTGGTGTCGACTTCGGTGTCCTCGCGATCGGTGTGCTGGGCGTGTTGCTGATCACGGGCGAGTACAGCACGGGCATGGTCCGCTCAACGTTCGCCGCGGTGCCCGCGCGACTGCCGGTGCTCTGGGCCAAGGTCGGCGTGTTTGCACTTGTCGGCTTCGCCGTGGCGCTTCCGTCAACGCTGATCGCGTTCTTCGTAGGACAGTCGTTCCTGTCATCGCAACACATCCAGATCGCCTTCTCCCACAGCGGGGTCGCGGGCGCGGTGATCGGCTCGGCCGTCTATCTGACGCTCGTTGGGTTGTTCGGCATCGGTCTCGGAACGATCCTGCGCAACACCGCAGCGGGGATCGCAACACTCGCAGCGGTCATGTTCGTAATCCCGCCGCTGGTCGGGATCCTGCCCTCGAGTCTCGCCAATGCGATCGATCCGTACCTGCCGAGCAACGCCGGTTCGGCGATCATGGACGTCACGGCCCACGCCCACACGCTCTCGCCGTGGGCCGGTCTGGCGGTGTTCGCCGGCTACTGCGCCGCGGCGCTCGCCGCCGGTGCGGTGGTCCTGATGCGGCGCGACGTGTGAAGCGATTGCGCCTTGGCGCCAGTTTGATCGCGCGGGGCCGGGGATATCCTCAGACGATGTCCCCGGCCCCGATCGCGCGCGCTCGCCAGTTTTCGCTCGCTCGTCGCGATCTCGCGCTCGCCGCAATCGTCTCGATCCCGGTGGTACTTGCACTGGGCATCACCGCGGTACACCGCCACGAGCCGCTCGTGCTGCTCCTCGCGCTGGCCTCCGTGGTGGCAGTGCTCGCGCGTGAGCGGCGGCCGATTCCGGCACTGCTGCTCGCGATCGTTGTGACGGCGGTGATCCCCGACGACCCGACGCTGCTGCTGCCGGCCCTCGTGGTGCTATTCGCCATGGCTTCGCGCCGCTCGTGGCAACTTCCCGCGGCCGCCGCGCTTGCCGTCGCTGTCGCGTCGATCGTCGCGACAGCCGGTTGGGGCGGCGACCTCGCCGCGGATGGGCTGCTGGGATTCGCGATCGGGAGCACGGGATCGTGCGCCGCTGCCGTTGCGCTCGGTCTCTATGTCGGTGCCCGGCGCAGGCTGATCGACGGGCTTCGCGAGCGTGCCGAGCGGCTGGACCGCGAGCGTGAACTGCTCGCTGATCGGGCGGTCGCACTGGAGCGTGTGCGCATTGCCCAGGAGCTTCACGACGTGATCGCTCACAACGTCAGCCTGATGGTGGTCCAGGCGCAGGGACTCGGTGCTGCGATCGACGATCCCCGGGTCGCGAGCGACACCACCGCGATCGCAGACCTCGGCCGCCAGGCGATGGCCGAGATGCACCGCACCCTGCGGCTGTTGCGGACCGACAGAGCGGCGGCAGAGCTCGCGCCACAACCTGGTCTCGCCAACATTGACCGGCTCGTGGAGCAGGCGCGCTCGGCCGGTCTGAGCATCGAGTTCACGGTGCACGGCCAGCCGCGCCAGCTGCCACAGAGCGAGGATCTCTCGGCGTTTCGCATCGTCCAAGAGGCGCTCACCAACGTCGTCAAGCACGCCGCCAGCGCGGACACGCACGTGACGCTCGACTACGCTGACGAGGGGCTCCGGCTGACGATCACCGACGCCGGCGATACGCCCGACGCGCCGCGCGAGCACACGTCGGGCGACGGGCAAGGCCTCGTCGGCATGCGCGAGCGCGTCGCGATGTTCGGTGGGACGCTGAGCGCCCAGCGCCGGGCGGGGAGAGGATTCGAGGTCACGGCCGTGCTGCCCTATCTCGGAGCCGATTCATGACGCCGCTCCGCGTCGTCATCGCTGACGACCAGCCGATGATGCGAGCCGGGTTCAAATCGGTACTTGAATCCGCGGGCG
>CAYQZU010000004.1:0-217497 GCA_964422115.1 uncultured Solirubrobacteraceae bacterium | reverse complement strand
TCGCCACAACCTCCCGCATCACATGCACAGCCTCAGACTCAAGCGCACGAAGATGGACGGGCCGAGCGGAGGGCTGCCGCTCCGGTCTGCGCTCCTCGACCGCGCTGAAACGCCGGCCCGCGGGTCGGGCGGTGGGGCGGTGGCTTCGCTGCTTGTGCGTCTCGGGTAGCGCGTTCACTGCCATTGGGACACCGCGGATCCTTGCAGGTTGCGAAGACAGTTCATTTTGTTGGCCGAAGTTAAGATCGGATGAAGGATCCTAACAGGGGTGGCGGCGCGCGGCGAGCTCCCGCGAGCCTGATTTGCACCCGCGACCGGCGTGCCGATACTCAGCGCGGTCCGCGAGGCTATTGGTCGGCGAAACCGACCTGCCGCTCCGTGGGCGCGGTGAATGCGTCGGTTTTTGGGCTCAGTGCGTCGCGGAGAAGCGCTTGGAGCTGGCGAGCACCCGTCCGTCGGCGCCGATCGCCTGGAGTTCGAAGGTTCGATCGGCGCCTGGCACCGCGATCGGCGTCTCGAAACCGCGCTTGCGGGCGGTTGCGAGCGCTGTGAGCGAGCCGCCGGCGCTACCCGCCAGCACACGCCAGGAGGCGACCTGGGTGGCTCCGTTCCAGCTCGCGTAGACGGTCGTCTTCCCGCCGTGGAGGCGCGCAGCGCCGGCGGGTGGGTAGTAGGGCGTGCCGACCCAGGGCTCGAGGGACGCCCGGTAGCTCAGGTCAGAGCCCGGCAGGACGGCGTCGAGGAGCGGCGTCCCCGCGCTGCTGAACTCGGTGATGTAGGGCGATGAGCCCCAACCGACCAGGACGTTGCCGTTCGCGAGCTGCTGCGTGTTGCCCATGTAGTCGGAGTTCAGGCCGAAGGCGCTTCCGTACTGCTCCGCGAGCTTCGCGGTGTGCCTGTCGAGGTTCACGTCGAGCACGAGAGCACGCGACGGCGCCGACGCAGCGACGTAGGTGCCACCGCCGGTGAGTTGGCAGCAGTGGTCGTCGAACATCGTCAGAACCGCATTGCCGTGCAGCGGCGAGGCCCCGCTTTCGAGGCGGACGTCGTGCTGCCACTGGAAGTCCGCGCCGAATCCGAAGCGGAAGGTGGAGTTGCGCCCGCCGAGCGTCCAGGCGACCTTGCCGGTGGCGATGTTGACGAGGTAGGCGGCCCAGTCGTCGCGCATCGAGACGAGGAAGTACTTGCCACCGATCAGCTGGATCGAGTTGATGTGGTACGCGTCCCACGGGAAGCCGTTGGTTGGGAGCGACGCGTAGGACTGGCTCAGCGGGATGTGGTCGAGCGCGTCCCAGGTGCGCACGAGCCGGCCGGTCTTCAGGTTGTACTCCTGCACTGCCGAGTCGATCAACGCGCCGTTGTAGGCGCCGCCGTAGCTCGAGAGGTTCATCGGCAGGTTCTTGTTCGCGGTCACCCAGGCGTCGTTGCCGCTGATCGTGAATTCGTGCAGCGTCAACCGCCAGCCGTTCACGCCGTGCAGGCGGGCGAGCGTGCGGTAGTGCTGGTCCACGACGACGTACTCGCCGCTCTCGGTCGCGCCGGTGTTCGTGATCTGCCCCTGCCACCACGCGAGCGCCGGCTTTCCTTCGTAGCTCTGGAGGCTCAGGTTGGAGGAGACGACGCTCGTCGGGATCGGCCGAAACCAGACCGGCTGCAGACTGTTGTCGAGGATCAGCGGGCCGCTCTGGCCGGTCAGCGGCGGGTTGTTGAGGTCGTAGAAGTTCGCGGTCAAGAGGTATCCCGGAGCCAGCTTCCCGCTGATGGTCGGCTGGTCGGTTCTGACCCTGGGCGGACGCAGCGACGGCGCGCTGACGAACTGGTAGGTGTTGCTCGTCTTGTATGAGCCGAGTGGCGCCGCCTTCGAGTTGCCGAGCGTCACGTCGAGCACCGCGAAGACGAGGACGATCGCACCGATCGCCGCGACAAATCGCCGCGAGGAGGACTGTCCCGCCAGCCGCGGCAGCGCGAAGAACGTCAGCAGTGCCGCGAGGCCCGCGAGTGCGGCGGCGATGAGGTAAGCGAGTCGAAAGCCGGCGGTGAGTGCTTGGGAGACCTGTTCGCCCGTGCCGATCAGGTGACTCGATTGCTGCGTCGCGAGCGTTATCAGGACCGCGAGACCGAGGCCGCCGCCGACCTGGCGCGAGGTGTTGACGATGCCCGATGCCAGGCCCGCCTGGCCCTGCTTCGCGCCCTGGGTGGCCGCGATCGTCGACGGCACGATTGACATCGCGATGCCCGCGGCGACGAGCACTCCCGGGATCATCACGTAGATGACTCCGCTGCCGCTGGAGCCGATCCGCGCGAGCAGCAGCAGCCCGGTCGTCAGCATCACGAGGCCGCTACCGAGGACGGGACGCACGCCGAAATGGCTGACGAGCTTGCCGCTGCGCCGCGCCACCAACATGATCGTCAGCGTCATCGGCAGGAAGATCAAGCCGGTGTCAAGTGGCGAGAGGCCCAGAACCTGCTGCAGGTAGAGCGAGCTGACGAACCACATCGGGAACAGCGCCGCGCTGAACAGCAGCACGATGTTGTTGGCCATCTGAAGCGTCTTCGAAAGATCCTTGAACGGAACGAGCGGAGCGGCTGCGAACCGTGTCTCGATCACGACGAACGCGGCGAGCAGCGCGAGCCCGAGGATGATCGGGCCGAGCGCGCCGAACGCGCTCCAGCCCTGCAGGCCCGCCTCGACGACGCCGTAGACCAGCACCATCTGCCCGATCGTCAGCGTCAAAGCGCCGGCGAGGTCGAAGCGCGCTACGTTTGTGTCGCGTTTCCGGTCGCGTACGACGATCCACGCGACGACCGCGGCCGCGGCGCCGATCGGTGGGTTCATCAGGAGGATCCAACGCCACGTGAGCGCCTGCGTGATGATCCCGCCAAACAGCACTCCCGCGGCCCCGCCGAGGCCGTTCATCGCGGCCCACGCGCCAATCGCTCGATGCAGGACCGGGCCCGGCTCGAACGACGAGGTGATGATCGCAAGCGAGGATGCCGCCATCAACGCGCCCGCAAAACCCTGCGCGCCACGGGCCGCGATCAGCACGCCGCGCGTCGGTGCGCCGCCGCCGGCCAGCGACGCGAGCGCGAACAGGAGCAGCGCGGCCACGAACATGTTGCGGTGCCCGTAGCGGTCCGCGATCCGCCCGCCCAGCAGCAGGAAGCCGGCGAAGGTGATCGTGTACGCGTCGATCACCCACTGCAGCTCGCTCGAGGAGAACCCGAGGCTCAACTGGATCGACGGCAGCGCGACGTTGACGATGCTCAGGTCGAGGATCACCATGAACTGCGCGACACAGCAGACCGCGAGGAGCCACGCCGAGCGCGATCCCCAGCTGCGCCCGCCGGCCTGCAGCGACTCGGGAGCCGGCACCGGTGCGGTCTCGACGCTCATCGCCGACCGGCGCGGCTTGGTGATGAGGGGCGGGGCGAGCAGCGCAAGTGGAGCGGCATCGGCGCCCGACGATAGCCGAGGACGCGACGCGCCCGTGCGCCCTCACCGGACACGCCGATCACGACGGGAACGCCTGCTTGTAGGTGAGGACGCGGACCGGCAGGGAGCGGCCGAGGACGCGGCCGTTCGCGTCGAGCGCCTGCACGGCCGCGTAGCGGTAGCCGAGCGTCAGGATCGTCGAGGTCTCGAACGCATTGTCGGCGACGCGGACGACGGGCGCGAGCTTGTTCGCGCGCACGCCGGCCAGCACGCGCCATGACCGGACGCCCGTTGCTCCATTCCAGCTCATGTAAACGATGGTCTCGCCGACGTTGTTGAGGCCCGCGAACGCCACCGGGGGGCTGGCGGGGAGCCCGCTCCATGGTTGGCGGTAGGCGCGATAGAAGATCAGGCCGTAGGGGAGGTGCGCGTCGAAGAGGAGTGAGCCGTCCGGCGCAAACTCGCTGATCTCCGGCACGCCGCCGTAGCCGACGAGCGTGTTCGAGTCGGGCAGCGTCTGCATGTTGCCCTGGCTTGCGGCCAGCAGCGGCGGGTTCCTGTGGGTGAACGCTGAGACGAGCTTCGCGGTGTGGCTCGCGAGGTCCAGCGAGATCGTCACCGCGCGCGACTGCGGCTCGCCGGGGTCACCGTCGTCGAAGAACGTGATGTCACCGTTCGCGAGGACGCGGCCATCGTGCTGCCACGCGGTCCGCGTTCCGGGGCCCATCTTGAACGAGCTCCGCAGTCCCCCCAGCCGCCAGCGGATCGTGCCGCTCAGGCCGGCGAGCTGGTAGCCGGCCCATGTGTTGCGCGCGGAGATGAAGATGTCGCCGCCCGGCTCCGGGTCGATCGAGTTGATGTGGAACCAGTCCCACGCGCGGACGTTTGGCGGTGAGGTCTCCGACTCGCTCGTGTCGACGTGGTCGAGGGCGTGCCACTCCCAGCGGACGAGTCCGGTGCGCAGGTCGATCGCGAGTGCCGTCGCGTCGAGGATGACGCCGTCGGACGGCCCGCTTGCCGCATGCAGATCGCAGCGGATCGGGTTGTACGCGGTCACGTAGGCGACCCCGTGTGGAGCGATCTGGAACTCGTGCAGGTCGGGCCGCAGGCCGTTGCCGCCCCGGAACGTCGCGACCCTCTGGTACCGCGAGTTCAGCACCACGTCCTCGCCCTGGCCGAAACCGAGCGAGAGCACGTGGCCCTGCCAGAACGTCAGGTCGTGGTGACCCTCGTAGTTCTGGACGTTGAGATCGTCGGCGACCTCCTGACCCGACATCTGCTCAAACCACACGAGCCGGCCGCTCGGAGCGTAGATCGCCGCCCCGTAGCGCCCGGGTGCAGGCCCGTTGCTCGTCAGGATCTCGCCCGCGGCCGGGTCGCGATCGTGAGCGATCACCGTCATCACCGGCGCATGCACCGCCGGCAGGGTCGCGAAGGTCTGGTAGTCGTAGGTCGGGGCTCTCGGATTCGGGAACGGGCTGACCCCTGCGGTGGACCACGGTGTGTCGACGCCGAAGCTCCACGTCTTCTGCGTGCCCGTCGACCCGAGAATCGCTCGGACGCTCACCCGCTCACCTGGCGTGAACCCGGTACGCGGAATAAAGCTCGCCCCGTCGCCCTGCGAGTAGGCGACGAGCCGGCCGCTGTGGTTGCCGCTCTGTGAACCGACCACCGAGATGACCCGGATCCGGCCGATCGGCAGGCCGACGAAGCTGATCTGCGTCGCGGGATCCGCGGTGCCGCTACCCGGGGCCGGCGTGACGTCGACCGGGACGCCGGGCAGCTTCGAGGTGGTGGCGAAGGACTTTGGCAGGCACGCGGGTGCGCTGACGGCGGCGGCGCTCGCGCCGGCGCTCAGCGAGGCGGCGGACGCGACGAGCAGCGCGGTGAGCGTGCCGGCGACGCGGCGGGCGCGGCCGAACGGCCGAACCCCCACCGTTGGTCTGGCTCTGGTTTGTGGCAAATGCATCGTGCTCAGGTTCTCCTCGTTGCGCGATCGCTCGCGCGCGCCGTGGCGAAAATCGGGCGCAGACCGCACAAACCTATCCCAACATGTTGCGCAGTGTTAGTGCCACGTTAGCGTCCGGCAATCAGACCTCATTAAGAATGCGCGGCGAGAAGGGCTCCGAGATGCGGCTGGCGGCCGTAGAGCTTGTACGCGAGGAAGCGGCTGAAGAGGCGGTGCTCAGGGCCGTGATAGTCCGAGGAGGCGGTGGTGATCAGGCCGAGTTCGGCGCAGCGGTCGGCAAGCAGCAGCGTCTGGCGCTCGTCGTGGGTCACGTAGAAGCACTCGACCCCGTCGAGTCCGGACGCCCGGTAGCGCTCGACCGCGTCGAGGACGGCGTCATCGGCATCGATATCCCAGAACGGGTGTGCCCAGACGGCGAGGCCGCCCGCGTCGTGGATCCATCCGATCGCCTCGGCGACCGTTGGGTGAGTACGTCCGGAGTACGCCGGAGCTCCGGGGATCAGGTACGCGGGAATGAACGACGAAACGTCGCTGTGACCCTCCTCGGCGATCCGCGCGGCGTTGTCGGGGTGGCCGAGGACCGCGCTGGCGAGATGCGGGCGTCCGACCGGCTTGCCCTCGGCGCGGCGTGCCTCGAGCGGTTCCTCGTCGACGGCGAAGCCGAGGTCGCGGAGCAGCCCGATCATGCGCTCGGCCCGCAAACCCCGGTCGGCGCGCGCGTCGCTCAACCGCTCGAGCAGGACCGGATCGTGGTGATCGACGCCGTATCCGAGCACGTGGAGGTCCTCGTAGCCGGCGTCGACGGCCGAGATCTCCGTCGCGACCACGAGGTCGACCCCGAACTCGCGCGCGGCCGCAAGTGCTTCGTCGATCCCGCCGACGGTGTCGTGATCGCTCAGCGCCAGCAGTTCGACGCCGGCGCCAGCCGCCTGCTCGACCACGGCGGAAGCGGGGAGCGCGCCGTCGGAGTGGAGCGAGTGCGATTGCAGATCGATTCGCATCAGCGGCTGTACCCGGTCTTTCGCAGAAACGCGTCCAGGCGCGCGATGAACTTGGCGCCCCCTGACCAGTACCCCGGCGTGCTGCTGCGGAGCTGGCCGGCTCGCTCGAGCGCGGCGATCGTGTGCGTTGCCGCGGCGCCGCGACCGAGCGTGTACTCGTCAGCGGCCCAAGCGCCGAGGAAGCCGAGCCCCGTGCCGCTTCGGCGATTCTCGCGGTAGTACTTCCAATCGCCGCTCGCGTCGCGCTCGACGAGCTTCGGGTAGGAGCGCGTGACGTTCACGAACCGCGCGCCGGACAGCTTCAGGATCTCGAGCGGCAGGCCCGTGAACGCGTACGCCGCGAATTCGTAGGCGTAGCGGTCATCACCGGTTACGAAGCGGTACGGGCCGCCGGGGGTCAGGCGCTCGAGGCGATAGTCGGGGTCGCCCCAGATGTGGGTGAGGCGGGTATAGCCGTGCGCCGCCGTCGGGCGGTAGACCTCGGTGACGCTGCAGCAGTGAGCCCCGCCGGTGTAGAGGTTGAGCAACACGTCCGGTTGGCCGTTGCCCTCGACGTCGGCGACCGCGAGTGTGCCCGGTTGGTTCGGCCAGCACATCGTCCCGCACCAGCGGTCGTTTACCGGGGCGCTGTAGAGCGCCCTGCCCGAGCGAGAGATCGTCAGTCGAAGGTGGCTGTAGGGCGTGCCGACGCTGCTCTGGTGGTAGTCGAAGGTGAACGTGGCGCTGACCGCGCCGCTCGAGCGCGTCACCGTCTGGGCGGTCGCTGCGGCCGCCAGGACCAGCACGACCGCAAGCGCCAGCGCTGGCGCCACGACGACTCGGCGTGACCCTCGCGCCATCGACCGGCACGGCGTTCGAGCGTCGGTCGCGAACGCAGGACGGGCAGGCGTCGGCCGCGCCCAAGTCATGGCGCCGCGCGCAAACTGCTGTGTCGGGAGTCGGGGGTTTCGCAAGGCGCTCATTGCTCACGCGATCGGTCCGCCGGTGCTTTCCGCAGGCGTATGCGCAGGCATCGTTTCAGTTCTGCGCGGAGTGCACGCAGTGCGGTTCGCGCACACCTCCGCGGGTTGCACATCGACCGCCAACGCGCGTATGCTCTCACGTCTCGCAGCCGCCACACCCCGTACCCGTGGCACTGCGTAGAGGGCGCTCCGATGGAGCGCTTCTGCGTTCTTGAGCACAGTGTGACGCCGCCCATGGATACCGATCAGGCAACCCGCAGGCCCACCGGGACCAGAGCGCAGGCCCGGCCCACTCGCCACCACCGGCTCGCCGCCCGCGCAAGCGCCGCCGCCGACCGCCAAGCGCATCGAGCGGGCGCCGCGTGATCGAGATCGCCGCACCGACCGCCCACAAACAGCTGCTCGCCTGGGTCGAGGAGGTCGCCGCGCTCACCAAGCCTGCCGCCGTCCACTGGTGCGACGGCTCGCAGTCCGAGTACGACGAACTGGCGAGGACGCTCGTCGACGCCGGCACCTTCGAGCCGCTCGACCCCGAGCGCCTGCCGCACTCCTTCCTTGCGCGGTCCGATCCGGGCGATGTCGCTCGCGTGGAGGACCGCACGTTCATCTGCTCCGAGCGCGAACTCGACGCCGGTCCGACCAACAACTGGCGCGAGCCCGCCGAGATGCGCGCGATGCTGAACGGCCTCTTCGCCGGCGCGATGCGCGGGCGCACCATGTACGTCGTGCCGTTTTCGATGGGCCCGCTCGGATCACCGATCTCGCAGATCGGCGTCGAGCTCACCGATTCCGCGTACGTCGCGCTCAGCATGTCGGTGATGACGCGAGTCGGCGACCGCGTGCTCGAGCTGCTCGGGACGGACGGCCCGTTCGTGCAGTGCCTGCACTCGGTTGGCGCGCCAATCGCCGACGGCGCTGAAGACGTCCCGTGGCCGTGCAACGCCGAGAACAAGTACATAGTCCACTTCCCGCAGTCGCGTGAGATCTGGTCCTACGGCTCGGGCTACGGCGGCAACGCGCTGCTTGGCAAGAAGTGCTTCGCGCTACGGATCGCCTCGGTTATGGCGCGCGAGGAGGGCTGGCTCGCCGAGCACATGCTGATCGTCAAGGTCACCTCGCCGCAGGGAACCGTCAAATACCTCGCCGGCGCGTTTCCTTCGGCCTGCGGCAAGACGAACCTCGCGATGATGGTTCCCTCGCTGCCCGGCTGGAAGGTCGAGACGATCGGCGACGACATCGCCTGGATGAAGTGGGGGCCCGACGGCCGCCTCTTCGCGATCAACCCCGAGGCCGGCTTCTTCGGCGTCGCCCCCGGCACGAGCACGCGGACCAACCAGAACGCGATGGCGATGACCCGCTACAACACGATCTTCACGAACTGTGCGCGCACCGACACCGGCGACGTCTGGTGGGAGGGCCTCTCGACCGAGCCGCCCGGGCACCTGATCGACTGGCGCGGCAACGACTGGAAGCCCGACTCGGAGACGCCTGCTGCGCATCCCAACGCGCGCTTCACCGTCCCCGCCTCGCAGGACCCCGCGATCGCGCCCGAGTGGGAGGACCCGGCCGGGGTTCCGATCGACGCCTTCCTCTTCGGCGGCCGGCGCTCCTCGACGATCCCGCTCGTCTACGAGGCGTTCGACTGGGAGCACGGCGTGTTCCTCGGTTCGACGATGGCCTCCGAGACGACCGCCGCGGCCACCGGCGCGGTCGGCAAGCTGCGCCGCGACCCGATGGCGATGCTCCCGTTCTGCGGCTACAACATGGGTGACTACTTCGCCTACTGGCTGTCAATCGGCCGCGAGCACGATGCCGCCAAGCTGCCCCGGATCTTCTGCGTCAACTGGTTTCGCAAGGACGCGAACGGCAGGTTCCTCTGGCCCGGCTACAGCGAGAACAGCCGCGTCCTCGAGTGGATCTGCCGCCGCCTCGACGGCACCGGCGAGGCGACCGACGAGCCGATCGGCCGCGTCCCCGCGCCGAGCGCGCTGAACACCGACGGCCTCGATGTGACGGCAGCGGCCCTCACCGAGCTGCTGCGCGTCGACCGCGAAGCGTGGGCGGCGGAGCTGCCGCTGCTGCGCGAGCACCTCACGAGCTTCGGCGAGCAGTTGCCCCCCGAGCTGACGGAGCAGCTCGATGCGCTCGAAGAGCGCCTGCGCTCTTAGGTTCCGGGGGGTGCATGCCTGCCTGCGCCCCGAATGGGGTGTGCCCCGAAATGGGGTGCACCGATCGTAGCCTCGGCGCATGCGCCGAGGCTAACTACTACTAGTGGCGGTCGCCGCCAGTCGCGGCGGGCGGGCGTGACTCCTCGGCGAGCGAGGTGATCGTCAGCGCGCCCTGCGCTGCGCCCTCGAGTACGTCGGTCGCCTCGTCGAGCGAGCGCGCGTAGAGCTCGACCAGCAGGTGCACGGTGATGTGCTGGTCGTCGTCATGCTTGTGGAAGCGCACATGGGTGAAGAACTCGCGGACGCCGTAATCGCCGAACGCGGCGTAGGAGAGCGAGTCGCCCGCCTCGGGGCCTGAACACGTCTCGACGTCGGCCGAGTTGACCTGGACTGTGCAGGAGGCGACCCACGGCGTGCCGGTGACCATCCGCTCCCAGCGGTCCTCGACCGGCTCGACACGCCCGTCGACGAAGCCGAGGTGCGGCTGGTCGTGCATGCACTCGAGGCACTGAACGACCGCTTCCTGGATCTCGTCGACGACCTCGGCGCGCTCTCCGCTCTCGGGGTCGATCTTATGGATCCCCTCGTAGTGGACCTGCACCTCGAGGTCCTGCGACCAGCAGCGGTAGCACCGGAGCCAGTTCCGCGGTTCTGCGCTCACGAGGTGATTCTATGCTGCCGGGGTGTCCGGCTCCGCTGACCAGAAGAAGCTGCTCGCGCTCGACCGCGCACGCGTCTGGCATCCCTACGGCCCGATGCCGGCCACCGCGCCGCCGCTGCTCGTCAGCGAGGCGTCCGGCGTGCGGCTGCGACTGGCCGACGGGCGCGAGCTGATCGACGGCATGTCGTCGTGGTGGTGCGCGCTCCACGGCTACCGCAACCCGGTCTTGGACGCTGCGGCGGCCGCGCAGGTCGGTCGCATGTCCCACGTGATGTTCGGCGGTCTGACGCACGAGCCGGCGATCGAGCTTGCCGGCGCGCTGCTGGAGCGGGCGCCAGCGGGCCTCGAGCACGTGTTCTTCGCCGATTCCGGCTCGGTCGCGATCGAGGTCGCGCTCAAGATGGCGCTCCAGTACTGGCAGGCGCGAGGGCGTCCCGCCAAGACGCGCATGCTCGCGCTG
The DNA here is from genome assembly GCA_964422115.1 of uncultured Solirubrobacteraceae bacterium. Lineage (GTDB taxonomy): Bacteria > Actinomycetota > Thermoleophilia > Solirubrobacterales > Solirubrobacteraceae > Palsa-513. Next base: position 206,843 of record CAYQZU010000004.1, on the reverse strand, counting down.
CGCGGCGGCTACCACGGCGACACGTTCGGCGCGATGGGAGTCTGCGACCCGGTGGACGGGATGCACTCGTTGTTCGCCGGGGTGCTCGCGCAGAACCTGTTCGCGCCGCGCCCGCTCGGCGGGGTCGATGCGCCGCTCGACCCGGCATGGGCCGCGGACGTCGAGACGCTCGTCAGCCGCCACGCCGGGGAGCTCGCGGCGGTCGTGATCGAACCGGTGGTACAGGGAGCGGGGGGGATGTGGTTCTACTCGCCCGATTACGTCGCGCTCCTGCGCCAGCTTTGCGACGAGCACGAGGTCCTCCTGATCGCGGATGAGATCGCGACCGCCTTCGGCCGCGCCGGCACCTACTTCGCCTGCGAGCGCGCCGCGATCGCCCCCGACATCATGTGCGTCGGCAAGGCCCTCACCGGCGGCTACCTGACGCTGTCGGCGACGCTCTGTACGCCGGAGATCGCCTCCGCGATCTCCGGGGGCGCAGGTGGCGCTTTGATGCACGGGCCAACGTTCATGGCCAACCCGCTCGCCTGCGCGGTCGCGCTCGCGAGCATCGAGCTGCTCGACACGAGCGGCTGGCGCGAGCACGTCGCGCGGATCGAGCTGGCGCTGCGGGACGGGCTCGAGCCTCTTCGTGGCGCCGCCGGTGTCGCCGATGTGCGGGTCCTCGGAGCGATCGGGGTCGTCGAGCTCGATCACCCCGTGGACATCGCCGCGGCGACCGCGGCAGCGGTCGACCGCGGCATCTGGCTGCGCCCGTTCCGTAACCTCATCTACACGATGCCGGCCTACATCGCGACGGACGGCGAGGTCGCGCAGATCGCGGAGGCGATGGCGGTCGCCGCCGCGGCGGGCTAGCTCGTCGCGCGGCGCGCGCATCTCCCGCCGCAACATCCCGACTCCGAACTGTCCCGACGACGGCTGCGCTGAGCAAGAGGAGCCGAGCTGTAGCGCGCTGGGAGCGTGGCGCTCGGCGGTCGGGAAGGAAGTCACGCGCCGCGGCGTCTTCAGTCGCGCACACACAAGTGTGCATCCAAACGACAGGAGACCCACCAGTGTCCACGCCATCAATTCGCGTGCTCGCGCGCGCCGGTATCGCCGTTGTCGTGCTCGCGTCTGCAGGCGGCGGTGCCGCATCCGCAGCGTCAACACACCTCGCTTACGCAAGCGCACCGCCGACCGCATTCCTCTCCTCCCTGCATGCGGTCACGACGGTCGGCTCCACCGTCCCGTCCAACGGCGACATCAATCCGTACGGGCTCGCGGTGGTGCCGAGCACCGTCGGCTCGCTGAGGGCCGGCGACTACCTCGTCAGCAACTTCAACGCCAAGTCAAACGACCAGGGGACCGGCTCGACGATCGTCGAGCTGACGCCCGCCGGCAAGCTGTCGGTGTTTGCGACCATCAGCGCGAAGAAGTTGCCGGGCTCGTGTCCGGGCGGGGTGGGCCTGACAACCGCTCTCAGCATCCTGCCTGGCGGATACGTCGTAGTAGGCAGTCTGCCGACCACCAACGGAATGTCCACGACAGCGCAGTACGGCTGTTTGATCGTTCTCAACAGCAATGGCAAGCCGGTCGAGACGATCGCCGGCAACAACATCCAGGGGCCATGGGACATGACCGCGTCGACGCAGGGGGCGACAACGACGCTGTTCGTGAGCAATGTGCTCAACGGCGGCGCGGCGGCCGGCCTGGTGACGATCGATAACTCTACGGTCGTACGGATTCGACTCAGTTCGAGCGCAGGGCGCGTGCCAAAGGTCCAAAGCGAGCAGGTCGTCGTCGATGACATCCCGTGGCGCGATGACAAGGCGGCACTCGCCATCGGGCCGACCGGTGTTGCGCTAGCGAAGAACGGGACGCTCTATGTTGCCGACACGTTGGAGAGCCGGATCATCGCCGTCCCTGATGCCATGACGCGCACCAAGGCGCTCGCGGACAAGAACATCACGCTCACCTCAGGCGAGCATCTCAACCAGCCGCTCGGCCTCATCCTCGCCCCGAACGGCGACATCCTCACAACCAACGCCGGTGACGGAAAGATCGTCGAGACGACGCCCGCCGGACAGCAGATCGCCACCGCCGCCGGCGACGCGAAGACGGGCGCCGGATCGCTATTCGGGCTCGCCACCGCTCCGGGGGGACGAGGGCTCGTCTACGTCGACGACGGCTTCAACACCCTGCGGCTGCTCCACTGAGCACTGCAGGGCGGCTGGCGATGCGCGGCCCGCACGGGGGCCGTGCATCGCACAGTTCTCGCGCGTCACAACTTCGGGTGCCGTCACGAGGCCGGGTGCGGCGGAAGCGTTACTGCTTCGCAACTGAGCCCCGCTCGCTCGCGTCGCTGACCTGCCGGCCGGATGGTCGTCGGTCGCGGTCAGCGCGAGCCCGGTGAAGTTGACCGACACGCCGTGTCGCGCGCCCCTGGCGAAGAACCCTGCGGGCTGGACGTACCAGACTGCCACCGTCGTTGACGGGGAGTCCGTTCCAAACGTTGGCGAGGTCGCGCAGATCGCGGAGGCGATTGCGGCCGCCGCCGGGGTGGTTTAGCGCCGCGTGTCTCGCCGGGCGCGCGCCGGAACGCGGGCGGGACGCGCGCTCCGACTCGTCCGCCGGCGGCAGCCGGCGGACGAGTCGGCGGCTACGCGATCGTGATCGTCTTTGCGACTGTGAGCGACTTCTTCGTGATGTGCTTGTTGGCGCCGGTCCCGGTCGTGAGCGTCAACGTGTAGTGGCCCGCGCGCAGCCCGCTGGCCGCGTGCAGCGTCAGCCGGCCGTCGTGTAGCGAACCCGTCGCGTAGACGTGGCCTGCGCGCGAAACACTCGCACGCGCCGCCTTCGTCGTGAACGTTTGCGGTGAGGAGGTCAACTGCGTCCTGCACTTGTTCTTCCCCTTGACCTTCGTGCAAGTCACTAGCTCGACCTCGCCGGCCGGTCCCTGCGGACCAGTGGGACCGGCGGCCCCTGCGGATCCCTGCGCGCCGGCGGGGCCACTGTTTTGCGCGACGATCCTTACGGGCGGGCTGATCGCGACCGCGTTGACGTCGCTCGGCGCGGGCGCGGTCACGGGGGTCAGCGGGTAGGTGACGGTCTCCTCGCAGGCCAGGGCATCGCCCGCCTCGAACGCAGTCGGAGTGAAGCTCTGGCCGGTCCCGGCGACGACGAGGCCGTTGAACGTCCACTCGAATCCGTCGAAGCCCAGCAGACTGGTTAGGGGCTGCTGGAACGCAAAGTTCGACCACTCGGCGCCCTCACAGACCTGGGGGACCCCCACTTGGCCGCCGCCCGCGACGACCGGCGCGAGCAACGACGCCGGCGGCATGCCGGTTCCCGTCCGTCCAATCGCGTTCGTGGTGCCGCTATCGACGAACCAGATGTTGCCGTCAGCGCCCGCCGCGAGGCCGCCCGGGGCGCTCGGGACACTTCCTGCGTTCAGGGGGTACTCAGTGATCGTCCCACTCGGCGTGATCCGTCCGATCGCCTTAGTGGTGCCTGCGTCCTCGAACCAGATGTTGCCGTCGGAGCCGGCCGCGATGGCGACTGGGAGGCTGCCGGAGTAGTTTAGGCTGAAGGGGTATTCGGTGATCGCGCCGCTTGGGGTGATCCGCCCGATCGCCTTGGTGGTGCCGTCATCGACGAACCAGATGTTGCCATCAGCGCCCGCTGCGAGGAAGCCCGGCGTGCTGCCTGCGTTCAGGCCGCTCGAGTACTCCGTGATCGTCCCGCTCGGTGTGACCCGCCCGATCGCCCTGGTGAGTCCCATGTCGCCGAACCAAACGTTGCCATCTGCGCTCGCCACCATGTTGGTGGGAAAGAATCCCGAGTACAGGCCACTGTGGAACAAGGTGATCGTCCCGCTCGGCGTGATCTTTCCGACTGCTGAATCTGGGGCGTCGGTGAACCAGATGTTGCCGTCAGCGCCTGCCGCGAAGCCGTTTAGAGCGGCGAAGGAGCTCAGGCCGCTCGAGTATTCGGTGATCGTGCCGTTAGGAGTGATCCGCCCGATCGCCTTGGTGGTTCCACCGTCCCCGAACCAAATGTTGCCGTCCGCGCCCTCAGCTATCAGGGCCGGGAAGCTGCCTGAGTTCAGGCCGCTCGAGTATTCGGTGATCACGCCGCTTGGGGTGATCCGCCCGATCGCCTTGGTGGTGCCGATGTCGGTGAACCAGACGTTGCCGTCCGCACCGACTGCGACGTCGGTCGGGTTACTGCCCGGGTTCAGGCCGCTCGAGTATTCGGTGATCGTGCCGTTTGGCGTGATCCGTCCGATCGCTGACGCAGTTCCTTGGTCAGTGAACCAGACGTTGCCGTCGGCACCCTCAACCATATGCTCAGGGGAGCTGCCTGAGTTCAAACCGATCGAGTACTCGATGTTCGCGCCAACCGGCGCTGCGCGAGCGCTCCCGGCAAACGCGAGAGCGCACGCCACGAAAGCGACGCACGCGACAAACCCCGCCGGCAACGTCGCCAGCCCACGTCGTGATTCCACCCGTTCGCCCATCGTCTCCTCCGTCCTCGATCTAGGTCAGGCCCGCGTGGCGCGCGACCGCTAGGCGGCCAGCGTAGCAAGCGCCGAAACGGGGTCGGACCGAAGGTTTTGTCTCGCTACCCGCAGTGTTTTGCGACGGTTGCGGTCGCCAACTTGACCGCACCGCCCACGCCACACGACCAACCGACTCAGCCGAACGTGAACGAGTAGGCGCTCATCCCGGGCGAGAAGTGCAGCTGGATCGTCTCGCCTTGGTCGGTGGGCTCGGAGACGATGTTGTAGAGGCGCTGCGAGTTCACGGTCACGTAGCCGTTGTGGACGTCGCTGCCGGCGTCGGCGGCGGTCGGGACGCGTCCGTTGATGAGGACTCCGACCTGGCCCGTGCCGTGGGCCGGTGGGCTGAGGACTATGTAGACGTGCTTGGCCTGCACGTTCGCGGTGATCGTCGCTCCCGGGCCGGCGAGCGCCTGCTGGGGCCCGATCGTCCACGTCCCGCCGTAGGCGAACTCGCTCAGGGCGAGGTTGCTGGTGGGCGTCGCGTATGTGTGCGCGCCGCTGACCGGGCCGGTTGCCCAGCCGTTGGCGCGAGCAGTGCCGATGTAGGTTTCGGGCGTGGTCTGCTGCGAGGGCACGATCACGTGGGTGGCGTGCACGCCGGCGCCGAGGTTCGTCGCACCCGCCCGCGCGAGCAATGCGCGGATTGCCGCTTCGGTATGCGTGTAGTCGCCCTCGCCAAAGGCTGAGTAGCGCACCTCTCCGGTCGCGTCGATCAGGTAGTCGGCGGGCCAGTACTGGTTGCTCCAGGCGTTCCAGGTCTGCATGTTGTTGTCCTGGACGACCGGGTAGTTGATCCCGAACTGCTTGATCGCGCTCGCAACGTTGCCCGCGTCTTGCTCGAACGCGAACTCGGGCGACTCGACGCCGATGATCACGAGTCCCTTGCTGCGATAGCGCCTCTCCCATGCTTCGAGGTAGGGCAGCGTGCGGATGCAGTTGATGCACGTGTAGGTCCAGAAGTCGATCAGGACGACCTTGCCACGCAGTGCAGCGAGCGACAGCGGGCGGTTTCCGGGCGTGTTGAACCACTCCTCGGTCCCGACAAAGGCCGGCGCTGTTCCGTAATGCGGCAGGCGTGGCGTGGCAACCCCGGGCAGCGCCGCGCTGCGCGCAGGGTCGAACTTGACCTTCGGGCGGATCTTGTCGAGGCGTTTTGTGACCGCGCTCGAGTTGTCGATCGCCGCAGTGATGTTCACGTTCGGTATGTGCTTGGCGATCAGCTGGTCGAGCTTGACGTCGAGCATCGTCGCGATCACAAGCGCGGTTACGATCATGATCACCCCGAGCGCGCGCTGAACGATCAGCCCACGACCCGCGCGCCGCAGCCGGTCGAGGATCCGCCGGCCGCCGAGCGCCAGCGCAAGCAGCATTAGCCCGGTCCCGAGCGCATACGCCAGTCCGACGAAAACGGCCTTGCCGCTCGCGGCGCTGACGGTGATCACGGCTCCCAAGATCGGGCCCGCGCACGGTGTATAGACGAACCCGAGCGCGCCGCCGACCAGCAGACCCGAGAAGAAGCCGTCGCCGCTCGACCGCGGGCCGAGTCGCGAGAACGCCGCCAGCGGCCGCTCGAGTAGCTCGCCGAGACGCGGGACGATCAGCGCAATCCCGAACGCCAGCAGGACGACGATCGCGACGTCGCGCAGCGGGTCGGAGCCCAGGCCGACGCCGTCGACCACCTTCGCGATCCCAACGATCGTGATCGCAAAGGTCGTCGTCAGACCGATCACGATGCCGAGTGGCCGCCGCGCACCGCCGGAGCCGCTCGCGGACAGCATCGCCGGAAGCACCGGCAGGACGCAGGGCGAGACCGCGGTCCCGGCACCGACTACGAGAGCGAACAGCATGAGGACCAGCACGGCTCAGTATCTTGCCGCACCCAGAGCGAAACATCGGCCGATCGTTAGCTGCGCTTCAGGGAAGGCGTTCGAAGCTCCGCTCGACGCCGCGCACGTGCGTCGGGGCGATCGCGACGCCCATGGTGAACCACGTCCAGGGTCGCGGCCCCTTGGCATAGCTCTGCTCGAGGCGCTCGATGTCGAACCCTGCGCCCGCGATCAGCTGCGGGATGTCGCGCGTCAGATGGCAACCGCCCGCGAGTCGTCGTTGAAGCGGCTCAAGCCGTCGCTGCCACGCCTCGACTGCAGGGTCGGGAGCTAGGCCGTGCTCGAGGAAGTGGAAGCGGCCACCGGGACGTATCACTCGGCGCAGCTCCGCTAGCCCGGCGGCCGCGTCTGGGATTGTGCACAGCGTGAACGTGGACAGCGCGCCGTCACAGCTCTCGTCATCGAGCGGGATCGACTGGCCATCGAGGCCGACGTGCTCGACGGTCACACCTGAGCTCGCGACACGTCGCGCCGCTAGACGGCGCGCTACGCGAGCCGGCTCCACCGCGAGTACAACGCTGACGCTTGCCGGGTAGTGCTCAAGGTTGAGTCCCGACCCGAAGCCGAGCTCGACCACGCGGCCTTCCAGTCCGCGCGTGACGGCCGCACGCCAGTCGCGTAGGCTCGCGCTGCCGCAAGCGCGATCGACCAGCCGCGGAAGGATGTGCTCGCGGTAGAAGCCCACTTGCAGACCGTACCCTGACGCCGCGTTCCGCCGCGCGCCTCGGAGCGACCCAGGCCCGGACATACACAGGCGGTGACCCCGGTCGGAGAGTGCCCGATCATCGAGCGGAGTAATCTCGAAGGCAGAGGGCATACACGCGAGGTCAGCCTGCGGCTGGCAACGCGACCTGACTTCCGAGGATCCACCAACCCGGAGGTTTCTGTGCCCGAGACACCCACGGTTTTCAATGCTTCGGTCGCAGGCGGCGCCCGCGCCGCCGTGAAGTCCACCGGAGCCGTCAGGAGCATCGACAGTGCCGCGATGCTCACATCCATTGGGATGAGGCCGTCCGGGGCAAGTCCCGTGGCGGCGCCCGATTTTTCGCCGGCCTATGGGCCGGCGTCCTGCACTTCACCGCGATAGGAGACAACCATGAAGGCCCTCGTTTACCACGGCCCAGGCGTGCGCGGCTGGGACACCGTCGATGACCCGACGATCATCGATGCGACCGACGCGATCGTTCGCATCGATACCTCGACGATCTGCGGCAGCGACCTGCACATTCTGAAGGGCGACGTCCCGGAGACACTGCCGGGAACGATCCTCGGCCATGAGGCGGTCGGCACGGTCGTCGAGGTCGGCGCCGCCGTCGGCACGATCGCCAAAGGCGACCGCGTGCTGCTGTCGTGCGTCAGCGCCTGCGGCCGCTGCCGCTACTGCAAGGAATCGCGCTACGGCCAGTGCCTTGGCGGCGGCGGTTGGATTCTCGGCCACACGATCAACGGACTACAGGCCGAGCTCGCGCGCGTCCCGTTTGCCGACAACTCGCTCTACAAGTTTCCTGACACGCTCTCCGACGAGGCCGTGCTCTTCCTCGCCGACATCCTGCCGACCGCATTCGAGGTCGGTGTCCTCAACGGGATGGTCTCGCCGGGCGACACCGTCGCGATTGTCGGCGCCGGGCCGGTCGGCCTTTCGGCGATCTTGACGGCGCAGCTGTACACGCCGGGTCGGATTGTCTCGATCGATCTGGCCGACAGTCGCCTCGAGAGCGCGCTGCGGTTCGGCGCGGACATCACGATCAACAACGGTCGCGAGGATCCGGTCGCCCTGCTGATGGAAATGACCGGCGGGCTCGGCGTCGACGTCGCGCTCGAAGCCGTCGGCGTGCCGAGCACGTTCGAGCTCGCAGCGGAGCTGATCCGGCCGGGAGGGCGCGTGGCGAACATCGGCGTTCACGGCCATTCGGCGACGCTGCATCTCGAGAAGCTCTGGACGCGCGACGTTACGATCACGACCGGGCTGGTCGACACGTTCAGCATCCCGCAGCTCCTGCGGCTGATCATCGGCGGCCGGCTCGACCCATCGCTGTTCGCGACGCACCACTACTCGCTCGCGGACACGATGGCGGCCTACGACACGTTTGCCGATGCCGCCGGCACCGGAGCGCTCAAAATCGTACTCTCGGGGTCCGAAAGCAGCCACTCCGACACGCACCGAGCCGGCGCAACGGTGGCGGCATGAGCTCCGCTGGTGGAACCGGGCAGCGCCTCCGCGGCATTCAGCGGATGCGGTTTCGCGGTCACCGCGCGGCGGTGCGAAGTGCCGAGGTCACGCTGCTTGCGGATGAGCTCGCCCCGTTCGGGGTGCTTGCGCGCGATGAGCTTGCGCGTCGTTGCCATCCGGCGCACTGGCATGAGGGCACGTTCGACTTGGCGTTGCAGGCCGGCGTTGAACGCGGCGTGTTCGAGCTCCGGCCCGGCGGCTCGGTTGCTCTTCGCCGGCGGCGGTTCTCGAGGCGTCGCCGGCCTGCCGGTGCGACGCGCCCCCTGGGACCGACCGACACGCGAGGTGAGCTCGCGGCCGGCGAACCGCATGGCTGAGCGCGTGCTGGCCGCCGAGACGTTCACGACGAGCTCGCCGATCGCGCCGAATACGCAGCCGCTTTCCGCAGATCTACTTGCAAGGATGGATCGGTACTGGCGCGCTGCGAACTACCTGTCGGTCGGGCAGATCTACCTGTACGACAACCCGCTGCTGCGGGAGCCGCTGAAGCTCTCGCACGTAAAGCCGCTTGTCGTCGGGCATTGGGGCACGACACCGGGACAGAACTTCATCTACGTGCACCTGAACCGCGTGATTCGCGAGCAGCAGCTCGACATGTTCTATGTCGCCGGACCGGGGCACGGCGGCCCGGCATTGGTCGGCAACACCTACCTCGAGGGTAGCTACAGCGATATCTATCCGAACGTCAGCCAGGACGAGGCGGGGATGAAGCGGCTGTTCACACAATTCTCGTTCCCCGGTGGCATCTCGAGCCACGTCGCGCCGACGACTCCCGGATCGATTCACGAGGGTGGCGAGCTGGGCTACTCACTCAGCCACGCGTTCGGCGCTGCGTTCGACAACCCTGACCTGATCGTCGCGTGCGTAATCGGTGACGGCGAGGCGGAAACGGGTCCGCTGGCGACTGCCTGGCAGTCCAACAAGTTCCTGAACGCGGTGAGCGACGGGGCGGTCCTGCCGATCCTGCACCTGAACGGCTACAAGATCAGCAATCCCACGTTGCTCGATCGCATCGCGCCCGAGGAGTTGGAGCAGTTCCTTCGCGGCTGCGGCTGGTCGCCGCACTTCGTCGATGGGCACGACCCGGCCGCGATGCATCAGCTGATGGCCGGGGCGTTGGACACAGTGATCGCGGAGATCAAGCGGATTCAACGTGCTGCTCGTGAGAACCACGACGCCACGCGCCCGCACTGGCCGATGATCGTGCTGCGGTCGCCGAAGGGGTGGACAGGCCCAAAGATCGTCGACGGACTGCAGATCGAGGGCACGTTTCGCGCGCACCAGGTGCCGCTCCTGGTGGACGCCGAGCACCCCGGTCACGTTGAGCTGCTCGAGGCATGGATGAAGAGCTACCGGCCGCACGAGTTGTTCGACGACGACGGCCGCTTGATGGACGATCTCGCCGAGCTGGCGCCCGAGGGCTCGCTACGGATGGGCGCCAACCCACACGCCAACGGTGGGCTGCTGCTGAGCGATCTGCGCCTGCCGGACTTTCACGCCCACGCGGTCGACGTCCCGGCGCCGGGCGCAGTCGATGCGCAGGACACGCACGTCCTGGGCAGCTTTCTGCGCGATGTCGTGGCGCTCAATCAGGAGCGGCGCAACTTTCGTCTGTTCGGTCCAGATGAGACGCTCTCAAACCTGCTGGGAGCGGTCTTCGAGGTGACCTCGCGGCAGTGGGAGGGGAGGGTTGAGCCAAACGACGAGTTCCTCGCCTCGGATGGGCGAGTGCTCGACTCGATGTTGAGCGAGCATCAGTGCGAGGGCTGGCTAGAGGGCTACCTGCTCACCGGGCGGCACGGGCTGTTCAACTGTTACGAGGCGTTCATTCACATCGTCGATTCGATGTTCAACCAGCACGCGAAGTGGTTGAAGGTGACCAAGCAGCTCCCGTGGCGGCGGCCGATCGCGTCGCTGAATTACCTGCTCTCATCGCACGTCTGGCAGCAGGACCACAATGGATTCACCCATCAGGACCCCGGCTTCCTCGATCACGTCGTAAACAAGAAGGCCGACATCGTCCGCGTCTACCTACCACCGGATGCGAACACCCTCCTGTCGGTCACGAACCATTGCCTGAACACGCGCGACTACGTCAACGTCATCGTCGCCGGCAAGCATCCGATGCCGCAGTGGCTGACCATGGACGAGGCGGTCGTGCACTGCACGGAGGGCATCGGCATCTGGCAGTGGGCCAGCAACGATCAGAACGCCGAGCCGGACGTGGTCCTGGCGTGCGCCGGCGACACGCCGACGCTCGAGATCCTGGCCGCGACATCGATCCTGCGCGACGCGCTGCCGGACCTGAAGATCCGCGTGGTCAACGTGGTCGACCTGATGAAGCTGCAATCCGCGAGCGAGCATCCGCACGGGCTCAGCGACAGCGACTACGACTCGCTGTTCACCAGGGACAAGCACATCATCTTCGCCTTCCACGGCTACCCATCGCTGATCCACCGCCTGACCTACCGCCGCCACAACCGCGACCTGCATGTGCGCGGATACAACGAGGAGGGCACGATCACGACAGCGTTCGACATGCGTGTGCAGAACGACCTCGACCGCTTCCATCTCGTCGGAGACGTCGTCGATCGGATCCCCGGGCTGGGTGCCGCGGGCAGCTACCTCAAGCAGACGATGCAGGACAAGCTCGTCGAACACACCCAGTACATCGACAAGCACGGCCAGGACATGCCCGAGATCCGCGACTGGAAATGGGGCGCCGGCAAATGAAACGCCGTCGGGAGCCCAGCACCGCGGCAGACCGAGCGGCGGCGTGAGCGCGACGAGCAGCAAGAAGGCATCCGGCGGGCGTCATCGCGGCGGCGCGCGAGCGCAGCGCCGCGCGTCGCCTGCTCCTGGCGCGCGCGGCGGATCCTCCCCTGCGGCGAGCGAGGACTTGAAAGACGTGCCGCTGGCGGACGTGGAGCAGCATCTCGATTGGTCACCGGGCGGGCTCACCGCCCTCGAGGCGGCGAAGCGACTGGCACAGTACGGGCCCAACGAGATCGAGGAGAGGGAGACGAGCCCGCTCAGGGCGTTCCTCGCCTACTTCTGGGGACCGATTCCGTGGATGATCGAGATTGCGGTGGTCCTCTCGGCCGCGCTCGCGCATTGGGCGGACTTCTTCATCATCCTGGTGTTGCTGGTCGCGAACGCTGCGGTCGGGTTCTCTGAGGAGCACCAGGCGGGCAAGGCAATCGCCGCTCTGAAGGCGCAATTGGCGATCAAGGCGCGCGTCAAGCGCGACGGGAAGTGGACCACACCGCCGGCGCGCGAGCTGGTGCCGGGGGACGTCATCCGCATGCGGATGGGCGACATTGTCCCGGCGGACGCGCGGCTACTGGACGGCGACCCGGTCGAGGTGGATCAGTCGGCGCTGACCGGCGAGTCGCTGCCGGCCGAGAAGAAGTCCGGCGAGGCCGTGTTCTCCGGTTCGATCATCCGCCAGGGCGAGATCGGCGCACTCGTCTATGCCACCGGAACCGACACCTATTTCGGCAAGACCGCGCAGCTCGTCCAGGATGCGCACAGCGTCAGCCACTTTCAGCGCGCGGTGCTCAGGATCGGTACCTACCTGATCGTTCTCGCACTCGCGCTGGTCGCGCTGATCGTCGCCGTCTCTCTAATGCGCGGCGACGCGTTCCTGACGACGCTGGAGTTCGCGCTCGTCTTGACCGTCGCCGCGATCCCCGTCGCAATGCCAACCGTGCTTTCGGTGACGATGGCGGTCGGGGCTCGCCTGCTCGCAAAGAAGCAAGCGATTGTCAGCCGCCTGGTCGCGATCGAGGAGCTCGCGGGCGTCGACGTGCTGTGCTCGGATAAGACCGGCACGCTCACCCAGAACAAGCTTACGCTCGGCGATCCGTACGCAGTGAGCGGCGTCAGCGCCGACGAGGTGATCCTCGATGCCGCGTTGGCGTCACGCGCCGACGACGACGACACGATTGACCTCGCCATCCTCCAAGGTCTGGGGGACACCAAGGCGCTGCAAGGTTACAAGGTGAGTCACTTCCAACCGTTCGACCCGGTGCACAAACGCACAGAGGCAACCGTCACCGCGAAAGGCCACACGGCGTTCAAGGTCACGAAGGGCGCGCCGCAGGTCATCATGGCTCTCGCCGGCACCACCGGCACGGCAAAGACCGACGCCAACGAGGCCATCAACGAATTCGCTGCGCGGGGTTTTCGGTCGCTGGGCGTGGCCCGCGCGGAGGGAGGCGGAGCGTGGCGGCTTGTCGGTGTGCTCCCCCTCTTCGACCCGCCGCGCGAAGATGCAAAGGCGACTCTGAACACCGCTCGTGAGCTCGGCGTGAAGGTCAAGATGGTCACGGGCGACGCGCTGGCGATTGCGCAGGAAACGGCCAAGAAGCTCGGTCTGGGAACAAGCATCCTCGACGCCGCTGGCCTCGGCGACGCGAAGCGCAAGCAGACCGCAGCGGTTGCCGCCTCGATCGGGGCGGCCGACGGCTTCGCCCAGGTCTTCCCGGAGCACAAGTTCCACATCGTCGATGTCCTCCAGAACGAAGGGCACATCGTCGCGATGACCGGTGACGGTGTCAACGACGCGCCTGCACTCAAGAAGGCCGACTGCGGCATCGCCGTCTCGGGTGCGACCGACGCCGCACGCGCCGCCGCATCAATCGTCCTGATGACCCCGGGTCTGTCGGTGATCATCGACGCGATCAAAGAGAGCCGCCGGATCGTCCAGCGGATGAACAGCTACGCGATCTACCGCATCGCCGAGACCGTGCGCGTGCTCGGGCTCGTGACGCTGGTCATCCTCCTCTACAACTTCTTTCCCGTCACAGCCATCATGATCGTGCTGCTCGCGCTCCTAAACGACGGCGCGATCCTCTCCATCGCCTACGACAACGTCCGCTACTCCGCCCGACCCGAGGCGTGGAACATGCGCCTTGTCCTCGGAATGGCCTCGGTACTCGGCCTCGTCGGACCGGTAGCCGCGTTCGGCCTGTTCTATGTCGCCGACAGCGTATTCGCGCTCGCCCGACCGGAGCTGCAAACGCTGATGTACCTGATGCTCTCCGTCGCGGGCCATCTCACGATCTTTCTGACCCGCACGCGTGGACCGTTCTGGTCGACCCGTCCCGCGCGGATACTCGTGATCGCCGTGATCGGCGCGCAAGCGATCGCCACCGCAATCGCAGTTGGCGGCGTCCTCGTCACCCCGCTGCCGTGGTACTGGGCGCTGGTTGTTTGGGGCTACGCGATCGCCTGGTTCCTGCTCACTGATCGCGTGAAACTGCTCGCATACCGCATTCTTGACCCGGTGTCTGCTGCCGCGTCGGGCGTCGTGCGCGGCGCGGGCGCTGCCGCGTCTGAGGTGCCCGCCGCTCCGCCGTCGAGTCATGGCGCGAGCTCAAAGCACGCGTACCACACGACATCTCGGGAGTACCCGCCGAGCCACCGCGACGTGTACCACACTGACAACGCCTGCCGCTACGGCATGGAGATCAAAGCGTCTCACCGCCAGGAGGGGACCGGCGGACGCGGCGTCTGCAGCCAGTGCGCGGAGCAATCACCGTTGCGCGCGGCGCCTTCGATGCCGCGAGAGCGCTTGACACGCGTTCGCAAGGCCTGAGGCCTTTTCGTGCTTGGTTTGCCTGACCGCGTCAGCGCCTGCCTGTTTGATCTCGACGGTGTACTGACTCAGACGGCGAAGGTGCACGCCGCGGCGTGGAAGGAGGCGTTCGACGGCTATTTGCGCGAGCGGGCTGACCGTGGCGATGGCGGGTTTGTCGCCTTTGACACGGTCGGCGATTACGAGAAGTATGTCGACGGGAAGCCTCGCTCCGACGGTGTGCGCTCGTTTCTGCATTCCCGCGGGATCGATCTACCGGATGGCGACCCGGGAGACCCGGTCGGGGCGGAGACGATCATTGGGCTTGGAAACCGCAAGAACGCGATCGTGACGCGGGTGATCCGCGATCGCGGAGTCGAGGCCTACCCGGACTCGGTGCGCTACGTGACGGCCGTCCGCGACGCCGGCCTGGCTACAGCTGTCGTCTCCTCGAGCGCCAATTGCCGCGCGGTGCTTTTCGCCGCCGGCATCGAGGATCTGTTCGCAGCGCGGATCGATGGCGTCGTCGCGGAGCGCAAGCATCTGAGGGGGAAGCCGGCACCCGACATGTTCCTCGCCGGGGCGCGAGCGCTCGGCGTGCCGGCAGACGCCTCGGCGGTGTTCGAGGATGCATTGGTCGGCGTTGGCGCCGGTCGAGCCGGCGGCTTCGCCTATGTTGTTGGCGTCGATCGCGTCGGCCAGGCGGGCGCGTTGCGGGAGCACGGTGCGGACATCGTCGTCTCCGATCTCGACGAACTGCTGGAGGTCCGGTGATCGGCCATCCTTCGTTCTCGGTTGACCCGTGGTCGATCTGTGAGACCGAGCTTGACCTCGACGTTCTCGATCAGACCGGATCGGTGTTCGCGCTGGCGAACGGGCACATCGGGCTGCGTGGGAACCTCGACGAAGGTGAGCCACCCGGGCTGCCGGGCAGCTACCTGGGTGGCTTCTTCGAGCAGCGCCCACTGCCGTACGCGGAAGCCGGCTATGGCTTCCCGGAAGCAGGAGAGACCGTTGTCAACGTGACCGACGGCAAGATCATCCGCCTTCTCGTTGACGATCAGCCGTTCGACGTGCGCTTCGGGGAGTTACAAAGCCACGAGCGCGTCCTCGATTTCCGGGCGGGCGTACTGCGACGTCGCGCGCAGTGGCGTTCGCCGGCCGGCAAGCAGGTGCGGGTGTCCTCGGTGCGACTCGTGTCGCTGGTCCAGCGAGCTGTCGCCGCCGTCGCTTACGAAGTCGAGGCGGTGGACGCCCCCGTCCGGGTGGTCGTGCAGTCTGAGCTCGTAGCCAACGAGCCGATGCTCCCCACTGAGGGGGACCCTCGCGCGGCGGCAGACCTCAACTCCCCCCTCCAGTCGGAACGGTTTTCCAACGATGAGGTGCGTGCCCTGCTCGTGCACACCACCAAGCGGAGCGAACTGAGGATGGCGGCGGCAATGGATCACGTGATCGAGGGTCCGTCCGGGGTGCGGACGTCGAGTGAGAGCAGCGCTGACCTCGCTCGCGTGACGATCACCGCCGAGCTTGCGCCTGGTGAGCGGCTGCGCGTGGTGAAATTGCTGGCCTACGGGTGGTCGAGCCAGCGCTCGATCGCGGCACTGGATGATCAGGTTGCCGCGGCGCTGGCCGAGGCGGTCCACACGGGCTGGGAGGCGCTGCTCGCCGGCCAGCGCGAATACCTCGATGACTTCTGGGCGCGCGCCGACGTCGAGCTGGAAGGCGATGCGGAGCTCCAGCAGGCCGTGCGGTTCTCGTTGTTTCACACCCTCCAGGCGGGTGCCCGCGGCGAACAGCGCGCGATCGCGGCCAAGGGGCTGACGGGGCCGGGGTACGACGGGCACACCTTCTGGGACACCGAGACGTTCGTACTGCCGGTCCTCACCTACACCGCGCCAGAGGCCGCGCGCGACGCCCTACGCTGGCGACACTCGACGCTCGACCTGGCGCGCGAACGGGCGAAGGTCCTGGGGTTCGAGGGCGCGGCATTTCCCTGGCGCACCATCGACGGACAGGAGTGCTCGGGCTACTGGCCTGCCGGAACCGCCGCGTTTCACGTCGCTGCGGACATCGCCGATGCGGTCGGGCGCTATCAGGCCGCCACCGACGACGAAGCGTTCGAGCGTGAGTTCGGAGTCGAGCTGCTGGTCGAGACTGCGCGGCTGTGGCGCTCGCTCGGTCATCACGACTCCGACGGACGCTTTCGAATCGACGGCGTGACCGGTCCCGACGAGTACAGCGCCGTAGCCGACAACAACATCTACACCAACCTCATGGCGCAGCGAAACCTGCGCCTGGCGGCTGACGTCGCCGGCCGGCAGGTCGATCGCGCCGCCGAGCTCGGTGTCAAAGCCGAGGAGATCGCGTCGTGGCGCGACGCCGCGGAGGCGGTCGTGATTCCGTTTGACGAGGGGCGTGGCGTCCACTCCCAGGCCGAGGGCTTCACCGAACACGAGCTGTGGGACTTCGAGGGAACGAGGCCGGAGCAGTACCCCCTGCTTCTCCACTTTCCTTACGTGGACCTGTACCGCAAGCAGGTCGTCAAGCAGGCAGACCTCGTACTCGCGATGCACCTGCGCGGTGACGCGTTCAGCGTCGACGCCAAGACGCGCAACTTCGCCTACTACGAGGCGCTGACAGTGCGCGACTCCTCGCTATCGGCGTGCACGCAGGCGGTCATTGCCGCTGAGGTTGGCCAGCTCGAGCTTGCCTACGACTACTTCGCCGAGGCCTCGCTGATGGACCTCGACGACCTGGAGCACAACACTCGCGATGGCCTGCACATCGCAGCGCTTGCAGGTGCCTGGGTTGTCGCGGTCGCCGGATTCGGTGGCATGCGCGACCACGACGGTGTCCTGCGCTTCGCGCCCCGCCTGCCCCAGCGACTCACTCGTCTCACCTTTCGCATGTGCTTTCGAGGGCGCCGACTGCAGGTCGATGTGACGCACGCAGAGGCGCGCTACTCACTCCTCCAAGGACCGTCACTCGGGGTCACCCACCACGGCGAGGCGATCGAAATGGCGGTGGACCTGCCGGTCGTGCGCGCGAGCTCGCCGGTCGCTGCCGGTGAGCCGCCGCGCCAGCCAGTCGGACGCAGCCCGGGTCGGCGTCGAACTTCGGCCGACGGGTGACGAACGCCGGATGGCGAGCGTCGTCCGGTTGCCGCGCAGGTGCTGCGGCTCAGGCGCGTTCCGCGAGCGCCCTTTTGACAGCCTGATCGAAGGTTGTGCGTGGCAGTTGGAGGAGGCTCCAGATCCGTTCGTCGTGTGCGATCGTCGGGATTCGCAGCCCCTCGACCAGTGGGCGTGCGACCGCCACGCTCGCCGGTGTGACGAGGTACAGCCATAGCGAGGAGAGCCGTGGCGTCAGGAACGGCACCTCGACAAGGATTGGATGCTTTTCGCGCATCCGCGCTACTCGCTCCATCATCGCTCGGTAGGTCATCACCTCGGGCCCGCCGAGATCGAAGGTCTGATGGTAGGTCGCGTCGTTGCCGCACACGCCGACGAGTGCAGCCAGCACGTCCCCCAGCGCGACCGGCTGCGTCTGCACCGATACCCAGCGCGGGCAGATCATTACCGGCAGCCGTTCGACGAGCGCGAGGATCGTCTCGAACGCCGCGCTTCCGGCGCCGACGATCATTGCCGCTCTGAGAACAGTCACTGGAACGGTGCCCGCCTGGAGAATAGCCGCGGTCTCGGCCCTGCTTCGCAGGTGCGGCGAGAGCTCATCGGCGGCTTCGCCAAGCCCGCCGAGGTAGACGATCTGGCGTGCACCACCGGCCGCCGCCCCTTCCGCGACGGCCGTTGCCGCCGCGCGGTCGAGCGCTTCGAAGTCGTCACGCCCGAGTGAGTGCACCAGGTGGTAGACGACCTCTACACCGTCAAGTGCGCGACACATCGCGACGGCATCGGTCGCATCGGCGGCAACCCAGGTGACAGCTTCGTTCGTGACCGGACCCGGGGATCGTGCGATTGCGAGCACCTCGTGCTCCGCTGCGAGCGCCGTCGTGAGCGGCCGTCCGATCGTGCCACTCGCTCCGACGACGCCGACGCGCACTCAGCTCGCCTCGTGCGCAACCGATGCCAGGAAGCGTCGGCCGACGAGATCGTGCAGGAGCGCCTCCAGATGCCACAACGGCCCCCGCAGGAGTGGATCGAAACCGGCTACGTCAACGGCCACATCAACCCCGTCCGCGTGCCACGCGATTGTCCCGCTCGGCCGTCGTGCGAACAACCCGCCGAGAATCGCACGGCGACCCGCCACCGGCGGACCGAACAGCAGGAGGACCGGCCAGACACCGAACAATCGCAGCGCCTCCCTCGAGAACCGCACGCAGCCGAGCGTAACCCGCGCGACGGCATCCCAATAGAGCGCCTCTAGCTGGATGCCGTCGACTGCTCCTTCGATCGGTGCACGTTGACGCGTATCGACCGTCCCACTCGCGTGCATCACCGTGACGCTCTCCATCGTGACCAGAGACTAGCGGCGGCCGTGCGCCGCCTCGTACGCGGCCCCACGCCCACGCGTGACCGCGCTGGTGTTCTGTCTGCGGGCGTCGCCGTCGGGCACTCAGTCGGCCGTCGGGAAGGCCGCTTCGAGGTCGGCGAGCACGTCGTCGCCCATCGGGGCGAGGGTGCCGAGCGCCCGCGCGTTGATCAGGGCCTCGGCGGTCGACTCGAGCACCTCGAGCCGGTCGAACGCTTCGAGCACGTCGCGGCCGGTCGTGAGGACGCCGTCGTTGTCGAGCATCGCGATCGGGCTCTGTGGCGTGATCAGCGCCGCGACCGAGTCGGGATCCTCGAACTGCAGGCCGTAGGGGACGCGCGCCGGCTGACGGACCACGACGCGGCTCTCCGGGATCGTGCGCGTGTCGGGCACCGACCCGGTGATGCTGAACGCCGTCGCGTTAACCGGCGCGGCGCCCGCGATCGCGGCGATCTGCGGGTGGCGGCGGTAGATCGCTGCATGCACCCGCGCCGCATGGCTCGGGGCCGGTCCCGGCGCGGCACGTCCGCCAGCGACCAGGACGAAGTCCGCGGGCGTCAACGCGCCACGATCCACGTGGTGCGGCGTGATCACGAACGAGGCGTCGTCGACGCGCGCCGAGAACGTCCCGTGCGCACTGATGAAGAGCCGGTGGTCGTAGCCGCGCAGGACGAACTCGGCGAGTTGCGCACGAAGCTCGCGCTCGCGATTGCCGGGTGTCTGCGCGCTCAAGGGCTCGAGCGCCGCGACGTGCCCGTCGGTGAGCGCCAGCTCGGCATCGGAGAGCCCGTGGACCTCGTTGCCCAGTAGCCGCGCCTTGATGATCGTCTTGCCGACGAACTCGAGCGCCTCGAAACGGCGGAACGCCTGCGCCAGATCCCCGCCGACCGTCACGACCCCATGGTTCTCGAGGATCGCGCACGAGTGCTCGGCGGCGAGCGCACCCGCTATCGCGTCCCCGAGCTCCGCGCTCCCGGGAAGCCGGTAGGGCGCCAGGACCGGCTCGCCGCAGGTCCGCCACCCCTGGTGAAAGACCCGGGTGTCGGGTACGTCGTGCACGATGCTGAACGCGACGAGCGCAACCGGGTGGGCGTGCACTATCGCCCGCACATCGGGGCGAGCGCGGTAGATAATCTGATGCAGCGGCAGCTCGGACGACGGTTTCGCCGGCCCCTCCCAGGAGCCGTCGGCCGCCACATGGACAATGTCGTGCGCCTGCAGTCGACCCTTGTCGAGTCTCGCCGGCGTGATCCAGATCTCGCCGCTCTCCTCCCGGATCGAGATGTTGCCGCCAGAGGTCGTGGTCATGCGGTAGCCGTAGATACGGTCCATGCACTCGACCAGCAGCGCTCGCGGGTGCAGGTAGGGGTCCGCGCTCATGATCCGCCTAGATCTCGCCGCTCATGGTGCAGCTGAGACTAGCCCGCCTGCGGCCCACCTGTAGCGAGACGCCGGTCCTGCGCGCGCCTCGCCGGCACGTCCCAGGGCGGCGCGTACTGGCGAGGCGCTGCGGTGCGCCCGCTCGGGCACGGACGTAGACTGCCCACCCTGTCGAAGATCCGCGCCGCGCGGGTGATCCGGCCGATCGTGATGACGCTCGAACCTTCGCTCACGCAAGCAGGCGACTCCCTGGGGGTCCTCGCGGATGCGCGCGCGCGAACGGGTGAGGCGCTCGAGCTCGCGTCGCGCCACCTCGATCGCCACCTCGTGGACGTGTTGGCGATTCTTGGCTTCGACCGCGAGTACGTCTCCGCGCAGGGCTCATACCTCTACGACGCGGACGGTCGCGCCCACCTCGATTTCCACACGGGCGAGGGGTTCGCGAGCCTCGGGCACAACCATCCCGACGTGCGCGAGGTGCTCACCGCGACGCTCGCCGCGGACCTCGTGGACGGCGTACAGATCCACTATTCGGTTCTCGCCGGGATGCTTGCGCAGGAGCTGTGCGAGCGTCTGCCGGACGGTCTGGATGCCGTGTTCTTCGCGAGCACGGGTGCGGAGGCGGTCGATTCGGCGATGAAGTTCGCGCGGGCGGCGACGGGACGGCCGCGCCTGATCTCGTGCGACTCGAGCTTTCACGGCGTGACGCTCGGACCGCTGTCGCTGGTCGGCGATGACTTCTTCAAGGAGGGGTTCGGCCCGCTGCTGCCGGGTTGCGAGCGAGTCCCGTTCGGCGTTCTGGACGCGCTCGAGGCGCAGCTGCGTGCGAAGGACGTCGCGGCGTTCATCGTCGAGCCGATCCAGGGTCGCGAGGTCACGCTCCCGCCGGACGGCTACCTGCTTGCCGCGCAGGAGCTGTGCCGCCGCTACGGGACGCTCTTCGTTGCCGATGAGATCCAGACTGGCCTCGGGCGCACGGGGAGGTGGTTCGCGCTCGAGCACTGGGGGCTCGAGCCGGACTTCGTGCTCGTCGGCAAGGCGCTCAGTGGCGGGTACATGCCCGTTGCTGCGATGGTCACGCGGCGCGAGATCTTCGACCGCGCGGTCGGGACGCTCGAGCGCTCCTACGTGCACCAGTCGACCTACGGGCGCAACCGTCTTTCGATGGCTGCCGGCCTCGCGACGCTGCGGATCATCGAGCGCGACGGCCTCGTCGAGAACTCGGAGCGGATCGGCAAGCTGCTGCTGGACGGGCTGCGCGAGCTGGCCGACCGTTACGAGATGGTCGCGGAGGTTCGCGGGCGCGGCCTGATGATCGGAATCGAGCTCGGGGCTCCGCGATCGCGCGTCGCGAAGGTGAACTGGCGGCTGATCCACATGGCGAGCGAGGGGCTCTTCCCGCAGCTGATCGTGATCCCGCTGCACCGCGACCACGGCGTCATCACGATGGCGGCCGGCAAGAACGATGTGATCAAGCTGCTGCCGCCCCTGACTCTGTCGGAGGGGGAGGCCCAGAGCTTCCTCGTGGCATTCGACGCGGTGCTCGCCGACTGCCACGGGCCGTCGAGCAAGAACTGGGGAGTCGTGCGCGAGATCGCGACCGCGACCCTCGGCCGGCGCGCCCGACGCAAGCCGCGGTGAGCGCTGGCAGTCCGCCGGGCGAGCTCTGCCTCGTCACAGGGGCGAGCGGCTTCATCGGCGGCGCTCTGACGCGCCGCCTCGTGGGGGAGGGGCACCGCGTTCGCTGCCTTGTGCGTGAGACGAGCAACACCGCCGCCCTGCGCTTGCTCGGCGTCGAGCTCGTGACGGGCGAGCTGGGGAGCGCGCGGTCGCTCGCCGCCGCGACCGACGGCGTGACGCAGGTGATCCACTGCGCCGCTCTGGTGTCCGACTGGGCGACGGTCGCCGAGATCGAGCGCGTGAACGTGGCGGGGACGCGCGACCTCCTGGAGGCCGCTCACGCCGCGGCGTCCGTGCGCCGCTTCATCCACTTCAGCACGACCGACGTCTACGGCCACCCGGCGGGTCGCGCGATCGCGGAGAGCACCCGGCCTGGCGGCTTCGCCAACTGGTACGCGCAGACGAAGCTCGCCGCGGAGGAGGAGGTGCGCCGAGCGGGGTCCGGGCAAGGCCTCGAGACGGTGATCCTGCGGCCCGCGACCGTCTACGGACCGGGATCGCGCGAGGTGATCGGCGAGATCGCGCGCGCGCTCCGCGCCGGACACATGCTGCTGATCGACCGCGGCCGCCCGATCGCCGGGCTCGCCTACGTCGAGAACGTTGTGGATGCCGCGCTCCTCGCATTGACGTCGCCTGTAGCGATCGGCGAGGCGTTCAACCTCACGGACGGCCTCGCGACGACCTGGCGTGCGTTCACCGACGACCTCGCCGCCGGACTGCGCTGCAGGCCCGCAAGGCTGAGCATGCCCTACCCGCTCGCGTGGGTGGTCGGCAGCGGCCTCGAGCACGGCTACCGCGCCGCGCGGCGCGCCAGCGGCCTGCGCACCCCGCCGCTGCTCTCCCGCCAAGCGGTCGGAGTCCTCGGCCGCGACCAGGACTTCAGCAACGCGAAGGCGCACGAGCTGCTCGGCTGGGAGCCGCGCGTAGGTTACGCGGAAGGGCTTGCGGCGACGCTCGACTGGCTGCATGCAACTCTTTCGAGCGCGCCCTGAACGAGCGGTGCGCGGGCCGGCGCCTTTCGATCGGCGCCGGCCTCGCGCGCGTTCAACTCAGGCCGCGTCGTCCCCGTTCGCGAGGATCCGGTAGAGCGCCTTGCGCGCCTCGCTGAGGACCTTCTTGGCCTCGGCGAGCTGCGGCTCGGTCGCCGTCTGCGCGAGCTGGAAGCCGGCGACGCCGACCTGGCGCATCAGGCCGAACACCTCTTGCACGTCGTTGGAGACCCCACCGAGCAGTGCCTCCCAGGGCGCCGTCGCGTCCCCCGGGCGCTTGGCGAGAACCTCTCGCCCGGCGTCGGTGATCGCGAACAGCTTGCGTCCGTCCTGCTCCTGCGAGCGGATCAGCCCTTCGTCCTCGAGCTGCGAGAGCGCGGGGTAGACCGAGCCGGGGCTCGGGCGCCACACGCCGTCGGAGCGCTGTTCGAGCTCCTGCATGATCGAGTAGCCGTTGCGCGGCTCCTCGGCCAGCAGCAGCAGCGCCGCGGTGCGGATGTCCCCGCGCCGCGCCTTTCCGCGCCCGCGTGGACCGCCGAAGCCGCGCGGCCCGCTGAAGCCGAACTGTTCTCCGGGCCCGCCGAACGGGCCCCCTCCGTGGCGCATCATCATCGCCGCGCGAAAGCCGCGCGGACCGCCGTGGCCGCCACAACGGGCGGCGTAGCCTTGACCGGTCATCTAAATACCTCCAAATAGGTTCCGACACAACTTACGAGCATCACGATATATCGTGAAGTGTCGTCTGTCAAGTCGGTTGGGCGCGTCAGTCCACCGGAAGGCCGCCCGCGCGGGCCAGTAACTCCACCAGCGACTGCCCGTCGAGGTGGGGGTCTTGGGCGATGAGCAACCGCTCTGCGCTGCGCCGCCCCCCGACCGCATCGAGCCCTCGCTCGCCGTATTCACTGACGAAATCGGCCATTGCGCCGGAGCGACGGCTTTGCAGCCGTCGCTCCGGGACGTTGAGTTGCGCTTGGTGGTTTGCGAGCGCCGCTTCGAGCTCGTCGATGCCTTGACCCGGGGGAAGGGCGCTGACTGCGAGCACGGGGGCCGTCTCGGCGCCCAGGACTTGGAGGGCCGCGCGGGCGTCGTTCAGCGTCGTCTGCGCTGGACCTCCCGTGTCGGCCTTGCTGACGACGAGGATGTCCGGAACCTCCATCACGCCGGCCTTCAGGAACTGGAGGGAGTCGCCGGCGCCTGGCTGGACGATGACTACGACGGTGTCGGTGGCGTCCGCGACGTCCGTCTCGGACTGGCCGACCCCGACCGTCTCGATAACGACGACGTCGAACGCGACCGCGAGCACTACGGCCGCGGCGCGCGTCGCCGGAGCGAGGCCGCCGGTCCGCTCGCGTGAAGCCATCGAGCGGATGAACCGCTCAGGGCCGCCTACCCCGTCACTCGCGATCCGGATCCGGTCTCCGAGCAGAGCCCCGCCCGACGCCTTCGACGACGGATCGACCGCCAGCACGGCGACGGTCCGGCCGCCGGCGCGCCATCTCGCGGCAAGCGCGCCGAGAAGCGTCGACTTCCCGACCCCCGGCGGACCGGTCATCCCGACGATCTGTCCGGGTGCCTCGCCCCCGAGTGCGGCCGGCCCGAGCGCGGCGAGGAGCTCTCGCGCCTGCGCGCGTTTCGAGCGGTCCTCGAGCAACGTAACGACGGCGGGAGCCGCGGTCAACTCGCGCGCTCGCAGTCGCTCCGCCAGCTCGCCGGGGCCAGGCGCCTCGATCCTCATCGCGCGCCCGCCGGGGATCTGTCAACAGCCGGTTCGATCCGCGCCGCGTCGCGGTCGCATCGCGTCGCTGTGGCGGTCGCATCGCGGGGGAATCCCTGACCGCTCATCGGTGGGGGATTGTAGGCTTCGCTCGGCGATGTCCTCCGCGGAGATACGCCCGATCGATGTCCATCACCTGGGCCACTCGCGCGTCATCTGCTCCTGGCTCGTCGGCGACGTTCTGGTTGACCCGGGTCCGACCGTCAGCGTCGGCGCGCTGCTGGAGGGCCTCGCGGGTGTGCAGCCGCGCGTCATCGCGCTGACCCACATCCACCTCGACCACGCGGCCGCAACGGGAACCCTTGCGCGACTCTGGCCCGACGCCGAGGTCTGGGTGCACGAGCGCGGAGCGCCTCACATGATCGACCCGTCGCGTCTGATCGACAGCGCTACGCGTCTCTACGGCGAGGATATGGACCGGCTGTGGGGCGAGTTCGTCCCGGTGGCGGCCGATCGGGTCAGGTCGCTGCGTGGCGGCGAGCGCCTGGGCGAGTTGGAGGTCGCCTACACGCCGGGCCATGCTTCCCATCACGTAAGCTACTGGCACGCAGGCTCGGGGACGGCGTTCGTCGGCGACGTCGCCGGGGTGAGGATCGAGCCGCTCGAGTACGTCCTCCCGCCGACGCCGCCGCCTGACATCGACATCGAGCTCTGGCACGAGTCGCTCGACATCGTTCGCGCGTGGAAGCCGCGGCGCCTCGCGTTCACGCATTTCGGCGCCGCTCACGACGCCGCCGAGCACCTCGACCGCACCGACGCCCAGCTCGACCGCTGGGCGGCGCGTGCCCGCGAGACCGACAGCGCGCAGTTCGTGGCCGAGCTGCATGCCGACATCGTGAGCGCGTGCGGAGAGCCGGCTGCGGCGCTCTACGAGCAGGGCGCGCCGTTTCACCACATCTACGACGGTCTCGCCCGCTACTGGTCAAAGCGCGGGGCGGCGGAGGCGGGCGCGCAATGAGCCAGACGATCGAACTGCCGCGAACCGGGGGCCCGGGCAGCGGCACGGGCGGCGCTTGGAAAGTGATCGTTCGAAACGACAACCACAACACCTTCGATCACGTGGCGCAGACCCTCGCTCGCACGATCCCGGCTGTCAGCCTCGACCGCGGCTACGCGTTCGCCGAGCAGATCCACACGAAGGGCCTCGCGATCGTCTGGACCGGCGAGCGTGAGATCGCCGAGCATTACTGGGAGCAGCTGCGGAGCGACGGCCTGACGATGGCGCCGCTCGAGCACGACTGACTGACCGGCCCGCGCGGCCCGACGCGTCAGAACGGCGTGTAGGAGGTCTTCGTCAGCGTGAAACCGTGGTGCGAGCCGTTCGTGCAGCGAACGGCGCTCGCCGTGATCCTGCACTTCACGTCGATCGGGCCGATGCTCCAGGTGGTGCCGGCGCCGAGCGCCACCGGCGTCGTGCCGACGAACGAGTCCTGGCTGAGGCGCGCCGGCTTCGGGTGCCCGCTCGAGCCCAGGAAGACGAAGCCGGGGTCGCCGACGCCGCCGGCCGGCGGAGCCGGCACCACGCGCGAGGAGCACAGCAGCCGCATCGGCGGCGAGTTGACGGGATGAATCGCGACGCCGCACGCGACGTGCCCGCCGAGCGCGGTCCAGAAGATAGCCCCCGAACTCGAGGCCAGCGCTGCCGCCGGCGCCACCACGCCCACAGCGCACGCGACGATCAATGCGCACCCACGCCTCATCCGCCGATCATAGTCGCCGTCCCGGTCTCGCCGTCCCGGCGTGGGTCGCAGTCGGGTCGCGGTCGCGCCGCCTGCCGCAAGCTCGCGCTGCGCCAGCGGCGTGCCTACCGGATCTCCGCTCCGTTGTGGGAGATCTCCACGTGAAGGACCCGGCCGGTGAAAGTCTCGTTCCAAGCTGAACAGGTGCCGGTGAAGACCATGGTCGCCTTGTCCTTGTGGACCGAGTAATAGCTCGCGAAGAGTGACACGGTCCCGGTCGCGCCGACCGGGCAGACCGCCACGTCGCCGCTCCTGCTGACGGTGACCGGGAAGCGGAGGGAGACGCCGCTGAGGCCGAGCTGCTTGGCCCCCGCGGTGAGCGTCGAGGCGCCTGACACGCTCAGCACGATGCTCCGCTTGGGCTGGCCACCGCCCTGGTTCTGACTGCAGATCGTGCCCTTCGCCTGCCCGCTCGTCCAGGTGCCCTTGCCGATCGTCTGCGAGTAGCTGACGGGCGAGCCGCTCGAGCTGGGCTTGCCGTATGCGCTCCAGATCCACTGCACGGCGCCGATACTCGCCGACGCGACGCCCGCGGGGCAGGCGACGACTTTCGGCTTAGATGTTGCGCCTGTCGGTCCGGACGACCCTGTCCCGACCGTGGGGCCCGTGGGGCCGCTGGGACCGGTCGTCGTTGCGGCGGCAACCGTTGCGCCTGCGGCTGCGACGCACATGGTGGCGGCGGTGAGGGCAAGCGCTCGCAGGCGCATGCTCAGCTCTCGACCGGCTCGGGCTCGGCGTGAGCGCCGTCTCTGTGCGGGCGCCGTCCCTCGGTGACGAGCGTCGACCAGCTGTAGATCACCGGCACCTGGAACCACCCCTGGCAGAAGGTTCGGAAGTCGATCATCTCCGGCCCGTACCAGTAGCGATCGAAGTCCGAGTGCTCGTCGAACTCGAGCAGCTGGAGGAACTTGTAGCGGTCCTCGTCGCTGCGGTAGACCGCATAGCTCGTGGCGTTGTAGCGCGTCGCGAGCGCGGACACGCGGGTCAGCTCGGCCTGCAGCTCATCGCCACGGAAGCCCGTTGCGTACCACGGCACGTGAACCACTCCGGACATCAGACACCCACCTTCGCGCGGATCGCTCCCGGGCCGGCGGCGGTCCTGTTCTGACCCGCACTGCGGGCTTCGAGCGCCGTCGCGGTCCTGCCGAGATGCTGTTCGTAGTTCATCAGAATTGTTGGCCGGTGACGCCCGACGCACGCCAGAGTACAGGGCGCAACGGGTGTTGCGGCGAATGCTAACTGGGCGCGCCTGACGCGTCGCCGAACGGCAACTCGACGACGGTCGCGACGGCGTCCGTCGCGGTGACCGAGAGCATGTCTCCCGGCTCGGCTTCGCGACGCACGAGGGCGAGGCCGATCAGCCCGAGCCGCGGCGAGGACACGACGCTCGCGACGGCGCCAACATCGTGCTCGTTCTGGCGCAGCAGCGCGCCTCTCGGGACGGGCTCCGTGTAGCGAAGCCCTCGCAGGATGCGGTTCGGCTTGCCCTTCCAGTAGAGCCGGGCGACGGTCTCCTGCCCGATGTAGCACCCCTTCGAGTAGGACACGGCCCGCTCGTTGATGCCGGCCTCCTGCGGCATCGCCGTCTCGTCCAGTTCATCGCCGTATACGGGGATGCCCGCCTCGACCCGCACGCACTCATAGGTCGCCGGCCCGATGGCGACAGCACCGGCGGCCAGCAGCGACGAGCGGACCACGTCGATGTCTGCGGCGCCGCAGAGCACGTCGACCCCAAGTCGGGTGCGAACGACGCGAGCGGGCCCCCCCACGTCAGTCGCGGCATGCGAGAACTCCCCTGCCGCGGGGGACTGCCCGAGCGGCCGCGCAGCCAACGGCCCAATGAGCGAGAGCAGGCCAACTTCAAGCGTGCGCTTGTGCAGTTCCACGCGATATCCGATCCGCAGCTGATGAAGCGCGTCGAAGAGCGCCTGTAATGAGACGCGTTCGGTGTCGAGCAGCACCTCGTCATCGGTTACCAGCACGCGGACGTCAGCGAGCATCCGGCCCTTGTGCGTCAGGAACGTCGCCTGCGCGCCGTGCCCTGGCGCGATCGCGCCAATGTCGTTCGAGAGGATCGAGTCGAGGAACATGGCGGCATCGGGGCCGCTGACCGCGAGCTTGCCGCGCTCGGAGCGGTCGATCAGCCCGACAGCCTCGGCTGCGGCGAGGTATTCGGCCGCGTCTGGTGCGAGGACTTCGAGCATGCTCGGCATCCCACCGAGGATAGCCGTCCCGCAAGGTTTCACGAAGTGCCCACACCGAGACTTTGGTATGCCATAATTTGGTTTCAAGGTGGCCATAAAGGAATCAGTGCGCTCGCAGGCGGTCGAGGACTACGCGAAAGCGATCTTCGCGCTCGAGGGGCGAAGCTCCGAGCCGGTCAGCACCACAGCGCTGGCCGCGCGGCTGGGCATCACGCCGGGGTCTGTCTCGGCGATGCTCCGCAAGCTCGACGACCTCGGGTTGATCACGCACGTCCCCTACCGCGGCGTGCGACTGACCGCCAGCGGCCGGCGGCTCGCGCTCGAGATGCTGCGCCACCACCGCCTGCTCGAGCTGTTCCTGACCGAGGCGCTCGAGATGTCCTGGGACCGCGTCCATGCCGAAGCCGAGGTTCTCGAGCACGTCCTGTCGGATGACCTCGAGGCGCTGATCGCGGCCAAGCTCGGCAACCCGACGATCGACCCGCACGGCGACCCCATCCCGTCCGCCGAGCTCGAGCTGCAGGAGCGCCCGACACAAAGCCTCGAGTCGCTCGAGCCGGGCGACCGAGGCACGTTCGTACGCGTCTCGGACTCAGACCCGGAGATGCTGCGCTACCTCGCCGGCTGCGGTATCGCCCCCGGGGACGGTTTCGAGGTCAGCTCTCGCCAGCCGTTCGGCGGTCCGCTGTTCCTTCGTTTCGGCGAGCGTGAGCAGACGATCGGCGGCGATCTGGCCCGCGCGATGCGTGTCGAGCTCGGGGAGCCGCGACGTTGACGCCGGTATCCCCGGCACCCGTGCCCGCGCTCGAAGCCGCGGTCCCCGAGGTGGCGACTACCACGATCGGTCCGAGCCAGCTCGATCGGTTGCTTGCGCGCGGGCGCATCCGCTCGACGCTGTGGATGCTCGGCCCCGCCTTCGTCGCGTCGATCGCCTACGTCGATCCCGGCAACTTCGCAACGAACATCCAGGGCGGGGCCAAGTTCGGCTACCTGCTGCTGTGGGTCGTCCTCGTCGCGAACCTGATGGCGATGCTGATCCAGTATCTCTCGGCAAAGCTCGGCGTGGTCACCGATCACACGCTGCCCGAGATCTGCCGCGAACGCTTCCCGCGCGCGGTCACCTGGGGCCTGTGGGTTCAGGCGGAGGTGATGGCGATGGCGACCGACATCGCGGAGTTTCTCGGCGCGGCCATCGCCCTCAACCTCCTGTTCAGCGTGCCACTCCTCCCGGCCGGCTTGATGACGGGCGTGATCGCCTTCGGAGTGCTCGAGCTGCAGACGCGTGGGTTCCGTCGCTTCGAGCTCGCGATCACCGCACTGCTCGGGATCATCTTCGCGGGCTTCCTCTACGAGACGCTGCGGATCGGACCGAGCGTTCACGGCTCACTCGCCGGGCTCGTTCCCCACCTGCGCGGAGCGAGCTCGCTCTACCTCGCGGTCGGGATCATCGGCGCGACCGTCATGCCACACGTCATCTATCTGCACTCGGCCCTCACCAAGAATCGTGTCGCGATGCGCAACGACAGCGAGCGCTCGCGCGTCCTGCGCTTCGAGCGTGTCGACGTGCTGATCGCGCTTGGACTCGCCGGTCTCATCAACCTTGCGATGCTCGCTGTCGCCGCGAAGCTGTTCCACACGCCGGCGCTCGACGGCCTCAGCACGATCCCGCAGGCCTACCACGAGTTCGGCAACATGGTCGGCGGCGGCGCGGCGCTGGCCTTCGCGGTCGCGCTGCTCTCCTCAGGCGTATCGTCCTCGAGCGTCGGTACCTACGCCGGTCAGGTCGTGATGCAGGGCTTCATCAACGTGAAGATCCCGGTGATCGCCCGCCGCGCGGTGACGATGATCCCCGCCCTCGTCGTCCTCGCGATCGGCGTCAACCCGACCGACGCGCTGGTGTTGAGCCAGGTGGTCCTCTCCTTCGGCATCCCGCTCGCGCTGATCCCGCTGGTGATCCTCACGAGCCGCCGCGCCGTGATGGGCGCCCATGTCAATCGCCCGCTCACGACGATGGCCGCATTCACCATCGCCGGAGTGATCACCGCGCTCAACCTCTTCCTGATCTACCAGGCGCTCGTCTAAGCGCGGGCGCCGACCGCACTCAGTGTTTGACGATCGCGAAGTCGAGGCTCGCGGGCTCGGCTGCCACAAGTGCGAAGGTGGAGCGTTTCACGGTACCCCTCCCGAGGGTCGGCTCTGCCGCGATTCACGGTAGCGCAGCTGCGAGCCGCGCGGGCCGCCGAAAGGTGTCGCACCGCCCTCTCTCGAACGGCCGTGCTCGAGGCTCCCCTCAGCCGCGCCGGTAGGCGTAGTGAACCCGCTCTGAGCCGAGGCTCGGAGCGTTCCCGCACTCGTCCTCGGCCTCCAGCAGCTCGAACGATCCGCGTATCGCCGCCTCGATGCGCGGCAGCTCGACCGAGAGCTCCTCGATCGGCTCGTGGTGGCCCGCGAGTTCACCGGTCGCGTCGCTCTCGACGATCCACACGTTCCACCTCGAGACACCGTTGACCGCCGGGTCGACGTTCTGTGCGACCGTCGTGCCGTCAACCTCGTCGAACCAGGGGCCGTAGCCGGCGAGCCCCTCGAGCTTGGTGGTTGTGTTCACGTCGAAGATGAAGAGCCCGCCGGGCTCGAGATGCGTGTGGGCGCGTTCGAACAGCGCCTCCCAGCGCTCGAAGCTCGTGACGTGGTTGAGCGTGTCGAATACGCAGATCACGACGTCGAAGTGTTGATCCAGCTCGAACGAGGTGATGTCGGCCTCGACGAGTCGCGCCCCGGGCACCTTCTCGCTGGCGATCGCGAGCATCTCGGGCGAGCGGTCGATACCGGTGAGACGCTGCAGGTCGCCGAATCCGGCGAGCATCGTCCCGGTTCCGCAGCCCAGTTCGAGCAGCGACTCGGCGCCCGGTCGGTAACGCTCGATCCGCGAGCGCACTCGCGCCACCTTCGGCGCCGGATCGTCCATCACGGCGTCGTATACGCGCGCGAATCGCTGGTAGGTGCGTGCGTCCGCGCCCGCTCCGCCGGCTCGTCTAGGCTTAGCTCCGATGGCGCTCACCGAGACCTTCCAGGACATCGTCGACTCGCTGCCGGCAGACTGGACCGATCTCGAGCTCGACCTGAGAATCGACGACGAGACGCGCTACGTCGACGCGGCCGTGGCGATGGTCGTCTGCAACGCCCAGCCGTACTCCGAACACGAGTGGCACTGGCGGCTTCTCGTGGCGAACCGCTTCGGCCATGCCGCCGCCGTACCGGCGGTACGCACGGCGCTCTCGCTGCTCGACGACAACGAGATCGCGGGCGAGATGGTCGTTCGCGAGGTTCGCGAGGGGCGCCATCCGATCGAACCAGGATGGGGCCGTCCGCAGTCGGTCCGCGACGAGCTGCGCCACATCAACGCGCAGTAGTCATCAGTCGCTCGACGAGCACCGGTGCCTCACGCGCCATCCGCGAGCGCGGCACAACGATCGTGAAGCCGGCCGCCTGGGCCTGCGCGCGCACGTCGGCTTCGACGTGCGAGTAGAACGCGAGCACCGGCAGCGGCTGTCCGGCGAGGATCGCGATTCTGGCACCGGGGTCGTGGGTCAGGTCAGCCACGACCGCCTCGGCGCCGGGCGGGACCTCAAGGCCCATACCGACCGTATGCCCGGCCGCTCCGAGCTCGGCCTGCAGTCGTGAGCCGAACATCAGGTCGTCGCTCAACAGGTGGACTTGCGCCATCCCGTGAGGATATGGCGCGGCGCTCAACTTGAGCGATTCCAGATCAGTGATAGGTTGGCGTGCAGTGCAAGCGGAGCTCGATGACGGAGGTGCCGATGAGCTTCGCGCGGCCGGGCTCCGTGCCACGGGCCCACGGATCGCTGTTCTGGCGGCGGCGCGCGGCGGCAACCACGCCACCGTCGATGTGATCGCCCAGGCGGCTCGCGAACGCATCGGCCGGGTCTCGACGCAGGCCGTGTATGACGCTCTTGGCGCGCTTGCGCGGGCTGGGCTCGTCCGCCGGATCGAACCGGCAGGGAGCCCCGCGCGCTACGAGACGCGCGTCGGCGACAACCACCACCACATCGTCTGCCGTCGGTGCGGCGCGGTCGCGGACGTCGACTGCGCGCAGGGACCCGCACCGTGCATCGAACCGGCCCAGCATCACGGCTTCGTCGTCGACGAGGCGGAGGTCACCTACTGGGGGCTGTGCCCGGACTGTCAACTGCAAGCCGAACGCCGTCAGAGGAGGGGACATGGATAGCGAAGCCAACTGCCCGGTCACGGGTGCCGCGAACACGCACATGCCAGGTAGCCGGCCGAGCTACAACTGGTGGCCGGACCGGCTCGACGTGTCTGTGCTGAGTCTCCACTCCCCTAACGCCGACCCGATGGGCGAGAGCTTCAACTACGCCGAGGAGTTCAAGACCCTCGACCTCGACGCGGTGAAAGCAGACATCGAAGCGGTGATGACGACCTCACAGCCATGGTGGCCCGCCGACTACGGTCACTACGGTCCGCTCTTCATTCGGATGGCCTGGCATAGCGCCGGTACCTACCGCATCACGGACGGTCGCGGCGGTGGCGGGTCGGGCGCGCAGCGCTTCGCGCCGCTGAACAGCTGGCCCGACAACGTGAGCCTCGACAAGGCGCGCCGCCTGCTCTGGCCCGTCAAGCAGAAGTACGGGCGCAAGATCTCCTGGGCGGACCTGATGATCTTCGCCGGCCATTGCGCGCTCGAGTCGATGGGACTTGAGCCGTTCGGCTTCGCCGGCGGGCGCGAGGACATCTGGGAGCCCGATGAGCGCACCTACTGGGGGCCTGAGACAACGTGGCTCGCAGACGAGCGCTACAGCGGCGACCGCGAGCTGGCCGAACCCCTGGGTGCCGTGCAGATGGGCCTGATCTATGTCAATCCCGAAGGCCCCAACGGAAGCGCCGATCCGCTGGCCGCCGCCCGCGACATCCGCGAGACCTTCCGCCGCATGGCGATGAACGACGAGGAGACCGTCGCCCTGATCGCCGGTGGCCACACGTTCGGTAAGACGCATGGCGCAGCAAATGGCGACGAGTACGTTGGCGCCGACCCCGAGGCCGCGGGGCTTGCGCAGCAGGGCTTCGGCTGGCAGAACAGCTTCGGCACCGGCACTGGCGCCGACGCGATTACGAGCGGCCTCGAGGGCGCGTGGACTGCGACGCCGGTCCGCTGGGACAACAGCTTCTTCGACACTCTCTTCAGCTACGAGTGGGAGCAGACGACGAGCCCGGGCGGTGCGAAGCAGTGGACGCCGAAGGACGGTGGGGGCGCCGGCACGGTCCCTGACGCACACGATCCCTCGCGGACCCATGCACCGACGATGCTCACGACGGACCTCGCGCTGCGCCTCGATCCAGTGTACGAGCCGATTTCTCGGCGCTTCCACGAGCACCCCGAGGAGTTCGCGGACGCGTTCGCAAAGGCCTGGTTCAAGCTGACCCACCGCGACATGGGACCGCGCTCGCGCTACCTCGGGCCACTCGTTCCTGCCGAGCCGTTGCTCTGGCAGGACCCGGTGCCGGAAGTGGACCACGAGCTGATCGACGCCGCAGACATCGCAGAGCTGAAGCGGAGGATCCTCGCCTCGGGCCTCTCGATCGAGCGGCTCATCGCGACCGCATGGGCATCGGCGGCGACGTTCCGGGGGACCGATAAGCGCGGCGGCGCCAACGGTGCGCGCGTCCGCCTGGCACCCCAGAAGGACTGGGCCGCCAACGAGCCGGCCGAACTGGCGAAGGCTCTCGAAACGCTCGAGGCGATTCGCAGCGAGTGGGGCGCGACCGGCAGGGCGGTCTCGCTGGCCGACCTGATCGTGCTGGGTGGGTGCGCCGCCGTCGAGGAGGCGGCCGCCGCTGCTGGGCAGGAAGTTCAAGTCCCGTTCTCGCCCGGACGCACGGACGCCAGTCATGAGCAGACCGACGTCGAGGCGTTCGCTGTTCTCGAACCGAAAGCCGACGGGTTCCGAAACTACATGGGCCCCGGCGAGAGGCGCAAGGGCGAGGAGTCGCTGCTCGAACGAGCATGTCTGCTGACGCTCACCGCGCCCGAAATGACGGTCCTCATCGGCGGCATGCGGGCGCTGGGTGCCAACGCCGAACGGTCGGAGCTCGGAATTCTGACGAAGCGCCCTGGAACGTTGACCGCTGACTTCTTCGTCAACCTGCTCGACATGGCCACCGTCTGGCAGGCGGCCACGAGTTCGGAGGAGACGTTCGAGGGCCGCGACCGGGCGACCGGCGAGCTCAAATGGACCGCGAGCCGCGCCGACCTCGTCTTCGGTTCGAACTCGCAGCTGCGGGCGATCGCAGAGGTCTACGCGTCCGATGACTCACAGGCGAAGTTCGTCCACGACTTTGTCGCCGCCTGGAGCAAGGTGATGAACCTCGACCGCTTCGACCTCGCGTGACACGCATCTGACGATGCCGGTGCTGACCGTCACGATCGCGGGCGTCTAGCCGAACAGGTCCTCGGCGAGCGGACGGATCAGTGCTGCCGCGCCGGGACCGTCCTCGCGGAGTACATGCTGCGCGAGGCCGCTGAGCACCACGACCGGCTCCCCGGAGGCCTTCGTGCGCGCGAGATCGGCGGCAGCAACGACGGCGTCGGCGAGAGCGATCACGCTTGCCTGCAGGGGTCGCCCGCGCCGATCTTCGCGCCCGCGCCAGTCGTCGAGCGGCGCCAGGCCGGCGCAGCCGATCGCCGTGTCGAGCTGGCCGATCCGCCACGCACGCCCGAAGCTGTCGCTGATCAGCACTGCCGGCGAGTGACCCGACAGCTCGCGGATTCGCGCCCTGAGTCCCCGCGCCGAGGCGTCGGGATCACGCGGCAGCAGAACCACCAGGCCGTCAGCGGGCGAGTTCGACTCGTCGATACCGGCGTTGGCGCAGACGAACCCGTGATGGGTCCGGACGATCAGCACGCCGTGGTCGGCCCGCAGCAGCTCCGAGGACTCGTCGAGGATCAGCTGCACATGACGCGGGTCCTTGCCGTGCGCCGCGCCGAGCTCACGCGCGCGCGCCGACGGCTCGACGCCTGAAAGTGCGACGACGCGGCCCTCGGCCTTCGACACCGCCTTGTGCGCGATGACGACGATCTCTCCATCCGACGGCGGGTTATCACCCGCGAGCAGCAGCGCCGCTAGATCGGCTCCGGTCTCGATCTCCGGCAGGCCGTCGATCGAGCGGATCGAGATCGCGGGCATCAGAGGGTTGCGCCGGCCGCGGCTCGGGTTCGCGGCGCGAGCTGCCGGGGACCCGCGAGCAGCGCGGCGAGATCCGCCGGCGTGTCGATGTCGAGCAGCAGCGACTCGGGTCGCGCGACTTCAACTGTGACGCCTGCGTCCGCTGCGAGCTTGCGGTGTCTCTCGAAGCTGCCCGGGCCAAACGACGGCTCGATCACATCGGGCGGGGCCAGCAGCAACGCGTTCGTGCCGCTCCCGTGCCGGTCTGGCACGATCACCACCGACGGGCTTGACGCGTGCTCGTCGAGCAGCGCATCCAGTTCGTCGCGATCGAGCGCGGGACAGTCGGCGGGCACCATCAGCACCCGCTCGTAACCCTTGCGCTTGGCTTGAGCCGCCCCCACCGCGGCAGCAGCGCTCTGTCCCGCGTCCCGCCGGTCGGGCGTCACCGTCGCGCCGAGCGGCTTGGCGATCGCCGACACCGACGGCTCGTTGGTGATCACGAGTACACCGTCAAGGCGCCGTGACACAGCGAGCGCCCCGAGCACATCGCTCACCATTGCCTTTGCCAGAGCTTCGCGTTGCGCCGGCCCGAGGCGTTCTCCGAGGCGTTCCTTCGCCTGCGCGAACCGCTTGACAGGCAGGATCGCAAGCGTCCGCATCAGTCGGGCGATGCGGCGAGCGACTCGATCAGCTCGAGCACGTGCTGGGCGACCGAAAGTCGCTGCTCACGGCTCGTCATCAGCGTGTCGGAGCGTAACGAGCGGAGGCCCGCGACTTTCTCATCGCCGATGATCGCGTCGAGCAGATCCCCGTAATAGCGGGCCACGCCGGAGCCGGAGGCGTCCACGCCCGCCCACCGCAAGCACTCGGCGGTTGGCCCCTTGAGCACAGCGCCGCCGACGATCGGGCTCACAGCAACGACCGGCGCCCGGGAACGGATCAGCACTTCGCGCATCCCAGCCAGAGCGAGGATCGGACCGATCGAGATGACCGGGTTCGATGGCCCGATGATGATCACCCGCGCATCGGCGATCGCCTCCAGCACGGCCTCACTGGGAGTCGCCTGCGCCGCGCCGGCGAACTGCACGTTCTCGATCGGCGCGGTCCCGCCGAGCTGAATCATGAATTCCTGAAGGGGCACCCACGCGCCCGAGGTGAGGATTCGCGTCACGACCGGCTCGTCGCTCATCGGGAGGATCCGGGCGCTGACCCCCAGCGCGGCGCTCAGACGCGCATGTGCGCCGGTGGGGGTGAGCCCCTGTGCGAGCAGCCGGCTGCGCTCCACGCACACCGCCATGTCGCGGTCACCGAGGTTGAACCAGACGTCCACGCCGAGCTCGCGGAGCATTCCCGTCACCGCGAAGCTGTCGCCGGCGATGCCCCAGCCGCGCTCGTCGATCAGTCCCGCGAGCCAGTAGGTGATCAGGTCTGGATCGGGCGACACATGCGTGCCGTAGATCTCGATGTCGTCGCCGGTGTTCGCGACGACGGTCAGCCGTTCGCCGATGATCTCGTAGAGGCCCGCGGCCAGCTTTGCACCGCCGGTGCCGCCCGACAGCAGGACGACGCTCACCAGAGCGTCTGCGGCAGACCAGTCACATGGAAGCCCGCCTGCGTCTTGTAACGCACGTTCACCCCGATCAGCAGAGCGGTCAGGGACTCTGTGATCCGCGCCATCTCGAGCTTGCCGCAATCGACGACCCGCAGTCCCTCGATCCGCCCGATGAGCGCGGCGACCCTGGCCTTGTCCTCGCGGCGATCGCCGCACACGAGGACGTCCTCGTGGAGCGTGTGCTCGAGGTCGCTCAGCAACCCAGCGCTCACCGTGTGCAGGCCGGCGACGACGCTCACACCGTCAGGCACCATCTCCTGCGCCTGCTGAGCGGCCGAGCCCTGCCAGACGCCGAGCATTCGTGTCGCCTTGCCGCTCACCGCAGCGGCGAGCGGCACCGTCGCGTCGAGCACGAGCTGGCCGGCGCGCAGCGTTCCCTTCAGGTTGGTGAGCGTCTCCGAGTGGCTGCGGAACGGGACGCTGAGGACCACGAGATGGTTGGCGGTGGCGGCCTGCGCGTTGTCGAGTCCGCTGAAGCTGCCGGCGGGAACGAGCGCTCGCGCCTTCTCGGCGGCCTCCTGCGCGCGAGCCGCGTCGCGTGATCCGATCGTCACCTCGATTCCGGCGGTGGCGAGCCTCAGCGCCAAGCCGAACCCGAGCGCGCCGCTCGCACCGATAATCGTCACCGACTTGTCGTGCTCAGGCAAGGCGGCGGAGTATAGGTGGCGCTATCCGCCGGTTGCGACCGCGCCGGGGTGCGGGGCATGTGCGTCAAAGCGAGCGAGCGCCGGGAACATCACCATCACGGCGCCGACGCCGACGAAGCATGCGAGACCGCCGCTGACCACCGAGAAACGCGGTGAGGTGAGCGCCGCCACCTCGCCTGCCTCGATATCGCCGAGGCGCGCGCCACCCGTGACAACGATGCCAAAGACCGCGGACATCCGCCCCCGCATCGCTTCCGTCGTGATCAGCTGGCTGATGGTTCCGCGGCAGATCGCGCTGATCGAGTCGGCGCCGCCGGCGAGCGCGAACAGCACGGCGGCGAGCACCAGATTCGAGGTTAGTCCGGCGGCCGCGATCGCGGCGCCCCAGATCAGGACCATGCCGATCGTGATCCGCCCGATCCAGCGCGCGTGCGCGAGCCAGCCGGTGCTTAGCGCAGCGACCGTTGCGCCGGCTGCGACCGCGGCGTAGAGCAGGCCGGTACCGGCGGCGCCGGAATGGTAGATCCGCAGCGACAGGACGACGAACAGGACGCGGGGCATGCCGAAGGTCATCGCGAAGATGTCGATCAGATAGCTCCCGAGCAGCGCGCTGCTCGATCGTATGAAGCGCAGCCCGGTGAGAACCGAAGCGAGGATCGGCTCATGCCCGTCGGCCTGCTCGGGTGGCAGCTGCGGGCTGATCGCAAGCGACGCATACACCGGAGCGAGCACGCTCAGCGCATCGATGACATAAGCCCAACCGACGCCGCCGGCGGCGATCACGAGCCCGGCGATCGCGGGCCCAACGATCGCTGTCAACTGGGCGGTGCCGAAGTTGAACGCGATCGCGGAGCGCATGTACTCGCCGGCGAGGCTCGCGACCATGGAGGAACGGGAGAGATTGTCGAGCGACCCGCTCGCGGCAAGTGTCGCCGCGAGCGCGAAGATCGGCCAGATCGGCGGATGCCCGGCGAACGCCAGCACCGTCAGAAGCGCCGCGGAGACGACGACGCCGACCTGCGCGATCAACAGCAGCCGCCGGCGGTCCATGCGGTCGGCGAGCGCGCCACCAAACAGCCCGACGACGATCGTCGGTCCGAGCTCGACCGCGCCGATCAGACCGACGAGCGCGGCGGAATGCGTCAGTACATAGACCTGGTAGGGGATGGCCACCAGCGCCGCCTGTGTCCCGAGGCCGCCCACGATCTGACCGATCGCGATCAGGCGGTACTCACGCGAGCGCCGAAGTGCGGTCGTGTCCAGTGTCAACCGCGCGAGCCACCGCATCGGCTCGCATCCTTGCAGGGTCGGGGCACGCTGCCCGGCGACCGCCCAACGACCGGCAAAGCTAATCTGAAGATCACATGGCGCAATCACCCGACCTCCGCGTATCGGACTCCGAGCGGGAGGCGGCTGCGGCCGAGCTGCGCGAGCACTTCGCGGCAGGACGCCTGACAGACGACGAGCTGAGCGAGCGCCTCGGCGCCGCCTATGCGGCTCGCACAGCGGGCGATCTGGCCTCCGTGCGTGCCGATCTCCCAGCGCCGCGCGCGCAGCTGGCAACGACTGGCCCTCGCGCCCTGGCCCGCCGGCGCGTCTACCACGACATGGGAATCGTCGGGCTGGTCGACGTTGGCTGTGTCGCGACCTGGGCGGCGACGGGCGCGCACGGAAGCTTCTGGCCGATATGGGTGATCCTGATCTCGGCCGTCCGGCTCGCCTACGACGGTTGGCACCTGCTGGGGCCGACCGCCGACCATGTCCGGCCCGAGTACCGCACCTGGGTCGAGCGGCGCCTGCGCCTTTGACGGCAGCGCGACCCAACGTGAACGAACCGGAACCGAAGGAGTTGCTGGAGCTCGCCATTGAGGCTGCGCAGGCGGGCGGGCGGCTGCTGCGCGAGCGCTTCGCGGCCGGGGGAGAGGCCGCCGTCACGTCCAAGTCGACGCCGACCGATCTCGTCAGTCAGGCCGACCTCGCCTCGCAGCAGGCGATCCGAGCGCTGATCGGAGCGCGTCGGCCGAAGGACGGCTTCCTGGCCGAGGAGGAGTCAGCCGACGACGCCGGGTCCAGCGGCCTGCAATGGATTGTCGACCCGCTCGACGGGACGGTCAACTACCTCTACGGGATCCCAATCTGGTGTGTGAGCATCGCCGTCCGCGACGCGGCCGGAATGCTCGCAGGCGTCGTCTTTGACCCGCTCGGCGACGAGACCTTCAGCGCGGTGCGCGGCGAGCCGCCGCTCCTCAACGCAGCTCCGCTGCGCCCGGCGCGCGAGCGTGCACATACCCTGGCCCAGGCGCTCGTCGCCACAGGATTCGCGTACGACGGGGAAGTCCGGGCAGCGCAGGCCGGCGTCGTATCCCACAGCATGGGGTCGATGCGTGACATCCGCCGCTGCGGTGCGGCGGCGCTTGACCTCGCGTGGACCGCGGCGGGACGCTTCGACGCTTACTTCGAGCGCACCGTGAAGATCTGGGACACGGCGGCCGGCGCCCTGATCTGCGAAAGCGCGGGTCTCGAGGTGCACGAGCTCAGCGACCGCCCGGGACTCCCGGGCGGAATCCTCGCCGCCCCGCCGGAGCTCGCCGGTCCGCTGCTGGAGCTCGTCGGCTGACCCTAGCCGCGGCGGCTCAGGCGATCGCGCAGCCGGTAGTAGCGCCTGAGCGCCGGGCGCGTGAGGGTGACGAGGCGACTGTTGCTCAGCTCCTCGAGGGCGCGGCGTGTCTGCGCGTGCGCCGCCCGCTCAGCCGCGAGCTCGGTGGTCGAGCGAGCGAGATCGCCGCGCAGGAGCTGTGCGGCCGAGCGTGAAGCCAGTAGCTCCGCGTTTGGTTTGCTCGCGCGACGCGCTCGCCTCGCCAGGAGCGCTTGCGGAATCGGGTCGGACGCGTAGAAGCGCTCGATCGCTCCGCGCTCGGATTCGGCCATCGCGCGCGCCGGGGCCGGGTCATAGAACGCCGGGTAGCGCTTGTAGTCGTTGACGTTCGCCCGCGGCTGCGCTCGCAACGCCGCCTCGTCGAAGCTCTCACCGGCCTTGCGGAGCGCCGCGCAGAGGTCGTCGGCGAGGTGCTCGTAGCGGCCGACGAAGTCGATCGGCGTCGCTGGCGGTCCGACGAAGCGCTCGTAGGTTGCGCTCACAAAGCCGGGAGCAAACTCGACGACGCGCACGATGAACTCGTTGAAGTCATCGGAGCGGCAGCGGTCGACGTCGAGCTCGCTCCAGCCACCGCGCATCCGATGACCCCAGTAGGAGCGCCACCAGTCGAGCGGATGGCGAACGAAGCCGACCTTCAACCGGTTGGCGTACTCCGCTGTCGACTCGAGATCGGCGTGCCCGTTCGGCGAGTCGCCCTTGTCGGACTCGTCGAGCCGCTCAAACGCAACGCCCGCCGCGACCAGCGCCTGCGTCGCCCACGTGCCGCCGGTCTTCGGAACGTGCAGCAGGAGCATGTGCGGCGTCACTAGCGTCGGCATCGGCTGGCGGCGCTCCTCAATCGGTCGGCGTCCGTGATACCCGGGGGGGGACTCGAACCCCCAAGCTGTTACCAGCGGCGGTTCTTGAGACCGCTCCCTTTACCAATTTGGGCACCCGGGCGGGTGGCCCCGAGATCGTAGTATCCGCCGCAAGCCGAAACCGCGCGCGGGCGTGGTGGAATTGGTAGACACGCCGGCCTTAGGAGCCGGTGGGCGAAAGCCCTTGGGGGTTCAAGTCCCTCCGCCCGCATCGCGCCCGGCTTTAGCCGATCGAGTACGGCGCGGTCGCCGTCGCGCGGAGCATCGCTCCCGGTGGGACGGAGCTGAGGTAGGCGCAGGCCTCGTGGTTGCCCCCGCCGCGCGGGCCTGTGGAACCGTGGACCGTCGTCAGCGCCTTCAGCTTGACGTAGGCGTGGAGCACTCCGCCAGCGGGGTTGATCACGAGGATGTCGCCGGCGAGCGCGGCGTCCGCGGCCGCCGTCGGTGCGCACGGCGCTGCGGCGTTGAGGAACACCCGTAGCCGCGAACGATTGGACGAAAGCCCGCTTGCCGCGACGTGGAAGGTCCCCGGGATCGGCGTGGTGACGGGCTTGACGACGAGGTGGACCGTGTAGGGCGGGCCTGCGAGTGCGACACCGCTGCAGGCACCGGCGATCGCCAGTGCGGTGATGCCTGCGCCGAATCGAACACCTCTCGTTGCGCGTCGAGACCTGCTCATCGTCTCCCCCTCCAGGGTAGGTGGCGTCTCTTGGTCGTTCACTGCGTTCTCACCGCCGGGCGAGCCGGCGCTCGAGTCGCCGATGACGATAGCGCGGGTACGCGAGCGGGGCGGCGGGGGGCGAATCGTGGAAAGCTGCGACTCGAAAGCGCATGTCAAACGCTCGCCAGCCAGCAGATGACACGACTCCGGTGCTCGACCGTTTCCGGCTCGACGGCAAGGTGGCGGTGGTGACCGGTGGCAACCGGGGCCTCGGGCTCGCGTTCGCCCGCGCACTGACAGAGGTGGGCGCTCGGGTGGTCATCGCGGCGCGCGACCAGCCGCGATCGATGGAGCGGGCCGGCGAGCTTGGCGCGACGGCGGTCGAGGCGGACGTGACCGATCCCGACAGCGTCGCGGCGATGCTCGAAACGGTGACCGCCACGCTCGGGCCGGTCGATGTGCTCGTCAACAACGCTGGTGTCTGCTTCCACGGTCCTGCGCTCGAGGTGCCGGCAGTGGAGTGGCGGGCGGTGTGGGATGTGAACGTCGATGGCCTGTGGAACTGCTGCCGCGTGGTCGGCGCGCAGATGGTCGAGCGGCGCGGCGGGGTCATCGTCAACATCGGGTCGCTGTCGGGACTGATCGTCAACCGCCCGCAGATGCAGCCGGCCTACAACGCGTCGAAGGCTGCGGTGCACCAGCTGACGAAGTCGCTCGCCGCCGAGTGGGCGCCCCACGGCGTCCGCGTCAACGCGCTCGCGCCCGGCTACATCAAGACAGAGATGGCGCCGGTCGATCGGCCGGAGTTCCGCCGCAACTGGATCGAGGACGCGCCGATGCAGCGCTACGCCTATCCGCACGAACTCGGCCCGTCGCTGGTGTACCTGGCTAGCGACGCGTCGAGCTTCATGACCGGCAGCGTGTTGGTGGTCGACGGCGGCTACTCGCTCTGGTAACGGCCGCTTCGTCCCGTTAGGCTCGCGGCTTAGGCTGGCTTTCGAACAGGGAGAGCGCGATGAGCAGCGAGCGCAGGACGCTCGAGGTGCAGGCGCCCGACGGCAGGATGCTCTGCGTCCAGCTCGCGGGTGATCCCGACGGGGTCCCTGTGGTGCTCAACCCGGGAACGCCGAACTCGCG
Source organism: uncultured Solirubrobacteraceae bacterium (assembly GCA_964422115.1). Classification (GTDB taxonomy): domain Bacteria; phylum Actinomycetota; class Thermoleophilia; order Solirubrobacterales; family Solirubrobacteraceae; genus Palsa-513. Next base: position 163,577 of record CAYQZU010000004.1, on the reverse strand, counting down.
GCTGCTGTTCGACCCGTGGATTGCGGATGCGCGCGCCAAGGGGATTCGCCTGATCAGCTACGACCGGCCGGGCTATGGCCACTCGACCCGTCACGAGGGACACACGGTCGCCGACGGTGCGCGCGATATCGAGACGATCCTCGACGAGCTCGGGATCGAGCGGTTTGCGGTCTGGGGCTTCTCGGGCGGCGGGCCCTACACGCTGGCGACCGCGGGGCTCCTGCCCGACCGGGTGGTCGCGGCCGGGTCGGTCTGCGCGATCGCGCCGTGGGACGCGCCGGGTCTCGACTACTTCACCGGCATGGGTGAGGACAACCTCGAGGAGATCAAGCTGTACTTCGAGGACCCCGAGGCGTCGCGCGCTAAGGGCCGGGAGCAGCTGGCTGCCACGCTCGCGGTCACGCCGGAGGGGATGACGGAGGCGTGGAAGACGCTTCTGTCAGATGCCGACGCCGCGGTTCTGACCGGAGAGTTCGCGAGCTACATGGTTGACGGGATCCGGGACGGCCTCGCGCCGGGCGACGACGGCTGGTGGGATGACGGCGTGGCTCACCTGACCCCGTGGGGGTTCGCCTTCGACTCGATCCGCGTGCCGGTGAAGGTCTGGCACGGCCGCCAGGACCGCTTCGTTCCCTTCCAGCATGGTGAATGGCTGGCGGCGAACATCCCGGGCGCGCAGGCCGCACTGACCGACGACGACGGCCACCTCACGCTCCTCGTCAACCGGTTCACAGACGTTCATGACTTCCTGCTCGCGCACTTCTGAACAGCGCTCGACGCCGCCGATTTGACGGACGGGCCGGCGGGGGGCACACTCATCCGATGCCAGCGAGCGAGATCGATGCATACCTGGCCGGCGTCGAGGAACCCGGGCGCACGACCCTCCAGCAGCTGCGCGAGACGATCCTCGCGATCGTCCCCGACGCCGAGCAGGGGATGTCCTACGGGTTGCCGGCATTCCGGCTCGCCGGCGAGACGATCGCCGGGTTCGCCGCGTTCAAGCGGCACCTGAGCTACCTCCCGCACAGCGGCTCGGTGCTCAGCAAGCTGTCGAAGGAGACGGCGGCCTACGAGCAGACGAAGGGGTCGCTGCACTTCCCGATCGACCAACCGCTCCCCGAGGAGCTCGTCCGCAGGCTGCTCGAAGCGCGGATCGCACAGGCGCACCGGTAGGCGCTCCCCGCAGTCAGGCGTCGCAGCACCGACGGAGCGCCGCACGGCCGCAGCGCAGCGAGCCGCCCTGCGGCCCTAGAGTGAGCGCCGAGATGGCGGGGACGAGCGAGCAGCAGCTGATCTGGCACCACGTCCTCGCGCCGGACGAGCTGCCCGATGGTCGCGTCAAGACCGTCGCGGCGGGCAGCCACAGCCTCGCGATGACCCACTACGAGGGTCGCTACGCAGCCCTCAGCAACCGCTGCCCGCATCAGGGCGGGCCGCTGGGGGAGGGGTCGATCGAGAAGGGGATGCTGCGCTGCCCGTGGCACGGCTACGACTACTGCCCGCTCGATGGCAGCTCGCCGTTCGGTGACAGCGTGCCCACGTTCGCTGTCGAGGTCCGCGCGGACGGCATCTATGTCGGGCTCGAGCCGGACGCGCCGCACGTGCGGACCGTCAGCGACGTGATGGCGCAGACGCTCGTCAACTGGGGGGTGACCCACGTCTTCGGGATGGTCGGCCACTCGAACCTCGGCCTCGCCGACGCGCTGCGCCGCCAGGCGCAGGACGGGAAACTCACCTACATCGGGATCCGCCACGAGGGGGCAGCGGCGTTCGCCGCGTCCGCGTACGGCAAGCTGACCGGCCGGCCGGCGGCCTGCCTGACGATCGCGGGTCCGGGTGCGACCAACCTGCTCACCGGGCTGTGGGACGCGAACGTCGATCGCTCGCCCGTGCTCGCGCTGACCGGCCAGGTCGACACGCAGGTTCTCGGGCCCGGCGCGTTCCAGGAGGTCGACCTCTCCGCGGCGTTCGGCAAGGTCGCGCGCTGGACGCAGACGGTGCTCGAGACCTCCAAGCACGCGGAGCTGATGTCGCTCGCCTGCAAGCACGCGATCCTCGCCGAGGGCCCTGCCCACCTGATCTTCCCCGACGAGGTGCAGACGCTCCCGGCCGCCGAGAGCGCACCGGCCGGAGCGCCCGAAGGCCGCCTCGCCGACCTCGAGATCTCACCGCCGCCGGCCGCCCTCGACCGGGCTGTCGAGCTGCTCGCGAACGCGCGCCGACCGGTGATCATCCTCGGCCACGGCGCCCGCTTTCACCGCGACGAGGTGATCGCCCTCGCCGAACACCTACAGGCGCCCGTCATCACGACGTTCAAGGCGAAGGGCCAGATCGCCGACGACCATCCGCTCGCGACCGGCGTGCTCGGGCGCAGCGGAACGCCGGTCGCGAGCTGGTTCATGAACGAGTCCGACCTGCTGCTGGTGCTCGGTGCGTCGTTCTCCAACCACACCGGCATCTACGCCGGCAAGCCGATCATCCAGGTCGATCGCGACCCGCTCCAGCTCGGCAAGTTCCACCCGGTCACGGTGCCGGTCTGCGGCGAGATCGGTGTCGTCACCGCGCTGCTCACTGCGCGCCTCGCAGCACCGCCGCCCGACCGCGCCGATCAGCGCTCGGAGCTCGCCGAGCGCTGGGCGATCTGGCGCGCGGAGAAGCGCAGCCGCGAGCAGGACGACCGCGGCGGCGGCGTCAACTCGGCCGCGGTCTTCGCCGCGCTCGGCCGCCACGTGCCGAAGGACGCCGTGATCGCGGTCGATGTCGGCAACCACGCCTACTCGTTCGGCCGCTACTTCGAGTGCAAGGCCGGCCAGTCGGTGCTGATGTCGGGCTACCTCGGCTCGATCGGCTTCGGCTACCCCGCGGCGATCGGCGCCTGGGCCGCCGCGCCCGACCGCCCGATCTACGCGGTCACGGGCGACGGCGGCTTCGCGCAGTACATGGCCGAGCTCCTGACCGCCGTCAAGCACGAGATGCGGATCGTCCACGTGCTGCTGAACAACGGCCAGCTCGGCAAGATCGCCAAGGAGCAGCGCGCCGGCGACTGGGAGGTCTGGCAGACCTCGCTTCACAACCCGGACTTCTCGAAGTACGCGGAGATCTGCGGCGCGCTCGGAATCCGTGTCACGCAGGCGAGTGAGCTCGAGGGCGCGCTGGCGGCCGCGAGCGCGCACGGCGGTCCCGCACTCGTCGAGATAATCAGCGACCCCGACCTGATCTGAGTAACGCGACCAAGGAGCCTCCGATGAACCCGCTGAGCACCGAACAGGAGCGCCTCTGCGAGGAGTCGAGCACCGACTTCTCCGACCTGCGCGCGCTCTACATCAACTGTACGCTGAAGCGCTCGCCCGAGGTCTCCAACACCCAGGGCCTCGCCGACCAGTCGATCGCGATCATGGAGCGAGTTGGCGTGCACGTCGATCTGATCCGCGCGGTCGATCACGACATCGCGACCGGCGTCTACGGCGACATGACCGAGCACGGCTGGGCCTCCGACCAGTGGCCCGCGATCTACGAGCAGGTGATGGCGGCGAACATCCTCGTGATCCTCACGCCGATCTGGCTCGGCGAGAAGTCCTCGGTCTGCACGCGCATCATCGAGCGCCTCTACGGCAACAGCCACCTGCTGAACGACCAGGGCCAGTGGGCCTACTACGGCCGCGTCGGCGGCGCGATCATCACCGGCAACGAGGACGGTGCGAAGCACTGCGCGATGAACATCCTCTACTCGCTGCAGCATCTCGGCTACGCGATCCCGCCGCAGGCCGACTCCGCCTGGCTCGGCGAGGCGGGTCCCGGCCCGAGCTACCTCGATCCCGGCTCGGGCGGCCCCGAGAACGACTTCACCAACCGCAACACGACCTTCCTGACCTGGAACCTGCTGCACCTCGCGCGCCTGCTGAAGGACGCCGGCGGCTTCCCGGCTCACGGCAACCAGCGCGCGAAGTGGGATGCCGGCTGTCGCTTCGACTTCCCCAATCCCGAGCACCGCTGAGCGAGAAAGCCAGCGCCGCGGCGCACGCACCGGCGCCGGCAGCGCGGCCGCGAGACGCGGCACGCACGTAGCACCCCAGGTTCAAAACACGAACCGTTAGTGTAGGCTAACGGTGCGTCATGACTTACGGAGCCGAAGCACTCACCGCGCTCGCCGACCCCACCCGCCGGGCGATCTTCGAGCGGCTCGCCGACGGTCCGCGCGCCGTCGGGGAGCTCGCGGCGGGACTCCCGGTCAGCCGGCCCGCGGTCTCACAGCACCTGCGCGTCCTGAAGGGCGCGGGGCTCGTGTCCGACCGCGCGGACGGCACGCGGCGCATCTATCAACTCGACCCCGACGGGCTGGGCGCCCTGCGCGCCTACCTCGACCAGTTCTGGAACCAGTCGCTCGCCGCCTACAAGGAGGCCGTCGAGCGCACCGACAAGGAGCCCCAATGAGCACAACAGACACAGCCGTCCACACCGCGGTCGTCGTCGACGCGCCGATCGACCGCGCGTTCGCCGTCTTCACCGACGGGATCGGCACCTGGTGGAACAAGGATCACCACATCCTCGAGGCGCCGCTCGCCGAGATGATCTTCGAGCCGCACGTCGGCGGGCGGATCATCGACCGCGGCGTCGACGGCAGCGAGAGCAGCTGGGCGCGCGTGCTCGCCTACGACCCGCCGCAGCGGCTCGTCTTCAGCTGGGAGATCAGCACCCAGTGGCAGATCGAGACCGACCCCGAGAAGGTGAGCGAGGTCGAGGTCCGCTTCACCGCCGAGGGCCCCGCCCGCACGCGCGTCGAGCTCGAGCACCGCAACCTCGAGCGCCACGGCGACGGCTGGGAGCAGATGCGCGACTCGGTCGGCTCGGACGCGGGCTGGGCCAGCGGGCTGCACGGCTATGCCGCGGTGGTGGGTGCGGCCTGAGGTCTGGTTGGGGGTGGGTCGCGCGCGTGCCACGAGAGCACGCGCGCGGCGGCGCCTGGTAGAGGGGCGCGGCGCTGGCTCAGTCCGCGATTCTGAATGAGGTGTCAGTCCGCGAGGCCGCGGCGCTGTAGCCACCCCCCGAGGATCGTCTCGGCGCGCGTCAGCCGGTGGGCGGCGCACAGCTCGATCAGCGCCTCCGCGCCGGCGCGCGCGCCCGGGCCGTCGAGCGTCGAGAGCGCGGCGAGCGCGAGCTGTGACTCCGCGATGGTGAGGCCGCGCTCGAGTGCCAGCCGCGCGACCCAGCGCGTCGCCGCGCGCGGGAACGTGTCCGGCTCGAGCTCCAGAAACGCAAGGGAGATCGCGAGACCGTCCTCGAGGTCGATCCGCTCGAGCTCCGCGGCCGCCGAGCGGATCACGGCGATCGACGGGCCGGCGAGCGCGCGGCGAAAGCGGGCGTAGGGCCGTCCCTCCGAGGTCATCGCACCGGCGCCTGTCGCACGAACGTATGTTCGCACGGGACGCAAGGGCGAGTGCTGAGCAATGCGAAATGCATTGCGAGACGCTATGCTGCGCGCGTGCAGTTCGTTGTCCGCGTCCCGGAATCGCTCGTCGCGTCGGTTGATGCACTGGTGAGCGACCGACGTTTCGCCTCGCGCTCCGAGGTCGTGAGGGCGGGCCTCGAGGCGCTGATCGAGCGCGAACGGCGTGGGGCGATCGGCAGCGCGATAGTCGCGGGCTACGAGCGGCAGCCGCAGGACGGCGACGACCTCGAATGGCCGGACGCGGCGACCGCGGCGATGATCGCCGAGGAGCCCTGGTGAGGGCGCCGCGCCAGGGCGAGGTCTGGTGGGCGCAGGCGGGCGACAAGCGCCGCCCGGTCCTGATCGTCACACGCAGCGAGGCCGTGCCGGTGCTGAAGCGGCTCGTCGTCGCGCCGGTGACGCGCACTGTCCGCGGCATCCCGACCGAGATCGCGCTCGGCGAGGACGAGGGCCTCGGAGTGGACTGCGCCGCATCGTTCGACAACCTTCAACCGGTCAACCGCCATCTCCTGACCGAGCCGATCGGGCGACTACGCGCGGAGCGCCGCCGCGAGGTCTGCCGTGCGCTCGCGGCGCTGGGCGACTGCTGAGCGCTACGGCGCGCCGACGCTGAGCGACCCGGAGCCGGGGAGGAGGACCTCGGCGTGTTGGTCGAGCGTGATGACCTTGCCGATCAGCGTGGCCTGCGAGACGGTGCGCGGCGCTGCCGCGAGGAAGCGGTAGACGATCAGGTCGTGGATGTCGAGGCTCTGGGCGAGGCGGAAGCCGGGGGCGGGTGGGTCTGAGGCGCCGGGCCGAAGCGGGAAGAACCCGATCTCGTCGATCTCGCGGACGCTCGTCGTGGCGCCGCTCGGCATGTTGTGGAGCGGCGGCATGTAGTACTCGAGCGGCGCCGAGCCGAGCTCCTCGAGCGTGATCGCGCGGCTGCTGCGCTGCCCGTCGAGCGGCTTGCGCAGGGCGGCGACGACTCCGCGCCAGTCGCTGCGCTGAAGTCGAACGTTGCGGTTCACGTCGAGCGTGACCGCGAGGAACGCGAGCGCGACGAGCGCGGCGAGCGCCATGCCGGCGCGCCGCGTCGGCGGGGCGCCGGCGAGCACCGCGACCAGCGCCGTCAGCGGGATCATCGCCGCGACGACGTTGCGCGGCGCCAGATAGTCGGCGCCGCCGACCGCGAGGACGAGCGGGATCAGGACCCCGCACGCGGCGATCACGAGCGCCAGGAGCGCGCCGCGGCGTGCGGTCCCGTCCAGTCCCCGCACGAGCCCGAGCACGACGGCGGCGACGATCAGTAGCGCTATCAACAGCTCTATCCCGTGACCGAGCGGCGAGCCTGAGTAGCCGGTCAGGTAGTACTGCGGGATCGACTGGATCCGGCTCGACAGGGCCCACCTCGAGATCCACTGCGTCCCGTGACCGCCCTGCGCCAGGACGAGCGGCACGAGCGCGAGTCCGACCACCGTCGGGACGGCACAGGCCGCCAGCGCGGCGCGCCGGCGAGCCGGGTCGCGCAGCAGCCATAGGATCATCGGGATCAGCAGGAAGACCTCGAAGTAGAACGTCAGTAGCGCGAGCGACGCACTGAGCGCAAACCACGCGAGCCGGCGCGGCGTCGGCTCGTGATCGGCGCGCAGGAAGCAGAGCAGCGCGATCGCCGACAGCAGCACGTAGAGCCCGTAGGCCCGCGCCTCCTGCGAGTACCAGACGAACAGCGGGTTGACCGCGACCAGAGCGGCGCAGACGATCGCCGTGCGCCGCCCGCCCGCCAGCTCGCGGCCGACCGCCCATGCGACCGGCACGGTGAGCGTGCCCGCGACCGCGGAGGGGAACCGCAGCGAGACGACGCCGGTCCCGAAGAGGCGCGACCACGCCCACGCGACGATGTACCAGAGGGGTGGCGTGTTCTCGGTCTGGACGACGTGGTGAAGCGTCGTGAAGAGGCCGGCGCTCAGCACGTGAACGGGCGTGAACGCCTCGTCGTACCAGAAGCTCTGGAGATCGAGCGTCGAGAACCGCAGGGCGGCAGCGATCAGCGTCAAGACCGCCAGCGGCCACCACGCAGGGAGGGCCCGAGCTGCGCTCGCCGTCTGATCCTTGCGCCCGGCGCCCCGCCCGATCTCAGCGACTCCGGTCAAGGCGGCCATGTAACCACACCGTGTGCCCGCAGTGTCCCGGCGCCCGCCGGCGTAGCGGGCCGCTCCGCTAGCGTGGGCCGCCGCCCAGCCGCCCTCCCCATGGACAGCCTTTCGGACAGCACCGAGCCGACGCACGCGCGTGGCGCCCTCGAGCACGTTCGCCTGCTCGCCCTGAGCGGTGCCACCGCGATCGCGTTCTCGAGCACGCTCGTGGCGCTCAGCAGAGCGTCACCCTCGACCGCTGCGATCTTCCGCTGCGCCTACGCGCTGCCGCCGCTCGCCTACCTCGCCTACCGCGAAGACCGCCGCCACGGCCGGCGTACCCTGATCGAGCGCCGAGCCGCGCTGCTCTCCGGCGTCTTCTTCGCCGCCGACCTCGTGCTCTGGCACACCTCGATCGAGGACGTCGGCGCGGGTCTCGCGACCGTGCTCGCCAACGGCCAGGTCGTGCTGCTGCCGCTGCTCGCGTGGGGTCTGCGCTCGGAGTTCCCCGGCCGGCGCCTGATCGCCGCGATTCCGGTCGCGGCGCTCGGCGTGCTGCTCATCTCCGGCGTTGTTGGCCATCACGCCTACGGCCGCAACCCGACCGCGGGCGCTCTCTACGGCGTCGGAGCGGGCGTCGCCTACGCCGCCTTCCTCTTCCTGCTGCGCGAGGGAGGCACCGACCTGCGGCGCACCGCGGGCCAGCTGTTCGATTCGACGCTCGTCGCAACCGTCGTCGCCGCCGCGATCGGAGTTGTGATCGGCGACGCGAGCTTCGTCCCGACCTGGCCCGGCGCCGGGTGGCTGATCGTGCTCGCGTTCACCTCGCAGGTGATCGGCTGGCTACTGATCGCTCGCTCGCTGCCGCGCGCGCCGGCGGCGCTCGTTGCGGTACTCCTCACCTTCCAACCGCTCGGCTCGGTCGCGATCGCCGCTGTGGTGTTGGGGGAGGCGCCGAGCATGCTCCAGCTCGTCGGCGTCGCTGTCGTTGTGGCGGCGCTCCTCGCGGCGACGCTCGGCCGTGGCGCGCCCTCACCGCCGACCGCTCCCGCGTGCGCCGGTTCGGAGCGGCCATGATGTGACGCGTGGCGGGTGCAGAGGCGATCGAGACGTTCCCCTGCTTCGGCGGCACTGTGACCGTCATCGTGACGGGTGCCGGTCCCGCCGGAGCACCCGCCGCCGCCGCGGCCGCCGCCAAGCGCCGCCTGCTCGAGTGGCACGACCAGTTCTCACGGTTCGAGCCGGGGAGCGAGCTGTCCAGGTTGAACGTCGACCCGCGCGACACGGTTCCCGTCAGTCCGGTCATGGCGCGCTTCGTCGAGGCGCTGCTGGCAGCCGCACAGGCGAGCGGGGGCCTGGTGGACGCGACGATGGTCGGCGAGATCGAAGCAGCGGGCTACGCGTCGCACTTCGAAGGCGACGGCGTCCCGCTCGCGCAAACGCTCGAGTTGGCGCCGGCGCGCGCCGCGGGCGCAGCGCACCCGCAGGCGCGCTGGCGCTCGGTCGGCGTTGACCGCCGTGCCGGGACGGTGACGCGCCCGCCCGGGGTTAGCCTCGACAGCGGTGGAGTCGCAAAAGGCCTCTTCGGCGACATCCTCGCGGGTATCCTCGACGGTCACGACAGCTTCGCGATCGACTGCGCCGGGGACGTGCGCCTCGGCGGGCGCGCGCACCTCGAGCGTCCGGTTCAGGTGGCCAGCCCGTTCGCGACGGAGTTCCTACACGTCTTCTCGCTGGCCGCCGGCGCGGTCGCAACAAGCGGCATGGGCAAGCGCAGCTGGCTCGACACCGAGGGGCGGCCCGCACACCACCTGCTCGACCCGGCCACCGGCAGGCCCGCCTTCACAGGCGTCGTCCAGGTGACCGCCGTGGCGCCGACCGGGGTGGAGGCTGAATGGCGAACGAAAGCCGCGCTCCTCAGCGGACCGCAGGAGGCGGCGCAATGGCTGCCCCACGGCGGCGTCGTTGTATACGACGATGCAAGCACGGACGTCGTTGGTACAAAGCGTTAGACTCGGTTGCTCGGTGAAGGCGGCAGGGTGGCCGCCCGAGGGTAAAGCTGGTGGGTCATGCGGGTAGGGCTCGTTCTCGGCGGCGGCGGTGTCGTCGGAGCATCTTGGATGGTGGGCGCGCTTCAGGCTCTCGAGCAGGAGGCGGGGTTCCGCGCCGACCGTGCGACCCGCGTGCTCGGAACGTCCGCCGGCGCGCTCGTCGGAGCGCTCGGTGCGGCCGGCGTCTCACCTGAAGACATGGGCCACTACGCGTCCGGGACCGCGAGCCACATCGTCGGTGATGCGGCCGCCTCCTATAAAGCGGCGCTCTGGCCGCCGCCGCTCGGCTTCGGATCAGCGCGCATGGCCGCCGCGATGCTCCGCCAGCAGCGCGACCGCAGCGTCGGCGCGCTACTGATGGGCCTCCTCCCGCGCGGGGTGATCAACACCGACCCGATCCACAAGCTCGTCGAACGCGTCGTCGGCGCCGCCTGGCCCGATCGCCCGAGCCTTCGCGTCGTCGCCTGCGACTACGCGACCGGTCAGCGAATCACGTTCGGGTCGGCCTGGGCGCCGATCTCGAGTGTCGGCGCCGCGGTTGCGGCCTCGTGCGCGATCCCCGCGTTCTTCCGCCCGGTCGAGATCGCCGAGCGCGCCTATGTCGACGGCGGGATCCACTCGCATTCGAACCTCGACCTGATCGCAAGCGAAGAGCTCGACCTCGTGATCTGCCTCAGCCCGATGTCATCGCGCGCCGCCACCACCGCGACGACGATGCTCGAACGGATCGCCGCCGCCCGCCGCCGCCGCGCGTCCGCCGCCCTCGCGAACGAGGGCCGTGTCCTGCACCGCGCCGGCACACGGTTCGTGGTGCTCGAGCCCGACCTCGAGGATCTCCAGGCGATGGGCGCAAACCCGATGGCCCGCGACCGCGCCGACCGCGTGATCGAGACCGCGCGCGAGACCGCAACGCGCGCGATCCGCCGCGCCGGACTCACTGCCGCCCTGGCACCCGCAGCCGCCGCGTAGCGGCTCCGCGCCCGCCCACGCTCCCTCTACACTCCGCTATCCGCGCGCCGGCGCGCGTGGGGGACTGGTGTATCGGTAACACGGTGGTCTCCAAAACCGCAACGCCAGGTTCGATTCCTGGGTCCCCCGTCGTCCGAGAGTTGCCTTCCATCTTGGACCTTTGAGGCCTGCGGCTGCTCGTCGCGCGTGGGGCCGGGCCTCACGCGTCGGTGGGCGCGCGGGCGATTTTCGCCATCCCTGGCGCGCGTGCTCTCGCGATCCTTGAGCGATTTGCGGGTCGGCGTGGCGGCTGACGGCTTCGACGTCGTGGCCGCGTGCGCGGAGCTCGCGTGCGAGCACCGCCCAGACATCGAGTCCGCTTCCGACCAACCTCGCCCGGCGACCGGCGGGGCGGTCGCTGAACCTCACGAGTGGGTGCATATCCATCCGCAGGCCCGCCTCGAAGTGGCGCTGCGCCGACGTCCGTGGCGGCATGTGCGCGGCGCCGCGCACGCTCGGCAACGTTCGCAACCGCGAGCATGCGGATCACGGGGTTGCCCACTGATTGTCCCTCCGCGTCGGATCGCGTCGGATGCGTACCCGGCACGATGCGCACCGACCCCGGCCACCCACGATCTTGAGACCGCGCCAGCCGGTCGCTGTCTACCGCGTCATCGACGAGGCCGAGCTGCTCGGCGTGGTTCTGGACGCCGATGCGCCGTTGGACGAGCGCCCGGGTCCGCGGCCGGGGCTTGCAACCTTGAGTTCTGGACGGCCCCGTAGGTCGCTCCGACCGGGCGTCCTCGCGGTGAGCCGGGGCCGTGTCATCTGTGCGGTCGCGGCAATCGCACTTGCGGGCTTTCTCGGGTCGCGTGTTCTGGGCGGGGCGGGTCGAGCCGCCCGGACCAGGCCCGACCGTTTGGCTGTGGTCCGCTCGCTGTCGGTGGCAGGCGGTGTCACGGCCTCCGTACCGACCTGGTCCAGCGGCACAGCTGCTCGCCATCAGCGCAGCCGGCACCCGCTGCCCGCTAGCACGCGGCGTGCAAGCGCGCAGGACGTAACGCGCAGACCGGCGGTTCTCAACGCCGAGCCGCCCCCGTCGCGTTTCGCGGTGACGGCGTCGCGCACGCAGCCAGTGCAGCCGCCCGTGACCGCAGCGCCCCAGGAGTTCGGATTCGAACGGTGAGATCGACGCGCGCGACGAGACCGAATGTGACCGTTGAGCGAAGATCGCTTCGTGCTCTGAGGTGCGGTCGGCTGGCCCGCGAGCTCGCGGTCGCGCTTGCCGCTTCAGGAGCGGTATTCGCGGTGATCGGTGCGGCCACGCTGCTGCGCCATAACCGGGGACAGCGCCCGCGCGATGGGCGCGTAGAGACGCGGCAAAGTGAGTCGTTTTCGGCCGGACGCAGCGCCGCAGACACCCGCGCTCGCGACCGCCTGATGCGCCATTAGCAGCAACGACCACGACCGACAGAAGGGACCGCATGGAATGACACGTGCCTACACACGCCTCTGCATCACAGTGCTCCTGATCCTCGCGCCGGCCGCTGCAATGCCCGCGAGAGCTCTCGCGGCGGATCGGCCGCAACTGACTGTCGCGCCCCTTGCTGCGGCGAACTCGCTCGAAACCGCGGCGAGCCGCGCGAGCGACCTCGGACGAACTATTGCCTTCAGCCTGATCGGGTTGGCGCTGGCCGTGTCGGCGGTCGTGCTGGTTTTCCGGCGTGATTTCAAGGAGGCAATCGGGCTGCTCGTTATCGGAGTGATCGCCGTAATGCTCGCCAGCCCGGTCGGCGTGAGCGTCCTGAAGGACACAGTCTCGACGCTGTTCGGACCCGGGTAGATCAGCGTGGGTGACGCGGAACTCGAGGTCCGCTCGTATCGCGGTGTCTTCTCGCTAGAGCGCCGGATCTACCGGATCGACACGCTGCGGTTGAATCCTGCGGGGGTGCCGCTGCGCGGCGTCGCCTACTGCGTGGCCCTCGTTGGCGCGGCGATCGCCGCGCGTACGTTGCCGGGGCTTGCGTGGCTTGCGGCGCAGGTGCCGTGGTACTTCCGCTACGTCGGGATTCCGGTGAGCTGCGCCTGGTTCCTGGCGGTGATCCGTATCGACGGGCGCGTGTTTCACGTGTCCGCCGCCGCGATTCTGAGGCATCTAAGCCGAGCCCATGGCGTGCGCGGGTTCGGGGGAGGGGCCAATCGGCCCACCACGTGGTCTCCGCCGCCGATCGTATTCATCGCCGACGGTTCCGAGGGCTCGTTCCGGTCGCTCCGCTACCACGGACCGGGGTTGGCACTCGTGTGCGGCCCCCATCACCGGGTCGAGTGGGTACCCCGGCTGCGCCCCCAAAGTCGCCGCCGAGTATCGATCCACCCGATCGTCGGGTCCGGTGGGCGAGATACGCGCGCTGCGCTCGAGCTGACCGCGGACGCCGTTCTCGAGGTCTCGCCGCGGCCGGTTGCCGCGATCGGCCATCGGGTGGCGTGAGATGCGCCCGCTGTCGTTCGTCTACGGCAATTGCCTGCTCGGATCCTGCGGCCCGTGGGCGCTGTTTGTGCTTGCACCTCACACGTACGCGTGCCTTTCCCGCGAGCGTAAGGCCTCGCATCTGGTGCAGCTGATGGCGGCGCTGGAGGCCGCCGAAGCCGACGTCCAGCTGATCCGGACAGGCCGATGTTGGAACGCCGACGGGTACCTCTCGGCGCTCGCCGCCGACGAAAGCGGCCCGCACGTCCGCGCACGACGCCGGTACGTGGACGAGCAGCGCGAGGCGTTGGCCTCCGGTCTCGGTGATGCGCCCAGTGTCTTTCTCGCCGTCAGTCTCCAGGCGCCGGCGCGGGACGTCGCGAGCTTCGTCTCGTCACTCGCCGACCAGGGCTTGAGCGGACTTCGGACGCGTCTGCGCGAGTCGGTTCGACTCGGGGAGCAGCGAATCATGTCGGTGCGCGAACTCGAGCGGCTGCGACTGTCCGCCGATGCTGCGCACGCCCGAATCGCCGGGTTTGTAGAGGCCCGCCCGGCAAGAACACCGGAAGTGCAGTGGCTCGTCCGGCGTGGCTTCTGCCGAGGCATAGGAGAGCCGGTCGTTGACGAGCTGCACGTACCGCAGGCGCTCGTGTTCGAGCGCAACGGAACAGCTCGTCTGGCTCCGCTCGAAGCGGACGTGATGCGCTGGTGTGACAGTCACGTCGAGCAATCCGGACGCCGCCTTCGCGTCGAGTCGGAGCTCGGGGTCAGCTGGCAGGCCCACCTCGTCGCCGGAGCGCTGCCGGAGCGGGCGCACTTTCCGAGTACTCGTCTCGAGGTCATGTTCGCCCCGCCCGAGTCGTTGTGGTTCCCGATCGATCTCGCGCTCACGGCGCGATTCCTCCCCAACGAACTGGCGATGCGACTCGTTCGCCGCCGGGTACAGGATGCGGATGAGATCGCCCGCGCCGAGTCGGCAGGCGACCAGGGGGTGTCCGACCGCGGCTTCGATCGCACGCAGGACGCGCGCGATCTGCTGGCCTACCTACAAGCCGCCAGCCACCCACCGCTCCTGCGCTGCACGCTTGCGATTGCCGTCGGAGCGGACAGCGAGGAGGAGCTCGAGCGGCGCGTCGAGGCGTGTCGGCGCGCCTATGGCGAGGTTCAGCTTCATCGCCCGCTCGGAGATCAGCTCCGGCTGTTCGCGCATCATCTCCCCGGGCAGCGATCAACCGTCACCGGGTACGACGCGGTGCTGACCCCTGAGCAGGCGGCGGCGATGATGCCGCTGGCGACACACACCGTCGGTTCCAGGGGCGGCTTCTACCTCGGGTACACGCTGAACGGCTCGCGTCACGCCGTCAGGTTCAACCTGCGCGAGGGTTCTGACACCGATCGCAACGCGGCAATACTCAGCCTTGGCGCGCTCGGGTCAGGCAAGACAACGCTTGACCAGAAACTTACCTACGAAGCTTTTCTGTTGGGCGCGCGGGTGGTCGACTGCGACCCTAAGGGTGACCACCGCATGCACGAGCTGGACGACGTGGCTCCGCATGCCGAGACGATTGCCCTGCGCGGTGAGCGCTCGCTGCGCGGCATGCTCGACCCGCTCCGTGTCGCGCCGGCCCATATGCGCCAGGACGCGACGGTGTCGTTCCTCTGCGACCTGCTTCCGATGCGCGCGCCGGCAGAATGGGAAACGGCGATCGTCAGAGCCGTCGACGCGGTCATGCGGCGCAGCAACGAGCCGAGTTGCCACGAGGTCATCGGCGCGCTTGGCGGCGGCGACGAGGTCGATTGCCAGGTTGCCAAGACGCTCGAGGTCTACGCCGCGGCCGGTCTCACGCAGCTCGGCTTCGCCGACCCGGACGTTCGATTGCCGCCTGTCGGTACCCGCCAGGTGACCTACGTTTCGATTCGCGACCTGCCGGCGCCGCAGGTCGGTGTCGCGCGCGCGGAGTACTCCCCGCTCGAACGTGTCGGTCAACAGGTGGTGCGGCTGATAGCGATGTTCGCGATGCAGTTGATGTCGGCGGAGCGCTCCCGTCTGAAGGTCTTCTCGTTCGACGAGGGTTGGCGACTGCTCGGGGACCCGGTCGGCCGAACGCTGCTTGCATCTCTGCAGCGCATGGGCCGCAGCGAGCTCGCGGTTCCGATCATCAGCACACAGCTTGTGGCGGACACCCTGCTGGACGGCCGCGACGCGATCGACAACCTGATCGGCGCGACGTTCGTCTTCGGGCTTCGCTCAGAGGCCGAGGCGCGCCGGGCGATGGCGCTCCTCGACCTCGATCCCGACGACGCCGGGATGCGAGATCGATTGCTCTCCTTTGACCGGGGGCGCTGTTTGATGCGCGACCACCGCGGCCGAGTCGAGGCAGTTCAGGTTGATCTCGTGGCGCCCCGCCTGCTGAGGCACTTCTCAACCACGCCACCGGCTTGAGCTTCGCGACGTTCGCGCCGCGCGCCCGGCGCCAGCTGGCCGCTCTGACGGTGGTTTTGCTCCTGGCGCCGCACAGCGCCGACGCAGCGACGCGCCACCGGCACGGGACCGCGAGTGCCGGCGGGGCGCTGTCGCGCTCGGAGCCGTCGGCGCCTGTCCCGGCCGGATCGTCGAACTTCGAGCCCGATCCGCTCGCGGCGAACGGCTTCGCCAGCCCGGCTTGCAGTACCGCCGAGCTCTACGCCCAGATCTCGGCGGCTGCGCGGACCGACTGCCGGATATCGGGTGTAGCTGTGGCGCCGGTCCCACTCTCGAACTACGCATTCGACACGAACGTGGCCTCAGGCCTCGACGCAAGCTTTGTCGACGATGTGAAGTCGATCGTTCAGGACCTCCTTGTTACGCCTGTCTGGACCGCGATTGTCTGGCTTGTGCACGTCGTCGTCGTGGCGCTCGAATGGTGCTACGCGATCGATCTCCTCGCGCCGAAGACGCTCGGCGCGGTGGTGCAGGCGCTCAGCAGCGCGGAGCGAATCTTTACCGAGCCGTGGCTGGGGCTCGCGCTCGCCATGGCGGGCGTGGCGTTTGCTTACAACGGTCTCGTGCGTCGGCGCGTATCGGAGACGCTCGGTCAGGCCGTGCTGATGGCGGCGATGATCGCCGTGGGTCTGTGGATCATCGCTGACCCTGTGAACACTGTTGGCGCTGTGAGTCACCTCGCAGACGAGGCGGCTCTCGGCACGGTCGCGGCAACGACAACCGGGAACGCTGACCAGCCGACAGGCAGCCTCGACACGGCGCTCTCCGGCGTCTTCGACAGCGCCATCACGGGGCCGTGGTGCTACCTCGAGTTCGGCGACGTTGACTGGTGTCGTGACCCATCCAGGCTCGACCCGAGCCTTGTTGGAACCGCGCGAGCGCTCGAGCGTCTCTACGGCACGGGAGCGACTTGCCACAGTTCGCCGCCAGGGCTCGTGTTCTGCGGATCGGCCGGAAGCGCCGAGCAGCGGTTCTACGCGGACACAGCGATTGCGCTTTCGGCGGCGAGGACCAACGGCGCTCTCTTCCTCGCCTTGCCGGCTGACGGACTGACCAGAGACGCACTCTCGAGCCAGACTTCGCTGCCCACGCTGTACGGCACTCTGTGCGGCGGCAGCGACCCGACCGCTTGCACTGCGGGTACAGCGCCGCAAGCCGAATTCAGAACCGCCGAGGGCACTTGGCCTCGAGTCGGCGGCCTTCTCCTGATCGCGATCGGAACCGCAGGCATGCTCGCGATGCTCGGCTTCATCGCGCTGCGACTGCTCGGATCGGCGATCGCCGTTCTCGTCTACCTGCTGCTGGCGCCGCTGGCGGTACTTGCGCCCGCGTTTGGTGATGGGGGCCGCGACACGTTTCGTGTGTGGCTGACCCGGCTGGTCGGCGCGGCGCTCGCAAAGCTCGTTTACTCGGTGATGCTCGGCGTGACGTTACTGGTGGCGCGCCTGCTGATGAGCATCAACCAGTTCGGATGGTGGACGCAGTGGCTGCTCTTCTCGGCGTTCTGGTGGCTCGCGTTCGAGCACCGACACCGGATGCTTGCGTTTGTCGTGCACGAGCGCGGCGAGCAGACCAGCCGTCTGCCCCTCGTGACGAGGCTTCGATACGGCGGGCAGCTCGCCGGGTCCGTCAAGCGAACGGGCCGAGCGTTCGGGCACCTCGCCGAGACGAGCTTCTTCGGCGCGGCAGATGTCTGGCGCCAGGCCCGCACGTTCCCGTCGGGTTCTGTCGGCAGCGAGCCGTCGTCGCCGCGCCACTCGCCGTCAGGACGTGACGTCCGCGGGCGGCACGACTCGCAAGCGCGGGCCTCGTTTTCGGCGGGCCGCGTGGAGTCGGCACCTCAGGCAGAGGCGCTGCACGCAGGGCTCGATGCGCTCCGCGACCGGCGCGCCGGCCTGGCGCGCGAGGAGCAGGTGGCTCGCCGGTCGGGTGACGCCAGGCGAGCCGCGTCACTGGCGTCGAGGGCGCAGGCGCTCGACGAGCAAATCGCACGCTACCGCGACGAGCTTCCCGTCCGCGGCCACGGAGGCCCGCGCCTCGGAACCGGTTCGGTCCGCGCGGAGCGCAGGTGGTCAGCCGAACTCAACCGAGCCGCGCGCGTGCCGTCTCGACCACGCGACTACGCATCGCTCGCCAGGCTGGCGGGGTTGAGCAGCCGGGATTTCGAGGGCGCGCCTGCGGCGGCTCGACTGCGCGCTCGCCTGGAGATCGACCGTCAGCTCGCGCAGCGCCGCGTTTGGCTTGAGCGCACCGGTACTCGCGGCCCGCTTGCGAGTGTGGTGCCGCGCATCGGACGCTCGGCCGGAGTCGGGGAACCTGATCGTGCCGGCAGGCGTGAGCGTCAGTTCGGCTTTCGCCTGCGCTGAGTGCGAGTTCGCGCGCCCCTCCTTCTCGCGGGCGGATCGGTCGGCGTTGCGCTGGCCCTTGGAGCATCCGTTGTACTGCTCGCCCTGGGGTTCGTGCGCTACACCGCGGGTCTCGTTTTAGCCCTGCCGGCCCCTGCTGTCTCGCTGCGCTACCAGCCATCGCCGCT
The DNA here is from genome assembly GCA_964422115.1 of uncultured Solirubrobacteraceae bacterium. GTDB lineage: Bacteria > Actinomycetota > Thermoleophilia > Solirubrobacterales > Solirubrobacteraceae > Palsa-513. The sequence goes on along the minus strand of CAYQZU010000004.1, from coordinate 145,536 downwards.
GGCGGTTCACGATATCCCGCCGCTCTACCTCCACCTGTACGAGGCTGCCGCCGCGAAGTACGGGCTCGACTGGACGATCCTCGCCGGCATCGGCACCGTCGAATGCGACAACGGCCAGGACCCGGCGCCGTCGTGCACGGTGCCCGGCGCTCTCAACTACGCCGGGGCCGGAGGACCGGCACAGTTTCTCATCCCGACCTTTCAGCGCTACGGCGTGACGCCGGACGGTACCGGCACGCCGAATATGTGGAACCCGGCCGACGCGATTTTCAGCATGGCCAACTACCTGCGAGCCTCTGGCGCTCCGCACGATTATCCACGCGCCATCTATGCCTACAACCACGCTTGGTGGTACGTCAACGAGGTGCTGGCGTGGGCGCGCCGATACCGAGCAGCCTACGCACCGGCTGCGCCGAAGGTGGCGCCCCCCACTACTCCCGGTAGCGTCCCGGCTCCCAAAGCACCTCCGAGCCCCGCGCGGCATCACGCGCGAGGATGAACAGCAGGTCGCTCAGCCGGTTGAGGTAGCGAACGGTCTCCGGATTCGCCTCGCCACCGAGCGCGACGACCCGACGTTCCGCGCGCCGGCACACGGTGCGGCACACGTGAAGCGCCGCCGCCGCTGCGTTCCCGCCCGCGAGGACGAACGACCGCAACGGCTCGAGCGTGTCGTTCACCTCGTCGCACGCCTGCTCGAGCCAGCTCACCTGTGAGGCCTCGACGCGCAGCCGCGACCCGCTGTCGCTGAGCGGAACCGCGAGGTCGGCGCCGACGTCGAACAGGTCATTCTGGATGCGCTGAAGCCACTCGAGCGTTCGTGCCGGCATGCCGGGCGTTGTGATCGCGACGCCGATCTGGGCTCCGAGCTCGTCGACGTCGCCGTAGGCCTCGATCCGCGGGTCGGTCTTGCGGACGCGGCTCATGTCGCCGAGGTGCGTCTCGCCGCCGTCGCCGAGCTTGGTGTAGATGCGCGTCAGGTTTACGGGCATCGCGGTTTCAGTCTGCCAGAGCGATACGATGGCGCGCGATAGAGGTCGGTGGCTGGGAAGCCGGTGAGAATCCGGTGCGGACCCGCCACTGTGACCGGGGAAGTCGACCGCACGCGCGAGAGCGCAGGCCACTGGCTCGCCATAGCGAGCCGGGAAGGCGCGGAAGATCGGCCCGGAAGCCAGGAGACCTGCGCCGACCGAAAGCCCACAAGACCCTCGTGGAAAGGGGTTGGCACCTATGAGAATCACTCGTTCCCGGAGCGCCTCGCGCGCTTCACTGGCTGTCGGCGGCGCGCTCGCGCTCGTCGCGCTCGGCGGCTCCCTCGCGGCTGGATCGCTCGCCGCCGGACCGCCAAACGGCCCGGTCCCCGATGTGACGGTTCGCGTCGAAGGCCTCTCGAAGACCCTGCTCGCGCCGACGACCGTCACCCTGCGTCGCGGCGCTGTAACGAAGGGCGTGGCGTCCGAGAGCTGCAGCGCTCTGAGCGCTCTGGGCGCTCTCGACGACGCGACCCATGGTGGCTGGGGCGGGAGCTGGTCGAAGTCCTACAAGCAGTACTTCCTCACCGCGATCCTCGGGCAGAGCTACGCCTCGACCGCGAGCTACTACTGGGCGTTCTGGCTCGACAACAAACCGGCGCCGGTCGGTGCCTGCGAGGTCGATCCGGCGAAGGGCTCGAGCATCCTCTTCTTCCCCGAGTACGACGGGAAGAGCAAGACGATCCACGCACCCAACGTGCTCGGCATCAGCGCTCCCGCCGGCACGCTCGTCGGCAAGCCGGTCACGCTGCTCGTGACGAGCTACGCGAACGCGAACGGCAAGCCGACCCCCGCGGTCGGCGCCACGGTGACGGCCGGGAGTGAGCGGACGACCGCTAAGGCAGGCGGCAAGGCGACAGTGACGCTCTCGAAACCCGGCAAGGTAGAGATCCGGGTGACCGCCGCCGGCTCGCTGCGTGACGAGACGACCCTGTGCGTCCACGCCCCGGGGAAGACCTGCGCCGGCTAGCGCCCGATATGGCGGACTGGCTGCGAACCGGTCTGCGTGTGCTCGCGGCTGCGACCGCGGTCGCGAGCACGCTGGCCGGCTGCGGGATCGGCGCGGGGAGGACACCGGCCGGCGTGTCGCTGCTCGTCACGCAGAACTTCGGCTCGCAGACACTCGCGCAATCGGCGCGGCCACGAGTCGTCGGAGCCGACACGGTGATGCGGGTGCTCGAGCGGAACGCGACGGTCGCGACGCGCTACGGCGGCGGTTTCGTCCAGTCGATCGACGGCCACGCCGCCGGCAGCCAGGGCGCGCAGCCCGACGACTGGTTCTACTACGTCAACGGGGTCCAGGCTCACAAGGGCGCCGCAGCGACCAAGGTCCACACTGGCGATGAGATCTGGTGGGACCGCCACGTCTGGACCGCCACGGAGTCGATCCCGGCGGTCGTCGGCGCGTTCCCCGAGCCGTTCGTGCACGGCTACGGCGGCGCGCAGTACCCGACCCACATCGAGTGCACCCAGACGCAGGCGAAGGCCTGCACCGCCGTGCTGGATGCGATCGGCCACTTCGGCGTGCCGGCTGGCCTCGGCTGCCTCGACTGCGCCGAGTACAACATGTCGCTGCGGGTCCTCGTCGGGCCCTACTCGACGCTAGTCGACGATGCGACCGCAGACCTGCTGAGTCGCGGACCGTCGGCCGACGGCATATACGCTCGTTTCATCGACGGCGGCCACCGCCTCGAGCTCCTGAACCAGCTTGGCCGGGTCACGAGGACGCTCGGCGCGGGCGCCGGGCTCGTCGCCGCGACACGACTGCGCGGCGCGCCGCCTGTCTGGTTTGTCACCGGCACCGACGCCGCCGGAGTCGCCGCGGCCGAGCAGGCGTTCAACGCTGGCACGCTCGACGGTCATTTCGCGGTCGCCGTCTCCAACTACATCGCCGTGCCGCTGCCCGTCGGTCTCCCGGCAAGCGGATGAGCTACCTGCGCCGGGCGAGCCCGCTTCACGCGGCGCGCGCGTCCCTCGCCGCCGGCTACTGCGCCGCGCTCATCCTCGCGGCGCTCCTCACCCACAACCCGCTGATCCTCGCCTCGCTCTGGTTCGCCTGCGCGCTGGTCGCCGCGGCCGCCGGTGTCGGTCGCCGCGTCGCGCGCTCGCTGCGCCTCTCCTTCCCGATCGTCGTGCTGGTCGTCGTCGTGAACGCGCTGATCTCGCGGGAGGGGCTCACGGTGCTCGCGCGTTTCGGTGACTGGGGCCCGCTCGGCCAGGTGGATCCGACGCTGGAGGCGGTCGCGTACGGCGCGGTGATCGGACTCCAGCTCGCGGTCGTGATCGCGGTGTGCGCGCTCGCGAGCGCGGCGGTCGATCCCGATGAGGTGCTCCGCGGGGTGCGCCGCGTCTCGTTTCACTCGGCCCTCACAGCGACCCTCGCGACACGGATGGTGCCGCTGCTGGTGGCCGACGCGCAACGGATCGGGGAGGCGCAGCGTGCTCGTGTGAGGGGCGCCTCGCGCGCCGTTGTGATGCGCGCGATCACCACGAATGCGCTCGACCGGGCGGTCGATGTGGCGGCAACGCTCGAGGTCCGGGGCTTTGCGACCGCACGCCGCCCGGCGCGTGCATCGCGGCCCTTGTCGCGGCACGACCTGGCGTTCGGGTGCGCAGCCATCCTCGTCGCGGGGCTCGCGTGCGCCGGCGCGCTCGCTGGGCTCGCTCCCGCCCGCTTCTATCCGACGCTCTCCGTCCGGTTCGGCCTGACGCAGGCTGCGCTCGCGGCCGCGCTCGTCGTGGCGGCCCTCGTGCCGTTCACCCAGCGGCGAGGCATCGAGCGGTGAGCGTGCTCGAGCTCGACGGTGTGACCTACAGCTACCCGGGTGCGCCCGCGCCCGCGCTCGACGCGGTGAACCTGAGCGTGGGGGAGGGCGAGCTGGTCGTCCTCGCCGGGCTTTCCGCCTCCGGCAAGTCCACGCTCCTCGGAGTCGCCAGCGGTGTGGTGCCGCACTTCCACGGCGGAACGTTCGCGGGTCGCGCGGAGGTCTGCGGCCTCGACCTTCGCGACGCCGGTCCCGCACGGCTCTCCGAGCACGTCGGAACGCTCTTCCAGGATCCGGAAACCCAGGTCGTGATGACGGGCGTCTGGGCGGAGCTCGCGTTTCCGCTCGAGAACCGCGGCTACAGCGCTGTGGCGGTCGCGCGCGCCGTCGAGGAGGTCGCGCTCGCACTCGGGATCGAGACTCTCCTTGAGCGTGAGACCGCGACGCTGTCCGGCGGGGAGTGCCAGCGCGTCGCGCTCGGCGCGGCGCTCGCCGGGCGCCCGAGCCTGCTGGTCCTCGACGAGCCGACCTCGCAGCTCGACCCGGTCGCCGGCGACGAGCTGCTCTCGCTGCTGCGCCGCCTCAACGAGGAGTGGGGGACAACGATCCTGATCGCCGAGCATCGCCTCGAGCGCTGCCTCGCTGCCGCCGACCGAGTGATCGCGCTGGATGGCGGGCGGGTCGTCTGCGATGCTCCGCCGAGCGCGTTCCTCGACTGGGCACACGACAGCTCGCCCTCGCTCGAGACTCCGGGAGCGCGTCTCATCGCATCGCTCGGCCTCGAGCCGCCCCCGGCCGGCGTGAAGGCAGCCCGCGCGACCCTGCGCGCCCACGACCTGTTGCCGCCCCCCGACCATCACCGTGCCGAGTCACCGTCGCCGCGCCGTCGCCGTCGCGACCGCCACGAGCCGCCGGCGGCCCTGCGCTTCGACGGCGTCTGGCACGAGTTGCCGGCCGGCCGCTCGATTCTCGCGGGCGTCTCCTTCGACGTCCAGCCGGGCGAGCTCGTCGCGCTGCTCGGCCGAAACGGCGCCGGCAAGTCGACGCTCCTGCGCCACGCGGCAGGCCTCCTCGATCCCACCCGCGGAACCGTCACCGCCGACGGCCACGTCGCGCTCCTGCTCCAGAACCCGGGCGCCTACTTCGTCCACGACCGCGTCGGCGACGAGCTGCCCGACGCGGCGCTCCGCACGAGCGGCCTCGCCCCACTCGCCGACCGCCACCCGCGCGAGCTCTCCGGCGGCGAGCGCCAGCGGCTCGCCCTCGCGATCGTCGGCGCCGACCGGGCGAGCGTTCTCTGCCTCGATGAGCCGACTCGCGGCATGGACCGCCAGACGAAGGCCGACCTCGCCGCGCACGTGCGCGAGCGCGCAGCAAGCGGAGCCGCGGTGATCGTCGCCACGCACGACCCGGAGTTCGCCGCCAGCTTCGCCACACGCGCGATCCTGATGGCCGACGGACGGGTCATCGCCGACGCCAAGCCGTCCGAGATCCTCGCGGGCGGCTGGTATTTCGCCACCGAGACCGCACGCATCCTCGGCGGTCACGCCGGAGCCCTCACACCGGAGCAGGGCCTCGCCGCGCTGACCCGGACGTCGGGGGTCGAGGCGCTGCGGTGAGCTGGCAGCTCGCGTCGTTCGCACTCCTCGGCCTCGCGCTTGCCGGCTGCTTCGCCTGGTATGAGCGCTCGCAGCCGAGCTCGCGGACCGTCGCGCTGGTCGCGACCCTCGCCGCGCTCGCGACCCTCGGGCGCCTCGCATTCGCGCCGATCCCCGACGTCAAGCCGACGACCGACATCGTCCTGCTCGCCGGCTTCGCGCTCGGCGCAGCACCGGGCTTCGCGGTCGGCGCGACCGCGGCGTTCGCGTCGAACATCTTCTTCGGCCAGGGCCCGTGGACGCCGTGGCAGATGCTCGCCTGGGGCCTTTGCGGCATCGCGGGCGGCCTGCTCGCGCTCCCCGGCCGTCGCATCCCGCGTATCCCGATGGCACTGATCTGCGCCGCCGCCGGCTTCGGCTACGGCTTCGTCCTCGACCTCTACACCTGGATCGGCTACGGCGGGCGCCACACGCTCGCGCAGTACCTCTTCATCGAGGGCGAGGCCTTCCCATTCAACCTCGCCCACGCGATCGGCAACTTCGTCTTCTACCTCGCGTTCGGCCCGGCGCTCGTGCGCGCACTGCAACGCTTCCGCCTGCGCCTCGACGTCCGCTTCGTCGGCCTCGCCGCCGCCGCACTGCTCCTCACCGGCCCCGGCGGGAGCGGCGCGGTCGCGCGCGCGGACACGCCGAGCGCCACGATCCGCGCCCAATTGCGCTACCTGCAGCGGTCGCAGAACCGCGACGGCGGCTTCGGCAGCGCCCCCGGGCAGCCCTCATCACAGCTCTACACGGCCTGGGCGACGATCGGGATTGCGGCGGCCGGCGGGGATCCGGCGAGGCCGGCCGCGTGGATCGAATCGCACATTCGGGGGATTCATGGGGTCGGAGATATCGAACGAACGATCCTCGCGCTCGCCGCCGCACGTGCTCCCCTGCGCGACCTTGGCGTTGAGTTGCAACGGAGCGGCTCGAGCAACGGCTCCTTCGCCGACCAGTCGAACCTGACCGCCTTCGCGATCCTCGCGCTCTGCGCCGCACACGCCGGCGGCATCGACCGTCCGGCCGCCTGGCTCGCGCGCCAGCAGAACCACGACGGCGGCTTCTCCTTCGCCGCGCGCGGCGGCCAGAGCGACGTCGACGACACCGCCGCGGCGATCGAGGCACTCGCCGTCACCGGCAACCACGGCGCAAGGCTCACATCCGCACTCGCCTTCCTGCGCTCCACACGCAACCACGACGGCGGCTTCCCCTCAGAGCCCGGCGGTCCCTCCGACGCGCAGTCCACGGCCTGGGCGATCCAGGCCGCCGTCGCGGCCGGAGCCCCACCCCTCGGCCGCGGCTACCTCGCGCGCCTGACGACCTCCTCGGGCGCGGTCGACTACGCGGCCGGCGTCTCCGAGACCCCGGTCTGGGTCACCGCACAGAGCCTCGCAGCACTCGCCGGCCACGCGCTGCCACTGCCGACTCGGGCGCGGGGCTAGCGCTCCACTGCGGTCCGCGGCGGATCCGAGAGTGGAGCGGCGGGCGCCGCGGCCTGCCGCTCAGGCGCAGTACGGGCAGCCGTCGAGTCCCTCGCGCAGGGACTCCTGGTGCGCGCGGCGATGGTCTGCGGCGGTGCGTGATGCGACGCTCGCACGGTCGTGGTCGCGGCGCAGTCGGTCGCTGTAATGCTCACCGGCGGGGCGGTCGAACAGCCCGAGGTAGAGGCGGAGCACGGCGTTCGTCACGGAGTCTCCTTCGGCGGGTGGGTGTGAGGTGCTGCCGAGCAATCCAAGGTAGCCGGGGAGCCGTGATATGTCCAATACATGTTTCTTATCGCCGTGATAGCAAGGGCGACCCAATGGCCAGCGGACGGGAACGCAACGCGTTGCGCGCAGGCCATAGGGTTCAGCGAGATGATCGTTGGCGTTCCGAAGGAGACCGTCGCGGGTGAACGCCGCGTCGCGCTCGTCCCCGAAGTCGTGCGAAAGCTGTCGGCCCGTGGCGTGCAGGTCGCGGTCGAAGCAGGCGCGGGGGCTGCCGCAATGATTCCCGACGCGCTTTACAAGGAGGCCGGGGCGAGCGTCGGCACCGCCGCCAAGGCCTGGGATGCCGACGTCGTCGTCAAGGTCGCGCCGCCAACCAGGGCCGAGATCGCCAAGCTGAAGGCGGGCGGCATCCTGATCGCGTTCCTCGCGCCGCTCTCGGACGCCCAGTCGACCAAGGGACTCGCCGCGCGGAAGGTGACGGCCTTCGCGATGGAGGCGATCCCGCGCATCTCCCGCGCCCAGTCGATGGACGCGCTCTCCTCGCAGTCGAACGTCGCCGGCTACCGCGCCGCACTGCTCGGCGCCGAGCACATGGGGCGCTTCTACCCGATGCTGATGACCGCCGCGGGAACGATCCCACCGGCCAAGGTGCTCGTCCTCGGCGTCGGTGTCGCCGGCCTTCAGGCGCTCGCGACCGCACGGCGGCTCGGCGCCCAGACGACCGGCTACGACGTCCGCCCCGAGGTCGCCGAGCAGGTGCGTTCACTCGGCGCCAACTGGCTCGACCTCGGGATCGAGGCGGCGGGGGAGGGCGGCTACGCCCGCCAGCTGACCGCTGCCGAGCGTAAACAGCAGCAGCAGGCGCTGACCGATGCGATCAAGGGCTTCGACGTCGTCATCACAACCGCGCTCGTTCCGGGCCGGCCGGCACCGAAGCTCGTCACCGCCGAGGCGGTCAAGGGCATGAAGCCGGGCTCGGTGATCGTCGACCTTGCGGGCGAGACGGGCGGGAACTGCGAGCTGACAACGCCCGGCAAGACGACCGTCGTGCACGACGTGACGATCGTCTCACCGCTCAACCTGCCGGCCGAGATGCCCGAGCACGCCTCGCAGCTCTACGCGCGCAACGTTCAGGCTCTACTCGAGCTGATGCTCGACGAGAAGAGCAACCTCAAGCTCGACTTCGACGACGAGATCATCTCCGGCTCCGCCATCACGCGCGACGGTGAGATCGTGAACGCCGGCGCCAAGGCCCTCGTGGAAGGCGGCAAGTAGTGCTCCTGACCAACCTCACGATCCTCGTCTTGGCCGGCTTCGTCGGCTTCGCCGTGATCTCGAAGGTCCCGAACACCCTGCACACGCCGTTGATGAGCGGGACAAACGCGATCCACGGCATCGTCCTGCTCGGCGGCCTCCTCGTCCTCGGCCTCTCCGGCAACTCGACCTTCAACAGGGTGATCCTCGTCATCGCAATCGCCTTCGGCACGATCAACGTCGTCGGCGGCTTCCTCGTCACCGATCGCATGCTCGAGATGTTCAAGCGCAAGCCCGGACCGGACCGAAGGCCCGGCTCCGGGGGCAAAGACGGCGGTGAGGGCAAGTGAAGTTTGCGCCCCTGCCGGCGGCATGCCAATCGCTGCTGCTCCGGCTCCGCCACCACCCGGTCGCGATGCACCACTTCCTGGCTGCGCTGGGGCGGCACGCCGCCAACTACGGTCCGCCGCTCAGCGCGGTCCCGGCGCGGGTCGTCTGCACCATCGCTGCCCACCTGAGCGCCTCTGGGCCAGCGACGTTGATCTTCGCGCCAGCGAAATCAACGAGCTTCATACATAACTCGAACTTCCTCGACGTCCTCTACATCGTCGCGTTCGCTCTGTTCATCTACGGCCTGATGGGCCTGACAGGCCCGCGCACGGCGGTCCGCGGCAACCGTATCGCGGCGGTCGGAATGCTGATCGCGGTCGTCGCGACGCTGCTGCACCAGGGGGAGGGGAACTGGGCGCTGATCGTCGTCGGGATCGTCATCGGGACGCTCATCGGCGTGCCCGCGGCTCGCCAGGTGAAGATGACGGCGATGCCGCAGATGGTCGCGCTGTTCAACGGCGTCGGCGGTGGCGCAGTCTTCCTGATTGCCTGGGCAGAGTTCCGCAACTCGCATGGCTTCGCCGGCGAGCCGCTCTATGTGGCCGTGTTCAGCCTGTTCGCGGCGATCGTCGGCTCCGTCTCGTTCTGGGGTTCGAACATCGCGTTCGGCAAGCTGCAGGAGCTGCTCCCCGGCCGGCCGATCACGCTCGGGAAGCCCCAGCAGCTGGTCAACGGGCTGCTGCTGGCGGGGGCGATCGTCCTGGCTGTGCTGGTGGCGAACGGCTCGCACTCGGAGCTCGAGTTCATCGGCATGCTCGTCTGTGCGGCGGTGCTCGGCAACTTCGTCGTGCTGCCGATCGGTGGTGCCGACATGCCGGTCGTGATCTCGCTGCTGAACGCGTTCACCGGGCTCTCGGCTGCGGCGACCGGCGTCGCACTCAACAACCCGGCGCTGATCGTGGCGGGCATGATCGTCGGTGCCTCGGGCTCGATCCTCACCAACCTGATGGCCGTCGCGATGAACCGCTCGATCCCGGCGATCATCGCCGGTGGTTTCGGCGGTGGTGGGCAGGTCGCCGGCGCGACCGGCGCGGGGGAGCAGGCCGGCAGTGTCCACGCCGTGACGGCCGCGGACGTCGCGATCCAACTCGCGTATGCGCGCCTCGTCGTCGTCGTGCCGGGCTACGGCATGGCCGTCGCGCAGGCCCAGCACACGGTGCGTGAGCTCGCGAAGGCGCTCGAAGCCCGCGGCGTCGAGGTGGAGTACGCGATCCACCCCGTTGCCGGGCGGATGCCCGGCCATATGAATGTTCTTCTTGCGGAGGCGGACGTCCCCTATGACCAGCTCAAGGAGATGGACGACATCAACCCGGAGTTCTCGCGCACCGATGTCGCGCTCGTGATCGGCGCGAACGACGTGACGAACCCGGCCGCGAAGACCAATCCTGCCTCGCCGATCTACGGCATGCCGATCCTCGAGGTCGAGAACGCGCACTCGGTGGTTGTGATCAAGCGTTCGATGAACCCGGGCTTTGCCGGCATCGAGAACGAGCTCTACTTCAAGCCGAACACCTCGATGCTGTTCGGCGACGCGAAGTCCGCGGTCGCCGAGATCACGGCTGCGCTGTCCGACGTCTGAGCGCGTCGTGTGGCGGGGTTGCGTGCTCGCCACCGCCGCTGCGGCTTGTCGGACGCGCTCGCGGTCGCCTCGGTTCGCGGCACGCGGCTTGCGACGCTCGACCTCGCGCTCCGTCGGATCGCTGCTCGCGAGGCTCCCGCTTGACCTAGCGTGCGCTACCGGCTACCTTGTGGTGCATGGCACCGGGCGATTCGGGTGTTCTCTCACAACTGCGGCGTGGCGTCGTCGAGTACTGCGTCCTTGCGCTGCTTCGCGACGAGGAGCGCTACGGCTTCGAGCTCGCGCAGATGCTCACCGATCTGGGCGGCCTCGTCACCTCGGAGGGGACCATCTATCCGCTGCTCGCGCGCCTGCGCCGCGACGGCGAAGTCGAAACGACGTGGCGCGAATCCAGCAGCGGCCCGCCGCGGCGTTACTACAGGCTCACCGACGCGGGACGACTGGCGCTGGATGAGTTCACACTCGAGTGGAAGCGGTTTCGCGACGGCGTCGATCAGCTGATCAGCAAGGGGGCGGCAAAGTGGACGCCGGCGCGCAAGACAAGCTGATCTCCGACTACCTCGCCGATCTGCGTCGCGCTGCTCGTGGCGTGCCGCGTCGGCGGCGGCGTGAGCTCCTCTCGGAGATCGAGGAACATATCCGCGAGGCGACCGGCGAAGGCGCGGGCGAGGTCGACACGCGCAACGCGCTCGAGCGACTTGGGGATCCCGATCGCATCGTCGCGGCGGAGCTCGAACGGCAGGGGACCGCGGCCAGCAGCGGCGCGCTCGAGTGGGCAGCGGTCGTGCTCCTGCTGGTCGGCGGGTTTCTCGCCGGAATTGGCTGGATCGTCGGCGTCGTGATGCTGTGGTCCTCACGTTTCTGGACGCTGCGCGACAAGCTGATCGGCACGTTTCTCGTCCCGGGCGGCCTGTTCGGCGCGCTGATTTTCCTCTCGTCGCGAGTGAGCGGTTCGCAGATCTGCACGAGCGGTGGCGGGCCCGGACGGGCGACCGTCACGCGTTGCACGCCGCACCATGCGCCGCTCGTCTCGGTGATCCTCGTCGGAGTGGCGATCATCGTCGTGATCGCGCCGATCTTCACGGCGTTCTACCTCGGGCGGCGCATCCGCCGGCCTGTCGCGACCGCGTGATCGCGCGATAGCAACCGCACCGGGTGGCAAACTGGAGCCACCGTGATTGCGCGCGCCACAGCCCTCCAGGCGCTCGCGGACGAGCAGTTTGACGTCGTCGTCGTCGGTGGTGGGATCACGGGTGCGGGGGTCGCGCTCGACGCCGCCTCGCGGGGGTACAGCGTCGCGCTGATCGAGCGTGCCGACTTCGCATCGGGCACGTCGAGCCGGTCGAGCAAGCTGGTTCATGGCGGCCTGCGCTACCTGCGCCAGTTCGAGCTCGGCCTCGTGCGCGAGGCGCTGCTCGAGCGCCGGCTGATGGTGGCGCTCGCGCCGCAGCTGGTGCGACCGCTACCGATCGTCGTGCCGGCCTTTGGCGGGGCGCGACCCGACCGGCTCGTCGGCGTTGGACTGGGCCTGTACGACGTGATGTCCCGTCGTAGCCGGCGGGGGCGTACCGCCGCGCCGCGACGACGCCGCGGCGACGCCACCGAAGACGACGCTGCGTACGAGAGTTGGAGTCCCGCTCGTCACCGCACCATCGACGGCCCCGAGGTCTGCGAGCTTCTCCCCGCGCTCGCAGCGCGCGAGCCCAGCGGCGGCTATCTGTTCTACGACTGCCAGACCGACGACTCGCGGCTCGTCCTGACGGTCCTTGCGGAGGCCGAGCGATTCGGCACGACCCCGGTCAACGACGTCGCCGTCGAGGACTTGCTGATGGAGCGGGGGCGCGCTGCCGGGGTCCTTGCGCGCGACGCTCGGACCGGATCGCAGCTGATCGTCCGAGCGAGCCACGTCGTCAACGCAACCGGGGTCTGGGCCGACCGGTTGGGCGGCACGGAGCTGCGCGACGAGACCGAGATGCCGCAGATCCGCCCGAGCTGCGGTACGCACATCACGCTTGCTGCGCAGACACTGCCACTGCGCGCCGGCGCGATCGTGCCGGCCGGCGGTGGACGCACGATCTTCGCGCTGCCATGGCTTGGCAGCACGCTGATCGGAACGACGGACAACGACTACGTGGGGGACCTCGAGCACGTCGCGCCGCCGCCGGCCGACGTCGACTACCTGCTGGCGGCGGTCAACGACTACTTCGCGACGTCGCTGGGCCACCGTGACATCACCGGTGCGTTCGCGGGGGTGCGGCCGCTGATCTCTGCGGCGGACACGAAGACCTCCGTGGACATCTCGCGCAAGGCCGAGCTCTACGAGACTTCGAGCGGCATGATCACGATCACCGGGGGCAAGCTGACCACCTGGCGGCGGATGGCCAAGATGGTGGTCGATCGGATCGTCGAGCGCGACTCGCTCGACGCAGCGTGCCGCACGCAGGAACTGCAACTCGGTCGCGTGGTCGCCGCTGACACGCTGCCACGCGTCGACGGGGTCCCGGTGGACGCCTACGAGGCGCTCGCGGCGCGCTACGGACACGCCGCGAACGACGTCCTCGAGATCGCGGCGGAGCGGCCGGAGCTCGCGCAGCCGATCATCGAGGGTTTCCCGGACCTGCTCGCCGAGGCCGTGCATGCGGTGCGAAGCGAGCAGGCGCGGGGCGTTGGCGACGTGCTGCTTCGCCGTACGCGACTTGGCCTGCTCGCCGCCCGCGAGCTGTGCGTCGAAGGCTCGGCGCCGCTTGGGCTGGTGGCCGCTGCGGTCGCGGATGAACTCGGCTGGGATCCACTGCGTACGCGGGCGGAGCTGTCCCGCTTTCATGCCGAGGCACACGCCGAGGGTCTCGTTCCAGCCGCCGCCGCGGCGGCGCACGTGCACGCAGCGTGACCCCGGTTCTCGAGGCCGGGGGCCGCAGTTACGAGCTTGGCGACCGGCCCTGGCTGATGGGAATCGTCAACGCGAGTCCCGACAGCTTCTCCGACGGCGGGGTGCGCGCGACGCTCGAGGAACGCGTCGCGCTGGCCGCGGAGCTGCTCGCGGCCGGCGCGCATGTGATCGACGTGGGCGGGGAGTCGGGGCGCACGAACCTCCCGCCCGTCGAGGTCGAGGAGGAGATTCGGCGCGTTGTGCCGCTCGTCGAGCGCGTCGCGGGCGAGCTCGGAGCGCTCGTCTCGGTCGACACCTACAAGCCGGCCGTCGCCGCGGCGGCGATCGCCGCCGGCGCCGTGATCGTCAACGACGTGAGCGGTCTTCGCGATCCCGCGCTGGCGGAGGTCTGCGCGCAAGGCGATGCGGCTCTGGTCGTGATGCACACGCGCGCCGCCCCCAAGCAGCGTCTGCAGGATCCCGCGCTCTACGACGACGTCGTCGCGGACGTCCTCGCGTTTCTCGCCGCGAGGATCGCGCTCGCCCGCGAGCTTGGGCTGCGCGAGGAGGCGCTGATCGTTGATCCGGGCCCGGACTTCGCGAAGACCCCGGCGCAGACGATCGAGCTGCTGCGCGCCGTGGAGCGGCTGCACGAGTTTGGGCGGCCGGTGCTGATGGCGCTCTCGCGCAAGGACTTCGTCGGCGCCGTGACGGGACGCCCGCCACGCGAGCGTGACAGTGGAACGCTCGCTGCGATTGCCGACGGCCTCGACGCCGGAGCGCACATCTTCAGAGTGCACGACGTTGCCGGCGCCGCGGATTTCATCGCGGTGCGGCGGGTGCTGCGCGGCGAGGACCCTCCGCCTGCGGGGGCCGGGCTCGCGGAGGAGCTGCGCGCGCAAACGCCGGAGGAACCCGTAAGCTGAAAGCTGCGCCGCGCTACTGCGCGGCCGACAGGGTGCCGGCGGCTGACACCAACGCCGCAGGACGCCTACCACCCATCACGAAGGGAGCAGCATGTCGATCATCACCTCCGAGGACCTCGAGGCAAGCCCGCTCGCCGACCTCCACGCTCTCGCCTCGACGCTCGGGATTGACGGATTCCGCCGTCTGCGCAAGCCCGATCTCGCCGACGCGATCCTCGCTCGACAGGGTGGCGCCGCGCCGGAGCGGTCCACCGCGGACGGTGCCCCGACGCGGCCAGAGCGTTCACGACGCCGACGCGGGGGCCGGGCGCGCGACGCCGATCCCGGCGATGAGGGCGGCTCGAGCGAGGGTCGGCGCGCCGCTGCGGCAGATACGCCGGGCCGGCGCAACGCGACGGCCGAGGTGCCGACGCGCACCGTCGAGGGCGTCGTCGAGCTGCTCGCCAACGGATCCGGGTTCGTGAGGCCCGACGGAGCCAAGGACAGCGACAGCGACGTCTACATCTCTGCTGCTCAGGCGCGTCGCTGCGAACTCGTCGCGGGCGACCGCGTGGGCGGACCGGTGCGGGCGCCACGGCGTTCGGAGCGTCACCCGTCGCTGATCAGGATCGACACGATCAACGGGGTTGCCGCCGACGAGGCGGTCCGCGGGACGCGGATCGATGACATCGAGGTCGACTGGCCGACGGACCTGCTCGCGCTCGGAACGGGTGATCCGCTGCTGACTCAGATCGCGCGCGTCGCTCCGTTCGGTGCCGGCGCGCGCGTGGTCATCACCGGCTCGCCGCGGTCAGGAAAGACGCTCGTGCTCGGCAAGCTCGCCGCGGCACTCGCCGCGATCGACGGCTACGAGGTCGAGTTGGTGGCGCACGGGGTGCGCCCGGAGGAGCTGACTGATTACCGAGCGCTTGGCTACTTCAGCGGCAACGGCACCACGTTCGCAGCGCCGCGCGATGCGCAGGACGCCGCAGTCGAGCAGGCGGTTGAGCGAGGTCGCCGCGTCGCGGTTCGAGGCGGCAACGCGATCCTCCTGATCGACACGCTGGACGGGCTGAGCGACGTCGGCGCGCGACGAGCGCTCGCGGCGGGCCGCAACCTTCGCGGCGCCGGCACGCTGACCGTGATCGCGACAACCAGCCGGCCGCTGGGCGGTGAGACCACCTCGATCGTCGTGACCGCTGCCGGCAAGCTGGATGAGGCACAAAGCGGCACGCTTCGCGCCGAGCTCCTCGCCAAGCCGAAGCCAAAGCGCGCGCCCGCCAAGCCGCGCGCCGCGCGACCCGCGCGCGCAAAGTCTGCGAAGGCCGAAGAGCCGACGCCCGAGGACCCTGCCGCGTGAGCGCTGCGACGGCGCCCGGTTCTCAGGGCTTGTAGGCGAACTGCGACCAGGACGGCTCGGCGGTGAGCTCGATCGGCTCGCCGCCACGGTCCGGCTGGACGTAGGCGAAGCTGTTCGTTGTCTCGTCGAAGGCGATGTCAAGCTCGCCCTCGCGCACGCGCTGGTCCAGCCACGCGCCGCGGAACACGAGGCGGCGCAGCCAGTGGACGAGTGATTGCTCCGCCGGGCCGATCAGCTCGATCCAGCAGTCGCGGACGTGCTCGCCAAGCGCCGAGGCGGGATCCTGGATCTCGCCGTTGACCGCCAGGTTCACGAGGTCCTCGAGTTCCGGCTCGTCGAGGCGGTCGGCGACAAATCCGAGGCGCAGAGCGGCCTGCTCACACCGTTCTCCGAAGTCATCCTCGTTGAAGGTGAAGCGCAATTCTCCGTACTCGAGGACAAAGTCCTCGCCAGAGTTGTAGTTTCCTCGACGCGCCGTATCCATGACCCAAGAGGCCGTTAGGCCCGTCGGGATCATATGCGGCTTTCCTCTATCGGCACTGCCTGTGCACGCTTTCTTTCAGCGTTTTCGCGACGTATGTCAGGTGCCGCTGATCGCGATCCGCACGTGCTCGCCGGCGGCGTCCGACCCACTTCCGAGCGCGACGGTGCCGAGATGCGAAAGGAAAGCGAGAATCGTCGACGCGCGCGCGGGTACGCCCACGCCGACACTGTCGATGAGACTCACGATGTCCGGTAGCGAGACGATCGCCTCCGGTTCGATGCCGCTCCCGAGTGCTGAGGTGGCGGTCGCGTAGGCCGCGCTGTCGCCGAGGCGGTCGCTGCTCGAGAGGGCATCGTTGAGCGACGTGTTTCCAAGGGCGATCACGACCCGCGCACCGGCCGCGGCGACCTCGAAGGTGAACGGCACGCCCGGAACGTTGATCGTGAAGCCGCTATCGATGTTCGCCTGACTGAGCGGGCCGACGGAGATCGAGGCGCTCGCCGCGGCTGCGGTGCGGGCGACCTGCTGCAAGTTGGCCACGATCGACTGGGCATGGCTCTGGTCGGCCATGCCGAGCACGACCCCTGCCTCGAGCGTTCCGAGGTTGGTGCCCTTGGCGAAGAGCGACGCGGTATCGATCCACGCCAGGTCGGCGCGGACCGGGCCGAGCCAATCGAGCAGCCAACGGACGCCGGGACCCGGGGCGGTCCCGCTCACCAGCCGGGCGGCCGCAGTCGCGATCCTGTTCCCGACCCCGGTTGCACCGAGCGCGAGCCACGAGCCCGCGGGAAGGGTGGTGATCGGGTTACTCGGCTGGCTGGCCGGCGTGGGCAGGCGTGCGCCGCTGACGGTCAGGTCCAACAGGGCGCCGTTCGAGTCAAACCGCGCCGAGCCGGCGATGACCGCGTCCGCGAGCTCCGTCTTGAGCGTCGTCATGAAGTCTGCACCGCCGAGCCCCACACCGATCGGAGCGAGCGCGTCGAGCAGCTTCATCACCGGGACGTAGACGACCGCGTCAGCTCCGGGCAACTCGGCGTTCGTCGCCCGCTGGAAGCCGCTCGTCGCGGCGAGCGAGTCCGAGCCGTCAACGGCATCGACGACCGCCCGGAAGCCCGACGCGCCTGTCGTGATCACGACGTAATCGCCGACGACGCCGACATCGGTCCCGGTCGTGACGTCCTCGGTGTAGGAGACGCCGCGGTAGTTGTCGTGCGCAAGCGTCGGCGAGGCACCGCCGCTTGGGGTGTAGAGCGCTCCGTTCGCGATCGCCGCGTTCGCTGCGTCGCTGTTCGTCTGATCGATGACGACCGCCACCTGGCCGTGAATGCCAAGCGTGCCGTCTGTGTGTGAGACGTCAAGCAGCGCGACTGCTGCCTGCGGGCCGAGCCACGGCGCGATCGCGCTGTCGTAGCTGACGCCGCTTGGCAACGCCCTGTCGATCAGCGCGACCAGCTTGGGGCCGGGATCGCTGATGCCGAGCAGGCGTTGTGCGGCCGCGTCGATGCTCTGCGCGAGCGTCCCTGACGGGCGGACGTCGGCCTGGGCGTAGGCGAGCGCCGACGCGGGCACTGCGCTCGCCGGGTCAGCGCCGATTGAACTCGCATTCGAGGTGGCCCTCGCGCCCGCTCCACACGCGGCAAGCGCCAGCGCGAGGGAGAGCGCTGCACCGATGCGTGGACCGCGGCGAGCGCCAGCTGCAACCCGCGAGCGGATCGCTGTGCCGAGCACAAACAGAGGCGCGCTCATCTCTCTAAAGCTTAGACGCAGCGCCAACCGGTGAAGCTGGGCGAGTGGTTGCAGGTGGGATAAAGAACCTACGATGTGTTGACAAGTGGGACGCAATGGGGCATGCTCGCCCCAGCGAACCTGGCTGGAGGGGGCTCCTCCCACCCCTTCCAGCCCGGTTCGGAACCTCTTGTAAGGCGGCTTCACCGGTGGCATTCCGCGGATCGTTCGAATTCACCCTCGACGCAAAGAACCGGCTCACGATCCCGGTCAGGTTCCGCGGGCCGTTCGCGGATGGCGTCACGCTCGCCCGAATGCGTGATGTCAGCGACTGCGTCTCCATCTGGTGCACGCCGGTCTTCGACGCTTACGTCACGAGCCTGCTCGAGAGCTGTCACCCGCTCTCCGAGGAGCGGGAGACGCTGGCGCGCTTCTATGGCGCGAACGCTCACGACGCCGAGCTCGACGCGGCGGGCCGAGTGATCGTCCCGACGCGAATGCTGGCGACCGCGGGAATCGAAAAGGAAGTCGTCGTCAACGGCGTCACCAACCGGCTCGAGGTCTGGGCGCGCGAGACCTGGAGCCGCGTCAACGACCAGCTGACCGCGGCAGTCAAAGAGATCAGGCCTGCACTTGGCAACACTGCTTGACATGACGATCACGCACGTGCCCGTGCTCGCCGGCGAGTTGATCGACGCACTCGATCCCAAGCCCGGTGAGACAGCGATCGACGCCACCTTCGGCGGCGGCGGTCACGCGCGGCTCGTGGCGGAGCGGATCGGCGCGAGCGGAACCCTGATCGCGATTGACCGCGACCCGGCTGCGGCCGAGCGTTTTGCCGACTTCGAACGCGAGACGCCAGCGAACATGCTCTTCGTCGGCGCGAGCTTTGTCGACGGGCTGCGTCGCCTGCGCGACGATGGGGTTCGGGCGGACGTCGTGTACTTCGACCTCGGCGCCTCGTCGATGCAGATCGACGCCTGGGAGCGGGGGTTCTCATATGCCTACGACGCGCCGCTCGACATGCGTATGGACAGCGAGCAGGCACTCTCCGCGCTCGCCGTCGTCGGTGAGTGGGAGGAGCGGCGGCTCGCGCAGATCTTCCGTGACTACGGCGAGGAGCGCTACGCGCGCCAGATCGCCCGGGCGATCGCGCGCCGGCGCGACTCGGCTCCGATCAACTCGACGCTCGAGCTGGTGGACGTAATCGCTGCGGCGATCCCCGCGCCGGCGCGGTTCGCGGCCGGTCACCCGGCCAAGCGCGTCTTTCAAGCGATCAGAATCGCCGTCAACGACGAGCTCGGCCAGCTCGACACGGCACTGCCGCTCGCGTGGGAGGTTCTCGCGCCCGGTGGCCGGCTCGCCGCGATCTCGTTCCACTCGCTGGAGGATCGACGCGTCAAACAGTTTCTCGTCGCGCGCGCCACCGGCTGCACCTGCCCACCCGACCTCCCCGTCTGTGTCTGCGGTAACGAACCCGAGGCCGACCTGCCGAGCCGCCGTGCGATCTTCCCGAGCGGCGGCGAGCTCGCCGCAAACCCGCGCGCAGCGAGCGCCCGGCTGCGTAGCGCCCGCAAGCTCGAGGTCCAGCGATGACGCCGACCGCTCTCGCGGCTCGCGCCGAGATTGCGCCCGCTCCCGCGCCGCTGCGCCGGCCGATCGCGCCGCGCCGCGTATCCGGGCCCCCTCGCCACCCGCGTGCGCTACCCGCTCCACGGCGGTCACGCTCACCGCTCGTCCGGCTGCTGGACGCGCCATTCCTCGACCGCCTGATCCGCGGCCGGTTGTGGATCGGCTTGATCGCGTTTGCGCTGCTTGGGATCGTCGCGATGCAGGTGGCGATCCTCCAGCTCGGAGCGAGCATCGGGCACTCGGTGACGGAGATCCAGCGGCTGTCGGCGGCAAACCAGGCGGCCGAGACGGCCATAGCCCAGTACGAGCCCGGCCGAAACGTGGCCTCAGAGGCCCGCTCGCTCGGCATGGTTTACCCACCGGCGGGCAACATCGTCTACCTGCACTACTCATCGACTGACCTCGCCGCGGCCGCCGACTCGATAACGCTACCGACGGCGCCGCTTTTCACCCCCGCTGCCGCCAGCCTGACTGCGCCGCTCGCGCCCGCGAGTGCGGCGGCGAACCTGGCCGCCTCAACCACGCCGACACAGACGACCGCGACGCCGAGCGCAACGCAGAACGCCTCCGCGACGAACGCGCCGCCATCGGCGCCGAGCACGACGACCGTGGGCGGAAGCACAGCCTCGGGTGCAGGTGTCTCGGCCACGCCGGCGGGACCGAGCGGAGCGACCGCGCTCGGCGCGGGCGGCGGCTCGTCGGCTCCGACGGGCTGAGAGCATGGCGCTCGCTGCGCGGCGGGTACGGCTGCTGTTCGTCCTCTTCGCGGGCCTGCTGCTCCTCGCCGCGCTCCGCGCCGCGGACCTCGGAACCCTGCAGGCTGCGCACCTGAGCGCGGTCGGTGTGAGCCACCAGGTGATCTCGGGCGCCGTGACGCCGCTGCGCGGTGCGATCCTCGACCGCAACGGTGACGCGCTCGCGCTGACCGAGCCCGGAGACGACGTATCGGCTTACGACGTACGCCAGCCCGATCTTGCCGCCGCCAAGATCGCCCCGCTGTTGCACGAGAGTGTGGCGTCGCTGGCGGAGCGGTTGGCGGCTCACCGCGGCTTCCAGTACCTCGCCCGCCAGCTGCCGGCGCGCACAGCGCAGCGGATCGCAGCACTCGGCATCGGTGGGATCCGCCTCGCCACCGACGATTACCGCTACTACCCGTTCGGCGCGCTCGCCGGGCAGGTACTCGGTGGCGTCCACCTCAGCGGCGCCGGCGCCGGCGGCATAGAGCAGGAGCTGAACGCAAAGCTCGCCGGTCGCAACGGAGACAGCAGCACCGTGTACGCCGCGAACGGCACGCCGATCAGCGTCAACGTCGCCCGCCGGCCCGTCGCAGGTGAGGATGTTCAACTGACGCTCGACGCGGCGCTCCAGCAGGAAGCCGAGTCGGTTCTCGCGGGCGTCGGGCGTACCTCCGCGCCGGTCAGCGCGACCGCGATCGCACTGAACCCGAACACGGGCGCGGTGCTCGCCCTCGCCAACTGGCCGAGTGCCGACCCCAACAGCCCTGGAAACGGGTCAAACTGGGCAGACCCGGCACTCCAGCTGGTCTACGAGCCGGGTTCGACGTTCAAGATCGTGGCCGTCGGCGGGGCGCTCGCCGATGGCCTCATCAGCCCGAACACGCCGTTCAACATTCCTTCGCAGCTTCAGTTCGACGGCCGCACGATCAACGACTCCGAGCCACACCCTGACGAGACGCTGACGACCACGGGTATCGTCGCCCAGTCAAGCAACATCGGTGCCGTCGAGATCGGCCAGATGCTCGGCGCATCGCGTTTCGCCGCGTGGGTCGGGCGCTTCGGCTTCGGCGCGCGCACCGGCATCGACCTCCCCGGCGAGGAGCAAGGCATCGTGCCGCCGCTCGTCAACTACAACAACTTCTCGATGGGGAACCTGCCGTTCGGCCAGGGCGAATCGGTGACCCCGATCCAGATGGCAGCAGCCTACGCCGCTGTCGCAAACGGTGGCGTCCTGCGTACGCCGCACGTGGTTGCGGCGATCGGCGGCGTACGCCGGCGCGAGCCCGCGGGGCGGCGAATCCTGACCCCCGTGGTGGCCGCGCAGATGCGTCGCATCTTCCAGAGCGTGCTTGCCCCCGGCGGTACAGCCGCGGAGATATCGATTCCCGGGTACACGCTCGCGGGCAAAACGGGCACCGCGAACGTCGCTGTGAACGGCACCTACTCAAGGACACGGTTCGTCGCCTCCTTCGTCGGCTTCGCGCCGGCGCAGCATCCGCGGATCGAGGTCGAGGTTGTGGTCAACCAGCCGCAGAACGGGCCCATCTACGGGACCGACGCTCCGGCGCATGCCTGGCAGCAGATCATGGAGTGGGCGCTCCGCTACTTGAAGATCCCGCCGAGCTGAGTCGCCCCACGCCTAAACTCCGCCGTCATGTTGCTCTCGGAGTTGAGTGAAGGCGGAGCCCCGGTCGACATCAAAGCCCTGGCCTACGACAGCCGCGACGTAGCGCCCGGAACCCTGTTCTTCTGTGTCCCCGGCGCACGCAGCGACGGTCACGACCATGCCGCGCAGGCCGTCGCGCGCGGAGCGGTTGCGCTGGTCGTCGAGCGGCCGCTCGCGCTCGGGGTGGCCGAGCTTCGTGTTCCGTCGGTCCGCGAGGCGATGGCTCCGCTGGCCGCCCGCTTCTACGGCGAGCCGAGCAAGGCGCTCCGCGTGATCGGGATAACTGGGACCAACGGCAAGACCACGACCGCGTTTCTGGTTCGTCAGATACTCGAGTCCGCCGGCGAGCCGTGCGCGCTGCTCGGCACCGTCAAGTCGGTCATCGGCGGCGTCGAGGGCGAGGTGATCCGCACCACCCCCGAAGCCATCGACCTCCAGGCGAGCCTCGCGGCGATGCGCGACGCGGGAGACCGCGCGTGCGCGATCGAGGTCTCCTCGCACGCTCTCGCTCTGCACCGCGCTGACGCAATCGACTTCGCCGGTGCCGTGTTCACGAACCTGACCCAGGACCATCTCGATTTCCATCCCGACATGGAGGCCTACTTCCAAGCCAAGCGCGTGCTCTTCGACTCGAATCCCGGCGTGGCGGTGCTCAACGCCGACGACGGCTACGGTCGCCGACTCCTGGACGAGTTCGCCGGCACCACCAGCTATGCCATCGAGCGAGCCGCCGACTATCGCGCGAGCGAGCTGCGTTCAGGGATCGCCGGCGCCGCCTTCACCGTGCGCACGCCGGACGGCGAGGCTCGGGTCACGACCCGGCTCCCCGGGTTCTTCAACGCCTCGAACGCGCTTGCTGCGATCGCGATCACGCACAGGCTCGGCGTGCCACTCGAGCGGATAGCCGCGGCGCTGGCGATGGCCGATCCGGCTCCGGGTCGCTTTCAAGCACTCGACGAGGGCCAGCCGTTCGCGGTGATCGTCGACTACGCACACACGCCGGACTCACTCGAAAACGTGCTTCGTGCAGCGCGCTCGCTCACGGCGGGTCGCGTGATCTCGCTGTTCGGCTGCGGCGGCGATCGCGACCGTGGCAAGCGACCACAGATGGGCCGGATCAGCGCCGAGCTCGCCGACCACACCGTCGTCACATCCGACAATCCCCGGTCGGAGGAGCCGCAGGCGATCGTCGGGGAGATCCTCGCCGGTACCGCGGGGGCAGCGCCCGGGCACGCCGTCGAGGCAGTAGTCGATCGGCGGGACGCGATTGCGCGTGCGCTCTCGCTGGCCGAGCCCGGCGATGTCGTGGTGATCGCCGGGAAAGGTCACGAGCAGGGCCAGGAGTTCGCCGACGGCCGCAAGGTGGAGTTCGACGACGTCAGCGTCGCGCGCGAGCTGCTGCGCCCGTCGGAGGTGCGTGGCGCATGAAGAGCTGGGACGCTGAGCGCGTTGCCGCCGCCGCCGGCGGCCGGCTGATCAATGCTCCGCGCGTGTCCGACGGACCCATCCGTGTCGTGATCGACTCGCGTGCGGTGGCCCCCGGTGACCTCTTTGTTGGACTTCGCGGAGCGCACGACGACGGTGGGCGCTTCGCGCAGCAGGCGCTTGACAGCGGCGCCTGGGGCGTCCTGGCCGCAGCGCCCCTCGGCGCAGCGACCGAAGGCGGCGCGGTCATCGAGGCGGAGGACCCGCTCGCATCGTTGGCGCTGCTCGCGAGGGCCTGGCGGCGCGAGCTGGGAGCGACGGTCGTCGCGGTGACGGGCTCGACCGGGAAGACCTCGACGAAGGACATCATTGCGGCGTTGCTCGCCGGTGAACGCGTCACGGTCGCAACGCCCGAGAATCTCAACACCGAGATCGGGGTCCCCCTCGCGATACTCGGCGCACCGGAGGGAACCGAGGTTCTCGTGCTCGAGCTTGCGATGCGCGGAGCGGGGCAGATCGCGGAGCTCGCCGCGATCTGCGAGCCGGATATCGGCGTGATCGTCAACGTCGGGCCTGCCCATCTCGAGCTGCTGGGCTCGGTCGAGGCGATCGCGGCGGCGAAAGCCGAGCTGTTGGCCTCGCTTCCCGACAGCGGAACCGCGGTCGTGCCGGCCGGGGAGCACCTGCTCGACCCCTACCTGCCGGAGCGCGCCGCAACAGTCCATTTCGGTCCAGGCGGCGATGTTGCCGTCGCGGCGGTCACGGCCGAAGGCGTCGAGCTGGACGTTTTCGGCGAGTCGACCGTGATCGAACCGGGCTTCCGGCAAGCTCATCTGCTGCTCGACCTCTGCGCCGGTGTCGCGGTTGCGCGCGTGCTCGGAATCGCCCTTGCGGGGCGCGTCGAGGTGCCGTTCTCCGGTCTTCGCGGCGAGCGGATCGAGCTGACCGGCGGCGTCACGATCATCAACGACTGCTACAACGCGAACCCGATGTCGATGCTCGCCGCCCTCGAAGACCTTGGATCGGACACCCTCGCGGTGCGTCGCGTGGCGGTGCTGGGCGACATGCTCGAGCTGGGCGCTGACGCCGACGGCTACCACCGGGCGCTCGGCGACCAGGCGACCGATGCCCGCGTGCTGATCCTCGTGACCGTCGGCGAGCTGGCGGGGCTGGCGGGAGAGACGTTCCTCGGTGGGGAGCACTTCCACGTCGCTGACGCGTCGGAGGCGGCGGATGTGCTTGCGCCGCTCCTGCAGCGCGGCGACGTCGTGCTCGTCAAGGCATCGCGCGGCATGAGGCTCGAGGCGGTCGCACTTCGCCTCGCGCTGCTGCGAGCCGGCGCATGAACGCCATCACCGATCATGAGCAGCTCGCCCGGGTGCTGATCGGCGGCACCGCGGCGCTACTCATCTGCATCTTCCTGAGCCCGAAGTTCATCGAGTTCCTGCGGGTCCGCGCGTTCGGCCAGCAGGTTCGCGACGACGGCCCGCAGGCTCACCTGCTGACGAAGTCCGGCACGCCCACGATGGGCGGCATCATCATGTTGGTCGCTCTGGCGGCGCCATACCTCGTCCTGACCGGCTTCAGCTGGAAGGCGTTCGGCGTCTTTCTCGCAACGCTCGCCTGCGGGCTGCTCGGGTTCGTCGACGACTACACGAAGATCGTTCGCCGGCGCTCGCTCGGCATCACCGCGCGTACCAAGCTGCTCGTGCTCGCGGTGATCTCCGTCGGGTTGTGGTGGATCGCGACGCATGAGGCAACGCCGCACCTGAAGCCCGTTCTGGAGCTGTACTTCGTCAACGCCCACGTCGATCTAGGCGTCTTCTACCCGGTGCTCATCTACCTGGTGGTTGCCGGCACCACCAGCGGCGTCAACCTGACAGACGGTCTCGACGGCCTTGCGGCCGGGTGTGCGGCGATCGTACTGCTCGCCTACGTCCTGATCACCTCGATCACTACGGGCGACCGCGACCTCGCAGTCTTTGCCAGCTGCCTGCTCGGCGTCTGCGTCGGCTTCCTGTGGTTCAACGCCTTTCCCGCGACGATTTTCATGGGTGACACAGGGTCGCTTTCCCTGGGCGGCGCGATCGCCGGCCTGGCCGTGATGACCCACACCGAGTTCCTGTTGCTGCTGCTCGGTGGGATCTTCGTCATCGAGGCGCTCTCGGTTTTGATCCAGGTCGTCTCATTCCAGGCCTTCCGACGGCGCGTGTTCATGATGGCGCCGATTCACCACCACTTCGAACTCAAGGGCTGGTCCGAGACAAAGATCATCCTCCGGTTTTGGATCATCGCCTCAGTCGGTGCAGCGATCGGCTTCGTGATCTATCAGCACACGCTCAAGTGAGGCCGGAGCTACCCGACGGCCCCTACCTTGTCGTTGGGCTCGCGCGGTCTGGGGTTGCGGCGCTCCGCGCACTCGCGAGCCGCGGTTTGGAGGCGATCGGGTACGACGCGGATGCCGTCAGCGCGAGACCGGAAGTGGGGCTTGGGACGGCCGTGCACACGGGTGGCAGTGGCGTGGAGTTGCTCGATCGCGTGCGGTGCGTCGTCAAGAGCCCCGGCGTGCCCCGGGAGACCGCGGTCGTAGCCGCCGCGCTCGATCGCGGGATCGTCGTGCTCGGAGAGATGGAGCTTGGTTGGCGGATGGTCGACCGCGACTTCATCGCTGTGACGGGGACGAACGGCAAGACGACGACCGTGGAGCTGATCGGAGCAATCCACCGCGCCGCCGGAATCGAGGTGGAGGTCGTCGGCAACGTGGGGACGGCCGTGTGCGAGCTCGCGCTCGCGTCGCTCTCGGACGAAACGGTCGTGGTGTGTGAGGCCTCGTCGTTTCAGCTCGAGGACACCGACCGGTTTGCGCCGGACGCGGCGGTCCTGCTGAACGTGACCGAGGATCACCTCGATCGCCACCACACGTTTCACAGTTACAAGGAGGCGAAGCTGCGCGTGTTTGCGGCGCAGGAGGAGCAGGCGATCGCGGTAGTCCCCGCCGGCTTGGTGGATCGTGAACTCGCTACGGGTGGGCTTGCGATCCCCGGCAGCGCGCGGCGCGTGACATTCGGTGAGCTCGAGCGCTGCGACCTGGAGCTGCGCGCCGGCATCCTCCACTGGCACGGTGACGTGGTTATTCCGGCGTCGGAGCTTGGTGCGCGTGGACCGGTTGAGAACGCGCAGGCGGCCGCCGCGGTCACGCTCGCCCGCGGAATCCCGATCGACGCGGTGCGCGAGGCGCTCCGCACGTTCACTGGCGTTGCGCATCGCCTCGAGCAGGTCGCCCGGCTCGACGGGGTTCTCTACGTCAACGACTCCAAGGCGACCAACGTCGCGAGCACACTCGTCGCGCTCGACGCGTTCGATCGCGGAAGCGTTCTGCTGATTCTCGGCGGTCAGGGCAAGGGTCAGGACTTCACGCCGTTGCGCGACGCGGTTGCCGACAGGGTCGCCCATACCTACGTGATCGGCGAGGACGCCGAGCGGATCGCCGCGGCGCTCCACGGTCTCGCCAACACGGATGCGGGAACGCTCGAACACGCCGTGGAGCTCGCTCGGGAGGCGAGCGCGCCCGGCATGGTCGTGCTCCTGAGCCCGGCGTGCGCGAGCTTCGATCAGTTCGCTGATTTCGAAGCCCGCGGCGAGGCGTTTCGGACGCTCGTCACCCGGCAGGCCTAGCTTGCGAAGCGTCGAAGCACCACGGGATGGCCACCGTCCCCGCAGCTGCGCCTTCGACGGCGCTACGCGGGCGTGCAAAGCGCGTCCGCATCGTGAGCATCGAGCATTCGATTCTCGTCACGGCGACGCTGTGCCTGCTCGCCCTTGGTGCCGTGATGGTCTACAGCGCGTCCGCGCCATCGTTGCTCGTCACGAGCGGCGGTAGCGGAACGAGCCAACTGATCAGCTTTGCCGCCTGGTCGATCGTTGGGCTTGCGGCAATGGAGATCGTCGCCCGCCGCGGTGTCTCCGCTCTGCGTTCGCTCACCGGGCCGCTCCTGGCGGTCGCGTTCCTACTCCTGCTCGCCGTCAAGGCGCCGGGTCTCGGCCACGCCGCCTACGGAGCGCAGCGCTGGATCGGCGCGGGTCCGTTTCGGTTCGAGCCGTCCGAGCTGATGAAGCTCGCCCTCGTGCTCTACAGCGCCCAGGTCCTCGCTGGTCGCGCAACCGAACCCGAGCGGCTTCGCGTCGCGCTCAAGCGACTCCTGATCGTCGCCGGCGCCGCTGCGGCGCTCGTCGTCACCCAGCCTGATCTGGGCACCACGCTCGTCATCGTCTTCTCGCTGACGGCGATGGTCTTCGCGTCAGGCGTACCGCTGCGCATCCTCGGAGTCGGCGCGCTGGGAGTGATCGCCCTGGTGTTGATCTTCGCCGCGTTCAAGCCCTACGCGCTTGCGCGACTCACATCGTTCGTTGATCCCTGGGCTCACTATGCGAGCAGCGGCTACCAGGCGGTATGGGGTCAGATCGCGATCGGCTCGGGCGGCCTGCTCGGCCAGGGTCCTGGCGGCGGCGTGACCAAGGACCTCTACCTACCAAACGGCTCGACCGACTTCATCCTCGCGGTGATCGGAGAGGAGCTCGGAGTGCTCGGAATCTGCGCGGTGCTCTCGCTTTACGGCCTCCTGATCTATGCGGGGCTGCGAACCGCCAAAGCGGCGATGGATTCGTATTCGATGCTGCTTGCGGCGGGCGTCACCTCACTACTTGCCGTCCAGGCCATTCTCAACGTGTTCGCCGTGCTGAGCCTCGCCCCGCTGACGGGTGTACCGCTGCCGTTCGTCAGCTACGGCTCGTCGAGCCTGCTCGTGATGCTGAGCGCACTCGGTGTTCTGCTCGCGGTTTCGCGCGAGCACGCCGCCGGTCTGAGACTGGTGGAGCGCACGCGCGCGCAAAACGCGCGACGATCCGAGGATGGGCGCCTTGCCACGGATAGCGATCGCAGCAGGTGGGACGGCCGGTCACGTCATGCCGGCACTCGCGATCGCCGACGCGCTCGCGGCGCAGCAGGCTAGTGTCTTCTTCATCGGGGGTGACCGGGCGGAGCGTGAGCTCGTGCCGGCCGCCGGCTTCGAGCTGGAGCGACTCGACGTCCGTGGGCTCGACCGCCGCAACCCCCTGAAGGCCGCCGGCGCACTGGTGCGCTCGGCCCTCGCCACCGAGCGGGCGCGAGGCCTGCTCCGCGAACAGGGGGCGACCGCGGTGCTCGGCGGCGGCGGATACGTGTCAGGGCCGGTCGGCCTCGCGGCCGTCGCGCTGGACCTGCCGCTCGTGCTGTGCGAGGCGGACTCGCATCTCGGCGTCGCCAACCGCACGCTCGCGCCGTTCGCAAGGCGAGTCTGCCTGGCACTCCCGATCGAGGGACGCAGCGGCCCGCGCTACCTCGTTACGGGCCGCGCGGTTCCCCCGCCGCAGGCCGCGCGCGGTAAGGCGCGGCGGAAGTTCAGGCTGCGGGCCGATGACATCCTCGTGCTCGTCTTCGGCGGCTCGCTGGGCGCGCGTTCGATCAACGAAGCGGCGATCAGCGGTCTGGACGGGGCGCGCTTCCGCGTGCTTCACGTAACCGGTCGCCGTGACTGGCCCGAGTTTCGGACCCGCGCACACACCGATCGCTACGAACTGTACGAGTACCTGCCGGCTGCCGAGTTCGATGTCGCGCTCGCCGCGAGCGATCTGGTCGTTGCGCGCGCCGGCGGCTCGATCTTCGAGATTGCGGCACACGGCCGGCCCGCGATTCTCGTGCCCTACCCGTATGCAACGGGCGACCATCAGACGGCGAACGCCCGGTGGATGGTCGACGGCGGCGCGGCGGTGACGATCGATGACGCGGAGCTGAACGGTCCGCGGCTCGCTGGCGAGGTCGGCAGGCTGATCGCCGACCCGGCCCGGCTCCAGGCGATGGGACGCGCGTCGCTTGCGCTGGCGCGTCCAGATGCCGCCCGCGCGATCGCGGCGGAGGTTCTGGCGGTGGCCCACCGATGAGACACGAGCCGCTCCCCTGGAGCGGGCGGCGGATCCACGTGATCGGAGTTGGGGGTGCGGGGATGAGCGCCTATGCGCGAGCCGCACATCAACTGGGCGCCGTGGTGACCGGCTCGGATCGCAGCGACTCAGAGTTTGCTCGCGGGCTCGCCGCCGACGGGGTCCTCGAGCCGCGGATCGGCCATCGCGTCGAGAACATCCCGGGCGGGAGCGACATCGATGTCGTGTGTTCGAGCGCGATCGGGCAGGAGAACATCGAACGGCTGGCGGCGCAGGAGCGCGGCCTTCGCGTGATGAGCCGTGCCGAGCTCCTCGGCGAGCTGAGCGCGCTGCGGCGAACCATCGCCGTCGCGGGAGCGCACGGCAAGACGACGACGGCCAGCATGATCGCCGTCGCGCTCCGCGGCGGTGGAATCGATGCCGGCTACCTCATCGGCGGCACGGTTCGCGACACCGGGCGGGGCGCGGACTGGGGGACCGGCGACTGGCTCGTAGTCGAGGCGGACGAGTCCGACCGCTCGCTGCTCTCGCTCACGGTGGAGATCGCGGTGCTGCTGAACGTGGAGCTCGACCATCACGACCGCTTCGGGTCGCTGCACGAGGTCGAGGAGGTCTATCGCACGTTCCTCGCCGGAGCCGCCGGGGTCGTCGTGTGGGACCGACCGCAGCTGCGTGCGCTGAGCCGGGGACCGGTCGTTTCGTTTGATGCGAGCCCCGAGCTGAGTGCCGCCGGGTCGCGGTTCGACTTTGATGGAATAGGCGTCGAACTCAGCGTGCCGGGCGCGCACAACGCGCGAAACGCCGCTGCGGCTCTCACGGTCGCGAAGCTTGCAGGTGCGGATCTCGCAGCGGCGGCCCGCGCGCTTGGATCGTTCCGTGGAGCCGTTCGACGCTTCGAGCATCTTGGCGTGACGGCGTCGGGAGCGGAGGTCTACGACGACTACGCGCACCATCCCAGCGAGATCGCCGCGACCCTCGCCGCGGCGCGAACACTCGCGCCGCGACGACTCATCGCCGCCTTCCAGCCGCACCTGTATTCGCGCACACGCGCGCTGCGCCGCGAGTTCGGTGATGCTCTGGCCGCCGCTGATGCTGTCCTCGTGCTCGACGTCTACCCGGCGCGGGAGCGCGCTGCCGACTTCCCCGGAGTGACCGGCCTGGGCGTCGCGGAGGCGACCGCCGACAGTGCGCGCGGCAAACCGGTGTATTGGATTGCCGGCGAAGCCGAAGCGGCGAAGCTGCTCGAACGGATCGCGGGTGCCGGCGACCTGCTGGTCGTCATGGGAGCGGGCGACGTCGACCGGCTCGGGAGACGGCTCGTAGGGCGGGGATCGGGATGACCGAGATCGAGCGCGACTTTCCGCTCGCGCGTTTGACCACCGTTCGAACCGGCGGCCCGGCCGAGTTGTTTGCTCGCGCCGGCAGCGTGGCGGAGGTGGTCGAGCTGCTCGCGTTCGCAGCCGAGCGCGGGCACGAGCTGCACGTGATCGGTTCGGGGTCAAACCTGCTCGTCGCCGACGCGGGCGTGCCGGGTCTCGTCATTCACCTCGAGGGATCGCTCGCCCGGATCGAGCGGTCCCCCGGCGGGCTCGAGTGTGGTGCTGGAGCACGGATGCCGACCGTGGCCGCGCGCTCTGCTGCGCTCGGCCTCGCCGGAATCGAGTTCGCGGTCAACATCCCGGGAACCGTGGGCGGTGCCGTTCGCATGAACGCGAACGCCTACGGCGGCGCGCTCGAGACGGTCCTCGACTGGGTCGAGATCGCGACTGTGACTGGGTGCTCACGACGCGCCCCGGCGGAGCTCGGCCTCGTCTACCGCGACTCCGCGCTAGCGGCCGGCGAGGTCGTGGTCGCGGCGCGGTTCGCGTTGGCGCCCTCGACGCCCGCGGCGGTTCGCGCGACGCTCGCTGAGCTACGCGCCTGGCGCCACGCCGCTCAGCCAAAGGGGATCAAGACGTTCGGCTCGACGTTCAAGAACCCACCGGGGGAGACCGCCGGCGGCCTGCTCGCGGCCGCCGGTGCGAACGGACTCACCGTCGGCGCCGCGCGGCTGTCCCACAAGCATGCGAACTTCGTCGAGAACGTCGACGGCAGCGCCAGCACGGCGGACATCGTCGCGCTGATGGCGCGCGCGAGAGAGCTGGTCATCGAGCGGTCCGGGATTGCGCTCGAGCGCGAGGTGCAGGCGCTTGGACCAGTCGACTTCCCCTGGGAGCGCGAGCGCTCGCCCGGGTAGGGGTTCCGCGCCCGAGGGCGAACCCTGAAGGTGTGTTACTGCGCATCAAGATCGGCTTGGCGCTCACCTCGCTGCTCGCCGCCTACGGCCTCTGGCTGGGGGTGCTGCGCGACCTCCCCCTGTTCCAAGTCCAGAGCGTGACCATCACCGGCCTGTCGGGAACGCCGGCGCCGCAGGTCTCGGCGACGCTCGAGCTGACAGCTCGGGAGATGACCACCACCGACTTCTCGCTCAGTCGGCTGCGGCAAGCGCTCGCCGGCTACCAATCGGTTGCGAGCATCACCGCGCGCACGGAGTTCCCCCACGGGGTCCGCATCACGGTCGTCGAACGCCGGCCGCTCGCGCGGCTCGACTACAAGGGCACGATCGTGGCCGTCGCGGGTAACGACCAGGTTCTGTCAGGCGTCGCTGCCCCCCACGCGCTTCCGTTGATCCGCTCGGCCGCCGCTCCGGTCGCAGGCAGGGTGCTCGACCCGCTCGGCCGCGAGGAGGTCGCGCTGCTCGCGGCCGCGCCGGTCGGGCTCTTGAGCGACGTCTACCAGGTCCGCCTCGGCAGTCAGGGGTTGACGGTGCGCCTGCGCCACGGACCGCTGATCTATTTCGGCGGCGCCGAGCTGCCGCACGCGAAATGGGATTCGGCCGCAGCTGTGCTCTCGAGCCCGTCGTCGCGGGGCGCCCGTTACATCGACGTATCGCTCCCGGCGCGCCCGGCTGCCGCCGTCGGGGACTCGGCGACCGCGGCCGGTACAGGTGGGGCGCCCGGTTCCGCGAGCGTCGCAACGATCGTCGGCGGGCGCGGATCCGCCACCTCAAGCTCGACTTCAGGATGACTTCGAAATGGCGATCAATCACTCGAGAGTTGAGACTTTTCCGATCTGCAACGATGCTTGCGCCGTGGAGCGGGCGTTGACAGCTAAAGGAGCCCTGCATAACGTGGGTTTCCGGCTGCGTGGAAATGCGGCCCAAAAACCCTTCCCTGTCAGTCGAGACTTGTATTCCTAATGGACGGCAGTAACTACCTCGCAGTAATCAAGGTCGTCGGCGTCGGCGGTGCCGGCACGAATGCGGTCAGCCGCATGGTCGACGCGGGCCTGCGTGGCGTCGAGTTCATCGCCGCCAACACCGACGCGCAGTCGCTCGCGTCCTCCGACGCCGACGTCAAGGTCAACATCGGCAGTGATCTGACGCAAGGGCTCGGAGCGGGAGCCAACCCGGAGACCGGGTTCGGCGCCGCGTCGGAATCGCGCGACGAGCTGAAGGAGGCGCTGAAGGGTGCCGACATGGTCTTCGTCACCGCGGGCGAAGGCGGCGGCACCGGCACGGGCGCCGCGCCGGTCATCGCCGAGATTGCGAAGAAGGAGATCGGCGCGCTGACGATCGGGATCGTGACGCGGCCGTTTGACTTCGAGGGCACTCACCGCATGCGCCAGGCGGAGGAGGGAATCCGTCGCCTGCGCGATCAGGTGGACGCCCTGATCGTGATCCCCAACGAGCGACTGCTCACGATCGTCGAGAAGAAGACGACGATGGTCGAGGCGTTCAAGACGGCTGACAACGTGTTGCGCTTCGGCGTCCAGGGAATCACCGACCTCGTTACGGTGCCCGGGCTGATCAACCTTGACTTCGCCGACGTCCGCACGATCATGACCGGCGCGGGCACGGCGATGATGGGCATGGGCACCGGGGTCGGGGAGGGGCGCGCCGTCGACGCTGCGCAGGCCGCGATCAGCTCGCCGCTGATCGACGAGGACATTCAGGGGGCAACCGGCATCATCATCAACATCACCGGCCCGCGGGATCTCGGCCTGTTCGAGGTCGACGAGGCAGCCGAGATCGTCCAGGCCGCTGCCGACAGCGAGGCCAACATCATCTTCGGTGCCGTTGTCGATGAGCAGCGCGGGGAGGAGGTCACGGTGACCGTGATCGGAACAGGCTTTGCGCCGCCGCCCGAGGCGCGGGTTCGCGGTGCCCGTCGTGAGACCGAACCCCCGCGCAGCCCGCGCGACCGCGACCGGCCGCGAGCCGACCGCCCGGCCACCCGTGAACGCCCGTCGCGTGTGAGCGATCGGCAGCGCTCGTCGCTGGAGATTCGCGACGAGGACATCGACGTGCCGCCGTTCCTGCGCTAGCACGCAGGCCGGAGCCGACGACACGCTAGCCTGGGCGCATGCCCGACGCCGCCGACCCAGCGACGCCGCTCCGGCGCACAGCTCTGTATGACCGCCACGTCGCGCTCGGCGCGCGGATGGTCCCGTTCGCCGGGTGGGAGATGCCTGTGCAGTACGACGGTGTGATCGCCGAGCACCACGCCGTCCGCGGCACCGCAGGGATCTTCGATGTCTCGCACATGGGCGAGATCGGGGCTGGCGGCCCGCAGGCGCTCGAGTTCCTGCAGAGGGTTCTCTCGAACGACGTCGCGAAGCTCGCGATCGGCGCCGCGCAGTACAGCGTCATCTGCCGCGAAGACGGCGGCGTGCTCGACGACTGCTTCACGTATCGGCTCGGTCCACAGAACTACCTCACCGTTACAAACGCCGCGAACCACGAGCGGGACCTCGCCTGGTTTCTCGCGCACCGGGGCGAGCTCGCTGTTGAGATAACCGATCGTGCCGCCGACTACGCAATGCTCGCGGTCCAGGGGCCGCTTGCCCGCGAGATCGTCCAAGCGATCGCAGGCGCCCCGCTCCCTGAGCGGATGCACGTGGCGGAGAGCGTGCTCGACGGCATCGCAACCCTGGTCTGCGGGACCGGCTACACAGGCGAGGACGGCGTCGAGCTGCTGCTCGCACCGGCCGACGCACCGGCCGTCTGGGACGCCGTCATCGCCAGGGGGGCCGTGCCGGTCGGGCTCGCCGCACGCGATACGTTGCGGACCGAGGTCTGCTACCACCTCTACGGCAACGACCTCTCCCCCGAGCGCGGTCCGATCGAGGCCGGTCTCGGATGGTGCTGCAAGGAGGACACGGGCTTCATCGGTGCTGAGGCGGTTCGCTCGGCGCGTGCGAACCCGGCGGAAGAGGTGCTCGTACCGTTCAAGCTCACCGAGGCGGGCGTGGCGCGCCCGGGCGACCGCGTGGTCGGTGGCGGCGAGGTTACGAGCGGCACGTTCTCGCCGAGCCTCGCGATTGGCGTCGGGCTGGCCTACGTTCCCCGCGCCCGCAGTGCGCTCGGCAGCGAGTTCGAGATCGACGTGCGTGGGAAGATGCGCCACGCGGTGGTCGCGGAACGGCCGCTCTACAAGCGATCGTGACCCACCGCCCCGCTGACCGTTAGGCTGCTGGAAGCGACCGTGGCAGACGCCTCCTACCCTCCCGAGCTTCTTTACCATCCCGAGCACGACTGGGCGCGGATCGACGGCGACCTCGCCACGTTCGGGATCACCTGGCACGCCCAGGACGCGCTCGGCGACGTCGTGTACTTCGACGCGCCGGCGGTCGGAGCGCAGGTCACGCAGAACGAGCCCTACACGGAGGTCGAGTCGGTCAAGGCCGTCTCCGACGTCTACGCCCCGCTCTCCGGTGAGGTGATCGAGGTCAACCAGCGTCTCGCCGAAAAGCCCGAGCTGATCAACGAGGATCCCTACGGCGAGGGGTGGATGGTCAAGATCCGGCTCGCCGACGCAGCGCAGGCGAGCGGGCTCATGGACCGCGACGCCTATGTAGCGACGCTCGGCGAATGACGCGTTACACCGCCGTCACCGACGCCGATCGTCACGCGATGCTTGACGCGATTGGCGTGGCCAGCGTCGATGAGTTGTTCTGCGGGATCCCGCAGGCGGTTCGTCGGACGGCGCCGCTCGAGCTGCCGGATGGGATGGGCGAGGCCGAGGTCTACGCCGAGCTGCGCGAACTGGCGGCGCGCAACACCTCCGTGGAGGACGAGATCTCGTTTCTTGGCGCCGGCATGTACGACCACTACGTGCCCGCGGTGATCGACATGTTGATGGGGCGCTCTGAGTTCCTAACGCCCTACACGCCCTACCAACCGGAGATCTCACAGGGCGGCCTGCAGGTGATGTTCGAGTACCAGACCGCGATCTGCGAGCTGACCGGCATGGACGTCTCGAACGCATCGGTCTATGAGGGGCCGTCGGCACTGGCGGCGGCCGCCTACCTTGCGAAGCTGACCAACGGACGCACACGGTTTGTCATCTCGCGCGCGGTTCACCCGCACGCCCGCGAGACGCTGACGACGCTGTGCGCCGGTTACGGCATGTCGGTAACTGAGATCCCCGCGAGCGAAGGGGTCACGGATCTGGCCGCCTGGCGGTCGGCGATCGACGAAGACGTCAGCGCCGTCTTCTTCTCACAGCCGAACTACCTGGGCGCGGTGGAGGATCCCGAGCCGCTGATCGCGGCTGCGCGTGAGCACGGCGCGCTCACGGTGTGCAGCGCAGACCCCCTGACGCTCGGCATCCTCGAAGCGCCCGGCAAGCTTGGTGTGGACGTCTGCGTCGGCGAAGGACAGACGCTCGGCAACCGGCTCGACTTCGGCGGGCCGTCGTTCGGCTTCTTCGCCGCCCGCAACGAGCACGTGCGTCGGATGCCGGGCAGGATCGCCGGGCAGACCATCGATGTGGACGGCCGTCGCGGCTTCGTGCTCACGCTGCAGACCCGCGAGCAACACATCCGTCGCGAGAAGGCGACTTCCAACATCTGCACCGCTCAGGCGCTGAACGCGCTTGCCGGCGTCGTCTACCTCTCATGGCTCGGTCGCCGAGGCCTCGTCGAGCTGGGCGAGCTTCTCGTCCAGCGGACCGCCTACGCGCGCGAGCGGCTTGCTGCGATCGACGGCGTGAGTGTGCTTCACAGCCAGCCAGTGGTCCGGGAGTTCGCGGTCTCACTCGGTGTCCGCGACCTCGCGGCGGTCCGGCGAGTTATCGGCCGCTGCGCCGCCGAACGCGTGAACCCTGGCCATCCGCTTGGGATCGATTACCCCGAGTTCCCCGACGGCCTGCTCGTCGCGGTCACCGAGCAACGCAGCCGCGCCGACATCGACCTGCTCGCGGAGGTGCTCTCCCGCGCGCTGACCGCTGAGCGCGCCGGGGCGCAGACGCCGCAGGCGGGAGGGGAGAGCCGATGAGCGATTTGAGCGAAACCGCGATGCAGCGCGACCGCGCGGTGACGATCTTCGAGAAGGGGCAGGTCGGCCGGCGAGCCTTCACCCCGCCGGCGCTGGATGTTCCGCAGCGCTCGCTCGACGAGCTGATCCCGGCACGTCTTCGCCGCACCGAGCCGGCCCGGCTGCCGGAGGTCTCCGAGCCCGAGTTGGTCCGCCACTACGTGAAGGTCTCGCGGCGCAACTTCGACCTCGACACGGGCTTCTATCCACTCGGCTCGTGCACGATGAAGCACAACCCGCGCCTTCATGAGCGGGTCGCCGGGCTCGCCGGCCACGCGCGGCTACACCCCCTGCAGGACCCCGCCCGCGCGCAGGGAGCACTCGAGCTGATGTGGAACCTCGAGCGCGCTCTGGCCGAGGTCGCAGGTCTGCCCTGCGTGTCGCTGCAGCCGTCTGCAGGTTCACACGGTGAGCTTGCGGGCGTCCTTCTCACGCGCGCCTACCACGAGGACCGGGGCGAGCACCGGCGCACCGTCCTCACGCCGGATACGGCTCACGGCACCAACCCGGCGACCGTGACGATGGCCGGATACGACGTTGTGAAGGTCGGGACGAACGCTGAGGGCGGCGTCGACATCGACGACCTGCGCGCCAAGGCGGATAGCGACACCGCGTGCTTGATGCTGACCAACCCGAACACGCTCGGGCTGTTTGACCCCAACATCGCCGAGATCGCGCGCATTGTCCACGACGTCGGCGCGACGACCTACTACGACGGCGCGAACCTGAACGCGGTGATGGGTATCTCGCGGCCCGGCGACATGGGCTTCGACATCGTCCATTTCAACCTGCACAAGTCGTTCACCCAGCCGCACGGCGGCGGGGGGCCGGGCTCCGGCCCGATCGCCGTCGCCGAGCACATCGCGCCCTACCTGCCGCACCCTGTCGTCGTTCGCCGCGGGGGGGAGGGCACCAACGGCTCGCACCGCGAGTTCGACCTCGACTACGACCGCCCGAAGTCGATCGGTCGTCTGCGCGGCTTCCAGGGGAACTACGGCTGCTTCGTCCGAGCCTACGCCTACATTCGCTCGCTCGGCGCCGGTGGTCTTCGCGACGCCTCGGAGGTCGCGGTTCTGAACGCGAACTACCTGCTGGCCCGGCTTCGCGCGCTCGGCGTCTGCGAGCTCCTGCCGCCCGCCTACGACCGGATCTGCATGCACGAGTTCGCGCTGACCGGGGCGCCGATGAAGAATGAGCTCGGAATCCGCACGCTCGATCTCGCGAAACGGCTGCTCGACTACGGCTATCACCCGCCGACCGTCTACTTCCCGCTGCTCGTCGAGGAGGCGCTGCTGATCGAGCCGACGGAGACCGAGACGAAGGAGACGCTCGACGCGTTCGCGGAGGCGATCGCCGCGATCCTGCTCGAAGCCCGCGAGGACCCGGAGATCGCCCGGAACGCGCCTTACACCACGCCGGTGCGTCGCCTGGACGAGGCCGGGGCGGCCAAGCAGCCGGTGCTGCGCCAGGAACTCTGAGCTGAAGCAGGTGGCAGGTGGCAGGTGGTAGGATCGCCCCGTGAAGAAGACGAGCATCTACATTGAGCCGGACGTCGATGTCGCGCTTGCGCGGCGAGCCGCGAGCGAAGGGACGACCAAGGCTGCCGTCATTCGCCAGGCCCTGCGGGACGCGGCGGACGCGTCGCGGCGCGTCAAGCCACGCGCTCGAGCCGTGTTCAGCGGCCCGAGCGATCTCGCGTCACGCGTCGATGAGTATCTCGCTGACGGCGACTTCGGCGCCTCGTGATCGTGATCGACACCTCGGTGATCGTCGCCTTCATGAACGCGGCCGACGACCACCACGAGTCGATCGGGAAGTGGTTGACCGACGTCGATGACGATCTTGCGACCACACCGTTGATCGTCGCCGAAGTTGACCACCTCGTAGCGACGCGCGGTGGCCGCTCGGCGCTCGCCGCACTGCGCGCCGATCTCGCCAGCGGCGCGTATCTCGTGGA
The DNA here is from genome assembly GCA_964422115.1 of uncultured Solirubrobacteraceae bacterium. GTDB lineage: Bacteria > Actinomycetota > Thermoleophilia > Solirubrobacterales > Solirubrobacteraceae > Palsa-513. The sequence continues at coordinate 107,078 of CAYQZU010000004.1, read as the reverse complement.
GTGGTGGCGAGATGCAATCGGCGGCGCCGTCCGCGTCGCCGAGCGCTACGCGGATCTTGGCCTCAGTCTCGCCGACGCGTCGCTGGTGGCGCTCGCGGAGCGCCTGGAGACGGTTGCGGTCGCCACTCTCGACGAACGGCATTTCCGCGCGGTGCTTCCGCTGGCGGGCGGCGACGCGTTCCGACTGCTACCGACAGATCTCTAGCGCGTGCGGATCTTCTCCGGCATCCAACCGACCGGGCGCAAGCACCTGGGCAACTACATCGGCGCGATCGTCCAGTACGTCGCCGGGCAGGAACGCGGCGACGCGATCTACTGCGTCGTCGACCTGCACGCGACGACGGTCGCGTTCGATCCGATCGAGCTGCGTGAGCTGACCTACGACACGGCGGCGATCCTGCTCGCCGCCGGCCTCGACCCCGAGCGCTGCATCCTCTTCCGCCAGAGCGATGTGCCCGAGCAGTCCGAGCTCGCCTGGCTTCTGACGTCGGTCACGGCCTACGGCGACCTGCAGCGGATGACGCAGTTCAAGGACAAGTCGGCGAAGCAGCGCGAGCTGGTCACGGCGGGGCTCTTCATGTACCCGGTGCTGATGGCAGCCGACGTGCTCGCCTACCGCGCGGACGAGGTTCCCGTGGGCGAGGATCAGCGCCAGCACCTGGAGCTGATGCGCGACATCGCGATCCGCTTCAACGCGCGCTTTGGCGAGCACATGGTCGTGCCGGCGGCGCGGATCCCCGAGGTCGGGGCGCGGATCATGGACCTGCAGGACCCGACGAGCAAGATGTCGACGACCGCCGCCGCGAGCGAGGAGGGGCTCGTCTTCGTGCTCGATGAGCCGCCGGTGATCGAACGTAAGTTCAAGCGCGCCGTGACGGATTCGGGAAGCGGCATCCATCGCGCCCCCGACAAGCCAGGCGTCTCCAACCTGATCGAGATCCTCGCCGCCGTTCGCGGCGTCAGCGCCGAGCAGATCGAGGCCGACCACGCAGGCGCCGGGTACGGCGATTTCAAGGCGACCGTCGCCTCGGCGGTGATCGACTACCTCGCGCCGGTACGCGAGCGCTACAACGCCCTACGCAACGATCAGGGCGGACTCGAGTCGGTACTGGCCGCCGGCGCCGAGCGAGCACGAGCGATCGCCCGCGACACGCTTGCGGACGCACGTGCCGCGATGGGTGTCGGGGCGCCGCGCTAGCTTTCGCTGTCGATGCGCGTCGCCGAGCTGGAGTTCGATCTCGACGTCTTCAGCGGGCCGTTCGACCTGCTGCTGACGCTGGTCCTGCGCGAGGAGGTCGACCTGCGCGAGCTCTCGCTCGCCGAGGTTGTCATCGGCTACATCGACCACCTCGAGGCGCGCGGCGAGCTCGACCTCGAATCCACGACTGAGTTCATCGTCCTGATCGCTGCGCTGCTGGAGCTGAAGTCGAGGCTCCTGTTGCCGGGCGAGGAGATCGACGAGCTGATCGACCTGGAACCGGGTGAGGCTGCCGAGGAGCTGCTGGCGCGGATGCTCGAGGCGCGCCGCTACCGCGCGGCCGCCGGGCACCTCGGCTCGCTGCTAGCCCGAGCACCGGACGTCCGCTACCGCGAGGCGCCACTGCCGCCGCAGCTCCGTCGCGCGGAGCTCGACGACGCGCCGACCGGGATCTGGAAGGCGCAGGCCCTCGGACGCGCGATCGCCGGCCTGCTGGTCCGCCCGCCGGCACTCGATCTCAGCCACGTGCTCGTCGCGCGCGTCAGCGTCGCCGAGCGGATCTCCCACCTCCGCGGCCTGCTGCGCAAGGCGAGCGAGCTGAGCTTCGATGACGCGGTCGCCGACGCCGACCGGATGACCGTCGCCGTCACCGTCTTCGCGCTGCTCGAGCTCTACAAGCGCGGCGAGTTGAGCTGGGATCAGGACGAGCCGTTCGGCGAGATAACCGTTCGCGCGCTGGGCCGCCCCCCGGCCGGGAGTCGCGCGTGACGAGCGAGCTCGCCAAGCAGATCGAGGCCTTGCTCTTCCTCTCGAGCGAACCGCTGAGCGCGGCCGAACTAGCCGAAGCGACCGAGACGACGGAGGCGGACACCGCGCAGGCCCTCGCTGAGCTTGCCGGCGCCTACGCTCCGGGTGAGCGCGGCCTCCTGCTGCGCGAGGTCGCGGGCGGCTACACCCTCGCGAGCGCGCCGCTGGCCGAGGACGCAGCGCGCGCGCTGCTCGGCCGCCCGCGCCACAGTGTGTTGACGGCGGCACAGCTCGAGACGCTCGCGATCGTCGCCTATCTGCAGCCGGTCTCCCGGCCCGAGATCGCGCGGATTCGCGGCGTGAACGCCGAGTCCCCGGTGGCGACGCTCCTGGATCGCAGCCTGATCACCGAGTCCGGGCGCTCGGAATTCGGCGCCGTCCTCTACCGCACGACGCCGCTCTTCCTCAAGGTCTTCGACCTGCAGTCACTCGACGACCTGCCCGACCCGTCCGAGTGGGACGCGACGCCCGAGGAGGAGGGCGAGCTCCGCGACCGCCTGCTCGCCGCCGGCGACGCGCGCTCGGGCACCGCGAGCGACTGAGCGGCTCGCTCACTCCTCGTCGAGCGGCTCGATTCCGAGCGCGGCCGCCCAGACTCCGGCCATGCCCACGATGTCCCGCCATTCCATTGCGGCGCCGCGTAGGCTCGTCACGCCCTCGAGCTCGGTCATGTCGCAGCGGCGGAATTCGCAGCTCCTCAGGTGTGCGCCAGGGAAGTCGGCGCGCGTCAGGTCGCACGTCTGGAATCGGACGGACCGCAGATGAGCGTCGAGGAAGTCGGTCTGGACGAGCATGCAGTCCTCGAAGGTCACGCGCTCGAGCCGCGCTCCGGCGAACGTCGCGAGATCGACCCGGGAGCCGCTGATCGTCACGTCAATGGCGAGGCGCCCGCTTGCGTCACGACGGTCCGGCCCCGACGGAGTCAGACCCGACCATGGCACCCGAATTAGCTGGTACCGTATATGGCACCATGCAAAAGACGACGGTCTATCTGCCTGACGAGTTGAAGGCGGCGCTGGCACGAGTGGCGGCCGCTGAGGGCCGATCCGAGGCTGACCTGATCCGCGAGGGCGTGGGCCTCGTCGCGAGGCGGGCCGCTCGGCGGCGTCCGAGGGGCGCGCTGTTCGCCAGCGGCAAACCGTCGATCGGCCGCAATCTGGACGAGGCACTCGAGGGCTTCGGCGAGGACTGAGTTGGTCATCTGCGACACGAGCGGCCTCCTCGCCTACTTCGACGAGACGGAGGAGGACAACGAGGCCGTGACGGCCGCCGTCGAGGGCGAGCTCGGGCCGTTCGTCGTCTCCCCCTACGTTCTGGCCGAGCTCGACTACCTGATCGCCGGGCGACTGGGGGCCGAGGGACAGCTGACGGCGCTCGTTGAGTTGGCCGCAGGCGGCTGGGAGTTGCCGGCGTTCGATGCGTCCGACCTCAGCCGAGCCCGGGATCTGATGCGCGACTACGGCGACCAACGGATCGGACTGGTCGACGCGTCGTTGGTTGTGCTGGCCGCGCGCTACCGAACCGACCGCATCCTGACGCTCGATCACCGCCACTTCCGCGTGCTGCGCACCCCCGGCGGGGCTCCGTTCACCCTCCTACCCTGATCGGCCCGCCGCCGCGAGCTGCCCGCAGGCCGCCGCGATCTCGCGACCGCGGGTGAGGCGGACCGTGACGCGCACGCCCTTGCTCTCGAGCGCGGCGCGGAAAGCGGCGATCGCCTCGCGGCTCGAGCCGTCGTAGCGCGAGTCGGTCGGGTTGTACGGGATCAGGTTGACCTTGAAGGCCTCCCGCGGGGATAGCAGGCGGGCGAGGGCGAGCGCCTGCTCGTAGCGGTCGTTGACGGCGGCGAGCATCACGTACTCGACGAACACCGTCCGGCGCGTGACGGCGAAGTGGGCGCGGCAGGCCTCGAGCACGTCGGCGAGCGCGTAGCGCTCGTTCACCGCCATCAGCTCGCTGCGCAGCGAGTCCTCGGGGGCGTGCAGCGACAGGGCGAGGCGCACCGGCACGCCGGACGCGGTCAACCGCTCGATACCCGGGATCCAGCCGACCGTCGAGATGGCGGTGCGACGGTTGGTGATCCCGAGGTCCGGCAGGAGCTCGCACGCACCGAGCACCGCGTCGAGGTTCATCATCGGCTCGCCCATCCCCATGAACACCGCGTGATCGACGCTCGAGCGTCGCCGGAAATAGAGCGCCTGGTCGACGATCTCGTCGCGCGTCAGGTTGCGCGCGAAGCGCATCCGGCCGGTGGCGCAGAAGGTGCAGGTCAGCGGGCAGCCCGATTGGGACGAGAGACAGATCGAGTGGCGTGAATCGCGATAGCGCATCAGAACCGCCTCGACGGCGTGACCGTCAGCGGTCCGCAGCAGCGCCTTGAGCGTGCCGTCGCTCGCGGCGAGCTCACGCTCGGGCGTCAGCGTGCTGAACGGGACGCGCTGCGCGAGCATCGCCCGAAGCTCGGCCGGCAGGTTCGTCATCGCGCGGTAGGAGCCGGCGCCGCGCGCCAGCCACTCCCAGACCTGCGCGGCACGGTAGGAGGGCTCGCCCGCCGAAGCGAGAGTTTGCGCCAGCAGCTCGAGGTCCATCCACCTATGGTTGCAGCGGTGCGTCTCGCCAAGTACCTGGCCCACGCCGGGGTCGCCTCGCGCCGGGCGGCCACCGACATCGTGAAGGCCGGTCGCGTGCGCGTCGACGGCGCTGTCGAGATGCTCCCGGGGCGCGAGATAACGACCGAGCGCGTCGAGCTCGACGGCAAGCCCGTCGGGGGGCCGGCGGAGCTCGTCGTCTACGCGCTGAACAAGCCGGCGGGCGTCGTATCGACCGCCAGCGACCCCCACGGGCGCAAGACCGTCGTCTCTCTCATCGCCGACGAGCCACGCCGTCTCTACCCTGTCGGGCGCCTGGACGCGCCGAGCACCGGCCTGATCCTGCTGACGAACGACGGTGAGCTCGCGAACCTGCTCACCCACCCGCGCTATGAGGTCCCAAAGACCTACCGGGCGACGGTCGGCGGTGGCCGCGTCGACAAACGCGCGCTCAGCGCGCTCGCCTACGGCATCGAGCTCGAGGACGGTCGCACCGCACCCGCCCGCGCCGAGCTGATCGCGCCGGGCGTCATCGAGATCGAGATCCACGAGGGCAAGAAACGTCAGGTCCGCCGCATGTGCGAGGCGGTCGGCCACCCGGTCCGGGCGCTCGAACGCGTGCGCTTCGGGCCGCTCGAGCTTGGCTCGCTGGGCCCGGGGCGCTACCGACGGCTGACCGCCCCCGAGCTCGATGCGCTCCGCGCCGCCTCCCGTCGCTAGGCTGCGTCGATGCGCAGATCGCTCCTCACCATCCTGCTCGCAGCGTCACTCGCGACCCCACTGGCCCTCAGCACCTCCGCTGCGGCTCACACCATGCAGTGCGGATCGATCACGATCCGCTTCTCCGCGACCGAGACCGACCGCTACCCGGTCAGCGTCACGCAGGGCGCGGTGACCTGTAAGGCGGCGCGCAGCCTGCTCACCGGCTACGTCAAGACCGGCAACTACCCGCGGAGCTGGTTCTGCGTGCGCGGGCACAACACGCAGCCGTACGCCGCGCAGTGCGCCCGCATCAAGGGTCCGAGCGGGCACGTCGTCGCGGGCCTGACCGTCAAACGATGAGCGACGAGCGGCTGTTCGCACTGCGCGGCGCGACCGACGTCGAGGCGAACACCGAGGAGGCGATCCTCGCCGCCACCGAGACGCTGATGCGCGAGCTGATCGCGCGCAACACACTCGAGCTCGAGCGGATCGTCAGCTGCATCTTCACAGTGACCGACGACCTGAACGCGGCCTTCCCCGCGGTGGCCGCGCGCGGTCTTGGCTTCGAGCGGGTGCCGCTTCTGTGCACGCGCGAGATCAACGTGCCCGGATCGCTCCAGAGTGTGATCCGCGTGCTGCTCCACTACTACGCGCCGGCCGGCCACACCCCGAGCCACGTGTACCTCGGGGCCGCGCGCAGCCTGCGCGCCGACCTCGATGCCGCACAATAGGCGAGTGACCCTCGAGTTTTCTCAGGCGGTAAAGCGGATCCCGGTGTATCCGGCCGGCGTCGGCTACGGCAACACGGGCCCGCTCGTCCGCCTCGAGAGCAACGAGTCGCCCTATCCGCCACTGCCACAGATTGTCGCCGCTGCGGCCGCCGCGCTCGAGGGCGTCAACCGCTACCCCGACCCGAACAACACGAAGCTCCGCGACGCGCTCTCGGCGCGTTACGGCATCCCGACCGAGCAGATCGCGGTCGGCAACGGCTCCTGCGACGTCCTGCTCGCCACCGGCGAGGCCCTGCTCGACCCCGACACCGACCTCGTCTACGCGTGGCCGTCGTTCTCCGTCTACCCGCAGCTCGAAGCCCGCTCGGGCGCGCGCGCGATTCGCGTGCCGCTCTATAAGGACGAGTACCTCGACCTCGACGGGCTCCACCGGGCGATCACGAAACGCACCCGCCTCGTGATCCTTTGCAACCCGAACAACCCGACGAGCACCGCGCTTCCGCTTGAGCAGATCGCCACGTTCGTCGCCGCGGTCCCAAGCGATGTGTGCGTGATGATCGACGAGGCCTACTGCGAGTTCAACACGCTCGACCCGCCCGACGCGTCAATCGCGCTCCTGCGCGAGCACGCGAACCTCGTCCTCCTGCGCACCTTCTCGAAGGTCTACGGCCTCTGCGGCGTGCGCGCGGGCTTCGCGCTCTGCGGCTCGCCCGAGCTCCCAGCGGCGCTCAAGCTGATCCGCCAACCGTTCTTCTGCAGCGCGGTCGCGCAGGCCGCGGCGACCGAGGCGCTGCTGCACCCCGAGGAGGTGCTCCGCCGCGTCGACGCGAACGGCGGTGCGCGCGGCGAGATGCGCGCGAACCTCCGCTCGCTCGGCCTCTCGCCGGCGGAGTCGCAGGCCAACTTCTGCTGGTTTGACATCCCGCCGCTGCGCGAGGAGGCGGACGTCGTCCGCGGGCTGGCCGAGCAGGGCGTGCTAGTCCGCGCCGGCGGCGCGCTCGGCAAGCCCGGCGCGCTCCGCGTCAGCTTCGGCACGCGCGAGGAGAACGCGCGCTTCATCGAGGTGCTGGGCTCGCTGCTCTGAGCCCGTGCTGTGCCCGGGGTCGCATGCGACCCCGGGGGGATCGGTACATGTACCGATCCCCGCCTGCGCGCATGCGCGCAGGCGAACAACGACCTGGTTGCGCGTTGACCCAAGCGTCCGTGTCTGAAAGGGTGCCTGCCATGCGTCGCGTTCGGAGAGCCTTCAGGGGGACACGTGTTGCGGTCGCGCTGTCGGTTGCCCTCGGTGCCGCCGTGATCGCGGCGAGCGCCCTCGCGGCGGTCGGCGACCTCGCGCAGGGCGCCTGCTACAGCCAGAGCGACAGCCCGTGCACCGCGCCGGCGACGGTCGCAAGCGCGCTGACGAACGTTCGCTCGCTCGCGGTCAGCCCGGACGGGAACAACGTCTACGCGGGCTCGAACAACAACGGCTCCGTCGACGTGTTCACGCGGAGCGCCACGGGCGCGCTCGCGTTCGCGAGCTGTGTCGGCATCGCAAGCGGCTGCACGAGCTCGAGCCTCATCAGCTCCCCGGCCAGCATCGCGATCAGTCCCGACGGCACGAGCGTCTACGTCGCGGCGGAGGGCAGTGGCGTCATCGACGAGCTTGCCCGCAACACGAGCAGCGGCGCGCTCACCTACCAGAGCTGCATCGGTGACAACGGTAGCTGCACGGCGACGACTGGCCACGTCACGGCGCTGGTCGGTGTCACCGGCGTCACGGTCAGCCCGGACGGCAAGAACGTGTACGCGGTCTCCTCCACCGAGGACACGCTCTCGACGTTCACTCGATCCTCGAGTACCGGCGCGCTCAGCGGGTTCAGCTGCATCGGCAACGCGACGGGCTGCACGGCGACGAGCCCGGTCACCTTGATCGAGCAGCCCTACTCGGTGGCGGTCAGCCCGGACGGGAACAACGTCTACGTTGGGTCCTACGGATCCGACGACGTCTCTGAGCTGACGCGCACCCCTTCGAGCGGCGCCCTAACTTTTGTCAGTTGCATCGGTTCGTTGCCCGGCTGCACCGCGACGACCGCCGCGCCGGGGGCGCTCGCGGGCGTCGAGGCGCTCGCGATCAGCCCCGACGGCCTCGACGTCTACGCCGGCTCGATCAACAACGACGTGGCGACGCTGTCGCGCGCCTCTAACGGGGCGCTGACCTACCAGGGCTGCCTCGGCAACACGCAGACGCTCGGCTGCACCGCGACCTCGCCCGCCGGCGCACTCGACGGAGTCGTCTCGCTCGCGATCAGCGGCGACGGCGAAAGCCTCTATGCCGGCTCCCAGAACGCTGCGGTGATGGCGGTCTTCGGCCGAGCGTCAAGCGGCGCGCTCACGCTCAACAACTGCCTGGGCACCGTGAGCGGTTGCACCGCGACCTCCCCGACGAACGAGCTCAACGACGTCGCCGCGATTGCACTCAGCCCGGACGGCAGCAGCGTCTACACCGCGGCTGAGAACACGAGCGTGCTCGCTCTGTTCGGGCGCACCGAGCCGCCGCCGAGCTGCCAGAGCGTGACCGAGACGATCCCCTACAACACGGCTACCGCGACGTTCACGATCCCCTGCTCGGACCCGGGCGGCCAGCCGCTGCACTTCGCGCTGAGCGAGGTCACACCGCACGGTGTCGTCCACTCGATCAGCTCCGCCGGCGTCGTCAGCTACAGCGCGAACGCGGACTACAGCGGTTCGGACTCGTTCACCTTCACGGCGAGCAACGGCTACGGCTCGAGCACCGCGACCGTCAATCTGACGATCACGGCGCCGCCGGCCCCGATCCGCACGAGCGCCAGCTTCGACGGTCAGTCGCTCGCGCTGACCACGCCGTCGCCGGGAGGCTGCAACGTCGCGAGTCAGGGCCTTGCGTTCACGATCTCCTCCACGAAGGCCGCCTCGGGCAAGAAGAAGAAGGGCTCGCACGCGTCAGCGAAGCTCAAGTTCGTCGAGGCGAAGCTGTTCGTCGACGGCGGCAAGAAGGAGACCGGGACGCGCAGGCGCCACCACAAGAAGGTGCACTACACCTACCTCGCGCCGAACCAGACCGTCCACCAGAACCCCCGCACAGACCGCCTCGCGATCACCGGCCTCCCCTCGGGCACGCACACGCTGAAGGTCGTGTTCATCTACAAGCGCGCCGGCAAGACGGTCACGAAGACACTCAGCACGACGTTCACGGTCTGCTAGCACCGGCCGCGGGCGGGCGCTGTTGACAACCGCAAGGGGGACCCGATGGCACACGACGCATCAGAGATACTCGGCTCGCCGCAGCTCGCGGGGGTGAAGGTAAACCCGCGCGGGCTTGGGCGGAGGGCGGGCGCAAACGCCACCGGTGCGTACGCGGGCGCGCTGCGGTCAGCGCCGCTCGTCGGCGTACTCGCGGGCGAAGGCCTGGGGGTCTGAGATGGCACAAGACGGCTCGGCAGCGCTAGGAGCGCCGGAGATCGCCGGCACGCTCGTGAACCCAAAGGGTTACGTGAAGAAGACGGTCGCGAGGACCGCGGGACAGGAGGTTGCGGGCCTCGTCGGCTCGACGGCCGCAGCACTTGCGACGCGCGAGATGGGCACGCCAGACCTGCCGGATTTCGGCCGCGTCGGCTACGTCGCGGTCAGTGCGACCGAGATCGCGGTGCTAAAAACGAAGACCGGCTGGAAGATGACGCCGACCGAGGTGGCGCTCGTACGGGCCCCACGCTCCGAGCTGGCCTCGGCCGAGCTCGACGAGGGCGCGATGGTCTCGCATTTGCGCCTCCGCTTTGCCGATGGCCGTCTGTGGGAGTTCGATGTCCCGCGTTCGGACAGGAAGACCGCAAGAGCTGTCGTCGCGGCGCTCGCGGCACGCTGATCGAGGAGCGACGCCGGTGCGACGCTCGAGGCGAGACTACCCGCCGGCCGACGCGCGCTCGCGCGCACCCGGGTCTGCCGGGATCCATTCGCGCGGTGCGTCGATCAGAAGCTCGCGCTGGACAGGCTTCGTCAGGTAGCCGTCCATGGCGGCCGCACGGCAGCGCTCGGCCGTGCCCGCCATGGCGTCGGCGGCGCAGGCCAACTTCTGCTGGTTTGACATCCTGCCGCTGCGCGAGGAGGCGGACGTCGTCCGCGGGCTGGCCGAGCAGGGCGTGCTAGTCCGCGCCGGCGGCGCGCTCGGCAAGCCCGGCGCGCTCCGCGTCAGCTTCGGCACGCGCGAGGAGAACGCGCGCTTCATCGAGGTGCTGGGCTCGCTGCTCTGAGCCCGTGCTGTGCCCGGGGTCGCATGCGACCCCGGGGGGATCGGTGCGTGCCTGCCTGCGCCCCGAATGGGGTGTGCCCCGAACGGGGTGCACCGCTCCCCGCCTGCGCGGATGCCTGCCTGCGCCCCGAATGGGGTGTGCCCCGAACGGGGTGCGCGCAGGCGAACGACAAACCGGGTTGCGCATTGACCGCGCGGCCGCGTTCTGACAGGGTGCCGGTGATGGCACGTGCTCTCACGATCGGTCGTCGCCGCGTCGCGGTCGTCGTCGCCGTCGCGCTCGCCGGCGGCCTAGCTGCAGCCAGCGCTCTCGCCGCGGTCGGGGACCTCACGTTCACGAGTTGCAACGGGAGCCTGTCGCCGTGCACGGCAACGAACCCGGCCAACGCCCTGTCCGGCGCGGACGCGGTCGCGATCAGCCCCGACGGCAACGACGCCTACGTGATCTCCAACGGGCAGAACATCATCGACGTGTTCTCGCGCGCGGCCGGCGGTGCGCTGACGCTCGCCGGCTGCAACGGGCCAGACGCCGGTTGCACCGCGGTCAGTCCGAGTAACGCGATGACCGGGGCCGATGCGGTGGCGATCAGCCCCGACGGGTTGGGCGTCTATGTTGCGGCAAGCTTTGAGAACGGGATCGTCGCGTTCACGCGCAATCCGTCGACCGGCGCGTTGACCTCCGTCGGCTGCTACGGCTCGGACAACACGCCACCGGGCTGCACCGCGCCGTCGCCGAGCTACGCGCTCGACGGGGCACAGGCCCTCGCGGTCAGCCCGGACGGCGCGAACGTCTACGTGGCGGCCGCGAGCGGGAACGACCTCGCGACCTATTCGCGCAACAGCTCGACCGGCGCCCTCACCTATGTCGGGTGCATTGGCGCCGGGAGCTGCACTCCGACCAATCCGGTCAACGCCGAGGCGCAGCTCGAAGCCGTCGCGGTCAGCCCCGACGGGAAGAACGTCTACGCAGCCTCCTACGGTGAAGGCGTCGTGGACGAGTACTCGCGCAACCAGGCAGGTGGAGCGCTGACCTTCACGGGCTGCATCGGGAATTACAGCCCGCAGCCGGGTTGCACGCTGATCACGCCCATGAATGTCGCAAACGCGCTTCAACAAGCCGATGCGCTCGCGGTGAGCGCCGACGGGAGCACCGTCTACGCGGGCGGGTTAGCTGACATCACCGTGCTGTCGCGGAACCCGGCGAGTGGCCTGCTCTCGTTTGCCGGCTGTGTCGAGAGTCACATTGTGAGCGGGTGCGCGACGACCGACGCCACCGGAGTGATCGAGGGCGTCAAGTCGGTCGCGGTGAGCGGCGATGGCAGCAGCGTCTACACGGCCGACAACAGCGGGGCCACACTCGCGGTCCTCGCGCGCGATGGCGCCAGCGGCGCGCTCACCTACTCCCGCTGCCTCGGCGGTCAGGTCGACAGCGCATGCACGGCGACAACCCCGGCGACCGCCTTCTCGGGCATTGCCGGTGTCGCGGTGTCGCCCGACGGATCGGATGTCTACGCGGCCGCCGGCTCGTCCTTGAGCGTGTTCTCCCGTGCCGTGCCGCCGCTGACGTGCGCGAACGTCACCGCGACGATCCCCTACAACGCGTCCAACCCGTCGGTCCAGCTGAACTGTACGAACCCGGAAAGCCTGCCGCTGAGCTACACGAGTACGAGCAGCGGCGCGCACGTGTCCGTCAGGACGATCAGCTCGACGGGCCTCGCGAGCCTGAACGTCATTCCCGACTACAGCGGCACCGAATCGTTCAGCTACCACGTGAGCGACAGCGAGGGGACCTCGAACACCGCGACCGCGACCGTCACCGTCGCGGCGCCTCCGCCACCGACCGTGACGAGCGCAAAGTTCGGCAACCAGAAGATCACGCTCTCGACGCCCGCCGTCGGTGGCTGTAACGCCTCGGGCGCGGGCCTGCTGTTCAGCATCTCCTCGGCGAAGATCCGCAAGGCGAAGGGGCCGAAGCTGAGGTTTGTCGAGGTGAAGCTCTACATCGACGGTGGGCTGAAGACGACCAAGAAACGCAAGCACAAGAAGGTCACCCACATCGCGCCCAATCGGATCGTCAAGCAGAACCCGCGAAGCGACCGGGCGGACATCACCGGCCTCGCCGCCGGGACGCACCACCTCAAGGCGGTCTTCGTCTACAAGCGTGGGCGCACGACGGCCACGAAGACGCTGCGCACGACCTTCACGGTTTGCTAGCTCCGCCGGCCGGCCCACGGGGAGGGGGATATGGATGCTGGTGTGACGGAGCGGGCTGATGCGGATCATCGGTCGCGCAGCAGCGGTCTCGGTGGTGCGCGCCGTCGCACGACGCGCGTCTGTACCGCGCAAACGCGTCAGTCTCGCGCTCACGCGGCAGTGAAGGACCAGCTGGCCCCGACACGGGCAGCCGCCCGCGGGCAACTCAACGAATAGGAGCGAAGCGATGAAGACCACTGGGAAGAGGCGGCGCATATCACCGTCGATGGCCGTCGCGATCCTGGCGCTGTTCGTCGCGCTGGGCGGCAGCGCCTACGCGGCGTCCAAGATCAACGGCACCGCGATCAAGGTGAACTCGATCCCGGGCAACCGAATCAAGAACAACTCGGTGACAGGAACGCAGGTCAATGCGAGCACGCTCGACAACGTGCCGAGCGCGACCAACGCGACCAACGCGACCAACGCGACGAAGGCGACGACCGCGACGACCGCAACGACCGCAACGACCGCAACGACCGCAACGACCGCAAACAATTCAACCGAGCTGAACGGTCTGACGGCGAACCACTACCTCAGGAGCGACACCTGCGACGTCGGAGGCCTCCGCGGGTACGCGCACTTCAGCGGCGCCACCATTACGACAACGCTCACGCACACGAATGTCGACCAGAACGGCGACACTGCGCTGAACTGCACCGGCAATTCGGAGGAGGCTCAGAGAGTGACATCAGACTTCCCTGTCGGCCGGTACCACGTGAAGTTCAACGGGTACACCGGTGGCTATGTCGTGTGCCAGATCGGCCCGGTCGGTGGCGTTTCCTTCACGAACAACTGGGCCCCCCCCGCAACGTGCACCGTCGAGGAGACGGGGCCCGGCGAATGGAACATCGCGACGTACTCGGCGAACGGCACGCCGACAGACGAGGAATTCACGCTCTTCCTGTTCTAGCCGGCCAGGTCAGGGTGGCGCGGTGTCGTGCCGCGCCACCCCTGCCACACGCTTTTGTCATTGCCCCTGACGATCACGTGCACGAGCGGTCAGTCCTGGATGCTCGACGTTCCCCGGCCGAACCCCAAGCCAGGCGCTGCAAGCCGTCGCAGGGCTCGAGACCGCCTCGTGACGGTCGGGCAGGGTCGCGGCGACCGCCACGACCCCGGGGCTCCGAAGTCTGCCCCCACACGCCGGGGACCCGAACGCTGTTGACGCTGGCGACGACCTCGAATAGGTTGCGCGCGTGACGTGGATCGGGGGACGATCGCCGCTGCTACTCGTACGGCTGGCCATTGCGTCGCTCTCGTGCCTGCTTCTCGCCTTCGCGTCGCCGGCGCTCGCCGACACGACCGCGACGCCGGACAACACGTTCACGACGAACGGACATGTCTTCGCGGTCGCCCGCTCGGGCAACACGCTCTATATCGGCGGAGAGTTCACGCAGGTCGGGCCGCCGACCGGCCCGCTCGGCAGCATCGGCGGGTCCAGCGGGGCCGCCGATCCGAGCTTCCCGAAGGTCACCGGCGGCAACGCCACGATCTACACCATCGTCAGCGATGGCGCGGGCGGTGAGTACATCGGCGGAAACTTCTTGCACGTGGGTGGCCTGCCGCGTTCGAACATCGCACACGTTCTCGCGAGCGGCGCGGTCGATCCGGCGTGGAACCCGAACGTGTCAGGTGAGGTGAGGTCGATCGTCGTCGTCGGCGCCACCGTGTACTTCGGCGGGATCTTCACCGACGTCAACGGCAGCACCGCGCGCAGCAACGCGGCGGCCGTCAGCGCGACGACCGGTGTCGCCACGGCCTGGAACCCCGACATCAGCAACCTGGTCTGCGCGCTCGCCTACAGCTCGGGCGTCATCTACCTCGACGGTTTCTTCGCCGGCGCCAACTCCGTCAACGCCAACAGCACCGGCGTCACGCGCAACTACGCTGCGGCGGTTGATGCGACCACCGGCGTCGCCACGACCTGGAATCCCAACCTCGGGTTTGAGGCCACCGCGATCGCGATCAGCGCCAGCACGGTCTATCTGGGCGGCGTGTTCACGACCATCGGTGGCACGACACGCAATCACGCCGGCGCCGTCGCTACCGGCGCCACCGCGACCTTGCTGCCGTGGAACCCAAACCTCAATGGCCAGGTCAATGCGCTCGCGGTCAGCGGCGGCAGCGTCTATATCGGCGGCGGGTTCCAAGGCACCAACTCGGTCAACGCCAACACAACGCGCAACTACGCCGCCGCGGTCGACCCGACGAACGGCACCGTGACAGCGTGGAACCCGAATTTCAACTCCGACGTGAACGCCTTCGCGTTCGCCGGCAACACGGTGTACGTCGCGGGTGGCTTCAGCGGACCCGATGCAGTCAACGGAGGCGCCACGCGTAACTACCTGGCGGCGGTCGACGCGACGACAGCGACCGCTACGGCGTGGAGCCCGAACGCGTCCGCGGACGCGGAGGCGCTCCTCGTCAATGGCGCGAACGTGATCGCCGGAGGGGCGTTCAGCTCGCTCGGTGCGCTGGCGCGCCAAAACGCGGCGGCGATCGACCTGACGACGGGACAGGCGACGCCGTGGAACCCCAACGTCAACAACTTTGTCGAGGCGATTGCGGTGAGCGGCACGACCGTGTATCTCGGGGGGAACTTCACCTCCGTCAACGGCAGCACGGCGCGCAACTATGCCGCCGCGTTCGACGCTGCAACCGGAGCCGTCAACGACTGGAATCCGGCGCCCAACAACGAGGTGACGGCCCTGGCGGTCGGCTCCGGACCCGTCTACCTCGGCGGCTATTTCACGCAGGTGAACGGCGGAACCGCGCGCAATTACCTCGCCTCCGTGGACCCGAGTACCGGTGTTGCCGTGACGGGCTGGAACCCGGGCACCAACGGCGCCGTCTCAGCGCTTGCCCTGAGCGCGAATACGCTCTACCTCGGCGGCGTCTTCCACGGGGCCAACGCGGTCGGGAGCGCAACGCGCTCCTACGCCGCGGCGGTCGACGCGACAAGCGGTGCCGTCTCGGGCTGGGATCCGCACGCCAACAGCAACGTCAACGCGCTCGCGGTGGCCGGCGCGACGGTCTACCTGGGCGGCGGCTTCACCACACTCGGCACGGTCCCACTCACACGCAATTACGCGGGCGCCGTTGACGCGACGAGCGGCGCTCCCGGCGCGTGGAATCCGAACCTGGATGCCACCGTCTTCGCGGTCGCGGTCGGTGCGGGCAGTGTGTACATTGGTGGCGCCTTCACCTCGGTCAACGGCGGGACCGCGCGCAAATATCTCGCGGCGGTCGATCCGACGAGCGGCCTCGCCATCTCCTGGGATCCGCACGCGGAAGCTGAGGTCCGGGCGCTCGCGACGAGCAGCGACGGCAGCGTCTACGTTGGCACCGACGGCGCGCCGCCGTACGACCTTGCAGCCAACGTCGGCATTGCGGCGTTCAACGTGCCGCCGACCAACACCGCGCTCCCGTCGATGACCGGTGCTCCGGCCCCAGGCCAGACGCTCACGTGCGGCAGCGGAGCCTGGTCGGGCAGCTTTCCGCAGACCTATACGACGCTGTGGCTGCGCGACGGGACCGCGATCGCCGGCGCCACCGGCTCGACCTACCTCGTCGCGCTCGGGGACCTCGGCCACACGGTCAGCTGTGCCGTCACCGCGTCGAACCTGAACGCGATCACGGCGACCGCGACGACCCCGTCGGTGCTGGTCGGCTACGCCCTGACCCAGATCGAGGTGCCGACCGTCAACTCGCTCACCGGCGCGATCAGCTTCACCGAGCTCGTCAACGCGTCGGGAACGCTCAGCTGGGTGCTGAGCTTCCCCAACGGCAAGTACGGCGTCTACGACACGAAGCGCCACCATCGGTCGGCGTGTAGCCACGGGAAGCGCAAGCTCCGCGGCAGGTGCCGGCCGACGAACGTCGTCTACTCGCGCGGCTCGAAGACGGTCTCAGGTCCGGGGGACGTCGGCTTCACGGCCAAGCCGACCGCGAGCGGACTCGCTGCGCTGCGCAGAGCCGGGCACAAGGGTCTGGAGGTGACCGCAACGCTGACCTTCACGCCGTCGGCCGGCGGCAGTCCGGTCGTGGTGCACGAGACTGTTGCGGTCAAGCTGCGCAAGCGCCACAAGAAATAGCCACGGTTGTTCGGCCGGGTGCATGCACCCGGCCGCGCCGCGGCGCATGCGCCGCGGCGAACCCCCGATCACTCAGTTTTTCAGGCAGCGCGCGTGGTGGCCGGGACCCATTCGAGCAGCGCCTCGATCAGCGCTTCGCGGTGCATCGGCTTGCTGAGGTAGCCGTCCATGCCGGCCGCGAGGCAGCGCTCGGCGGCGCCGGCCATCGCGTCGGCTGTCATCGCGATCACCGGCGTGTGCTTACCGGCGGCCTCGCGCAGGCGCAGCTGCGTGGTTGCTTCGAAGCCGTCCATCTCCGGCATCTGGCAATCCATCAGGACCGCGTCGAAGCGCCGATTCGCGAGTGCGTCGAGTGCTTCGCGGCCGTCGATCGCGACCTCGGCGCAGCAACCGCAGCGCTCCAGCAGCCGGACCGCGACAAGCCGGTTGATCGGGTTGTCATCGACGACGAGCACGCAGGGCGGGCTGGCCCACAGCTCGGCCGGCGCGTAGCGCGGGAGGTCGGTGTCGCGAGCGGGGGAGGGCGACTGCACGGCGGTCGCGATCGGCAGTAGCACTTCGAATGTGAACGTGCTGCCGCGCCCCGGTTCGCTCTCGGCGCTGATCGTGCCGTCCATCAGCGCGACGATCTGACGCGCGATCGCAAGGCCGAGGCCCGTCCCGCCGTAGTTGCGCGTCGTCGAGACGTCGGCCTGTGTGAACGGCTCGAACATCTGGTCGAGGCTGTCGCGGTCGATTCCGATGCCGGTGTCCGAAACCTCGAAGCGGAACGCACACGCGATCGCCGATTGCGGCGTCGCGCGGAGCTGGATCGTCACCGCCCCCTTCGCGGTGAACTTGACGGCGTTCGCGACGAGGTTCAGCAGGACCTGGTGCAGGCGACCGCGGTCGCCGACCACGAACGCCGGCGTCGCCGGGTCGATCTCGACGCGCAGATCGATTCCCTTCGCTTCCGCCTGGAGCGCGGCGACCGCTTGGACTCGTTCGATGAGCTCGCGCGGATCGAATACCACCGGGTCGATCTGGAGCTTTCCCGCTTCGATCCTCGCGATGTCGAGGATGTCTGAGATGATCGCGAGCATCTCCTCACCCGAACGCGCGATCTGCTCGGCGTAGGTGCGCTGCTCCTCGTCGAGGCGGGTGTCGAGCAGGAGCTGGCTCATGCCGATCACACCGTTCATCGGTGTACGGATCTCGTGGCTCATGTTCGCGAGGAACGCCGATTTCAGACGCGAGGCCTCGACCGCGATGTCGCGCGCCTGCGCCAGCTCGGCGCTCGCGCGGTTGCGCTCGGTCACGTCGATACACAGGAGCAAGCGGCATTCGCGACCGTCGAGCGTGACGTCGTCGCTCGTGATCTCCATCTCCACGATCGTGCCGTCCTTGAAACGGTGGTGCCAGAGACGCGCGCCGGAGTATCCGGAGGGGTGCAGGCGTGCTCCGGAGACGATCTGCTCGGTGACCCTCGCCTGATCGTCCGGCGCGGTGAGGTCGAGCATGTTCATCGTGAGCAGCTCGCGGCGCGAGTACCCGTAGGTGTCGACGGTCGCGCTCGACACCGCGACGATGTCGTAGTTCCGGCGGTCGTAGGCCATGATCGGCGTCGGGTTGTGGTCGAACAGCATCCGGTGCTGCCGCTCGCTGGAGCGCAGCCGCGCGGCGCTCTCCTCGAGCGCCAGCTTCGCCTCGAACTCGGGCGTCACGTCACGTGAGATCCCCCAGGTGCCGATGATCGTGCCGTCGGCGTCGCGGAACGGCAGCTTGGTCGTCGAGACCCAGCGGGACGCGCGGTCACTGAAGGTCTCGCGTTCGGTCTTGCTGAATATCCCCTCGCCCGTCGCGACTATGCGCTGCTCGTCCTCGAAGGCCTCGCGCGCGTGCACCACGGTGAAGATGTCGAAGTCGGTCTTGCCGATCACGTTCTCGTGCGTCTGACCGTCGGTCAGCTCGTCGAGCCACCCGGCGCTCAGGAACAGGTAGCGGCCTTCACGGTCCTTGAAGAAGACGCGCTCCTGCGGGGTCGCGAGCACGTTGAGCATGCACAAGCGGTCGAAGTCCTCTTGTGCCGAGCGCATCAGATCCTGGCCGGGCCGCGGATCCGCCAACGCCCGGGAAGCTGGCGGCTTGGTCTGCACGATGTGTCTGTCACCGGTAATCGACCGCCGCGTCGCCGAAGGTGAACCGAGAATCGCCATGGCACGACAATCGCCTAGGAAATTATCCGCACAGCACCCCGGACGAAGGTCGTGATTTCGCACGGCGGCGATCTCGGCTGGGACCGGCGCTCCGGCGGGCCCTCAGCGTGAGCAAGCGCACCTTCCACGAGACCGGGCACGGCGGCGAGCAGCGACCGCCGGCTGCGTTGCTCCCGAGCAACCTTGGCAGCCGGCGCGCGGTCTGCTAAACATTTCCGAAGCGATGTCTTGCGAAGGCAACCGATCCGACGCCACTCACGCCGCCGCCCGCGGCGCTTTGTCGGCTGCCTCCTATCGCTACTACGCCTGGTCCTGGCGATTTAGCTAGGCGCTCGGACCTGCGCCCGCACGGGCGCCGCCGCTCCGGACGAGGGGCACCCACGGCCCGAGCGCCTTCTCGAACCAGCGCAACGCATCCTTCACGCGCTGCGCGGCCCCAAAAGTAAGCTTTCCACCAGAACTTGAAAGGACCAGCCAGATGATGATCGTGATGAAACCGACGGCGAGCGAGGATGACATCGCGAACGTCGTCGCGCGCGTCGAGTCGGTCGGCGCGCGAGCCCACATCTCCAAGGGCGAAGAGGTGACGGTGATCGGCGCGATCGGCGACCGTGAGCACGTCGCAAGGCTCGAGCTGGAGGGCTCCCCCGGCGTTGCCCAGGTTGTGCCGATCCTCAAGCCCTACAAGCTGTCCTCATCGCAGCTGCGCCCCACCGGCGAGCGCTCGGTGTTCGAGATCGGCGGGCGCAAGATCGGCGGCGAGCATTTCGCGCTGATCGCGGGTCCGTGTACCGTCGAGTCGCGCGAACAGCTGCTCGATACGGCGCGTGCGGTCAAGGAGGGCGGCGCGGCGATGCTTCGCGGTGGCGCCTACAAGCCGCGCACCTCCCCCTACGCGTTCCAGGGGCTCGGCCAGGAGGGCCTGCGCCTGCTCGCGGAGGCCAAGGAGCTGACCGGGATGCCGATCGTGACCGAGCTGATGGACGTGCGCGACATCGAGGCTGTCGCCGAGGTCGCCGACGTCGTGCAGATCGGCGCGCGCAACATGCAGAACTACACGCTGCTCTCGGAGATCGGGCGCAGCGGCCTGCCGGTGTTGCTCAAGCGCGGCCTGTCGGCGACGCTCGAGGAGCTCCTGATGGCGGCTGAGTACGTGCTGAAGGAGGGCAACGAACAGGTGATGCTGTGCGAACGCGGAATCCGCACCTACGAGACCGCTTACCGCTTCACGCTCGACCTGATGGCGGTGCCGGTCCTGCAGCAGCTCTCGCACCTGCCGGTCGTCGTCGATCCGAGCCATGCGGCGGGGCGGCGTGACCTCGTCGGCCCGCTGTCGCTGGCGGCGGCCGCGGTCGGAGCGGACGGGATCATCGTCGAGGTCCATCCGAACCCGGATGAGGCGATCTGCGACGGTCCGCAGCAGATCCGCGCCGACGAGTTCGCCGAGTACGCCGCGCGCGTCGAGCGGGCGGCGCAGATCGCGGGTAAAGCGTTCGCGGGAGCGTGAAGGCCGCCGTCGTCGGCGTTGGGCTGATCGGGGGCTCGATCGGCCTTGCGCTGCGCGAGCGCCTGGACGCGACCGTCACCGGCTACGACCCCTCGGACGTGGTCCTCGAGGAGGCGCTTCGCCGCGGGGCGATTGCCGACGCCGCGCCGAGCGCCGCGGCGGCCGTGCAGGGGGCGGGCATCGTCTTCGTCGCCGCTCCCGTGAGCGCCCTGCCGCGGGCGATCGACGGCGTGCTGACGGCTGCCGGGGCTGACTGCGCGGTGACCGATGTCGGCTCGACGAAGCGTGAGCTTGTCGCTGGGCGCGACGACGCGCGCTTCATCGGCGGCCATCCGTTGGCCGGCGCCGAGACCTCGGGGGTCGAGCATTCGCGCGCGGACCTGTTCGATGGTGCGACCTGGTACCTCACGCCGGGACCCGGAACCTCCGGGGTGCTCTACGAGCGTTTGCACAAAGCGCTCGCAGGCATCGGCGCGAAGCCGACGGCGATCGACGCCGGCGACCACGACCGCGTCATGGCCGCCGTGTCGCACCTCCCACACGTGTTCGCGAACGTCCTCGTGGCGCAGGCGGCACGCGCTCTCTCTGACGGTGACTCGGCGGCGGGCGAGCGGAACGTTCCGGCCACGGGCCCAAGCTTCCGCGACGCGACGCGCGTCGCCGGCGCGAGCGCGACGATCTGGCCCGACATCTACATGTCCAATCGTGCGGCGCTCGTCGAGTTGATCGACGAGGCCCAGGGTCGTCTCAGCGCGGTGCGCGACGCGCTGGCGGGCGAGGATCGCGAGGCGATCGAACGCTGGAACGACGCTGCCCGATCGGACCGCGACGCTCTGCTCGGCGCCGGTCTCGCCGGTGGCGCCGTCTATGAGCTGCGCGCTGCCGTGACCGACCGCCCGGGAGTGGTCGCGGAGATCGCTCTGGCGCTCGGGCGCGCCGGCATCAACATCGCCGACATCGCGCTCTCGCCCGCGCGCGACGGCAGTCAGGGCGTCGTCGCGCTGTGGATCCAGGGCGAGGAGGCGGCCGCGCGAGCGCAGGCGCTGATCGACGGCCTCGGCCTCCCGGTGGCACGAGCGTGAGCTCTCTGGCCGTGGCCCGCGTCGAACGCTTGACCGCGCCCCCCGACGCTGTCGTCCACGTGCCGGGGTCGAAGAGCATCACCAATCGAGCACTGCTGTGCGCGGCGCTGGCGCGCGGGACGAGCGTCCTGCGGGGCGCCCTGTTCGCGGCGGACACGCGCGCGATGATGGGCGCGGTGGAGGCGCTCGGTGCGTCGGTGCGTCGCGAGGAGGCAACGAGCGAGGTGACCGTGACCGGCACCGGCTCGCTTGCCACCACACGCCTCGCCCGCGTCGATGCGCTCGCGTCGGGGACCACGTCGCGCTTCATCCTGCCGGCGATCGCGACCGGGACCGCGGAGTGCGTCGTGGACGGCGACGCGCAACTGCGGGCCCGCCCGCTCGCGCCGCTGATCGACGCCCTCTTGAGCCTCGGCGCGTCTGTCGAGGCGCTCGAGGAGCCGGGCCGCCTGCCGCTGGCGGTGCGCGGGCCGGCCGCCGGTGGCACCGTGCGGCTTCCCGGCCACATCTCGAGCCAGTTCCTGTCGGGTCTGCTGCTTGCCGGGCCGCGGTTTGAGCGCGGCGTCACCGTCGAGTTGACCTCGCAACTTGTCTCCGTTCCCTACGTCGCGATGACGCGCTCGGTGATGGCCGCGTTCGGCGTTCAGTGCGAGGGCATGAGCGTGCTCCCGGGCGAGTACCGGCCCCGCGCCTACGCGATTGAGCCCGACGCGAGCGCCGCGTCCTACTTCTTCGCGGCCGCGGCGATCAGCGGTGGCCGCGTCAGCGTGCAAGGGCTTGGCGCCGGCTCGATCCAGGGCGATGTGGCGTTCGTGGACGTGCTCGAGCGGATGGGCGCGAGCGTGCAGCGCGGTCAGGACTCGATCACCGTCACCGGCTCCGGCCGCCTGGATGGGGTCGAGGCCGATATGGCGAACATCTCTGACACGGCGCAGACCCTCGCGGCGGTCGCGGTCTTCGCGAAGGGACCGACACGCGTGCGCGGAATCGGCTTCATTCGCGCGAAGGAAACCGACCGGATCGGAGCGATCGTCGCCGAGCTGCGCCGCGCCGGCATCGATGCCAGTGAGGAGGACGACGGGTTCGTGGTCGTGCCGGGCCCGGTGCGCCCGGTGCGTTTCGAGACCCACGGCGATCACCGAATGGCGATGAGCCTCGCGCTGCTCGGACTGCGCGTGGACGGGATCGAGCTCTCCGACCCCGGCTGCGTGGCAAAGACCTACCCGGCCTATTTCACCGACCTCGCAGGGCTCGCCGCGTGATCGTCGCGATCGACGGTCCCGCAGGCGCAGGCAAGTCGAGCGTCGCGCGCGCCGTGGCACAGCGGCTCGGTGCAGGCTACCTCGACAGCGGCGCGATGTACCGGTGCGTCGCACTCGCGAGCCTCGAGGACGCAGCGCACACGCCCGCCGAGCTTGCCGCCGCGCTGCGAATCAGGCTCGGCGACCGCGTCCTGCTGGACGGACGCGACGTCACCGAGGCGATCCGCTCGCCCGAGGTCTCCGCGCAGGCGTCGCGAATCGCTACCGATCCCGACGTTCGGGCAGCTCTTGTCGCGCAACAGCGCGAGCTGCTCGCCCGCGGGGACTGGGTTGCCGAGGGCCGCGACATCGGCACGGTCGTCGCGCCTGCGGCCGACCTGAAGATCTTCCTCACTGCCAGCGAGGCCGAACGCGCGAAGCGACGCGGCGAAGCGGTGACCGAGCGCGACCTCCGCGACGCCACGCGTGCGCACAGCCCGCTCCAGCCGGCCGCTGACGCAAGGCCGATCGACACCACAAGCCTTACGCTGGACGAAGTGGTCGAGCGGATAGTGAACCTCTTTGAGCAGGGCGCCATCGGTCGCCCCGCCCGCCGCCGGCCCGCGCGACCGCGGCCCGCATGACCAAAGTCGCGGTCGTCGGCTACCCGAACGTCGGCAAATCCTCGCTCGTCAACCGCCTCACCGGGACGCGTGAGGCGATCGTGCACGAGCGCCCCGGCATCACGCGCGACCGCAAGGAGCTCGACTGCGAGTGGAACGGGCGCACGTTCACGCTGATCGACACGGGCGGCGTCGACTTCGCCGACGAGGACCCGCTGGCGGGGTCGATCCGCGAGCAGGCGCGTGCGGGGCTGGCCGATGCCGATGTGGCGATGCTGGTCGTTGACGCTCGCGCCGGATGCCGGCCGGGGGACGACGAGATCGCCGACCTGCTGCGCCGCTCGGGCCGACCGACGTTGATCGCAGCGAACAAGTGCGACACGGCGATCGACATGAGCCTCGCGGCCGAGTTCAACCGCCTCGGCCTCGGAGAGCCGATCGCGGTGTCCGCTGCGCAGGGTCTTGGGACAGGCGACCTGCTCGACCGCCTCGTGGAGTTGCTCCCGGACGACGAGGGCGCGCAGGACGGCGCGGACGACACGATCCGCCTGGCCGTGATCGGCCGGCCCAACGTCGGCAAGTCCTCGCTCGTCAATCGCTTCGCCGGCTCCGAGCGCGTGATCGTCTCGGAGATCGCCGGCACGACGCGCGACGCGATCGACCTGCCGCTCGAGGTCGACGGCCGCAGGCTCGTGATCGTCGACACCGCCGGGATGCGACGGCAGTCGAAGGTGGGGGAGTCCGTCGAGTACTACACGACGCTCCGCTCCCAGCGCGCCGCGGAGCGCGCGGATGTGGCGCTCGTGGTCTGCGATGCGAGTGATGGGATCACCGCCCAGGACATGCGCGTCGCCGAGTTGGCGATGCGCAGCGATTGCGCGACGTTGCTCGTTCTCAACAAGTGGGACATCCATCCCGAGACCTTCGATCTCGTCTACCAGCGGGCTCGCGTCGCCGAGAAGCTGCGCCAGCGGCCGAAGGTCCTGAGCGCTTCGGCCGTGAGCGGGCGCGGCGTGACTCGGCTTCTGGCGGAGACGATCGCGCTTGGTGACCGCCGCGCCGCCCGGATTCCGACCCCTGAGCTCAACCGTTTCCTTGCTGATGTCGTTCAGAAGCGCCAGCCGCCGGCCAAGCAGGGGCATCGCCTGAAGCTGCTCTACCTCGCCCAGATCGGCACGAGCCCACCGCGATTCGCGCTTCAGATCAACTCGCGCTCACGAGTCACCCGTGACTACGCCTACTTCGTCGAGAACCAGATGCGTGCCCGCTACGCGCTCGACGGCGTGCCGCTGATCATCGACTTCGTCGAGCGTGGTCAGCCGCGGCGATCCGAGCGTCGCTGAGGAACTCGTCCTGACCGGAGCGGCGGGCGCCTTCGCTAAGGTGTGCGCTCGCTTTTCTCCGCAACCCAGCGAGGGTGTCATCAAGTGACTGAGCATGCCGAGACGGAGTTCCTCTTCACGTCCGAGTCCGTGACGGAGGGCCATCCCGACAAAATCGCCGACCAGATCTCCGACGGCGTCCTCGACGCCGTGCTCGCCGAGGACCCCTACGGTCGCGTCGCCTGCGAGACGCTCGTCAACACGGGTCTGATCGTCGTCTCCGGCGAGATCTCGACGACCACCTACGTCGACATTCCGGCGGTCGCTCGCGAGACGGTCCGCGCGATCGGCTACGACGACGCGACCTACGGCTTCGATGCGAACACCTGCGCTGTCATCAACACGATCGATCGCCAGTCACCTGACATCGCGCAGGGCGTCGACAGCGCCTACGAGACGCGCGCGCACCGCTCGATCGACCATCTCGACGGCGCGGGCGCCGGGGACCAGGGGATGATGTTCGGCTACGCGACGCGGGAGACCGAGTCGCTGATGCCGCTGCCGATCTGGGTCGCGCACAGGCTCGCCGAGCGCCTCGCGGCGGTTCGGAAGTCCGGTGAGGTGCCCTACCTGCGCCCCGACGGAAAGACGCAGGTCACGGTCCGCTACCGCGACGGTCAGCCGATCGCGATCGAGAAGCTCCTGATCTCCTCCCAGCACGCCGACGGCATCGACTGCGAGAAGACGATCAAGCCGGATCTGTGGGAGCAGGTCGTGCTGCCGGTGCTGCCCGCCGGTCTCTACGACGAGGCCGAGCTGCGCAAGGAGTTCCTCGTCAACCCGACAGGCCGGTTCGTGATCGGCGGGCCGATGGGTGACTGCGGCCTCACGGGTCGCAAGATCATCGTCGACACCTACGGCGGCATGGCCCGCCACGGCGGCGGGGCGTTCAGCGGCAAGGACCCCTCGAAGGTCGACCGTTCGGCGGCCTACGCCGCCCGCTGGGTGGCCAAGAACCTCGTCGCGGCGGGCATCGCTGATCGCGTCGAGGTGCAGGTCGCCTACGCGATCGGGGTCGCGCGACCGGTTTCGGTGATGGTTGAGACCTTCGGCACCGAGCGAATCCCTCGCTCGCGCATCGCCGAGTTGATCGGCGAGCATTTCGACCTGCGTCCGGCCGCGTTCCGTGAGGAGCTTCGGCTTCATCGCCCGATCTACCAGAAGACAGCTGCCTACGGCCATTTCGGCCGCGAGGACGCCGACTTCACCTGGGAGCAGACCGACAAGGCGGACGCGCTGCGCGACGCCGCCGGTCTTTCGGTCGCCGTCGCGTAGGACAGCGGGTCTCCGGCGCGCGCTACCGTGCTTTGGCGCGTGCGCACCAGGTTGATATCGCAGAGGCACCCGCACGCAGTGGCGATCATCCGCGTCGCCTCTGGCCTGTGGCTGCTGTGGCTGACCGCGGTCCTATGCGCGTCGGGTAGTTGGTGGGGAGCCTTCCTGATCGCGCCGGCGCTGCTTCATTTCTACCTCGCCGGCCTGCTCGAACAGGGCGCGAAGCGTTAGCGGACGAGCTCGTCGGCGCCGGTGTCCTCGCCGTCATCGCGTCGCATGCGACCTGCCGACCGCCTGCTAGATTGGGGCTTTCCCGAGCCTCAGGAGACGGCATGGCAGACGCGAACACCGAACGACGAGCCGGCCTCGCGCGGCGCGGGTTTCTCAGGAAGCTGGCTGGAAGCCTGGGCGTCAGCGCCTTGCTCGCGTGCTCGGTGGCGGCCGGCAGCACGGCGGCCGCACCCGCGTTCCCCGGCGCGACGCCCGTCGCGGGGGCTGACGGTGCCGTTCTCGCCGTTGCGGCTGATCCGACGACCACTCATGGGGCGATCGACGCGGTTTTGAGCGGAGCGTCCTTCGACGTCACCGGCACCGTCTCGATCTACGTCGCCGGCGAGACGGTCGCGGTGGACGCCTACCTCAACGGGGCGCTCGCGGACACGCAGACCGTTCCGATCGCGCCGGCGGCCACGGGAACCGGCGGCACGTTCACGGCATCGTTCGCGCTCGGCGGTGCCGGGCAGCTCACCGTCCAGGCGACACACGACCTGACCGCGGCGCAGGAGCTGCTCGTCTCCGACCCGATCTATGTCTCGCTCGTCACCCCGAACCTGAAGCCCGGTCACCGCGGTCTTGCCGTTCGGCTGCTGCAGTCCTACCTGCGCCGCGGCCATTTCGTGATCGGCAAGCCCGGAGTGTTCGACGCGCGGACGCAACGCGCGGTGCTCGCTTTCCGAAAGCTCGCCGACATGAAGCGGACGATGGTCGCGAACACAGCGGTGTTCAACGGCCTCGCGGCCGGGCGCGGCAAGTTCAGGGTGCGCTACCCCGGTCACGGGCGCCACGTGGAGGGCGACCTCACCCACCAGGTGCTCGCGCTGATCGGCGTAAATGGGAAGGTCGATCGCCTGTACCCGATGAGCTCCGGCAAGCCGTCGACGCCGACGCAGCCGGGGAACTTTCATGTTTGGCTGCGCCGACCGGGCACGCTGCCGGACGGCATGGTGGATTCGAGCTTCTTCAACGGCGGTGACGCCGTCCATGGCTACAACCCCGACCCGCCCTATGCGGCGAGCCACGGCTGCCTGCGCGTCCCGGTGCCCGACGCCCTCAGCATCTACGACTGGATCGGCGGGCTCGGCATGCCGGTCGACGTCTACTTCCGCTGATCGGGTGCATTCGCGCCAAGGGCGCTTGAGACGGCGCCACCGCGACGACCGCAGCCGCCGCTAGGCTCGCCGAGGTGGCCGCGATCGCTCAGGTCGAACCGCTCACGAGCGCGCGAGCGCTCACTGGGCCGTTCGACTACGCCCTTCCCGAAGAGTGGCGCGCGAGCGTGCGCGTCGGCTCGTTGCTCGTCGTGCCGTTCGGCCGCCAGGAGCTGCTCGGCGTCGTGGTCGGGCTCAGCGAGCAGAGCGAGGTCGCCGATGATCGCCTGCGCGCTCCGAACCGCACCGTCGAAGGCGGCGTTCCGGCGGATCTCGTCGAACTTGCCGACTGGATCGCGCGCGAATACTGCTCGACGCGGGCACGGGCGCTCTCGCTGGTGCTCCCGGCGCGCGCGGCGAACGGCTCCGGCGAGCTCCTGCGCCTCGTTGCCGAGCTGACCGCCGAAGGGGCGGCCGCGCTCCACAACGGCGCACGGCTGACCGCGGGCCAGCGCGCGGTGCTCCAGCGTCTCGGCGACCGTGACGGCCTCGCGGCCGGCGCGCTCGATGCCGACCATGGGAGCCTGCGGCGGCTGGAGGGGCGCGGTCTTCTCACGCTCACGGCGCGGCCTGTTCGCCGTGCGCCGGCGCACCCTTCTGTCGGCGCCGTCCGCGCGGGCGGCGTGACGCTCAACGCGAGCCAGGCGGCCGCCGTCGCGGAGGTCGGCGCGGCGATCGAGTCGCGCGAGCACGCGAGCCTGCTGCTGTTCGGCGTGACCGGATCGGGCAAGACGGAGGTCTACCTGCGGGCGGCGGCGAGCGCGCTCGCGCAGGGCCGCGGGGCGATCGTGCTGGTGCCCGAGATCGGGCTCACGCCGCAGACGGTTTCGCGCTTCGTCGAGCGATTCGGGGACATCGTCGCGGTTCTGCACTCGCGCCTTTCTGCCGGCGAGCGAAACGACGAATGGCTGCGCCTGCGGCGCGGCGAGGCGCGGGTCTGCGTCGGGCCGCGCTCTGCCGTGCTCGCGCCGGTCGAGCAGCTGGGGCTGATCGTCGTCGATGAGGAGCACGACTCGTCATACAAGCACGAGGGTGACCCGCGCTACGACGCCCGCCACGTTGCCGCCCACCGCGCCGAGACGGCGAAGGCGGTGCTGCTCGTGGGTTCCGCGACGCCGCGCCCAGAGAGCTTCGCCCGGTTGCGCCGGCTGGAGTTGCCGGCAAGGGCCGATGGCGGCGCGCTGCCCGAGGTCGAGATCGTGGACATGCGCGACACGCGCGGCGCGCTGCACGAGCGGACCGCGCAGGCGCTCGGCGACCTGCGCCGCGCCGGCGGCAAGGCGATCGTCCTGCTCAACCGCCGCGGCTGGTCGAACTTCCTGTCGTGCAGGCAGTGCGGCAAGGTCTGGGGTTGCCCCGACTGCGACGTCGCGCTCGTCCTCCATCAGGCCGAGAGCACGATCGCCTGCCACCACTGCGGCCACCGCGAACGTGTGCCCGAACTCTGTGACGCCTGCGGCTCGAGCGCTGTCGCACGCCACGGTCTGGGCACCGAACGCCTCGAGCATGAGCTGACGCGCGCGCTCGGCGGTGAGGACTTCCCCCTGTTCCGGTTGGACGCCGACGTCGCGACGGTGAAGGGGCGCGCGGCGGCAGTGTTGCGACGCTTTGACCAGGCTCCGGCGGGGGTGCTGATCGGCACCCAGATGGTCGCCAAAGGGCACGACTTCGACGGCATCTCGCTCGGCGTCGTGCTCGACGCCGACGCGACGCTCCGCTTCCCGGACTTCCGCGCCGAGGAGCGCACGTTTGCTCTGGTCGCGCAGCTCGCGGGCCGCACGGGTCGCGGCGGCGGCGACTCCCCATCACTCGGGACAAGCGGTCGTGTGCTCGTGCAGACGCTGGCCCCGGACGCGCGGGCGATCGTCCATGCCGCGCGCCACGACAGTGAGGGGTTCCTGCGCGGCGAGCTCGAACGACGCCGCGCGCTCGGCTACCCGCCGTACGGCGAGCTGATCCGCATTGTCTGCTCGGCCGAAGCGGAGGGAAGCGCAATGCGCGCGGCGCAGGACCTGCGCGCGCGGCTCGAGATCGAAAGCGCCCAGATCCTCGGACCGGCGCCACTGTTCCGCCTGCGCGGCCGCGACCGCGCGCAGATCCTCGTGAAGGCGACGGAGCGACAGGCCGCGGTCGCTGCGGTGGGCCGAGCCGTTTCGACTTCGTTGCGCCGCGATGTGGCTGTCAGCGTCGACGTCGATCCGC
Organism: uncultured Solirubrobacteraceae bacterium; assembly: GCA_964422115.1. Lineage (GTDB taxonomy): Bacteria > Actinomycetota > Thermoleophilia > Solirubrobacterales > Solirubrobacteraceae > Palsa-513. Next base: position 77,504 of record CAYQZU010000004.1, on the reverse strand, counting down.
AGTGACCTCGGAAGGCGCGCTACGACCAGTGCCGCTGGCCACGGTCGTGGCCCTTCTGCCGAACACCGACCTCGAGCGCCGGACTGAAAGGCCGGCCCCTAGACTTAAAGCGTGGCAGCCGAAGCTGAAGAACTGGAGCAACCGCCCCCGCCGCCGGAGCTTTCGCCGGAGGAGCGCCGCCGGCGCGACGAAGCCTTTGCGCGTATCCGCAGGCTCGGCGACCCGGTCCTGAAGACTCGGGCGCTGCCCGTGTCGCGCTTTGACGCCGAGCTGCGCAGGGAGGTCGACTGGATGCGCGAGGTGATGGACGGAGCCCTGGGCGTTGGCCTGGCTGCCACCCAGGTCGGCATCGTCGAGCGAGTGCTCGTCTACCGGACCGAGCTTGGCGGACCGATCATCGCGGTGATCAACCCGGAGATCGAGTGGCGCGGCGGGGAGACCGAGATCGCGGAGGAAGGCTGCCTCAGCATCCCGGGGATTCACGTCGACGTCGAACGCAACCTGCACATGCGCGTGGCGGCGCACGACGAGTCCGGGGCGCCGTTCACGATCGAGGCATCCGGTTTCGAGGCCCGCGTGCTTCAGCACGAGATTGACCACCTCGACGGCGTTCTGATGCTCGATCGTACGACGCGGGAGCAGCGACGCGACGCGATGCGCGCCTGGCGCGAACTGCAGCAGAGCGAGTGAAGACCGCCTACATCGGCACCTCGCGGTTCGCCGCGATCGTGCTCGAGGCGCTCGCCGGATCGCCACACCCGCCGGAGCTCGTCATCACCCGCCCGCCGCGACCACGTGGGCGGGGACGCCGGCTGGAGCAGACGCCGGTCGCAGAGTGTGCGGAGCGTCTGCGCCTGCGGCTGCTCGCCCCCGAGCGGCTGGATGATGTGGCCCCAGAGTTGGCAGACGCAAATCCCGAGGTCGTCTGCCTCTGTGCATACGGCGCGCTGGTGCGCGAGCCGATCCTGTCCGCCTACGAGATCCTGAATGTCCACCCGTCACTGTTGCCGCGCTGGCGCGGCGCCGCGCCCCTCGAGCGAGCGATCATGGCCGGGGACGTGCAGACGGGCGTGTCCTTGATGGCGCTCGTCGCCGATCTGGACGCGGGACCGATCTGCGCAACTGAGGCGACCCCGATCGCGGCCGATGACGACTACAGCAGTCTCGGCGAGCGCCTGGCGGTGATCGGGTCCCGGCTGTTGCTCGCAGCGCTCGACGCCCCGCGCGTCTACGTGCCACAGAGCGAGGACGCAGTCACCTACGCCGAGAAGATCACCGCGGCCGATCGCATCCTCGATCCGAGTAGACGCGCAGCCGAGCTCGAGCGGCTCGTGCGAGCGCTCCATCCCCACATCGGCGCGAAGACCCCGAACGGCCTCGGGGTGAGCAAGGCCAAGGTGGTCCGCGAGGAGGGCGTCCCACCGGGCGAGCTGGCCATGCGCGACGGCCATCTCCTCTACGGAACCTCCGACGACGCGCTCGAGCTCCTGCGCGTAAAGCCCCCTGGTGGCAGGGAGATGGACGCGGCGGCGTACGTCCTCGGGCATGCCGTCTGAGGCGCGTCGCGTCGCACTGGACGTGCTGCGGCGGACGTTTGAGCAGGGCTCCTACACCGACCGGGCCTTTCAGACGGCGGCACGTGATCTGCAACCGCGCGACCGCGCGCTCGCGATGCGACTCGCCTACGGCGCCGTGCAGCGCCGGGCGACGCTCGACCACCTGATCGAGCAGTGCGCGGAGCGGCCGGTCTCAAAGCTCGAGCCGCTGGTCCGCGCGGCGCTACGACTCGGCAGCTACGAGCTCTGCTTCACGCAGGACGCGCAGCACGCCGCCGTGAACGACACTGTCGAACTGGCGCGCGCATCGCGCGGAAAAGGGGTCGTGAATGCGGTCCTCCGTCGCCTCGCCCGAGAACACACCGAGCTCCTGGCAGCACTCGACGACAGAACGCCCGCCGCCGCGGCCACGATGCACTCCGTTCCGACCTGGATTGCGAACGAGTGGTTCGAAACGCTCGGAGCCGACAGTGCGCGGGCGCTGCTGGCGCGCGTCAACGAGCCTGCGGAGCACGCACTTCGCGCCAATACGCTGCTCACGGACGCAGCCACGCTCGCGGCGGCGCTTGACGTTCGGAGCACCGTCCCGGGCGACCCGCCCGAAGCCGTCGTCGTGCACGAACAGTTCGACGCGCACGGATCGCGGCTCTGGGCCGCCGGACACTTCATGCCGCAGTCACGCGCCTCGATGCTCGTCGCCCACGCTCTCGACCCCCAGCCAGGCGACCGAGTCCTCGACATGTGCGCCGCCCCCGGAGCGAAAACGACACACATCGCGGCACTCATGCGCGACCAGGGCCAGATCACGGCGATCGAGCGCAACAAGGGCCGCGCCGACGAGCTCCAACGCACCGTCACGCGGATGGGAGCCCACCACGTCACTGTCAGACTCCACGATGCCGGTGAATTTCGGGCCGACGGTCCGAAATTCAGCCGGACACTCGTGGATGCCCCGTGCTCCGGCCTCGGTACGATCCAGTCGAGGCCTGACCTTCGTTGGCGGGTCACGCCAGAAGCCGTGCAGGCGCTCGCCGCGCAACAGGCACGGCTATTGTCAGCAGCAGCCCGCGCGACGGCCCCGGGTGGCGTGCTCGTCTACTCGACTTGCACGATCTCGGTGGCCGAGAACGAGCGGCAGATCGGAGCCTTTCTCGATGAGCACCGCGAGTTCCAAGTGATCGACCTCGAGCCGCGTTTCCCGGCGTGGTCGCATCCGCGCGGCGGCGGCTGGCTTCTCGCGCTCCCGCACCTCCAGGGGAGCGACGGTTTCTTCATCGCCGCACTGCGGCGGGAGGGTTGAGCTGTGAGCGCGGAGCCGAACCTCGGGCCGCTGTGCCCGCACTGCGGTGAGCCGTGGCTGCGGCCGACCAACCTGCCGGGGCGCTACCGCTGCGTCTACTGCATGCACCGCTTCGAGCTCGTGTCCGTTTGCCCGGACTGCGGCGAGCACTCCACGATCGTGCGGATGCAGAGCACGGCGATGGTGACGTGCGGTAGCTGCGGCGGCAACATGCTGCTCGAGATATGAGGCCCAGCCTGTTCGCGCATCCGCGCGTTGCGCCGTCGATCCTCGCCGCGGACTTCTCGGCGCTCGGCGCTCAGGTCGGAGCCGTGCTCGAAGCGGGTGCGAAGGTCATCCACGTCGATGTGATGGACGGGCACTTCGTTCCGCCGATTACGATGGGACCGCTCGCCGTCGGCGCGCTGCGCGAACTTGCGAGCGAGCACGGGGCGTTGCTCGACGTGCACCTCATGATCGAACGGCCCGAGCACCAGGTGGGCGAGTTCGCGCGCGCGGGCGCCGACATCATCACGATCCACGCCGAGGCGACGCCGCATCTGGACTACGCGCTCGCCGAGATCCGCGCCGGCGGTGCCGCGGCCGGTCTGGCGGTATGCCCGTCGACCCCCGTCGCCGTATACGAGGAGGTTGCCGACGCGATCGACCTCGCGCTCTGCATGACCGTCAACCCCGGCTGGGGTGGGCAGGAGTTCATCGAGGCATCGATCGGGAAGCTCGGCCGCCTCGCGCCCCTGCTCGCTGAGGGAGTCGCGCTCGAGGTCGACGGCGGTATCGCCGCAGGCGCCAGCGCCGAACGCTGCAGAGCTGCCGGGGCCGGTGTGTTCGTTGCGGGCACCTCGGTCCTCGGGACAAAGGATCCGGCGGCGGCCTACGTCGAGCTGGCCGACGCGGTCGGCGATCCGCGCCGGTAGAGAACCCACAGGGCGAGCGCGAGCACGCCGGCGGCGACCGCGTAGCCGACCTCGGTTCGCCGCACCTCGTCGCCGATCACTCCGGCGAGCATCCACGCGACGAACAGCACCGCGGTGCCCAACCACAGCGCCGCAGCCTTGCCGGCGTGACCGCGCGCAAGCGCCGCCTGGTTGAGGGTGCCGGCAATGAGGTGAAAGCCCATGCCGACGCCGACCAGTGCGAGGCCGAGGCGGCCGTACGGGTAGGCGTAGTCGAAGAGGTGGTGCATCACGAACGGACCGACCGCGAGCAGCCCGAGCGCGGTCGCCAGTGCGAAGGCGGCTATCGCTGCCACCGTGATGCGTACCGCCCGCGCGAACGCCGCGTTGCCGGCGGTCGCCTCGAGACCCGCGAGATGGGGCAGAAGCGAGGTCTGGATCGCCTGGAAGAGCTGAAGCGGTGCGCGCGTGATCAGCAGCAGGTCAAAGACCGTTCCCGGCAGCGAGGGCATCGAGCTGGTCGCGTACACGGTCAGCACCGCCGCGTTCAGCAACGTCTGCTCGGCCAGCTGGATGCCCGAAACAAAGATCGCGAAGCGCCCCCCGTGACGGATCGAGCGATCGTTTGCGGCCTCCTCGATTCCTTCTGCGGCGGGCCCTTCGAGGGCGGCGTCGGTGACGGGCGCAACCGTCCTGCTCGAGCGCTGCGCGCGTCCCGCGAACGCTGCCGGGACGACCACCAGCGACACGAATGGTGCCGCGGCGATGCCGATCGCGATCGCCGACTGGCCGTGGGAGATGCCGAGCGCGGCCGCGAGAGCGAAGGCGAACCGCGACGCCGACTCCATGAACACGAGTGCTCCGTAGAGCGCGAAGTACTTGTGCCCTGCGAGCCAGCCACGCGCGAAATAGCTGGCCGCATAGGCGAGCACGCCGACGACCAGGATCCAGTAGAGGGTTGTCGAGTGAAACACGTCGTGGGCGAGTGCCCGACGCAGCGGCAGCGCGACGGCGAGGAAGACGAGCGCGAAGGCCGCCTGGATCGCCATCGGTGTGCGCAGCTGCTGGCGCTCGAGGCCACGGGCTCTGCGGTCGGCGATCGTGCGCGAGAGGAGCTGCTCGATCGGCCGATAGATCACGCTGATGATCACGAACATCACCGACCAGAGCACGTCGATCTTGCTGTACTGCGACCGATGGTGGGCGAGCACGTGACTCGCCACGGCGAAGTACGCAAACGTCAGGACGCCGGTCGAGGCGATCCCGATCGAGAGCATCCGCGCGCCGCTCGCATAGGAGCGGGCGCCCCTGCTAGACGTGGACAAGCACCATCGTCCACGGGAACGGCGAGCGCGTCTCGATCACCTCGCCGTGCTGCGCGCAGAGCGTGGTGATCGCCCGCCGCGAGAAATGGTTGACGTGTCCGGGGGTGTTCCCGAGCTGGCGCACATAGGCGCCGCGTGCCATGTTCACCGCTCGCCAGAGCGGCTCGCGCGGGACCGAGATCAGCACGTGGCGATCCGCGCAGCGGACCATCTCCGCGAGCGTGTGCGCCGGGTCGGGAACGTGCTCGAGCACTTCGATCGCGGTCACGAGGTCGAACTCGCCGTCGCCGAACGGGAGATTCTCAGCACGCTGCGCCAGGTAGCGGAGGTTCGGCGCAGCCCGTTTCGCCCACTCGGCCTCGAGCAGCGGATCGCCGAGGTCGATTCCGACGACAGGACCGGGCGCGATCCGCGCTGCCCAGTTCTGTGTCAGCACTCCTTCGCCGCAGCCGACATCGAGCAGCGAACGCGGCTTCGTCGAATCGAACAGGTCGTCGAGGTTGCGTTCGAAGCCGCGCATCATGAGTTTCGCGACCGGGTTACGAGTGTTGTACTTGTCATAGGTGTTGCCCAGGACGACGCCGTCGGCCGAGTAGCTCGCGTTGGTCATGGGGAGGCCTTCTCGCGCGCCCGCGCCGCCTTCGCGACCGTGGGGCCGGCCTTCGGGTCTTTCTTCGGCGCGCCCGGCTCGTAGTGCGAGGGCTCGACGCCGACCTTCAGCTCGATGCGGCGGACGCGCTCGTGGGTGCGCTGGATCATTGTGCGCTGCGCGCTGAGCAGGTCGCCGATCACGCCGAGCGCTGCGACCATCACAGCGGCGTTGAAGAGCACCGCGCCGAGGATCAGCGACTGCACGTGCCCGCTGCCCTTGCCGTCGATGTAGGCGACGAGGAAGCGAATCCAGACGCCGGCGGCGGCGAGGCCGAGTACGGCCGCGACCGACAGGAAGACGCGCAGCGGCTCGTACTGGGAGTAGATGCGGAAGATCGAGATCGCGCTGCGGCGCACGTAGGCGCCCATCGACGTGAAGAGGCGCGACTCTCGCGTCTTCGGGTTGGTCCTGACCGCGACGTGGTCGATCGCGACGAACTGTTTGCCGGCCTGGATGATCGACTCGAGCGTGTAGGTGAACCGCGACACGACCATGATCTGGAGCGCCGCCTCGCGGTTGTAGGCGCGAAAGCCGGATGTCGTGTCGGGGATCGTTGTATCGGAGGCGTGGCGGACGACCCACGAGCCGAGCCGCTGGAGGTTCTTTTTGCGGTTCGAGAAATCGGCCACGGAGCTCACCTCGCGATCACCGATCACCATGTCGGCGCGGCCGGCGACGATCGGTTCGACGAGCTTGCCGACATCGTCGCCGCAGTACTGGTTGTCGGCGTCGGTGTTGACGATCACGTCGGCGCCGAGCTTCAGCGCGGCGTCGAGGCCGGCCTGGAACGCGCTCGCGAGGCCCTTGTTGTTGGTCAGGCGCACGATGTGATCGACGCCGTGAGTGCGCGCCACCGCGACCGTGTCGTCCCTGGAGCCGTCGTCGATCACGAGCCACTCGACGGTGTCGAACCCGGGCAGCTCGCGCGGCAGGTCGGCGAGGGTCGCGGGCAACTGCGCCGCCTCGTCCCTGCAGGGAATTTGGATGATCAGCTTCATCGTTGAGCGCACCCGAAGCGTTTGCGACCGGGACTCGCGCGCCGGGACGCGAGACGCCGCCGTCCACCCTGGCCTGCCGCCAGCAGACTACCGTCTGGCGACGCGTGGACCGCGCCGCGGGCCTGCCACCGTGGCGTGGCCCTCAGCGCACACGGTCAAGTTCGCGGTGCGTGCCAAACACAGGAAGGACCGGAGTTGCGCGGCGCGGGTCCGCTGCGCCCACGGCGATCGGTGGCGTAAACTCGCCCCCGGTCAGGCCAGCTCGGCGGCTCGCGGAGGCGGCGCGATCGCGTTCGAGCAACTCTCTTGCCAATGGACATTGCGACAGCCAGCGGGGTGAGCTCCCCCCTGCTCATCCGTCTGCGCGCGGTCGCGCCCTCGACCTGGGCGAAGATCGCCTTCGCGCTGCTCTGCCTGGCGGCTCTGATCGGCTTTCTGCTCGTTCCGACCTACCCGATCTACGACTCCGAGTACTACCTGCTCTGGGGCCGCGAGATCCTCCACCTGCACACCCCGTCGTTCACCGCGTACGACGCGCCCACGGAGCACCCGCTCGCGGTCGCCTTCGGTACGGTGCTCGCGATCCTCGGCAGCGCGGCCCTTCGTGCGGACGTGCTCTGCTCGATCGCCTCGTTCGTCGTCCTCGCCGCCGGCCTCTACAGGCTGACTCGCGTCGCCTTCACGCCGATCGTCGGCGCAGTCGCGGTGTTCCTGCTCCTCACGCGCTTCAACCTCACGTTCCTCGCGATCCGCGGCTACGTCGACATCACCTACCTCGCAGCGGTGGTTTGGGCCGCGGCGCTCGAGATCGAACGTCCACGCCGCGGGACCGCTGTTTTCGGGCTGCTGCTCGTCGCCGAGCTGATCCGCCCCGACGCCTGGCTGCTCGCCGGCCTCTACTGGCTGTGGTGCGCCCCGCGCGTCGATTGGCCACAGCGAATCCGCTGGGCGGCGCTGATCGCGGTCGGGCCGCTGGCGTGGGCAGGACTCGATTTGATCGTCACCGGCAACCCGCTGTGGTCGCTACAGGCGACCAACAACCTCGCGGTGGCGCTGAACCGCACGGTCCCGCTCAGCGGCGTGCCCGGCTCGACCGCCAAGTACCTCGTCGGCCTGATCAAGGGACCGCTTGTCGCCGGCGGTGTCGCGGGCATCCTGCTGTCCGCCTGGCTTGTTCCAAAGCGCATGTGGACGGCGCTCGCGGTGCTGGTGAGCGGCCTGGCGACGTTCGTCGTGATCGCGGGGGCAGGGCTGTCGGTGATCGACCGCTACCTGCTGCTCCCCGCGGTCATCCTGCTCGCCTTCTGCGCGTTCGCCCTGACTGGATGGACAATGCTGCGGCGCGGGCCCGCACGCCGGGTCTGGGCGGTTTGCGCGGCCGCGCTCGTCATCTACGGCGTCTACAGCTACGCCAGCGTCCTCAGCCTGAACTACGTCGAGTCTGAACTCGGGTTCCGCGACAACGGCCACACCTCGCTCGCACAGATACTGAGCGAACCGGTCGTCAAGCGCTACCTGCCGTGCGGTCCCGTCTCAGTCCCCAACCACAAGCTGATCCCCGACACGCGCTGGCTACTCGGCCGCGAAGCGAGCGGCGTCATCGCGCGCAGCCAGGCCGACCGCGTACCGGCGCTCGCCGCGCAGATCCGTGACGGCGTTGCGATCTACGCGCTCAACCTCGCCCTGACCCGCTACGCGCTCGTCGAGCCGACCGACAACCCGCTCGACGAGGTGCCCCTCCCCGGCTTCAAGCGGATCGCCTCGACCAGCTACTACGCGGCGTACGCCCGGTGCGGGCCGTGAGCGTGCTCGGCCGTCTCTCGCCACGCGCCCGGTTCGGAGCGGCTCTCGGCGCCGTCCTCGTCGTCGCTCTTCTGCTGCGCCTGTGGGGGATAGGGAGCGGACTCCCCTACATCTACGACACCGACGAGAACCAGCACTTCGTCCCGCACGCGATCGGCCTGCTCGGTCATCGCGGGAACCCCAACTACTTCGACAACCCACCCGCCTTCACGTACCTGCTGGCGATCGCCTTCGAGCTTTACTTCGGTGGCCGCGCCGCACTCTCGCACGCCTTCGCCGTCTCGCCGACCGAGGTCTGGGTGATCGCCCGCACCGTCACCGCGCTGCTCGGTGTGGCGGCGGTCTGGCTCCTCTACGCCGTCGCACGGCGCCTCTTCGACCGGCGCGTCGCGCTCCTCTCCGCGGCCCTGATGGCGGTCGCCTTCCTTCCGGTCTTCTACGCCAAGCTCGCGCTCAACGACGTCCCGACGCTGGTCGGCATCGAGCTGTGCCTGTGGGGTGCCGCGGCGATCCTGCGCGGCGGGCGCACACGCGCCTACGCGCTGGCCGGCATCGGCCTCGGCGTCGCGTCCGCCACCAAGTACACCGGCGGCATCGTGGTCCTGCCGCTGGCCGCAGTGTGCTTTCTGTTGGCTCGGGATCGCGCTCACCGGGCCGAGGTGCTGCGGGGCGCGGTGCTTGCGGGCGGCCTCGCGGTCCTCGCCTTCGTGATCTGCGATCCCTATTCGCTGCTTGCCTTCAGCTCGTTCAAGGCGGGGATCGCGCACCAGGGCTCGGAAAGCGCGGCGGCGTCGGGCAAGCTTGGCCTCACGCACGGTAGCGGCGTCCTCTACTACCTCTGGACGGTCACCTGGGGCGTCGGCTGGCTGCCGGCGATCGGCGCACTCGCAGCGCTGCCGCTGCTCTGGCTGCGCGAGCGCCGACTGCTCCTGTTCTTCGTTCCCGCGCTCGTCCTCTATCTCCTGTTCATGGGTCTACAGGGCCGCTACTTCGGTCGCTGGCTGATGCCCGTCGTCCCGATGATCTGTGTCCTGGCGGCATATACCACCGTTGCGGTGGGCGAGGCCGGCGCAAGTCGCCTCGACCGCCTGCACCTGCCCGCTGGCCTCGCGCGCACCGCGCTGCCGCTGCTCGCCGGCGCGCTGCTCTGCGCCCAGGGGCTCGTGTACAGCATCCACGCGGGACTCGTGGGCGCGCGAGCCGACACCCGTAACACGGCTCGCGCCTGGCTCGTGGCGCATGTCCCCGCCGGGACCGGCGTCGTGATCGAGCCGGTGGTGCCGGAGGAGTGGGGCCTTGACGTCGGCCACCCGCTCGCGACGGCAAACGGCTACCGCTGGCGCGGGTTTCCGGTTCTTCGGACCAACACGCTGGACGGCAGCTTCGTGCTCGACGCGGGCACGAGCGTGACGGTTGAGAACTACGAGCGCCTGCTCTCCCCGTCGTTGCTGGCGTTCTACGAGCCCAGCGGCTTCTGCTACGTGGTGACCGGCTCCCAGCAGTCCGGCCGCGCCTACGCGGACCCCGCCGCGGTGCCGGGAGCGATCGCCTACTACCGTGCGCTGCGCCGGGACGCTCGCCTCGTCTACACCGCCTCGCCCTACTCGCGCGCCAGCGCGCCGGTCGCGTTCAACTTCGACTGGTCCTTTGACTATTACCCGCTCGCCTACGAGCGTCCCGGCCCATTGCTCGAGATCTACCGCCTACCGGGCGGACGCTGCTCCAACGTGCGATCCTGAAGGCAGCCTCATGGACACCCTCTCCGTCACCAAGCTCGACCGCGCCTATCTCGCACGCGCGATCGAACTGGCCGGCAACGGCGTCGGCCTGACCAACCCGAACCCGGTCGTCGGAGCGGTCATCGCGACCGAGGAGCGGGTTCTCGGCGAGGGCTGGCACGAGCACATCGGTGGGCCGCACGCCGAGGTCAACGCGATCCGGGCCTGCGGTGACGCCGACCTGTCCGCCGCGACGCTCTACGTCTCGCTCGAGCCGTGCTGTCACCACGGCCGCACGCCGCCGTGCACGGAGGCGATCGTCGCCGCCGGCATCAAACGCGTCGTCGTCGCCAGCGACGACCCGACCGAGAAGGCGAACGGTCGCGGGCTCGGCGTGTTGCGCGACGAGGGCGTCGAGGTGGTGGCCGGCGACGAGGAGAGCGCGCGCGCCGCACGCCTGCTGAACCAGGCGTTTCGCAAGCACGCCCGCGCGGGCCGTCCGTGGATCCTCTTCAAGTCGGCGATGACGCTCGACGGCAAGGTGGCTACGCGCGACGGCGACTCGCAATGGATCTCCGGTGAGCGCAGCCGCGAGGTCGCCCACCACTGGCGCGCGTCGGTCGACGCGGTCGCGATCGGGATCGGCACCGCGCTGGCCGACGACCCGCAGCTGACCGCTCGCGTTGAGGGCGTCCACCGCCAGCCGCGACGGATCGTCTTCGACTCGCTCGCTCGACTCCCGGTGAGCTCACGCCTCGTCCAGGCCGCGGTCGAGGTCCCGCTGATCGTCGTCGTCTCGCGAGCGGCCCCACGCGGCGACACCGACGCGCTTGCCGCCGCCGGAGCGGAGGTCATCGTGGCGACCGGTGAGAACGAGCAGGCTCGTGTCCGCTCCGCGCTCGACCAGCTCGCCTCGATCGACATCGCCGCGGTGCTGCTGGAGGGCGGGCCGCACCTCGCCGGCGCGTTCCTGGACGCCGGCGAAATCGACGAGATCCGCCTGTTCCTGGCGCCGATGTTGCTCGGCGGCGCCAACGCCCGCGACCCGCTCGAAGGTGAGGGCGTCGCCCGCATCGCCGACGCGATCAAGGCGTTGACGCTCGACTGCACGCGGGTCGGTGAGGACCTGCTGATCAGCGCTCGTCTGCGGGAGTGGTAGCGGTCGCCTGAGCGGCCTTCTCATGTTCACTGGGCTGGTTGCGTATCTCGGAGCGGTTGTGACGGTCGAGCCGGGTGCGGGCGGCTCCCGGATCGACATCGACGGAGGTGACGGGCTTGCCGGGGAGTTGGCGGTTGGGGATTCGATCGCGGTCAATGGCACCTGCTTGACGGCCGTGACCGTGTCGGGCTCTAGGTTCGACGCGGATGTCGTTGGGGAGACGTTGCGGCGCACGACGCTCGGGGATCTCGCGGCCGGAGACCGCGTCAACCTCGAGCTGCCGCTGCGCGCGTCCGACCGTCTGGGCGGTCATGTCGTGCTGGGGCATGTGGACGGGATCGCCGAGGTGCGTGAGCTGCGCGACGACGGTTCCGTCGTCTTCTCGCTCGCGCCCGACCTCCTGCGCTACGTCGTCGAGAAAGGCTCGATCGCGCTCCACGGCGTCAGCCTCACGGTCGCCGCGATCGACGACACCACGCTCACGGTCGCCCTCATCCCGGAGACCCGCCGATCGACAACGCTAGGCTGCCTATCAGTGGGAAGTCACGTCAACGTCGAAGTCGACATCCTCGCCAAACACGTCGAGAAGCTGGTCCGCGTATGAGCCGCGAGCGTGTCAACGCGGCCCGCGGCCGCCGGCGCGAGGCGGGACCTCACATGAACGGCGAGCCCATCGCCAACGCCTGGGATCGCAATCCAGTCGCCAGGAGCCACCCATGACGGCCCGCACCCCACCAGCCAAAGGTGCCAGGTCGAGAACGGTGAGCGACGAAAGTCGCTCGCCATTCTCGAGCATCGAGGACGCCATCGAAGAGATCCGCATGGGCCGGATGGTCGTCGTCTGCGACGACGAGGACCGCGAGAACGAGGGTGACGTCGTCATGGCAGCGCAGTTCGTCACGCCCGAGGCGATCAACTTCATGGCCAAGGAGGCGCGCGGCTGGATTTGCCTCGCCCTGACGGGTGAGCGCTGCGAGCAGCTCGGGCTCGACCTGATGACCGCGCACAACGAGTCGCCGCACGGCACGCCGTTCACGATCACGATCGAAGCGCGCGAAGGCGTCACCACCGGCGTCTCCGCTCACGACCGCGCTCACACCATCCAGGTGGCGATCGATCAGCGCAGCAAACCCGAGGACCTCGTGCAGCCGGGCCACGTCAACCCGCTGAAGGCCAAGCCGGGCGGCGTCCTCGAGCGTACCGGCCACACCGAGGCCAGCGTCGACCTCGCGCGGCTCGCGGGCCTCAACCCCGCCGGCGTGATCTGTGAGGTGATGAAGGACGACGGTGAGATGGCGCGGGTGCCCGACCTCGAGCTCTACTGCGAGCGTCACGGGCTGAAGATGGTCACGATCAAGGACCTGATCGCCTACCGGCGGCGCAACGACCGCCTGATCGAACGCGTTGTCGCGACACGGCTGCCAATCGCCGCGGGCGAGTTCGAAGTCGTCGGATACCGCTCGATCCTCGACCAGAAGCACCACCTCGCCCTGGTGAAGGGCGAGGTCGCCGGCAAGAAGGACGTGCTCGTCCGCGTTCACTCGGAGTGTGTGACCGGCGACGTGTTCCACTCATTGCGCTGCGACTGCGGCGAGCAGCTCGAGGCGGCGCTCGCGATGATCGAGGCCGAGGGGCAGGGCGTGCTCCTCTACCTGGCGCAGGAGGGCCGTGGCATCGGACTGCTCAACAAACTGCGCGCTTACAAACTTCAGGAGGAGGGCCTCGACACCGTCGAGGCGAACGAGCGCCTCGGTCTCCCCGCAGACCTGCGCGACTACGGCATCGGTGCCCAGATCCTCGTCGATCTCGGCCTCTCCACGATCCGCATCCTGACCAACAACCCCAAGAAGATCCGCGGACTCGAGGGCTACGGGCTCTCCGTCACGGGCCAGATCCCGATCGAGCAGGCCCCAAACCCCGACAACGCCGCGTACCTGCGGGCGAAGCGCGACAAGCTCGGCCATTCGCTGCACCACCAGGGACTCGACCTCGACGCGGAGCTGTTGCATAGCGCGCGGGCGAGGAAACGCGCCGGCTGATGGCCGCCCGCTACGCGATCGTCGTCGCGCGCTTCTATGTCGAGATCGCCGACCGGCTCGTCGCCAGCGCGCGCGCCGTGTTCGAGTCCGACGGTGCGACGGACGTCGACGTCTTCGACGTCCCCGGCGCCTTCGAGCTTCCGCTCGCCGCGCTGTATGCCGCCGAGAGCGGGCGCTATCGCGGCGTCGCCTGCCTCGGCGCGGTGATCCGTGGCGAGACCGACCACTACGACTACGTCTGCACCGAGGCTGCCCGTGGGATCCAGGATGTGGCGCTGCGAACCGGCGTGCCCTGCGGCTTCGGCGTCCTGACCGTCGACTCGATGGACCAGGCGCTCGCCCGAGCGGGCGGGCGAAAACGCGACCAGGGGGCCCACGCCGCCCACGCGGTCCTCACGCTCGCGAAGCTCCGCGAGTCACTCGCGGGCTGAGCGGCACTCTCGCCCGGCCTGCGCCTCGGCCTGGGGTGAGCCACCCGCGCAGACCCTCTACACTGCCCGAGATGGCAAAGGTCTGTCACAGCTGCGGCAAGGGTCCGTCGTTCGGCAACAGCCGCAGTCACTCGATGGTCGCGACCCGGCGTCGCTTCGATCCGAACCTGCAGAAGGTCCGGATCCTCGAGGCCGGTACGCCGCGGCGAGTGTACGTCTGCACGCGTTGCCTGAAAGCCGGAAAGGTAACCAAGGCGCTTTAGCCGGCGCGAGGTGGGAGGGTCTTGACTGACCCCAACATCGTTCGCTTTCGCACGATCGTAGCCGGGGCCTTGGCGCAGCTCGAGTCGCGGCGCGAGGAGGTCAACGATCTCAACGTGTTCCCGGTCGCGGACGGCGACACGGGCGACAACATGGTGCTCACGTTGCGTGCCGTCGTCGACGAGCTCGACCGCCTGGGAGCCGACGGCGACAGGACGATCGACGAGATCGGCCGCGACGAGATCGTCGACGCCGTGGCGCGGGCCGCACTGCTGGGAGCGCGCGGCAACAGCGGCGTGATCCTCTCGCAGCTGATCCGCGGCGCCGCGGAGGAGCTGGTCAGCCGGCCCGGCGAGCTGATCGACGCGACGCTGATCGGCGCCGCGATGGCCCGCGCCGCAGATCGCGCTTACGCGTCGGTGCGCGACCCGGCTGAGGGAACGATCCTCACTGTCGTTCGCGAGATGGCGCACCGCGTCGCGGTCGAGCTGGCTCACATGCCCGAGACGCGCCTGGCGCCCGACGCCGACCGCGACCTGCAGGACGACATGATCGCGACGGTGCTCGAGCGTGCGGTCGCCGCCGGGGAAGCCTCGGTGATGAGAACGCCCGACCTGCTCGCGGTGCTGCGGGAGGCCGGTGTCGTCGATGCCGGCGGCTACGGGTTGACGGTCATCTTTGCCGGCATCGTCGCAGCGCTCAGAGGCGATGAGCCGCCGCCGCTCGAGCACCACGCCCCAGCGCGCATCACCCATCCACAACACGCTTCGTCGACCTACCGCTACTGCACGAACTTCGCGGTCACCGGCGAGGGCCTCGATCCGAATCGGTTCGTGGCAGACCTCGAGCTCCTCGGTGACTCGGTCCTGGTGGTCGGCGACGCGGTCACCCTCAAGGTCCACATTCACACCGACGAGCCGCAGCGCGCGACCGACGTCTTCGCGGAGCACGGCGAGATCTCTCGTCTGGACGTCGCCGACATGCACGACCAGATCGCCAGGCGTGCCGCAGCCTCGCCGGCACAGTGCGGCGTCCTTGCCGTGGTTGCGAGCCGCGGGATCGGCGAGCTGTTCGAAAGCCTTGGTGCGAACGTCCTCGACGGTGGACCGACGCTCAACCCCTCGACCTACGAGCTGCTCGCCGGCATTCACGCGGTGGCAGCCGAGCAGGTCGTGGTGCTCGCGAACAACCCGAGCGTCGTGCTCGCAGCCGAGCACGCGGCGGAGCTCTCGGACAAGCATGTGGTGGTCGTGCCGTCCCGCTCCCAGCAGACCGCGCTCGCGGCACTCGTCGCGTACTCACCGGAGCGCAACGCCTCCGATAACGCGGAGGCGATCCGCAGCGCCCTCGACCGCGTCCGCAGCGGCTCCGTCGCACCGGCGGCTCGCGACGATGTCGAGGGTCGGTTTCGTGCCGGCGACGCGGTCGGCTTCGTCGACGAGACGCTGGTCGCGTGGGGTCCGCCCGAGGCGACGCTGAGCCACGTCCTGACGAGCCTCGGGGCCGGCAGCGAGCTGATCACGTGCATCGCGGGCGAGGGCGCGCCGCTCGCCAGCGACCTGATCACCACGCTCGCCCCTGGCGAGGTCGAGCTGGAGCACCGCAACGGCGGGCAGCCCGGCCACTGGTGGCTCTTGAGCGCCGAGTGAGATTGCGGACTCCGGCGCCTGGGTAGGCCGGCGCGCATCCATCTTCGCGACCGTGGTGGCGGTCATCATTGACCCGATGGGTGCCTATGCGCGTGGGTTTGCAGGTGAGCACTTGCCCGTGCGCGGCGATCTCCTCGCCACCGTCCGCGCGCCGCGACCGTCGTTGCTGGAACGACCGCTGCAGTTGAAAGGGAAGGCCGGTGAGGCCGCCGCGTCGCTCGGCATCACGACGGCCGGCGAGCTGATCGAGCACGTTCCGCGCGCGCGGCGCGAGGGACGGACGGTGGGCGCGCTGCGCCCGGGCGAGAGCGCGACGGTGGTTGTGGAGGTTCGCTCGATCACGCAGCGCCCGGTCCGCCGAAGGGGCATGCGCCCGATTGTCGAGGCCACCGTCGCGGACGAGACCGGGCCGATGATCGCGACGTTCTTCAACCAGCCCTGGCTTGCGCGGCGCTACCAGGCCGGCACGCGCCTCGTCCTACACGGCAAGTTCGAGGGCCGCAACCGCTTTCGCGTCGCCGCACACGCGGTGACCGACGACGTTTCAGCCGGTGGTGAGGAGGTGTCGCATTACGCCGCAACGGAGGGGTTGTCCAGCACGCAGATACTGGCGCTGGTGCGCGAGGCGCGGCCGCTCTTTGCCGATCTGGTCGATCCCCTTCCCGCGCGCATCCGGGTCGCCGAGGGTCTGCCGGACCGCGGCGCGGCGCTCGAGGCGATGCATTTTGCGCCAGACGGCGACCGCATCGAGCTGGCGCGGCGACGCCTGGCCTTCGAGGAGCTGTTGCTGTTGCAGCTCGCGCTGCTGCAGCGGCGTGCGCGGCGCAGCGGCAGCGCTCGAGCGATCCCGTTGAGTGAGCCGGCGACGCTGAGCGCGCGCTGGCTCCAGAGCGGACTGCCATTCGTGCTGACGGGCGATCAGGCGTCGGCGATCCAGGAGATCGGTGGCGAGCTGGAGTCTGGGCATCCGGCGCAACGCCTCCTGATGGGGGAGGTCGGCAGCGGCAAGACCGTCGTCGCCCTCTACGCGATGCTCCGGGCGGTCGAAAACGGGACCCAGGCGGCTCTGATGGCGCCGACCGAAACGCTCGCCGAGCAGCACTTCGCGACGATCCAATCGCTGCTCGGCTCAGAGCCCGTCACGGTCGAGTTGCTCACCGGCTCGACGCCCGCGGCGCGCCGCGCGCGGATCCTCGCGCGCCTGGCGAGCGGCGAGCTGTCGATGATCGTCGGCACACACGCGTTGATCGAGGACCCGGTTCGCTTCAGCTCGCTCGCCCTGGCGGTCGTCGATGAACAGCACCGCTTCGGCGTGCGCCAGCGCGCTGCGCTTGACGCCAAGGCCACGCCTGGATTCGCTCCGCACCTGCTGCACATGACCGCGACCCCGATTCCGCGCACGCTCGCCCTCTGCCGCTACGGCGATCTCGATCAGACGCGGCTCCGCGAGCTCCCGGCGAAGCGCCGACCGATCGAGACGCACGTCGTCTCCGGTGCGCGAGCCCGCGCGCGAGCGTACGAGCGGATCGCGGAAGAGTTGCGCGCGGGCCGTCAGGCGTTCGTCGTCTGCCCGCTGGTCACGCCGACGGATGGTGACGAGCCGGCGCAGGCGAGCGTCGCCGACGACGCGCGCGCAGCGACTGCGGAGTTCGAGCGCCTGCGTGTCGGGGAGTTGGCGGACTTCCGTCTCGTCCTGATGCACGGACAGCTTGCGCACCGCGAGAAGCAGGCGGCGATGGCCTCGTTTGCGGCGGGCGAGGCCGATGTGCTCGTGGCGACGACCGTGATCGAGGTCGGGATCGACGTCCCGAACGCTACGGTCATGCTGATCGAGAACGCCGAGCGCTTCGGCATCTCCCAGCTGCACCAGTTGCGCGGTCGTGTCGGGCGCGGCGAGCACTCGGCCCTCTGCCTGCTGTGCGGTCCGAAGGACTCTGTGCGCCTGAAAGCGCTCGCCCGTCACAGCGACGGTTTCGAGCTCGCCGAGATCGACCTCTACCAGCGCAAGGAGGGCGAGCTGATCGGAACGCGACAGTCGGGCGTCGGACAGTTCGCGCTCGCGCGGATGCCCGACGACGAGGCGCTGCTGGGCGCGGCGCGTCGCCACGCCGAGCAGCTGCTAGCGACCGACCCCGAGCTCGAGGACCCAGCGAACGTGCTGCTCGGCTGGGCTCTCGCGCGGGCTCATGGCGAGATCGAAGCGCGCGCCATCGCCGCCTGATGCGAATCGTCGGCGGCGAATATGGCGGGCGCCGGGTGAAGGCGCCACAGGGCCGCGGCACCCGACCGACACCGGAGCGCGTCCGTGAGGCGATCTTCTCGATTCTCGCCGACATCGCGGGTGTGCGGGTGCTGGATCTCTTCGCCGGCTCGGGGGCACTCGGTCTCGAGGCGCTCTCCCGCGGCGCTGCGCACGCAACCTTCGTCGACAACGATCCAGCGGCGACGGACACGATCGCCGACAACCTGGCGTCGCTGGGCCTCGAAGCGGGCGCCCGGATCGTCGCCGACGATGCGATCAGCGCGCTGGCCGGGCCGGCTCGCTTCGACCTCGTCTTCGTCGACCCGCCATACGCGCAAGCCGCGACGCTCGGGCCGGCGCTCGCGCTCGCTTTGCCGGCCGTGCTGAGCGCTGGAGCGCGTGTGGTTGGGGAGAGCGACCGCCGCGCTCCGCTCGAGCTGGGGCTGCCGTTGCGCCTCGAGCGCCGCTACGGGGATACGCTGCTGCGCATCTACGCCGTCGAGAACCATGACTGAAGCGCCGCGCATCGCCATCTGCCCCGGCTCGTACGACCCGATCACAAACGGGCACGTCGACGTGATCACGCGGACGGCCGCGCTGTTCGACGATGTTGTCGTCGGCGTGGTCGGTAACTCGCGCAAGTCGAACTCTCTGTTTTCGCTGGATGAGCGGCTCGAGTTCATCTCCGTCGCGACGGCGCACCTTTCGAATGTCAGCGCGCAGCCGTTCTACACGCTCGTCGTCGAGTTCGCCCAGACCATCGGCGCCGGAACGATCGTCAAGGGCTTGCGCGCGATCTCCGACTTCGAATACGAGTTCGAGATGAACCAGCTGAACCGCAAGCAGGCGCCAAGTGTCGAGTCGCTCTACATAATGGCCAGCCCCGAGTACAGCTTTCTGTCGTCGAGCGGGGTCAAGGAGCTGGCGGCGTTCGGCGGCAACGTCGAGCCATACGTGCACGAGCGCGTCGCGAGGCGTTTGCACGAGGAGCTCGCGCGCTGAGGGGTTTGCAGGAGGACCTCGCCCGCCAGCGAAACCCGGGTGGACCGTTGCGTGCTTTGCGTAGCGGCACCGACCCTCTAGGCTGTAGCCATGGATGTCCTTGTACTGATTGACAAGCTGGACGACTTGGTCCACAACGCCAAGCAGGTTCCTCTGACCGATCAGGTGCGCGTCGACAAGGAGGAGATCTACGATCTTCTCGACCAGATGCGGGCAACGATCCCGGAGGAAATCAAGCAGGCGCGGTGGATCGTCAAGGAGCGCCAGGAGATGCTCGCCGAGGCCAAGCGCGAGGCTGAGCGGATCGTCAAGGAGGGGCGCGAGCGTCAGGAGCGCCTGATCGCCGATGAGGAGATCGTCAAAGCGGCCGAGCGTGCCGCGGAGGACATCATCGAGGATGCGCGCGCCCACGAGCGCGAGATCCGCCTGGGCGCGGAGGACTATGCGGACGAGATTCTCGACACGCTCGAGACCAACCTCTCGAAGTTCATCGCGGCCGTGCAGCGTGGGCGCGAGCGGCTCCAGGGCCGCGACGAGCCGGCCGGAGTCTCCTAGGCTCGGGAGAACCCGCCCGGCCGCCGATCGAGGTAGCGCGGTGCGACAGGCGGACGCCAAGCGATGAGCAAGCTCGCCAAACGCGTGCTCGGGACCCTCCATACGGGCTTCGTGCTGACACGAGCCCGTGTCCTGCGACCGGACCGGCCGGACCGCGTGATTCGCAGCCTGCTGCTGCTGAAGCGCTGGGGCCCGACGCCGGCGTCCGGGTACGCGATCTCGGCGATGCGCGATCCGGACCGCGTGGCGATCCACGACGAGCGCGGGTCGATCACCTTCAGGGAGCTGCACGAGCAGACCAACGCGCTGGCCGCCAGCCTGCGCGAGCTGGGCGTGCTCGAGGGAGACGGCATAGCGATCCTCTGCCGCGACCACGCCGGCTTCATCAAGGCCTCGGTCGCGGCTTCGAAGCTCGGCGCGACCGTGCTGTTGCTGAATACCTCATTCGCGGGACCGCAGATAGCCGAGGTCTGCGAGCGCGAGCAGCCGCGCGTGATGATCTACGACGAGGAGTTCATCGAGCTGTGCTCCGCCGCGGCCGTCGGTCGCACGACGGTGATCGCCTGGCATGACGGGCCGGTGAAGCCGCCGTGGCGCACCGTTGATGCGCTTGTGGCTGCCGGCGACCGCGCGGACCTCGTGCCGCCGCGCGACCGCGGGCGGGTGGTGATCCTCACGTCGGGCACCACCGGTTCACCCAAGGGAGCCTCGAGGCACCAGCCACGCTCGCTCGACCCGGCGGCAAAGCTGTTCTCGAGGATCCCGCTGCGCGCGCGCGAGACGACGGTGATCTCCTCGCCGCTCTTCCACTCCTGGGGTTACGCGCATTTCACACTCGGACTCGCGCTCTCCTCGACGCTCATCCTGCACCGCCGCTACGAGCCAGATCAGGTCCTCGGTTCGGTCGAGCGCTACCGCGCGAGCGCGCTGATCGTGATCCCGGTCATGCTCCAGCGCATCATGGAGCTGGGACCGGAACAGCTGCACCGTTACGACACGAGCTCGCTGCGCGTGATCGCCGTGAGCGGCTCGGCGCTTCCGGGCGAGCTCGCGTTGCGCGTGATGGACAGCTTCGGTGACGTGCTCTACAACCTGTACGGCTCGACCGAGGTCGCGTGGGCAACGATCGCCTCGCCACGTCAGCTACGCGCGGCGCCCGGAACCGCTGGGACTGCGCCGGTGGGAACGAAGCTGCGCCTCTTCGACGAGGATGGTCGGGAGCGCACGGAGCCCGGCCAGACCGGCCGGATCTTCGTCCACAACGAGATGGTCATGGATGGGTACACGACAGGCGACGGCAAGACCGAACTGGACGGCCTGATAGCGACCGGCGATGTCGGTTACGTCGATGAGCAGGGTCGTCTCTTCGTCTCCGGCCGCGACGACGAGATGATCATCTCGGGCGGCGAGAACGTCTTTCCACGCGAGGTCGAGGACCTCCTCGCGGACTACCCGGGTGTCGATGAGGTGGCCGTGATCGGTGTTCGCGACCGCGAGTTCGGGGAGCGGCTGCGGGCGTTCATCGTGCCGGCGCCGGGCATCGCTCCCGACGCCGATGCGGTCAAGGCTCACGTGCGCGACAACCTCGCTCGCTTCAAGGTGCCACGCGACGTCGTGTTCGTCGAAGAGCTGCCGCGGACCGCAACCGGCAAGGTGCTGAAACGCATGCTCGACCGCGGCGAGGGCCCGAGCGTGCAAAATTGAGTCGATGGCCCGGACTGACATCTTCGACCTCGGCGGGCTCCGCCTCCGCGCGGGGGATGGGCGCAAGCTAGAGCTTGAGGTGGCGCTGGAGCCGCTCGAGCTCGGCGGCCAGGGCTACCGGCCCGAGCCCGCCACCGTTCCGGTGGCACTTGGCGTCTCGCGAACGACCGGCGGGGGTTACGCCCTTCAACTCCGCTTTGACGCGGCTGTGGCGGGGCCGTGCATGCGCTGTCTCGCCGACGCGCATCCGGCGGTACGCGTCGATGCGCGAGAGGTGAACGTGCCGGGCGCGGGTGACGAGCTGGAGAGCCCCTACCTGGACGGCGACCAGCTCGATCTCAGGGCATGGGCCCAGGACACGTTTGCGCTGGCGCTGCCGGACCAGATTCTTTGCGCCGAGGACTGCGCTGGGCTCTGCCCAGTATGCGCGGTGCCGCTGCGCGAGGCGGGGCCCGGTCACGTGCACGAGAGCGCTCCCGATCCGCGCTGGGCAAAGCTCGCCGAGCTGCGGCTCGAATAGGTGGTTGACCGCAGCCGCGACGCCGCAGGCTGTGCGATGATGGCCACGGCGCTCCCCGGGCAACCCCTTTCGGGTGCGCCCCAGGCGTGCAGGCAGCCGGGGTCAGCGCCCGACACGCGCTGCCGGTAGCGGTAAGCACGTGGCAATCACCGAGATCCCCACCCGCGAAAGCGGACAGCCAGTCGAATTCGATCAGCCGGTTGCGCCGGGCGAGTTCGAGACCCCGGGACAGTTCAACCAGGTCGACAAGATCGCGACCGGCGTTGCGACAGCCGTGCCGCTGATCGCGCTCGCGGTCGGGGTGGCGCTCGCGTGGCAGCATTCGCTGTACTGGCAGGACATCCTGATCTTCTTCGTCTGCTACGTCCCGTCAGGCCTCGGTATAACCGTGGGCTACCACCGGCTGCTGACGCATCGCAGCTTCCGCAGCGGACCCGTGGTTCGGGCGGCGATCACCGTTTGCGGCGCCACCGCGCTCGAAGGCCCGCCGATCGAGTGGGTCGCAAACCACCGTAAGCATCACGCGTACTCGGACCTCGAGGGCGACCCTCACAGCCCGCACGTCGGGCACGGGAGCGGCTGGCAGGCGCCCTTTCGAGGGCTCTGGCACGCCCATCTGGGCTGGGTGTTCGGCGACGGGTTCGCCAACCGGCGTCGTTACGCGCCCGATCTCCTCGACGATCCGCTCGTCAGCTTCATCGATCGGACGTTCCTGCTGTGGGCAGCGGTCGGGCTCGCGATCCCGTTCGGTCTCGGCTACGCGCTGACCGGAACGCTGACCGGCGCGCTCCTCGGGCTGCTGTGGGGCGGCGCGGTACGCATCTTCGTTCTCCACCACGTGACCTTCTCGATCAACTCGCTCTGCCATTACTTCGGCCGCAAGGATTTCGATACCGGTGACGAGTCGCGGAACCTCGCCTGGCTTGCACCGCTTTCGTTCGGCGAGGCGTGGCACAACAACCACCACGCCTTCCCGACCTCGGCCGCCCACGGACTGCGCAGGCGACAGGTCGATCTGTCGTGGCTGCTGATCCGAGCGCTGGCCCGTGTCGGCCTCGTCTGGGATGTCGTGCAGGTCACCGACGAGCGGCGCGAGCGCAAGCGCTGCGCAGCCTGAGCGGCCAAACGGCCCAAGCGACTTGCTAGGCTTGCCGCCCAATGCAAGCACCCAAGCAGAAGCAGTCCCACAGCCGCACGGCCAAGCGGCGCTCGCAGCACAAGATGGCCGCCCCGACCCTCAACGAGTGCCCGCGCTGTCACAGCCCGCGCCGCCCGCATCGGGTCTGCCCGGTCTGCGGCACCTATGCCGGACGTGAGATCGTCGCTCCGGTCGAGCACGAGCACGAGCACGATCACGACTAGGTTGCCGTGACGGTCATCGCGGTCGACGCGAACGGCGCCGATCTCGGGCCGGCCGAGGTTGCAGCCGGCGCTCGCATCGCGGCAGCCGAGGGTGTCGAGGTGGTGCTGTTCGGTCCGGCGAGCGAGCTCGGTCCCGCTGGTGGCGGCGTCGAGATCGTCGACGCGCCGCGGTCGATCGCGAAGGAGGAGAACCCGGCAAGCGCAGTGCGCTCGGTCCCCGACGCATCGATCGTGCAGGCCGCTCGGGCGGTCGGCGAAGGCCGCGCGGCGGCGCTTGTCTGCAACGGCTCGACCGGGACAGCGCTTGTCGCCGGGCAACTTCACATCCGGCGCGCTCAGGGGATATACAGGCCTGCCCTGGCAATCACCGTCCCGGTGCCCGGGCGGCCGGTGACGCTGCTGGATGTCGGCGCGAATCCGGACGTACGGGTCGAATACCTCGTCCAATTCGCGTTCATGGGCGCTGCGTACGCGAGCGCAGTCCTCGGCATCGCGCGGCCGCGGGTCGGGTTGCTCTCGAACGGCATCGAACCTGAGCGTGGTAGCCAGCTCGTCATCGAAGCCCACGAGGCTCTGCTCGAGCGCACTGCCGGCAGTGACGCGTTGACGTTTGTCGGCAACGTCGAGGGAAGCGGGCTGACCGAGGGCATCGTCGACGTCGTCGTGACCGACGGCTTCACTGGCAACGTCGCCTTGAAGCTGATCGAGGCGGTGTCACAGACGATGCTCGTGACGATCCGCGACATCGCGCAGGCCTCGACACGCGGCAAGCTCGGTGGGCTGCTGCTATCGGGCGGGCTCCGTCCGTTCGTCGAAGAGATCGATCCCGAGGGACAGGGCGGCGCCTACCTGCTCGGGCTTCGCCGCCTCGGTGTCGTCGCCCACGGGAGCTTCACGCGCCAGGGAATCGCGCGTGCGATCCTCCGCGCCCGGCGCGGCGTCGAGGAGGACGTGGTCGGACGCACGCACAGCGCGCTCGAGGCCGCGGGGGCGCTTCGGCCACGGGCCGGAGTGCCGGCCGCGTCCTAGGACGGCGCTATCGTGATTCGTTGTCGATGACCCGCGACGACGTTCTCGAGTTGATCCGCGCCCACCTCTCCGACGAGCTCGGGATCGACCCCGCACGGATCGTCCCCGAAACGCGTTTCCGCGAGGACCTCGCGATCGACTCGCTCGATCTGTACACGATGATCCAGGAGCTTGAGGACACCTACGCCGTCAAGATCAGCGATGAGCAGGCTGTGACGCTCCAGACGGTCGGCGCGACAATTGATTTCGTCAGCTCTCAAGATCCTGGCCGCTGACGCTTCTTCGCGAACTGCTCGGCGAGCTGCCCGAAGACCTGCACCGGCAGGTCTTCACGCATGCCTCGTGGACGCAGCGGCGCAGCGATTCGTACACGCGGCTCGCGTTCCTTGGCGACAGCGTGCTCGGGCTGGCGGTCACGGCGCACCTCTATCCGCGCCTCGAGGCCGATCACTTTGGCGCGGGCCGTCTCACGAAGATCCGCGCTCAAGCGGTATCGGGGCCTGCGTGCCGGACCGTCGCGGAGGAGTTGGGGGTCGTCGAGCTGTTGCTGGCGGCGGCTCCCTCGTCTTTCGCTCCCGCCGCGGCCGCAGTGGTCGAGACCGAACGCGTCCTGGCCTCGGTGATCGAGGCTGTGATCGGCGCCTGCTACCTGCAGTTTGGCTACGAGCGAACGGCGGCGGCGGTGGTGGAGGCGTTCGCAGCCCAGATCGAGGAGGCGCTCGAGCATCCCGTCGATTTCAAGTCGACGCTCCAGGAGCGGCTGGCGCGCAACGGCGAAGTCGTTCTCTACGCCGTGGTCGAGGAGCAGGGGCCGCCGCACGACCGTACGTTCGTCGTGGAGGCCCGGGCGGGCGACGGCCACGCGATCGGGCGCGGCGAAGGTCGCAGCAAGAAGCACGCCGAGCAGGGAGCCGCCCGTGTCGCGCTCGAGGCGGCCGGCTGGAGTATCGAGCAGGGCGCCACCGACCATCCCGGGACGCGGCGCGGTAAGGCTTGACATGCATCTCAAGTCGATCTCGATCAAGGGCTTCAAGTCGTTTCCCGACCGCACGCGGCTGACGTTCGGCGAGGGCGTCAGCGTGATCGTCGGTCCCAACGGGTCGGGGAAGTCGAACATCACCGACGCCGTCCTCTGGGCGCTTGGCGAGCAGTCTCCGCTGGCAGTTCGCGGGCAGTCGATGCAGGACGTGATCTTCTCCGGCGGCCGCGGCGTGCAGGCGCGCAGCGAGGCCGAGGTGGAGCTGATGCTCGACAACAGCGATGGGCTGGTCGGCATGCCGGCGAGCGAGATTGCGATCTCGCGCCGCCTCACGCGTGCGGGGGAGGGCGAATACCGGATCAACGGCGCACGCTGCCGGCTCGTCGACGTACTCGAGCTGCTGTCGGACACCGGCCTCGGCAAGGAAGCCCACTCGGTCATATCTCAGGGCCGCGTGGAGTCGATCGTCACCTCGAAGCCGCGCGAGCGCCGGATGCTGATCGAGGAGGCGGCCGGACTCGGCAAGCATCGCAAGCGTCGGCGTCGTGCCCAGCTGAAGCTCGAGCGGACCGCGGAAAACCTCGATCGCGCTCTGGACGTGGAACGCGAGGCCCGCTCGCGGCTCGCCCCGCTCAAGCGGCAGGCGGAGGCAGCCGAGCTCCACGAGCGCCTCGAGCGCCAGTCCCTCGAAGCGCGCTGGACGCTCGCACGCGACGCGGTCCGCGAGCGCGCTGAGCTGCTCGAGAGCGCCGAACGCACCGCGGGCGCGGCACGCCTTGCGCGCGACGAGGTCCAGGGCGAGCTGGCGGGCGTCGCCGAGCGGCGAGTCCAGGCCGAGTCGGCGCTTGCGAGCCGCAGCGCCCGCCACGATGAGATTTCCGGACGTGCCTTCGCCGCTCGTTCCGCTCACGACCGTGTCGAGCTCCGCCGCCAGCAGACGCGGGGGCTCGCGGTTGCGCTTGCGACCCGCAGCGAGCGCCGTGATTCGCAGCTTGCCGCGCTGTCAGCCGAACTGGCGACCGAGGAGCCTTCTGGCGCGGGTCGGATCGAGCAGCTCGAGGCGGAGCTGTCGCTTCTCGAGCGCGAGCGCGAGGAGCGGGTTGCCGGCGAGCTCGTGCGGCTCGAGGGGTCGCGGGCCGCCGCGGGCGCCGAGGTTGCGCAACTTGCGCTCGCCCGGGATCGAGCCGTGTCCGAACGCGCTGGGGCCGACGCCGCGGCCAGAGCTGCGGCGGAGGCGTTGCGCGAAGCGGAGCGCGCTGTGGAGCACGCGAGGCGCGAGGCGGCCAGGGTCGGAGCTGAGCTCGCGGCGGCAAACCAGTTCCTGCGAAGCCATGCAAGCCGTAGCGGGCAGGAAGCACTGGAGGCGCGCATCCAGGTCCGTGCGGGCTACGAGCTCGCTCTGGCCGCCGCGCTGGGCGGGCGGCTCGGATCGCTGCTGGCAACAGACCGCGCCGACGCAGAGCGCCTGCTCGACGCGTCCGGCGAGGACGGCGGGTGGGCGCTCGTCGCCGGCAGCGCCGCGCCGTCGGCGGCCGGTTCTCCGCCGATGTCGGGGGCCGAGCCGTTGCTTGCGCTCGTCGGCGGTGACGGGGCAGCGCTCGAGGTGCTCGGGAGGCTGCTCGTCGACACCTGGGTTGTCGCGGACCTCGCGACCATTGCACCGGCGTTTCGCGGTATCGCGGTGACGCGCGACGGGCGCGTGTGGAATCAGGCGCTCGGCGAGTTGACGCAGGCGCCCAGTGGCGGGCGAGAGCGTGCACTCGAGCAGCGCAATCGTCGCGACGCGCTGATCGCCGACGCCGAGCAGGCGGCGCAGGCGGAGCAGCTGGCGATCGCCGCGCTCGCGCAGGCCGCGACGACGACTGCGCAGGCCGTCGATGCGCGCGAGGCGTCGGACGCCGAGCTGAGGACAGCCGAACGGCGGCTTGCCGAGGGAATCGAGGCCGAGCGTCTCGCCGCCTGGATGATCGAGCAGCGCCGGATCGCCCCGGACGCGGGTGAGCTGGCGGTGCGTCGCGCGGAGCTCGAAGGTGAGTTGGCCGCGGAGCGCCGTGCTGTGGAGCGGGTGGAGCGTGCCCGCGACGCGCGGGAGCGACGACGCGCGATCCTGGTTGCGCAGTCCGAGCTCGATGGCGCGCTCGGACCCAAGCTTGTTCGGTTCGAGAGCGTCCTCGGGCTCGTCGCTACGGCGCTCGAAGGCCGGCTCGTGGCGCTCGCGGAGGAGCTCGCCGCAGACCGAGCGGCGGGCGACGCGCTGGCAGGCGAGCTGAGGGACTGCACCGCACACGAGGCGACGCTGCAGGCGCGCATGCGTGAGCGCGCCGACGCGCTCACGGTCGCCGAGGTGCTCGCTCAGCAGGCACGCGACCAGTCGGCCGAGAGTTCCGGTGAGTTGGGCCAGCTGGCGCAGCGGCTCGGCCTTGACGCAACGCCGGGTGAGGAGGCATTGAGCGAAGCCGACCGCAGCGGGCTGCATGATCGTGTGGAGCGGCTGGCGCGCCGGCGTGAGCAGCTCGGTCCGGTCAATCCGCTGGCCGGCGACGAGTACCGCGAGGCTCTTGATCGAGCGGAGGAACTGGAGGCCCAGCGCGGGGATCTCGAGGCCGCGATCCGCGAGCTGACGCTCGTCATCCGTGACGCCGACCGCCAGATCAGCGAGAGCTTCGAAGCGACGTTCCGCGCCGCCGCGCAGAACTTCGAGGAGTTGATCGACGACGTTTTTCCAGGCGGACGGGGCCGGCTCAGTCTGGTCCGCGACGACAGCGCGCCGCGGGCGGTGCTCGGCGGGCAGGACGCCGACGGCGGCTCCGGTGAGGACGCGGCCGAGCAAGAGGCGGAGGAGGCGGCGGCGCGCGCGGACGGCGAGGGCACCGAGGATGCCCTGGGGGTCGAAATCGAGGTGACTCCAGCCGGCAAGTCGATGAAGCGCCTGTCGCTGCTGTCCGGTGGCGAGAAGTCGATGACGGCGATTGCTTTCCTGTTTGCCGTATTCCTCGCGCGACCGTGCCCGTTCTACATTCTCGACGAGGTCGAGGCGGCGCTCGACGACCTCAACATCGACCGCTTCCTCGCGCTCCTGCGTCGCCACAGCGGTCGCGCCCAATTCATCGTCGTCACCCACCAGAAGCGAACGATGGAGGCCGCGGACTGGTTGTACGGCGTGTCGATGGGGAGCGACGGCGTCTCCAAGGTCGTCTCACGCAGGCTTGGTGACGCAGGCCTCCACGAGCTCGACTCCGACGAGCCGGCGATCGCCGCCGCCGACGCGGCCTGAGCCCGGTGCCCAGGGACTGGGACGAGTTGTTCGTGACGCGGCAAGGCCGCGTTCGCGCAGCCACCCCCGAGGAGGACGAGGAGGACGACGAGGGCACGAAACGGCCGCGTGGCTTTGCGCGCCTGCGGGCCAGCCTGCGCAAGACGCGCCAGGCGCTCGGCGGCGAGGCCGCCCCCGGCTTGCGAAAGACGCTGGTCGAACACGACTGGGAGGCGCTGGAGGAGTCTTTGATCCTCGCGGACGTGGGTGCGCGAGCTGCCGCCGAGATAGCGGCGAGCCTTCAGGCGACGGTACGTCGCGAGCGCCCGGACGCCGATGCGCTGCGCGGCAGGCTCGTCGAGCTGCTGGCGGAACTCGCCCGGGGAACGAACTCCGACGGCGACCCACTTCCCGCCACGATCGATCTCCGTGCGCAGCCGACCGTGCTGCTGATGGCCGGCGTCAACGGGACCGGGAAGACGACCACGCTCGGCAAGCTCGCCTGGCAGATCCAGCACCACCTCGGCCTACGTGTGCTGCTCGCGGCCGGCGACACGTTTCGCGCGGGCGCGACCGAGCAGCTCGAGGGCTGGGCGCAGCGAGCGGGCTGCGAGATCGTGACGGCGCCGGCCGGATCCGATCCAGGCTCGGTCGCCTTCGAGGCGCTCGTGCGGGCGCGCGCGGAGAACTTCGACGTGGTCCTCGTCGACACCGCCGGGCGGCTGCACAACCACGAGCCGCTGATGGCCGAGTTGGCGAAGGTGCGGCGGGTCATCGCCGGACAGCTCGAGGGTGCTCCGCACGAGACGCTCCTTTCGCTCGATGCGAGCACCGGACAGAACGGGTTGCGACAGGCGCAGGCGTTCGCCGATGCCGTCGAGATCGACGGCATCGTGCTGACGAAACTCGACG
Organism: uncultured Solirubrobacteraceae bacterium; assembly: GCA_964422115.1. GTDB lineage: Bacteria > Actinomycetota > Thermoleophilia > Solirubrobacterales > Solirubrobacteraceae > Palsa-513. The sequence continues at coordinate 48,162 of CAYQZU010000004.1, read as the reverse complement.
GTAGCGCGAAGGGCGGGATCGCTTTAACGATCGCCCGTGAGCTGGCGATTCCGGTCAAGTTGATCGGAATCGGCGAGCAACTCGACGACCTGCGGCCGTTCGATCCGCAGGAGTACGCGAGCGCCCTGGTCGAGTAGTGCGGGGGCGCCTTTGCCTTTAGTGGTGCGGCGCGCCATAATCGACAGATGGGCTTATGGGTTCTGTGGGTAGTCGTAGCCGGAGCGTTCACCGTCGGCGAGATGCACACGAACGGCTTTTACCTGGCTCCCTTCGCTCTCGGCGCGGTGTTCGCCGCCGTGCTGAGCATCGTCGGGGTCGGCGGCCTGCCATCGGCGTTCGCCTTCCTGTTCGCCTCGCTCGCGATCATCTTCCTGCTGCGACCGATCGCCGTGCGACACCGTCGCCAGACGCCGCTGACGCGGACCGGCACGGCCGCGCTCGTCGGCCAGCATGCGCTCGTCGTCGAGCGCATCGCCAACCGCGAAGGGCTCGGAACCGTGAAGATCGGCGGCGAGGTCTGGACGGCGCGGTCGCTCGACGAGGACCGCGAGATCAAAGCGGGCGAGCAGGTCGAGGTCATCCAGATCAAGGGCGCCACCGCGCTCGTCCTGCCTTAACCAGCTAGCAAGGAGTCACTGATGGTCGCTGTTGTCGTCGTCGTCGTGCTCGTGGTCGTGGCGCTCCTCGTCGCGTCGCGGTCGATCCGGGTGATCCCGCAGGCGCGTGCGGGCGTTCTCGAGCGTCTCGGCCGCTACAGCCGGACCCTCGAACCTGGGTTGAACCTCGTCGTTCCGTTCGTCGAGCGGGTTCGCCCGTTGATCGACCTCCGCGAGCAGGTGGTGAACTTCAAGCCGCAGCCGGTCATCACGCAGGACAACGTCGTGGTGGCGATCGAGACGGTGCTGTACTTCACGATCACCGATCCGCGCAGCGCAACCTACGAGATCGCGAGCCCGCTGCAGGCGATCGAGCAGCTCACCGTGACGACCCTGCGCAACGTGATCGGCGGCATCACGCTCGAGGAATCGCTGACGAGCCGTGAGAACGTCAACACCGAACTGCGGGGCGTTCTCGATGAGGCGACCGGCAAGTGGGGTATCCGGATCAACCGCGTCGAGATCAAGTCGGTGGATCCACCGGCCGACATCAAGGCGGCGATGGAGAAGCAGATGCGCGCCGAGCGTGACCGCCGTGCGGCGATCCTGACGGCTGAGGGGACGAAGCAGGCCGCGATTCTGACCGCCGAGGGCGAGAAGCAGTCCGCGGTGTTGAAGGCAGAGGGCGCGCGACAGGCCGCGATCCTGCGAGCCGAGGGCGAGGCGAAGGCGATCGCCACCGTGTTCGAGGCGATTCACAAGGGCGACGCCGACCAGAAGCTGTTGAGCTACCAGTACCTGCAGATGCTGCCGCAGCTCGCCCAGGGCGAAGCGAACAAGGTGTTCGTGATCCCCTCGGAGTTCACGCAGGCGTTCGCCGGCATTGGCGACGCGCTCGGCAAGAACGCGTCGGCTCGAGCAAGCGAGAAGTGATCCGCCGCGCGGCGGAACGCGCCTAGCCACCTGACGAATGTTCGAAGCACTGTCCGAGAAGCTGCAGGCAACTCTCGCCTCGCTGCGCAGCCGCGGCACGCTCAGCGAGGAGGACGTGACGCGCGCCCTGCGCGAGATCCGTCTGGCCTTGCTCGAGGCGGACGTCAACCTCGAAGTGGTCAAGCGCTTCACGGCGGCCGTGCGCGAGCGCGCCGTTGGTGCGGACATACTCGGCCAGCTGAATCCTGGCCAGCAGGTGGTGAAGATCGTCAATGACGAGCTGACCGATTTGCTCGGCGGTCCAGCGGCCGCGATCCAGTTCTCCTCGCGGCCGCCCACGGTGATCCTGATGGTCGGCCTCCAGGGCTCGGGCAAGACCACCGCGGCTGGGAAGCTGGCACGCTACCTGGCGACTGAGCACGGAAGTGCGGTCGCGCTCGCAGCCTGCGACACCTACCGGCCCGCCGCAGTCGAGCAGCTCGTCACCGTCGGCACGAACGCCGGCGCAACGGTCTACTCGCAAGGGACCGACAAGAGCCCTGTGGAGATCGCCAAATGGGCGCTCGGGCGCGCCCGAACGGAGGGCAAGGACGTGCTGATAGTCGACACGAGCGGGCGCCTGCACGTCGACAAGGCGTTGATGGACGAGCTCGTCGACATCCACGCGGCGACCAAGCCGACGGACGTCCTGCTGGTGCTCGACGCGATGACAGGACAGGACGCGGTGAACGTCGCCGAGCAGTTCGCCGCGGCGCTCCCGATCGACGGGACCGTGATGACGAAGCTCGACGGTGACGCTCGCGGCGGCGCAGCGCTGTCGGTGCGTTCGGTCATGGGCAAGCCGATTCTGTTCGCGTCTACCGGCGAAAAACTCGATCAGTTCGAGCGTTTCCACCCGGAGCGGATGGCTCAGCGCATCCTCGGTATGGGCGACGTGCTCACCCTGATCGAGAAGGCCGGCAAGGAGGTCGATGAGCAGGAGAGCGAGGAGCTCGAGAAGCGCATGCGCTCTGGGGATTTCGACCTCGACGATTTCCTCGGGCAGCTGCGGACGATGCGCCGCATGGGCCCGCTGCAGGGGATCCTCTCGATGATCCCGGGTGTCGGTTCGCAGATGAAGGGGCTCAAGGTCGATGAGCGCGAGATCGACCGGATCGAGGCGATAATCCTGTCGATGACCGCCGACGAGCGGCGCCGCCCCGAGTTGATCAAAGGCTCGCGACGGCTTCGCATAGCGCGCGGCTCGGGGACCAACGTGCAGGCCGTCAACCAGCTCGTCAAGCAGTTCGCTCAGGTCCGCAAGCTGATGCGCCAGGTCGGGCGCGGCAAGATGCCAGATCTGGGCGCGCTGGCGCGTCAGCGACGCTGAGCGGTCTGCCGGCGGTTGCCGAGACCCGCTACCCTGGTTGATCGCGCGCACGGGCGCCCGAAAAACTCCGAAGCGAAGGACCACATTGGCCGTAAGACTCAGGCTCACTCGCATTGGCGCACGCAAGGACCCGATCTGGCGGGTCGTCGTGGCCGACCAGCGCTCGCAGCGCGACGGCCGTGTCATCGAGACTGTCGGGCATTACAACGCGCAGACCAATCCGTCGTCGATCTCGATCGACGAGGAGCGCGTTCGCCACTGGCTCGCCCAGGGCGCCCAACCCACGGCGACCGTTCGGAAGCTGCTGCGTACGCAGGGCATCGCGGCTTAGACGATCCGGACGATGGACCTCAACGAGCTCCTCGCGTACCTCGCCGAAGGGCTCGTCGATGACCCGGAGTCGGTAACGGTCGATACCTTCGAGGAGGATGGCGGCGGGATCGTGCTCGAGCTTGCGGTCGGGACCGAGGACTACGGCAAGGTGATCGGGCGCGGGGGCCGGACCGCTCAGGCGCTGCGTCGCGTGATCCGCGCGGCGGGCGCGGTCAGGGGTCAGCGCGTGCTCGTCGACATCGTCGACTAGACGCCGCGGCGGCACGTGGAACGCTCGGCGAGTAACCGTCCGGTTGTTGCGGGCGTCGTCGGTCGCGCCCACGGACTCGATGGCAGCTTCTACGTCAAGGACCCGCGTCCTGAACTACTGCTGCTCGGCCGCAATGTGACCGTCGCCGGCGGGCCGGTCACCATCGAGCGACGCGCCGGCACCGACACGCGCCCGATATTGCGCGTCACCGGCCACACCGACCGCGGCGCTGCCGACGCGCTGCGCGGCCAAGCGCTAGTCGTTGCCCAGAACGACGCGCCGCCGCTCGGGCCTGATGAATACCTCGCCGAGGACCTCGAGGGGGCCGCGGTCGTCGATGGCGACGAGCCGGTGGGGGTGGTGGCCCGGCTGATCGCCCTACCGTCTTGCGAGTGTCTGTCGGTGACGCTCGTGGAGGGTGCTGGGGAGCTGCTCGTCCCGCTCGTGCGCGACGCGATCCGCTCGATCGACCTCGAGCTCCGACGGATCGATGTCAACCGGGACTTCCTCGGCGCATGAACATCGATGTGGTGACTCTATTTCCGGACGCGTTCGGGTGGTTTCAAACACAGCGCCACGTAGCGAACGTGCTCGCCGCCGGGAGCACGCTAACGTTGATCGACCCACGCCGGCACACGCCGCTCAGCGGCGGACAGGTCGACGACTCGCCGTTCGGCGGCGGCGCCGGGATGGTCCTGCGCGTGGACGTGATCGATGCGGCACTGCGCGCGCATTACGGGATCGACCCGGTCCGGTTACGTGAGCGCCGTCGAGTGATTCTGCTGAGCCCCGCCGGGCGGCTGCTGGACGACGCATTGGTTGGCGAGCTTGCCGCGGAGTCTGAGCTCACGCTGCTGTGCGGCCGCTACGAGGGGTTCGACGAACGCATCGCGGAGCATTACGCCAGCGACGTCGTCTCAATCGGCCGGTACGTTCTCGCCGGAGGCGAGCTGGCGGCGATGGTGCTCGCCGATGCGGTTCTGCGCAAGCTCCCGGGCGCTCTGGGCCACGAGGAGTCGGTGGTGGAGGAGTCCTTCAGCGAGGCGTTGGAGGGCATGCCGGAGTACCCGCACTACACGCGGCCCGCCGAGTACCGGGGTTGGCGCGTGCCCGACGTGCTGCTTGCCGGCCACCACGAGCAGATCCGCCGTTGGCGGCTCGAGCAGGCACGCGAGCGTCACCGCGCCGGCGAGGGCGGGTAGGCAGGCGTCGACATCGTCCTCCACGAGCGTGGCGCCGCACTCCCGCGGGGTCGCCCGTACGGCCGCCGCGCTAGGATTGCGGTGCGCGGCGGCGAAGGTTTCTCGTCCGCGCCTCTTTTTTGCCATGAGCACAGTCATCGACAGGATCGAACGCGACCAGCTTCGTCGCGTCCCGCGCTTTCAGCCCGGCGACCGGCTGAAGGTTCACTTCCAGGTGATCGAGGGCACGCGCCGGCGGACCCAGGTGTTCGAAGGGGTTGCGATTGGGCGCCAGGGCACAGGCGTCCGCGAGACGTTCACGGTCCGCAAGCAGTCTTTCGGCGTGGGCGTGGAGCGCACTTTCCCGCTGCACTCACCGAAGATCGAGAAGATCGAGGTGGCGGCGCGCGGCGACGTGCGGCGCGCAAAGCTGTACTACCTGCGCGACCGTGTCGGCAAGGCCGCGCGCGTTCGCGAGCGCGGCTACGTCGGTCCGGAGGATGCGATCGAGCCGGGCCTCGTCCACGAGGCTGACGCGGCGTCGGCCAACGAGGTTGGCGGGGACGATCAGGAGCAAGCGGCGCTGGCTGCCGCGGACGCTGCGCTCGCGCCCGGTGCCGACCCCGACGGTGCCGAGCAGGAAGCCGTCGAGCACGCCGCGGTGGAGGCGACCGACGACGAGCAGGACGGTTACGCCGCTGCGGTCGCCGAGGATGCCACGGCGTCCGCGGAGACCGCCGGCGAAACGGCGTGAACCCGCGGCAGTTCGCGACGCGGGCTTGGAGGGCAGCGCGTAGCAATCAGCTTGTCGAGTTCATCCTGATCGTCGGACTCGCCCTCGGACTCGCGTTCTCGATCCAGGCGTTCATCGTCAAGCCGTATCGAATTCCAAGCGGCTCGATGGAGCCGACTCTCCAGATCGGTCAACGGGTACTCGTCGATCGCCTGGGGAACGACTTCTTCGCCCCATCGGTCGGGGACATAGTCGTCTTTCACCCGCCGGTGGGTGCGACAGAGGGGGGAGACGGGATCTGTGGCGGGCACCGCGTCCTGGGGGCGCCGTGCCAGTACCCGACATCGCAGCCGTCAGGCCTCAACTACATCAAGCGCGTCGTGGCTGTGGGCGGTGATCGGATCGCGATCCGCAGCGGCCACGTGATCCTGAACGGACGCCTCCAGAAGGAGTCGTTCGCCTCCTTCGCCGGCTGCAAGTCCGATCCGAGTTGCACCTATGCGAAGGCGGCGACCGTTCCGCGCGGCTATTACTTCGTGATGGGCGACAACCGTGCGAACTCGGATGACAGTCGCTTCTGGGGGCCGGTGCCGCGGTCGTGGATCATCGGTGAGGCGTTCGCCACCTACTGGCCGCCGGACCGGATCGGCTTCCTGTAGGAACGTGGGCGCGAGCGTCGGTCACAATCCGCTGGTGCTCGAGCGACTAATGGTCTGATGCGATCACTGCACCTTAAGAGGGACCGCGACCTGCTGCGCTGCACGCGAGACTGTGCGCCCGCGTTCGGCGAGTTCTACGCTCGCCTGACGCCGCCAGCCGGCGGTTCGCCGGCGATCCATCAATTGGGGGGTTTGTGATGCTGGGCAAGATCGCACGCGGCAATCAGCTCGTCGAGTTCGCGCTCATCGTCGTGGTCGCGCTCGCTCTTGCGTTCGTGGTCCAAGCGTTCGTTGTGAAGCCCTACAAGATTCCGAGCGGTTCGATGGAGCCGACGCTGATCCCAGGTCAGCGCGTGCTCGTCGATCGGATCGGCAACGACTTCTCGAGTCCTTCGATCGGAGACATCGTCGTCTTTCACCCGCCGGCCGGGGCGAGCGACGGCGAAGGACTGTGTGGCGTCACGACCACGCCCTCCACGGAGATGTGTCCCCGTCCCACAGCGAAAGAAGGAACCACCACCTACGTCAAGCGCGTGGTTGCCATCGGCGGCGACACCGTCGCGCTCCGCGCCGGTCACGTGATCCTCAACGGCAAGCTCCAGAGGGAGCCGTTCGCGGACTTCTCGAGCTGCAAGGGCGACCCTAGCTGCACGTTCACAATGCCGATCACGGTTCCCGCCGGTTACTACTTCATGATGGGCGACAATCGTGGAAACTCCGACGACAGCCGGTTCTGGGGACCTGTACCCGACGCCTGGATCGTCGGAGACGCCTTCGCCACGTACTGGCCGCCGGACCGGATCGGCTTCCCCTAGCTCGAACGCCCGGTCGCGTCGGAGCGCGCGCCGACGCCGCAGCGGCCACCGCCTCTTCGCGTTCGACCGCGCACTCGGCGTCCGTCTCGTCGCGGGCGCTGACGAAGCCGGCCGCGGGTGTCTCGCCGGACCGCTGGTCGCGGCCGGGGTGCTGTTCGACTACGAGGCGCTGAGCACGCGCGAGCTACGCGCGCTGAGTGCGCTCAACGACTCGAAGCAGCACGACCATGCTGCACGCGAGGCGCTGTACCCGTTGGTGCTGTCGAGCGCGCGAGCGGTGAGCGTCGTGATGCGCTCGGTACGCAGTATCGATGCGAACGGGTTGCACGTCACCAACCTCGCAGCGCTCGCCGACGCGCTTGCCGCTGTCGCGCAGGACGACTGCCTGTGCCTCGTCGACGGCTTCGCCGTGCCGGAGTTCGGCTACGAGCAGCGGGCGATCGTCGAAGGTGATGCGACGAGTGCCGCGATCGCGGCCGCTTCGATCATCGCCAAGGTGACGCGGGACCGATTCATGCGCCGCGCGGATGTCCTCCATCCGGGCTGGCAGTTCGCGGCGCACGTCGGCTATTCGACGCCGGAGCATCGCGCGGCAATCGCCCGCCAGGGCGTCTCGCCGCTTCACCGTATGTCGTTTCAGTCGGCCGCTTACGAGCGGTTGGCGCTGAACGGTTGACCGGCCTGCGGCGCAGCGTTCTCGGGACGCCGCACTAGGTGGTTGCGAGCGTCCCGGCGCTGCGCCGAGCGGTTCGGCCGGCGCCGAAAGTAACCGTGACGGACACCGCAGGGGCCGGTCCGAGGACCGCGATCGAGCAGGACTGGAACTGCAGGCGTGCGGCGATCTCCGCGAGCTTCTTGCGGAGCTCCGGAATCCACGTCAGGAGCCGCTCGAGGAGCTCGTCGCTGATCGTGCCCTCGCTCCCGGTACCGCGTTTCTGTGCCTGGTTGATCTCGGCGTTCATGACGAGCACGAGGCTGACGATCTCCGCGTAGGCGGTCTCGGCCTCCTTGGCCGTGCGCGTCCCGAGCCCGGCGATCGCTTCGACGCGGTTCGCGCGAAATGCGCTGGCGAGATCGGGCCTCGTCGCGCTCATGCGCGCGCCCCTGCAGCGGGTTGCGAAGCGAAGGTGTGCGTGTCGTTGATCGGCTGAGCCTACTCGGCCGGGACGCCGGCTCGCCGGCCGGGCGGCCAGCTCGGCTTCAACGCAGCCGAAAATGCCGTCGCAGAACGGTCCATCGGTGGCAAGTTTGCGCTCATCCGACTGCGATGAACTGCTCGAGCGAGACGAGGCGGTCGGCGTCGTCGAGCACGATTGCCACCACATCGAAGCGCAGCTCTTTTCGGTAGGGCAGCTCAGGGTGGCGGCTGAGCCACTGCGCGGCGAGGCGACGAACGCGCAGAAGCTTGCGGGGCGTGATCGAGTCGAGCGGGTCGAGTGCGCCGACCCGGGCCGTCTTGACCTCGACGAACACGATCGTGACACGGTCGGCGACGATCAGGTCGAGCTCACCGGACGCCGTCCTGTCGTTGCGTGCCAGCGGCAGGAAGCCGAGGCGCTCGTAGTGCTGGAGCGCGAGTTCCTCCCCGGTCTGACCGAGGATCTGCCGTGACGTCCTAGCCATCGACGCACGGTAATCCCGTTCGCCCCGCAAGATCGTGAAGGAATGCGACAGGAACGCGTCAGAACGGTTAAGGAGCACACAGATCGCGGCGTCGCGACGCATGCGGATGCTCAGATGTGGGGATGCTCGTTCGCTCACACGGCTTCGCCCTCGATCGCGGGGAGGCGGTCGCCCTCGACGTCGAGCTCGATCTGCGAGCCGGTCTTCCAGGGCTCGCGGTGCTCGGACTCGGCTCAGGCTCTGCGCGCGATCTGCGCGAACGCGTACAGGCCGCAGTGCTCAACAGTGGCTACGGGTTCCCGCGGCGCCGCGTGACCGTGAACGTGGCGCCGGCGCCGCGAAGATGCGGCGCCGAGCTCGACCTCGCCGTCGCGTGCTGCGTCCTCGCTGCCGCCGGTCAGCTCGCGAGCGCCAGCCTCGAGCGGGTGGGGCTCTGTGGTGAGCTGGGGCTCGGAGGCGAGCTGCGCGCGTCTGGCCTTGGGGCCGCGGTTGCCGACGCGGGTGCGGCCGCCGGGCTCGCGGGCGTCGTGCTGGCCGCGGGTGATCGCGACGACGCGGCAAACGCCGGCGCGTTGCCGGTCGTCGGAGCAGAGTCGCTGCGGCAAGTGGTCACGCTGCTCGCAGAACGGCGACGTGCGACGGGCGCTTCCGCGCGGGTTGTTCCTGCGCTGGAGGTGCCGCGCCGTCGAGCGATACCGGGACGGGCGAGGTGAGCCGGCGCGATACTGGGTGGATGGCGAGCGTGCCCAGGGCGTTGACGATCGCGGGCTCCGACTCGGGCGCCGGCGCCGGGATTCAAGCCGACCTGAAGGCCTTCGCACGCAGCGGCGTATACGGAACGAGCGTCGTTACTGCCGTAACCGCGCAAAACACGACCGGCGTGCTCGCCGTCCACCAGGTGCCGGTCGACATCGTGCGCGCGCAGCTCGAGGCCGTCCTCGGGGACATCGGCGCGGACGCCGTGAAGATCGGCATGCTCGGCGAAGCCGAGACGGTGCGGTGCGTCGCGTCGTGCCTGCACGACCTCCTCGACCCGGACGTTCCGCTCGTCATCGACCCCGTCCTCGCCGCCAGCACCGGCACCGTGCTGCTCGAGCGTGACGCGATCGGTGGCCTGATCGAGCTCTTCGCTCGTGCACGGGTGCTCACGCCGAACGTTCCCGAGGCACGAGCGCTCCTGGCCGCTGCGGGGGCGGCGGTCCCGTCGAGCGACTCTGATCTCGCCCGCGCAATGCTCGGGCTCGGCTCCGAGGCGGTCGTTCTCACCGGCGGTCACCGCGATACCCCCGGAGACATTTACTGCGACGCCAACCAGCTCATCGAGCTTCCCGGCACTCATCACCCAGCCGGTGCGACGCACGGCTCGGGCTGCACCCACTCTGCCCTCCTGGCGGCGGAACTCGCGAAGGGCCAAACGACGCTTCAGGCTGCGCAGACCGCGGCACGGCTGACGGCGGACGCGATCGCGCAGGGTCTTGCGCTCGGACGTGGCACAGGACCGGTCGACGTGCTCGGACTCGCGGAGCCGGCCGAGACCAGGTGAAGTCGGGCGACGGCGGATCGGTCGCGCACGCAGGCGACGCGCGATGGAGCGGCCGGTCGCCGAGGAGCCCCTAAGCTGTGACGATGAAGTTCCTGGCGATGCAAGCCGGCCATGGTGAGGTGCTGATCGCCGAGGGAGATATTGCGGACCGTGAGCAGGAGGCTCTTTTGATTGCGGCGTTCCGCGCGCAACTCGACCTCGGGATGTGGGCTGCGGTTCCGCTGAGCGAACCCGGCGGGCGGCGGGCGGCGGAGCTCGTGGGGCGCTTCGAAGAGATACCGCGCGACGCCGAGCGCGTGATCTTCTTCCCGCGCGCGGCAGGCGGCTGACGGCGTTGGCGGCGGCGGGGGCCTACGACGCGGAGCGCGAGCGGGAAGCGGAGCTCCGTGCGCGCGAGCTGATGCGCTCGTGCGTCAACCACGACGAATGGGCGATGTATGAGGCGCACGGACTGATCCGCGTCTACGGGCAGGCCTCCCGCAGCCCCACGCGAGGGACACGAGCCGCGGGACGTGCCTATGGATATCTCATATACCCGCACAAGCCGCTCGTCGGCTACCTGGTCGACTCGGGACGGCTCCTCGGCGAGTACTGCGTCGCGTTCGGCGGTCCTCGCCTGCCGGCGGCCGACGACGTGCTCGCCAAGTGGCTTGCGCTTCGCGCAGACGAACGCGCCCTGATCGCGAGCGCGAACGTTCACCCGATCGGAAGCCAGCTCGATCCGGCGCGCGTGAGGCGTGACCTAGAGCGCCTCGCCGTCTGGGAGCGCGACGCCGTCGGTAGTGTTTGGAGCGGTGAGCTCCAACGGCTTTGACCTCAAGCACCGCAGCCGCGCCCTGACCGAAGGGCCGACCCGCGCTGCGGCGAGAGCCCAGCTGAAGGGGATCGGCTATGACGATGAGGCGCTCTCGAAACCGATCGTCGGGGTTGCATCGACGTGGATCGAGACGATGCCGTGCACGTTTCACCTGCGTGCGCTGGCCGCCAAGGTCAAGGAGGGGGTTCGCGAAGCCGGCGGCACGCCGATGGAGCTGAACACGATCGCGATCTCCGACGGGATCACGATGGGAACCTCGGGCATGAAGACCTCGCTCGTCTCGCGCGAGGTGATCGCGGACTCGATCGAGCTGGTTGCCCGCGGGCACTTCTTTGATGCCGTGATCGCGCTGTCCGGTTGCGACAAGACGATCCCGGGGACGGTTATGGCGCTGGCGCGCCTGGACGTGCCGGGCGTGATGCTCTACGGGGGGTCGATCCCGCCGGGCCATTTCCAAGGGCACGACGTAACGATCCAGGATGTCTTCGAGGCAGTCGGCGCGCACGCGGCGGGGCGGATGACCGACGACGAGCTGGCGGAGCTCGAGTCGAAGGCCTCGCCCGGTGCGGGCGCGTGCGGCGGTCAGTTCACAGCAAACACGATGGCGATGGCGTTTGAGATGCTCGGGATCTCGCCCATCCACGACTCGCTGATGCCGGCGCAGGAGAAGACGAAGGCGGCGGCAGCGAAGGCGAGCGGGAAGCTGGTCGTCGACGTGCTCACGCGAGGCCTGCGACCGAGCGCGATCATCACGCGCGCCGGCCTCGAGAACGCGATCGCGGCTGTCGCTTCGAGCGGCGGCTCGACGAACGGTGTCCTTCACCTGTTGGCGCTCGCGCGCGAGGCCGGGGTGGAGCTCGCGATCGATGACTTCCACGAGATCAGTGAGCGCACGCCGCTGCTCTGCGACCTCAAGCCCGGCGGGCGGTTCGTCGCGACCGACCTGTACGCGGCCGGCGGTGTGGCTGTGCTGGCGAAGCGTCTGCTTGACGCCGGGCTCCTTCACGGCGACGCGCCGACCGTGACCGGGCAGACGATCGGCGAGATCGCGCAGGCCGCGAAGGAAACGCCTGGGCAGGAGGTGATCCGCCCGCTCGCCAAGCCGATCGCGACCAGCGGCGGTCTCGCGATCCTGCGCGGCAACCTTGCGCCCGAGGGTTGCGTGGTGAAGCTCGCGGGACACGCACGACGCCACCACACGGGGCCGGCGCGTGTGTTCGAAGGCGAGGAGGCGGCGATGGACGCCGTCACAGGGGGTCGCATCGAAGCCGGGGATGTTGTCGTGATCCGCAACGAAGGACCGGCCGGTGGTCCCGGCATGCGGGAGATGCTCTCCGTCACGGCGGCGCTGAACGGCGCCGGGCTCGGCGACGACGTCGCGCTCATCACCGACGGGAGGTTCTCCGGCGCTACGCACGGTCTGATGGCGGGACATGTCGCCCCGGAGGCTGCGCGCGGAGGACCGATCGCGGCCGTGGCCGACGGCGATGAGATCACCTTCGACGTCGACGGACGGCGGCTTGATGTCGCGCTCACTGACGAGGAGATCGCGCGGCGGGTCGCCGCCTATGACGCTCCGCTCAGCCCTGATCTGACCGGCGTGCTGGCGAAGTACGCGCGTGTTGTATCGAGCGCGGCGCAGGGCGCCGTGACGATCTGAGACGGCTTCGGCAGGTCGCCGGGCCGCCGGCGCGAAGAAGACCACCAGCTATGGCGACATCTGCAGCTCAGCCGTCGGAAACGGCGCTCAGCGCACCCTGGGTGCGCGCGTTGCGCACGCTCGACGACGACCTGCGGCGCCGGGCCGCGGCCGAGAAGACCCGGCGCGCCTACGGTGGCGACGTCGAGCAGTTTGCGCAGTGGTGCTCGGGGCGCGGGCTCGAGCCCGCCGCGGTTGGTGTTCGTGACCTCCGGCGATTCGGCGCAACGCTGTCCGAATCGGGCATCAAGGCGACCTCGCTTGCCCGCAAGATCGCGTCGCTCCGCGCGCTCTACCGTGTGCTGCGTGAACACGGCGAGGTCGCCCAGAACCCGGCGGAGCTGATGACGCTCCCGAAGCGGCCGCGTACGCTGCCGCACGTGCTGCGTCCCGCCGAGCTCAGCATGCTGCTGGACGCGATCCCGGCGTCGACGCCGCTAGAGCTACGTGACCGCGCGATGTTCGAGCTGGCGTACGCGTCAGGACTTCGCGCCGAGGAAATCATCGATGTGACCGTTGCCGCGATCGACTTCGACGGCGAGCAGGTTCGCATCGAGGGCAAGGGCGGCAAGACGCGGTTCGTCCCGGTCGGGGAGCCGGCGCTCGCGGCTCTGGCGCGTTACCTGGAGCGTGCGCGGCCGGCGCTGGCACACGACGACGAGCCGGTGCTCTTCCTGTCCAAGTCGGGGCGAGGCCTGTGCACGTCCGATGTGCGGCGCAGGCTGAGAGCCTGGTCGCTGCGTGCCGGTCTCGGCGGCACGGTCCATCCGCACGCTCTCCGTCATTCGTTTGCGACCCATCTGCTCGACGGTGGCAGCGACCTGCGGGCGATCCAGACGATGCTCGGCCACTCGAGTATTTCGACGACGCAGGTCTACACTCGGGTAGAGTCGGCGCGGCTCAAGCGCGCATACGCAAACAGCCACCCGCGAGCCTGAGGCGCCAAAGCTTGTGGTGCAGACCAACGTAAAAGCGGTGGAGCTTCGCGATCTCTGGCGACGGTACAAGTCGTCGGGTGATCAGCGCGCGCGCGAACGCCTCGTCGTCGCGTACTCCCCGCTCGTCAAGTACGTCGCGGGGCGGATGGCGACCGGGCTGCCGGCGCACATCGACGAGGCGGACCTGATCTCCTACGGGCTCGGTGGTCTGATCTCCGCGATCGAGCGGTTCGACATGAGCCGCGACATCCGCTTCGAGACCTACGCGATCACGCGCATCAAAGGGGCGATTCTCGACGAGCTGAGGGCGCTCGACTGGGTGCCACGCTCGGTCCGCGCTCGCGCCCGTCAGATCGAGCGTGCCCACGTCAAGCTCGAATCGAAACTGCAGCGCGCGCCCACCGAGGAGGAGCTTGCGAGCGAACTGGAGCTGCCGCTTGAGGAGTTTCGCGACGCGCTACTGCAGATCGCGAACTCGTCGATCAGCGCGCTTGACGAGCTGTGGAGCTCGTCGGACTCCAGCGGCGACAGCATCTCGCTGCTCGACACCTTGAAGGACCCTTCCGCCGTTGACCCCGAACGGATCGTCGATCAGAACGAGGTGCGCGATCGGATAGCGGAGGCAGTCGATCGCCTGCCCGAGCGCGAGAAGCTCGTGATCGCGCTCTACTACTACGAGAACCTGACGCTGCGAGAGATCGGTGAGGTGCTCCGCGTCACCGAGTCGCGGGTCTCCCAGCTGCACACCAAGGCCGTCCTCGGCCTGCGCGCGACGCTCTCGCAGATCCGCTGAGCTGCGCCCCGCCCGCGCTGGCGCGCTGCTGAATGCAGCCGCACCAGCCACGCCGATTTGACGACGGCGAAATGCTGGCGCGCTAGTGCCGATTCGCGCTATGTTGAGTCCTCCCCCAAGGGAGAGGAGATAGGGAATGCGCCACCAGGCGGAGGTCATTCGCAACGTCGCCCTCGTCGGTCACCGCGGTGCCGGCAAGACGTCGCTGAACGAGGCGCTGCTGTTCGAGGCCGGCGTTCTCGCGCGGCTCGGGACGGTGGCCGACGGCACCACCGCGTCCGATGTCGATCCCGACGAGCAGTCGCGCCGGCACTCGATCTCGGCTGCGCTGACTTCGCTCGAGTGGTCGGGACGCAAGATCAACCTGATCGACACGCCGGGCGAGCCGAGCTTCATCGCGGACGCGCTCGCCGCCCTGCGGGTCTGCGAGTCCGCGATCTTCGTTGTCAACGCGGTGATGGGGGCTGAGGTGACGACGACACGCCTGTGGAAGGCGGCGGCTGAGCGCGACATCGCCCGGATGCTGTTCGTCAACATGCTCGATCGCGAGCGCGCCGACTTCTTTCGGACACTCGAGTCGCTGAAGGCGGTGTTCGGGCCGCATGTGGTCGCGACGGAGATCCCGATCGGCAGCGAGCACGAGGTCCGCGGCGTCGTCGACCTGGTCGATATGCGCGCCTACGCCTACGAGCAGCCCGGGCGTGCAAACGCGGTCGAGACGGAGATACCGGAGGATGTGCGCGCCCAGGCCGAGGAATACCGCGAGAAGCTGATGGATGAGGTCGCGGAGGTGTCCGACGAGCTGATGGAGCGGTACCTCGAAGGCTCGGACATCTCGCACGCGGAGATCGTCGACGCGCTGAAGCGAGGCACCAACCACGGTTCGATCTTCCCCGTGGTCTGCGGCGTCGCAACTCGCAACCTCGGGACCAACCGACTCCTCGACGCGATCGTCGAGGACCTCCCGTCACCGGTCGAGCACGGTGGCCTCGAGTTTGGGGAGCTGACGCTCGAACCCGACGAGGCACGCGAGCTCTTCGCCTACGTGTTCAAGACGCGAGCCGACCCCTACGCGGGTCGGATCAACATGTTTCGCGTCTACCAGGGTGTCATCCATCACGACACTCATCTGCTCAACACCCGCACCCACCAGAAGGAGCGGATCGGCCAACTCGTCGTCTTCTCCGGGAAGGGCACCGCTCACGTTGAGGAGCTCGGCGCCGGCGACATCGGAGCCGTTGCCAAGCTGAAGGAGACGAAAGCCGGCGATTGGCTCGCCGCGCGCGACGAACCGATCCGGATGGCGGCCGAGAAGCTGCCCGCGCCCGTCATGGCGTTCGCGATCGAGCCGAAGGCGAAAGGCGACGAAGACAAGGTGTTCACTGCCCTACGGCGGTTGCAGGAGGAGGATCCGACGATCGATCTGCACCGCGACCCGCAGACCGGCGAGCAGATCGTTGCGGGCCTCTCGCAGATACATGTGGAGGTGATCGTCGATCGGCTGCGCTCCCGATTCGGCGCGGAGGTGACGCTGAAGCCCCCGCGCGTTCCCTACCAGGAGACGATCCGGCGGGCGGCGACGGCTCATGCTCGCCACAAGAAGCAGTCCGGCGGACGCGGTCAGTTCGGAGACTGTCACGTCACGATCGAGCCGACGCAGCCCGGTGGCGGGTTCGAGTTCGTGGATCAGATAAAGGGCGGTGCGATCCCGCGCTCGTTCATCCCGGCGGTCGAGAAGGGCGCTCGTGAAGCCCTCGAGCACGGCGTCCTTGCCGGCTATCCCGTCAAGGATGTGCGCGTGACGCTGTTTGACGGCTCGTTCCACACCGTGGACTCCTCGGAGCTCGCGTTCAAGCTCGCCGCCTCGCTCGCCGTCAAGCAGGCGCTGGAGCAGGCCGATCCGGTACTGCTCGAGCCGGTCATGCTCGTCACGCTGTCGATCCCCGACGAGACCGTCGGGGAGGTGATCGGAGACCTCAACAGCCGCCGCGGCCGACCGCAGGGGATGGAAGGGGTCGGGAACATGACCGAGGTCAAGGCAGAGGTGCCGATGGCGGAGCTGCTTGGCTACGCGCCCGAGCTCAGATCGCTCACCGCGGGGCAGGGTGACTACACGATGGAGTTCGCGCGCTACGAGGAGGTGCCGGCGCATCTGGTTGCGAAGGTGCTCGAGGCCTCTGACGCGCAGGTGGTCCACGCTTAGCCGGGTGCGCTCAACGCTGTCGGCGACGGTGGCTGTAGGCTGAAGTCGTGGGCACGCGAGAGCTCCAGCTCAGGTGGGAGCCCGCCACGTGCGAGATCTGCGAGCGGACTCTGCTGCGAGGGGAGAACCCGGTCGCGTTCTATGACGGCGATCGGGTCCACACGGTCTGCGATCTGTGCACCACCCGCGCGCACCGGCAGGGGTGGATCCGTGAGGGAACGGAGGTAGCGCAGCTCGCTCCGGCGGCGCACGCCGAGCGCGCCCGCTCCCTTGTCGCGAGGCTCCGCGGCCGTCGTGAGGCCGGGGATCTCGAAGACGACTCACCGCTGTCGTGGGCCGAGGATTCGGCGCTGCCCGACACCGGCGAGCAGGGGTTGGGCGACCTACCGCATCACGTCCAAGCTGTTCCGAGCGGGCCAGGAGCTCAGGTCGCGCGTGCGCTCGAGCTCTTCAACACGACCGGAAACGTGCGAACGGTCGGCGGCGTCGTCCGCTCGCTCGGGGCGCCCTACGTGCACGCGAAGCTGGGCGCCGAAGGTCCGCTGGTCGAGATCGTCGTCGTCTGGGCGCTGTGCTGGTACCGCTACGAGGTCGATCTCGAAAACTCGGTCGTTCGTCAGCGCGGGCAGGGCTACGAGCCGAGTGAACTCGGTAGCGAATTGCCCGCCGCAAACGCCGTCGCCGACGATGAGGGCAGGCTCAGCGTTGCGGCCGCCGTCACGTAAGCTCTGCCGGTGACCTACTGCGTCGTCCCGCGCGAAATCGCCTCGGAGGTGTTCGAGGCGCTCTCCAACCACTATTCCGGCGAAGGCGAGGTAACGGTCATCGTCGACCGCCGCCACAGCGAGCGACGCCACAGCCTTCCGGCCGGCGCCGTCGGTCGACAGCAGCGCGTGCTCCGCGATCGCCGCCGGCGGCGGATCAGCGGCGAGCTGCCGACGCTCTACGGCGAGGCAAGCGCGCCCCCCGCTGAGTGAAGGTCGTCGTACACGTTGACGGAGGCTCGCGCGGCAACCCGGGACCGTCGGCCGCCGCGGCGACTCTCAGTGCGCCAGACGGACGCCTCCTCGCCGAAGCAACCGAGCTCATCGGTTTGGCGACGAACAACGTTGCTGAGTACCGCGGCGTGCTGCTCGGACTGGCCCGCGCCAAGAGTCTCGGCGCCACCGAAGTCGAGATCGTGAACGACTCCGAGCTGGTCGCAAAGCAGCTGAACGGCGAGTACAAGGTCAAACACCCGATGATGCTCCCGCTCTTCCAGGAGGCGCGGACGGCGCTGGCTGGGTTCGAGCGGTGGAGCATCCGTTCGGTTCGCCGTGAGCAGAACGCGCGCGCCGATGCCCTCGTCAACGAGGCGCTCGACAGCGCCCCCGCGACGCGCTAGCTGGCGCTGCAACTACCCTCCTGCGACGTGCTAGGTCCGCGCAACCGAGAGCTGATCGGGCTGATCCCGTCCGCGCTGCTGGTGACGGCGGGGTTCGCGGCGATCTTTATCCAGAGCCAGGGGAAGCTGTCGAGCGTCTCGCTCACCTACGGCGCCGCGTTCCTCGCGCTCTGCCTCGCCGGGCACATCGTGATCCGCCGGGCGACACCGCACGCCGACCCATACCTGTTCCCGCTGGCCGCCGTGCTGTCGAGCATCGGTCTCGTCGAGCTCTACCGGATCAGCAACTACCCGGGCGTTCCCGACTTCGCGCGCCAGCAGGGACAGTGGATGGTCGTCGGCCTGATCCTTTTCGCGATCACGACGATCGCGCTGCGCGACGGTCGCTACCTCGCGCTCGAGAACTACCGCTACCTGATCGCGATCGCCGGCGTCGTGAGCCTCCTGTTGCCGCGCCTCCCCGTGGTCGGAGAGCAGGTGAACGGCGCTTACCTGAGCATCCATCTCGGACCGATCTCGTTCCAGCCCTCCGAGTTCGGCAAGATCGCGATCGTCATCTTCCTGGCCTCCTACCTGCGCGACAACCGCCAGGTGCTCGTCACGGCCGGCCGGCGGTTCCTCTGGCTGACATTGCCGCCGATGAAGCAGTTCGGTCCGCTGCTGCTCGTCTGGGGCTCCGCGATGGCTGTCCTGCTCGTCACGCGGGAGATCGGAACCTCGCTGATGTTCTTCGGCGCCTTTCTCGCGCTGCTCTACGTCGCCACCGGACGACTCTCGTTTCCCTTCCTCGGCCTGCTCCTGTTCGCCGCCGGCGCGTACTACCTCGGCACCCATGTGGGTCACATCTACGCGCGGGTGCTCGACTGGGAGCACCCCTTCGACCCGGCGCTCTTCGGTGCCAGCAAGAGCCCCTACGCCGGAACGAGCTACCAGCTCGCGCAGGCGCTCTTCTCGCAGGCCGACGGCGGCTTCATCGGCACCGGGTTTGGCCAGTCGATCCTGTGGTCGACCTACCACGCGCACCCGGTCTCGCTGATCCCGGTTCCCGAGAGCGACATGATCTACGCGGTGATCACCGACGAGACCGGCCTGCTCGGATCCACTGGTCTGCTCGTCGTCTACGTGCTGTTCGTCGCCCGCGGCCTCAAGATCGCGACACTCGCCCGCGACTCGTTCTCCAAGTTACTCGCAACAGGCCTCGCGTTCATCGTCGCGCTGCAGGTGTTCGTGATCGTCGCCGGCGTCACCGACCTGATTCCCCTCACGGGTGTGACTCTGCCGTTCGTCGCCTACGGCGGCTCGTCGATCGTCATGAACTTCGTGCTGCTTGCGCTGCTGCTCGTCGTCTCGGACCGGGCGCGGCGGCCGGTCGAATACGGCTGAGAAGGCCTCTCGCCACGCGGGGCGGCGGCTCACACGGACGTTCGCTTAGGTCGCTCAAGCGCGATTTCGCCGTCGTCGATGGGGTAAGTATGGGCAGCAAGATCAGAACTCACGACGAGGCCGACGAGATCTGTCGCGTGCACCGCGCGAGGCTCCTCGCCGCCGAAGAGCGCCCGGCGCCGGTCCTTGCGGAGGCGTCCCCGCCGCTGGACCTCCACCTGCGTCGCTTGCGCCGCGGCGCCGCCGGCTGGGCTGCGGAGCACCTGGCGCCGCGCCGGGTCGCCTGAGCGGGTGGCGCGCTCAGCGCCGCCGTCCGGAGCCGAAACTCTGGACAGCCGGCGCGACTGCTCGGAGGTCGGCGCCGCCGGGGCTGCCCGTCTCCCGCGCGCGCGCGGGCGCAGGCAGGTAGGCCATCTCGGCGGTCTGGTCGGAGAGCATGTCGTCGAGCGCGTGCAGCTCGCGGACCAGGACGTTGATGTTGCCCCCGCCGGCCGGCGGGCGCTCGAGGCGGCCCCTGGCGAAGAGCAGCGGCTCGGCCCTGACGATGTGGCGGCGGCGCTCGTAGAGGGCGGGGGGGACGATCAGGTTGACGGTCCCGTGCTCGTCCTCGAGCAGCATGAAGACGACCCCGCTCGCGGTCTCGGGGCGCTGGCGCGCGACGACGAGGCCCGCGACCGACACCGCCGCGCCGTGGCGCAGGCGGTCGAGCTCGGTGCTCGTCGCGACGCCCGGCAGGCGCGGGCGGAGGATCGCCAGAGCGTGATCATCGAGCGTCATGCCGCTCGTGGCGTAGTCCGCGAGCAGGCGCTCCCAGCGCCCGAGCTCCCGAAGCGCGGGCGCCTCCCCGAGATCGAGCGGCAGCGCGAGCTGGGTGCCGCCGATGACGCGACGGCCACCGATCGCGACGCCGAGCGACCACAGCGCGTTCCGGCGCGAGCCCGCGAGAGCGTCACAGGCCCCCGACCAGGCGAGCTGCTCGAGCGATGAGCGTGCGACCGGCACGCGCGCGATCAGGTCGGGCAGGCTCTTGAAAGCGCCGCCGGCATGGCGCTCCGCGACGAGCGCCGCGACCTCGTCTGTGCGCACGCCGCGCACGTAGCCGAGGCCGATCCTCACAGCTCCTGCTGTGCCGGGGGTCGCATGCGACCCCCGGGGGATCGGCGCATGCGCCGATCCCCGCTGCGGCGCATGCGCCGCAGCGTCCAGGCCGGCGGGTTCGACCGTGCACTGCGCCTGCGAGCTGTTCAGATCGACGGGGCGCAGCTCGATGCCGCGGCGCTGCGCTTCGTGGGCGAGGCTGTCGGGCGGGTAGAAGCCCATCGGCTGCTCGTTCAGCAGCGCGCAGAGGAACTCCGAGCCGTGATGGACCCGCAGCCAGCTCGATTGGTAGGCGAGCAGGCCGAACGCGGCGCTGTGAGCCTTCGGGAAGCCGAAGCCGGCGAACCCCGCGACCATCTGCCAGACCTGCTCGGCGAGCTGCGGGTCGGCCCCGACGTGGCGCGCGGCGCCGGCGATGAAGCGCTCGTGGTAGCGCTCGATCGCGACCGTCGCGCGCTTGCGGCTCATCGCGCGGCGCAGGCCGTCCGCCTCGCCCGGCCCGAAACCGGCGAACGCCTGGGCGACCTCGAGCACCTGATCCTGGAAGATGATCGTGCCGAGCGTCTCGCGCAGCACGCCGGCGAGCGAGGGGTGCAGCGACGGCGGCTCGTAGTCGGGATCTTCGCGCAGGCGCTGGCGGCGCTCGATGTAGGGGTTGACGGCGCCGCCCTGGATCGGGCCGGGGCGGATGATCGCCACCTGCACCGCCAGCTCCTCGAGGTTCTCGGGGCGCGTGCGGCGCAGCGACTGCATCTGCGCGCGGCTCTCGATCTGAAAGACGCCGGTCGTGTCTGCGGTCTGGATCGCCGCGAACGTCGCGGGGTCATCGAACGGGATCCGCGAGAGGTCGATCCGCTCGCCGCTGTGCTTGGCGATCAGCTCGACGCAGCGCTCGACCGCGGAGAGCATCCCGAGCCCGAGCAGGTCGATTTTGAGAAAGCCGGCGTCGGCGCAGGAGTCCTTGTCCCACTGCACGAGCTGGCGCCCCTCCATTGCCGCCGGGACGACCGGGCAGCAGTCGATCAGGGGCTGGGTCGCGACGATCATCCCGCCCGGATGCTGGGAGACGTGGCGTGGGAGCCCCAGCGCCTCGTCCGCGAGCCGCTCGAGCCAGGCCCAGCGGCCGCTGCGGGAACGCTCGCCAAGGGCGCTGTCGAGGTCTCGCCCGACCTGGCGGCCATAGCTCTCGGCACCCCTGGCGGCGCGTTCGATCTCCCCCGGTGGCAGTCCGAGCGCCTTGCCGAGCTCGCGAATCGCGCCGCGCGAGCGAAAGCTCGGGAAGGTCGCGACGAGCGCCGCGCGGTCGCGGCCGTAGCGATCGTGCACGCGGCGGATCAGCAGCTCGCGGATGTCGCGCGGGAAGTCGAGGTCGATGTCCGGCAGCGAGCTCAGCTCGGGGTTCAGGAAGCGGCCCATCGCGAGGCCGCTCGCCAGCGGGTCGATGTGGGAGAGGCCCGTCAGGTAGCAGACGATCGAGGAGACCGAGGAACCGCGCCCGCGCCCCGGAGGCAGCAGCGCGCGTGCGCAGTCGGGCCCGCGGATCTCCGCTGCGACCTCACGCGAAAGCTCGAGGATCTCGTGATGGAGCAGGAAGAAGCCCGGCAGCGACAGCCCCTCGATGATCGCCAGCTCGGCTTCGAGGCGAGCACGAGCGTCGCGTAGCGCGATGCCCTCGTAGCGACCGTCGAGGCGATCAGCGCAGAGCTCGGACAGTCGCCGGCCGGCGTCCGCATCCTCGACCCCGGGATAGCGGTAGCCGAGATCGGAGGCGAGATCGAAGCGCAGCTCGTCGGCGAGCGCGTCACTCTCGGCGAGCGCGGCCGGATGATCGGCGAAGCGCGCCGCCATCGCCGCCGGCGTGGCGAGCACGTGGCTCGAGTTGGGGCGCCGCAGCGGCTCACTCGAGTCGAGCGTCTGGTGGTGGCGCAGCGCGACGAACGCGTCCTGCAGCGGGACGCGCGAGCGCGCGTGGGCGTGAACGTTGCCGGTCGCGACGCAGCGCAGGCCGAGACGCTCTGCCCGCGAGGCGAGCAGCGCGTTGCGCTCGCGGTCGTCGGCAAGGAAGGGGCGCTGCAACTCGACACGCAGGCGCTCGGGGCCGAAGGCCTCGAGCAGCAGGCGCAGGCCCGCGACGTCGTGAACTCCGTGCTCGGCGCAGCCGCTGAGGCAGACGAGTCCGTCGGCGTGGGCGCAGAGCGTCTCGAGCGAGATCGCCGGCGCGATCGGGTCGCGCGTGCGCTCGCGCGTGCGTGCGTGAGCGATCGTCAGCAGGCGGCAGAGGCTCCGCCAGCCTTGCGCGTTCGCGACGAGCACCGTCACGTGGCGCCCGGGGCCGGTCGCGCCCGACGGAGCCTCGAGGCTCAGCTCGGCGCCGTGGATCGCGCGCAGACCGAGACCGCGTGCTGCCTGCGCGAACTCCATCGAGCCCCAGACGCCGTCGTGGTCGGTCAGCGCAAGCGCGCCGTGGCCCAGCTCGAGCGCGGCGGCGACCAGCTCCTGCGGCAGCGAGGCGCCGTCGAGGAACGAGTAGGCGGAGTGGCAGTGCAGCTCGGTGTACACGCCTCTGCGCTCAGCGCTGACGCAGCCAACGACCGCTGGCGAGGTCGTGGTAGACGACGAGGTTGCGCCCCGTCTCGCTGATGAGCTCCCAGTAGCGGCGGCGCAGCGGCTCATCGGTCCACCAGCGGTCCTCGACAAGCCAGGACTCGCGCACATCGGCGACCTTCTGGCCATCCACGCTCAGCGGCGTTCCCTCAGCGGTCGCCGCTACGCGCGCCGCACGCGCCAGCGCGAGCCGTCGTGGTCCAACCCTGCTCACGACTCGAAGGGGGTGAGCATCGCGCGCCGCTCGGGGACGCGCGATGACAGCTCGGCCCAGCAGACCCTCAGGACGGCGTCTGCGCCCGCAGCTACCCGCACCTGCGCAACTGCCTCGTGCAGCCGGTCAAGGCGGCGCTGGGTTGCCTGATCCCACAGGCCGTGCTGGTCGTCGCAGGGGGCTCCGAAGCCATCGGCGCTGAGCACGAGCGTCTCCGCGGGAGCAGGCAGCAGCGCAAGCCGCGGCGCGAGCACGAGGCGCATCCGGCGCGGGTCGGCGAGCGCTTCGCGGAAGGTGACACTGCTGCGCCAGCTGCCGCCATCGAGGAGCCTTGCGCTGAGCGTGCTCGCGCGCAGCATTCGGCCGTGGCGCTCGGGACGGGCCAGCAGCCGGTCGATCAGGACGATGAGCGCGTGCTCGAGCGTCTGCCCGCCGGCAGCCTGCGGCAGTGCGAAGGACTCCTCGAGCGCCTCCGGTATGGCGCGGGGACGCGGCGCCGCGTCCTCGCCGCACGCAAGTCGGTGCGCTTCGATGCCGGCGCCGCCGAAGCGGTCGGCCAGCGCACTCCTGCGCATCGAGGCGAGCTCTCCGAGTGTCCCGATCCCGAGCCGTTCAAGCGTCAGCACCAGCGACTCGGTCTGCTCGCGGCTTCGCAGCAGCGCAACCGGCTGGCGGGCGAGATACTCGCGGTCACCGCCCCGGACGATCGCCGTACGCCGCGGGCGCGTCTGCAGCGCGGCGGCGTGGGCGCAGAAGCGCCCCTGTGCGGCGGCGATTCGCGCCGGACGATCGAGTGCTCGCCTCGTGGCGGCAAGCACTAGCTCATCGGATCCGCCGTGTATCCCGCGCAGCCCGTCGAGCGTGAAGAAGGCAATCCCCGCCTGCTGCGATTCGACTGCGGCGCCGATCCGCTCGAGCGCTCGCAGGGTCTGCTCCCAGGCTGCCGTGACCGCAACCGGATCGGCGCTGATCAGCTCGAGCGCCGGGCAGCGCGCGAGCGCTTCGCCGAGTTGCATGCCGGCGCGCACACCGAATGCTTCGGCCCCACCCGAGATCTCACCGATCGCTCCCGCACCGTGCTCGGGGGCGATCGCGAGTGCTCTGCCGGCGAGCGCGGCGCTTGCACCGGCGGCCACCGACAGCCCGAAGCGTGGAGCGAAGACGCAGGCGATCATACGAACACATGTTCGCACGAGTCCGGATGGTGCGCAAGCGAGCATTCACAGACTCGCTCCGCCGGAAGATCAGGGACACTCAGCGGTTACATATGTGGAACCAGGCCGCGATCTATCGGCGGCGTCGGCGTACGTTCGCCGTGTCTGTCGTCCTTGTCCTGCTGCTGATCCTCATCATCGCGACCACCGGGGGCGGCGGCATACCGTCGAAACGCGCCACGACAGGACAAGCGACGTTACCGACGAGCCCAGCGCCGCTCGAATACACCCCGTCCGCCGCACTGCTGGCGCCGATCCTAGCCAGCGCCGCCGCGCGCATCCCGGGCAACCCGGCTCTGACCCTGCTCGGCGGTCTTGACGCCAACAACAGCGCAAGCGCGGGCGTCGCGTTCGTCGACTCGACGACGATCAAGCTCGTCGGCACGTTGCCGGCGTCGTTGTTCGCGGCGGCGGCGGTCACGATCGGGGAGGACGAATACCTTTTCGGCGGCGCGGAGGGCACAGCAAGCGCGCCGGTGCCGCAGCCCTATATCTACAGCTACGCGGTCAAGGGGAGCGGTGCGATCACGCAGGACGGCGAGCTCCACAGTCCCAACTATGGCCTCAGCGCGGCCGTCATCGGTCAAACCGTCTATCTCGTGGGGGGCGATGACGGAACGCACACGCTGGCCGACATCTACGCCTGGTCGCCGGGCCACGGTGCTCCGACACTGGCCGCGCAGCTCCCGGTCGGGCTGCGCTACGCGGCGGTATCCGCGGTTGGCGAGCGCCTGGTCATCGCCGGGGGGCTTACGGCGAGCGGGCCTGCCAGCAAGGCGATCTACGTGTTCGATTCCGCCACGCACAAGATCAAAGCGCTCCGCACGAAGCTGCCGCGGGCGATCTACGCCGCCGCGGGCGAGACCCTGGGAAAGCTTGCGTATGTGATCGGCGGCGCAACCGTCGGTGGCACCGCGACCAATGCAACGGCCCTGCCGGTGGGCACGATCTATTCGGTCGACCCGGCGACAGGGAAGGTCGCGAACGCCGGAACCCTTCAATATCCACTGGCCGAGGCCGCCGCAACGGTGATCGGCGACACGATCTACCTCGCCGGCGGCTTGAGTGGCTCCGCCGCCGTGTCCTACGTCGGGAAGCTGACTGTCAAGCAGGCACTCACCACCAGTAAGTCGAAGACACACTGACACCATGGCCGACGACGACGACGAAGAGACCACACCCGGCGGCGAGCAGCCGTTCGAGGGGCCACGCGGCGCCGGCCGGCGGCGCGGCGGCGCCGACGATCAGGACGACGACGATGACGTCGGCCAGCGCGGACGCGACGAGGAGGACCGCGGCGACACTCTGCCGGCGCCAAGTCGTCTCCCGCCCGCGCCCGACGGCGAGGACCTCCTGCCGGCAACGGGAGCGCACGAGGTGGTCTTCCCGCCGCAGGATGACGAGGGCGGGAGTACGGCTGACCGCATACCGTCCTTCGAGGAGTACCGTCGGTCCCGAGAGGGTCGCCCGGAGGAAACTGAGCCGCTCTGGCGGAACGAGGACGATGAGGGTGATCTCGGCCGCGTCGAGGGTCTCGCTGGGCGCCCGGACCGCGATCCAGAGCACGAGTACGCGGAGCGCATGTTTGCCGGCGAGCACCGAGGACAGCGCGACGACGAAGGCGAAGGGGGCGACACCCTCGACGGCGAGCACTCGCTCGAGGGCGTGACGTTTCCGCCGGACGCCGACGAAGGCGACAGCGAGCCGCGGTTCGCCGGCACCTACGAGGAGGAGCTCGCACGCGAAGCCGCCGATCTCTTCCCGACCGGCTACGAGCACACCGCCGAGGAGATCCACGAGCGGCGTCTCGAAGCCCACCGGCGCCACCGGCGCAACGGCCGCATCCGCCTTGTGATCCTGGTCATCGTTCTCGCGCTGATCGTCTTCGCTGCCGTGCACGAGCTCGGCGGCTCCGGCAAGCCTGCGAAGACGCCGCCGGCGGGGCCCGCCACACCAACCTCGGCCGGCACCGGACGCGGTTTTCTCCAGAAGGGCTCTGACCCCGGCGTTCTGCCGGCGAACCTGCTGATCTCCGACTGGGGCTCACACCAGCTGCTTGTGATCTCGCCGCAAGGACAGGTCGTCTGGACCTATCACCCCTCGGCGAGCTACAAGCTCACGCTGAAGCCCGACTACGCCTTCTTCACGCGCTCGGGCAAGCAGATCGTGATGACCGAGGAGAGCAACTCGCGGATCGAGGTGTTGAACGTCGCCGGCAGGCAGGTCGTCTTCACCTACGGCCACTACGGCAAACCGGGGTCCGCGTTCAACTACCTGCATGACCCCTCCGCTGCCATCCAGGAGGGCAGCGAGGTACTCATCAACGACATCCGCAATTGCCGGATCCTCGTGATGAGGCCGCCGCACCACGCGATCGTCCGTACCCTCGGTCGAGCCGGCGCATGCAAACACGATCCGCCGACCACCTTCGACAGTCCGGTCAGCGCGTTTCCGTTGCGCGATGGCGGCACCGTCGTCACGGAGCTCGGGTCGGCTTCGATCGACCTGCTGAACGCGTCGGGCAAGCTCCAGCGATCGTTCACGGTGCCGGGACTGCGGCTCCCAGCCGGCGTCAACCAGACAAGCACCGGCGACCTCGTCGCTGTCGACCACACCCATCCCGGTGCGGTCGAGATCTTCACAGACACCGGCAAGGTTCTGTGGACCTACAGGGCGCGTGGCGCGGGCGAGCTGCGCGACCCCGCAATCGCCTACGTGCTGCCGAACGGCGACGTGCTGGTGAGCGACGAGTACAACGACCGTGTCATTGTCATCGACCGCAAGACGCAGAAGATCGTCTGGCAGTACGGCAGGACAGGCGTGCCGGGCGGCGGGACCGGATACCTCGACGTTCCGGTCGGCCTCGACCTCGTCGCACCGCGCTCGCTGCTCGATCAGTTCCCGAGCGCCAGCGCTCCGGGCTGAGCGGGCTGAACGTCCTCGATCCAGATCGCTCCGGCAACCCCGCCGACCACGAGCAGAACCGCCGCGATCACGATCGCCACGTGGAAGCTCGACACGGAGGCCGCATTTGCGGCTCGGATGAGCGCGTGGGCCTGAGCCGCAGGCACGCCCCTCACCGACGGTCGTCCCAGGACGAGGTGCTTCGCCGCCAGTTCGGCCGCGCGACCGGCGCGACCCAGACCGACGCCGCGAAGTCCCGACTCCAGCGACGCCGCGAACGTTCCGGCGAGGACCGAGCCGACCGCGGCGCTGCCGACAAGTCCCGCGACGCGGGCGACGGCATTGTTGACGGCCGAAGCGATGCCCGCCTCGTGCTCGTCCACGCCCGCGAGAACCGTCGTCGTCAGCGGGGCCACGGTCATTGAGAGCCCGATACCGAACAGCACGATCGCCGGCAGCAGATCCGCCGCGTAGCTCGTATGGATCCCGACCCGCAGCAGCAGCAGGAGGCCGCCCGCGCTGACAATCGGCCCCGCACCCATGAAGCGTCGCGGACCGAGCCGCCCCGCTAGAGCGCCGAACCGGCGCGAACAGATGAACATCACGATCGTTACGGGCAGCAGCGCGAGGCCGCTGCGAAGCGGCGAGTATCCGGCCACCTGCTGGAGAAAGAGGGTCAGGAACAACACAAGCACCGACAACCCGGCGTACACGGCGAGCGTCTCGCCGTTGGCCACCGCGAAGTTCCGGCGGCTGAACAGGCCGAGGGGCAACATCGGATCACTCGAGCGGCGTTCGCTGAAAAGGAACGCGCAAAGCGCGAGTGCTCCCACGCCAAGGGGGACCAAGACACCCGGGCTACCCCAGCCAAGACGCGTCTCCTCGATCAGGGCGAACACCATGCCGCCCAGGCCGACGATACACAGCAGCCCGCCCAGTATGTCGACGCGGCGGCGGACATCGTGCGGGGCGGCCGGCGGAATCACGGTAAGGATGAGTGCCAGGCACACCACCACAAACGGCGCGTTGACGAAGAACAGCCAGCGCCAGGAGGCCACCGCGAGGAGGCCTCCACCGATGAGCGGTCCGAGCACCGTCGCGATCGTCGTGAATGCGGTCCAGGTGCCGACGGCGCGGCCGCGCTCAGCGTCAGGGAACGTGGCGACGATCACCGCGAGCGACGATGGCACGAGCAGCGCGCCGGCGACCCCTTGGAGCGCCCGGCAGGCGACGAGTACGCCGATCGACGGCGCGAAGCCGCAGAGCATGGAAGCTACGCCGAAGCCCCCGACACCGAGCGAGAAGACGCGGCGCGCTCCGAACAGGTCCTCGAGCGATCCGCCGACCAGGATCAGCGATCCAAGCGTCAACAGGTAGGCGTTCACGATCCACTGCTCGCCCGCCAGCCCGCCCCCGAGCCTTCGTTGGATCGTCGGCAGTGCGATGTTGACGATCGTCGAGTCGAGCAGCCCGATGCCAGAGCCGATGATGCAGGCGAGGAGCGTGGCCTGCTTGACACGCGTCCCGGAGCGCGCGCTGGCCATCGCGGTCACGACGAGCGATGTTATTGGCCCCGCCCGTCTGGCGGGGGCGCCGAGGGGTGATGCGCTGGCCGGCGGCCGGGTTCGCAACAATCGGTCGGTGAGCGAAGCAGAGTCAGCCCGCCAACCAGGACGGCGCCGTGGCGGTGAGGGCCGAAGCGTCGTCGTGCTGATGGCGGTTACGTTCAGCGCGGCGCTCGTTGTGGTGGTTCTCGCCGCGCTCGTCGCAGGACCGCTGATCGAGCCGAGCCGGCTCGCCCGCGTTACCGTGGCTCGCGGCCCGATCGTCGCCCAGACGGACTCGCAGATCGTCGACATCAACACCACTCTCGAGGGTGGCGAGGGAGCCGCGGCGGGAACGGGGATGGTGCTGACATCCTCGGGCGTGGTCCTGACCAACAACCACGTGATCGAGCAGGCGACCAGCATCCAGGCGGTTGATCTCGGCAACGGGCGGACCTACCGCGCACGGGTCCTCGGCTACGACGAGCGCCGCGACATCGCGGTCCTCCAGCTCGTAGGCGCCTCGGCGCTGCGAACGGTCAAGCTCGGCGACTCGAAGAACGTCCTGGTCGGCGCTCGCGTGGTGACCGTCGGAAACGCAGGCGGAATCGGTGGCGAGCCGGCGGCGCGCAGCGGCACCGTCCTGGCGATCGACCGGGCGATCGAGGTCGCAAACGACTTCGACCACAGTGTCGAGCACCTGTCACAGCTGATCCAGTTCCACGGCGATCTGCAACCCGGCGACTCGGGAGGCCCGATGGTCGACGCAGCGGGCGCGGTGATCGGGATGGACACGGCCGCCTCGACCAGGTTCGAGTTCAGCGGGCGGACGACCGGACAGGGGTTCGCAATCGAGATCGATGCGCTCACGCCGATCGCCCATCGAATCCTCGCCGGTCGCGGCTCGAGGACGATCCACATCGGGCCGACGGCATTCATCGGCGTCGAAGTGCAGCCGTCCGCTCGCCACCCCGACGGTGCGCGTGTAGCGGGGGTGATTTCCGGAACGCCCGCTGCGACCGCGGGGCTCGGCGCAGACGATGTGATCGTCGCGCTGGCCGGCCGGCGCATCACCTCGAACACTTCTCTTACCGACGCCCTCGTTCCCTATCGCCCCGGATCGCGCGTGTCGCTGCGCTGGCGCGAGCCGGGCGGACGGGAGCACACTGCCCGAATCACACTCGGGACCGGGCCGGCAGCCTAGATCGAGCCACGCGACTCGACGACCGGCTTGCGGGATTTGTGAAGCGAGCACGGCGGTCAGCTACCGATGGCGCCCGCCGAGCCACCATCGAGGATGCCACAACGACTACAGTCCCCAACTGCCACGCCCCGCGCAGCCCGGCTGGAACCTCCATTCACCGATCCTGCCGGTCACCGCCCCAGACCCGAGACGATGTCGCCGATCATCGAGCCGACCACCGCAACCGCGTGACCAGCCCGGCGAAACTGCCGCCCACGCTGACGAGTCGCTTCCTGGAGGCGGTTGAACTGGCCAGTGAGGTTCATGGTGAGCAGCGCCGCAACGGAACCGCTATCCCGTTCCTCGCCCACCTGCTCGTCGTGGCCGGTCTGGTGCTGGAAGACGGCGGCGACGAGAACGACACGGTCGCAGCGATGCTCCACGACACGGTTGAGGACGGCGGCGGGCGCGCGATGCTCGAGCACATCACCGAGCGCTTCGGCGACCGTGTGGCGATGATCGTCGAGGCCTGCTCGGACACGCTCGATCCGGAGCACGAGGAGCGCTGGATCGTGCGCAAACGGCGATATCTCGCCCACCTCCCGCAGGTCGTCGATGACCACGTCCTGCGCGTCGTGCTCGCCGACAAGGTGCACAACGCTCGCTCGATCGTGCGTGACTACCGCGAGGAGGGCGATGCGCTCTGGGAGCGGTTCGCGGAGCGGACCGCTCAGGAACAGGTCTGGTATTACCGCGCGCTGCTGCGGTTCTTCTCTGAGAATCGGCCGGGCCCGCTGACCGAGGACCTGCGGCGGGCGGTCGAGGAGCTCGAGCTGCTCGTCGCGCTCGACGAGCTGGCCGCGCCGAGCCAGAGCCGCTGAACGCGGACTGTGGCGCTCAGACGAGCGGCGCTGCGGCGGTCGCGACGTCCACCGGGTAACGGTGCCGGGCACGCGCCAGGAACACGCCAGCGGCGGCGAGCGTCGCGAGCATGACGAGGAACGTCACCTCGAGCCCGGTGCCCTGACTGCGGGTCACCGCCCCCACGACGTGCGTTCCGACCCCCTGCTTCGGCGTGAAGCCTTCGATCAGGTCCGTGACGCCCCCGAAGATCAGCGGCGCGAACGCCTGCGCGATCGAGCGCAGAAACGAGCGCACGCTCTCGGCGCGCCCCCACAGGCGCGCCGGGATGATGTCCAGACGCGCGGCATCGAGTGGCGGGTTCGCGGCTGACAGCAATGCGGCCCCAGCGACATCGAAGACGATCGCCCCGCTGAGGCTGCTCGACAGGATGCCGGGGATCAGCAGCGCGGTCGCGCCGAGATAGCAGAAGGCCGGGATCAGCACCCGCGCCTCGATGAAGCCTCGGCGGACCAGCTCGTCGCTGATCCGGCCGCTCACGAGCGTGCCGACCAGCGAACCGATGACGAGGAGCAGCAACACGCTTTCCGCCGTCGCAAAGCCCACGCCGTAATGCCCTTCGACGAACAGCAGCACGAAGGTCTGGAGTCCGGCGAAGTAGAAGTAGCCGAGTGAGGAACCGATGATCAGCATCACGTTGCTCGGGATCCGCAGGATGTAGCGAACGGCGCGGCTGAGGGTCATGCGGAGCGGGTCCTCGCGCAGGCGCAGCTGCTCATCCGCCACGACGCCACGTCGGCGCACCGCAGCGTGCGCGAGCTCATCGGCGTTCGCGTCAACGGAAGGCTCCTCGGCGAACGGCTCGGCAGCGCGCGAGCGCACCGCGGCGAGCGCCTCGTGCAGGTCGGTGACGCCGGGCTGAAGATGACTCTGTCCGCCGCGTAGCGGCTCGGGAACGGTACGCCAGAGCGTGCGCGCCAGGAAGAACCCGGGGATCGCCATCATCACGAAGGCGGCTCGCCAGGAGATGACGCTTGCGACCGCGCCGGACACGATGAAGCCGGCGGCGGTTCCCGCGACCTCACCGGCGAGAATGTAGGAGTAGACGCGCCCTCGTTCGCTCGCCGGGAAGTAGTCGCCGGTCAGCGACGCGATCGCCGGGCCGGCCGTCGCGCTGACGACACCGAGGGCGAGGCGCGTCAGCAGAAGGGTCCCGTAGCTTCCGGCGAAGGCGCTCGCAAGCGACGCGACACTCCAGAGGACGATGCTCGCGGCGAGCAGCGGCATGCGCTTTACGCGGTCCACCGCCATCCCGACTGGGGCGACGAAGATCGCCCCGACCAGCAGCGCGACCGTGCTCAGCAGGCCGATCTGGGCAAAATTGATGTGCAGGGCGCTTTTCAGCTGCGGCGCAACTGCTCCGACCGTCGCAGCGTCGGCGGTGCTCAGTGCCAGCACCCCACCGAAGAGCGCGATCACGCGCGCCCGGGCCGGCCCGCCGACATGCTGGACCACGTGGCCGCGCACGAAGCGGCTCGCGCGCCCGACCGCTCGAACCGTGCCGCGCCCGGCACCCCCGGATGCTGTGCGGCTACTCATGCGCTGTGTGAATTCATCGGACATCATCATGCCGCTCCGACGCTACGGGCAGCTGCGGACAGCGCGTACGGGCCGGGCGGTCAGTCGAGGCTGTAGGTCGCCGCGCGCAGCTGCAGGTCGTGCGGCGCCGATGCGTAGCGGAGCGCGTCGTCCATCGCCACGTCGCCCGCCTGCACCGCTGCGTAGAGCGCCTGATCGAAAGTCTGCATGCCGTAGTACTCGCCCTGCGCGAGCACCTCCGTGAGGTCGCCCTCGCGTCGCGGGTTGCGGATGAAGTCGTGAACCCGTCCGGTCATCGTCAGGACCTCCGCGATCGCGACGCGCCCGTTGCCGTCGGCGCGGGGGACGAGCCGTTGCGACACGATGCCTTTCAAGGTCGCGGCCAGCATCGAACGCGCCTGAGCGTGCTGCTCCGGCTCGAAGAAATCGAGGATCCGGTTGATCGTCTCCGGGGCGTCGAGCGTGTGGAGCGTCGCGAGCACGAGGTGCCCTGTCTCGGCGGCCGCGAGCGCCGTTCGCACCGTGGCCTCGTCGCGCATCTCCCCGATCAGAATCACATCGGGGTCCTGACGCAAAACGCGACGGAGCGCTGCCTGGAAGGAGCCGGTGTCGACGCCGACCTCGCGCTGGTCGATCACCGACTTCTTGTCGCGGTAGACGAATTCGATCGGATCCTCGATCGTCACGACGTGACGGAACGCGGTGTCGTTGATGTGCTCGATCATGGCCGCGCACGTGGTCGACTTCCCGCACCCGGTCGTGCCGGTGACAAGGATGATGCCGCGCTGTTCCTCGGCGAGCGTGCGCACGATGTCCGGCAGGCCGAGCTCGTGCAGCGAGCGGATCTCGTCTGGAACCAGGCGGAAGACAAGCGAGACGCAGCCGCGTTGCATGTACGCGTTGACGCGGAAACGCGTCTTCGGCTCGGGCAGCGTGTAGGCGAAGTCGACCTCGTGTTCCTCTTCGAACTCGTGCGCGCGGGCCGCCGGCAGCACCGTATCGAGGATCTCAACGGTGTCCTCGTCGGTCAGCTCGCTCATCGCCTCATCGACGAAGCGCAGTTCGCCGTGGACGCGCATGACCGGCCGGCTCCCGACCTTCACACAAAGGTCTGAACCCTCCGCCGCGACCAGCGCCCCAAGGAGGCTCGCCAGGTCCGCGCTCGGCTGGGCGTTCTTCGAGCTCACCGGACCGAGGATACCCAGAGGACACCTCCGCCCGCGAACTACGTGGACGATCGGCGGCGTGCTAGCGTCGCTGTAGCGGCGAACCGCCTCGCGGCAAGCGGTTGCGGAGCGTCGGTCAGGCAATCAGGCCCGGAGGCAGCCGGCGATGGGATCCAGCGGATCACGTGAGCAGGACGAGCAGGGCGCCGCCAACGAGCGGCGACGGGTCGACGCTGACGCGACTGCCCGCGCCGACGCGGCCGCAAACGAGGTCAACCGTCAGGCTTCCAAGCGTCGCAGCCAGGAGCAGGCGCTCGAGAACGAGGCCCGCCGGGTGGCCTCCGACACCCGAGCCCGCGCACAAGCGCTCGAGAACGAGGCGCGCCATCGGGCCTCAGAGCAGGACGAAGCAGACCGGCGTGCGGCACGCAACGAGCGCCCGATCTGAGGCGGGTTGTCCGCCGAGCATCTCGACGATCTGCGCGCGCAGGCCGAGTACGCTCGACAGCGCTACCAGCTCTACAAGGCCAAGTCCTACGGTCTGCGGCCGGCGAGCACCGTACGGCTGCGGGAACTGGAGCGCACCTACCTCGGAGCGCAGGCCCGCCTGGTGGCAGCCGAGGCTGAGGAGGAGCACCGCAGCGATCGCGATGAGCCCGCTGGTTAGCGTGACCGCAGGTCCCGCTGGACGAATGGTCTCCAACATCCGTTGAGCGCTATCGGCCGTTCGGTTGGCCTGCCGATCCCATATGAGCCGGCCGCCGGTGCCGCTCTCCGACATGCCCGACAACGCATCCGCGACAAATCCGAGCAGCGTCGAAGCACCCGGCGCGGACCTTGCGCGCCGCGGCGGCGGCGATCTAACGGCGGCATGGGAGGAATCGACGACGCCGAAAACCGAGGCCCAGATCCGCGAGGCCATAGCGGTCGTGGGATGGCTGCCTGTCCTCGACCGCAACCTGCTTCGCGTGCTCGCGCTCACCGATGACGACGAGGCGACGACGCTCGAGCTGGCGCGATCGATCGAGCGCGACCCGGGCCTTGCGACGAGCGTTCTGCGCTACGCGAACACGGAGTACTTCTCCCAGAAGCGCAGGGAGTTCACGGTTCGTGAGGCGGTCGTGATGGTCGGTCGGGTGGCTACGCGCCGGATGTGCCTCGAAGCGATCACCTACGAGTTCTTTGAGCTGGCGCCCGGTAACGCGAGCATGTCGCGCGGAATCATGTATATGCACGCGCTAGCCGTCGCAAACGTCGCCTACGCAACCGCCACGCGGGTCGGTGCGGCACCAGACGTGGCGCACCTCGGTGGCCTCTTGCACGACTGCGGCAAGCTGATCATGCCGTACGCGTTCGACACGCAGGCGCTCGACGAGATCGCCCGGCGATACGCCTGCGGCGAGGAGCGAGCGCGACTCGAGCGAGACGCCTTTGGAACCGACCACGCGCACGCGGGCGCCGTCTTCGCCCGCGAATCCGGCGTTGACGCCGAAACCGTGGCCGCGATCGCGTGGCACCACGGTGGAGCGTCCTACTCGCAATCGCCGAGCCCCGAGGCCGCATGCGTCCAGCTCGGCGACATCGTGGTGAACATGATGAGCGGCACCGAAACGCCCGGCCCGATGCTCCAAGCATCACTCGACCGGCTCGGCCTGACCTACAACGTGATCGGTGACCTTGCCGCCGATGCCGCGCCGTGGAGCACCCAGAACGAGAACGCATCGCTGAGCTATCACATCTTCCGCCTCGAGCGGGACGCGAACACCGACGAGTTGACCGGCATCCCCAACCGGCGGAGCGTGATCCGCACGCTGAACGATGCGCTCGCAGACGGGCGGCTGGGGGCGCTCCTGCTGTGCGACGTCGACTTCTTCAAGGAGGTGAACGACACGCTCGGCCACGCCGCCGGCGACGTCGTACTCGTTGAGGTGGCCCGCTTGCTCTCGCGCTTCGGACTCGTTGCGCGCCTGGGGGGCGACGAGTTCGTGATCTGGGCGCCGGACGGCGACGGCGAAGCGCTCGCTGCAGCGGCGTCGGAGGCCGCAGCCGCCTTCCACGTGAAGGGCATGGCCGCGCCGCTCGGAATCTCGGTCGGGGTCGCGCCGCTCGCGGGCACAGTCAGTGAGACTCTCGCCGCGGCCGACAAGGCGCTCTACCGGCACAAGGTCGAGCACCACAAGCTCCGTGACGACGCACCCAAAGCACCGAGCGGCCCGTACCGCCGGGCTTATCGTGATGCGCTCGCGGCGGACCCGCGTGGGCGCACCGGCCTCCCTTCCGCGCAGGACGGTGTACCGGCACCGGGCACCGCGGGCCCGCACGGTTTCGAGGTGCGCGATGAGCATCGCGCGTTCCAGATGCTGGTCGCTCCGCCCGTTGAGGTACGCGATGTGCCGCTCCGGGACGCGGCGCCCGCCGACGCGTAGTCTCCCCCCGGCCTTCCACCGTTGGAGCAATCGCCAGCTCTCGGCGATCGTCCCTCGCTGGCCTCAGCGCTGCTGGTAGATGCGCACGTAGTCGACGCGCATCGTGGCGGGCGCTTGGATCGCGCCCCCGTAGTTGTCATCGACGGCAAGATCGATCAGGAGATACATCGGAAAATCTGTGACGCCCGCTGTCAGCGAGGCCTGCTTGACGCCGTCGTAGTACGACGTGACGATGCCGCGCTCCCAGTCGGCAGCGAATGTGTGCCAAGCCCCCGCGTAGTTGCCGGTCGCGCAGCCACCGGCCGCGCCACTGGGACTGTGAAAGTGCCAACACGCGCTTCCAAGCAGACCCTCGACCACGTCAAGCTCACCGTGCCCCGGCCAGTTGCCGTTGGTCCCGATGGCCCAGAACGCCGGCCAGTCGGTGATCGCAGATGCCCCCGGCAGCCAGATCCTGGCCTCGACGTAGCCGTAGGTGAAGCTGAACTTCCCCAGGGAAGAGATGATCCCTGACGTGTAGGGCTCGCCGGTCGAATCATCCCCGGTCGGACAGGCATCGGTTGTGCTAGTCAGGTTCAGATCAAGTTCGCCACCGCCTTCGACGACGTGCGCGGGGTCGTAGCACTCGAGTTCCTCCTCATTGATCGGACCGTTGACCTCGCTCCCGTTCCAGCCGGTGGACCACAAGCTCGTGTCCAGGTTGGCGGCGTTGAACTCGTCGTCGAAGATCAGCCGCCAGCTCGCAGGGTCGCCCGGTGGTCCCGACACGACACTCGGGCCTGGGGAGTCCGGGAGGATCGGGAGGCCGATGGCTGTTGGGTCACCGAGACCCGCCGGGCCGCTGACCCCGGTTGCTCCGCCGCCAGCGCCGCTCAAACCCCTCGTTGCGCCGGCCTTCGTGGTGCTGACGCGAAGGGTCACCCTGGCGCCGGCGACATCCACGGCGCTGACGACCAGCTTTCGCCGGAGCACGATGATCCGCAGCGACAGCTTCGTCGAGCGCCGCCTACTCGTCGCGAATGTCCGCAGGGTCGTCCGGTTGATGTGGACGCGGACGCGGCTCTTGCGCTCGCTGTCGGTCCACACGACCAGCGTCACGACATACGCACCCGGAGCGCCGAGCGTTCGCGTCACGACCACGGCGGGCCGCGCAGCGACAACCTGAGACGCCACGAGCAGCGAACCCAAAGTCCCCGCAAGCGCAACCGCTGTCGCGATCGCCCGAAGGTGATGAAATCGCCCCACTTCTTGCGCATCGACGCGGCGACCGGCCCGCGCGATCGTGCCTAGTACAACAAATGCCGCGACCTGGACGGATGGACGATCGTCGGGGAGCGACTTCCGCCCGAGCGGCGGGTGGGGCGCGAAGCAGCGGATGACAATTCTCCGGTCCTCCTGCGCTCCTGTCCTCCCGCGCTCAGTCTTCGCGACGTCGCGCGGGCACGGCGCTACGGTCCGTTGCGCGGCCGGGTGCTCGGAATGCGCGTCCGCGGGTCGGTTGAGTAGCTTTTCTGTCCTGGGTTGCGGTAAACGGGGGAAGGCGGGCGCGATGCGCGGTTTGCGCAGGGGAGCGTTTGTTGGAGCGACGCTCGGGCTCGGATTGGCGATTGGACCGTTCGACGCGCGTGCGGCCAGCGGTGTTGCGCCTGGCTGCCGCGCGCCCGCCTCGGCCAAGGTGATCGCGCGCAGTCGCGGGCACCTGCTCGCATGGAAGACGAAGACCGGGCACCCGTCGAGCACAACCGTGTCAGTTTGCGTGCCGCCGAACGGAGCTCCCCACAGGATCTTCCACTACACAAGCGGATCGATCACGCAAAGCGAAACCTTCGACATGGTGCAGTCGGCCGGGTCGGTGATCGCGTTTGTGGTCGAGGAGAGCGATCAGTACGGCTTCTCACAGAGCCTCGAGGGCTTCGCCGCCCGCAGCGGACGCAAAGTGTTCGAGGTCGACTTCGCCGACTCGCTCGTCGAAGGAGGCACGCCGAGCCTGCTGCTGTCCTACACGCTGGACGCCGGCGGCAACGTCGCCTGGGTGCAAACCGCGCCGGAAGCCCCGTCAGGCGCAGGCACCGACACGCTGATGCTGCGCAGCGGCGGGCAGTCGCAGACGCTGGACTCCGCCACGACGATCACATCGGTCGCGTTCGCAGGAGGGCAACTGCAGTGGGTCTCCGACGGACAGGCGAAGTCGGCGCCCGTGGGCAGCGGCGCCAGCGCAAGGCGTATACCTGGCCGGTCGAACTGAGCGCCACGCTGTAATCGCCGCCGGCGGCGATCTGGACGATGTGCGTCGCCGCCGGCAGAGGCACGGCGTCCGGCACGTTCGTGTGCATCTCAGCGTCGTAGTAGCGCTGGCGCGAACTTGAGAGCCATGTTTCTCGACACCTCCAGCTCCCGCTCCACACCCCTACACAAGAAAAGCCCGCATTTGCGGGCTATTCTGAAGCGGATGAAGGGACTCGAACCCTCGACCTTCTGCATGGCAAGTCTCGCTGTGACCTGCGATCCCCTTATTTCACGGGCTCTCACGCGCTCTCAACTGCCCTCAAATCACCTCGGATTTGTTCATCTGGGGACATTTCCCGGGACACGACGGCCAGCAAGGCAGGCCACGTTCTATACGACCGATGCGGCGTCTAACGTTAAATCCAAATGAGCCTCGCCTCGCTCACCGACCAACTCCGCCAGGCTGTTCAAGCGGTAGAGGACGCGAACGTTCCGGAGGACCTACGGTCGGCCGCGTTCGAACGGGCCCTCGATGTTCTGGTAGCCACAGTCCTCCCCGCCAACTCATCTGCCACTGCACCACTCGGAGCCTCGGGTGCACCGGCGGCGACGGCGGGGAGCGCTGCACCCCAGAGCGGGTCATCGGGAGATGGAGCGATGGCGAAGCTCGCTGCGAAGCTTGGTGTCGAAACCACGACAGCAGAGAGGGTGTTCGACATCGACGAGGATGGGCTCCACCTCATCGTTGCCCCAAGCAAGCTTGGTCCGACCACGAAGGAAGCCATTCTCCAAATCGCCCGCCTCGTCGTTGCCGGACGCCAGGCGGCCGGTCTGGACGCTGAGTGGACGGCCTCGGCCGTTGTTCGCGCCGTTTGTGAGGACAGGGGAAAGGCCGACCCGTCTAACTTTTCGGCGCACATCAAGACGCTCGACGGCAACGGCTTCCGCATCAAGGGAAGCGGCGCGCAGCGCGAGTTCAAAGCGAACGCTACGGGCTTCGAGCAAGCTGGTGCGCTCTTGACCGAGTTAGCAGCCTAGGAACGGTGAGATAGCTACCTCGTTCGGGCTGTCGCTGCAGCGGATAGTCACCGTCGCGGAGCGTGTCCTTGTTGCATCGCACGTCGCGATGCTGCGCTCCGAAGATGGGTGGTTCACGCCCGCTGAGGTGCGCACGGTCTTCGACGCGCTACGCGTGCCGCGCCCGGGTAACGTGAGTGCCACGCTCGGCCTGCTCGCACGCAGGGGATTCACACTACGCCGGCCCGGAGGCAGTGGATCATGGTCGCTCACGCCGGAGGGCCGCGAGCAGGTACCGCCGATCGTTCAGGGCCTCGATCTTGCGGCCATCGAGGCCGAGATGAGCCTGGTTTCCGGTGCCGCACTGTCGGACGCTCCCCATGCCGTCATTCCGCCGGAGTTCGCGCCCCCGCGCTGGCAGCCCGCCATTGCGCGGCTTCTCGACGCGTTTCCGTTCGAACAGAACGTGTTCTGCATGACGCGATTTCCCAAGGAGACCAAGGAGAGCGAGCTGCCGGATCCGGTGCAAAACGTGATCGACGCCGTGAGAGCTGTGCTGACCGACGTCGGTATGACGCTGCATCTCGCCTCTGACCGGAATGCAGACGATGAGCTATTCGGCAACATTGCCGCCCACATGTGGGCCTGTCGCTACGGGATCGGGCTATTCGAGACGCGGTTCGGAACAGAGCTGAATGACAATGTGTTGATCGAAGTCGGCGGCATGCTTGTCACCGGTCGCCGGTGCGCGTTGCTCCGCGACCGTGACACCCCCAACCTGCCGACCGACTTCGTCGGCCACATCTACAAGCGCGTCGACTTCGACGCTATCGACAAGGTGCGTGAAGTCGTCATCCGCTGGACCCGAGATGACCTCGGTCTCGGTGCCCCGTGACCGATTCGCTGACGATGGGCGAACGTCCCGTGAGCGGTAATTGGCCCGTGGGACCTACAAGCGCTGGCCTCAATGGTTGCAAGGACGGTGGATCAGGCGGCGCGCCTGCGTAGGTCACGTCAGCGAGCAGCCAGCGACAGGGCTGACCTGGACCAGCCCGGGTGCTGCCCTCAGCCGCCAGCTCGTTGAGACGCTCGTCAGAACGCCGGCGCAGCGCGGCCAGGGACGACTCTCGGTCCCCGCACTTCGGCGGGTAGTGGGATAGGCTCGAACCGGTCGATCCTCGATGGCGTCCGGAACGCGTCTCGGGCTTGGACGACACGTTCCCCCCCCGGCGCATCTGATCTAACAAGAGCGGCCCAGCATGACGTACACAATCTCGCTCGACAGCGAACTTAAGTCCGATGCCGTGGACGCTTTGCACGACGTGTGTCAAGGCGTCGAAAAGCTCAGGCCGCCGGTGGACCTCCGGCTTGATCTCTCGCGAGTTGAGTCAGCGGGTGCAGTCGGCATGGCTGCGCTTGGCGCAAGATTGAGACGTTGGAAGCAAGCGGGGCAATGCGACCCGATGTGCGGCTATGTCCCACCAGCCAGGCGTGCACTCCACGGATCACTTGGTCCGGCCGCGATGAGTGCAGTCCTCGGTGATCGCGCCCAACCGCGGGCGGGCGCCTCGCCGAATGCCCGTGGCGTTGAGGCATTCACGGACCGCGATGGCGTTTACGAGGCGGTGCAGGGCCTGCAGTTCGCGCTGCTCCAGCAGGTGCCGCTTGCGCCAACGGCGATCGTATCTGTCGGAACGATGATCGAAGAGATCTGTCGGAACGTAATCCAGCACGGAGACCGCCACGGCGGCGTCGCCGCTGTAGCTAGTGTGGCGAGTGACCGCTTTGAATTGGCGGTTTGCGATCTGGGCATGGGGGTCCAAGCGAGTCTTGCGCAGAATCCCGACTACGCAGGGGTCGACAACGTTAGTGCGCTCCGAAGTGCGCTTGATCCTGGCGTTAGCGGCACCCCAGGGCCCGCACGGGGCATGGGGCTCTTCCTTGCGCGACTGGTGCTGGCGGAGAACGGTGGCCTGTTGACACTGCGATCAGGTGGCGTCACCGTTGCATGTGCACCCGATGCAACCACCGCGTATGCCAGTCCGTGGATGCCGGGGACGCTCTTCACGGCTGAAGTACGCATAGATCACGCATTCGACTACGGGCGCGTCGATGAAACGCTCTCGCAAGCCTCCGGGGTGCCATCCGGCCCCCAGTCGGTCTAGGTCAAGACTGCAATGTGGGACAGCAGCGACCCTGGAACGATTCCCAGCTGCTGCTTGTAGATCTCGGCAGCGCTTGCCTCGGTCATTCCCGCAATTAGATCAATGACGATCCGCTCCAGTGCAGCGCCCTCGCTCCCGGGGATGCGTTGTGCGAAGGCGGGCGGGAGTAGCTTCGTATCTCCGTTGTGAACGGCCTGGTGATAGAGCGTGTAAAGCGCATCAATCACGTGCTCTTGGCCATGTTGAATCACTGCGAGTGACGGACGATCGATGATGTATAGCCACGTACATTCCTTGAGCACGGCTACCTCGTCGAAGACTTCGTCGCTGATCTCCAACGTCACCGTGTTCTCATCTGCAGAATCGCGAAGATTGAGCGCGTCGATGTAGCGGCCTATCAGTGTGGAGCTAACGCTCCTCAGGTTGGCCCTTTCGTCCGCCATGCCGGAGAACGGGACTCGAATCGACGAGACAAACCCCTCCGTAAATAGGCGCTCGGCGGCGGTTGACAGGCGTCCGCCAGTTTCGTTGCCGTACTTGTTGCAGAGGTGCTCCGAAAGGTGCTGTCTCTCCGCGGAGTCTGTGACAAGTCGATCCAGCGGGACAAGGCCGGCACGATAGAAGTCATCCATGTCGTGTACGGCATACGTCACGTCGTCAGCCCAGTCCATTACCTCTGCCTCAAGGGTGCGCTCGTCTTCAGGCAGCCCGCGGCGGGCCCATGTGAACGTATCCATGTCGGGGTCGTATGCGCCCCACTTCCTCGCGCGTGACGGCGGCTCCTCGGCGCGCGCCCACGGATACTTCAGCATCCCGTTGAGCGTACGCCGCGTGAGATTCAAACCAGGGGAATCAGCCGATCGAAGGGACAAACGCGTAACTATGCGGAAGGATTGCGGATTCCCTTCGAAGCTGGCGACGCCTTGCGAGCGCGTTTGAAGCACCTGCTCTGCGAGGTGGCCAAACGGAGGGTGTCCGAGATCATGCGCTAGCGCAGCGGCTTCGGCGGCATGCTCGTCGAGGTACCCGACCAGGCGGCTTGATCGATCATCAAGTTCGCCTCGCACGGCAAGAGCCTTGAGGCGCTCAACCAAGCCAGCCGAAACCTGAGCCACCTTGAGCGAGTGGGTGAGCCTACTGTGGAAAGTGTGGCCGACCTCAGGGGCGGCAACCTGCGTGACGTTGCCGAGTCGCAGGAAGGCGGATGAATAGAGAATTCGATCGCGGTCGCGGCGCGACTCGCTTCTAGTCGATGGCGGAGGCTCGGGTACACGACGCTCGTCCAGAGAGCTCGCAACTGCGTCCGTGAGTACAGACAGCCGGCGTTCCATGCGCCGAGGCTGATACCGCTAGCGGTCTACGACGTGTACTCGGAGATCATCGTCGACATCGATGACGCGTGCCTTGATGAGACCCAGGAAGGCCAACGACGTAGCCGTCGGGGACCGACCATCTGCGGCTGCGTCCTGCAGCTCTCTAATTGTCCAGGTACGCGCATCATTCTCCCGCAGCAGCTCAAGCATCGCGACCGTGGCTTCCTTGACACGCTCCTGCAATTCGGCAAGAGCCTCTTCGCCATCCTGCCGGAGTTCGATGACGGTGGAATCAGACATTGAGCAACTCCCTAGACAGCTGGTGCTCCATGATCACTGTTGTATCGGACGGAACGGGAGCGCCCTCAAGAGTCTACGCCTCTACTCCAGCCGCTCGTCGCACGATG
Organism: uncultured Solirubrobacteraceae bacterium; assembly: GCA_964422115.1. Taxonomy (GTDB): domain Bacteria; phylum Actinomycetota; class Thermoleophilia; order Solirubrobacterales; family Solirubrobacteraceae; genus Palsa-513. Next base: position 4,969 of record CAYQZU010000004.1, on the reverse strand, counting down.
GTGGCGCACGTTAGCGCTTTGTCCGGTCGCGGTGTGGTCCGACAACGATCGCGCCTAGTTTGTCCGCTGCGCTACCGTCGCCGCCACCACCTCCGCGACCGCGTATTCGCGAGGCAGGAAGTGCAGACTATACGCACCGGACGGTGCAGACTACGTAGACGAAGCGGACAAATGCCGATAATGTGGCTGATGGAGGGTCGTTATCTCACGGTCGCGGAGGTCGCAGCAGCGTTGGAGATGACCAACGACGGCGTCTATAAGCTCGTGGCGCGGGGCAAGTTGCCGGCCGTGCGTCGGAGCGAGCGTGGCATGCGCATTCCGCAGGCCGAGCTGGCTGCCTACCAGCGCCAGCTGGCCGAACGCGTTCGTACCGTGTCGATCGAACTCAGGACCACGCCTGGTGCCGTGGCCGCCTTTGAAGCGGCCGCGGGCGTGTCCGCGGCTGAGTGGCAGCGGCGCTGGAAGGCCGACGAGATCGAAGACACCGTCGACAACATGATTCTCACGATCCGCGCCCTGGTGCTGCTGGCGGCGGAGGCTGACGCCAACCGGGCCGACGGCCCGTGACATACGTGGGCGCGTAGCCTGCGGCTTCGCTGGCTGTAAAGGGCTGGGCTTCGCCCGCGCCTTCGGCGCGCCCCTGACGGGGCACCCTTGACAGCGCTCCGCCTCCGGCTAGTTCTGCATCCAAGTCGGCAGAGCCGACGTGGATCAATGCTCAGCCCTGGTTCGTGAGGTTGGCCGGCGAACGTGATTCGTTGTCGTTGACTATGTCGGGCTCGAAGGCTCGGGCGAGTCGCTTTGCGGCGCCGCTCTGCTCGCGGTAGTGCGTGTAGCGCTGGGTCGTGCGGATCTCGGCGTGGCCCATCCAGTGTTGGAGCTCGACGAGCGACTCGGCGCCGCGGGCGGCGAGCGTGCCGAATGTGTGACGCAGGTCGTGGAAACGGATCAGAGGGAGATCGGCGGCCGTCTGCGCTGCGACGTAGCGGCGGCGCAGCGCGCTGCCATCGAGGTGGCCGCCGTGCTCGCCGGGGAAGACGAGATCCTCCTCGGCGACGTCGTGGTCGCGCTGGCCGAGCCGGGCGAGGATCGTCGCGACCTGCGCCACCATCGGGACGCTGCGGCCATGACCGGACTTCGGTGAGGTGAGCACCCCGTTGGCGTAGGTGCCACGCACGCGGATCGCTTCGCGCTCGAAGTCGACGTCGCACCAGCGCAGCGCGACCAGCTCGCCGCGCCGTAGACCAGTGAGTGCTGCCGTGAGGTAGATCGCTCCGTCCTGCTCACTCGCCGCGGCGCGGACGAGGGCAGTGACCTGCTCGGACGAGTAGAACATGAATCGCGTCGAGTCGTAGCGCTCACGCAGCGGCTCAATATCGGCGGCCGGGTTAACGCGCAGGCCGAAGACCTTGCGGGCGCGCTCGAGAATGCCGTGAAGGACGGCAACGGCGTTGTTGCGCGTGCGGTTGCTGAGCGGTTTCGCGCGCTCGCTGCCGAGCGTCATGCGCCAGGACTCGATCTGCGCGGTCGTGATGTCCTCGATCCGCTCGCCGGCGAACCTGGGGCGGAGGTGCGCGTCGACGGTCGAGCGGTAATGGCGGAGCGTCGACGGCTTGACGTCCCGATCGTGCTCGACGTAGCGAAGCCACTCGGCCGCCGCGTCCTCGAAGCGCGCGCCGGTGCGGACAGCGCCCGGCAGCGTGCCGCGGCGCGCCTGATCGAGGACCTCCCGCAGCCAGTCCTCGGCTAGCCGCTTCGTGTAGTAGCCGGCTGGTGGTCGGCCACGCTCGGTCCACGCCGGCCCGATCTTCTTCTGCGCCTGGCGCCCGTCAGGTAGCCGGTACTTCGCGTACCAGACCGCTCCACGCGTGCGCGCGACGCGGAACACGTGGCCGGTCGGCGGCTGCAGCGGGCGCCCAAAGGTGGACGGCATGGCCCAAGACTAGACGATTGTCGGGACAGATTCGGGACATATTTCGCTCTTCGCCCGAACCCAGAAAACAGAAAAGCCCCATTTCCGGGGCTTTTCGAAGCGGATGAAGGGACTCGAACCCTCGACCTTCTGCATGGCAAGCAGACGCTCTAGCCAACTGAGCTACATCCGCGCGAGACGGCGATTATAGATCGTGGTGTGGCGTTGCAACGGCCCGTTCGGCCGCGGGCGTCAATGGTTCCGCCTTCGCGTTCGTCGTCGAGGCCGGCGATCGGACTCGCCCGCGGCGCCGCGGTGGCTGAGCCGCTCTTTATTCGCCACTGCGAACCTTCGCGGCGTGCGACCGGGCACCGGCGCACGATGCTCCCGGTCCGTGCGGCCTTAACGTCGGGTCGGTTGCGCAAGATCCCTCCCCAGCACGAGATGGCGATCCCCAAGCAGACTCTCGAGCCCCGTCCCGCGGGGCCAGGCGAACGTGAGCTTTCGCCGTTGCTGCTTCACGGTCACCGCTCGCGCGGACTCGGCCGCGCGCTCGAAGCATTTCGTGCGGTCGGCGAGGTGATCGTCCTTGTGGCGGTGGCCGCGACGCTCGATCTGTGGGGGCTCTCGCGCAACCATTGGGCGAACACCTACTACTCGGCGGCGATCCGCTCGATGGGGAAGAGCTGGCACAACTTCCTCTACGTCGCGTTCGATCCGGGCGGTCTGATGACGGTCGACAAGCCGCCGCTCGCGCTCTGGATCGAGTCTCTTTCGGCGCGCGCGTTCGGGTACCACCCGCTCAGCATTCTCATTCCGGAGGCTTTGATGGGGGTGGCTACGGTCGTGCTGCTCTACGACCTGGTGCGGCGCCTTTTCGGGCGGACAGCCGGCTTCATCGCAGGGATCGCGCTCGCTACCACTCCGATCACCGTCGCGATGTCGCGCCACAACAACCCGGACGCGCTGGTCGCGCTGTGCGCTGTTGCGGCCGTCTGGTTCCTGGTCCGTGCGACCCTAGAGGATCGCACCGCGTGGATCGTTTGGAGCGGCGTGATGGTCGGACTGGCCTTTGAGACGAAGATGCTCGTCGCACTGGTCGTCGTGCCTGGGATCGTGCTGGCGTGGTTGTGGCTGCGCCCGGGCGGGTTGCGGCGAACCATCGACCAGCTCGTTGCGGGCGGAATCGCGATGGCGGCGATCGCGTCGGCGTGGCCGCTGCTCGTCGCGCTGACGCCGACCGCGGACCGCCCGTGGATCAGTGGCACCGCCGACAACAGCATCTTGTCGCTGATTTTCGGCTACAACGGGCTCGGTCGCGTTGCGGGACAGAACGGCGGTCCACCGACCGGCGCAACCGGCGCTCTCGCGCATGCGCCGGCGCCACCGGGCGCGGCCTCTGGAGCGTTGAATGGCGTCTTCGGCGGCGCGACAGGTCCGTTCCGGCTGCTCAATGCGGCGCTCGGTGGGCAGGCCGGGTGGATGCTGGGCGCAGCAGTCGCCGGCCTGTTGGTGATCGTCTTCGCAACGCGGTTGCGTCGTGACGATCCGCGCAGCGGTTGGGTGCTCGCGGTCGGTGGCGCGTTTCTGGCAGCAGCGATCCTCTTCAGCAGCGCCCACGGGATCTTTCATCCGTACTACGTCTCGCTCCTTGCGCCGTTCACGGCTGCCCTGGTCGGCGCGGCGGCCGGCGGGCTCCTGAGCGGCCGGCTCGGGTCGCCGGTGCTCGCCGCGGTGTTTCTCGCCGCCGGCGCGGTGTCGGAGACCGTGATCCTGGCTGACTATCCGGGCCAGCTCTCATGGGTCGAGCCGGTCCTGCTGGTGGTGGTGGGCGCGGGCGCTCTTGCACTTCTCGGCGCCGACGAGCGGCGCGTGCGCGTCGCAGCGATCGGCGCGTGCCTCGCAGCGCTGGCGCTCGCGCCGTCGATCTGGGCGGTTGACACGCTCGGCTACTCGACGCAGCCGACGTTCCCGAGTGGCGGTCCGGCGATCGACAACTCGTTCGTCGCGAGCATCGCCTCACCGGCGGGTGGGTTGCCGGGCACGGGCGCCGGGCCGCCCGCGTCGGGGCCGGGAGCGGGTGGGCCTCCCGGTCGCCCGCCCGCTCCCGCCGCGGGAGCCACGCCGGGCAACGCTGCGCCGCCGCCGCGCCAGGTCGGGCCGATCGGGGCGCCACCGAGCGGTATCGCCCCGCCGGGACCGTGCAGGGACCCGTCGCTGCGGGCCGTGATCGACTTCGTGAAGGGCCACGGCGGGGGGCCGATCGGAGTATCCAGCCAAGCCAACGCTGCCGACGCGATCATCTGCCAGGGCTACGACGTCGTCGGCATGGGCGGGTTTTCCGGCCGGGAAACCGATCCGTCGCTCGCGTGGTTCGTCGACCAGATAAACAGCGGCCGTATCCGCTGGATCTATAACGAGGGCGCCAACAACTTCAATGCGGCGTCCGACAAACGAGCCGGCGACTCGGCGCTCCTCGCGGCGGCGATCACCACGTGCCCGCAGATCAACACGACGACCGGCGATCGGTTTCCGACCGGGGCGTTTCACCTCTCGCAGCTCGACTACGCCCGCGGACTGTTCGATTGCAACGGTGAAGGGGCCAAGCTGGCGGCGCTCGGGAGCTGATCCGTCGGTGGCGGGGTTGGCGTCACCGCAAGGTCCGCCGATCTGATTTATGCTCTTTGCGATGTTTCGGCGGCACATTCCGGCAGGCAACTGGGTTCTCCCGCTGGTCAGCGGTCTAACGGTCCTCGCGCTCGCAGCGGTTGCCGTGTACGTCCTGTCGAGCGTTTGGCGCGGAGGATCGGGTGCTGGCGGGCTCGCCGATTCGCCGGGGCTCTCGGCCGGCGAGATCCTCGACCGGCGCCTCGCCTCCGGCGAGATCACCGTCGCCGAGTACGAGCAGATCTCGCAGGCGCTCGGCCGCAGTCACGCCGAATCGGCCGCGGCGGCGGCCGCAGCAGCAGCCGGCAACGGCGCCGCTGCCGCAGCCTAGCTGCCGAGCCGGGCTGCGGAGGCGAGCCGGGCTGCGGAGGCGAGCCGGGCTGCGGAGGC
>CAYQZU010000003.1:0-301922 GCA_964422115.1 uncultured Solirubrobacteraceae bacterium | reverse complement strand
CCCACCTCGTGACCGCTTCCTGGAAGCGAGCATCCAGACGAGCGCCGGCCGCGCTCATGCTTGGGACGACAAGGATCACTCTCGACCGACGCCTGCTGCGCACCTGCTTTTGCCGGCCGAGCGGGAGCGATGTCAGCGACTCCGCTGAGTATCGGAAATCGTCCGTTGCGAGCGCGTGGCGCGAGGTCGAGTAGGCGCTCGCTAATCACGCTGAGCGGGCACGGTGGTGTGTGTCTGGCTCCGTGTCTCAGAGCGCTCTTCAATCCTTGCCTGGTGCGGCGATCTTGGTGAGTGATGGCGTGTCGGCTACCGTGGTGTCGTGACCCCTCGCCGTCAGACTCGTGCTGGCCTCGCTTGTGTTCTTGTCGTGCTGCTTGGGTTGGCACCTGCTGCCGCGAGTTCGTCGCCAGCGGCGGTGAGCGTGTGGCCGGCAGCGAACGCGGTTGCGATGCCGGCAGGTGCAACGGCGCTGTCCGGCAACCCTTCGATCGCCTGCACGGGGCCCGGCAGTTGCGTCGTTGTCGGTACCTACTTCGACACGGCCGGACACACGCTGCCAATGGTCATCACTGAGACGCGAGGGGTGTGGGCTCGCGCGACCACGCCGGCGCTGCCGACTAATGGAACCGCAGCTAAGGGGTCCCGGTCCGGTGCTCTCATGTCGGTAGCGTGCACCAGCCTCGGCGAGTGTGCTGCAGTCGGGAGCTACACCAACGCAAGGAACGTCACCGAGCCGATGGCCGTGACCGAAAGCGGCGGTGTATGGAGCCGGGCACGCGCGGTCAGGCTACCGTCGAGCGCCGACACCCATCGCGGCGGGCTGCCGACAGGCCTTTCGTCCCTGACGTGCACCAGTGATGGCAACTGTGCGGCCGTCGTCGACTATTACACGGGCGCTGGGAACACAGCCGCGACGGTCGCCATCGAAACGAGCGGCGTATGGCGTCGGGCCGTTCAAATCCCACCGCCAGGTTCACCGAGCAACACATCGGGCGACGATTCGGGGGCGCGTCTCAGTTCGATTTCATGTACCGGCCCAAGGACCTGTGTGGCGGTCGGCTACGCCGGTGTAGGTCGACCGTTCGTGGTAAGCGACACACGCGGCGTTTGGACGCAGGCGAGAGTGGTTGCGCCGCCCGCGGGGGTGCGCTTCACCAATGGCGAAGGCGCCGCTGACCTCTATTCGGTGACGTGCGCGAGCGCGGGGAACTGCGTCGCCGTCGGCACATACACCGCTCTCGAAGGGAGGGGGCCGATGGCAATCAGCGAGTCACGCGGTGTCTGGGGCAGCGCGTACCGGCTTGCGCTGCCCGCCAACGCCACGAACGGCCGCAACACGCCCGATCCGACTCCGGCGCTTCTTATCTCGGTCGCCTGCACCAGCCGTGCCGACTGCGTCGCCGTCGGTACCTACAACGACGCCGACGTCGATCGCAGCATCGACAGCGAGCCGATGGCCGCGACTGAGACCAGCGGCGCCTGGCAACGCGCACTCCAAGTCAGGCTCCCCAACGGCGTAAACCCGGCGCCGCCGACGCAAACGTCCTGGCTCACCTCGATCGCCTGCACCAGCCCGACCGACTGCGTCGCGGTCGGCTTCTACATCGACACCCACCGCAACTTCCAAGGAATGGTCGTCAGCACCAACCGCGGCTGAAGGCACCCGGCTGCGGCTCCCTCCGACGAGAGCAGCCATCACCACGCCCCCTTTCGCGGGTTAGCGAGCATCTCGAACTGACGGCTGTCGCTTACGCTCTGGACGATTTCCGATACTCGGCCGAGTCGCTGACATCGCTCCCGCTCGGCCTGCGAAAGCAGGCGCGCCGCGACTGACCCGCCAAGGTAGTTCTTGTCGTCCAAAGCATGCGTCCGATGAGATGCCAAGGAGACGCTCGCATGTCGCGCTCTGGGGAAGCGCAGGGTGGCGTTTTGCGGACGACCGCTTAATCTGGGAGCGGCAGCCAGTGGCCACGGGGTGCGCGAGCGACCACACGGCTGTATGCGGTTGACGGTATATGTGTTCTAAGGTATCGTGTCGGGGTGTGGGATGTCGAGTTCACCGATCAGTTCGAGGCGTGGTGGAACACGCTGGGTGCCTGGGACCAGCAAGCGATCGATGCCGTGGTACGGGTTCTCGAGGAGCGCGGCCCCGGGCTGGGGCGACCCCTGGTCGATACGGTCGAGGGCTCGCGTCACGCGAACATGAAAGAGCTGCGCGTGGGCACGATTCGGATCCTGTTCGCGTTCGACCCGCGGAGGGCAGCGATCCTGCTGGTTGGTGGCGACAAGCGCGATCGCTGGAAGGAGTTCTACGCGCAGATGATTCCGCTCGCCGACGACCTGTTTGACGAGCACCTCAAGGACCTCGAGAGCGAAGGAGCACCCTAATGGCGACCAAAACCAAGAACTTCAACGAGCTACGCAAACGAGCACGCCGTAGCGACCCGAACTGGGATGCCAACGTCAATGAGCGCAAACAAGCGATTGACGACGCGCTCGCCCTTGCCGAGCTACGCCAAACCCGTCACGTCACCCAAGTCCAGCTCGCCGAACTACTCGGCATCTCCCAAGGCAACGTATCCCGTCTCGAAGGCCGCGGCGACGTGTACCTATCCACGCTACGCAACTACATCGAAGCACTCGGCGGACACCTCGAAATCGCCGCCGTCTTTGACGACCAACGCCACCCCGTCAACATCGCCACCACTCGGTAGCAGCACGACGCGCGCTTGCGCGCTCAGCGAGCACATCGCCAACCACCTACACCAGGAAGCCGGCAACAAGTGAGCCAACGTCGGCGACATGGCGCCGCCTCGTTCAGTCGCGGATCGGTGTGGCGCCGGTAGTGGTTAGCGCGCTGGCGCGGTAAGCGGCGTACCAGTACACCGCGACGGCGGCAACCACCGCGGCTGTGCCGACGATCAACCAGCGAGGACCGTCTACACCGCCGCACGAGTAAACGACGCCCCCGCGCCCGACGAACGGTGCGGAGGAGCACGCTTGGTAGCTCGTATGGAGGCTCCCGAAAAACGCGACCGCGACGCCGATCCCCGCAGCGAGGCCGAGCCGCTCTCGTCCGTGGCTACGTCGGAAAACGAACGCGAGAACGACAGCCAGCGGGAGAGTCACCAGCGCGAGCGCACTCAGAGACAGCCCAACGCACACGCCCACCAGGCCCCAGGCGCCGAACCAGGGCCACCGCCGACCAGTGACACCGCCAATCATCAACGAAGGGTACCGCGCGAACGTGCCCCCAATTCGGGGAGTGTCCGGACGAGGGTCGGCCGCGCTTATGCAGAGGACGAAGACCATGCGCTCGGGTCGGACCGCGTTTGGCTTTCGCTCACGGCGGCGATGCAGGAGCCACGGCGACGACGCGCTGACTTGGAAATCGTCCGTTGCGCAACCGTCGGGGACCGTGGGACGGGCTCCTGTTCGGCGCGCTGCCGGTGAAGAGCGGCGGAGCTGTTGTGGAATGTCCCCGCCGTCTAACATCTAGCTAGCCTAGCTAGCGTGTGATAGTGTCTCGACATGCCGCAGGTCGGGATGCACGAAGCCAAGACCACTCTGTCTCAGCTCGTTGAGCGCGCGGCTGCCGGTGAGGACATCGTGATCGCTCGCAACGGCACCCCGGTTGTTCGGCTGGTGCCCGTCTCGGGAACGTCTTCGCTTGCGAGCGTGCGCGGCGCTTGGCGCAATCAGATCGAGGTTGCCGAGGACTTCGACGAGCTGCCCGAAGACATCGCTGAGGCGTTCGGCGCTCGGTGAAGCTACTGCTGGACACGCACGCCGCGCTTTGGTGGCTCGGCGACGACGAACGCTTGGGGTCAGCATCAGCAGATCTACTCGACGACGCATCAAACGATGTCCTGCTGAGCGCCGCGGTTGTCTGGGAGGTTGCGATCAAGCGCTCGCTCGGCAAGCTCAAAGCCCCCGATGGCTTCGCATCGACACTGATCGGTGCTGGCGCAAACGCGCTCCCCGTCACGATCGCCCACGCCGAAGCCGTCGGGTTGCTCGCGTGGCACCACCGCGACCCGTTCGACCGGATGCTCATCGCCCAAGCAGCCGTCGAGCAAGCAGTACTCATCTCCAACGACAAAGCGCTCGTCCCTTACGGCGTTGCACTCGTCTGGTAGACACAACCCATGAACCAGCCCGATTGAATCGGCCCGTCCGGCGCCGCGAGAGCGCCACAGCGGCGATGATCGCTCTCGTTGCGGCCTGACGACGGGCTGCTCAAACGCCAGCTTCTGTCAGGCAAATGGCTCTGGCCGCCGCGAGCGCGGCTGCGATGGTCGTCGCGAAGTGTGGCCCGAGCTATCGGATCTTTCGCGGCCCGTACGACGGCAACAAGCGCTCGACACCCTTTGCGAGCTACGCCCAAGTCGTGGAATTCACGATCGGCGTCAACAACAACAGCCAAGGACCGCTGGGCTTCCTCCTCGTGGGGCGCCGCACCGCCCACACGTTATGGCGCACGCTGGAGCCACTTGGCAGCGGCCCATAGTCCGCTTCCCACGACCGCTTCCCCACGAATACAGCACTCTGCCGTGCGACGAGCGTCACGCGATCGATCCGCGCTAGTCGAACTCCACGACGGCAGCCCGACCGCTGGTCTACGGATCATGGTGAGCATCGAAGGCGAGGACGCCGAACGCCTCGAGCGCCTGGCTGGCGCGAGCGGCAAGAAGGCCGGCGAGGTCGTCGCAGACCTCCTGCGCGACGCCGACCGCTCAGGCGCCTGACACCACCATCCCGGCGAGCCGGTGATCGCTCCCGCAGAAAGCCGCCACGGGCACCTGACCAGGCACTCCCCTTGCGCGACTTGCGCTAGCCGGCGAACGTCGCGAAGGTCCAGTGGTTGCCGTCGGGGTCGGCGACGGTGAAATCGCGCGATGGATAGTCGGTTTGATCCCTGAGTGGATGCACGATGGTGGCGCCGACGTTGAGCGCGCGCTCCAGCACCGCGTCCGGGTCAGCGGTGACGACATGCAGGGAGCTGGTGCCTGCCCGACAGGGTGTACTGCGCTCGCCGGTGCTGGAGAGCAACACGCGACCGCCCTCGGGCCAATCCAATTGGCAGTGATGGACTAGACCGTCCTTCTCTGCGGAGATCATCAGATCTTCGGAGAAACCAACGCCGAGCAACCAGTCGCGCAACACCAACGCCTGGTCGCTGACGACGCTCGCCCACACGCTCGGCTGCCGGATTCCGCTAGTTCGCACGGTCATCGTCGACATCGAAGCCTATTGACCGCTGCCGTGCCGCAACATGGGATCGCCCGCACGGCCAGGACACCGCGCCGAGTCGTGACGCCAGCTGCGCTTCCGTGATGTTTGCGATGAACGAGTCGTGCAGTCCAGAACGAGCGCGGCGGCGATCCAGGAGCGCGCCGGGCTCGAGCAGGTCAGCGACCGTGAGTTCGACTCTGGCCGAAGGGGGTTCGGCTCAGCTGACCTGGTACTTGATGTGCGTGACGCCTGGCGCGTCGATGGACCGGATCTGGGTCAGCTTCAGCGCTCCTTGCTCGAGGCCCGCGAGCAGACGCTCGCCGGCGCCCAAGATCACGGGCGCGATCGAGATGTCGATCTCGTCGACAAGGTGTGCGGCCAGGTACTGCTTGGCCGCCGCCGCGCCGCCGGCAAGCCAGACGTCTTGCCCCTCGGCGGCATCCTTGGCCCGGGCGAGCGCCGGGCCGATGCCTTCGGTGACGAAGTGGAAGGTGGTGCCGCCTTTCATTTCGAGCGACTCGCGTGCGTGGTGAGTAAGCACGAACACGGGATGGTGATAGGGCGGGTTCTCGCCCCACCAGCCTCGCCACGGATCGTCGCCCCACGGCCCGGTGCCGCCGCCAAACATGTTGCGTCCCATGATCGTGGCGCCGATGTTTTCCCAGCGCTGCTGGACCACTGAGGAACTCGCGTTGATCTCGCCGCCCTGCTCGCCGTGCATCTCCCGAAACTCCTTGAGCGGGAAAAACCACTCGTGCAACTCCATGCCGCCAACTCCGAGCGGGTGCTCCAAGTCCTGCCCGGGACCAGCGACATAGCCGTCGAGCGACATCGTGATAGCGAGTCTGAGCTTGCTCATTCGACCTCCAGGCCGGGCGCTGAAAACCCGCTGAATCGTAACGACTCAGGACTGCCACGACAGCGCGGCAAGAGGCGGAGCGGACGAGCCGCTAGTGGCGGAAGTGGCGCCGACCGGTCATCACCATCGCGATGCCCGCCTCCTCGGCGGCCGCGACGACCTCGTCGTCGCGAACCGAGCCGCCCGGCTGAATGACAGCGACCACGCCGGCGGCGACGGCGAGCTCGGGACCGTCGGCGAAGGGGAAGAACGCATCCGAAGCGAGCACGGAGCCGGCGACGGTTCCGGGCGCCGCCTTCTCGACCGCCAGGCGGACTGAGTCGACGCGGCTCATCTGCCCGGCGCCGACCCCGACCGTGGCCAGGCCGCGCGCGAGAACGATCGCGTTCGAGCGAACGTGCTTGCAGACGCGCCAGGCGAACAGGAGGTCGTCCCACTCGTCCTCGCTCGGCGCTCGCGAGGTCGCGACGCGCATGTCCTCGCGAGCGTCGGCGGAGCCGTCGCGGTCCTGGACCAGCAAACCGCCCGCGACCTGCCGTACCTCGGGCTCGCCGACGCCCGCGCGGCGATCACCCTGCTCGAGGATGCGGATGTTCTTGCGGCCCATCAGGACCTCGAGAGCGTCCTCGTCGTAGGCCGGCGCAAACAGCACCTCGATGAACTGCTCGTTCAGCGCCAAGGCCAGCTCGCGATCGACCGGCGTGCCGAGCACGATCACGCCGCCGTACGCGCTCACCGGGTCGCACGCAAACGCCTTCCGGTAGGCGTCGAGCCCCGACTCGCCGAGCGCGCAACCGCAAGGATTGTTGTGTTTGACGATCACGCAGCTCGGACCGGCCCCGCGGCCAAGCGCCGTCGCGAGATCCTCCGAGAGGCGACGGGCGGCGTCGAGATCGAGCAGGTTGTTGTAGGAGAGCTGCTTGCCGTGGTGCTGGCGGACCATCGAAAGCAGGTGTGTGCGCGCACCCGTGGTGGCGTAGTAGGCGGCGCGCTGATGCGGATTCTCGCCGTACGACAGGTCGACGACCTTCTCGTACGCACGCACGTGAAGCGCGGGGAACTCGTCGCCCTCACGCTCGGCGAACCAGCGCGCGATCGCGGTGTCGTAACGCGCAGTCGACGCGAACGCCTCCGCCGCAAGGCTCGCGCGTGTGTCCATCGAGACGCGGCAGTCGGACGAGCGCAGCTCTTCGAGCACCGCGTCATAGCTTTCAGGACGAACGACGACCGCCGCATAAGGGTGGTTCTTTGCGGCGGCGCGGATCATCGTCGGTCCGCCGATGTCGATGTTCTCGATCACCTCGGCATCGCTCACTCCGAGCCGGGCGGCCGTGCGCTCGAACGGGTAGAGGTTCACGCACACGAGCTCGACGAACTCGACGCCATGTTCGTCGGCTTGGCGCAGGTGCTCGGGGTTGTCGCGCACAGCGAGCAGCCCGGCATAGAGCTTGGGGTGAAGCGTTTTGACGCGCCCGTCCATGATCTCGGGAAAACCCGTGAAGTCGTCGATCGCGCGAACGTCCAAACCCGCCTCGCGAAGCTCGCCCGCGGTGCCGCCGGTCGAGACGATCTCGACGCCGAGCTCGGCGAGGCCGCGTGCGAAATCGACGATGCCACGCTTGTCCGAGACCGAAAGGAGCGCGCGGCGAACCTGCACGGCACCCGGCGCGACCGAGCCCGTTTTCCCAGCGGCGGCTGCGGTTTTTGGTTTCGCGGCGATAGGGCCGAGCATACCGAGCGCGTCCGACTTCCCACTCGATCAGGCTGCTAGCGTCAGCGGCGTGGGACCGACAAGGCATCGCACGGCGATCGGGGCGATCCTCCGAGCGGCCGGACATCGCGCCGCGGGTGGGCGATCGGCGCGGCGTTGCGCGGCGGTCGGGGCGATCCTGCTGATCGCGGCCGCGGCCCCCAGGTCGTTCGCATCGCCCCATCTGGGCGGTCACCCGGCCACGACGATCTCGCACCACGGGCGCGAGATCACATCCACGCGCCGCGACGGCGGCGCCCGCCGCGCGACATCGACGGGTGGCGCCACCGCCGGGAGCGGCCCCACAGGCGCCAGCGGCCCGACAGCGGCGAGCTCTGCGACCGGCCCCACCTCCGCGAGCGCCTCGCTGCTCCCGCCGCCGCGGATCGTGCAGGACCTGATTCCGTTCGGCGCTCCGCGCAAGGCGCAGATGCGAGCGTATTCGCGACTGCACTACGGGATCGACAGCTACAGGATCGTCGGCCCGCACCTCATCATCTGGCACTTCACGGAGACCTCGACGTGGCAGAGCGTCTGGAACGCGTTTGCACAGGACGTGCCGGACATCGAGTTCCACGCGCTGCCGCAGGTCTGCGCGCACTTCGTGATCGCCCCCGACGGAACGATCCGCCAGCTCGTACCACTGACGATCATGTGCAGGCACGTGGTCGGGCTCGACTACACGGCGATCGGCATCGAGAACGTCGGCTTCTCCGACCAGCAGGTCATCGGCGACGCGGCGCAATTCCATGCGGGTCTCGAGCTGACACGCTGGCTGCGCTGCCGGTTCGGACTTCCGGTGCGCGACGTTATCGGCCACAACGAGAGCCTCACGAGCCCGTACTACATCGAACACGTCGCGACGTGGCGCGGCCAGACCCATCAGGACTTCGGCCATGCGGACATGAATGTGGTCCGTGCCGCGGTGGCGAAGCTGCCCTGTCGCGCAGGCTCGTCATGACGGGCGCGGTCGCTGTTATCCTCGACGCGGTTTGACCAACCCGAGCACACGAGCGCGAAGCATGGGCATGCAGCGGGTAACGGCGCTTGCGAGCGGCGCGATCGCCCTGATCGCCTGCGTCGGCTGGTTCTGCGCTGCCGACGCCGGCGCGGTCGCGACGCCGTCCCCCGGCACGGTCCAAATCTTTGCGGAGACGATTCACGGCCAGTTCAACGGCCACCGCCCACCGCGCGCCGTCGCCGTCTCGCTACCGGCTTCCTCACAGCCGGCCGGGCTGGCGATCCTCGCGCAGGCACGCCGGACGAAGATCGCGCGGCATAGTGCGACCTACGTCCTGCTCGTCGAGGTCTTCTGCCCACTGGGCGGCGGCGCGATCAGCAGTTCGTGGTCGGGCAGCCTGACCGCTTCGTTCACGGGTGTGCTCCAACGCCCAGCACCTGGGCGCACGATCGTCCTGGGCGACGCGTTCGGCGCGTCCGTCAAAGCGCTTGCTGCGTTCCAAAGCAGCGTCAACCGGCTCGCCGGACCGGTCACGCTGAAAGGGCTGAGCCAACCGGCGACGATCGACGACGGCGCGCTCGGCTGGAGCGCGACGCAGCTCGGCGCGCTCACGAGCTTCTGGCAGGGCTTCTCAGGCACCAAGATCGCCGGGAAGGCCTCGGTCGCGGCGCTCTACGCCGCCCTGAACGCCGGTCTGCCGGGTCTCTTCACCGCACCCGCGTCCAAGGGGAGCACCACGCCGACGCCAGGGATGCCCGAGGTCTTCGGGAGCTCGCTTGCCACCGACCCGACGACGGTCGCGCAGGGCGGCGTCGACTGGGTCGTCTGGCAGAGCTCCACCCCCGCCGGAAGCGGCGCTGTGACGATCAGCGGTCAGGTGACGTCGGTCTCGCTGCGGGGGTTCTACGCGGGCGGGACGTGCACATCGCTGTGCGAGGACAACATGCACTTCCAGGATCTGCGCCCCGCGGCGAACGGGCAGCTTCAGGTCATCAGCACGACGCAGTCGTTCACGCTTCCGACGACGCTTGGCACCTACACGTTCCAGCCGATTGAGTTCTTCGTGAAGGCGGGCGACTTCATCGGGCTGTCGGTCCCGGGAGGGTCCTTCCAGGTGCTCTCGCCGGCAAGCGGCGATGAGATCGGGATGTTCACCGGCCAGGGCCTCGACATGAACGGCGACAGCCTGGCGTCCAACGGATCGCAGTCGGGCTACGAGCTCGACATCCAGGAGACGATCAAGCCGAGCTCCTGACCCCGCGCTCTCGACAGGGCGGGCGGGGAGCGAGCAAAAGGTGGAGGGCGCGCAGCGAAGCCCGAGGCGCTGTGCGAGAGGCGCGCAGACGTGCGAGCCGTCGACGGCTCCTAAGCGCGCGTGAGCTTCGGGAAGCGCCCGCCGGTCGAGCGCAGCACGCCACGCTCGATCAACTCGTCGACCTGCGCGAGCGCCTCCGAGCTCGAGAGGTGCGCGAAGGCGCCGTAGCGGTCGAGCTCGTCGTAGCCGTTCTGCGCGATCAGCTTCGAGCGCCCGCCACGGAGGATCTCAACGGTACGCGTCCGCCCCACGGACGGCCGCGCGCTGACGACAACCTCGAGAATCGCCCGCTCGAGATCCTCCAGCTCAACCTGCGTGGAGCCGGACCCAGCACGTGCGGGGACAGACCGCCGCGCGCGTGTGTCAGCGGTCGTCACCGCGGCGCGTCGCGGCACCCGGCGCTCCTCGGTTCGAGGAGGACCGGCGGGGCGCGCAGCAGGGTCGCAAATGTCGCAGCACGGTACGCCCGGCGCCACATGAGTCTGATGGCGGTCTCCAAAGTGGCGGTTGATCGCCTCGCGCCGGCAGCGGTCGGACTCGACGAACGCCCAGATCCCGCGGTACTGCGCCCAGCGAGCGCTCTGGGCCTCCCCCGCCGACTGATTGATGAAGTGGACGTGCAGGCCCTTGTCACGACCGGCGGCGAACAGCAGGCAGCGGGCCGGAGCGCCATCGCGGCCGGCGCGGCCGGCCTCCTGGTAGTAGGCCTCGAGCGACTCGGGCACGGCTGCGTGGCAGACCGTCCGGACATCCGGCTTGTCGATCCCCATGCCGAAAGCGTTGGTCGCGACAACGATCTCGACCTCGTCGTCCATGAACCGCCGCTGCGCCTCCGCGCGCTGCTCGCGCTCGAGGCCGGCGTGGTAGGCGACGACCCCAACCCCGAGCCGCGCGCCGAGCGCGCTCGCCAGCTCCTCGGTCCTCGCGCGGGTCCCCGCGTAGACGATCGCGGGACGCGCCGCCGGGTCGGCGAGCACCGCGGCGATCCGCTCACGGCGGTCGGCGTCGTTCTTCGATGGCACGACGATGTAGGAGAGGTTCGGCCGGTCGAATCCGGTCGTCACGCGAACCGGATCGCGCAGCCCGAGGCGAACGATCACGTCGCCGGCCACGCGCGGCGTCGCCGTTGCGGTGCAGGCGAAGATCTGTCGCGCACCGAGCGCCCGCGCGGCCGCCGGCAGGTTGAAGTACTCGGGGCGGAAGTCGTGTCCCCATTGCGAGACGCAGTGCGCCTCGTCGACGACGAACATCCCGACCGGGATCCCCTCCAGCGCCTCCACGAATCCGGGCGAGGCAAAGCGCTCGGGCGCGACGTAGAGCATGCGAACCGCACCGCCGCGCACCCGGGCGAGCGCCTCGCGGTTGTCGGCGAGGTCGCGCTGCGAGTTGATCAGCACAGCCTGGCCCGCAGCGATGCGATCGAGTCCCGCGACCTGATCGGCCATCAGCGCGACGAGTGGCGAGACGACGACGGTCAGCTGCTCGCGCATCAGCGCCGGCAGCTGGTAGCAGAGCGACTTGCCCGCACCGGTCGGCATGACGACGAGGACGTCGCGGCCGGCCAGCGCGGCGCGCACGACCTCCTCCTGGCCCGGGCGGAAGTCCGCGTGCCCGAAGTGCTCGCGCAGCGCGCCGTGCAGGTCGATGCCCGCGGCACTGCGCGTGTCGTGCGTGAGGCTCATGGCCGAGCGATGCTAGCGACGGGTGCGGCCGGGACCGGGAGCGTTCGACTTTCCGCTCGGCTGTTCCGCTGGGTGCATGCACCCAGCGGCGGGTCGGCGCATGCGCCGGCCCGAGCCGCGGCGCATGCGCCGCGGCTTACGCGCTCAGGACCGGCAGCTCGAGCGCGTACTTGCCGTTCGCGCTCTCGGTTCCCGTAAGCGGGTACTCGCCCGTGAAGCAGGCGTCGCAGTGGCGCTCGCGCGGCGCGCCGATCGCCTCGTAGACGCCCGCGAGCGACAGGTAGGCGAGCGAGTCGCAGCCGAGCTCCGCGGCGATCTCGGGGACAGTGCGCTCGTGCGCGATCATCTCCTCGCGCGTCGACATGTCGATGCCGTAGTGGCAGGGGTGCTTGATCGGCGGCGCGGAGATCCGCAGGTGCACCTCGGCCGCACCGGCGTCGCGCAGCATGCCGACGATCTGCGCGGTCGTGTTGCCGCGGACGATCGAGTCGTCGACGACGACGAGCCGCTTGCCGGCGACGACCTCGGGCAGCGGGTTGAACTTCATCCGCAGGCCGTGCTTGCGCAGCTCCTGTCCGGGCTGGATGAACGTCCGCTGGATGTAGCGGTTCTTGACGAAGCCGTCGTCGGCCGGCAGGCCGCTGCCGCGAGCGAACCCGCGAGCCGCGGCGTTGCCCGAGTCGGGGACCGGGATCACGAGGTCGGCGTCCGCGGGCGCCTCGCGAGCGAGGATCTCGCCCATCCGCCCGCGCACGACCTGTAGCGCGGTGCCGTTGAAGCGGGAGTCGGGGCGGGCGAAGTAGATGTACTCGAAGACGCAGAACGCCTCGCGCTCGGACTGCACCGCCTGAAGCGAGGTGAGGCCGTCGTCGTCGAGCACGACCACCTCGCCGGGACGCACGTCGCGGACGTGCTCGGCGCCGATCATGTCGAAGGCGCAGGTCTCGCTCGCGATCGCGTAGCGCGGCGGGTCACCTTCGGCGAGCGGCGCGAGCAGGCCAATTGAAAGCGGCCGAAGCCCGGCCGGGTCGCGCAGCGCGAGCACACGGTCCTTGGTCATCAGGACCGTCGAGAACGCTCCCTGCAGCAGCGGCATCACAGCGACCGCGGCATCCTCGACGCGCTCAGCAGGATGGGAGGCGATCAGCGCGGCGATGATCTCCGAGTCCGAAGTCGAGGCGAAGCTGACACCCTCCGCGCGCAGCGCGGCGTGCAGCTCGACCGCATTGATCAAGTTCCCGTTGTGGGCGAGCGCCAGCTCGCGGCGGTTACCGGCGGCACCGGCGGCGCGCTGGACAGGCTGCGAGTTCTCCCACGCGTTCGATCCCGTCGTGGAGTAGCGGACGTGTCCGATCGCGAGCTCGCCGCCCAGCGAGATGATGTCGTTCTCGTTGAGCGCCTGGCTGACGAGCCCGAGGTCGCGGCGGGTCATGATGTGGCGGCCGCGGTCGGCGGCCGCGATCCCCGCCGACTCCTGCCCGCGATGCTGAAGCGCGGAGAGCGCGAAGAAGGCAAGGTTCGACACCTCGTGCCCGGGGGCATAGACCCCGAACACACCACACTCATCGCGCGGGCCGTCCCGCGGATCGGGGCTGCTGGACGATGGGAGCATCTGAGGTTTCGCCGCGCCGGCCGGGCCGAAACGGCGGTCCGTCTAGGTTACCAGCGCCGTCGGCTCGCCAGTTGCGGCCGCGATCGGGGTCGGCTCACCTCGTATCATTGACGGAGGGGAGGAACCGGCGGATCAAACCCCTACGAAGGGACACACGAATGCTCGGCAAGACGTTTCTCGCAGTCTCGAGCTACGACGGCACCGAGGACAGCAACCGCCGCGCAGCGGAGCGCGACGGCGACGACGCGCCGTCGCAGGGCACCCCGATCACGCGCATGCTGGCGCGCCTGCTGGGCCACTAGCGCCCGCATCGCCCGCCCCGCAACTGAGGGCCGGCGAGAGCGCCGATACCGCCCTCGCCTCAGGCCAGCTCGTCGACTGCCGGCGTGCTCGGCGTGCTCGCGGCGCCGCCCGTCAAAACGACGAGCACGTCGGCGCTCGTGATCGAGACGGAAACCGCGCCGCCTTCGAGGCCTGAGAACAGCTGGTCGGCGCCCTCGGTCGACGCGGCGGATTCGCCGCGATGAGCATGGTGGCCGTGGCCGCCGCCGGCCCGGTTCGCGATGCTCGATGCGATCTGCTGGCGCTCGGCGCTCGTCGACGCCGCCTGCGTGCTCGGGCTGAGGGCGCTCGCGATGGCGTCGGTGAGCGCTTGCTGCGGGACACCCTGGGCTTGCGCGATCGAGCTGAGGCTCGCGCCGGCGCGGAGCTGAGCGCTGACCGACCCGGTGCTCATGCCGAGTGCCTTCGCGGCGCCGCCAAGAACGTTCTGCCAGTTGTTCTGGAGCGAGGCGGTCTGCTGCGCCGGATCCTGACCGGCCGGCGAGGCGACTGTGTTCAGCGACATCTTCTACTCCACTGCTCGGGGGTTGAACTTGTAATCGACCAAACGACGCGAACGTGGAGGCGAGAAGTCATAATCTGGACGGACTTGGCCTCAACGGCCAGGCGGGAGGAGGAGCGATGATTGGTCGGAGGGTTCGCGTTGCCGCCGCGGCAACATTCGTCTGTGCCGCCGCCATCCCGGTCGCTTTCGCTGGCGCTCGCGAGCGGGCGCACACGGCGAGCGCCGCGCGCTGCACGTCGAGCCATCTCGCGGTCTGGCTCGGCGACGGCGAGGGTGGCGGGACCGCGGGACGCACCTACTACCCGCTCGAGTTCAGCAACATCGGGCACGCGAGCTGCACGCTCTACGGCTACCCCGGTGTCTCGGCGTGGGGTCTCGGCGGCGTGCAGGTCGGCGTCCCGGCGACCAAGAACAACACCGCGCACGGAACGGTAACGATCCGCACGGGCGGGACCGCGCACGCGATAGTCGCCTTCGTCGACTGGGGCGCGCTGTGCTCGACCGGCAAGAAGGCGCTCGGGCTGAAGGTCTACCCGCCAGGCCAGACCCGCTCACAGACGATCGACTTCCCCCTCACGGTGTGTGCGAGCCGGAGCGTGCTCGTCACCGGCCCCGTCCGGGCAGGCGTCGGGATCCCCGGCTACACGAGCTCGTAGAGCCGGCGCGCGAGCGGTTGGTTGCTCATGCGGTGAGCGATCCGCGCGGCGCGAGCCAGCGAACCGGCTGCCCGGTGATCTGCGCGATCAGGTCGTAGTCCGCGTCGTAATGGAGCACCGGGATTCCGGCGCTCTTCTCGCGCGAGCGCGGTCAGCGCGCTCGAGATACAGAACGCGGTCAGCGAGCTGCTCGGCAGCGACGGCCAGGACGGTCCGTCGCAAGGGGTGAGGCGGCGGACATCGCCTTGCGGAGGCTCGGTGCGCAGAGCCTCGAGCGAGAGGATGACCGGCTGGCGGATCTGCGGGTCAAGGCGCCTGAGGTCGTGCTGCGCCGTGCGGTGAGCTGGACGCTCCACCGCGGGGCCCCGGGTTAGAAGAGGGTTGCGAGTGAGGCGTGGGCTTCGCGCAGGCGGGCGAGGGGGACGTCGATTTGGGTGTCGGCGGAGTTGATCTGGAGCGCGGTTGGGGTGACGTGGCCGATCACTTGGCCGAGGGCTGCGACGGCCGTCTCGGGGCCGGAGATGAGGAAGCGACCGGGCGCCTCGCCGAAGAGGAGCTCGGTGGGCTCGGTGCCCTCTTCGAGGGTCACCTCGCAGCCCAGATCGACCGCTAGGCAGCATTCGGCCAGTGCGGTTGCGAGGCCGCCTTCGGCGATGTCGTGGGCGCTCGAGATGGTGGCGGAGCGGACCGCGTCGCGGATTGCGAGCTGGGTTGCTTGGACCTTGGCGATGTCTACTTCGGGGAGCGAGTCGGGGAGCGGCTCGCCGCGGAGCTTGGCCAGCTCTGAGGCGGGGAGGTGGGGGGCGAAGTCGCCGACGAGACCGATCGCGTCGCCCGGCTGGGCCCAGCCGAGGCGGCCGGCTCGGGTTGGGTCGGGGAGCTCGCCGACGAGGCCGATTACGGGGGTTGGGTAGATCGGGCCGTCGGGGCCCTCGTTGTAGAGGGAGACGTTGCCGCCGACGACGGGGATCTCGAGTGCTCGGCAGGCGTCGCCGAGGGCGCGGATCGACTCCGTGAGCTGCCAGGCGATGTGGGGCTTCTCGGGGTTGCCGAAGTTCAGGCAGTTGGTGAGGCCGAGCGGCTGCGCGCCGACGCAGGCGAGGTTCGCGGCGCATTCGAGGACCGCCTCGATCGTGCCGCGGTAGGGGTCGGCGGCGACGCGGCGGCCGTTGCAGTCGATCGCGATCGCGATCGCTGTGCCGTTGGGGAGCGTGAGGACGGCGGCGTCGGCGCAGCCGGGGCGGCGGATCGTGCGGGAGCCGACGACGGGGTCGTATTGCTCGTGCAAATATCGCCTGTCGGCGATATTTGAGCTCGCCAGCAGATGGAGCAGGGTGGCGGTCGCGTCCTTGCTTTCGAGCGTTGCGTTGGGTGGTGGGTAGAGGGGGTTTGGGGCTGGGGCTGGGTTCAGTTCGTAGAGGGGACAGCCGTCTACCAGGACGTCTAGGGGGAGGTCGCCTAGGAGCTCGGGGCCGTTGAAGACTCGGATTCGGTTGGTGTTCGTCACCTCCCCGATCACCGCGGCCTCGACCTCCCAGTGGGCGCAGGTCTCCAGGAGTTGGTTGAGCCGGGACGGCTCAACAACTCCTGCCATGCGCTCTTGGGATTCGGAGACCATGATCTCGAAGGGCTCCATGTCGGCTTCGCGGAGGGGGACGCGGGAGATGTCGATGTCGATGCCGACGTTGCCCTTGCTTGCCATCTCGGGGACCGCGGAGGTGAGGCCGGCGGCGCCGAGATCCTGGAGGGCTACGAGGGTGCGCCGGCGCAGCAGCTCGAGCGAGCACTCCATGAGCTTCTTCTCCTCGAAGGGGTCGCCGACCTGGACGGAGGGGCGCTTTGAGGCGTCGGCCTCGCCGAGCTCGGCGGAGGCGAGGACGGAGGCTCCGCCGATGCCGTCGCGGCCGGTGGAGGCGCCGAAGAGGACGAGCAGGTTGCCGGGGCCGGCGGCTGCGGAGCGGATCAGGTCGTCGGTGCGGACGAGCCCGACGCACATCGCGTTGATCAGGCAGTTCTGCTCGTAGGGCGCTTCGAAGTAGACCTCGCCGCCGACCGTCGGGACGCCGATCGAGTTGCCGTAGTGGCCGATGCCGGCGACAGCGCGCTGGAGCAGGTAGCGGGAACGCTCGCTCGTGGCCTCGCCGAAGCGCAGCGAGTCGAGGATCGCGATCGGCCGGGCGCCGACGGCGAAGATGTCGCGCAGGATCCCGCCGACGCCGGTCGCGGCCCCCTGGAAGGGCTCGACCGCGCTCGGGTGGTTGTGGGACTCGACCTTGAAGGCGATCGCCCAGCCGTCGCCGACATCGACCGCGCCGGCGTTCTCCCCGGGCCCCATGACGAGGCGCGGCCCGTCGGAGGGGAGCGTCTTCAGCAGCAGCTTCGAATGCTTGTAGGAGCAGTGCTCGGACCACAGCAGCGAGAACATCGCGAGCTCGACGGCGTTTGGCTCGCGCGTCAGCAGCTCGACGATGCGGGCGTACTCGTCGGCGCTCAGCCCTAGATCGAGCGCTCGCTGGAAGCCATCGAGGGGCTGCGCGGGCGCGGACATCAGACCAAGGACCCCGACAGCGAGTCGCGCAGGGAAGCGAATAGACCGAGCCCGTCGGTGGACCCGGTGAGGGGATCGACCGCGTGCTCGGGATGGGGCATCAGGCCGAAGACGTTGCCCTGCTCGTTGATCACGCCGGCGATGTCGCGCAGCGAGCCGTTCGGGTTCTGGCTGGGCGCGTAGCGCAGGACGACCTGGCCGTTTTGCTCGAGGCGGTCGAGGTCGCTCTCGGGGGCGTAGAAGCGGCCGGTCGTGTGCTTGACCGGGATCGAGAGCGGGCGGCCGCGCTCGAGTGAGCGGGTGAACGCGGTGTCAGGGTTGATGACGTCGAGGGAGACCTGGCGGAAGACGAAGCGAAGGTTGTCGTTGGTCAGGAGCGCTCCGGGGAGGAGGCCCGCCTCGCAGCAGATCTGGAAGCCGTTGCAGATCCCCATTACGTGCCCGCCCGCGCCGGCGAACTCGATCACCTCGGTCATGATCGGGGCGAAGCGGGCGATCGCGCCGGCGCGCAGGTAGTCGCCGTAGGAGAAGCCGCCGGGGATCACGACCGCGTCGACCGACTGGAGGTCGTGGTCGGCGTGCCACAGCGGGATCGCGTCGCCGACGCGGGCGCAGGCGAGCTGCGCGTCGATGTCGTCACACGTGCCGGGAAAGACGATTACGCCGAACTTCACGGGGCGCGGTCGAGCGGGGCTGCGGCGAGCGCGGGGTCAGCCATCGACGATCTCGTAGTCCTCGATCAGCGGGTTCGCGAGCAGGCGCTCGCACATCTCCGACAGCTTCGCGGGGTCCTCGACCTCGAGCTCGACAAGGCGACCGATCCTCACCTCGCTGACGCCGGCGAAGCCGAGCTGCGAGAGGGCGCGCTCTGCCGCCGCGCCCTGCGGGTCGAGGATGCCTGCCTTGGGGCGGACGAGGACGCGTGCGTGCACTGGTTCTGGATGCTAGTGAGGAGGGCGGCGGGGCCGATGCGGGCGCGGGGCAGGGTGCGCATTCCGTCGGCGGATCCGGCGGGGCGAGCGGTTTCATTCGTCACCGAACGACACGGCTGGATTCTCGGCACTGGGCGCGACGGGGGCCGCTCGTGGCGCAAAGTCGGGACCGAGCCGATTGGCGGGCTCCCAGCTGGTGTTTTGTCGGCCGCGTGTGTGTCGGATGGGTCGGAATTCGCGCTGCTGGCAGATCCAACGAACCAGTCGACCGAGCTCGTGAGCTCGACTGACGGCGGGCGGCGGTGGCGAATCATTCACGCCTGGCGTCGATAGGCGGAACTGCAGCTCTGCTGCAAGCGACTAGACGACCGACCTTGCGACCGGTGCCGCGGCCGCACTTGCTCGGGCCGATGTCGCTCGCCGTGATCTCCTCGGTCCTGAACTCGCCGAAACGCCGGATCGAAATGTGCGGCGGGCTGTGCGCGGAAGCTGCCCAGCGGGGCTCGCTTGCGGGTTACCCGCGAAACCGCCTGATGACGTGAGAGCATTCCGCGCGTGGGGCGCGAGGAGATTGTGCGCGAGGCGTGGAGAGCTTTGTCACAGGGGGACTGGGACGCGGTGGCCGCTGCGTTTGCACCGACGGCGCGTTGGGTCGGGACGGTCGGCGGCCCCGGCGAGTTCGACGGGCGCGCACGGATCGTCGAGGTGCTTCAGGAGGACAGGGCGCTTGGCCTCGACGGGCGGGTCGAGGCAGTCACGGATGCCGGGGAGCGGGCGATTCTGGCCTTCCGCCCGACCGGGTCGCGCGGCGGGCGCGGACCGCTCGACGACGGGTTGCGATACGTCGTGCTGCGCTTCAACGCCGAAGGGCTGATCACCGAGATCAAAAGCTGCCGCGACCGCGTCGAGGCACTCGAGTACGCCGCGGCGTAGAGCCGGGCGGCGGGTGGGCGGCGCAATCGCGCGCGCCGGCGCGGGATCGGCGGATCTTGAACACGTGCGAGGCGCGCGCCTGTGGGATCAGCGGATCTTGAACACGTGCGAGGCCGGCGTCGGGTCCGGCCCGCCGAAGCCGCTCGCGCGAACGAGGAAGCGGTAGGTACCGGGCCGCAGGTGCTTGTAGGTCTTGGGGCTCGCACATGGGCCGAAGTGCGGCGTGCTGAACCGCTTGTGCTTGCCACGAACCCGCTCGAGGGCGCAGGCGTAGGCGGTGAGCTGACCGGTCGCGCTGAAGGTGAAGGTGACCTTCAGCTTCTTCTTGCGTGTGACGTGGGCGCCGCGCAGGACCGTGTTCGGCGCCGGAGGCTTACCGACGAGGAGCGAGAGCTGAGCGCCCGCTGTCTGTGAGGGCGGACCGGGGTCCGACGCCGTCGCGGTGAACTGCGCTTGGCCGATCGCTGTCGGGGCGCCGGAGATGACGCCGGTTGCGGCGTTCAGGGTCAGCCCGGCGGGGAGCGCGCCCGCGGTGATCGCCCACGCGTCGTTGCCGTCGCCACCCGCGGTCGCGAGCTGCGCGCGGGAGGGGGTGCCGGCAGACGCGGCCGGCAGTGTGGCGGTCGTCACGCTGAGCGGCGGGAGCGCGCCCGCGACCATTGCTTGGAAGTCGTTCGCGCCGTTGGAGTCGGTGTAGTAGCCGGTGCTCGTGCAGGAGGCGGCCGCCGAGCAGGAGACCGCGTTCAGGCCGGCGTTCTGCTGGCCCGCCCCTGTCGCGTGGTTGCTGGGCAGGGAGAGCTCGCCGGCGCCGCTGAACGCGCCGCCGCCCGTGCGCGTGGCGATCATCGCCTGGGTGCTCGCCTGCGAGTCGGCGTATTGGCCGACGACGGAGCACTCGCCGACGCCCGAGCAGCTGACCGCGCCGAGCGAGGCGATCTCGCTCCCTGGCGTGGTCTGGGCGCCGGTCGGGAGACCGAGCGCCGTCGCGGCGAACGAGCCGCCGCCCGACTGCGTCGCCGTCATCGCCTCCTGGTCGTCGCTCGTGTCCACGTATTGGCCGGCGGCGACGCAGTTCCCGACGCTGGGGCAGCTGACTGCGTCGAGCAGCGCGTGCTGATCTCCCGGCGTCGTCGCCTGATCGCCGGGAAGTGTGAGCTCCGAGGTCGCGGAGATGCCCGACACGGTTCCAGTCGCGACCTGTGCCTGGAAGCTCCCGCCGGACTCGACGTAGTCACCGACCGCTGTGCAGGATGAGGCCGAAGCGCAGGCGACGCCAAACAGCTCGATGTTGGTGGAGTTCATGGCGGTGACGGCGCCCGACGGAAAGGGGCCGATCACGGAGCTCCAGGCGCCGCCGGCGGACTGTGTCGCGATCAGCGGGACGTATCCGTTGGTCGTGTTCGCGTAGTAGCCGACGGCCAGGCAGGTGCCGACGCTCGCGCAGCTGACGCCGGTGAGAGCGGCGTCCTGGCCGGCGCCGATCGCGTCGCCGGGGAGAGTCAGCTTCGTGGCCTGGGCCCACGTGCCGTTTGTCTGCGTCGCGACCAGCGCCTGCTCTCGGTACGGCGCGTTGTTATCGCGGTAGCGGCCGACCGCCACACAGCTACCGGGGGCCGGACAGCTGACGGCGGTCAAAGTCGGGGTCGGGTTACTGCTCGTCGCCGCGTCGGACGGAGGGGCGATCACAACCGGAGTTCCCCACGCACCGGCGGCCTGGGTGGTCGCGATCATCGCGGTGAAGTTGCTCGGGGTGTGGTTGTACCTGTACGCGCCCACCGCCACGCAGTTGCCTGGGCTGCTGCAGGCGACGCCGCCCAGGCCCGCGTCCTGTGCGCCGGCGGCCGTCACCGTATTCGAGGGCAGGCTGAGCTCCGCCGCGCCCGACCAGATCGGCGTCGCGGCAAGCGCCAGTGCGGCGGCCGCGGCGCAGATCATGGCCGCCAGGAAACCCGCCCGTGCGAGCGCTGCCCGGCTGCCGCTGCGCCTCTTTTCCACCTGAGCTCCCCCGTGTTCGCCCGCCCGTGTCATCCCACACTACAACGCCGACCGCTACCGCCGGTCGCGTTTCAGCGACGCGACTTGCGCGCGGTGCGGCGCCTCACCGTCTCGACCTCGGCGCGAGCGAGCTCGTCCGGGAGCAGGCTGACGTAGCTGATCACGCGCTCGTGGCGGTCCTGGGTTACGAACTCCCAGAACCAGCGGCGGATGATCTCGGCGCGCTTCTGCCAATCGACGAGGAACGCTATGTGGACGGCGGCCCAGATGACCCAGGCGACTCGGCCGGTGAGCTGCAGGCCGCGGACGTCGGCGACCGCCCAGCTGCGCCCGACGATCGCCATGCTGCCCTTGTCGCGGTAGCGGAAGGCGGTCGCCGGCGTCGGCGTCGGCGGAGTGGTGTTCGAGTCCAGGCGGCGGGCGATCAGATCGGCGACGAAGGCGCCCTCCTGGAGGGCGGCCTGCGCGACGCCGGGGACGCCTTCGATCGTGACCATGTCGCCGATCGCGAAGACGTCGGGGTGCCCTTGGATCGTCAGATCGGTGGCGACGTGCAGTCGGCCGGCCCGGTCCGTCTGTGCGCCGGTGGCCTGCGCGAGGTTGCGCGCGAGTGGCGCGGCCTCGACACCGGCGGTCCAGAGGACGGTGTGAGCGTCGATCCGGGCGTCACCGTCGGGCGTCGTGAGGTCGAGGCCGTGGGCGTCGATGCGGGTCGCCGTCGTGCCGACGCGGATCTCGACACCGGCGCGCGTCAGCTCCTGTGCGGTCCGCCGCTGGAGGCGCTCGCGGAAGGACGGCAGCACGCTCGACGCCGCGTCGAGCAGCACAATGCGCGCGTCCTCGCTGCGGACGCGGCGGTAGTGACCGGCGAGGGTATGGCGGGCGAGATAGGCGATCTGTCCCGCCAGCTCGACACCGGTCGGCCCGGCGCCGACGAGTACGAACGTCAGCCACGCCGCCCGTTCGGCGTCGTCCTGCGCCGTCTCGGCCAGCTCGAACGCGCTCAGGATCCTGGTGCGGATGCGGTAGGCGTCGTCGAGCGACTTCATGCCGGGAGCGTCGCGCTCCCATTCGTCGTGCCCGAAATAGGTGTCGCGGGCTCCGGCCGCCACGACCAGCGTGTCGTAGGCGAGCGTCAGGGTGCCCCCCGCGACGGCGGTGACGGTGCGCGCGTCGACGTCGATCGCCGTCACCTCGGCCAGCAGGACTCGCACGTTCTCGCGCCCGACGAAGAGATCGCGCAGGGCCGGTGCGATTTGGCCGCCGGTCAGGATGCCGGTGCCCACCTGGTAGAGCAACGGCTGGAAGAGATGGTGGTTGACGCGGTCGATCAGAGTGATCTGCACGTCACGGCGGCGGGCGAGGCGCCGAGCCACCTTGAGGCCGCCGAAGCCGCCGCCGATCACCACGACGCGATGCGGTGTCGGGGCTACTGCGAGGGTTGAGGCAGCGGTACTTGCGATCTACGGATCATCGCAAGCGCGCGCGCTGCGCCCGGCGCTACGCCGCACCGCTGCGCTGCAGCCAGCGCTCGAGTGGCTCGCCGGTGATCCGCTCGTAGGCTTCGCGGTAGAGGGCCTGCGTGCGCTCGATGACCTCCGGAGGAACCGCCGGCGCCGGCGGCGCCTTGTCCCAGCCGCTTGCCGCCGCCCAATCACGGACGTACTGCTTGTCGAAGCTCGGCTGCGAGCGACCCGGCTCGAAGCTGTCGGCCGGCCAGAACCGGGACGAGTCGGGTGTGAGAACCTCGTCAGCGAGCGTCAGCGTGCCGTGCTCGTCGACGCCGAACTCGAACTTCGTGTCGGCGAGGATGATGCCGCGGGAGCGTGCGTGCTCGGCCGCCGCCGAGTAGACGGCGAGTGAGACATCGCGGACGCGCTGCGCGAGCGCGCGGTTGCCGCCGAGGATCCCGACCATGTCCTCGACGTCGATGTTCTCGTCGTGCCCTTCCTGAGCCTTCGTCGACGGCGTGAAGATCGGCTCGGGCAGGCGCTCGGATTCGCGCAGGCCCTCCGGCAGCTCGATGCCGCAGACTCCGCCGGTGCGCTGGTAGTCGCTCCACCCCGACCCGGCGAGATAGCCGCGGACGACGCACTCGATCGGAACCATCTGCAGGCGGCGGACGGCGAGCGCGCGGCCGCGAACCTCGTCGGGAACACCGTCGGTGAAGGAGACGAGGTGGTTGGGCACGATCTCCTTCGTCAGGTCAAACCAGAAAACGGAGATGCCAGTGAGGACGGCGCCCTTGCCGGGGATCGGGTTCGGGTGGACGACGTCGTAGGTCGAGATGCGGTCGGAGGCGACCATCAGGATCTCGCCGCCCGGAAGCTCGCTCGAGGACGGGAGCTCGTACATCTCGCGGACCTTGCCAGAGGCGATCAGGGGGAGTTCGGTGAGCGCGGTCACGGCCGGTAACTGTAGCGGTGGCATCCCGGCTGATGACGGCGCTAGGAAGTGAGCGAGCGTCGCGCGCCTGCTCGCGGTGCGAGGGCCTGGGCGGACGGGGACTTGCGAGCTGCGTGTCGCGCCGACCGGGCGGGCGGGCGACCGGGAAACGGCGCGGGCGCTAGCCGAGCCCGTCGAGGCGCGCGATCAGCTCCGGGATGTGGCGCGTGTAGGCGCCGTAGTCGAAGATCACATCGGTGTCGAGAACGCGCGTGCGCGGGTCGGCCTCGACCAGCTCGCGCAGCTCAGTGTGCTGCGTGAACGCCTGCTGGGAGAGCTCCTGCGTGATGCGGTAGGCATCGTCGCGGCTTTGGCCCGAGTCGACGAGCGCGAGCAGGACGCGCTGGGAGAAGAGCGCGCCGTGGGTCTGCTCGAGGTTCCGCGACATGCGCTCGCTGTTGACGATCAGGCCGCGAACGAGGCGGATCGCAAGTTGCTGCATGTAATCGAGCAGGATCGTCGAGTCGGGCAGGATGATTCGCTCGACGGCAGAGTGGGAGATGTCGCGCTCGTGCCAGAGCGCGACGTTCTCGAGCGACGCGGTCGAGTTGGCCCGCAGCACGCGCGCGAGACCTGTGATCCGCTCGCTGACGATCGGGTTGCGCTTGTGCGGCATCGCCGAGGAGCCCTTCTGCTCGCCGGCCTTGAACGGCTCCTGAGCCTCGCCGACGTCGGTCCGCTGGAGGTGGCGGATCTCGGTGGCGAGCCGCTCGAGGCCGGCGCCGGCGAGCGCGATCGCGCCGAGCAGCTCGGCGTGGCGGTCGCGCGCGACCACCTGGGTCGAGATCGGTTCACTCGCCAACCCCAGACGGGCGAGGACTCGCGCCTCGTAGTCGGGCGAATGGCTCGCGTGGGTGCCGACCGCCCCGGAGATCGCGCCGACCGCGGCGTCAACAAAGGCGTGCTCGAGACGCTTCACGTTGCGCTCCGCCTCGAACGCGAAGCCGGCGAGCTTCAAGCCGAAGGTCGTCGGCTCGGCGTGGATGCCGTGGGTGCGCCCGACGCAAAGGGTCTGCGCGTGCTCGCGGGCGCGAGTGGCGAGGGCGGTGACGAGCTCGCGGGCGCCGGCGACGATCAGCTCGCCGGCGTCGCGCAGCTGGAGTGCGAGGGCGGTGTCGAGGACGTCGGAGGAGGTCAGGCCGAAGTGGATCCAGCGGCCGGCTTCGCCGGCCGAGGAGGCGAGCACGTCGACGAACGCGGCGACGTCGTGATCGGTGACCTTCTCGCGCTCACGCACCGCTTCGACGGTGAACGTAGCCGCCGCGATCGAGGCCAGCTCGGCCCTTGTCGGGCCGCCCGCCGCCCGCGATGGGTGGCCTGCCACGCGCGATGGTCCGGTCCCCCGCGGTGGGCCGCCTGTCCGGGGCGATGGAGGCCCGAGCTCCTGCGCCGCCGCGACCTCGACCTGACGCCAGCGCTCCATGCGAGCCTCGTCGGTCCAGATCGCCCCCATCTCGGGCCGCGTGTAGCGCGTGATCACACGGCGATTATCGCCGCTGTCCCGATGGAGGCCGGGCGACGGAGGAGCGGAGGTGGAGCGCTATGCTGATGCCACAATGGTGGTGGTACGAACGCAGATCACCCTCGATGGGGAGACGCACGCGCGCGCCAAGCGACGGGCGGCGGAGCTCGGCGTGTCGCTGGCCGAGTATGTACGCCGCGCGTTGAGCGCCGATCTCGAAGGTGCGACTCCGCCCAGGACGGATCTCCGCGCGATCGTCGGGATGTTCGACTCCGGGGGCTCGGATATCGCCACCCATAAGGACGAGTATCTGGGAGAGGCGATCGAGGCGGCCTACCCACGCCGGTGAGTCTTTTCGTCGATACCTCGGCGTTCTACGCAACGGCCGACGCGTCCGACAGATTCCACGACCGTGCCGCCAGCGTCATCACGGCCGGCGACCCTCTCGTGAGCACTGACCACGTGCTCGTCGAATGCTGGCGGCTGATCGCCGGGCGTGCCGGGCGCGATGCTGCCGAGCGTTTCTGGGGCGGGCTGCGTGATGGACAAGCCAGAATCGAACCCGTGCTGCACGGCGATCTCGACAACGCCTGGCGGATCGGCGAGGAATTCGCCGACCAGGAGTTCTCGCTTGTCGACCGTACGAGCTTCGCCGTGATGGAGCGGCTCGGCATCACGCGCGTGGCTAGCTTTGACAGCCACTTCGCCATTTACCGCTTTGGGCCGCGGCGCAGCCGCGCGTTCGAGGTGATCCGCTAGCCGCGCACCACGTGTCGGCGGGGCAGGCAGGCTCGCCTGCGACCCGCTCCCCAGCGCTAGGCGACGGCGGTCGGGCGTCCGCCGGGCGGGCCTGAGGTGTCGATGATCCGGGCGGCGAGGACGCCGGCGTTGCGTGCGTTGTCGAGGCCGACCGCGGCGACCGGCACGCCGGGCGGCATCTGGATCACGGAGAGGATCGCGTCGAGGCCGCCGGCCGCCGACAGGCGGCTCGAGAGCGGCACGCCGATGACGGGGAGGTCGGTATGGGCGGCGACGACGCCGGGGAGCGCGGCGGAGAGCCCGGCGCCGGCGATCAGGACGCGCAGGCCGCGTGCTCGCGCGTTGCGCGCGTAGTCAGCGACCTCGTCGGGCTGGCGGTGGGCGGAGATCACGTTGATCTCGTGGTCGATGCCGCGGTCCGCGAGCTCCTTGGCGGCGCCCTGCATCGTGTCCATGTCGCTCTGGGAGCCCATCAGGATCCCGACGAGCGGGGGTCCCTCGCCGGACTGCTGGGCGACGACCTGGAGCTGGGGCTCGGTCGTCATACGGTCACCGCCGCGATGTCGGTGCGCAGCTGCTTGCCGGGGAAGTCGATCATCTGGGCCGCAGCATACGCCGCCGATCGGGCGCCGGCCGGGTCCTCGCCAAGCGCGGTGACGCCGAGCACCCGGCCACCGGCGGTGACGAGCGAGCCCGCGCGCCCGGCCGTCCCGGAATGCGTCAGCTCGATCCCCGCCGGCAGCGCGTCGAGACCGGTTATCGGGTCCCCGAGACGCGGGTTCTCGGGGTACCCGGCGCTCGCGAGCACGACCGTGACCGCGGACTGCGCCGACCAGTCGAGCTGCAGGCCGGCGAGGCCGCCGGGCCGCATGGCGCGAAGCAGCGCGTCGAGCAGGTCGGAGCGCAGCCGCGGCAGCAACGCCTGCGTCTCCGGATCGCCGAAGCGCACGTTGAACTCGATCACGCGCACCCCCGCCGCGGTCAGCATCAGCCCGCCGTAGAGGATTCCGTGAAACGGGGTGCCGCGTTCGCGCATCAGATCGACGATCGGCTGGTGGACGGTCGCGACGATCTCGGCGATCGCGCGGTCGTCGAGCCCGCCGACGGGCGAGAACGAACCCATGCCGCCGGTGTTCGGACCGCGGTCGCCGTCGAAGATCCGCTTGTAGTCCCGGGCCGGGGACATCGCGACCGCGCGCTCACCGTCGCAGAGCGCGAGGAGCGAGAGCTCTGCGCCGACAAGGTGGTCCTCGATGAGCACCGTTTCGGTTCCGAAACGGTGCTCATCGAGGAGGGCTTCCAGGGTTGTGTGCGCCTCCGCGGCGTTTGTGACGATCGCGACGCCCTTCCCGGCGGCCAGGCCGTCGGCCTTCAGTACGGCGGGGTAGCTCTTTATTGCCGCCATCGCCTCGGCGACGCTCGTTGCGCGCGACCAGGCGGCGGTTGGGACTCCGGCGTCGGCCATTGCCTGCTTGGCGAACTCCTTTGAGCCCTCGAGTGCGGCAGCGGCGGCGGTTGGACCGAAGGCGACGATGCCCGCGTCGCGGAGCGCGTCGACGAGTCCGGCGACCAGGGGGACCTCGGGGCCGACTACGACGAGGTCGACGTGCTCGTCGCGTGCGGCGGCGACGAGACGCTCGATGTCGTCGGCGGCGATGTCGAGCAGGCGCGCGTCGGCCGCGATGCCGGCGTTACCGGGTGCGCAGAGGAGCTCGGGTTGCTGTGGCGAGCGCGCGAGTGCGCGCACGAGGGCGTGCTCGCGACCGCCCGACCCGACGACGAGAACCTTCACGGCCAGGGTTCTACAGCATCGCGGGGTCATCAGCTACGACGTACAAACGACCGTGATAGCGTACAGCCATGGCGCCGCGCGACTGGAATGCGACGAGCTACGACTCGATCTCGACACCGCAACAGGAATGGGGCGCCGAGGTCGTGGCACGCCTGCGCCTGCGCGGCGACGAGAGCGTGCTCGACGCCGGCTGCGGGACTGGGCGCGTCACCGAGCTGCTGCTCGAACGCCTGCCCCACGGTCACGTCTTCGCGGTCGACGGCTCGCCGTCGATGTGCGAGAAGGCGCGCGAACGGCTGCCGGCGGAGCGCGTCAGCGTGCTCTGCCAGGACCTGCTCGAACTCGACCTCCCCCAGCCGCTCGACGCGGCGGTCTCGACCGCGACCTTCCACCACATCTTCGACCACGACCGGCTGTTCGCGCGCCTGCGCGCCGTCCTGCGCGACGGCGCGCAGTTCGTCGCGCAGTGCGGCGGCTTCGGCAACATCGAGGCGGCCCGCGCCGCCGGGGCGCAGCTCGCGAGCGAGGAGCCGTACGCGGCGCACCTCGCGAGCGTGGGGGCGCTGTGGCACTACGCGACCGTCGAGGACACGACGAGGCGGCTGCAGAACGCGGGCTTCGAGGTCGCCGACTGCTGGCTGCAGCCCAAGCCGACCACGCCGCCGCGCCCGCGCGAATTCCTGGCGACCGTCATCTTTGCGCCCTACCTCGAGCGGTTGCCGTCGGCGCTGCGCGAGCCGTTCCTCGACGAGATCGTCGCGCGGCTGGGCGATCCGCTGGTGCTGGACTATGTGCGCCTGAATATCGCTGCGGCTGCGGGGGCCGCTGGAGGCGGCCGTCCTCGCCGGGCATAGCAGGCGGGTGGTGAGTCTTGGGATCGTGCTGGCTCGCGGGCATGGCAGGTGGTGGCGAGTCTTGGGGATCGTGCGGGCTCGCGGGCGTGGCGGGCGGGTGGTGAGTCTTGGGGTTGAGCTTGGTCGCAGTGAGACGGTTTGGCTTGCTAGGCGGTAGGTTGCGGGCGTGCTGGTAATCGGCTCTAGCCTCATCACGACTTTTCAGGCGGTGGTGCTGGGGGCGCTTCAGGGCGTCTCGGAGCTGTTTCCGATCTCGAGCCTGGGTCATACGGTGCTGTTCCCGAAGCTCTTTGGGTGGAGCAACATCGTGGCGTGGCAGTCGCGGCCGGAGTCGCCGTGGCTCGCGTTCGTCGTGATGCTGCATGTCGGTAGTGCGATCGGCCTGCTCGTCTACTTCTGGCGCGAGTGGATCGAGCTGATCGGCGCGTTCTTCAGCTCGCTGCGCAAGCGGCGGATCGAGACGAAGGCGGAGCGACTCGTCTGGCTGATCATCGCGGCGAGCATCCCCGTCGGGATCCTCGGGCTCGTCTTCGAGCACGCGGCCAGGACCGCTACCGCGAAGCCGGAGATCGCGGCGATCTTCCTCACCGTCAACGGCTTCATCCTGATCGGCGCCGAGCGGCTGCGAAAGCGCGCCGAGGTTCACGAGCTCGCGACGCGCGAAGGCCTGAACCCGCAGGGTGCGCGTGAGCTCGAAACGCTCAGCTTCACCGAGGCGGCCGGAATCGGCTTCGTCGAATCCTCGGCGCTGATCGCCGGCATCAGCCGTGACGGCGTCGTGATGTCTGCAGGCCTCGGGCGCGGGCTCGACAACAGTGACGCGGCGAAGTTCAGCTTCCTGCTCGCGACGCCGATCATCCTCGCCGCTGGGCTCTTCAAGTTCAGCGACCTGACCGGCCCGCACGGGAACGGGATCCGCGGCGCGGCGGTCATCGCGGCGGCGGTCGCGGCGGTCGTCGCGGTCTTCACGGTCCACTTCCTGACGCGCTTCTTCAAGCGCAACAACCTGATCCCGTTCGGCGCCTACTGCGTGCTGTTCGGCGCGGCGATGGTGGCGTACAACGCCTGAGCTCGGCAAGGAGTCGGCGCATGCGCCGACTCCCCGATCGGCGCATGCGCCGATCGGCCGGGGGGGCCATGCGCCCCCCCGGAACAGCGATCAGGCCGGCGCGGGAGCCGCCGCCGCGACGCTCAGCACGAGCTCGCCGCCGACGTTCTCGGTGCGGATCGTCTGGCCCTCGCGGTAGGTGCCGTCGAGCAGACCGGTTGCGAGGCGGTCGACGAGCTGCTTCTGGATCACGCGCTTGAGCGGCCGCGCGCCGTAGACCGGGTCGTAGCCGAGGTTGCCGATCAGCGTCAGCGCGTCGTCGGTCAGCTCAAGCGTGATGCCGCGCGCGGCGAGCTGGTCGACGACGCGGCGCGTCTGGAGCACGACGATCTCGGAGATCTGCTCGCGGGTGAGCGGCTCGAAGACGATGATGTCGTCGAGGCGGTTGATGAACTCGGGCTTGAAGTGCTCCTGGAGCGATTGGCGGGGATCGCCGGGATCGACGCGGATGTTCGAGGTCATGATCAGCACGACGTTCTTGAAGTCGACCGTGCGGCCCTGGCCGTCGGTCAGGCGGCCGTCGTCGAGGACCTGGAGCAGCGTGTTGAAGACGTCGGGGTGCGCCTTCTCGATCTCGTCGAGCAGGATCACGCCGTAGGGCCGGCGGCGGACCGCCTCGGTCAGCTGGCCGCCCTCCTCGTAGCCGACGTAGCCGGGGGGCGCGCCGACGAGACGGGAGACCGAATGCTTCTCCATGTACTCGGACATGTCGATGCGGACCATCGCGTCCTGGGTGTCGAAGAGGAACTCGGCGAGCGCGCGGGCGAGCTCGGTCTTGCCGACGCCGGTCGGGCCGAGGAACAGGAAGCTACCGATCGGGCGCCCGGGGTCCGAGAGTCCCGCGCGCGAGCGGCGGATCGCTGAGGCGACAGCCTCGACGGCCTCGTCCTGGCCGATCACGCGGTCATGCAGGCGATCCTCCATATGGACGAGCTTCTGGACCTCCGATTCGAGCAGGCGGGTGAGTGGGATGCCGGTCCAGGTCGAGACGACCTCGGCGACGTCGTCGGCGTCGACCTCCTCCTTGAGGAAGACCGCGCCGCCCGGCTCGCCGGCGCTCTCCTCGTGCTGGGTGAGCGTCCGCTCGAGCTCGGGGATCGTGCCGTAGCGGAGCTCCGCGGCCCGCGCGAGGTCGGAGGAGCGCTCGGCCCGCTCGGCCTCCTGGCGGGCTGCCTCGAGCTGCTTCTTGAGGTCTGAGATCTCGCCGATCTGGTCCTTCTCGGAGCGCCACTGGGCCTTCATCGCGTCGGAGCGCTCGCTCTGCTCGGCGAGCTCTGATTCGAGCGCGCGGCGACGCTCGGCGGAGGCGTCGTCGGTCTCCTTGGCGAGCGAGGCGAGCTCGATCTGGAGGCTCGTGATGCGCCGGTCGACCTCATCGATCTCGGTCGGGAGCGAGTCGATCTCGATCCGCAGGCGGGAGGCGGACTCGTCGATCAGGTCGATCGCCTTGTCGGGGAGGAAGCGGTCGGCGATGTAGCGCTGGGAAAGCTCGGCGGCGGCGATCAGCGCGTTGTCCTGGATGCGGACGCCGTGGTGGTTCTCGTAGCGCTCCTTGAGGCCGCGGAGGATCGCGATCGTGTCCTCGACCGAGGGCTCCTCGACCATCACCGGCTGGAAGCGGCGCTCGAGCGCGGCGTCCTTCTCGATGTGCTTGCGGTACTCGTCGAGCGTCGTCGCGCCGACCGCGCGCAGCTCGCCGCGGGCGAGCATCGGCTTCAGCAGGTTGGCGGCGTCGACGGCGCCCTCGGCGGCGCCCGCGCCGACGATCGTGTGCAGCTCGTCGATGAAGAGGATCACCGTGCCGGCGGCTTCCTGGACCTCCTTCAGGACGGCCTTCAGACGATCCTCGAATTCACCCCGGTACTTCGCGCCGGCGAGCAGCGAGCCGATGTCGAGCGCGATCACGCGACGGTCTCGGAGCGACTCGGGCACGTCGCCGGAGACGATCCGGCGGGCGAGGCCCTCGACGACCGCGGTCTTGCCGACGCCGGGCTCGCCGATCAGGACCGGGTTGTTCTTGGTGCGCCGGGCGAGGATCTGGATGACGCGGCGGATCACCGCGTCGCGGCCGATCACCGGGTCGAGCTTGTTGTCGGCCGCCTCGGCGGTCAGGTCGCGGCCGTAGCGCTCGAGCGCCTGGTAGCGGTCCTCGGGGTTGCGGTCCTCGACGCGGCTCGAGCCGCGCACCTCGGTCAGCGCGTCGACGATCTTCTGGTGCTCGGCGCCGGCGGCGCGCAGCGCGTCCCCGGCGCTCCCGGGATGCGCGGCGATCGCCAGCAGCAGATGCTCGGTCGAGACGTAGTCGTCGCCGCGCGAGCGGGCCTCGCCGTCGGCGGTGTTGATGACGGCGGCCAGCTCGCTCGAGATCGGCGGCGCCTCGGCGGTCGCGCCCTTGATCTGCGGCAGCGCGGCGAGTGCCTGATCGAGTGGGCCTGCGACGGCCTGCGTGTCGATGGCGAGCTTGCGCAGGATCGCTACGGCAATGCCGTCGCGATCCTCGAGCAGCGCCGCGAGCAGGTGAGCAGGCCCGGTCTGCGGATTGCCGCGTGCCTGCGCGATCCGGACGGCGCCTGCGAGCGCCTCCTGAGCGCGGACTGTGAAGCGTTCTGGTTGCATGTAAATCTAAGTGTGAGTGTAGCAGATCTGTGGGGATCTCCCGGTGAGAGGGGTCGCGGCATCGGATTGCTGCGGATGGAGGCGCTGCCGCCAACCAGCGCGCGCTGCAAAGCTGTCGGCAGCTCGGGCAACGCGTGTTCGTCGCCACCTTCACCTATGGGGCAGTGGATCCCGCAACATGAAAGCCGTGACTTCGAGAGGCGCGGCGCATGCACACCGACGGACATTCCTGCCTGGCGGCGCTGCGGCGCGTGCAACACTTGCGTGCTGGCGCCGTGCGCCACACATGGCCTACCGCCGCCGGCGAGCGGACGGTTAGCTTGAAACCGCGGTGCCCCAGACGCCGCAATTGGCGGCGTTACCGAGCACATCACCATCGGCGACGAAGCCGAGGTCGACGCCCACGGTCGCACCCTCCGGGGTCGCGTAGGTGAGGACCATCATGCCGTAGTGCGTGCCAGAGTTAGTCGCGAAGAGTGCGATCGGAGCGGTGCCGGTCATAGCGTGTTTCAGCCCCAGCAAAGGAGTGTCCTGGTCGATCCCGGTGCCGTACAGCGCCCCGTTCGCGTCGGCGCTCTGCGCTTCGAGCCCGAGGGATGTGCCGTTGTTCTGGCACTGTGCGAGGAGCGTCAGTCCGTCCTTTGAATAGATCGGCGTATAGGACGGGCCCGGTGCGCTGTTGAAGATCCTCGTCACCGTCTCGCCGTCCACCGTCGTGGCGTCCGGATTGCTGGCACCCGTTGCTCCGGTCGGCCCGGTCGCGCCACGAGTACCCGATGCCCCAGTCGGGCCTTGATTGCCCTTGAGGCTGGTCAGCAGCGACGGCTTGATCTGCTTGCGTGAGCTCAGCAGGTACTTGTGGGCCGCGAGCGCGCCACCACTCATCGCAAGGACGAGCGCGACCGTCGACACGACGTTGGCGTAGGTCAGCCGGCGACGACGACCCGGCACGTCAACGCTTCGCGATTCGTTCATTGGTTCCCCGTTCCCCGTGGTGGCAACGGGGCAGAGCTTAGCGTTGACGCGGCGTCCGTGCGACAAACGGCGACCGCGCGTCGGCACTGCGGACCAGCGCGGTAGAAGCGCTCGCGTAGGGGACGATGTCGGCGCTGAAGGAGCGGCGGACTCGGTCGAGCTCTGCGGCCATCTCCTTGCGGGCGCGCTCCGCGTCGGCCTGCAGCGTCTCGACGCGGGCGTGCGCCTCGTCGAGCTCAGCTTCGAGTGCGAGGACGCGCTCCACGCCGGCGAGGTTGAGGCCGAGCTCGGCCGTCATCTGCTGGATGCGCCGCAGCCGCTCGACGTCCTCCTGCGAGTAGAGGCGCGTGCCCTTGGGCGAGCGGCTCGGCTCGATCAGCCCGCGCGCCTCGTACATGCGAAGCGTCTGCGGGTGCATGTCGGCGAGCTCCGCGGCGACGGAGATCATGAACACGCCGCGATCGACCGCGACGTCGATCCGTGTCTGGCGGACGCGGCGCGGGCGCGCTTGCTCGCTCACGACTTCGCGTCGTCCTTGGGAGCTTTGCCTGCCTGCCCCCCGGTGCTACCCGGATCGGTGAACAGGCGTGCACGCGGATTGCCGTTCATCGTCTTTGCGAGCGCGTCCACGGCCTTCTTCTGGCTCTCGTCGAGCTCGCCGGGCAGCTCGATCACGAAGCGGTAGTGGATGTCGCGATTGCCCTTGCCGTCGAGCTTCGGCGGCCCCTCACCACGCAGCCGCTGGACCGTCCCGGACTTCGTGCCGGGCGCGACGCGCAGCGTCTTTCGCCCGGACAGGGTCGGAACCTCGACCTCGCCGCCGCGCATCGCCTCGACGACGGTTATCGGAACCTCGACCTCGAGGTGCTCGCCCTTCTGCTTGAACACCGGCGAGGCGGTGACGCGCGTGATCACGTAGAGGTCGCCGGGCGGCGCGCCGTTCTGGCCCGGCTCGCCCTTGCCGGCGAGGCGGATGCGGCTGCCGTCGTGCACGCCGGCGGGAATATTGACGCGGTAGCGCTTGACCGAGCGCGTGGCGCCGCTCCCGCTACAGGTCGGGCATGGCTGCTCGATGATCGTGCCGCTGCCACCGCAACGCGAGCAGGGCTGGGAGATCGAGAACATCCCCTGGCCCTGGGACTCGATCCCGCGTCCGCCGCACTGGGGACAGACAACAGGGCTTGTTCCTGGCTTCGCGCCGGTGCCGGAGCAGGTGGCGCAGCGGACCGAGGTCGGCACGGCAAGCGGAACCTGGCCACCCTTGACGGCCTGGTCGAAGCTGATCTGAAGCGTGGCCTCGAGGTCGCGACCGCGGACCGGCTGCGGGCGCGCGCGCCGCGGGTTCGCGCCTGCGCCGCCCGCGCCACCGAACAGATTCGAGAGGATGTCGCTGAACGAGCCGCCGTCGAAACCGCCGCCGCCGCCCGCTCCCGCAAACGGGTTTGGTCCGCGCCCGCCAAAGAGACCGTCACCGCGGTCGAACGCTGCCCGCTTCTCGGGATCGCTCAGGACGTCGTGGGCCTCGTTGATCTCCTTGAAACGAGCCTCCGATTTGGCGTCGCCCTGGTTGCGGTCCGGGTGGTACTGGCGCGCCAGCTTGCGGTAGGCCTTCTTGATGTCTTCGGCGGAGGCCTTGCGGTCCACGCCGAGGACCGTGTAGGGATCCTTGGTCGCCGGCATCGCTACCCCTTACGCCGCCACGAGTACCCGGGCCGGGCGGATCACCGCACCGGCGAGCCGGTAGCCCGCCTGATAGACCTCGACCACGTCGCCCGCCTGCGCGCCGTCGATCGGCTGGTGCGCGACCGCCTCGTGGTGCACGGGGTCGAACGCCTCGCCCGCCTCGCCGTAGCGCTCGACACCGGCCCGTTCCAGCGCACCGAGCAGTTCCCGGTGCACCAGGCGCAGGCCCTCGATCAGCTGCTCGTCAGCGTCCGGAGCCGCGGTCGCCGCGCCGATCGCACGCTCCAGGTTGTCGAGCGCCGGCACGAGCTCGACCGCGAGCCGCGCCACACCACGTGCCTGCGCGCTCTCGATCTCCCGCGAAACCCGCTTGCGGTAGTTCTCGAAGTCGGCCTGCGTGCGCTGCGCGAGCGCTAGGTAGCGCTCGGCGAGCGATTCGTCGGCGCGCGAGCCCTCCGTACCGGAGGACTCGTCGGCCTTCTCTGGCCCGCCGTCGGCGCGTGACGCGGAGCCGCCATCTACGAGCTGGGGCTCGCCGGCTGGGACGGCTTCCTGGGTGGTCGATGCCGCGGGGTCGAGGACTGGGTCCTCGGGCCCCGCAGATCTGAACTCGCTCATCGCTTAGGACTGGGTCGGCTCGTCGACGACCTCGGCATCGACGACGTCGTCGTCGCCCGATGATCCGTCGCCGTCGCCGTTTGCCGTGCCATTGGCGTCCGCGTTGGCGGCCGCCGCCCGCTCGTAGATCGCTTCCGAGACGCTGTGGAAGGCCTGGTTCAGCGCGTCGGTCCGCTCGCGGATCACCGCCGGATCTTCGCCCTCCAGCACCTCGCGGACAGCCGTTATCGCCGCTTCGATCTGGTCCTTGGCGGCGCTGTCCACGGTGTCACCGAGCTCTTTGAGCTGGCGCTCGGCCTGGTAGGCGGCATTCTCACCGTTGTTTCGTGCTTCGGCGAGCTCGCGCGCCTTGCGATCGTCGTCGGCGTGCGCCTCGGCGTCGGAGACCATGTTCTTGATCTCCGCGTCCGACAGGCCCGATCCGGCCTTGATCTCGATCTTCTGCTCTTTGCCGGTGCCGAGGTCCTTGGCCGACACGCTGAGGATCCCGTTTGCATCGATGTCGAAGGCGACCTCGACCTGCGGGATTCCGCGCGGTGCCGGCGGGATGCCGGTCAGCTGGAACTTGCCGAGCGACTTGTTGTAGCTCGCCATCTCGCGCTCGCCCTGCAGCACGTGGATCTCGACGGAGGGCTGGTTGTCCTCGGCGGTCGAGAAGACCTCCGACTTGCGCGTCGGGATCGTCGTGTTGCGCTCGATCAGCCGCGTGAAGACGCCGCCCTTGGTCTCGATGCCGAGGGTCAGCGGCGTGACGTCGAGCAGCAGGACATCCTTCACGTCTCCGGCGAGCACGCCGGCCTGGATCGCAGCGCCGACGGCGACGACCTCATCCGGGTTGACCCCGCGATGCGGCTCCTTGCCGGTCAGCTCCTTGACCTTCTCCTGCACCGCCGGCATGCGCGTCATGCCGCCGACGAGGACGACGTGGTCGATCTTCGCGGCGCCCTTCTCCTTCGCGTCGTCAAGCGCCTGGCGAACCGGGGCAACAACGCGATCGAGCAGCGGGCTCGTCAACTCGGAGAGCTTGGCCCGCGTCAGGCGCGTGTCGAGGTGCTTGGGACCGCTCTGATCGGCGGTGATGAACGGCAGGTTGATCTGCGTCTCCTGCGTCGTCGACAGCTCGATCTTCGCCTTTTCGGCTGCCTCATAGAGACGCTGCAGCGCCATCGGGTCGGCCTGCAGGTCGATTGCCTGGTCGCGCTTGAATTCGGCGACGAGCCAATCGACGATCGCCTTGTCGAAGTTGTCGCCGCCGAGGTGGTTGTCACCACCGGTCGACTTGACCTCGAAGACGCCGTCGCCGATCTCGAGCACCGACACGTCGAAGGTGCCGCCGCCGAGGTCGAAGACAAGGATTGTTTGGTCGGACTCCTTGTCGAGGCCGTAGGCGAGCGCAGCCGCGGTCGGCTCGTTGATGATCCGCATGACGTCGAGGCCGGCGATCTTGCCGGCGTCCTTGGTCGCCTGACGCTGATCGTCGTTGAAGTAGGCGGGGACGGTGATGACCGCTGCGTCAACGGTCTCGCCGAGGTAGGCCTCGGCGTCGGCCTTCAGCTTCTGGAGGATCATCGCGCTGATCTCCGGCGGCGAGTACTCCTGCCCGCCCGCCTCGACACGCGCGTCACCATTCTTGCCGGCGATCACCTTGTAGGGAACGATCGCCTCCTCCTCGCCGACCTCTGACTCCTTGCGTCCCATGAAGCGCTTGATCGAAAAGATCGTGTTCTGCGGGTTCGTGACCGCCTGCCGCTTCGCGACAGTGCCGACGAGCCGCTCACCCGAAGGGGCGAAAGCGACGACGGACGGCGTCGTCCGACCACCCTCCGAATTCTCGATGACGGTCGGCTCGCCGCCTTCGAGCACTGCCATGCACGAGTTCGTCGTGCCCAAGTCGATACCGATCGTCTTAGCCATTCGTTGCCACCACTCCTTTAGACTCTGCAATAAATCTGAGTGGCATGATGGCAGATTTGGCGAGGATGGTCAAGGGCGGCCGCTGCGGGAGCCGCTGCGGGAGCCGGCTGGCGCCGGCTGTCCTCGCGGTGCGTAGCGGGCGCTCGGGGTGCTTGGCCGGGGTGCTTGGCCGGGGTGCTTGGCTGTAGCACAGACTGTGCTACGGTGTGATGATGCCTTCGAGAGTGGTGCGCGCGCGGTTGGATGATGCGTCGGAGAGCGCGCTGTCGGTGCTGATGCGCGAAGGACGCAACGAGTCGGAGGCCGTTCGCGCCGCGCTTGTTGAGGCGGGGCGGCGGCGCGGTCAGCGGTCTGCCATCGCGGCTGAAGTCGGCCGGCTCGCTGCCGATGCGCATGACGCCCGGGAGCGCAGGGCGGTGCTCGCCGACATGGACTCGATCGGCGCCGACTGGCCGGAGTGACCCGCGGCGAGGTCTACCGCGTTCGCTTGCCGGCGAGCCGCGGACGTGAGCAAGCCGGACCTCGCTACGCCGTGATCGTGCAGGCCGAGGAGTTGCTGGGCCTGTCGACGGTGATCGTCGCGCCGACATCGCGCAGCGCCGCGCCCGCGACATTTCGACCCGAGATCGAGGTCGCCGGCGAGAGCACCCGAGTCCTCGTGGAACAGCTTCGAGCCGTCGACATTGAACGGCTCGGCGAACTCGCCGGACGGCTCACCGGCCCAGAACAACGGAGCATCGGCGAAGCCCTCACGGTCGTCCTCGACATAGCCTGACGCCCCGCTCACAGCGGCCGGAGCCTGGTCGCGGCGTGCCGTCTTCCATGCGGCTGGCCCGCCGCGCCCAAGATCCGCGGCAAGCACCACAAGCGCCCACCATGCCCGGCGAGGACGGCGGCCAAAGGCCGCCGCCCGCAGCCGCCGCCCCTAAGTGGTCCCCGTCGTTCCGCTCGCCCCCGTCGCCCCGCCGATCACCGTGTTGATGTGCGAGACCATCGCTGCCGCGAGGGTCGTCGCGTCGGTTTCGGGCACCTGCCCGTTGATCTGGCCGACGAGCTCGATGCTCGCGCAGACCGCGCCGTCCTGGAAGATCACGTCCACCTCCTGGACGCTGCGGCGCCCGCGGGTCACCGTGATGGTCTCCTCGAACGAGCTATCGCCGACGCCGGCGCTCTGAGCGAGTGTGAACTTGATGTTCTTTGGCTTCAGGTGGCCGCGTTTGCCGCCGCCCTTGATGATCGCCCGGATCACGTTCCGTCGTCCCTTGGCGGACTGCTCGTAGGCGACCTGAGTTGTCATGAACGAGGTCGCGGTCGCTACGGTCGGCGCGATCGCCGCGTAGTCGAGGACGAGTGAGTAGTTCACACCGTCGCTCGTGGATGCGCTCGTGTACTCACTGCCGTACTGAGCGCTGAAGCCGGTCGGCGGCACGATGTATTCCTGCGAGGCCAGCGTTGCGCCGGCCACGAGGTCCGTGGGCTGGATGACCACGAGCGCTAGGTTCGGGGTGCCGGCTGGGGGTGTGACCACGG
This sequence comes from uncultured Solirubrobacteraceae bacterium, assembly GCA_964422115.1. Lineage (GTDB taxonomy): Bacteria > Actinomycetota > Thermoleophilia > Solirubrobacterales > Solirubrobacteraceae > Palsa-513. The sequence continues at coordinate 262,841 of CAYQZU010000003.1, read as the reverse complement.
CGCCGGCGTCGGTCGCACAAGCGAGCGCGAGCGCGCCGCTCAGCGCGAGGGTTGGGGCGAGTCGCCTCATTGGTTGCTCCTCCTGGTGGTTGGCTACGTGGCGCTCGAGCGGCTAGCCGCTCGAGCCTGTTGTGCCAGTCGAGCCCGTCGCTCCAGTCGCGAGCACGCTGTTTACGTGATTGTCGATCGCGGTTGCGAGCGCCCCGGCGTCGGCTCTTGGAATCCCGATGCCGGGGTCGGCGGTCATGATCAGGAGCACGTAGACGTTGTCCTGCGCGAGCAGGACAACGTCCTCGTGGACCCGCACGCGCCCCGCGCGCAGCCCGATTGATTCGATGAACGACGAGGTGCCGACGTCGAGCGTGCCGCCGCTCCTGTAGCGGATCTCGCGGGCACTGAGGTGAGCCTTGCGGCCGGCCGCGGCGATGATGACGTTGTCGAGCAGGCGATGGGCCTGTGGTGAGAGGAAGAACGCCCTCTCGGCGGTGAAGAAGCGCTCCACGGTCGCGTTGTCCGACGCGACCGAAATGTAGTCACCGATCGAGTAGTAGCTCGCGCCGTCGGCAGTGGATGCTGTTGTAAAGCCGCCGTCGTACTGCGCCACGAAGCCGGCGGTGGGCCTGACATATCCCTGCTGGCCCGCGACCGCACCCGGCGCGAGGTCGCCAGGCGCAAGCGCCATCGCTGCCAGGTCCGGTGTCCCGGGCGGCGGTGTGACAGCGGCGGCGGTTGCGGCGCCGATCGCCGCGAGCGCAACCGACGCGGCGAACGCCGCGCCTACGCGTCGTCCACTCACAGCTACGACTCCCCCGGTGCCAGGCCCATATTTGGCGATTATGGCGCTTGTGACGGCGCGCGTGCGACATATTCGGTGAACGCGGCTTTGGCGCGCAGCGCCAGCTCGAGCTCGAAGCGCTCATCGGGAATGTCGAGCCGCTCACCGAAGTATTCCCGCAGGCGGGTGAGCCGGTAGCGGACGGTCTGCGGGTGGACGTGCAGCTCACGCGCCGCCGCAGCGACGTTTCCCTGATTTCGCAGCCAGCTGAGTAGCGTTGACTCGAGCCTGCCCCGTGCGGCCGGCGTGAGCCCGGCGAGCGGTTCCAGCCGAACCTTCGCGAGCTCGTCGAGCAACGGCCGGTCGGAGAAAAGCGCGAGAGCGCCCAGGACCTCGTCGGTTTCGACGAGGCCGTCCGCCGCGAGCACGCCGTCCCGCACGAGCCGCACGCAACGCGCGGCTCGCCCGAAGCTGAGTGGCAGCTCGTCGGGCGCCACCGTGGGGCCGAGCGCTGCGACCGTGTTGGCAAGCGCGTGCGCCAGTCGCGCGCGCCGGCCTGGCGCGTCCGGGTCGCCGATCACAACGCAGACGAGGTCCTCGACGCGCGCGGCGATCGCCCCCTCGCCGACGAGTGCTGCAAGCCGTTCGGCGTTGCGCTCGTCGGCGACGACCGCGGCCGCACGGCGCGGCAGCTCCCAGTCGGCCGCGCGGCTCGCGGCCTGCGCCTGCACCGGGTCGCTCGCGCCTTCGCCAACGAGCAACCGGACGAGTGCCTGACGCGAGCGCTGGCGCTCGCCCGCGCTCGCTGCCTGCTCGGTCGCATAGCCCTCGACCGATTCTGCGGAGAGCTCGTCGATGTAGGCGAAGATCGACTCGGCCAGGAGCGACAGGGTCGCGCCGTCGATGCCGGATTCGCGCGCGACCGCCGCGATCCGCCGCCACGCCACGCGGGCCCCGAGTCGGTAGGCCGCCTGGAGCGCGTCGAGCGGCCGCCCGGCGCGGTACTCGCCGCGACCGAGGGCAATGTAGATCTCCCGGCCCGGGCGCACCCCGCTCGCCGGCTGACCGATCTGCTCGACAAACTGGCGTAGGGCGCTGTCGATCGCGAGCCGCACGCCCCGGCCAAACGCTCCCCGCATCGGCTGGCGGTACTCGTTGATCGAAGCCGCGATCGCAGCGGTGATCTCCTCGGCGACGGGCCCGATCGCCGGCGTCACGACCTCGCGGACCGCGGGGTCGAGGGCCTGCCACGGCCGCTCCAGCGGCATTTCTGTTGCATTCATGACAAGTTAGGTGGGCTGGCTATGCGGCCGTCCCAAGAAAACACTACCGGCTAGCGGTACTCTGTGACCATGTCTCGTCTCGAACGCAACGTCAACATCGGCGCCGTCGTGATCCCGTTCCTCGCGACCGTGCTCGCCGCGATCTTCGCCTGGGGCTCTTTCCTGCACGCGCGCGACCTCGTGATCTTCGCGGTCATGTACCTGACGAGCGCGCTCGGCGTGACCGTCGGCTTTCACCGCCACCTGACCCACCGCGCGTTCGACACCTCCAAGCCGATCCACTACGCGCTGGCGCTGATGGGCTCGCTCTCGGTCGAGGGCCCGGTCCTCGCGTGGGTCGCCGATCACCGCAAGCACCACGCCTTCTCCGACGAGGACGGCGATCCGCATTCGCCTCACGTCGGTCGCGGCGCCGGTGTCCGCGGCACGCTGGCCGGCCTCTACCACGCGCACATCGGCTGGCTATTCGAGAACAACGGCCGCGCCGAGAAACGCCGTTACTGCCCAGACCTGGCGGCCGACCCGGTGATGCGCCGGATCAACGCCGCGTTCCCGCTGATCGTTCTCGCGACGCTCGCGATCCCGTTCGCCGCCGGCTATGCCTGGGGCGGCACGCTCGACGCCGCGCTCGAAGCGACCCTGTGGGCCGGGCTCGTGCGCATCTTCCTCGTCCACCACGTCACCTGGTCGATCAACTCGATCTGCCACGTCTTCGGCCGCCGCCGCTTTGTCACCGGCGATCAGTCGCGCAACGTGTTCTGGCTCTCGCTGCCGAGCCTCGGAGAGTCCTGGCACCACAACCACCACGCCTTCCCGCGCTCCGCCTTCCACGGTCTGCGCTGGTATGAGTTCGACCCGTCCGGTTGGGTCATCCGCGGACTCGCGGCGGTCGGCCTCGTCTGGAACGTCGTGTCGGTGGATCGTGAGCACCAGACCGCCAAACTCGCGCCCGCCACGCGCTAGCGGTTTTCTTGGGGGCGCCGTCGGTCGGCGCGGCCGCGCACTTCACGACGGGGGCGCGCAAGTTGCTTCGAAGCCGCGCCTGCGCGGCGTCTCGCACGCGTGGGGGTTCGTCGTCTCGCTGGCGGCCGGAGCGGCGCTGATCGCGACAGCTCCCGCGGGGCGCGCGACCGTCGGCGCCGCAATCTTCGCCGGCGCCGTCACCGCGCTGCTCGGCGTCAGCGCGCTCTACCACCGCGTCGAGTGGCAACCCGCGGCTCGCCGGCGAATGCGCCGGCTGGACCACGCGATGATCTTCGTCCTGATCGCAGCCTCGAACACGCCGTTCGCGCTGCTGGCGCTGCACGGGACGCTCGCGACCGCGATCCTCACGGTCGCCTGGTCCGGAGCGCTCGGCGGCGCGATCCTCCAGCTCGCGTGGACCGACCACCCGAAATGGGCCTCGTCAGCGATCGGCGCGGCGCTCGGCTGGGTCGGCCTCGTGACCCTGACCCAGCTGCCGGCGAGCATCGGCTGGGCCGCCGTCGGCGTCCTCATCGCCTCGGGCCTCGTTTACAGCGCCGGCGCAGTCATCTACGCGCGCGAGCGCCCGAACCCCTGGCCGGGAGTCTTCGGCTACCACGAGATCTTCCACGCGCTCGTCCTAGCCGCCGCCGGCATGCAGTACGCCGTGATCGCCTTCGCCGTGCTCCCACTGGCTGGCGGCGGCCCCGCTAGCGCGGCCGTCCTCGCCTTGCAGATCAGGTAGGAGTGGCTCAGGAGACGCTTCGCCCAGCGGGCGTCCGCTGAGCATCGCGAGGCCGGTTACGCGGCCTCGCCGCCCACACCCACCCTTAAGGCACACGCGGCGCAGCCCACAGACACCTCACTCCGGCGAGCGCCTGGTCAGAGCGGTAGCGCCAGCGCAAGCGGCGCTTGGCTCGCGATCACGTCGAAGTCGACGTCTCGGTGCAGCAGCGAGGTGCGTACGCGCATCGCGACGGCGGCGATCAGGCAGTCCGGCAGCTTGCGCGGTGTCGTCCCTGCCCGCCGGCAAAGCCGGTGGAGCGCCGCCGCCGCCTCGTAGTCCGCCGGCTCCTCCACGGCGATCAACCGGGCGCGTCCAAGCAGCCGCCCGAGCTGGCGTGCGTGGGCCTCCTCACGGGCGCCGGCGAGAACCTCGAGGAGCACGACGCCGAGCGTTTCCAGGGCCTCGTCCTGCTCGAGCGCCGCGCGCAACCGATGGTGTACGGGACTCCCGGTGGCGCGCAGGTACTCGATCCAAGCAGAGCTGTCGACCAGCATCAGAGCTGCTCGACGCCGCCCGCCCGCAGTGCATCGAGGTCCGTGTCCCAGCCGGTCCCCTCCATCGCCAGCGCCTCGTCGCGTGCCATCGGTGCAATGTCGACATGGCGCAGCGCCAGGTCGACGGCGGCGCGCTTCGAGCGCGCGCCGGTTCGCCGCATCACCCGTGCGACCAGCGCGTCGTCGATCTCGATGTTGGTGCGTGTCATGTGTAGAGGATACACAATACCGTCTGGCTCTCACTGGACGCCCACCCTCGGGCACATGCGGCGCAGCCCACACCCACCGCACTCCGGCGAGCGCGAATGGCAGGTCCGCCGCCCGTGGCGCAGGAGGTTCATGTGCAGCTCGAGCTCGGCGCCGGCCGGGGTGAGGGCGAGCATCTCGTCGTGGAGCTCCTCGAAGGGTGCGCCCGGGCGCAGGAGGCCCAGGCGGGTCGCCACGCGGGAGACGTGCGTGTCGACCGGAACCTCGCGCAGGCCGTAGCTGAACAGCAGGACGCAGGCCGCGGTCTTGCGACCGACGCCGGGAAGGCCGCAGAGAGCCGCTCGACTCTCCACCAGCGGCGCGTGCTCGATCCAGTCGAGGCTCAGCGGCTCGCCGATCGCGCGGAGGATCTCCTGGATCCGCCGCGACTTCACCTTAGATATGCCGCCCGGGCGGATCGCCTCCTCGACATCGGCGAGCGGCGCGTCGCGGACCTCCTCCCAGCCCGCGAACCGCTCGCGCAACGCGAAGAACGCGACGTCGCGATTGCGATCGTTCGTGCTCTGCGAGAGAACCGTCAGGATCAGCTCGTCCAGCGGCCGGCGATGGGGCTCGGCCGACGGGACGCCGTAGATCTCGCGCAGCCGTGCGCGGATGCGAGCCACGCGTGCTCGGGCCGGTGGAGTCCACTTCGCGGCGGCCACGGTCACATGGTCGCGGCTGCGCTGCCGGACCGCCTCCCGGCCTTGCCGGTGGGGTAGCATCCGCCCTCAGAGTGCTGGGCCGAGCATCAACCCGGATCGAACGGCAACTGCCGAAGGGTTGGGGCGATCTTTTGCGTCAGGTGGCGTTGTTCTGCGGCGCCTACCTCGCGTACCGACTGGTCGAAGGAGCCGTCGACGGCAACCCCGCGCCGGCGTTCACGCACGCCCGCGAGCTGATCTCGATCGAGCGCTCGCTGGGCTTCTTCGTCGAGCCGAGCGTGCAGAGCTGGGCGTCTGGCAGTCATCTGCTGATGGTGTTCGCGACCTACCTCTACATCAACGCGCAGACGACGATCCTGATCGCCCTGCTGCTCTACCTGTACCTCTTCCACAACCGCTGCTACTACTTCGTTCGCAACATGGCCTTCGTCGCGATGGGGGTCGGGCTGCTCGGCTACGCGTTCTTCCCGACCGCACCACCGCGGTTCCTTGGTAACTGGGGCTTCGTTGACACGGTCTCCCAGGTGACCAACACCTCGAGCCAGAACAACGCGATCAACAAGGCGTTCATCAACCCGTACGCGGCGGTGCCGTCGATGCACGTGGCCTTCGCCACGATGATCGGCTGGACTCTGGTACGCCTCGTGAAGAGCCGACCGGCGCGCGTTTGGTGGGCGCTGTGGCCGCTCCTGATCACGTTCGTGACCGTGATCACCGCGAACCACTTCCTGCTCGATGCGGTCCTCGGCCTGCTCACGGCGGCGATCGCCGGCGGCGTCGCGTGGCGCCTCGCGCTGATCCGCCCGCACGTCTGGGCGTTTGAGCCCGCCGCGCCCGCGCTTGCCGCGCAACCGACCCCGAACGTCGCGATCTCGTGAGCTCCCCCGAGGTGACCAAACCGGCCGGCCGCGCGCCCCGGCCGCCCCGTCCGGTGCGCTCAGGCGAGCGGCGCGAGATCGTGCGCAACCGGCTGATCGAGTCGCGGCTGACGCCGAACACGATCTCCCTGACCGGCTTCGCGCTCAACGTCGTCGCGGCCGTGCTCGTGTGGGAGCGCTACTTCTTCCTCGGCGGCGTGGCGTTCATCGTGGGCTCGATCATGGACACGCTCGACGGCCGCTACTCGCGGATGTCGGGCAAGGGGACGCCGTTCGGCGCCTTTCTCGACTCCACCCTCGACCGGCTCGAGGAGGGCATCGTCCTGACGGCGGTCGCGGCGACGTTCGCGCGCGAGCACGACCAGGTCGCGGTCGCTGCGGTCGTCGTTGCGGTCCTCGCCTCACTGATGGTCTCCTACACCCGCGCGCGCGCCGAGGCGCTCGGAGTCGAGTGCAAGGTCGGCCTCGCGACTCGCGCGGTGCGCGTGGTGATCCTCTCCGTCGGTCTCGTGTTCGCCCGCGGCGCATCGCTCGGCCACTTCACGCTGCTGGCGGCGGCCGTCTACGTGCTCGCCGGCCTCAGCGCTTTCACGGTGCTTCAGCGGATCTTTCACGTCCGCTCCGAACTGCGCAAGGCCGTGACCCGATAGCCGCAGCGCGCCCGGGGCGTGTACCCTTTCCCGGCCCAAAGGAAAGGTTTCGGTCGTGACTCCTACAGATGGACCTCGTGGCGCAAACGGCGCCGCCACCAACGGCAGTGCGCGCTATCAGCACGAGAAGGTTCGCGTGGCGATCATCGGCGTCGGCAACTGCGCCAACTCGCTCGTGCAGGGCGTCCAGTACTACCGCGACGCGGATCCTGACGCGACCGTGCCAGGCCTCATGCACGTCAACCTGGGCGGCTATCACGTGCGCGACATCGAGTTCACGGCGGCCTTTGACATCGACATCGAGAAGGTCGGCAAGGATCTCGGCCAGGCGATCTGGTCAGGCCAGAACAACACGATCAAGTTTGCGGAGGTCCCCGAGCATCTCGGCGTCCCGGTCCACCGCGGGATGACGCACGACGGCCTCGGCAAGTACCTCTCGCAGAAGATCACGAAGGCCCCCGGCGAGACCGCCGACATCGTCGGCATCCTGCGCGACACGCACACCGACGTCGTCGTCTCCTACCTGCCGGTCGGCTCCGAGCTGGCGACCAAGTGGTACGTCGAGCAGGTGCTGGAGGCCGGCTGCGCCTTCGTCAACTGCATTCCGGTCTTCATCGCTCGCGAGGACTACTGGGACCGGCGCTTCAAGAAGGCCGGGCTTCCGATCATCGGCGACGACATCAAGTCGCAGGTCGGCGCGACGATCGTCCACCGCGCGCTCGCGAGCCTCTTCGCCGATCGCGGCGTGAGCATCGTCCACACCTCGCAGCTGAACGTCGGCGGCAACATGGACTTCTTCAACATGCTCGAGCGCGAGCGCCTCGAGTCCAAGAAGATCTCGAAGACCAACGCCGTCACCTCCGTGATGGATCACGAGCTGCCGGCCGACGACGTCCACGTCGGGCCCTCGGACTACGTGCCGTGGCTGACCGACCGCAAGTGGGCGCACATCCGCGTCGAGGGTCACGCCTTCGGCGACGTTCCGCTGAACGTCGAGATGAAGCTCGAGGTCTGGGACTCCCCCAACTCGGCCGGGATCGTGATCGACGCCGTACGCTGCTGCAAGCTCGCGCTGAACCACGGCGTCTCAGGCCAGCTCGACGGCCCAAGCTCCTACCTGATGAAGTCACCACACCGCCAGCGCCCCGACCACATCGCGCGCGCCGACACCGAGAAGTTCATCGCCCGCTACACCGGGCTGCCGTCGAGCAAGCCCAAGACGCCGGCCCCGACGCGCGCCACCAAGTAGCAACCGGACTCACCGGCCCGGGAAGCACGCCCGCGGCCCGCACCAAGCGAGCAGCGGGCGGCACCGTTTGGGCCCGCACGTCCTCCGCCCAACCGCTTCTGCGCCCTGCGAGGACGACCACCAACGGCGGGCGCCCGCAGCCCGCCTTATCCTGAAGCAGTGCCGTTCCAGATCGCCCACGTCTGCCCGGTCCCGTGGGAGGCCGGTGGCGAGCTTCGGAACTACGTCGAGGCGGTCGCCGGCGAACTGGCCGCCCGGGGGCACCGCATCGTGATCGTCGCACCCTGCCACTCGTCGCGTCTGGCCGCGGCCTCGCGCAAGGCGCTGCGTGACGCACGGGATGACCCGCGGCGGCTTTTTGGTGCCGACGGACGCCCGACACTGTTCGCTGCAGGCGAAGTCGTGTCGGTCACGCCGTCAGGACGCGCCGGGCGAAGCGTGGCCGTGCCCGTCGATGTCGCTCGAACGGTCGAGGAGCTGCTGAGCACGCTGCCGCTCGACTTCGTCCACGTCCATGAGCCGTTCGCCCCGAGCACGGCGAGCACGGCGCTGCGGCATTCGCGCTCGCTCAACGTCGGCAGCTTCCACGCGCCGGCGGAGCGCCTGGTCTCGACGCAGGTGACAAGGCGGTTCGTGGAGCTCTTTTTCGGGCGCCTGGACGCGCGCATCGCGAGCTACGGCGCGACCGCCGCAATGATGAACGCGCGCTTCCCCGCCGACTACCGCGTCGTCATGCCCGGAGCCGAGGTTCTCGCAGCCCCGCAGCGGTCCGCTGGCGCGCTGCACATCGCCTACGTCGAGGAGGAGGAGCGCGGCGGGCTGAGGGTCTTCCTGCGGGCGCTGCGCCACCTCGGCCTGGACTGCGACTGGCGTGCGACCGTGCTGACCGCGGGTGGCTCCTCGAGCCGCGTCCCGCTGCGAGCGGATCTGCTCGAACGCGTTCGCCTCGCCAGCCCGGACGAGCTCGATCGCGAAGCGCTCCTGGCCGACGCGGACGTCGTCGTCCTCGCCTCGGTCGGCGGGAGCCCGGCGCCAGGCCTGGCCCTCGCGGCACTCGGCGCTCACGCGATCCCGATCGCGTCTCGCCTGCCGGTCTATGAGGAGGTGCTCGACGACGGCGAGCGCGGACTGCTCTATGACCCGGGTGACGCCGAGCTCTTGGCCGCGCAGCTGCGCCGCGCGGCGAGCGGACCCGAGCTGCTCCGGCGACTTGCGACGGCCGCGGCCCCGCTGCGGCGCCAGCTGTCGTGGGGTCGCGTCGCCGACGAGCTCGAGGCGGTCTACGGAGCTCTCGCGGGACGCCGGCGAGAGGGCGAGGGCAACCCCGTCGTCCGCCGGCGGCTCGCCCGGCGTCGCCTGATCGATGTCGACCTGCACATGCACACCGACCATTCGCCCGACTGCGCAACGCCGGTCGAAGTCCTGCTCGCCACGGCGCGCGCCGAGGGACTCGGAGCCATCGCGGTGACCGACCACAACGAGATCTCGGGCGCGGTGGAGGCGGCGCACAAGGCGAGCGGGATCAAGGTGATCGTCGGCGAGGAGGTCAAGACGGCAAACCAGGGCGAGGTCATCGGACTCTTCCTGACCGAGCGGATCCCGCGCGGGCTGAGCCTCGAGGCAACCGTCGCGGAGATCCGCCGCCAGGGCGGACTGGTCTACGTTCCCCACCCGTTCGACCGCCTTCACGCTGTCCCCGACTACGAGCACATGCTGGCGATCCTCGACGAGATCGACGCGATCGAGGTCTTCAACCCGCGCGTGGCGATCGGGTCGTTCAACGAGGAGGCCGTGCGGTTCGCCGCGAAGTACCGGCTTGTCGCGGGCGCCGGCTCGGACTCGCATGTCGCCGCAGGCCTGGGCTCAGTGCGGGTCCGGATGCGCGACTTCGATGGGCCCGACGAGTTTCTGCAGTCGCTTCGCGACGCGGAGATCCACACGAAGCCGACCAGCCTGCTGTACGTGCAGGCGCTCAAATTCCTCGAGACGAAGGCCACTCCGCCAACCGCGCGTCGCGCCCGCCGGGACCGCCGCGTGCGACGCGCCATGCGCAAGTCCTGATGCACTCCCAAGGACAAGCCGGCGCACCACGGAAGATTGTGCGGCCGATGCCTGCGACCGACGACGAGATCCGCGAGCGCTACCTCGACCGCGCGATCCGCGAGTTGAACCTGCTCTCACGTGAGATTCAGGAGTGCTCTGCCTGCGCGCGCGGCTCGCTGCTTCCCGTGCTCGGCTCGGGCCACCCGCAGGCCGACATCATGCTCTTGAAGTACGCGCCGGTCCGTTCTGAGATCGAGGAGGGCGTCGCGTTCTACGGCCGCTCAGGTCTCGCGCTGATGAAGTCGCTGCGGCGGCTACAGATCGACCCGCTCGCCGTGTACGGAACGCTGTTCGCAAAATGCCCCGTCGCCGACCCTGCGCTGGCCGACCCGGTCTGCCTCTCCCGCGTCGCGGAGGAGATCGCGATCGTCTCGCCCAAGATGATCGTCGTGATGGGTGACGATGCGCTCGATGCTCTCAACGACCTCGAGCTGCCGCTGGCGTCGACGCTCGAAGCGACGATCGGCGAGGTCCAGGAACTGACCTCGCAGACCGCCGCGCTCCTCGTCCCGAACATCGACGTCGCGCTCGACGAGGAGCAGACCAAGCGGACGTTCTGGGCGGCGTTCCGCGCGCTCGGCAAGTGGTACGCCGAGCTACCGCCCTACTGATCGGCGCCCGCCTGCCGAGCCGTCCTGTGGGTCACCCTCGGCCGACGGTGGCAAGGACGCACCGGGCGGTGAGTCGCGGCCCTTGGGCCGCAGAAAACCGAGCCGGCCGGCGGTCGGCGCGAACAGCAGATACAGCGCGACCACAACGACGATAAACGCCACGCCGACGGCCCAGAACGGCGCGCCGCCGGACGCGTGGGCGAGCGGTGGCGCAACCAACGCGGCGGAGGAGCTCGAGCGGCGCGGCAGTCGCGGGAGCGAGCGAGCGCGCTCCCGCATTTCGCCAACCCGCTGGCACTGGACCTGCAGCGGCGGCATTGCGGACAATCTGTCTCCCGTCGCGTTTGGTCCAGACGAGCAAAGCCTGGCCGGCGGCCACCGCGGCCGCCCGACGCTCAAGCTACGGCGCCGCTGCCCGGCGAGTTGTGACGTGCCAGTAACGATCGTGTTGTCAGATCGTTACTGGCAGGAAGCGGACGGTGGACGGGCGGCGATCGTGCCGTCAGTCGTTCGGTGCCAGCGCCGCGCGGCCCCTCGCTCACCGGTACGCTGAGCATCGATGAGTGCTCGGTGGCTGAAGGCCTGCTTGGTCGGATCGCTATGCGCGCTCGCCTGCGTCGGCGCCGAGCCGGTCCTCGCGGCCGTTCCGTCAACCGGGTACCTGATCGTCCCGGGACACTCGATCGGCAAGGTGACGATCGGCGAAGGCACAGGTTTCGTCGTCGCGGCGATCGGGGGGCCGCGCGGGCGGAGCACAAACGCGGGGCCTGGCTGGCTCTACGGCGCGCTCGAGGTGCTGACCGACGTGACGCAACTACGGGTCGTCGGCCTCGTCGTGGCGCCCCGGTTCGCCGGCACGCAGGCGCAGGCAGCGCGGTACGTGACGCGCAGCGGGATCCACGTCGGCAGCACGCTTACAGCCGTGCGCAGGGCCTACCCGCGCGCCCGGTGCAGTCGCGCTCGCGCTGGGTGCGTGCTGAGCGAGGGAACTCGAACGACCACGTTCTCTGTCGCGAAGGGAGCGAACGAGCTGGCCGGCGGATCGCGCGTGATCGCGATCTCGATCGGCTAACAGGTGCGGCACTCGCGCACCGCGGCGGGTCCGGGGCGCGAAGCGCTTTACGGGAGCAGGACGATCTTGCCGAGCTTCGAGCCGGCCTTGAACCGCTCGTAGGCCGCGGCGACTTCCGCCAGCGGGTACGCCGCCTCGACGAGGACCGCCACTGCGCCGCTCTCGAGCAGCGGCAGCACCTGGCGCTCGAGCGCTCGAGCGGCCGACGCCTTCTCCTCGAGCGGGCGCGAACGGAGCGTCGCCCCGCGGATCGAGCCCCGGCGCGCCATCAGCAGACCGAGGTCGAGCTCCGCCAGCGCACCCGCGCCAATCCCGACGACCGCGACTGCGACTGCGTGAACAGCGCATCGTGTGCCGTCGTGAAGACCTCCGGCACACCACCGGCCGCCGGCCAGCTCAGGGCGTCGGGCACCGGCGACAGCTGCCGCTCGTGGACCACCGCCAGCTCCGCCTGGCCCCCGCCGCCGACGATCCCCATGACGCGAGCCCCGGCGGCGAACCGCTCCGCCCTGGGACCGATCCCAACCACCTCGCCCGCCAGCTCGAGACCGGGAATGTCCGCCGGCGAGCCCTGCGGTGCGGGGTGGCGACCGGCGAGCTGATGGAGGTCGGCGCCGTTGATCCCCGCTGCGCGGACGCGGACCAGCACCTCGCCTGCCCCCGGCTGCGGATCGGGGCGCTCGGTAACCTGCAGCTCGCCCCCGGCGATCGTCGCCGCTCTCATCGCACGAGGAGCGCGACGCACTCGATGTGAGGCGTCTGCGGGAACATGTCCACCGGCGCGACGCGCTCCAGCCGCCAGCCCGCTTCCACAAGCTGGGCGGCGTTGGGCGCCAGCGTCGTCGGGTTGCAGGAGACGTAGACGATCCGGCGCGGCGCCGTCTCGATGATCCGGCGCACGATCTTCTGCGAGAGCCCGGCACGCGGCGGATCCACGACGACCACATCGGGGCGACCGGCCCGCTCGCGCAGCTCGCGCATCGCGAGGCGCACGTCGCCGGCGTAGAAGCTCGCATTCGAGACGTCGTTGCGGGTGGCGTTGGAGATCGCATCCGCAACGGCTGATTCGACGATCTCAAGCCCGTAGACGTGGCCCGCGCGTGCCGCGAGCGACAGCGCGATCGTGCCGGTGCCGCAGAACAGGTCATACACGCATTCCCAGCCGTGGAGGTCGCACTGCTCGGCGGCGATCGCGTAGAGGCGCTCGGCCATCTCGGTGTTCGTCTGAAAGAACGCCTCGGCGGAGATCCGCAGCGTCAGCCCGCCGAGCTCCTCATCGATCGTCGGCACGCCCGCGAGCAACTCCGTCTCACCGCCCGTGCTCGACTCGGAGACCGCGTCCGTGCGCGTCCACAGCAAACTGTCGGCGGGGACCGCGGCCGCCAGCGACTCGCCATCGAGCTCCCCCGGAGTCGTGATGAGGCGGATCTGCAGCTGGCCGGTCCGCCGGCCCTCACGCACGACGAGGTTGCGCAGAAAGCCCGAGCGGGTGCGGCGGTCGAACGGCTCGAGGCCCTGCGCGCGACACCAATCGAGAACCGCCGCGCGCGCCGCGTTCCCGGCCGGCGAGGCGAGCATGCAGTCATCGAGGTGGCGGATCTGCTCCCACGAGCCCGGCTCGTGGAAGCCGAGGCGCAACCCCGACCCGGCTTCGCCGCCGAACGAATACTCGAGCTTGTTGCGATAGCGCCACTGCTCGGTCGCGGCGACGATCGGCTCGAGCTCGAAGCCGTCGAGGTGGCCGATCCGCCGCAACGCCTGATCGACCTGGTCCTGCTTGATCTCGAGCTGGCGCTCGTACGCGAGCTCCTGCCACGGCGCCCCCGGATGCGCGGCGAGCGCAGGCACGCGATCGGCGCCCGGCTCGAGCAGCCGGGTGGCGCGAGCCTGGGCGTATGCGCGCTTTCGATGGTGGATGCGCGCCAATACGAGATCACCCGGTAGGGCGCCTTCGACGAACACGACGTACCCGTTCGTGCGCGCCACCCCGGCCCCGCCAAACGCGAGCGACTCGACGCGCAGCTCGAGCTCGTCGCCGACGGCCGGGCGCACGAGGGGCTCACTCGGCGGCGCCCCTGACTCGGCGCTCACGGGAGCAGCCATTCGAGCAGCGCCTTCTGGGCGTGACGGCGGTTTTCGGCCTGATCCCAGATTCGCTGCCGCGAGCCGTATAGAACCTCGGCCGTTATCTCCTCGCCAGGATGCGCGGGGAGGTCGTGGAGCGCGAAGGCTCCGGGCAGCGCGAGGTCGAGCAACTCATCGGTCACTCGGTAGCTCGCGAGCGCGCGCCGGCGTTCGTCGGCCTGCGCCTCGTCGCCCATCGACACCCACACGTCGGTGTACACGGCGTGCGCGCCTCGCACGGCCTCGGCGGGGTCGCTCACCAGAGTCGCGCCCCGGTCGGGCTCGAGCTCGTAGCCCTCGGGCGAGGCGACCACAACGTCGACCCCGGCCAGTGAGCCGAGCACGGCCAGGCTTCGAGCGACGTTGTTGCCGTCGCCCACGTATGCCAGCCGCAGCCCGTCGAGCTTTCCGTAGGCCTCACGCAGCGTCAGCAGGTCGGCTAGCGCCTGGCAGGGGTGGTGCTCGGCGCTCAGCATGTTGAAGACCGGAACGTCGCTGAAGCTCGCGAGCTCCTCGAGCGCCGACTGGGGGCCGGTGCGGACGCCAACCGCGTCGAGGTGCCGCGAGAGCACGAGGGCCGTGTCGCGCAGCGCTTCACCGCGCGCGATCTGAAGCTCCTCGCCGCGCAGCACCACCGGATGGCCGCCAAGCTCGACGATGCCGACCTCGAAGGAGACGCGCGTACGCGTCGAGGGCTTCTCGAACACGAGCGCTATCGAGCGATCCGCCAGCGCGGTCGAGCTGCGCGGCGCGGCTTTGAGCTCGGCAGCCCGCCCGAGCAGGGCGTCGAGGTCGGCCGCGGTGAGCTCAGCGCCGGTGAGGAAGTGCCGAGGCATCAGGAGCAGGACAGGTTAGGGGCTCCCGCCGCCCCCGAGCAGGCCGAAGCCCTGCAACATCAGCACCGCTCGCCCGCGCAGCGTGCCCGGACGGGGGAGCAGCCCGAGCTCGACCGCCGCGCCGTGAGCATCGAAGTAGGAGCGAGCGCGCCAGACGCGCTCCCCGCTGCGGTCGAGCTCGCACCAGCACGCAACGTGGACGAGCAGTTCGCGGTGGCTGGCGGGGAGACCGCCGAGCGAGCCGGTGTTGCGACCGCGCAGACGCAACGGCACCGCCAGCCAGCGCTCGCTCGCGAGCGGTTCGCCGGTTGACTCGGCGACCAGGTCGGGGAACGCGGCCCACAGCCGCTCCGCGTGCCGGCCAAGCGCCGCCGGCCCCAGCAGCGGCTCGTCGGTCAGCGGGTCCTCGTAGTGGAGGTCGGGCGCACAGCACTCGAGGAAGGCGCGCGGGTCGCGCCCCGACCAAGCCGCCTGCCAGCGCTCGGCCAGCGCGCTCTGAGCCGGGTTCATCCGAGGTCGGGAAGGCCGTCGAGCGGGCTCGAGGCGCTCGCGTACAGTCGCCGGGGAATGCGACCGGCGCCGCGCGCCCCGCGCCCCGCCTCGACTGCGGCAGCGATCGCGCGGGCCATGGCGACCGGATCCTCGGCACGCGAGATCGCACTGGCGCACAGCACCGCCGAGCAGCCGAGCTCCATCGCGAGCGCCGCGTCCGACGCGGTCCCAACGCCCGCGTCCAGGACCACGGGAACACCGGCGCGCTCGCAGATCAAAGCGATGTTGTACGGGTTACAGATGCCCATCCCGCTACCGATCGGCGAGCCGAGCGGCATCACCGCAGCACAACCGACGTCTTCGAGACGGCGGGCGAGGACCGGATCGTCCGTCGTGTAGGGCAACACGACGAAACCGTCGGCGACGAGCTCCTCGGCGGCCGCGAGCAGCTCGGGAGCGTCCGGCAGCAGCGTGCGCTCGTCGCCGATCACCTCGAGCTTGATCCAGTCGGTTTGAAGCGCTTCGCGGGCGAGCTGAGCGGTGCGGACCGCGTCGTGCGCGGTGAAACAGCCGGCTGTGTTCGGCAGCACGGCGACGCCGAGCCCATCCAGCACGTCGACAAGCGACCCCGGAGCGGCCGGGTCGATGCGGCGGAGCGCGACCGTGACGAGAGCGGTGCCGCTCGCGGCGACGGCAGCGCCAAGCACGTCGTGGCTAGCGAAACCGCCGCTCCCGAGGATCAGCCGCGAGCGCAGCGTGCGCCCGGCTAGTGTCAGCCCGGCCGGCTGCGCGAGCGGCTCAGCCTCCCTGGATCGCACCGACCACCTCCACGCGTGTTCCCGGCGCCAGCGGCGCCGAACTCCACAGCGACCGCGGCAGGACCTCTCCGTCGAGCGCCACGGCGACGCCGCGCGCGTCCCCACCGAGCCCGAGGCGATCGAGCAGCGCGGCCACGGTCGTGGCGTCCTCGTGGCTCTGCCCGTTGACGTAGATCACGCGAGCACCTCGTGCGTGTCGTGGCGGCGCGGCGCGAGCGGTGGCTGCGGATCGCTGCCGTCGAGCGCGCTCAGAACTAGCTCGGCGGTCAGCGGCGCCAGCAGGATGCCGTTGCGGAAGTGGCCGGCGGCGAGGACGAGTCCATCCTCGTGCGCCCCGATCAGGGGCAGATTGTCCGGCGTCCCCGGCCTGAAGCCGACTGCCACCTCCTCGATTTCCAGGTCGAGCACGCCCGGCACCAACTCGGCGGCGTCGCGGAGCAGCTCATAGGTCGCCCGCGCACTGACCGCCGCGTCAAAGCCCCGCTCCTCCGAGCTCGCGCCGAGCACGTAGCGGCCGTCGCCGCGGGGGACGAGGTAGCCGCCCTCGAAGCGGACGGTTCGCCCGAGCAGCCCGGGTCCTTCGGCGTCGCGCAGCCGCATGATCTGGCCCCTGACGGGCCGCACCGGCACATCGGCGAGCGCACCCGACCAGGCGCCGGCGGCCAGCACGACATGGTCGGCGAGGAGCTCGCTGCCGTCCGCGAGGACCACGCCGCCGACGCGGCCGGCGCTCCTCACGAGCATCGCCACCTCGGCCTGCTCACGCAGCTGCGCGCCGCTCGCACGGCCGGCGAGAACAAGTGCGCCGGCAACCAGCCGCGGGTCGACGCACGCCTCGCCAGGGATGTGGATCGCAAGGCGCAGCGAAGGGGCGAGCGCCGGCTCGAGCCGGCGCGCCGTGCTCGGCGTGATGCGCTCCACCGGCAGGCTCAGCTGGCGCCGGTAGGCGAATTGACGCTCGAGTGCCTCGGCCTCGTCGCGGTCGCGGGCCACGACCAGCGTTCCGTCGGCCCGCAGGCCGCAGGGTTGCCCAGTTGCCGCCTCGAGCTCCGCGGCAAACGGCGGCCACGCAGCGGCGGACGCAAGCCCCAACTCCACGAGCGCGCGGCCGGCCTCGCCGTAGTCGGCCTCGGCAATCGGGGCCAGCATCCCGGCCGCGACGTGCGTCGCACCGCCGCCAAGACGATCGCGCTCGAGCAGCACGACGCTCATGCCGTGGCGGGCGGCGCG
The DNA here is from genome assembly GCA_964422115.1 of uncultured Solirubrobacteraceae bacterium. GTDB lineage: Bacteria > Actinomycetota > Thermoleophilia > Solirubrobacterales > Solirubrobacteraceae > Palsa-513. The sequence goes on along the minus strand of CAYQZU010000003.1, from coordinate 245,565 downwards.
CCAGGCAATCGAGAGGCCGATCACCCCGCCACCGACGACGATCACCTCATGCCGGTCCATCACTTCCCATGCTGCCACACTTTCGATCGATGCTCCGCGACCGCCTCGCCTGCGCACGGCTCTACCTGATCGGCGACGCGGCGACGCTGGAGCTGGTGGCGGAGGAGGCCGTCGCGGGCGGCGTCGCGATCGTGCAACTCCGCGAGCCCCAGGGCCGGCCCGTGAAGGCGCGGGCGGCCCGGCTGCGCGAGCGCCTGCGGGAGAGCGGTGCGCTTTTCATCGTCAACGACGATCCCGCGCTCGCGGCGGAAATCGACGCCGACGGGGTGCACGTCGGGCAGGACGACGTGGCGGTCGCAACCGCCCGCGCGATCGTCGGGCCGGATCGACTGATCGGTCTGTCAACTCACTCGCCGGCGCAGATCGATGGTGCGGAGGGCGTGGACTACATCGGCGTCGGCCCGGTCTGGGCGACGCCGACAAAGCCCGGCTATGCGCCGGTCGGGCTCGAGCTGGTCCGCTACGCCGCGGCGAATGCGCGCGCCCGGTTCTTCGCGATCGGCGGGATCGATGTGGGTAACGCCGCCCTCGTCTTCGGCGCCGGAGCGCCGGGCATCGCCGTGGTGCGCGCGATCGGAGCGGCGCAGGACCCACGCGCCGTGGCGGCAGCGCTCGTCGGGGCGGCGAGCGTTGTCCACGCCTAAGCGGCGCAAGCCGCGGCCGGCAGCGCGCATGCGCTCGTCCACGGCGGGCGAGAGCATCGTGGCCGCCTCGGCGCAGGCGCCGGAGCGCAGCCACGATCAGATCCGCAACGCCGGCGCGGTGGCGAGCGTGCCGGCGCAGGCGAGCGCGGGGCCGCAGCGCAGCCGCAGCCAGCTGCGCGACGACGCCGCCCGCGCAGAGCTCGAACCGCTGGCGCCGGGCGAGCGACCGTTCGGCCTGCTTGCCGCGATCGGCGTCGCCTCGGCGCTTGCGCTCGGCAACGCGATCGCCTACGCGGCCGGCGCGACGATCGGGGGACGCCATCCAGGTCCGGGAGTACTTGCCTTCAGCGCGCTGACCGGCACGCTTGCGGCGGGAATGGCGCTGCGGCGCTACTGGGCCGTGATCCTCTTCGAGGCGCTGCTGACGCTGATCATCCTGCTCTTCTCGCTGTTCCTCGTCGAGGCCGCAAACCTCGCCGGCGTCGCGCTGTGTGTCGGGGTGATTGCGCCGAGCGGCTGGCTGTTCTGGAAGCTGATCCGCGTGATGGGGAGAATCCAGGTCAGCGAGCGCAGCGCGCCCTAGCTCGCGCGGGCGGCCGGACCGCTGCGCCGCGCTCTCGCGTGCGACGCCGGCGCGACCCTAGCTCTCGCCGAGGTCGGGCGGGCGGCGGGACTGCTTGCGCTGCGCCTGTGAGCGCTTCTTCGCCAGGCGGCGTTCGCGGACGCCGCGGCCGGGCCGCGTCGGCCTGCGCGGCGGCGCTACGTAGAGCGCGGCGGTGAGCCGGCCTCGCAGGCGCTCGAGCGCGATCGCGCGGTTGCGGTGCTGGCTGCGCTCATCCTGCGCGACGGCGCTGACGCGTGGACCGAGCCGTTCGAGCAGCCGCTCGCGGATCGCGGACGGCAGCGCCTGCGAGGCCTCGATGTCAAACGTCGCCTCGACACGCGAGGAGGTCACGTTCGCGTGCTGGCCTCCAGGACCGGACGAGCGGCTCGTACGGAGCACGATCTCGGCGAGCGGTACGAGCACCCCGTCGGCGATCTCAAGTCCATCTGGTAGCACTGGCTCGTCCATCCCGACAGCATCCCGGATCGTCCGCGCGGCGCTCCGATAGGGTACGTGCCAATGGCAGAGAAGAGCTTTGACTGTGTTGTGATCGGGTCCGGCCCGGGCGGCTACGTGGCGGCGATTCGAGCCACCCAGCTCGGCATGAAGACGGCGGTCGTCGAGAAGGACAGCGTCGGCGGACGCTGTCTGAACTACGCCTGCATCCCCGCCAAGGCGGTGCTTCGCGCGGCGGACATGCTGAGCGAGGTTCGCGAGGCCGGCGAGTACGGGATCCGCGTCGGCGAGCCGGAGGTCGACTTCGGCGGCGTGATGGAGCGCCGCGGCAAGGTCGTCGCGACCCTGACCGGCGGCGTCAGCAGCCTGTTCAAGAAGAACAAGATCGAGTTGATCAGCGGCGAGGCGTCACTGATGGAGGACGGCGGTGTGCGCGTCGGATCGGACGTGCTCCGAGCGAAGACCGTGATCCTCGCGACCGGCTCGATCCCGCGCCCGCTTCCCGGGGTCGAGTTTGGCGGCCGCGTGATCGGGACCGAGGAGGCGTGGGCGTTCGCGTCGCTGCCGAAGAGCATCGCGGTGGTCGGGGCCGGCGCATCGGGCGCGGAGATCGCCTCCGCCTACGCGCGGCTCGGCAGCGAGACGCACCTCTTCGAGATGCTAGATCGCGTTCTGCCGACCGAGGACGAGGACATCTCGAAGGTCGTCGGACGCGGGCTCTCGCGCCAGGGCATTGACGTGCACACGAGCACCGCAATCGCCGGGCCCAAGAGCACCAAGACCGGCGTGTCGTTTGCCTTTGGTGACGAGAAGCTGACGGTCGAGTGGCTCGTGATTGCCGCCGGGCGCGGACCGGACGTCGCGGCTCTCGGGCTCGAGGCGGCCGGCATCTCGCTCGACGATCGCGGCCTGATCGCAGTCGACGGCGCCCAGCGCACCTCACGCGAGGGCGTCTACGCGATCGGGGATCTGGTTGCGGGCCCGGCGCTCGCGCACAAGGCATCCGACGAGGGGATCATCGCCGTGGAGGCCGCGGCGGGCCTCACAACACACCCGCTCGTTCACGAGGACATTCCGCGGGCGACCTTCTGCACGCCGAACGTCGGCAGCTTCGGCCTGACGGAGGTGCAAGCGCGTGAGCGCGGCCATGACGTCGTCATCGGCAAGGTGCCCTACGGTGCCGTCGGCGCCGGGACCGTCTATGGCGACCGCACGGGCCTCGTCAAGATCGTCGGCGAGAAGCGCTACGGCGAGCTGCTCGGAGGACACATCGTCGGCACGCGCGCGACCGAGCTGATCCAGGAGCTGGTGAACGTTCGCTCGCTCGAAGGCGGCTACGGCGAGGTGGCGCGGATCGTTCACGGCCACCCGACGCTCTCCGAAGCAGTGATGGAAGCCGCTCGCGACGCGGACGGCTGGCTGATCCACGGTTAGGGGGCAGCCGCGCAGGCCGCCTTCTACTTCGATCTCGGCAGCCCAGCCGCCTACCTGGCGGCCGAGCGCGCGCTGAGCGTCCTGCCCGGCCCCTGCCCGTGGCGTCCGATCCTGGCGCGGTCGCTGCCAGACGCCGAGCGCTACGAGGCCTACCGCTGCGAGAGCGAGATGCTCGCAGCCCGCGACGTGCTCGAGCGGCGAGCACACGCGCTGGCGCTGCAACCGCTGCGCTGGCCGACCGAATTCCCGTTCGACAGCGAGCTTGCGATGCTCGCGGCGACCTATGCGCAGCAGATCGGCAAGGGCGTGCAGTTCGCGCTCGCCGCTTTCCGCCAGGCGTTCGCCGGCGGCAACTCGCTGAGCCTCACCGACACCGTCCTGATCGCGGGCGCGGCCTGCGAGATCCATCCGCGGGCGATCGCCCGTGCCACACAGACGCGGGGCGTGCGTGAGGCGCTCGAACAAGCGACCGCGCAGGCGCTGGCGATCGGGGTCACTGACGTGCCGGCGGTCGCTGTGGGCGCCCGGGTGCTCGTCGGCGAAGGCCGCCTCGAAGAGGCTGGAGCCCTGATCGCAGAACTCGACCGTGAATGACTCTGCGCCCGATCAGTCCTGCTTGAGGTAGACCACGCGCGTCGGGCGCAGCACCATGCGGATCCGTTCCTGCCCCGGCGGGCGGGCGTGCGTGGCGGTGCCGAGGTACTTCCTCGCGAGCAGGTCGTCGTGCTCGACGCCGTCCTCGGTGCTCGAATGCACGAGCTCGCCCTCGACCGACACCCATTCGTGAGGGTTTCCGTCAGCAAAAGCGAGCACTGTCGCCCGCCCCGCGTTCAGCAGGTTCGTCGGCCAGGAGCGCCCGACGGCGCTGTTGAGCGCTACGTTGCCGTCCTCCAGTGCCGCCCAGGCGACGATCGACTGGACCGAGCCGTCCGGACGGGCGATCGAAACCGTGACGTGGTTGGGCGCGTCGATGATCTCCCGCGCGCGGCCCTCGAGCCGATCTGTTGGCACCATTCCTCCCCCGTTCGTTGCCGGCGACGATGACCGAGTCTCGCAGCCCACGCGACCGGGTGTCCGCCGCCGAACCTCACATGGGGTGGCCCCTTCGAGCGCGGCATGGCAGCGGCGTCTGTCATCCTCAAAGCAGATGAACGAGTTGCTGGTCTGCCAGCTCGGAACGGTGCCCTATGACGAGGCGCTCGCGCTCCAGGAACAGCTGCGCGAGGCGCGCCAGGCAGGCGCGATTGGGGACGTTCTGCTGCTGCTCGAGCACCCGCCCGTGTACACACGCGGGCGGCGCACCGACGACGCCGAGCTCCCGTTCGGCGAGGCGTGGTACGCGCAGCGCGGGATCGAGGTCTTCGAAGTCGACCGCGGCGGTCGGGCCACCTACCACGGACCGGGCCAGCTCGTCGGCTACCCGATCGTCGCGGTCGGGCCGATCGTCGACTTCCTGCGCACGATGGAGCAGGCGATCGTCGCCGCGCTCGCCGCGGAGGGAATCGCGGCTCGCGGCGCCGAGGACCGGCCGACCGGGGTCTGGGTCGACGACCGCAAGATCGCCTCGCTCGGCATCCACGTGTCGCGTCGCGTCACGACCCACGGCTTCGCGGTGAATGTCGACAACGACCTCGCCCCGTTCGAGTGGATCGTCCCGTGCGGTCTCGACGGGGTGCGGATGACCTCGGTCGCGGTGGAGAGCCGTCGCGAGCGCGGCATTGCCTGCTTTCGCAAACGGATCGCGTTCGAGTTCGCGCAGGCCCTGGGGGCACGCCAGCGGCTCGTCTCGCGCGCCCGCCTCGAGCAGGCCCTCAGAGCGGCTTCAGGGCTCGGCGTACCCCAGTTCGGGGCACAGGCCCCCGCCCACCCGTCCCCCGAACTGGTCGGAAGTTAGGCTTCGAGATCCATGGCAGCCACACGAGCACGGCGTAACCCGGGGGGCATGGATGTGACGAAGGTGCTCGGGACGGGCACCGTCGAGCTGCGCGCGCGCAAGCCGCCGTGGTTCAAGGTGCCGGCGCCGGGCGGGCCGCGCTACCGGGAGCTGACGCGCCTGATCGGTGACCAGAATCTTCACACGGTCTGCCAGGAGGCGGCGTGCCCGAACGTCGGCGAGTGCTGGGAGCGCGGGACCGCGACGTTCATGATCCTCGGCGACACGTGCACGCGACGCTGCGGGTTCTGCAACGTCAAGAGCGGCAAGCCGACGTGGCACGACCCGCTCGAGCCGGCACGCGTCGCGCGCGCGGTGGCGCAGATGGGGCTACGCCACGCGGTGATCACGTCAGTCGACCGCGACGACCTGCCGGACCTCGGCGCGTCGGCGTTCGTCGGCGTGATTCGCGAGATTCGACGGCAGGCCCCGGGCTGCCAGGTCGAGGTGCTGACGCCGGACTTCCAGGGCCAGGAGATGCCGCTCGCGCGCGTGATCGCCGAGCGCCCCGACGTCTTCAACCACAACGTCGAGGTGGTGCCGCGCCTCTACCCGGTCGCGCGCCGCGGATCGCAGTTCCTGCGCTCGGCGCGCGTGCTGCGCAACGCGAAGCAGCTGGGCGGCGAGGCGGTGACGACGAAGTCGGGGCTGATGGTCGGGCTTGGTGAGACGCACGAGGAGATGGTCGAGACGTTCGGGATCCTGCGCGAGCACGGCGTGCAGGTGCTGACGATCGGGCAGTACCTGCGCCCAAGCGAGCAGCACCTGCCGATCGTCCGCTACTGGCACCCGGACGAGTTCGCGCAGCTCGAACGTGCCGCCTACTCGCTCGGCTTCGAGCACGTCGCCGCGGGTCCGCTCGTGCGCTCCTCATACCATGCCGACCAGCACGTCCCCCAGGCGCTCGCAGGCGCCGGGCCGCTGGCCGGTCGCGGCTCCGCAGGGGCGCGAGAGCGAGCGCTTGCGCCCGTGCGGAGCGCAGGCCTCTAGTCGAGGCGGAACACCGGCTCGAGCGGCTCGGGCCCCCCGCCCTCCACACGCTGCTCGAGGAGCTCCGCCATGGCGTCCTGCCAGCGCGTGTTGACGTCCTGGGCCGCCATGTGAGCCGCGGCCGCCGCGGCGTCGTCGCATTCGAAGTAGCCGAACATGTCGGTCCCCGAGCGGAAGATCGTGTAGTTGCGATAGCCCGCGGCACGCAGGGCGTCCAGCATCTCCGGCCAGACGTGGCGGTGCTCCTCGATGTAATCCTCGATCCTGTCGGGACGCACGCGGAGGCGAAACGCGATTCTCTCGGTCATGTGTTCCTTTCGACGACGATGACGACGAGCGTGCGCGGCCCGTGCACGCCCTCGACCCGATTCAGCTCGATGTCGGATGTGGCCGACGGGCCGGAGACGAACGTGAGCGGGCGGCGCTGCGACGCGACGAGGGGGTCGAGCACGGCGAAGGCCTCGGGGACCAGCTCGACGACCTGAGCGGCTTCCACGACACAGACGTGCAGGTCGGGGACGAGGCTGAGCGCGCGCCGCCCCTCGGTCGGGCCGCCAGCCAGAACGATCGTGCCGGTCTCAGCGATCGCGACGGTCGCGCCGGTGAGCACTCCGTCGAGCGCGGCGAGCTCGGGAGCGCTCTGTCCGGAGTCCTCGACCAACTCGACCCCGGCCGGCCGCCACGCCGCGGGGAGTCCGGCCGGGATCACCACGGCTCGCGCGCCGTGCTCGGCCAGCGCCGCGGCGACCGCGCTGCGCACGCCGCGCGCAGTCACGACGTGCGTCTGCGCGCGGTAATCGCGCAGACGCTCGCAGAGCAGCTCGACGCGCCCTGGTGCACCGCGACGCCCGCGCCGGCGGTAGGAGCGTGCGACCGCCGGCGGCGGCGGGTCGGCTCCAGTGATCGCTCCGCGCACCGCGGCCAGGACCAGCTCGCGGGAGTCGCTCACGGCCGCCCCCGCCACCAGTCGCTGAAGCTCTCGTCGGCGAGGGGGGGCAGATCGCGCGTGCGCGTCCAGGCCGATAGCGGCGGCGGCGCGTGCCTGATCGCGCCCTCGCGGCGGAACGGGCGCTGCGCGAAGCGGGCGAGACGCTGGGCCAGGCCAAAGCGCCAGCGCTTGCCGAATGCCCAGGCCACCGCTCGCATGCCCGACCGCTCCGGTGTGTCGCCGCCTGCCTGCACGGCCTTGGCGCGAAGGTGAACGAGCACGGCCGGAATGTCGATCTTGACCGGGCAGACCTCGTAGCACGCGCCGCAGAGGCTCGAGGCGAATGGAAGCGTCGAAGCTTTCTCGATTCCCTGCAGCTGCGGCGTCAGGATCGCGCCGATCGGTCCCGGATAGACCGAGCCATAGGCGTGCCCGCCGGTTCGTGAGTAGACCGGGCAGACGTTGAGGCAGGCGCTGCAGCGGATGCAGTGGAGCGCCTGGCGTCCGACCTCGTCGGCGAGGACGCGCGTGCGCCCGCCGTCGAGCAGTACGACGTGAAACTCGCTCGGCCCGTCGCCCGTCGTCGTGCCGGTCCACAATGACGTGTAGGGGTTCATCCGTTCGCCGGTCGCCGATCGCGGCAGCAGCTGCAGGAACACCTCGAGGTCGGCGAAGGTGGGGACGAGCTTCTCGATCCCGAGGATCGTCACGAGCACGGGCGGCAGCGTCGTACACATGCGACCGTTGCCCTCGGACTCGACGACGCAGACGCTGCCGGTCTGCGCGACGCCGAAGTTGGCGCCGCTCACGCCCATGCGCGCGTGCAGGAATCGCTCGCGAAGGAACAGGCGAGCCGCCTCGGCCAGGTCGGCCGGATCGTCGGTGAGGTCTGACCGGGCGATCGTCCGCCGGAAGATCTCGCGGATCTCGGTGCGGTTGCGGTGGATCGCGGGAACGAGGATGTGCGAGGACCAATCTCCGTCGAGCTGGAGTATGAGCTCAGCCAGATCGGTCTCGAGGGCCAGCACGCCGCCGGCGGCAAGGGCGTTGTTGAGCCCGATCTCGTCCGTCGTCAGTGACTTGACCTTGACGATTTCGTGGACGCCGTGGGCGCGCGCGACGTCGAGCACGACCCTGTTTGCTGCCGCCGCGTCGGGCGCCCAGTGCACGTGCCCGCCGGCGTCGGTGACGGCCGCCTCGAACTGAACGAGGTATTCGTCGAGGTGGGCGAGCACGTCGCGCTTGATCGCCCGGCCCGCATCGCGCAGCTTCTCCCAGTCGGGCAGCTCGGCCACGACGCGGTCGCGCTTGAGGCGGATCGTGTCCGTCGCGACGCGCAGGTTGGCACGCAGCTGCGGGTCAGCCAGAGCTTCGCGCGCAGCGCGCGGGAACGGGCGGGCCGGGGCGCTCACGCTGCAGCCGTCTGGGCGAGGATCTCAGCGAGGTGCATCGTGCGCACCGGCGCATTCTCACGAGCCAGGCGCCCGCCGATCTGCATCAGGCAGGATCCGTCGATCGCGGTGCAGACCTCGGCTCCGCTCGCGACGATCGCCGCCACCTTGTCGTCAACCATCGCCGTCGATGTGTCGGCGTTCTTGACCGCGAACGTCCCGCCGAAGCCGCAGCACTCGAACGCCCGGTCGAGCTCGATCCGCTCCAACCCAGCGACAGCGTCGAGCAGACGCAGCGGCGCGTCGCCCACGCGCGTGACACGAAGTGAGTGGCAGGTCGGGTGGTAGGTGACGCGGTGAGGAAAGCTCGCGCCGACGTCGGTCACGCCAAGTCGGCCTACGAGGAGCTCCGAGAGCTCGAAGAGGCGGCCGTGGAGCTCGGGGCGTAGCTCGCGGACGGTGCCCACGCAGGAGGACGACGGGGACACGATCGTGTCAAAACCGTCGAACACGCGGACGAACCGGTCGGCCAGACGCTCGGCCTCCTGTGGATAGCCGCTGTTGAGATGCATCTGGCCGCAGCAGGTCTGATCCTCCGGGAAGACGACCTCGTGGCCGAGACGCTCGAGCACCGCCACCGTCGCTTTCCCCACCTCCGGCATCACGGCGTCGCCGATGCAGGTGATGAAGAGGGCGATCCGCACGCCTACGGTTATCGCGGGTAAGCGAGTGCCACGCCACCGTCGACGTTGAGGAAGTTCCCCGTGCTCTTTCCGGAGCGTGTCGGCGAGGCAAAGAAGAGGATCGCGATCGCGATGTCGGCGGGCGCCACGTTAACCTTCAGCGTCGTCCGGTCGCGGTAGAAGGCCTCGAGCTGATCGGGATCGATGCCGTAGGCGCGCGCGCGCTCCTCGCGCCAGGTCGAATCCCAGATCCGCGATCCTTCGAGCACGGCGTCCGGGTTGACCGTGTTGACGCGGATCCCGTGTCCTCCGAGCTCCTCGGCGAGGCAGCGTGCCAGGTGTAGCTCGGCGGCCTTGGCGGCGGAGTAGGCGGCGGCGCCCTTGCCCGATGCGACCGAATTCTTCGAGCCGACGAAGATGATGCTGCCGCCGGTTCCCTGGTCGATCAGCGTGCGAGCGGCTTCCCTCGCCACGAGAAAGTAGCCGCGAGCGAGGATGTCGTGGTTGTGATCCCAGTCGGCGATCGTGGTCTCGGTGATCGGCGCGCTCGACGCGATGCCGGCGTTTGAGACGACGATGTCGACACCGCCGAAAGCAAGGACGGCGGAGCGAAAGGCGTCCATGACAGAGGCCTCATCGGTGACGTCCATGTCGACGGGCACGGCCGCGTCACCGAACTCCGCCACAACCTCGGCGGCCGAATTGCTGTTGATGTCGGCGACGATGACGACGCCGCCCTGGTCGACGAACGCGTGTGCCGCGGAGCTGCCGATACCGCCGGCGCCGCCCGTGATCAGCGCGACGACGCCCTGGAACTCGCGGGGCGGCGGCGCCAGCGACAGCTTGTAGAGCTCGAGCGGCCAGAACTCGATCGCAAACGACTCCTCGTCGTCGAGCGAGATGAACCCGCCCAGCGCGGAGGCCCCGCGCATCACCGCTATCGCGCGGTGGTAGAGGTCACGCGAAAGCTTCGCCGCCTTGAGCGTGCGGCCGGCGCTGACCATCCCGACGCCCTCGATCAGGACCACGCGGGGACTCGGGTCGAGCAGCTCGTCGGTCTCCGCGCGGTACTGCTCGAAATAGGCTCGCTCCCGCTCCTGGAAATCGGCGACGGCGACGATCAGGCGCTCGCGTAGCGTGGCCGCATCGTCGTGCTCGGGGTCATACGGCACCCACGCAGGACGGCGCTTGGTGTGCACGAGGTGGTCGGGGCACGCAGCGCCGACCTGCGAGACCGCCTGCGACTCCGCACCACTGACGAACTCGAGGACCTCGGGCGAGGTGTCGACCTGGAGCACGCGTGGACCGTCGACCCCAAGCGCCCCGCGGAGTCCCGGCAGGACCTCCGCGAGCAGGTCACCTCGCTGCTGGTCGCGCAGCGGCTCTCTGGCGCAACCGCCGAACGCGGCAGTGCCGTCGCCACGAGCGCGAACGAAGGCCGCCGCGCGATTGATCGCGTCGAGCGTCGATGCGTAGGACTCGGGAGCCGTCTCGCCCCAGGTGACGAGCCCGTGCTTGGCCAGCAGCACGATCTTTGCCTGGGGGTTTGCGCGCAGCGCTTCACCGACGAGCTTGGCGAGGCTGAAGCCCGGGCGGATGTAGGGGATCCAGACCGCGTCGGCGCCGAAGCACTCCTCGGCGAGCCGCTCCCCATCGGTGGCTCCGACGATCGCGCCGATCGCGTCAGGGTGTGTGTGATCGACGTGCGGGTAGGGCGTGAACGCGTGCAGCAGGGTCTCGATCGATGGACGCGGCATCACCGGATCGAGCTGGCAGCGAGCGAGGTAGGAGACCATCTCCTCGTCGGTCATCGCGTCACGGTCCAGCAGCGGCATGATCTCCTCGAGCCGCAGGCCCGTGAAGCCCGCCCGCCCGATCGTCGCGAGATCGCTGCCCGAGCCCTTGACCCAGAGCACTGCCGTCTTGCGGCCCGCGTGGTCCGGCTCGATCGTCTTGACGGACGTGTTGCCGCCGCCGAAGTTCACGATCGAGCGGTCGGACGCCAGAAGATTCGAGCGGTACACCAGGGCGTCGAGATCGTCCGCGCCGGCGACGCGCGAGGCCTCCCAGCGATTCTCTACGGACGGGTCAACGCTCAGGGTCATTGCGAAAAAGTGGTTCGGCTCGTGTGCGCCAGGTGCGAAATTGTCCGCTCGAAGCGTGACGCACACCCAATACAATCACAAATGATCACGCGAGTTCGCATTCGCGGGCAGGCCGGTGCGCCTGCGCCGCGCTGCGCCCCTGAGCTCACGGGCCTGCTCACACGACCACCAGCTCGATCGCGAGAAGGTCTGACAGCGCGCGCAGCTCGTCGATGCGATGGCCGGTGCCGAGCGCCCAGTGGTGGTTGACCGCGGTTGCCGCCCACGCATCGCACCACTCGCCGGGATCGCCGCCGAAGTCGACCCGCGACGTCGTGTTGCCGATCTCGAGCAGCGGGCCGGCGACGACCTCGCCCTCGGACGCCACGAGGCGGAAGTTGCCGTTACGAAGCTGAGTCAGGCCGAGCGCGGTGACGGGGCCGTGCGAGACGTCGAACTCGACCGACACGCCGTAGCCGCGCTTGCCGTGGTAGACGCCTAGTCCCCGCAACAGGGGTCGGCGCGCGCTGATCGCGAGGTGCGCCGGACCGTCGTGCCCCATCTCGACGACGCGGTCGGTGAAGTTCAGTGCCTGGATCTCGCAGAACGAGCCGCCCGCGCCCAGACGGTCCATGATCAGCATGGCAAGCGACGCGCGCAACTCGTACTCGCCACAGGCCGGCACGTGAGCGGCCGTGAGCATCGACGCGCCGAGGATCATGCCCGCGCCGAGCCGCTCGTGCAGTTCGCCGTCCAGGCCACGGTGGTAGTAGGCGAGCGAGTCGAGCTCGAAGTCCGCGACCAGCGCCTCGAGGCCGACGGCGACCCGCACCGCCCAGTCGAGGTCCTCAGGGTCGACCGACTCGGCAAACTCGAAGGTGCCCTTCGTCTCCGCGAGCTTGGCGGCCGCGGCCTCGTCGCTGACAGCGTCGACACGGACGCGAAGATCGTCGAACTCGAGCACCTCGACGTGACCGCCGAGGTGTGCGGGGACGAGCGTCAGGTCGGTCGAGACGTCGAGCATGCCGGGGTAGAGGTGACCCATCAAGCCGTGGCGGCCGCTGCGTAGAACCCGTCGCACGCCGGCGGCGCGAACCCAGCGCTCGACCTTCGCCCAGGCGCGCTCGTCGGACAGGTAGCCCGACACCGAGCGGTAGGCGATACCGCAACGCTCGAAGGCGTTGCCGACCTCGGGCAGCGGGCAGGCGCCGCAATAGGCCAGCCACTTACCGGTGTCGAACGTGGCGTGGTCCATCGACTCGCTCGGCTGCAGGTTCAGCAGCAGCACGTCCGAGCCGCCACGCTGAGCGATCGGCACGACCATGCTCGAGGTCATGTAAGTGGTGAGGAACATGATGATCAGGTCGCAGCCCGCGACCCGCAGTCGCTCGGCGGCGAGCGCTGCCTCCTGCGCGTCTGAGATGAAGCCGGCATCGATGACATCGGCATCGAAGCCGCCGACGCGCTCGGCAACCACCGCGACCGAGCGTCGCAGCGCCGGCAGAAGATCTGGAAACTGCGGCCAGTAGGCACCAAGGCCGCCGGCAACGAGGCCGATCACCGGCCGCGAGACGCGGGCCAGCGACGGCGTGGCGAGGGCCGGCGTGCCGGAGCCGCTCATCGCCCGTCCCTACCGGCCCACGGCCCGGTAGGTACCTGGGGCCTGGGTTGGACGCGCCATCTCATGCTGACGAAAGCCTCCGTTTTGATCGCGAGAAACAACCGGGATGGCTCCCGGGAGGCAACCGTGCCTCCCGGGAATCCATCACCGCAGTGCCTAGAAGTTGAACTTGTTGACGTTCGCCTTCGTGAACACCGTCGGGGGCCCGAGGACCACCGAGGGACCGGTGCCTGCCGCGGCGGGCAGGATCTTGTAGCTGCCGAGCATGCCGGCCTTGAACGTCGCGCCCGGCGAGATGGTGACCACGTTCGAGGCGAGAGACGCCGCGGCGTAGCCGGCCAGGTAGCCGAGGTTCGACGGGTTCCACAGCTCGAACGCCTTGACCGTGCCGTCATTGACATAGGTCTTCATCTGCGAAGGCAGCCCGAGGCCCGTGAGGGTCAGGTGCTTGAGCAGCGACTTGTGCGTGTCGAGGTACTGAGCAGCCGTCGAGATCCCGACCGTCGTCGGCGAGATGATGCCGCGCAGGTGGGGGTAAGCCGACAGCAGGCCCTGAAGAACGGTGAGCGAGGTGGCCGGATCATCATTCCCGTACACCGTCGACACCAGCTTCATGCCCTTGTACTTCTTCTTCTTGAGTTCCTTCTTCATGTAGACGATCCAGGAGTTCTGGTTCGTGGCCGTGGCGGCGGCGGAGAGGATCGCGATCTGACCCTTGTAGCCGATTTCCTTGCCGAGCAGGTCGACCTCAGAGGTACCGATCTGCTGCGTGTTGGCCTGGTTGATGAACAGGTGGTTCGGGCAGGTGACGTCCGAGTCGAACGAGACCACCGCGATACCAGCCGTCTGCGCCTGAGCGAGCGACGGACATAGAGCCGACGGGTCGTTTCCGGCGATCACGATCGCGTTGGCCTTGGCCTGGATCGCTGCCTGAATCGACGGGATCTGAGCCGCCGCTGTGTCAACCGTGCCGCTCGACACGACGACGCTGCCGCCGAGCGCGCTGAGCGCGGTCTTGCCGCCGTTGTCGGCGATCACTTCGTAGGGGTTGATCGTGTCCTTCGGGATGAAGTACACGACGAGACCGCTCTTGATCGATCCGCCGGACGTTGCTGCTGCGACACTCGCAGCCGCGCCGAGGACCACGACTGCGAGAGCCATGATCATGGCCCGTCGCGTTCGTAGAATGGACTTCATTACTCCTCCTGTGTTGTTTGGGTAAGCATCGGGGTAAGTTGGGTGCGAGCCGCTTCGCCGGTGCGCCGCGCGCGGGCTCATGCGGCGGGGCCCTCGGCGACGGCGGCCACGGGCGCCGGCGAGCCGGGAGGCGCGCCGGACCGGCCTCTGCGCAGGCGCCGGCGCAGGCGGTTGTAGCCGTCGGCTCCATTGGGAACCAGCACGCTGACGAGCAGAAGCACGCCGAAGACGACGTTCTGCGCCTCGGCGCTGACGTTGATCAGCGTCAGGGCGTCGGTGAACGCCCCGACCACGAGCACCGAGACGACCACGCCCATGATCGTGCCGCGGCCGCCGAAGATCGAAACCCCGCCGAACAGCACGACGGCGACGACGTTCAGCTCGAGCCCCAACCCGGCGTCGTAGCGCGAGGCATCGTTCTGCAACGCGTAGAGGATTCCGACGAACGCGCAGACAAAGCCGGACAGAACGTAGAGCGTGAACTTGATGCGGTTCACACGGATGCCGGAGAAGAACGCGGTGTCGCGATTGAGTCCAATGGCGTACAGCGAGCGGCCGATCGGAGTCATGTGGAGCACACCGCCGTAGATGATCGCCAGCGCGAGGAAGATCCCAAACGTCCAGGCAATCTTGGTCCCCGGAATCGGGGTCACCCCGATCGCCGTCAGCGACGTCGGGAATCCGGTCGCCTCCTGCTGGCCGATGATCACCTCGGCGATACCGCGAAACATCGTCAGCGTTCCGATCGTCACGGCGATCGACGGGAGGCCGAGTCGCGTGACAAGGAAGCCGTTGAGCGAACCGCCGACGACGCCGACCGAAAGCGCGATCAGCGCCGCGAGGTAGATGTCGATCCCGTGCGCAAACGCGTAGCCGAAGACCGTGCACGACAGGCCGAGCATCGCGGCAACCGACAGGTCGATCTCGCCGGTGATCACGATCAGCGTGAGCGGCAACGCCATGATCGCGATCTGGCCCATGTTCAGCCCGGCGTAGAAGAGCGTGGTCGTCGTGATGAACGCCCCGGACTGGGACGCGCCGAAGACGAGCGTCGCGCCGAACAGCAGCACGAGCGCCAGCTCCCAGCGGCGCAGCGAGCCCAGCCAATCCACCGGCGATGCCTTCGCGCCCTTGGCCGGGCCGGCGGCCGGCGTCCCGGAAACAGTCTCAGCCGACATAGGCGGCGCCCTCCTTGGCACGCAGCGCACGGCTCGCACGGAAGCCGAGCAGTCGATCGAAGGCGATCGCCGTGAGCAGCAGCGCCCCCGCGATCGCCTGATCCCAGAACGGGGAGACGCTGACAGCGACCAGCGACTGGTTGATGATCTGTAGCAGGATCGCGCCGAGCAGCGCTCCGATCACGTTGCCGCTGCCACCGAAGATCGCGACGCCGCCGATCACGACCGAGGCGATCACGATCAGCTCGTAGCCGGTGCCGCCGGTCGCGTCGACCGTCGCGTACTCGGCGAGGAACAGTGCTCCGGCGAGCCCTGCCAGCGCGCCGCTGATGACGAACGCTCCGAACACGCGACGCGCGACGGGAATGCCGGCGAGCTGCGCGGCGTCGGGATTCGATCCGATCGCGTACAGCTCGCGGCCGGCGCGAAAGTTGCGCATCCCGTAGGCGGCGATCAGCGCGACCCCGGCAACAATCACAAACAGCCAGGGGATCCCGAGGATCGAGCTGTAGCCGATCGAGACGAAGGAGTGCGGGACGGATGTCGGCTCGATCTGGACGCCGGAGCCGATGATGTTGACGTAGCCACGAATGATGTAGAGCGCCGCGAGTGTGACGACGAGGCTCGGAACCCGAAACACGGTCGTGATGAATCCGATCACGGCGCCACAGGCGGCGCCGATGCCGAGGCCGACGAGCAGCGCCACGAACACCGACATGTGCGGGTGGTGGACGTAGAGCTCACCGATCTCAAACGCGGAGAGACCGAGGGTCGACCCGACCGAGAGATCGACGTTGCGCGTCACGATCACGACGGTTTCACCGACCGCGAGCAGGATGAAGAGGGAGGAGCCGGTGAGGATCTCCTGGATGCTCCCCGAGCCCGCGAAGCTCGAGTTCTTGATCGATGTCACGCCGAAGACGACCAGGATCACAGCGGCGATCGCCGCGCCGCGGAACCGCGAGAGCGTCTCGGCAATCTGATGGCCGCGCGCCGCCGGCGCGGCGCGCCCGAGGCTCTGCATCGGCGTCGTCATGCGGCCACCCCGGCGGCGGCTGCGATGACGCTCTCCTCGCTGGCCTCGTCGTGTGACAGTTCGCGGACGAGGCGGCCTTCGCGGATCACGAGCACGCGGTCGGCCAGTCTCAGCACCTCGGGAAGCTCGGAGGAGATCATCAGGACCGCCACCCCTTCGGCGGCGAGGTTGACCAGCAGGCGGTGGACCTCGGCCTTCGTCCCGACGTCGATCCCGCGCGTGGGCTCATCGACGATCAGTAGCTTTGGCTGGCGGCTCAGCCACTTCGCGAGCACCACCTTCTGCTGGTTGCCGCCGGAGAGCGTCGCGACCGGATCCGACAGCCGCCCGTACTTGATCTGCAGGCGCAACGCCCAGTCGGTCGCGAACGCCCGCGCCGCTCGGCGCGGAACGATGCCGTGGCGCGCGAGCCGGCCGAGTGAGGCGAGGACGATGTTGCGCTCGATCGTCTCGGCCATCACCAACCCGTGCTGGCGGCGATCCTCCGGCACGAACCCGATGCCCGCATCCATGGCGGCTCGCGGCGAGCCGACCTTGAGCGGCTTGCCGGAGATCAGCACACCCCCCGCGTCGTAGCGGTCGACACCGAACACCGCACGCGCGACCTCGCTGCGACCGGCGCCGACGAGGCCCGCGAGCGCGACGATCTCGCCGGCCCTCACCTCGAAGCTGATGTCGACGAACGTTCCTTCGCTGGTGAGCCGGTCGACCTGGAGCACGGGGTCGCCGAGCTTTGCGGCCGCGCCGGACTCGCGCTCGACCAGCTCGCGCCCGACCATCGCGCGCACCAGGGCGTCAGGCGTCAGATCCTCGGAGCGGCTGGTCAGAACCCAGCGCCCGTCGCGCATCACGGTGATCCACTGGCACGCCTCGAAGACCTCGTCGAGGCGGTGGGAGATGAAGAGGATCGCGGCGCCGTCAAGGCGGAGCGCCTCGACGACCCGGAACAGGCGGGACACCTCGGCCGCCGAGAGGGCGGCGGTGGGCTCGTCCATGACGATCACCTTGGCGTCGAGCGTGAGCGCCTTGGCGATCTCGATGATCTGCTGGTCGGCGATCGAAAGGCCGCGCGCGAGCCGGCCCGGGTCGAGCCGCACACCGAGGCGCTCGAGCACGGCGAGCACCTGGCGCTCCATCGCGCGGCGGTCGATCCGGCGACCGGCGCGGCGCGGCTGGCGGCCCATGAAGACGTTTTCGGCGACGCTGAGGTCGGGAAACAGCGTCGGCTCCTGGTAGATCACGGCGATCCCGGCGTCGAGCGCCGCGGACGGGTTGCGAAGCACTGTCGGCGTTCCGCCGATCAGCAGGCGGCCGGCGTCGGGGACGTGCACTCCGCCGAGGATCTTGACGAGCGTCGACTTGCCGGCGCCGTTCTCGCCGACGAGGCCGTGGACCTCTCCGGGGTAGAGCGCGATCGTGCCGTCGACGAGCGCGCGGACAGCGCCAAACGACACCTGAGCATGCTCGACGGCGATCGCCGCCACGGCGCTCGGCGCACGGCCAGACTTACCGCCGGCCTTGCGGGCGGCGGCCTTTGGCGCGGTCATCGAGACCACGGCTGGGTACTGCAACCGGAACCGCTCCACCGGTGACATCCTCCCTCTGGCTCCCTCAACAACCCCGTCCATCCCCATCCCGGTAGGAATCCCGGGCCGATCATGCACGTTCGATCGCTCAATTCTGGTGGAGTATGAGTGACCGACGCGCTACTCGATCATATACGCACAGCAGCGCAAACTTATCGCAAACGCTTCGGGCATGCGCCGGTTCCCTTCGGAGCCCGCGATACCGGCATTCGACAGCTGCACGGCGGCTGGTGGCGTACGTCGCCAGCGCATCGCGGCGACACAGGAAACGATCACGGGCGGCGCATTGCCCACTACACTGACGCCGATCGAGCCTCAACCGATCGACAGCAGGCAGGGGCGGGCAGCCCCGGCGATTCCCGAGGACCGCCGGCGGTCGATCGCCGACCTGCTGCTCGCCACCGGGGCGGTGACCGTGGCCCAGGTCGAGGAGCAGTTCGGCATCTCGGCGATGACCGCACGACGCGACCTGCACGAGCTCGAGCGGCGCGGACTCGCCCGCCGAACGCACGGTGGCGCCGTACTGCCGACGCTCGCGGGGCACGAGGACTCGTTCGACCGCCGGATGAAGGTCGACGCCGCCGCCAAGCAGCGGCTCGCGCGGGCTGCGGTAGACCTGTTGAACCCGCACGAGACCGTTTTCCTCGACTCGTCGAGCACGAGCCACTACGTGGCGCGGCGGATGATCGAGGTGGGAATAGCGACGACGGTTCTCACCAACAGCCTGCCCGTGATGACGCTACTCGCCGCCGAGGCGGGGCCAAACGTTGAGCTGATCGGTGTCGGCGGCACACTCCGGGCGCTGACTCGGTCCTTCGTCGGCGCCGGCGCGACCCGCACAGTGACCGAGTACTACGCGGACCGCCTGTTCCTGAGCGTCAAGGGCGTGGTGAACGGGGAGCGGATCACCGACGCGGATCCGCTCGAGGCGGACGTCAAGCGGACGATGATCGAGCACGCACGTGAATCGGTGTTGCTGATCGACAGCTCGAAGCTTCACGCCCGCGGGCTAACGGCGATCGCGTCGTTGTCGCAGATCGCGATCGTCCTCGCGACGGACATCACACCCGAGCAGCGAGAGCTGCTCGAGCGCTCAAACGCCGAGGTGCGAGTGCTCACCGGCGCCGACGCCGCCGGCGAAGCGATCCAACGTCAGCTCTAGCTCGCGTAGCCGGCGGGCGCATCGGCGCTCACGCCGCCGCCCCGCTCGGCCGCCATGCGCGCGACGTAACCTGACGCGCGCAGCGCGGCGATCGGGTCCTCGCTGGCGCCGCGCTCGACGCGCACCTTTGCGCAGAGCGGTCTGACGTCGGTCGCGTAGGCGCGCAACAGCTCCTCATGCCCGCCGAGCACGTCGCCGGCGAGCTGGGCCGTATGCAGTGCGGCGCGATCGACGAGCAGCGCCTTGGCGTAGGTCTCCTGCAGCGTGACGATGCTGAGCACCATCGCCTCGACCTTCTCCTCGACGTTGTGGGACTGGTCGATCGTCAACCGCGGGAGCGGCCGGCCGGTGCCGAGCAACTCACAGAAGACGAGGAACAGCGCGAACGGGTTGACCGAGCCGAGGATCAGGTCGTCGTCGGCGTACTTGCGGTCGTTGAAATGGAACCCGCCGAGGCGCTCCTGGCCCGTCAGCAGGGCGACGATCTGCTCGATGTTGGTCCCCTGGGCGTGGTGGCCCATGTCCACGAGGACCCTTGCGCGGTCCCCGAGCGCCTGGCAGATCAGGAGCGCGGAGCCCCAGTCGGCGATGTCGGTCGCGTAGAACGCGGGCTCGAAGAACTTGTACTCGACGAGGTATTCCTGCTCGGGGGGAAGTGCGGCGTAGACCTCTTGGAGCGCTGTGATGACTCGCTCGTGACGCGAGGCGAGGTCGTCCTGGCCAGGGTAGTTCGTGCCGTCGCCAAGCCACAACGACTGGGCGGTCGACTCGAGCTCGGTCGCGATCTGGACGCATTCGAGCAGATGTACGACCGCCTTGCGACGAATCTCCGGGTCGGCATTGGCGATCGACCCCAGGCGGTAGTCGTAGTCCTGGAAGAGGTTGGGGTTGACCGCGCCGATGCGCAGGCCGAGATCGGTCGCGTGGCGGCGGAGCACCGCGTAGTCGTCGACCTGATCCCACGGGAAGTGGAGCGCGACGGCGCCCGCGGAGCCGGTCAGTCGGTGCACCTCCGCCGCGTCGTCGAGACGCTCGAAGACGTTCCGCGGCCGTGCCGCCTGGCGGAAGGTGCCGAAGCGCGTCCCGGAATCGCCGTATCCCCAAGAGGGGGTCTCGACGTCGAATGCCGCGAGTGCGCGCTCGACGCCGTCGAGGTCGTGGCCGCCGTCACGCAGGCGGGCGGCGAGCTGGTCATATGCGGAGGTATCGGTCATTGGCTCACAACCGGCTGTGGATGCTCCTCGCCGAGGCCGGTCACGGCGAGGAATCTAGCGTAGACGTCGTCTGCCTCGGAGCTGTCCGAGGGCTCGAAGGTGACGGTCGTCACCGACGCGGCCGCAACCGTGCGCAGATCGGCGAGCGAGCCGCCGAGATCGCCGCCGGCGCGGGCCTGGACGAGGACGTTGCCGAGCGCGGTCGCCTCCTCCGGTCCGGCGATCACCGGCAGGCCTGTGAGGTCCGCAGTCATCTGGCAGAGCAGCTCGTTGCGGGCGCCGCCGCCGACGACGTGAATCACATCGAAGCGGTGACCGACGACCAGTTGAAGGCGTTCGAGGACGAGCCGGTACTTGCACGCGAGCGAGAGGAAGATCGAGCGCACCGTCTCGCCGGCGCCCGCCGGCGCGGTCTGACCGTGCGAGCGGCAGAGCGCCTCGATCCGCGCCGGCATGTCGCCTGGCCGCAGCAGCTCGGCTTCGTCGGGATCGAACAGCGCCACGTCGGCTCGCGCCGCGCCGGCCAGCGACTGGAGCTCGGCGTAGCCCCGGTCGGTCCCGGCCAGAGCCCAGCAGCGCCGGCACTCCTGGAGCAGCCAAAGGCCCATGACGTTCCGCAGCAGGCGGATCGTGCCATCGATCCCGCGCTCGTTGGTCAGGTTGAGAGCCGCCGCGTCGGCGCCGAGCCGCGGGGTCGTGACCTCCGCCCCGAGCAGCGACCAGGTGCCCGAGGAGAGCACCGCCGCGCGGTCGCTGCTGATCGGCGTCGCCGCAAAGGCCGATGCCGTGTCGTGCGCGGCCACCGTCCAGACCGCGACCCCCGCCGCGCCGCCCGCCACGTCGCCATGGTGAGCGAGGACCTCGCCAAGGCGCGTTCCGGGGTCGACCGGATCGCCGGAGAACGGTCCGGCCGGAAATCCGAGCCGCTCGACGATTCCGCGCGCCCAGCCGCCGGTGCTGGCGTCGAGAAGTCCGGTCGTCGACGCCGCGGTCACCTCGTTGGCGAGCTCGCCGGTCAGCCACAGGCCGAAGAGATCGGGGACGAGCCCGAGTCGCTCGGCGACGCGCGACGCGGGGTGCGAGCTGTCGGCCATCAGCTGGAAGATCGTGTTGATCGGCATCGTCTGGATGCCGGTGATCGAGTAGAGCTCCTCACGGCTGACGAGCTCGTGCACGCGCTCGACCATTCCGTCGGTGCGCGGATCGCGGTAATGGAAGGGAAGCCCGAGGACGCGTGAGGAGCCGTCGAGGAGCGCATAGTCGACGCCCCAAGCGTCGACTCCGATGCCGCTCAAGGGCGCGATCGCCGCAGCGCGACCAAGTCCCTCGAGCGTGTCGGAGAACAGGCTCAGGAGGTTCCAGTGCAGCCCGTCGGGAAGCGCCACCGAGCGGTTGGTGAAACGGTGGGCGACCTCGAGCTCGACCCGGTTCCCGTCCAGGCGCCCGACGACGACGCGGCCGCTCTCAGCGCCGAGATCGACAGCGGCGTAGGCGCGCGCAGTGCTCAACGGGGAAGCGATCGCTCGCCCGCCGGAGATTGATTGCGAGCGAAAACCACCCTCCAGGCCACAAAGCAACCGTAGTCGATCAAGAGTCGCTCAGTCAAGACAGCACCGTATGTGCGCGCCGCGCGCGCGAACCGCCTCACCTTCAGCGGCCGACAAAGCTGGCCGTCGGCGCCGCCAGCAGAATGTAGCGATGGCAGATTCCAGTGCGGCGCGATCGGCGAGGTCGGCCGGACGCTCGGGCGTGGAGATGCGCTGCGGCGAGGGGACGCCGTGATTCCGCTCAAGGACTCGGTGAAGCTTGCGCGCTTTCCGTTCGTCACGCTCGCACTGGTCGCCGCGAACGTGCTCGCGTACCTGCTCGCGATCCGCGGCGGCGGTTCGCTGATCGACGGGCCGACCGCGTCGACGATCATCCGCTACGGCTCGATCCCCTACGAGTTCAGCCACTGGGGTCAGCACTGCGCGGTCGGCCTCGCTGGGCTCGGGCAGGCGGTCTTGTGCTCGGGCCAGCCGCACGTCGCCGGCTCGGCCGGGCCGCAGCCGGCGACCTGGGAGACCGCGTTTACCGCGATGTTCCTGCACGCGAACATCTTCCATCTCGCCGGAAACATGCTGTTCCTCGCCATCTTCGGCACGAGTGTCGAAGACCGCCTCGGGCGCGCGCGCTACCTGTGCTTCTACCTGCTCGCCGGTCTCGCAGCGCTCGCCCTCCAGGTCGCGGTTGCCAGCGGCTCGGCGGACCCGACGCTCGGGGCGTCCGGTGCGATCGCGGGAGTGCTCGGTGCCTACGTCGTTCTCTACCCGCGCGCGCGCGTGCTCACGATCGTCGTGCTCGTGTTCTTCTTTACGCTCGTCGACCTGCCGGCGTGGACGATGCTGCTCGCCTGGCTCGTGTTCGACGGTGTGCTCGGAGCGCTCGGGGTCTCGACGCCGTTCGGCGGCGGGGCGGGCGTCGCCTACTACGCCCACATCGGCGGGTTCGCGTTCGGGCTGATCGTCGCCGCGACATTCGCCCGTCAGCACGCGGCGGCCGACGCCCAGAAGTCCGCGGGGAGCTGAGACGGTGCCGCGGCCGGGGCATCGCGTCACTTCCTACCCGCCTCTCGTGGTGGCTCCGGCGCCGATCGCATAGGCGACCTTCGCCACGCCGCCAACAAGTGTCTGCCACGCCGCGACCGCGGTATCGTTGGACGGATCGACCGACACCGACGGATCGGTGTTGGGCCCCGCGGGCGCGATCACCTCGAGCGGGCCCAGCCCGAGGCCGTTCGGCGTTCGCACCTCGTTGCTGCGCGTGGCGAGCAGCTGCTGCTGAGATTGATCGAACCCGCTCGCGGTTCGCGGCGCGCTCGCCGCGATCACGACAACCTCGTTCGCGGGGCCGGTTGCGACGGCGCCGAGCCGGACGTCCGCGCCGGCCAACGCAATCGTCGAGGGCGGCAGCGCGCCGCTCTGCGTGGCGCCGGCGGCGTCGATCACGTAGTTGCCGCCCACCATCGCGGGCCAGAGCAACGCGACCCCCTCACCCGAAAGGCGTTCGGCAGCGACCGCGCCTGGGGTCAGCCGCACGCCGGCCGGCTCAGTGAACGAAGCGAGGGTCTGGGCGCCGTGGAACGTTGGACCGAACCCCGAGTGGGCGAGCAGGACGCGTGTCGGAGCGCTCTGGTCGGGCGGCGGCTCGACCGTCCAGAGCACAAATGCGCGGCGATCGTCGCTCACGACCGCCGCGACCTGCGGGCGATACCCGCTGGCGCCGAGCGTCTGGCGGGGGTAGATGCGGCCCTCGTTGGAGACGTACTGCGCGTAGAGCTCGCCGCCCGCCACCCAGAGGACGAGCCGGTCGGCGCGGAAGTCCATGCCGAGCGCGAGCGCCGTCACCTTCGCGCTCCCGACCGGGAGCACGCGGCGACCACTGAAGCTGCGCGCATAGTGGCGCTGGGCCCGCAGCACGATCTCATAGCCGCCACCGGGCGCGGGCGCAACGGTCGCGACATCGGCGTCGCCGATGAAGCCGTTCATCGTCGCGACGAGCGAATCCGGACCGCCGAGCGAGCGCAGACGCTCGACCGGGGCGCTCAGCGGGCCGTCGCTCGCGACCGCCTCGGGAGCACCGAGCACGCTCGTCCCGGCCTGGCCGGCAATCGCGATCACGTTGCCCTCGGTCGTGCCGATCGCCGCCAGCGGCGCGACGAAGCTGCGCTGTGCCGCCGCGCCGCCGAGCAGCGGGCGCGGTGCCCCTGGCTGATCGCCGGCTCCGATCGACGCCGCCTCGATCGTCGTCACGGCGCCGGCGCAACCCTGCCCGGAGCTCAGCCAGAGGATCGCCCCCGGGCCGCTGCGTACGTTCGGCGCGCTGAACGGGAAGACGACCTTCGGCTGGGTGGCGGTCGCGCAGCTCGGGATCGTCGTCGCGGCGCTCCACGAATCCAAGCTCGCGCCGGCGGCGCTCCACAGGACGCCCGCGACGATGCCCGACACGAGAACCACCGTCGCGCTCAACCAGGTTCGCATCAACGGGACGCTAATGGGTCGGGACGGCGCCGGCGCTCGCGGGCCAGTGCGAGTGACGCCAACACGCCGACCGCGCAGGCGACGGCGATCGCGTAGAAGCCAGCCGTGAACGCGCCGGTTGCGTCCTTGATCGCGCCCAGCGCGTAGATGAACGTGAAGGCGCCGAGGTTCGCGAAGCCGTTGCCAAAGCCACTGATGAAGCCCGCGTTGCGAAGGCCGAACATCCCGATCGGAACCGCAAAGAGCGGCCCGAAGTAGAGCTGCGAGAAGGTCGCGTTGATGACGACGGCGACGATCAGCGTCGCGAGACTGTGCGAATGGGCGAGCAGCAGCAGGTTCAGCCCGAGCGCCGTGAGCGAGCAGCCGATCACGAGGACCGGTCGGCCGAGCCGGTCCGAGATGAACCCCCCGATCAGGTTCGACGGCGCGGTCACCGCCGCGCCCAGCGCGACCAGCAGCCCAGCCACCGTGAGTGAGTAGTGGCGCTCGAGCACCACATAGGTGGGGAGCCAGACGCTGATCCCGAACACGACCGCGAGGCGGACGTACTGGATGACCGCGACAAGCCACAGCGAGCGCCGACGCAGCAGGGCGCGAGCCTCGCGCAGCGAGACCGGGACCCCGGCGGCGGGCGGCTGCGGCCCCCGCGGGCGGCGCAGGAAAACGACGAGCGCAACGATCCCCAGAGCCGAGAACAGCTCGAAGTTTCCGCGCCAGCCCAGCGGTCCGACGAGCACAGGCCCGAGCAGGTTCAGGAAGACGCTCGAGGAAACCCCGCCCGCGAGATAGAGCCCCATCGCCGTCGCCCGCCGCCGCGGCGGGAAGAGGCGGCTCATCAGGAGCAGTCCCGGGGCGAAGATCAACGCCCGGAAGAAGCCGGTCAGCGCCTGGTTTGCGACGAGCCCAGGGTAGCCGCGCTGTAGCGAGAACGAGAGTGCGAGCAGGTCGACGCCCGCGAGGCCGACGATGAAGAGGCGCCGCGGCCCGAGGCGGTCGGCCAGGAGGCCGGATGGGATCTGCATCAGCGCGTAGACGAGCGTCGAGGCCGCGTCGAGCGTCCCGGCCTGCGCGAAGGTGATGTGGAGGTCGTGGCGGATCAGCGGCAAGAACAGCGCGACCCCACCAATCACGAGCGACTGCGAGCTCTGGCAGACCATCAGGATCAGCGCGTCGGCGGGCCTGACCTTCGGCTCCTCACCGCGCCCGCCGGCGGCCGGCGCCACCGCCACCGCGCCCGCCGGAGCCCGTGACAGCGTCCCTCTGCGCCCGGCGTCCTCGCTACGCAGGATGCCCTCGGCGCGGCGCAGCAACAGGCCTCAGCGCGAGCACCGGCGAGGTGCCGATGAGGTGACCGTTGCGGCCGATCGCCTCGACGCAGGCGAAGGCGGCGCGGCGCGGCGCGACCAGTTTGGTCTCAAAGCCGCTCGCGCGAGCGATGTAATAAGGCATGAGCTGCGTGGCGCTGCGCCCCTCGAAGACCCGCCAGCCGACGACGTTCGTCGCTCCGTTCCAGCTTGCATAAAGCGTCGTCGGACCGGTCGCGGTCGGCCGCGCGACGAGCGTGGGGGGCGTCGCGGGCTCGCCGAACCAGGAGAAGCGGAGAGCGCGGTAGATCTGCGTGTCGCGTGGCGAATGAGCGACGTAAAGGGTCTTGCCGCTCGCGCTGATCTCGGAGATCTCGCCGATGTCGCCCCAGCCGACAAAGGCATCCCCGCTCGGGAGGAGCTGGACGTCCCCCTGCGTCTGCGCCCACAGCGGCGAGGGCGGCAGCAGCTGGCGCACGAGGCTCGCGGTCCGCCGGCGCAGGTCGAGCGCCAAAATCAGGCCGCGCGAATGGGGGCGCTTGGACGGTGGCCCGCCGTTGTCGAACAGCGTGTAGAGGCCGCTCGAGAGCCGGCGGGCGTCATGCTGCCAGGAGAACTCCGCCCCGGGTCCCATCCGAAAGCTCGACTGTCGCCCGCCGAGCCGCCAGACGATCTGGCCGGTGCTCGAGTCGACGTCGAACACGGTTGACGTGTCGCGCGATGAGATCAGCCAGCTTCCGTCGCTCTCGAGCTCAATCGAGTTCATGTGAAACCAGTCCCACGGCCACGGCACGCTGGCCTGAGCGACCGGCACGTAGGAGTCGCTGAGCGGCACGTGATCGAGCGAATCCCACTCGTACTCGACGAGCCCGCTCGCCACGTCGATCTCCTGCATCACCGGGTCATAGAGCGCGACGTCGCCCGCACCGCCCGCCGGACGCAGATCGCAGAAGATCGGCTTCCAGGCGGTGATCAGCGCCGTCCCCTGTGGCGTCAGCTGCAACTCGTGGAGATCCTCCGCGAGCCCGTTACCCGCAGCGACCGTCGCGAGCGGACGGTAGTGGTCATCGTAGATCTCGCCCTCCCCGAGCCCGAACCCGTGATGGCTGATCGCTCCCTGCCACCACGTGAGGACGCGCCGGCCCGCGTAGCTCTGCACGCGCAGGTTCGTGGCGAACGTGCCGGTCGCGAGCGGCAGGAACCAGACGAGCCGGCCGTCGGGGGCCATGATCTCCGGGCCCGTCTCGCCCGGCCCTGGGTAGACCGACAGGAAGATGTCGCCGCCGCTCGCCGCGGCGGGCGAGTCGTGGAAGACCTCGATCCGCGGCGGCGTCACCGACGGCTCGGAGTTGAAATGAAGGACCGTCCCGGGCGCCCCCGTCGTCCGTCCGTGCTCCGGGAGCTCGGCGATCGGGTCGGTGCTCGCAACCGTGAAGCTGAAGCTGAACTGGACAGCGCCGCCGGCGCCCATGTAGATCCCCGCGACCGACACCGTCTCCCCCGCCAGCAACGGCGCCGCCGGGACGAAGCTCGCGCCATCACCCTGCGAATAGGCCTCGAGCGACCCCGCGACCGGCCCGCTCAAGCTGCCGCTGACCGCCAGCGCCCCGATCGCCGCGGCCGGCGCGCCGAGAAAGCTGATCTGGTTCTCCACCGTCGCGTCCGCCGAGCCCGGCATCGGACTGACCAGGAGCGGCGTTCCCGCCAGTCGCGCCGAAGCGTCAAGGCTCGCCGGCAGGCAGCTCGGCGAAGGCGCTCCGGCGGGCCCATCGGCGAGCGCGGGGGCCGCGACGCACAGGCACGCCACGACGGCGAGAGCAAACGGTCTGAAGGCTTTGGGTCGACGCATCGGCAGGCTCGGGGAACGCGGTCGGGTTCCGGAGCGGGATTCTCCCAGCCACCCGGTGTGGGACGCGCAGTCCTACCCAGCTAGGCCTCGGCGCATGCGCCGAGGCCCCGGTCGGTACATGTACCGACCGGCCGGTGCTCGCATGCGAGCACCGGAACCCACAGAACTCAGGCTCTCGCCGTCGTTGCGGGGTCCAGGCGCGTCATCACGACGCTGGCGTGCAGGTCCGAGGGGCCACCGCGGTACACACCCTTGATCGGCGGCACGTCGTCGTAGTGGCGGCCGTGGCCGATCTTCACGTACTGCTCGTTCGCGGGCACGCGGTTCGTCGGGTCCAGGCCGACCCAGGCCGGCTCGCCGCGGCCGGTGCTCGAGGGCAGCAGGATCTCGAGCCAGGCGTGGGTGTCCACCTCGACCGAGTCATCGCCGCCGTCGGTCGGGGCGGCGAACAGGTAGCCGGAGCAGTAACGCGCGGCGATGCCGGTGTGGCGGAGCAGGATCAGCGCGAGGTGTACGAAGTCCTGGCAGACGCCGGCGCCGATGTCGAGCAGGTCGGCGACCGTCGAGCCGACGTAGGTCGCGCCGCGGCGGTAGGCGAACCGGTCGGGGATGTGCTCGCAGAGCGCGAGCGCCGCGTCGAGCGGCGAGGGCTGCTCGCGCATGTGGTTCCACTCGGCGAGCGTGCGCTGCGGTGGCTCGGCGATGCTCGCCAGCAGGTACTCGCCCGCCGCCTCCAGATAGGCCGGCGAGTCGAGCTCAGCCCATGCCGGGTCGGGCGCCTGCGCCGGATCGGAGGTGACGACGCGGGCGCGGACGTCGATCGTCAGCGAGTTGTGGGGCTTGGAGATCCCGAACTCGATCACCTCGGTGCCGAAATAGTCGGCGTGACGGCCGAGGCGGGTCTCCGGGTCGATCCTGACGTGGAACTCATCGCAGCGCTGCGTAGCGGTGGTCGCCGGGCGGACCCGGAGCGCGTTCAGGTTGTCGCTGACGGGAGCGGCGTATAGATACTCGGTTACGTAGTGGATCGAGAAATGCATCAGGCGGTCATCATCCGCTCGGCTGGCGTGACCCCGCCAAAGTAGCGCTCGGAGATGTCGCTATCGACGAGCGTCAGCTCACCACCGACGATCTCGCACACCTCGAGCAGGCTGCCGTCGCCGGCGCCGGTGCGACCGCGGAAGCCAAGATCGGCGAGCAGTCGCGAAAGGCGCAGCACCGGGTCCGACGTGCGCGGCGAATGATCGGCCAGGAGCAGCGATTCGCGGACCGCCGCGATCGACGCGCTGACCGAATCCGGGTAGCTCGACGTGTAGAGCAGGAAGCTCGCGACCGCTGCGGCGCTCGGGGCGCTCGCCGACGCTCGGCGGTAGGCCTGCAGGCCACCGACCGCGTGAAGCAACGCGAGGGCCTGGCCGTCGTGAAGGCTGAAGCCGTGCTGGTCGGCGGACTCGCCGGGAGCGGGGAGAGCGACGCGCAGCATCCGCAGAACCATGTCCGCGCCTTCGAAGCGCCCGCCGGCGTCGAGGAACGCATAGGCCTCGTCGCGGAGCATCGTGCGTGCGGCAACGCCCCAGAAGAGAGCGGCGCGACTTTTGACGTAGGAGACGAACGTGTAAGGACCGGCGTAGCCGGTGACGCCGATCGACGCCTCGCCAAGACCGAGCTGGAAGGCGTTGATCGCTTCCCACATCTCGGCACTGATCACGTCGCGCACCGTGCGAGCGCCCTCGCGCGCGCGCGCGACTGACGCGACGACCGAGTTGACGTTCTCGAAGTCGGTCGACAGAAGCGCGACGGTCTCGTCGCGCGAAGCGCGACTGTGGTCGGTCGTTGCGGTCGAGCCCATGATCGCCAGCACCGCGTCCCACGAGAGCGTCACGCCGGAGGGGTCCTCGTGGTAGGCCTGCACGTCAGCCTGGAAGACGCCGTCGATCAGGCGCGCGGTGTGCTCGGCGCGCGAGACGTTGCGCCCGAGCCAGAACAGCTCGTGAGCGATCCGTGCGAGCACCGCTCAGCTCTGCCGCTGTTGTTGCTGCTGCTGCGCCTGGCCGGTCCACGAGCCGAGGCGCAGGTCGGGCAGGGCGGGCGGCGCGAACGGAACCTGGCTTTGCGGCTCAGGCGCCGCGACGTCGTCGTCGTCCGCCAGCACCCAGGTGTCCTTGGAACCGCCGCCACGCGAGGAGTTGACGACCATCGAGCCCTGCTCGAGCGCGACGCGGGTGAGCCCGCCCGGAACGATGCGGATCTGCTCACCGAAGATCGCAAACGGGCGAAGGTCGACGTGGCGCGAGGAGAGGGTGCCGTCACCCTGCACCGTCGGGACCGTCGAGAGATGCACCAGCTCTTGCGCGATCCACTGCGAAGGATCGGCGCGAACCGTTGCCGCCAGGGTGCGCAGGCGCGGCTCCTCCGCGTGCGGGCCGATCACGACGCCGCGACCGCCCGACTCGCCGGTCGGCTTGAAGACCAGCTCGTCGATCCGCGAGAGCGCATGCTCGAGATGCTCAGGATCGTCGAGCAGATAGGTCGTCACGTTCTCGAGCAGCGGCTCCTCGCCGAGATAGAAGCGGATCATTTCGGGGACGTAGTAATGGATCGCCTTGTCGTCGGCGACGCCCGTGCCGATCGCGTTCGCGATCGCGACCGTCCCGGCACGGTAAGCACGGACCAGGCCCGGGACACCGAGCAGCGAGTCGGGACGGAACTCCAGCGGGTCGATGAAGGCGTCGTCCAAGCGCCGGTAGATCGCGCTGACCCGCGCCAGGCCGTTCGTGGTGCGCATGTAACAGACGTCGTCGCGGACCACCAAGTCCGAGGCCTCGACCAGCTCGACGCCCATCTGGCGGGCAAGGAACGCGTGCTCGAAATAGGCGCTGTTCGCGGGCCCCGGGGTCCACACGACCACAGTCGCCTCGCCTTCAGGGCCCGGGGCAACCGTTTTCAGTGACGCCAGCAGCAGCGCCGGGTACTCGTCGATCGGGCGAACGCGATAGTAGGCGAAGAGCGAGGGGATCAGCCTCGTCATCGCGATCCGGTTCTCGAGCATGTAGGAGATCCCCGACGGCGTGCGGACGTTGTCCTCCAGCACCTTCCACGTGCCGTCCGCGTCGCGCACCAGGTCGCAGCCGGCGATGTGCGTGTAGATGCCGCCCGGCGGGCGGATCCCGTGGGCGGCGCGCGCGAAATGCGAGCGGCTCGCGACGAGCGTCCACGGCACGATCCCAGCCTTCACGATCTCGCGCTCGTGGTAGACGTCCGCGACGAAGTGGTTGAGCGCGCGGATGCGCTGCGCGAGGCCGCGCTTGATCGTGTTCCACTCCGACGCGGGAATGATCCGCGGCACCAGGTCGAGCGGGAACGGGCGGTCGGCGACCGCGCCCTCGGTGGTCGTCAGGTCGAAGGTGATCCCCTGGCGCATGAACAGCGCGTCGCGCAACTGGCCCGCCGCGACCAACCGCTCGCTCCCCAGCCGCTCGATCTCCGTGACGAGCGCCTGCGCATGCTCACGGCAGCTGCCGTCGTCGGCAAAGACCTCGTCAAAGCAGTTGGTCAGCTGATGCTCGGTTGCACCCATCCGCACATTGTCGCTGGCCGGGGCAGGCGGCGTGCTGCCTGCGTGGACAAGAACGCGGGTGTTTGGTTGTACGTGGTGGAGTGGATGCCTCTGGGGCCGCCTTCGCGAGGACCGGATTCGTTGGCGGGAGCTTGGTGTGGGGCTTGGTCTTGTGGCGCTTTGCGGCCTTGGGTTCGGGAGGTGGGGTCGGCCGTGCCGGCGAGGCGCTACGCGCCGGCGATGAGGGCTGCGACGAAGGCCGCGTACGCTGCGACGATCGCTGCTCCTGCCGCGCGGCGCAGGCCGGAGTCGAGGTAGGCGGTGGTGAGGGCGAGCACGGTTATGGCGGCGTAGGCGAGCGCCACGAGGTTCGTCTCAGATGAGGATGAACCGAGCCCAATGATCGTCGAGGGAATCAGCAGGCCCGCGATCACGTTCAGCAGGTTGCTGTTCAGCGCCGTGCTGAGAGCGGCTGCGCCGCGGCCTCGCGCGGCGAGATAGATACCCGCGACGGCGTTGGGCAGGCTCGTGACGAATGCGAGAACGAGGCCACCCACGAGGATCGGCGCGAGCGCCCAATGCTTTCCGAGCGCGGCGCCGGTCTGCTCCATCGCGACGCTGGCACCAACGACGACCGCGAGCGCGAGCAACGCGAGCGCGCCGTCGCGCGGCCCGCCCCGGCTTGGATGGATCGCGTCCTCGAGCTCCAACTCCTCCTCGCCAACGGCCTGCGCGAGCCACGCGGCGGCGCCGGCGGGAACGCGCAGGCGGCGGGCGATGGCGCCGCCCGCGCCCAGAAGAACCAGATAGGGCACGAACACGGCAAGGACGAGCGCCAGCACGAGGATGACCGACAACGACCCGAGCACAGCTAGAAGCGTCAGGGCCGCGACCCAAACGGCGACCGCGCCGTTCATCAGAACGACGCGGCGGTGAAGCACGATCGTGCCGCCGACGAGTGCGGCGAGGCCGAGCAGCGCAGCGAGGTTGAACGCGTTCGAGCCGAGCACGACGCCCGCTCCGATCCGTCGATCGTGGTGGAGCAGAGCCGTGATCGCGGTCGTGATCTCAGGCGCATCGGCCGCGAGCGCCGCCACCATCCCGAGCAGCGCCTCCGAGAACCCGAAGCGCTTGCCGACCCGCTCGAGACGCTGCACGAGCACCCAGCTCGCGCCAAGGCTCACGCCGACACCCGCCACGAACACCGCGACCCTCAGCGACGTCGACATCTCGCGCTCCCGTTCACCGCCGGCTCCGTCGATTCGATCGTGGTCTGGCGCCGGACGCTACCGACTCGCGCCGTGCCGCCGCGCCCAAGTCCTCCGACGCGCAGCCGCGCGCCTCCGCGGCGCGGATCCGCTCCCAACGCACGAGCGAAGCCAAAACGCACGAGACGTTGCGGCGATCGACCAAGGCAGCCAAACCTTAAGATTT
The DNA here is from genome assembly GCA_964422115.1 of uncultured Solirubrobacteraceae bacterium. GTDB lineage: Bacteria > Actinomycetota > Thermoleophilia > Solirubrobacterales > Solirubrobacteraceae > Palsa-513. Next base: position 213,202 of record CAYQZU010000003.1, on the reverse strand, counting down.
CCGCGCAAAGCGCCGATATTGCCCCGGATGCTGGGCCAGCCTACCCTCGAGGAACAGGCCGTCCTCGCCGAGACGCTGCAGCGGCCGCAGTCGGTGATGACGGCTCGCGAGCGCTTGGCGGAGGCATTGGTGGGGGTCGGATTCGTGGCCGCAACGGCCGCCATCTGGAGTGCCGTTCCGCCGGGCACGTTTTCCCTCGTGCCGGCGGCCGCGTGCCTGGTCGTGCTCGTGATTGCAATGCGAATTCGTATTGACACGCCCTTTGGCTTCACCGTGCCGACCCAGCTTGCCTTTGTGCCGCTCCTGTTCACGGTTCCCCTCGCGTTGGTTCCAGTCGCCGTCGTGGCCTGTTTTACCGCTGCGCGCGCCCCAGACGTCCTTCAACGGAAGGCCAGACCGAGCCGACTCGTGGAATCGATTGGCAACGCTTGGTTTGCAATGGGTCCAGTCGCACTATTCGCGTCTGTTGGCGTGTCCCCGTCGCATGCTGGGCCTGCGCTGCTCGTCGCCGCGCTCGTGGCGCAGTTCGCGGTGGACTTTGCGGTTGCTGCCTTCCGCCTTGGCCTCGGCGTCGGAGCGCGGGCATCGGAACTCCTGCCCGACTCTTGGATCTATGTCGTCGACGCCGCGCTCTCAGGCGTCGCGCTCCTGGTGGCGGAGGAGATCCACCGTTCACCGATCGCAGCTCTCGCTCCGCTCCCGATACTTGGCCTGGTTGCGCTCTTTGCCCGCGAGCGGCGCCAGCGTCTCGAAAGCCTGATCGAGCTGAACGATGCCTACCGGCGTGCCCGCGACGAGGCCGTCGAGGCGTCGAACATGAAGTCGGCGTTCCTCCGGAATGTCAGCCACGAGATTCGCACGCCGATGAATGGCGTTATCGGGATGAACGAGCTGCTTCTGTCGACCAAGCTCGACCGCGAGCAGCGCCGTTACGCCGACCAAGTGGCGAGCTCGAGCCAGCACATGGTCGCGATCATCGACGACATTCTTGACATCTCGAAGATCGAGACGGGCCGGATCGAACTGGATGTGCGGGAGTTCGAACTGCACGAGGCCATCGACCAGGCGTGCGCGCCGGCGAGGCCGGAGGCCCTTGCGAAGCACCTAAAGCTGGAGCTGGAGCTGGACCCCAGGCTGCCGCGCCGTGTTCGCGGCGATAGCACGCGGGTGCGCCAGGTGCTGATGAGCATCACAGCGAACGCCGTTAAGTTCACCGTCGAAGGCACCATCACGGTCCGCGTCAGCCTCGCCGAGGACGACGAGCGAGTTCGTTTTGAAGTTCTCGATACAGGCATCGGGATCGATCCCAGCCAGCTCGACCGAATGTTCGAGCCCTTCACACAGGCCGATGGTTCCACCACACGTCGCTACTCCGGGAACGGACTCGGACTCGCGATCAGCAAGGAGCTCGTCGAGCTCATGGGAGGCGAGATCGGCGCAAAGAGCGAGCTCGGCGCGGGGAGCCGCTTCTGGTTCGAGCTGCCGCTTGCAGAGGCGCCCGCCAGCATCGCTCAGCCGCCGAGAGAGCACGGCGCCCATACCCATGCTCCGGCCCCTCAGTTGAGCCACCGTCCGCCGGTCGACCATCGCGGTGCGCTGGTGCTCGTGGTGGAGGATAGCCCGGTCAACCGTGTCGTCGCGGTCAGCGTCCTTGAGCGGTGCGGCTATCACGTCCACGTCGTCAACGATGGCCGTGAAGCGCTTCAGGCCTTGTCCATGCAGCGTTACGACGCAGTGCTCATGGACTGCCAGATGCCCGATGTCGACGGTTACGAGGCGACCGCTGAGCTGCGCCGCCGTGAGCGCGACGCCGGGTACCACACGCCGGTGATTGCGATGACGGCGCATGCGATGGTCGGCGACCGCGAGCGCTGTCTGGCTTCCGGGATGGACGACTACGTCAGCAAGCCTGTCCGCTCACAGGTTCTGGCAGAAGTTCTCGAGCGGTGGATTGCGCGGCCCGACCAGGCGTCGGGTCACGAGCAACGCGAAATGTCAAACGATGCCGAACTGAGGATTGCCTGATGCCATGGATCGCACGTCCAATTCCAACAGACCCGCTCGCGGTTTCGAGCCGGTTGCCGATAACCGGCTATCGAGTCCCCCACGAGAATGAGCATATGACCGTGAGAACGCTGGCCGGGGAGCAGACACAGCTCGCCTTCACGAGTTCGCAGGCCGCAAACTACCTTGGCGTGTCTCTTGCGACCGTTCGGCGATGGAGCAACAACGGGCACCTACAGGGTTACCGCACGCCCGGAGGCCAGCGTCGCTTTTCGCGTGAGCAGCTGGACCTGTTCCTCAGTTCGCTCACGGACCTCAGCGGCGACGCCGCGACCGGCAGCGACGCCCGTTCCGCCGCTTAAACGAGCTGTCGCCCGACAAACGCGTGGTGTGTACTGCGCACCACGCACCCCGGACGACAGCTAGGCCGCAGGCTGCGCTGTGGCCTGATCCGTCAACTGCTGTCGGCGACTCACTTTACGTAAGGCATCTCGGCACCTCTCGGTGGGATCGAACTCGGACGTAGTGTGTCAAACCTACGCATCTCTTTGCAACCCGGGGCAAACCTGCAACTTCGCTTGCAAGTCTACGCGCGTGAATGACGGGCTGCAGGTGGGGGCCTGGATTGCCTAGGCAAGTGCCGTTGCAAGGTTTTTGGGCCAGCTAGGCTCGGGGCTGTGCTCGCGACGTTTCGAGGCAACCCGCCGCTGCGCCGGCTGCTGATCGTCTGGGCGCAGTCGTGCGTCGGAACCGGCGCGGGGTACGTCGCGCTCCTGCTCCTGACGGTTGGCCGCCTGCACACCGGGTGGTGGATCGCGGCGGTCCTGCTCGCTGACTACCTCCCGGCGATCGCGTTTGGCGCTTGGTTTGGCGGACTGGCGGACCGGTACTCGAAGCGGCGGCTACTGATCGTTGCGAATCTCGTGCAGGCCGCTGCGTACGGCGGCCTGGCGCTCTCGCACACGGCGGCGCCGATCGTCTTGCTCGCCCTGCTCGCCGGCACCGGCGGCGCGATTGAGCGGCCCGCGGTTCGCGCTGCTCTTCCGGTGATTGCCGGAGAGGGGAGCCAAGTTGCCGCTGCGGTGTACGACACCGCGCGGTGGGGCGGGATGACCGCGGGTCCGCTGGTGGCGGCAGGGCTCGTTGCGGTGGGAAGCGTCGCGCTACCGCTCGCGCTGAACGGCGCGAGCTTCGTCATCGCTGCAGCGCTCATCGCCACCGTTTCCATCCCATCCGCTACCCAGGACGAGACACGGGAGCCCACGGGCTCGGGCGTTCGGGCCGGGCTCGCGGTTGCCCTCTCGTTGCCGGCGATCGCGATCGTCGTCGCGTGCTCGGCGGGCACCTTCATCGCCGGCGGGCTGCTGAACGTCTGCGAACCGCTGTTTGCGCGGCGCGTGCTGCTCGGGAGCCCAAGCGACTACGCGTTGCTGGTTGCTTCGTACTGCGCGGGGATGGTTCTCGCCTCCGCGCTGGTCGCGCACCTCGGCAGTAGACCGCCGCGCGCGCTCATCGGCCGCTTCGTCGCCGCCGTTGCGCTTACCGCGGCGGGCATGGGAGCGAGCGCGCTCGCCGGCAGTGTCGGACTCGCCGCAATCACGTTTGCTGCCACCGGGGTCGGAAACGCCTTACTGCTCGTCTCTGGAACGCAGCTGATCCTGACGACTGTTCCGGTCGAGGTGCAGGGCCGGCTGTTTGGGGCCAAGGACACGCTCGAGGGAGCGTGCTTCCTGATCGGCCTCGCGGCGGCCGGAGGGCTCGTCACGGCCGAAGGTGTCAGGACGTCGCTTGCGACTGCCGCCGCGATATGTGCGTTCTGCGGCCTTGCCGGGGCGGTGGCGCTGCGCGGACGTGCCGCCCGTATGGCTCAGCCCGCCGATGCGCAGCTTGCCGGCGCCGACTGACCGCGCCACGCGCTCACAGGGCCAGCGACGTCTGTCCTGCCCGAGATCAGCGCGGCCGAAGGTCCGTGCGATGCGCGACCGGTAGCGTTGCGACGGTGTGGATCCAGCGCCAGATCGCGCTTGCCCAACGGCCCCGCGGCTTTCACCTCGTGACCGGCGAGCTCTTGGGCGTGCTGCCCGAGCTGGAGGAGATCCGTGTTGGCCTGCTTCACCTGTTTCTCGCGCACACCTCGGCCTCGCTCGCCTTGAACGAAAACGTCTCGCCGGACGTGCGTCGCGACCTCGAAACCTGGTTCAACGCCGCGGTCCCCGAGCGGGCTGAATTCTGGACGCATCGCTCGGAGGGAGCGGACGACATGCCCGCTCACGTCAAGTCCTCACTATTGGGTCAGTCGCTGATGCTGCCGATCAGCGATGGGCGTCTCGCGCTCGGAACGTGGCAGGGGATCTATCTGTGCGAGCACCGCGACCACGGCGGCCGCAGGACGATCGTCGCAACCGCGTGGGGCGATGATCGCCCCGCCGGCACCTGATGGCGCGCTGGCGTCGATTGGCGGGGGCTGTCGTCGCGGTCGCGATGCTCGCCGGGTTCGTGATCTTGTCAACCCCTGCCACGGGGTTTCTCGCCGACCTGGGGACCGCGCTCCTGACGGTCGCGCTACTGGGGATGGTCGGTTTCGTGGTGCTTCTGCTCGAGCCGGGAACGGGATCTGACCGCGAGCGGGAGGCGCGGGCGCGCGACGAGTTCGACCGGACCGGCCGCTGGCCGGAGGAGTGAGCACCCCGGCACGGAACGCGCCGTCGGCACACTCATCTGGCGCCTCAAAGCCGAGTTATTCGCGGCGCCGTGGGGCAAGCTCGATCGGCTGGTCAGGGCGGCCTGCGAACGCCCTCGGTGGCACGCCCGGAGCACTATCTGTCTCCGGCTCAGGTGGTAGGCTCACCGTTACACACGCGCGTTAAAGGTGCGGTTTGCATCACGGTGTCCGTGACGGCTTCGTCGTCGCGGTTCGGCTGATGGTGCGTAGCGACGGCCCGCCTCGGGGGTAACGCCGATTAGCTCGGCCGAGGCGGGCCGCCACTACGCGCCACCGCCGCGCTGCCGCTCTGGATCGGCGGCACGCGCGCCGCTCCGCCGTGGTGCACGCGAGCGGCCCGCGACGGAGTTGGCTCGAGGGATGCGGGACTTCCATGCGAAGTTCGCATGGTGCGAACCTCGCATGGACGCGATTGCGCGCGAGCGAAACCCTCCGCTTCCCTCATCGAAACAACCATAGCCGATCACGAATTGTTATACAATCGACCACGAGTGGGGGAGGACTACTGGCGGCGGAGCTCTGGCTTCGCCACCGACTGGAGGAGACCGAGGATGCCGGAGCTGACTTCACAGCTTCCGTTGCGGCAACGGCGCGACCGTCCGGTACGCGCACGTGCCTGTGGTCTGGTCGTGGCGCTCTTCGCGTTTGGCGCCGGTCTCGCTGCGGCCCCCGCAGCGTTCGCCGGCGAAGTTGTTCTCTGGGCCTGTCACGGTCCCGCCGGACAGGGTCTCGGTCTATTGCCGTTCTCGAGCGTCGCCTCAGGGGACGGGGTCACCAGCGCCGCGGTGGGGTGCGCGGGCAGCGTCGCTCCGTCGTCCGTTGACGGCCTGAGCGCTTCATTCTCGCGGCCGGACCCCGCAGGCGGGTCTGTTGCGTCCTGGCAGCTCACGGTTCCAACCGGCGTCACGCTCGACGACGTCAGCGTCCGCCGCGCGACCACGGGCTTCGGCGGCGCCCAGCAGCCGACTGACCTGCAGGCCTACTCGTTGTGGACCCCGACGAGCGTGCTCGATTTCTCGAGCCTCACCGACGCCAGCGATGTGGCCCTGACCGGCCCACTGTCCGCCGCTGCCACCGGGCCGCAGGTGCAGATCGGCGTCAGCTGCGGCGATTACGCCGCGCACCGCTGCGACGCGCCGGCCGGTGGCGGCACTGTCGGCGTGAGTTTCTCGTCGATCGCGCTGACGGTCACCGATGCGTCCGTCCCCGAAGGGGCGGTCGGCGGCGTACAGAGCGTTGCCGCCGGTGAGCTCAACCTGAGCGTGAGCGGATCGGACTCCGGGCTTGGGCTCGAGTCCCTGAGCGCCTCGCTTGACGGACAGACGGTTGCATCTTCCGCGCTCGGGGGGGCAACCTGCGCCAACCTGTCAGCAGGTCCCGGAATCGACCTTCCGCTCAATGCAGCCTGTCCAGCACAGGTCGTTGGCGTGCCACTGACCGTCGATCTTTCCACCGTGACCGACGGGCGCCACCTGCTGACGGTCGCGCTCACCGATGCCGCCGGCACCACGGCGACACTGGTCAACCAGGAGATCGACGTCATCAACCATCCCGCGGGTAGCACACCGTCGGTCACGATCAAGGTCGGGACCGTTGGCGATGGCTCGACAGGCAGCGGCGCCTCCTCAACGGCAACGCAGAACGTGTGTGAGGACGCAGCGCTCACGGTCCGCCTGGCGGACCGCCCGCTACGCCTCTCGCATGGCCGCCTCGTACTGAAGCGCAAGAAGCGCTACCACTTCGGCGGCCGCCTGACCTGCGTGACGAACGGCCACCGCGTGGGCGCGTCGCGGAACACGGTGGTCGACCTCAGTTTCAAGGTGCACCGCCACACGTTGGACCATTTCGGCACGGCGACCGACGCCAACGGTCGGATCTCGGTTGACGTGGCGTGCGCGAGCACACGGACGATCGTCTTCACCTACACGTCGCCGACCGGCACCGTCACGCAGGCCAGCCTGCATGTCCTGGTACGCAGGCGGTGAGCGCCCTGAAGGCGACACGGGACGACCACGCGGCTGGGCGCACTCGGCGCGCATCCCGCCATCGGCTGGCCGCCGGCGCAGTCGTTCTGGCGGCCCTCGCGCTGGCTGTGCCGGTTGCCCTCGCATCGCCACAACTTCCCGGCGGTGGTGGCGATGTTGATGTCGGCGGAACGGTTCCGAGCTACCTCGGGCTGACCGTCACCCAGCCGAACGGGCTCGGCTCGTTTCCTGCCGCGAGCGGCCTGCATTCCTACAAGAGCTCCTTCGCCGCCGCGGTTACCTCGACCAACCCTTCCGCGCAGCTGAGTGTCTCCGACGAGGGCGACTACGGGCATTTGAACAGCGGAATGAAGAAGCTTGTCCTACCGTTGCAGGTCGCCGCCCCCCGTGGTCCCTTCTTGAGCCTCGGCAACCCCGGGGAGCTCCTGCTCGAGCGATGGACAGGTCCGGTTTCCGGGCGCCAGACGATCATTCAGCTGCTTCAACGCATCGATGGCGCCCCGCCCGTAAGCGGTCCGTACCGTACGGTGCTGCTCGTCTCCGCCTCGACAGGGACTCCATGAGTCACTCACCCGCGGATACGAGCGGCACCACCGAAAAGCCCAGGAGGATGTCGATGAACCCGACCACCAAGGTCGTTGCAGCAGCCGCGGGTCTCGCGGCGAGCATCGGGCTCGCGGCGCCACAAGCGCTTGCCACCGGCGGTCTGTCGATCACGCCGTCGATCGTCCAAGGAACCGCGAGCCCCGGCGTCCTCGGCACGGTGTCCGTCAGCAACAGCTCGAGCGTGACGATGCACATCACCGCGTCCGTGCGCCCCTGGATCCAGAGGTTGAACGGAACCATCACGCCTGACATGCGTCACACGCTCTCGGACATCAGCCTGAGCGACGAGTCGTTCTCGCTGGCCGCCGGACAGAAGCAGACGATCACGCTGACGCTCCTGCACACCCCGCCCGGGAACGCGCTTTACGGCAACGTCGACGTGATCGGGATCCCACCGACGAACAAGGCCCCCAACGGCGTGACCGTGAACTACCGCCTGATCGGTAGCCTGCGAGCCGTCCCGTCCGCCTCGGACCAGAAGCTTTCCGCAACCGCTCGGGTTCATGAGACCGGCAACCGATCTCGCGGCACGCTGTCACTCGCGATTGAGAACTCCGGCAACACGATCGATCCGATCACCGGCACCTTCCAGATTCGTGGTGCCGCCGGTTCGGTCAGTGGTTCTGTCCCGTCAGAGGCGATCGTTCCCGGCGCCACAGTTCTTGCCCCGCTGACACGGCTGCACGGCCAGCTTCGCCCGGGTAGCTATACGGCGACGATCACGCTCAAGCAGGGCGGCTCGACGATCGTGAACGCGGCGCGCAGCAGCTTCAAGATCAGCTGAGCGCGCCCTTCGTGGAAGGGAGCTTTGCGTTGGGCGACCTTCGCGTGTAGAGCTGCCCGCAGGGTGCCAACTTACGGACCGGGCGTGCCACGGTCGCGGGGAACCCAGACCCGGCGAGCGCTCGGCAAGCAGCGCCTCGTCCCCTGCGGTCGCAACCGAGCGCCGGTTTCCCGCGCTCCAGGTAGGGACCCGCGAGACCCACACGTGACCCCTCTGCCGGGACCCACACACCAGGCAGCCCGCGGCCCGGCGCCCAGGCGCCATCCAGTCGCGGGCGCAGAGGCTGGTCGTCTCCTCGACGGCGCCGCTTCGGCGCATCGCCGAGTCTCGCCCGCCCGCGTATCGTGGGCTCCACCCCCAACTTGCGCTCCACCCCTACCGTCCCGTTTCGGTCCAACGCGACTCGCGAGCCCGCTGGGCACTGAGCTGCCGCGCACGCAAGGCTCCGACCCAAGATGACGAGAAGCCGGCGGATCCACTGCGGACCCGCCGGCTTCTTGTGGCTGCTTATGGAGCTGCGACTACCGGCTTACGGATTGTTCGTCGTCAGCGTCAGCGTGATCGCCTTCGAGTAGGTCCCCGACCGGAGCGGCTCAACGAGCCCGATCGCCTGCTGGAACCCGATCGTCACCGGATCGTTTGACACCGGAGCGCTGTAGCTCAGGAGCAACATCGCGTTGCCCGAGGTGAGGACCTGGTAGCCCGTTGACGGGTTGGTCCCACCGTCGGTCGCGTTGATATGGAGCGGCGAGAGCAGCGCGTACGGGCCGCCCACCGAATTGTTGACGAGGTAGCCCGTCGAGGCCGCGCTCGGATCCTGAGCGGTGAGCGTCGCCGACCCAGCGGTCGATGTGATGCTCGCGCTCAGCGTTGTCGTGTAGGTCGTGGCCGAGTTGGGCACAAATGACCCCAGGCTCGGCAACGAGGACCCGCTCACCGTGACACCGAGCGTGCCGTACACGATGCCCGTGACGTTCGCGGGCGGATCCTGCGAGCTGTACACGGCGATCGATGCGGACTTCGTGCTCTCGACGTTCCCGGCGACGTCGGTCGAGCGGTACTGGACCGTGTGACCTCCGGGAGCGGTGATCTGGAACGGAGCGCCATAGGTCTGCCAGGAGCCGCCGTCGATCATGTACTGCGTCGAGGCGACGCCGGAGACCGGGTCGGTTGGCGTCAGCGTGACCGTCGCCGCCCCGGGGGTTGCCCCATTGACCGGCGTCGGCGAGAACCCGATCGCGGTGCTCGGCGGGGTCGTGTCCACGTTCACGGTCATCGTGTTCGTGTTCTCGACGCTGCCGATGTTGTCGGTTGAGTAGTACTTCAGCGTGTGGGCGCCGTCGCCCGTGATCGTGAACGGCGCGGTGTACGGAGTCCAGCTGCCGCCGTCGATCTGGTAGACGGTCGAGGCCACGCCCGGCCCGCCCACGTCGGTCACGTTCAGCGTGACCTGCGGGTTCTGCGTGTAGTAGCCGTTGACCGGAGGCGGCGTCAGCGTCGCTGTCGTCGTCAGCGGCGAGACCGTGAACGTCGTCGGATCAGACGAGCCGACCGAGAACACCGCGTACCCGTTCGAGTACCCGAGTGCCTGCGGCCCGCCGTCGCCGGTCGCGGTGTAGGGAATGCTGTTGGGGTCTGGGATGTTGACGGTCGCCGCGACGTTGTCCGGGATCGCCGTCGTCAGCGTGTAGTTGCCGCTGTTGTCGACCGCCCAGTTGACGCCGACCTGCCCGCGCTCGGTCCACTCGGTTCCGCTGGCGGAGCTGAGCCCGCCGCCGAGCGGGTTGCCCCCCGGAGGCTGGATCTGGATCGTCGCGGCGCCCGGCGAGGTGATCGTCAGGCCAAGCAGGCCGCGCAGGATCGGGTAGATCCCGGCGACGCCCCAGCCGTGGGACATGCTGTCGGTCGATGACTGGCTGACCGCGGAGCCGTAGCACGGAGCGGACGAACAGCCCGGCTCCCAGAGCTCCCACATCGAGGTGCCGCCCTGGGCGAGAATCTTCGCCGGGCCGTCCTGCGTCGTGTTCGTCAACAGGTTGACAAGCGCGTTCGGCTGGTTGGTCACGTTCAGTGACGTCTCGAGCTGAGCCCAGTCCATCGCACCTGCCTGCATCCCGGTGCTGGCGATGTAGTTGCCGAGCAGCCCGTACTTGGACGGCGGCGCGACGCCGTAGGCGAGTGCAAACGCCTGAGCGTGTTGCTCGGTGACGTTGGTCGGCGTGAGGACAGTCTCGCCCGCGTTGCCGGACTCGCCGTCGTCGTAGAGGCCATTGAGATCGACCATCTTCGAGTTGATCGCGGCGATCAGGTTGTTCATCTGATTCGTGTAGGTCGTCGCGTCAGCGGTGTCGCCGAGCGCGGATGCCGCCTGCGCGTTGGCGCGGAACACCTCGACCGCGCGGTCGTCGACCAGCGCCTCCGAGGACCCACCGGTCGCCGTGCCGAGCCACTTCATGTTGTAGCGGTCCGGCGACGGCCAATCGAGGATTCCGTGGCCGTAGGAGCCGCTCAGCGACTCGGTCAGGTTCGGCTGCGCGCCGCCGGTGCTGCCGCCGCCCGGCAGGTTGTAGACGAGCCCCGAGAAGATGCCGGTCGTCGGGATCGCGTCGGTGACGTAGGTGTTGATGTTCTGCATCGCCGGGAATGCGGCCTGCAGCGTCGCCTTGTCCCCGGTCATCTCGTAGTACTGCATGACCCACTCGGGGAACATCTCGGTGTAGTCCGGAATGTCGCGCGCAGCGACGTCCGCCGGGTAGGCGGCGTTGATGTCGCCGTACTGGCCGCCGGGAGGCCCGAGCGAGCTGCTGCCGGACCCTGCGGGCGGAACCACCGCGGTGTGCGGCAGGCACGGCCCGGTCGGTGAGCCGCAGGCAAGCGTGCCCGACAGCCAGAACCGGTTTTGTGAGTAGATCATGTCCTGGATCGCCTGACGGGTCAGCGAGCGTTCACCAAGCGACTCCGTCGTCGCGAACGACTGGTTGACGGTGTCGCCGAGGAACTGGCCGTCCTGGCGGTCGGGAGAGTCGTTGTACTCCTGCTGCCCGCCGTAGAGCGCGGACTGCTCGAGCAGATGGAAGACATTGTTGAGCGTCGGGTTCGAGCTCGTGAACGTCGCCTGCTCGCCCGTGGCGATCGCAGGACCCGCACCCGCGGCGAGATCCGCGCTGGCGCCGGCGGCGTCCGAATAGAGGCTCGGGCTGACCGGCGCGTTCTCGGCCGTCGCGACCGCCCAGATCTGCGACGGGCTGAGCGTCTCGCCCGGATTGTCGATCTCCAGGCGGCTCCAGCCGACGCCAACGGCGAAGTCGGTCGTCTGCGCGCCCGCTGCCTCGGTGTACTGGTACTGGAGAAGGGCATCCTGGTTGTCGAGGTTCTTGGTGGTTGGGCTACCGATCCGAGCGCCCTGCACCCAGACGGGTGTCGCGCCCACGCCGGCCGTGCCGCCGGCGAAGCCCGCCGCACCCGAGATCGTGAGCGCGTGATTACCGCTCAGCGCGGCGTTCTGCAGCGTGATCACAAGTGGTGACTCGGGCAGCCCGGCACCCGAAACAGCGAACGAGTTCCCGCCGGAGCCTGGAAGCGCGTTCAGCGCCGCCGCAACCTGCGCCGCTGTCGCGTTGTAGTTGAGCGTGCCGGTGAGGCCCCAGGTCGGATCGCTCAGCTTGAACGTGCCGGCCGTGGCCGTGCCCGTCATCGTCAGCGACTGAGTCTGCCCGTGCCCCAACGTCAGCGGCGTGTTCAAACCGAGCGTCTCGGGCGACGGCGTCGTGATCGCGGACTTCGGCGAGGAGCCACCGGTGAAGGCGGACGCCGTCGTGAGCACGTGGTTCCCGGCGGGCGCGCCGCTTTCAGTGATAACGACTGCGGTGCCCGGGAGCGGGCCGCCGGTGGCGGCGAACGCGCCGCCCGCGCCCGGCAGAGCGTTCAGCGCGCCGGCAACGGTCGCTGCCGTGGCGTTGTAGGCGATCGCCGTGGTTGTGCCCCAGGTCGGATCGGTGAGCGTGAACGTTCCGCCGGTCGGCGAACCGGAGGTGCTCAGCGACTGCGAGCCGCTGATCGATGTCACCGTGTTCGTCTCCGGGTTGCCGGCGCCGTAGCCGTCGGCCGGCGCATCGACCGTGATCGGGTCTCCGACCTTGATCAGGAAGCCGCCGCTGGTCGACGGTGTGACACTGATCGACGTCGCGCCGGCGGCCGACGGTGTCGCAAGCGTCCCGTGGTCGAGGCGGTAGCTGCCGTACATCTGCACGACGTTCCCCGCCACCCCGTTGTTGAACTGAACGACCGGGTAACCGACGATCGAGTTACCGAAATTGGCTTCGACCGTGCCGTCCGCGAGGGTCGTCACCGACACCGGATGCACGATCCGGTAGCTCAGCGAGGACTGCAGCGGATTGAGATGGGTCAGCCCGCATGGCGAGCCGCCGCTCAGGTAGCTGGTGCAGCTCGAGGGGTTCGCCAGCGGAGCGACACCCATCGATGTGGCCGGCAGCCATGCGGAGGTCGGCGTGTAGCCGAGCTGATCCCAGCCCGTCAGCTGCTGGGTGGCGTCGAGGTACTCGACGAAGGCGCCCGCGTTCTGGCCGCTCCGCGAGGTCACGGTGTTTGTGGTCTCCTCCGTGTCCTTCGTCACGAGCCAGCTCGGGTTGGTGACGACCGTCTGCTCGCTGCCGTCGGCGTAGTCGACGACGACCTTCGCGAGCAGGCCCGACGGTCCGTTCTCGGACACGACCGGCGTGCCGCTCGCGTAGGGCTGGGTCAGCGGCGAGCTGAACCCGATGATGCCCTTCCCGACCGCGACCGAAGCCGTCGGGTTGGTGCCGCCAGTCAGGCCAGTGGAGCTGTTGACCGTGGTCAGGTGGTTAGCGCTGAGCGCGTTGTTCTGCAGCGTGATCACCACTGCCGTGCCCGGCAATGCTCCGCCGGTGGCCGTAAAGGCGTTGCCGCCCGAGCCGGCCAGGGCGTTGAGCGCCGCCGCGACCGTGGTCGCCGAGGCGTTGTAGGCGATCGGGGCGGTCGTACCCCAGACCGGATCGGTCAGCGTGAAGGTGCCGCCCGTCGGCGTGCCCGCGATTGAAAGCGTCTCTGTCGTGGGCGTGATCGAGCTCACGGTGTCGGTCTGCGGCGAGGTGATCGCCTCAGCCGGCGAGGTCCCGCCCGTCAGGGCTCCGGAATTGACCGTCAGCACGTGTGCCAGCGGCGTGCCGCTGACCGTGATCGTGACGCCCGTGGCCGGGAGCGCCCCGCCCGAAGCGGAGAACGCGCCGCCCGCGCCTGACAGTGCGTTCAGCGCTGCGGCAACGGTTGTTGAGGATGCGTTGTAGGCAATCGGAGCGGTCGTGCCCCAGACCGGATCGGTCAGCGTGAACGTGCCGCCTGTCGGCGCACCGGAGGTGGTCAGCAACTGCGAGTTCGTGCTGATCCCTAGCACCTCGGTCGGGGTGTAGCCAGTGAGCGCGTTGACGGCGAGCGTTGTGTCGCCGGCGTTGCTAGCGGCGGTGGTCGTCGTCGATGTCGCGATCGGGCCGACGCCGCGCGGGAGCGCGTTGGACGTAGCCCAGTTGGCGTACTTGACGCCGATCGACATCTGGTTCGGGTTGGAGCCGCTCGTCTCGGCGGCCTGCGCCTGCGGCGTGATGTTCGCGACGTCGTAGTAGTTCTCGGCCGGAGCACCGTAGTCGTACTGCGTGTCGATCACCTGTCCGTTGGCGTGGAGCTCCCACAGGCCGTCGACCGCACCGATGTAGACGCGGGCGCGCGTCACCGCGCTGCTCGGGTCGTTGAGCGTGAAGTTCTTGAGGTAGAGCGAGTAGTCGACCTTGTTGTCGTTGCCGGTCGTCACACGCCGGATCCACTGTGCGCCCGACCACGAGTTGTCGCCGAGGCCGGTGTCGAACGTCGCCGCGGTCGCGTAGGGCGATGCGTCGCCGTTCGAGTCCCAGGTGCGGACGGTCCACGTGTAGCTCGTGCCGTCGGTGAGGGCCGGGCCGCCATAGGGGACGTAGGACTCAGCGGACGAGTTGACCTGGCCGCTGTCCCAGACGAGCGATCCGTTGCTCGCCAGGTTGACCTGGATCTCGTACGCGGTCTGGAAGTCGTTGCTCGCACCGGCGGGCGCCTGCGGCAGCCAGCCGAACTGAGGCGTGCCACTGACGTCAAGCGGGGCCACGCGGTCCGCAACGTTGAGGCCGGTCGGAGCCGGCGGCGTCGGACCTGGACTCGCGCCCACGGCGCCTGCGCCAAACGCTGCCGACAGGGCAACGACAACCAGGGCCAGGCCGGCGAGCTGCCCGCGCTTACGCGCGCGCCGCGAACCGAACAGCCCTGAACTCAAACCCCCGTCTGCACGACGGCACACAGCCGCCAGCCTGGCAACGCTCATTCCGAATCCTCTCACTCCGTTGGATGCGAAAAGAGCGCCAACCCCATGACGCTCCCTACCCTCTGTTGGCGAACGTACAGCAAGCGAACCGCGCTTGTCAAGCTGAGATAAAGAAAGTCGCCGCGCGGCGAGTTGCGCCCTCGGGCGCCTGGCGGCGCGGCGGGAGCAAGCGTCCCGCCGGCCGGTGTCGCGGCGGTGGCCGGCGATCGAGCGGCCCGCCAACCGACGCGGTGCCCTGCGACATCGAGAAAGCCGGACGCGGTCAATTCTTCCTCTCCGTAACAGGGCGCGTGAACGAGCGTCTCGAACTCCGACGCCCAACTCCGCGCCCCTTGAGCCCGCGGTCCTCCGGTCTTCCCGCGGGTCCTCCTGCGGACTTCGCGGCGGGCACGAGAATGTGCCCGCCGCGAACCGGACCGGCTCTTCTTACGGTGTTGTGGAGGTCAGCGTCAGCGTGATCGACGCGCCGTAGCTACCGGTGCGCAGCGGGTCGGTAGCGCCGATCTGCTGCGAGAACGTGACGGTGATGGGATCCCCGGTCACCGGCGCGTTGTAGTTCAAAAGCGTCGCCGCAACCCCGGACAGGGACTGCAGGTTCGTCGTCGTACCGGCCGGGTTGGTGCTCGTGGCGCCCGCCTTCAGCGCGGTCGGCAGGAAGAACGCGCCATTCGACAGGTGCCCAAGCGAAGGGCTGCCGACCGACGTATCGGTGGCGGTCAAGGCCGTCGCAGCCGCCGTGCTCGTCACGGTCGCCGTAACCGACGCCGTGTACGTCTGCGCAACACCCGGCGCGAACGAACCCAAAGCCGTCGAACCCGTCACAGACGACAAACTAAGCGTCGCAGGGACAGAACCACCCGGGGTCACAACAACCGGTGAAGATGAGACATCTGCGCCGGCGGCCGCTGCGCTGCCGAGCAACGCACAAGCCGCTGCGCCTGAAACCAATATCGCACGGGGCCGAAACGCCCGGCCGCGCACAGCGTTGAAAACGCTCATTCCGTCATCCTCTCACTCCGTTGGACGCGAAAAGAACGTCAACCCCATGACGCTCCCTACCCTCTGGTGCGAACCTACAGGACGCAGGCAATCGTTGTCAAGGTCTGCCAAAGCTTCTAACCGGTTCGGAGCCCCGGCCGGCGCAGGCGGACCCGGCGACGCGGCGTCGAGCGCTCAGCTGCCGGCGAAGACCGATACCGCGTTGCTGCCGAAGTCCGCGACATAGACGACGTCCGTGAGCGGATTGACGCCGATGCCGTCCGGTTCGGAGCCGACGACGATGGTGCCCGTCACCGTGTTCGTCGCCCCGTCAATCACAGAAACGCTGTGGCCGGTCAGGTTGGCGACATAGACCGTGTTGGTCGCCGGATCGACTGCGAGGGCTGCCGGGTTGGGGCCGACGGCAACCGTGGCCGTCAGGGTGTTCGTCAGGCCGCTGATCACCGAGACGCTCCCCGCGTTGTAGTCGGCGACATAGACGGTGTCGGTGGCAGGGTCGACCGCAACGGCATCCGGGTCGTTGCCGGCGGGGACGGTCGCGGTGACCGTGTTCGTCGCGCCGTTGATTACCGAGAGGTCGGCATCGAAGCTGTTGGTCACGTAGACCGTGTTGGTCACCGTGTCAACGGCGACGCCGACCGGGACGCTGCCGACGGCAATCGTCGCGGTGACCGTGTTCGTGGCGCCGCTGATCACCGACACGGTGTTGCTGGCGCTGTTGGCGACGTAGATCGTGTTCGTCGCGGTGTCGACGCCGAGGCCCTGCGGGGTCGAGCCGACCGGGATGGTGGCGATGACCGTGTTTGTGGCTCCGCTGATCACGGACACGCTGTTGGCGTCGCTGTTGGCAACGTAGACCGTGTCCGTCGTCGGATCGTCGACGACGACGGGGAACGGGTGGCTGCCGACGGCGACCGTGGCCGTCACGGTGTTCGTTGCGCCGTTGATCACCGACACGTTGTCGCCACCCGTGTTGGCCACGTAGATGGTGTTCGTGAGCGGGTCGACGCCGACGCCCTGCGGGTTGGCTCCCACGGGGATCGTGACCACCTTCGTGGCGGTGACCGTGGTGGCGATCGTCGCGCTGTTGCCGACGTTATCGGTGGCTGTGAGCGTGTACCGGTAGCAGGCCCCGGTCACGATCCCGGGGGGCTGGGTCGTCCCGGTGATCGTCACGGGTGTCGTGAACGGTCCGCCGGAGCCCGGGGCGCCGCAGGTCGTGCCCGTGAGCGTCTCTGACTGAACGGTCAATGTGCTCGCGTGCAAACCCGACTGGCTTGCCGACTGGACCTCGCTGAAGTCGGTGCGGCCGTTGATCGGGAACCCTGCGGACGTGGTGGAGCTCGATGAGCCGCCCGCGCTCGCCGCCGCGCCGTCAACCGTCAACGCGCCGCCGGTCGGCGCCGTCGTGTCCCTGACGAGGTTGTAGCCGGCGGGGGCAGATGTGACGCCCGCGTTGCTGGTCGCCGTGACGGTCGGCGAGCTGCCGGGCGCGGTCGCGCTCGCGCCGAACGTGTAGGCCTCCTGCGGGCCGCTCTGCGAGCCCGCGAAGTTCGATGCGCTCAGGGAGCTGAACGTGTAGCCGGCGATCCCCGACGGCGCGCTCGAGGACGCGGTCACCGTGTAGGCGCCGCCCGGCGCCGGGCGGAAGTAGAGCGTGTTGAAGGCGCTCGAGTACACCGTGTTGCCCGAGAGACCGCTGAACGCAAGCGTCGGCGTGGACGGCGTGGTGGTGTCGAGTGCGATCGTCGTGCTGATCGACGCGCTGTTGCCGACCGCATCCGTTCCGGTGAGCGTGTACAGGTAGCAGTATCCGGTCACGATCCCTGCCGGCTGAATGGCCCCCGTGAGCGTGACCGGCGCCATGAAGGGTCCGCCGGAGCCGGGGGCGCCGCAGGCACCCGCGGTCAACGTCTCGGACTGGACGGTCAACACGCTGGACCCGAGCCCCGACTGCGTCGGCGACTGCGCCTCGCCGAAGTCGGTGCGGCTGTCGATCGCAAACCCGGCGTTCGCCGTCGTGCTAGAGGATCCGGCGCCCGAGGCGGGCGTTCCGGCGACCGTCAGTGCCCCACCGCTGGGCGCCGTCGTGTCGTTGACGAAGGTCAAAGATGACGCGGCGCTGTTACCGACGGCGTCGGTAGAGGTGACCGCGTAGCCGCTCGGGTTGCTCGGGTTCGCGCCGAAGCTGAAGGTGCTCGAGGTGTAGCTGATCGTCGGGGGCGAGCCGCTCCCGCTAGACACGGTCTCGGCGGGATGCGTCCAGCCCGAGGTCGCGATCGCCGGGAAGCCGGCCGAGACGGGATTGGACCCTGGGTCGGTCACCGCGTCGGTGAGCGCAAACGAGCCACCGATGTCGCCCCTGTAATAGAGGGTGCTGCCGGCGAGCAGGACGTTTGCTGTCCCGGAGGAGATCGAGAGCAGGTTGGTCGGTGGAGTTGTGTCCACAGTCCACGTGTAGCTCGCCGCCGCAGTTGCGACACCGTCGGCGTCAACGCCTTGCACCCGGAAGGTGTGAGGACCGTTTGAGAGTCCCGCAAGCGTGTAGGGACTGGTGCACGGTCCATACCCCGCGGCGTCAAGCCGGCAGCGGAACGTGTACGACGGTTCGGCGTGGCTGAAAGCAAACGACGGCGAAGGATCGTTGCTCGGGTCGGCCGGCTTGGTCGCGATCGTCGGCGCAGTCGTATCGACCGTCCAGGTGTAGCTCGCGGCCGGGCCGCTCGAGCTTCCTTGCGTGGCCTGCACATCGAAGGTGTGCGAGCCGTCGGCCAGGCCGCTCAGTGCGTCCGGGCTGGTACAGGGGGCATACGGCCCGCCGTCGATTCGGCACTGGTACCCGCTGCCGCCTCCGCCGCCCCATCCGAACGTCGGCGCAGTGTTCGCGCTCGGGCTCGCGGGCTGCTGCGTGATCGACGGAGCGGTCAATACCGCGACCGAAGCGCTTGACGCCGGCGCATCAAAGCTGTTGTACACGGCGTCGACCTTGTAGGTGTAGCTGCCGGGCGGGACGCTGGTATCGGTGCACGTATCCAGCGTTACGAGGGTCGGGCTGCCGCAGACGGTCGCCCCGTCCGAGCGGGTGACCGCGTACCCCTGCACAGCCGCGCCGGAGGACAGGGTCGCCGCGGTCCAGCTGACCGCCACATCCGGACCGCTCTGCTGGGTCGTGACGTTCGTGGGCGGCTCAATCGAGCCGACGCTCACGGGTGCTGTCGCGGTCGCGGACGAGACGAAGTACGCGAGTGCGCCGGCCGCCGCGAGGAGCCCCGCGGCCGCTGCCGCGAGCAGCGCGACGCGCAGGCGGGGTCGGCGAGCGTTCACGCGCGCGGTCCCCATCTCACGCCGTCCTGTTGCACGTGTTGAGGTGACCGGGGGGCGCCGTGTTGGCGGATCCGGCGATCGCGGGCGAGTCGTTCTGGAGCAGGCAAACGCCGCTCGTGCCGTTGGCTGCCAGCGTACCGCCGCCAGTGTTGTTCTCAACCTCGATGCTGCCGGCGGCATGGTTCCCGAATCCGGGGGCGCCGACCGTCACCTTGCCGGAGTCGCTCTGCACCTCGAAGTTGCCCGAGAACGTGTTGCCGGCGCAGGTGGCAGAGCCACCGATCTGGACCGGCTCCTTGTTGTTCTGCACCTCGACGCTCGGTGCGCTCGTTCCGCAGATGCTCGCGAGCGCGCCGCTCGTCAAGCCGGTCAGCTGCAGGTTGCCGCCGACCGTCACCGAATTGAGGCAGACCGGGCCGCCGAACGCGGCCTGCACGACGCCGGCAACCTTCGTGCCGTAGCCGAGCGACAGCGCGGTGTTCAGCGAGACCACGTTGCCGGAGATCGTCGTGCCCTGGACCGAGCTGTTGCCGCCGGCCACGATGCCGGCACCGATCCTGCCCCCGGTCGCCGCGAATTGGCCTCCGGGGTTGACCACGACGGCGCCGGTGATGGTGCCGCCGTTCAGCCAGAGCGACTTGCCGGCGCCCACTATGTAGCTTCCGTTGTAGGTGCCCGTGATCACGGTCGTCGCCGTAGCGGTCGGCGCGCTCACGCACCCGGCGAGCACAACCGCGCTCGTCGCGGTGCTCGCGCTACCGAGAAAGTCCGGTCCACCGCCGGTTCCGGTGGCGGACGGTGTGAAGGTCGCGGTGATGGCGCTGCTCCCGGCCGGGAGCGTCGAGGTCGTGAGCGTTGCGACTCCGCCACTCAAGCTCACGGGTGAACCGGCCAGCGGTCCGGACGGACCGGTGAAGGCCACGCTGCCGGTCGGCGGCGTCCCGCTGTAGGTCGGCGAGACGGTCGCGTGCAGCGTGACCGGGGCGCCGATGTTCGAGGGGTTGGGCGACGCAGCGAGCACGGTCGTCGTCGGGTCGCTGTAGTAGGCCGACCCCGAGTAGCTGAGGTTGAACGTCACGTGCTCGCAAGCGTTCTGGTTGACAGGGGAATTGGCGAACGACAGCGGAACGGTGATCACGGCGGACCCCGGACTTGCGGGTCCGCTCGCCGCCGGGATCGTCGTCGGCCCGGTCCACGACGTCCAGCTGTGCGGCAGCGTCGGCGTCAGGTAGCTCGCGCAGGTCGGGGGTGCGGGGGTGCCGGTACCGGTGTAGATGGCCGACGCGATCGACGCCGCCACCGACTGCAGATGAAGGGGGACGCTCTGGGGGTTGCTGACGGTGAGCGTGAGGCTTGTCGTGACACCGGGGCTCATGCCGCCGATCGAGCCCGTGAGGGTGAACGCCCCCGCTGCCGTCGTCACGTACCGCGGCTGTGATCCGGCCGGCGCCGACGCACTGATCACCGCTGCGGCGCCCGCGAGCAGCACGCACAGCGCTACAGCGACCAGGATGCGGCGGCGCAGAAGCCGAATCACGCTATGCCGCCGACCGGTCCCGGATGTGCGGGCCGCCACCGGGCGCGACGGCGCACGCTGGCGCCGCCGCGCGCCCCGTCGCGACACCAAGCGAGCTCCGCGACCCGCACGCGGCGTCTGATGTTGCCGCGCTCACGGCTCAGCTGGCGCTGATCGTGATGTCCGGCTTGACGCCCTGGCAGAGGTTTTGGCTTACCCCGGCGTCGGTCATCGTGACCGCCACCGAGCCGCCCGTTGCAGAGGCACCTCCAGCAAGGTCCTGTGGCAGCGCTCCGGGCGAGGTCGGCGCTGTCGTGGTCGTTGCGAACCACGTGGCCAAGCAGCCTGTGACCGGAACGCCGGCCTGAGTCACGTTGCCGCCCGAGGAGGCGACTGCGGAGGTGACGGACGTGAGCTCCTGGTGGCCCGTGCTCGCGTTGGCCACGGTGTAGGGGATGGTGACCGTGCCACTGCCTGGGTAGAGCGGTCCTCCGGTCGCGGTCGCCGGCGTGACGGTCCACGCACTGGGGCTCCCGACCGTCGCCGAACCGGTTCCGCTGCCTGTGCTCGTGAAGTAAGCAAACGCGCCCGCGGCGAGCATCAGCGCGGCAACCGTCACGGCAGCTGCGATACCCCACCTGGGCCGGCGGGCTGCCCTCGCCACGGCGGCGCGCGCAAGTCTAAGAACGCTCATTCCGTCATCCTCCCTCGCTGTTGGACGCGAAAAGAACGTCAACCCCATGACGCTCCCTGCCGCGCGAACGTAGCGGAAGTCGCAAGCGCTTGTCAACCCCTCCGGATGGACGCGGAAGTCCCCCGGCGAGGAGGTGAGCCGCGAATTACACTCACACACGAATCCGATGAGCCGCGTAGCGATCATCACGGGGGCCGGGACGGGCATCGGTGCGGCGACCGCGAGCCTCCTCGCCGGTCACGGTCTCGACGTGGTTCTCGTGGGTCGCCGCCCGCAGCCGCTGGCGAACGTGCGGAAGGAGTTGGGCGCCCGCGCGCTGGTCGTAGCGACCGACGTGGGCGATCCCGCGGCGCCCGAGCTGATCGTCGGGAAAACGATCGAGGCGTTTGGACGGATCGACGTGATCGTCAACAACGCAGCCGTGATCGCCCCGGGACCGATCGATTCGATCACGCGCGAAGCGTTTGACGAGCACTACGCAGTGAACGTTCGCGGCCCGCTCCTGCTGGTGGCGGCCGCCCTGCCTTCGCTCCGCGCGTCGGGGGACGCCGCAGTCGTCAACGTCAGCTCGTCGCTGGGCACGATCGTGATGCCCAACACGACGCTCTACGGCTCCACGAAGGCGTCGCTCGACTACATGACCAGAGCATGGGCCTACGAGCTGGCGAGGGACGGCATCCGGGTGAACGCCGTCGCGCCCGGCGGGATCGACACGCCGATTCATGAGACCTACTCCGAGAACCTCGACGCCACGCGAGCCGACCTCGCTCGGCGGCTTCCCGTCGGGCGGATGGGCATGCCGGACGACGTGGCCCAATGGATCTGGTCGCTCGTCGCACCGCAGTCGCGTTACACGACCGGCACGGTGATCCACGTCGATGGCGGTCACGTGCTGGGACTGCCCGAGTCGGCCGGCGGCTGACGAGCAGGGGAGTGGGGCGCTTGATCTCCCCCGGTATGATAGTCGCGTTCATAACGGTCCCGGAGGGTGAAAGATGGCTCGGCGAACGGTCAGCTTGCCCCAGAGTGTCGAGGATGTCGCCCGCGCCGCCGCTCGGGACGGCGAGTCGTTCTCGGCGACGGTCGCACGGCTGATTGAGCGGGGAGCGCGAGCCGAGCAGGGCGTGCGGCGTCCCCGCTATGTCGCTTCCGGCGACGGACCCGAGGACCTCGGCGAAGTGGCTGAGCGCTACCTCGCGGAACTGGTCGACTCCCGCTGAGGGTTGTCGCTGACACCGCACCGCTGGTGGCGGCAGCCAACCGCCGCGACAAGGCGCACGCATTAGCCGCGAGCCTAGTCAGCGAGCTCGGCAGGGATCTGTTGGTGCCCGAGCCTGTGATCGTCGAGGTCGACCAACTGCTGCGCTCCCGCGTCGGCGCTCACTCCGCCCGCTTGTTCCTGGAGGCGCTCGCCGCTGGTGAGCACACCGTCGCTCAGCTCTCTCCGGGGTTGCTACGGCGCGCTGTCGATATCGACGCGTCCTACGCCGACCTCGGGCTCGGCTACACGGACGCTGCGGTCATGGCAATCGCTGAACGCGATCGCCTTCCGGTACTGACATTTGACTTCGAGCATTTCCGCGCCACCCGCCCCCCGTCCGGGTTTTGGCAACTGGTCGTCGACGAGCACCGCTACCACCAGCACGCGCGCCCGTAAGCCCACCGGCACGAAGGGGGTCCGGTTTTGTCAGCTAGAGCATGCCGGGGAACGAGGTCCACAAGAGCGCGAGCGCGAGGACTGCGCTGATGACGGCCAGGGCCGTAAAGAACCAGAGTTGGCGACCTTGCAGCGGACCACCCATTCCTACATCTTGCCGATGACACGCCAGGCGCGCAGACCGAGCTGAACGGCCGCGTGCTCCCGTTTCGGCATGCTGCCGGCGCCCAAGGGGCGACGTTTGCTAGTAGTGCTGCTTGGCCTTGAGCACCCCGACGTAGACCTCTTCAGAGCGTGCGTGGCCGCCGGTCGGGGTGTAGGTGACCCAGACGCTGACCTTCAGCGCCCAGCCGTGGTGGTGGTGGCGGGCCAGCAGCTTCTTGGCGTCACGGCCTGGTTTGAGCTTGATCTTGATCGTGCCGGGCGCCGTGGCGTTGACGGTGTCGCGCCCCCAGTCGAAGCGGTGGCCGCCCGGCTCGAGCACGCTCGCGATGGCGCCGCTCACGTCCTCGTGGGTGCCGAGCACGTCGACCGTGCCCGCTCCGGGCAGCTCGACATCGAGCGTAATCGTGCCGTTTGAGCTGCCGCTCTCGCTGGTGATCTTGAAGGCGTTCGACGGCGGCGGCGATCCGGTTGACCCTGTCGGACCGGTCGGGGCTGCTGTCACGGTCTGTATGAGCGTCGTGGAGTTCGAGGCGAGATAGTTGCTGTCACCGCTGTAGCTGGCGGTGATCGGATGCGACCCGGTTGCCGTGTAGGTCGCCTGGCAGGTCGCGGTCCCGCTGCTCGTGTTGACCGCGGCGGTGCCGCAGCCGGCGATCGTCGTGCCGCCATCTGCAAACGCGACCGTGCCACCGTCGGGAACGGGGTTGACCGTCGCGGTGTACGTCACCTGCCCTCCTACCGAAGCCGGGTTAGCCGAGGAGGCGAGCGCTGTCGCCGTTGACGCCCCGGTAAACACCAACGCCGCCCCCTGATCGGAGTTATGGAGGGGCGAGCCGGTCACGACAGTCGATCCGACCCCGGAGACCCCGACCGAGGAGCCGAGGCGGTCGCCCTCGGCGCCATCCGACGCGGTCAGCTTCGACTGCGTCGGGGTCGCGCTTCCCCACCCGCCTACGGGCTCGACGAACACATACGCTGCTCCCTGCGCGGCATTGCTGCCGACCGTCACGTTTGGGGCACCCGCCACTACCGTCGAGCCATCTGCGGACACCGCCGCCGCCGAGCCAAGAAAGTCGCCGGCAGCACCATCCGAGGCCGTGAGCTTTGCGACCTCGGTTCGATCCACCCACCCACCACCGGGTCTCACGAATACGTACGCCGCCCCCCCCTCGAAGTTGGCGCCGACCGTCGCTAAGGGGGCACCGGCGACCACAGTCGAGCCGTCCCCGGAGACCCCGACTGAGCGGCCGAGCCTGTCGTCCGGGGCACCGTCCGAGGCCGTCAGCTTCGCCTGGGTCGGCGCGGCGCTGCCCCACGCGCCCGCGGGCTTGACGAACACGTACGCCGCCCCCTGGAAGGAGTTGCTGCCGATCGTCGTTCCGTAAGCACCAGCAACCACCGTCGAGCCATCCGCGGACACCCCCACCGAAGTCCCCAGACGGCTACCCACGGCCCCGTCCGAAGCAGTGAGCTTCGCCGTCTCAATCGCGTCCGTCCAACCGCCGCCAGGCTCGGCGAACACGTACGCCGCCCCCTGAACGGCGTTGGCGCCGACCGTCGCGTTCGGGGCGCCGGCGACCACCGTCGTGCCATCCCCGGACACCGCCACCGAGAAGCCGAGGTTGTCGCCCGCGGCACCATCCGACGCCGTCAGCTTCGACTGCGTCGGGGTCGCGCTTCCCCACCCGCCTGCGGGTCTGCTGAACACATACGCTGTCCCCTGACCGGCGTTGCCACCGACCGTCGCGTTCCGGGCACCCGCGACTACCGTCGAGCCGTCCGCGGACACCGCCACCGAGAAGCCGAACGCGTCGAACGCGGCGCCATCCGACGCGGTCAGCTTCGCCTGCGTCGGGGTCGCGCTTCCCCACCCGCCTGCGGGCTCGACGAACACATACGCGGCGCCCTGAAAGCTGTTGCGGCCGTAGGCGCCGACGACGATCGTTGAGCCCGACACCGCAACCGAAATCCCGAACTCATCGTTCGCGGCGCCATCGCTGGCGGTGAGCTCCGCGGTCTGCTGCAACGTCGGATCGACACGCAACGGGTAGACGGCGCGCGCGTCATGGATAGTGGTCACCAAACGGTGCCCGGCGATGCTCAGCCGGGCCGGGACACGCGCACCCGTCGCGTCAGTCACGAGCAGATCGTCGTAGCGCAAGCCGCCCGCGTGCGAGGTGAAAGTCACGCCGCGAGCGTCCGCATCTACGCGAGCGGTCGCGTTGCCCGAAAACGCCTGACTGATCTTCAACGGACCGCTGCCCGTCGGACGGTGCGTGAGCGTGAAGCCCTGCTCAACCCCCAACGGACCGTTCGCAAACCACTCACCGACAGCCGGCGATGAATAGGTGATGCGGTTCTGGCGCAGCGACGCCGCTCCCAGCCGTGGCGACTGGAGCGACCCGGCGCGCCCGAGCGCGAGCGACGAGAGCCCGACCCGCAACCCGCGGGGACCAACCACCGTGGTGCCGCCGTCACTGAAGCTCACCCGCAAACGCTGCGCCGGGTTGCGCAGCGAAACGACACCCGACGCGGAACGTGAGGCAAAGAAACTCTGCTGATCGGCCCCCAGCCCGCGCGACACCGCAGCGCGCGCCCCGACCGGCAACGCCGACCACCCATGCCGCGCAGAAGACGAACGCACTCCAGGCGAGGACCGAGCTTGCCCGAGCAGCAACAGCACCGTTACCAGACAGACACCGAGCAGCCCGAGCACCAACGCCACGCCCCGACGCCGATCCGGTCCGCGCAACAGCGGACGCGAGCCATACACATCAGGCGATAGACCAACCGCACCGGACGCAGAAGCGCTACTCGCCGCGCCCGCAAACGCC
This sequence comes from uncultured Solirubrobacteraceae bacterium, assembly GCA_964422115.1. GTDB lineage: Bacteria > Actinomycetota > Thermoleophilia > Solirubrobacterales > Solirubrobacteraceae > Palsa-513. The sequence continues at coordinate 187,530 of CAYQZU010000003.1, read as the reverse complement.
GCCGACGCGCTGCCCAGTCGGCGAGCGGTGGAATCGATGGCAACACCGGCGCGGAACATCACGACCTCCTGACCCACACACGAAACCTGAGAAGTCAGGGTGCGCTGCCCGCCCGCAATGCGCCGACCTCACAGCGCTGCCCTCCGTCGAGCAGACTAACAAGAACACCACGGCAACACCCGGTCAAGAACCCCCACCCGCCGCCAGCCAGACCGGGCACCACGCAGACCACTGAGACCTCCGCGGTGGCGCCGCGGGGATCCACCGGCATGATCATCCACTCCGGGCCCGTTTTGCAGGCGCGTCTCTAGTGGAGCCAGCCGGTCTCGAACCGGCGACCTCCTGCTTGCAAAGCAGGCGCTCTCCCAGCTGAGCTATGGCCCCGCGCGTGTTGAGTTTAGTCGTCGCGGGCGGGCTGATCTTGGGCGAAACGCGCCCCGCCGGCTCTACGCCGCGCCGCCCTGCCAGGCGGTACCGCCGAGCCAACCGATCGACTCGTCGACGCTGTACTCCTGTGTTGCCTCGCTCAGCTCGCCGGTCGCGCTCGCGTAGGCGGGGGCGTACTCGTTGGTCGGCGGGGCGATCGGCTCCTCGTGGGGCGGCTCCGCTGCGTCGTAGTCGGTGGCGGCGAGCGGGCGGTCGCCGTAGGACGCGTCGCCGGCGTCCGCCTGCGCGTACTCCGCGAACCGGGCAAACGGCGTACGCGGCTGCGCGGGCTCGGGAGCGTTCATCCTCGATGCCTCACCGAGCGCCTCCGACTCGAGGCGGGCTACTTCGAGAGGGTCGGCACCATGCTGGCGCTTCAGCGCGAGATGCTCCCTGATCGCATCGTCGAGATCGCTCATCCGTACAGGGTAGCCATCCTGCCCGATCGGATGCTTCCTCGCCGCCCTCTGGCCCTTGAACTAGACTGGACCGGACCTTGCGCCGGCCAGCCGGCGCGCCCGGGGCTATAGCTCAGTTGGGAGAGCGCCTGGATCGCACCCAGGAGGTCGGGGGTTCGAGTCCCCCTAGCTCCATCGGACGAAGCGCCGGCAGCCGCCGCACAGTCGCTCGGGACCAAGCAGCGGTCCTCCGTGCGGAGCAACACGACCGCCGCCCGACAAAAGCTATTCATTTGGTGCAGTTCGGAGATGCGTGTCTGCGCGCCGATTTGTACTGTTTTGGCGGTGACCGCGATCTCTGACCTTAAATCGAAGCTGGCAGAGGTGTCGGATCTCGCGGCTTTAGGTGCGCTCGGAGCTTGGGATCAACAGGTGATGATGCCGCCCGGTGGAGCTGACGCGCGTGCGCATCAGCTCGCGGCGATCGACCGGCTCGTGCACCAGCTCGCAACCTCGGACGAGGTGGGGGCGCTGCTCGAGGAGCTCGCCTCCGACGGCGTCGGACTCGACGACATCGACCGCGACATGGTGCGGGTCGCGCAGCGGGACTTCGATCGCCGGCGAAGCGTTCCGACCGAGCTCGTCGGTCAGCGCGCGCATGCGGCCGCGGCCGGTCAGGCGGTCTGGCAGACAGCCCGCAGAGACAGCGACTTCGCGACCTTTGCGCCGGCCCTGCGTCGCAACGTCGAGCTCGCGCGTGACTACGCCAAGTGCTTCACGCAGACGCCGAGGCTGTACGACGCGCTGCTCTATGACTTCGACTACGGCGTCGCGACCGAACGGGTGCAGGCTGTGTTCGGACCGCTTGCGGAGGGGCTTGCGCCGCTGATCGCGGAGGTCGCCGCGCGCCCGGACCGACCGGTCGCGCTGGAGGTGCCGATCGCGGCGCAGCGCGCGGCCGTCGAAAGCACGCTGCGGCGACTCGGAGTCAATGACGAAAGCTGGCGCGTCGACGTCTCCGCGCATCCGTTCAGCGAAGCCGTCAGCCGACGCGACACGCGGGTCACGACCCGTTACGAGGGGCCGACGCTCGAATCGTTGATCGGCGCGATCCACGAGTTTGGCCATGCCCTCTACGAGCAGCAGATCGCGCCCGAACTCGAACGGACCAACCTCGGCCGCGGCACGTCGATGTCGATCCACGAGTCACAGAGCAAGCTCTGGGAGAACCACATCGGCCAGAGCCTGCCGTTCGCGCCGGTGTTGGCAGAGGAGCTGGGACGCGGTGGCTACGCGGTCTCGCCGGAGGCTCTATACGGAGAGCTCGCGCAGGTGCGCCCGTCACTGATCCGCGTCTCGGCCGACCAGGTCACCTACCCGCTTCACATCATCCTGCGATTCGAGCTCGAGGTTGCCCTGATCGAAGGCGGCCTCGAAGTCGCCGATCTGCCTTCGGCGTGGAACGAGGGGATGGCGCGGCTGCTCGGCGTCGAGGTTCCCGACGACGGCGTCGGCGTGCTTCAGGACGTGCACTGGTCGGCAGGATTGTTCGGCTACTTCCCGAGCTACGCGATGGGCTGCCTGATTGCCGCGCAGCTCTGGACGGCGATCGAGAGTGACCTCGGCTCCCAGGACGCCGCACTCGCCGCAGGCGAGGTCGGCGCGATCCGCGACTGGCTCGCCGAGCACGTCCATCGCTACGGTCGGCGACTCGACACGGAGCCGCTGGTGGAGCAGGCGACGGGCCGCGGGATCGACGTCGCTCCGTTTCTCGCCCACGCCCGCGCAGTCGTCGGCTAGGAACTGCTAACCCCGCCGAGGCAGATCGCGTTCGTGAAGCCGGTCGTGTTAGCGCCGGCGAGGGTCGCCGACGCCGCCTGGCCGCCGCCACCGCCGCTCAGCGTGTCGCGGCCGGTCAAAAACGCAGCCACCGCAAGGTCGTCAAACGCACCGCCGACGTAGCGCTGAAGCTCGAACACGCTGCTCGAGGAATTGTCATGCAGCGACGTGCCGTCGGCCGCCGAGCCGGCGGCGACGGCCGTGTTGCCGCCCGTGTTGAGACACAGTGACGCCGAGTCCGTGGCCACGTAGTCGAGCGCATCGCCGGACCCGCCGCCGTTCATGGAGACCGTGTTGCCGAGGACGTCGAGGTTGAGATCGCCGGTTCCAAGGCCCTCGGCGTAGACACCCCTGCCGGAGGCGATCGAGTCGATCGTGTTTGCGCTGAGCGTCACCGTCGCGGTCCCCGCGCTGGCGGCGATGTCGATCCCGTCACCTGAGAGGGAGCCCGACCCGGCCGCGGGGGTGCCGATCGCGTCGCCAGCGATCGTGCCCTGCACGCTCCCGGCCGTGCTGACGTCGATTGCCGTTCCGCTCTGCCCGGTCAGTGTGTCTCCCTCGAGTTGAAAGTCCTCGCCGACCGAGCCGTCGCCGGACTCGACGATCCCCTCGCCCGCGCTGTTTGTGATCTGGCTGCTGGTCACGTCGAGCCAGGCGACATTGCTCGCGCCCACGCCGTTGCCGGCGCTGCCCTGGATGTCCAGGCTGTCCAGGTGGACCTCGCCGGTGGCGCTCAGCGAGACGGCGCTCGCGCCGGTCGTGTTCTCGATCAGGCCGCCAGAGCCTGCGGCGCCTGTGCCGTCCACGAACAGTGCGCCCGTCGTTCCGGTGTGGGCGAGCACGATCGCCTCGGACGGCCCGCTCGTCTGCGTCCCGGACGAGATCGACTGGAACGTGAGCCCGGCCGAGCCGATCGTGGTGTTCTCGACATCGAGCGCCGTGGCCGTGGTGGTCGCGAGGGTGCTCGACGAACCGCTGAGGGTGATCGTGCCACCGCCGGTGGCGGTGAACGCCGGCTGGGGCCCGGTGTTGGCGTGCAGCGTTCCGGTGATGTCGATTCTCGCCCCACCGTTGTTGGTCAGCCGTACCCCGGTCCCAGTGTCGACGATCGCGCCTGAGATCACGACCGTCCCCCCGGTGCGACCGCTGACTGCGACTGAGCCGCCATCCGAACCACTGATCGCGGCCCCGACGTCGATCGTCCCGCTGCCGCCACTGATCCGCACGCCGTCCCCGCCGGCGTGGCTCACCGAGACGCCGGAGCCGATCGTGGCCGAGGCGACCCCGGACGCGTCGATCCCGTCACCCGCGGTGCCGGACACGACCACACCGTCGAGAAGATCGCCTTCGGCAAGCGTGACGCCGGCGCCAGCACCGTCGGTGATCGTCGGCGCCGTGCCGTTCGCCGGCGCGAGCGTGTTGCCCGCGATCTGGAGGCTCGCGGCGGAGCCGATCAGCCACTGGTCAGAGCGCAGCGCGATCCCGCCGGCGTACGGAGTGGCGGTGCCGACGAGGTAGATCACATCGCCGGCGCCGGCAGCAGTGCTCGCGGCCGCGAGCGTATCGAACGGCGCCGAGGCAGTGCCGTCGCCGCCCGCTCGCGCCGTGTCGTCCACGTACCAGACCGTCCTCCCGCTAAATCCGATCGTCGCGCTCGCGGGGACATCCAGTCCCTCGCTCGATTTGACGTCGTAGTTGAAGCTGTCGCTCGAGCCGGCGTAACCAAGCGGCGGGGTGTAGGTGAAGGTCCCGTCGGTGGCCATCTCCACGACGCCTCCCTGGCTTGTCGTGATCGCTCCCGGCGCGGTGCTGAGGGTGCCGCCGGCCGGATCGCTGTCGCCCGCCAGGGCGCTCGCGCCCGCGAGATAGACCTCGGGCTCAGCGCCGCGCGCTCCGCCAACCTGTAGCTCGGTGTTGCCGACGGCGCCCGCGAAGGTCTCTGCAACAACCTGAGGTGCCGGCGCACTCGTGACATCGAACGTCACGCGAGCGATGTTCGAGGCGCCGCCGGCGGAGTCCGTCGCTTGGTAGGTGAAGCCGTCGTTGCCGGTGTACCCCGCGGTCGGGGTGTAGGTGAACGAACCGTCGGGGGACAGAGCGAGCACCCCGTGGGCGACGGTCGAGGAGATCGAGGCGGTCAGGCCGCTCCCAACGGCACCTGCGAGAACGCCTGGCGCACGGACGACGAGCTGCGTGCCCGAACTGGCCGCGAACGACGCCGGCGCGGCGTACGGCGTGACCGTGATCGTGACGGTCGCAAAGCTCGAGCTGTTGTAACTCGAATCGACCGCCTTGTAGGTGAATTTGTCGCTTCCGATGAAACCATGCGTGGGCGTGTAGGAAAAGCTGCCGTTGCGGCCCAGCGTCATCGTGCCGTGCGCTGCCGCCGCGATCAGGTAGGCGCTGATCGCGCTGCCGTGGTCGTTTGCGAGAACCCCGGGAGCCGGCGGCGCGAGGGTCGTATTGACGGGAACCGCGTAGGCGTCGGCGGTTGCGACCGGCGGACCCGAGGACCCACCAAGGCCGCCCGAACCGCCCGCGGACCCACCCGATCCGCCCGACGTGCTGCCACCGCCAGTGTTGCCGGCGCTGCGCACGCAAACCGTCTTGTGAAGCGTGATACGCCGATGGCGTCTGCGCACGTGAAAGGTCTCGCGCTTGGGTGCGTACCCCGGCTTGCAGATCGGCCGTTGCGGCGTATGCAGCGTCAGAGGGCGGCCAGCGGGGCCCTCGCGCGCGAAGGCGAGCGGGGAGAGCGCACCGACGAGCGCCAGCAGTGAGGCGATGAGGACGGCGGGGCGGCGTGCGCGCGCTGGTCGTTGGGGGGCATCGATCGACCGGATAGGCGCAGCATCGGCACGCGAACGGGGCCACCCGCCGAAACTCAACGGGTTGGCAATCACGCCCAGGACCGAGGTTCCAATCGTCGGTATTCCCGTCGTGCTCGACCGCGCCGGCGGTGGTAGGCTTCGGCCGGCCCGGCGGGCAACGGCCCGCCATCCGGTTCGGAGAGCCAGCGGCCGCAATGCGCCACCAAAGCTCCATCACCTCGCTGTCGTGGATCCCCTCGCAGGCGATCGAGGGCTCGCAGCGGCTCGCGTTCGACGCAGGGCTCGCCCACTACGACGAGCCGCCACCGGACTCGATCACCGAGGCGTCGGTCGAGGAGCTTCGGTTGGCCGACCGTTTCCGCTTCGCGAACGTCCTACGGGCGTTTGTCGAGGTGGACAGCCGCGGCAAGATCGTCGACTACGGCTCGGAAGGCGGTCGGCTGATGGGCTCGACGACGATCAAGCTGGGGCCGATGGCGCGCACTTTCGAGGCGGTGGGGCTGCCTGATATCAAGAAGGAGCCTGAGGTTGGCGAGGGCTGGGTGCGGTTCATCCAGACGGCCGGCGGGCGCACCGGGGTGCCTGCTCCACGCCGTGTGCGGCGGGCGCCGTTCATCCAATGGCAGGCGCCGCTCGTCTGGACGACGCTGAGCCTGACGATTCACGCCGACGGCCATGCCGATGGTGCGATCGTCGGTGCGAGCCGCTTCCCGCGCCATTGGATCTACGGCGCGGACGGCGGCCTGATGCTGAAGTCGGGTCTCGCCGACTTCAAGGAGTGGTGGCGCGTCTCGTTCGGCCTTCACACTCCTTGGGGTGATCGTGACTCGGAGGCGCTCGTCACGACCGTCGAGACGGCGTTGGAGCGTCAGCTCTCGGCTCAGCTGATGTCCGGCAAACCGGAGTTTCGCCGGCTCAAGCCCGGTACCGCGCTCGTCACGCAGGGCGACCCCGGGTCGGATGTCTTTCTGATCCTCGACGGCGTCCTGCGCGTCGAGAAGGACGGGGAGCGGCTCGCTGAGTACGGTCCCGGCGCGATGCTCGGCGAGCGTGCGCATCTCGAATCGAGCGGCAGGACGTCAAGCCTGATCGCCGTGACTCCCTGTCGCGTCGCGGCCGTTCACGCGGAGCAGCTCGAACGCTCGGCGCTCGAGAAGCTGGCCAGCGGCCACCGCAGAGAAGACGCGGTCGAGCAGGTCTAAGTGGGTCGGCCAGGCGCTTGCGGAGCAGCTTCCTCGAGGCTGCCCGGGCAGGACGACTAGCTCGCGTGCGCGTGCACTTTTGCGGCGTGCGGGGGTCCACTCCCGCGCCCGGCGCGCAGTTCGCCCGCTACGGAGGCCACACATCCTGCCTCGCCGTGGTGCGTGACGACGCATCGGCGCCGTCGTTGATCCTCGACAGCGGCACCGGCATCCGCGCCGTAACCGACCTGCTCGGCGGAGCGCCGTTCGCGGGGACGATCCTCTACAGCCATCTGCACTGGGACCACTTCACCGGGCTGCCGTTCTTCGCCGGAGCCGACGATGACCGGGCACGCGCCGACGTCAGGATCCCAGCGCCGCTCGAGCCCGAAGGCGGCGACGCTGAGGCGGTACTTGCCCGAGCGATGTCCCCTCCCCATTTCCCGATTACCCCAAGCGAGCTGCGCGGCGACTGGACGTTCGAGGCGATCGAGCCGGGCGAGTATGAATACGAGGGGTTCGGAGTCCTCGCGCTCGAGATCCCGCATCGGGGCGGGCGCGCGTACGGCTACAGGATCAGCGACGATCACTCGACGTTGACCTACATGCCAGACCACTGCCCAACGAGCCTCGGCGACGGGGATGACGGTTGGGGCGCCTACCATCCGGCGGCGCTCGAGCTGGCACGCGACGCCGACGCGCTGGTCCACGACGCGACGCTGCTCGCCGGCGAGCTCGCCGCCAAGGCGCGCTTCGGGCACGCGGCTGGTGAGTACGCGGTGGGTCTCGGACAGCGCGCGCACGTGGGCAAGGTCGTGCTCTTCCACCATGCGCCGGACCGCACCGACGATGAGCTCGACGCGCTGGCGGAAAGCCTCCCTAGCGTGATCGTCGCGCGGCAGGGCAGCGTGCTGACGTTGCCGGTTACAGTCGAGCGGTGAGCACCGTCCCAGGCGCACGGACAGACAGCGCACTCGACGCTGTGATCGTCGGATCGGGGCCGAACGGCCTTGCCGCCGCGGTCACGCTGGCTCGCGCCGGTCTTGGGGTCGAGGTGTTCGAGGGAGCCGACAGCCCCGGAGGCGGCTGCCGCACAGCTGAGCTGACGCTTCCCGGCTACGCCCACGACGTGTGCTCAACCGTGCATCCGCTGGCTGCGGCCTCGCCGTTCTTTCGGACCTTTTCGGCGGAGCAGATCCCGCTGCGGCGGCCGGCAGTCGCGTTCGCTCACCCGCTCGACGGCGGCCTTGCCGCGGCCGTCGCGGGATCCGTCGAGGAGACGGCGGCGACGTTTGGCGCCGATGCGCGCGCCTATCGGCGCATGATGGGGCCGCTCGTCGCCCACGCCGAGGAGATCATCCCGCACGCGCTCGGGCCGGTTCGCCCGCTGCCCGTGCCGCCGCTCTCGATGATCCGCTTCGGCGCGCTTGGTCTCCAGCCCGCTCGCATGCTCGCGGCGCGACTTCACACGACCGAGGCCCGGGCCGCGTTCGCGGGCTGCGCCGCCCACGCGATCCAGCCGCTCACCTACCCGCTCAGCGGGGGCTTCGGACTCGTGATGTCGATTCTCGCCCACACTGTCGGCTGGCCCGTCGTCGAGGGCGGGAGCGCGGGAATCACGCGCGCGCTCGTCGCCGAGCTCGAGTCTCACGGCGGGCGTCTGCACACCGGCCGATTCATCGAGAGTCTCGCCGAGCTGCCCAACGCCCGGGCGACGCTGCTGGACATCACACCGCAGCAGCTGCTCGCCCTCGACGACGGCCGCCTTCCGGCGCGCTACCGCCGCGCGCTGGGCCGTTACCGCTCCGGGCCGGGCATCTTCAAGCTCGACTGGGCGCTTTCCGGGCCGGTACCCTGGGCGGCCGAGCCGTGCCGGGCAACGGCGACGGTGCACGTCGGCGGCACCTTTGAGGAGATTGCGGCGAGCGAAGCCGATGTCGCGGCGGGACGGATCTCCGAACGGCCGTTCTGCATCGTCGTCCAATCGACGGTCGCCGATCCGACGCGGGCCCCCGCCGGGCACCACACGCTCTACGCCTACTGTCACGTGCCGAACGGCTCAACGGTTGACATGACCGACCGGATCGAGGCGCAGATCGAGCGGTTCGCGCCCGGCTTCCGCGACCTCGTCCTCGCGCGCGTGAGCACCTCACCGGCGCAGATCGAGGCGCACAACCCGAACTACATCGGCGGCGACATCGCGTCGGGATCGACCAGCATCGTCCAGACCGTCTTCCGCCCGACGATCGCCGTGCGCTCCTACCGCACGCCGGTCAGCGGCCTCTACCTCTGCTCGGCTGCCACACCGCCAGGGGGAGGAGTGCACGGCATGGCCGGCATGCGGGCGGCCGAGGTGGCCCTCCGCGATCTCGGGCGTCGGCCCGCGAGCGACGAGGTCCGCGAGCTCGCGCCATCCGGGGCCGCGGCCAGCTAGAAGCCCGGCGCGTGGACCAGGTGGCTCTGGCCCTGCTTGACCAGGTGGTGCTTGTGGGGCCTCGCGTTGGCTGTAACGACGATCGTGTCCTTTGTCACTTTGAAGAAGGTCCCGTCGCAGCGATCCTGGGTCAGCCAGACGGTGCCGCTCACCGCCGCCGAGCCGTAGCGTCCCTTCGTCGTGAAGTCGCCGTGCGCGTTCCCCCAGAGCTGGCGCACGACCGTCGTGGGCTTCTTCTTCGCAGTCGCGAGGTGCAACTGAGCCCCCTTGTGGTGCTTGCCGGCCTTACCGGGACGCGGGCAGCCGGCGAAGCTCCCGCCCGTGAGGGTGGCGAACACACGCCCGGTCGCGTCCTGCGTGACGACGAACTCGCCGTCATAGAAGTTGCCGATCTCGGTTGCCCCGCCGGGCACCGCGATCGTGAGCGCGACGGTGCCGGCGGTCGCGTCGATCGTCGAGCCCATCGGGATGTTCTCGGCCTGCGAGAGAGGCACGAAAATCGTCGTCCCGAGCAGCTCGACCAGCACAGTCCCACTGACCGGCGCGACGTCGGTGGACATCTGGAGCACCGGCGGGGGCAGGGACGGCTTCGCCGGTGGATTGGTGATCGTCGTACTGGTCGTCACGCTGTTGTTGTACGTGTTGGTGTCGAGGGGGTCAGCGACAGCTGCGCCGACGCTCGCGGTCCCGGCGCTCGCCGGATTGGCGGTGATGTGGACGGTCGCGGTCCCAGCGGCAGCGAGTGACCCGAGGTGGCAGGTGACCGTCGCCGTCCCGGAGCAGCTCCCCTGCGATGGCGTCGCGGAGACGAGCGACAAACCGCCCGCGAGCGGGATCGTCAGGACCGGACCCGACGCGGCCGCCGGACCGCCGTCCGTGACCGTGTAGGTGTAGGTGATGGGGGCGCCAACGAGCTGGCTGCCCGGTGCGCCGCTTTCGCTCAGCGCCAGGTCGGCCGGGAGCTGGCGCGTCAACTGCACGACCCCGTCGCTCCCCTGGTTGGCCACGTACACGCTGTTGCCGTCAGGACTGACCGCAAGCCGGCGCGGACTGAACAGACCGTTCGCGTTGAACTGCGGGCACGTTCCGGCCGTGTACTGGGGCGCGCCGGTGATACAGCCGAACGGGAGAGCGATCGGCGCCAGCGCGCCGGTCGCCGGGTCGCGACTGAACGACGCGACCGCGTTGTCGGCGGCACCGGAGACGTATACGTCGAGCCCGTCCGGGCTGACCGCGACGCCGAGCGCGCCCGCGGTTCCGTACCTCTGCGGGTAGGGAGGTTGGGTGCAGGATGGGGAGCCCGATGGGCTTACCTCCTCGGCAAGGCAGGCATTGGGCGGCGCCAGCTGGGTCAGCGCGCCGGTGCCCGCGTTGCGGCGTAGCTCGATCACGCCGTTGTCGGCGAACGCGGTGGCGTAGACGTTCTTTCCGTCAGGAGTGACGGCCAGATCCTCCGTGCCGCCGTCGAAGCCGATCGCGCTCGTGCTCCCGCAATTGGGGTAGTTGGCGGTCCCGGTCGTGATGCAGCTGCCCGCCCCGCTCAGCTGGGTCAGCGCTCCGGTGCTGGGATTGCGCGAGAACTCGACCACGTCGCCGCCGGGCCCAAGGCCACCCGCGGCGACGTAAACGTTTTGGTTGTCGGGGCTCGCGACGACGGTCAGCGCCGAGGCGAGCTCCCCCGAGGATGTGTCCGTGCCGCAGTCGGGGTAGGCCGCGTCTGTCGTGAGGCAGCTGACGAAGGTCAGGGTGCCGTTGCTCGCGCGGTGGTAGGTGCTGATCGCCGAGTCCTGTCCGGACGTCGTATACACGTTGTTGCCGTCGGGGCTGACGGTGACCCCGTAGGGGTTGTCGAGCGCAGGCTCCGCGGTGCAGCCCGCCGCGCCCGTCGAGCTGACGCAGCTGGCGAAGGTCAGCGCACCGGTGCTCGTATCGCGCGTGAACGTGACGAGCGCGTTGTTGCCCGTTGTCACCACGTACGCGCTCTTCCCGTCGGGACTGAGCGCCATTTCCTGCGGTTGAGCGATCCCCGCCACGTTCTCGTTGGGGGCGGTGCAGCCGGTCGCGCCCGCGGTGATGCAGTCCATGTAGGTCAGCGCGCCGGTGCTCGGATCGCGCGAGAACTCGTCGAGGTCGCCCTGCATCGAGACGACGTAGGCGTTCTTGCCGTCGGCGCTGATCACTGGCTGGTAGCTCACCTGGAGCGAGTTGTTCGAGCCGGGGATCAGCGTGTTACAGCCGAGCGCGTCGCTCGTGACGCAGTCGTTGGGCGAGGCGATCTGGGTGAGCGCGCCGCCGACCGGCGTCAGCGGCGCGCTGGGCGTCGGCAGGCTGCCGGCCGCCGGGGTCGTCGGCGAGGTCCCTGACGCGACGGTCGGGGTGCTGTCCGGGGAGAGCGTTCCATCTGCGGCGATGTTGAACAGCGAGATGAAGGCGGCACCGCTGTTCCCGACGTAGAGCTCGTTGGCGTCGGGGGCGATCGCCACCGCGCTGGCGTTGCCGGTCGCGTAGCTGCCGGTCGTGTCGTCCACCGAGACGTCGGAGTTCAGAGCGCCGGTGCTCGGGGTGATGTCGTACTCATCGACCTTCCCGGCCGCCACATACAGATAGGGATCGTGGGAGTTGCCCACCGGGTTCGTGTTGACGGCGACGCCGATCGGGGCCGTGTCGGTGGCCGCCGCTCCGTTCGGGTAGCTCACGCCGTCCGGGCTTGCCCAGGTCGCCTCGGTCAGCAGGCCCGTTCCCGAATCGATTGTGAACTCGACGACCTGATCGTTGGCGCTGTTGTCGGTGACAAACGCGTACCCGTTCCCACCAATCTCGGCGGTCGCGATCCGGATCGGAGCCGGCGTGTGCGGCAGGGAGCCCTGCGGGACGGTCACGGTGCCGAGCTCGGTCAGCGCGCCCGTGGTCAGGTCGACGGAGAACTCGGTCACCTGATCGGAGCCGAGGTCGGTCGCGTAGACGTACTGGCCGCTGGGATCCACCGCGATCCCGGTGGGTTGCGTGAGACCGGTGGCGATCTCCTGGATGGTCGTCAACTCGCCTGTCGTCGGCGCGATACGCAGCGTCGAGACGGTGCCCGATCCGGGATTGGCGGTGAAGGCCCAGCTGCCCGTCGGATCGATCGCGATGCTCTCGGGGTTGGCCCCCGCGCTCGCGCTGACGCTGACGGTTGCCGGCGAGAGCGCAGTCAGATCACCGGTCGTCGGGCTCACGGAGTACTGCGACACGGTGCTCTGACCGTTGTCGTTAGTCACGTAGACGTACCGGTCGTCCGGCGTGACGGCGATTCCGTACGACTGGTGGCCGCCGGTGCCGACGCCCAAGGGTCCAGTGAGCAGGTCGTCGAGCGAGCCGATCGTGAACGCCTGAACGTTGCTCGCGTCGCTGACGTCGCGTTGGGTGACCCAGAGGGCACCGGTCGCGGCCGAGGCGCTACCCGGCGAGGCGCCGAGCGCCAGAACCACAGCTGTGGCGGCGAGCGCAGCCCAGCACCGACCGCTTAGGCCGACGCCCCCCGGCGGTCTTAGAGCACCCATCTCGATCCCACGCCCAGAATAGCCCTCCGCGCGCGGAGATGCGTAATTCTCGCCGCGACCGCTTGGGGACTAGCATCGTCGCGATTGTGGCGGGGCGTATTCCCAGCTCGGGAGGTATTACCTAACCATGGGCCGCACCGGATGGCTGCGCCGCAAGAGAATCCTGCTGCTCGCTGTCGCGCTGGTCGCGGGAGCGCTCGGCATGGTCGGGTACGCGACCGGGACGCTTTACAGCCTCGAGGCGCAGACGGTGAACACGCGCTTCGCGGTGCGCGGAGCAGACCGATCGCTCGTCAAGGACTTCGTGATCGTCCAGATCGACGACAAGACGTTCAGCTACTTCCAGAACGAGCGACCGCGCGTCCCGTCGAACTGGCCGTTTCCGCGCCGCTACCACGCGCGGGTCATCGACAACCTCCGCAAGGCGGGGGCGAAGCTGGTCGCGTTCGACGTCGCGTTTACGGCGCCGACCGATCCGGCCGACGACAACTCGCTGATCAGCGCGGTCGATCGCGCCCACAACATGGTGCTCGCGAGCACGTTCGTCTACAAGAACGGCACAACGCCCGTGCTCGGCGGACCGGCGGTCCAGAAGGAGGTCGGTGCGCTCGTCGGAGACTCGACGATCATCGCCGACCGGGGCGGCGTGGTCCGCGACACCCAGCACTCCTTTCAGGGGATACCGATGTTCGCGACGGCGATCGCCGCTCGCTTCAGCGGCCGTCCGATACCGCTGTCGCTGTTCGGTGGCGCGAGCACTGCGCAGCCGATCGACTTCGCCGGAGCGCCGGGAACGGTTTGCTTCCTCCACTACTACGCCGTGTACGCAGGGCGCTTCAACCGCTGCTCGGTCCGCGGAAAGATCGTGATCGTGGGTGCCGAAGCCTCGATCCTCCAGGACTACCACGAGACGCCGACCTCCGGCGGCATCGTCATGGACGGGCCGGAGGTTCAGGCGAACGCGGCGGCGACGATCCTCGCCGGCATTCCGCTGCGCGAGACCCCGGGCTGGATCAACCTCGCGCTCGTGGCGCTGTTCGGCGGGCTGATCCCGATTGCGACGCTGCGCCTCAGCGTCCTGCGCTCGGTGCTCGCGGCGCTGGCCCTCGCCGCGATCTTCACGGTCGCGGTTCAGCTGGCGTTCGACGGCGGGACGATCGTCGCCTACACCTACCCGCTGGCGGCCCTGATTCTCGCGACACTCGGAACGCTCGCCGTGGTCTACGTCGGCGAGGCGTTCGAACGCCAGCGCGTGCATCAGATCTTCGCGCGCTTCGTGCCCGCAGACGTCGTCGACCAGGTCCTGGCGCGAACCGACGGGAACCTGCGGCTCGGCGCCGAGGAGCGCGACTGCACGCTGCTGTTCAGCGACCTGCGCGGCTTCACGAGCTTCTCCGAGCATCAGCCGCCGACGAAGGTGATCGACGCGGTCAACTTCTACCTGAACGAGATGACCGAGGCGATCCTCGCCGCGGGAGGCACGCTGATCTCCTACATGGGCGACGGCATCATGGCCGCGTTCGGCGCTCCGCTCGACCAGCCCGATCACGCCGATCGAGCGCTCGCCGCCGCACGCGAGATGCTCGGGACACGACTGCACCGCTTCAACGCGTACCTGCGATCGCAGGGACACGCGTCCGGTTTCCGGATGGGGATCGGCCTGAACAGCGGGCCAGTGATGTGCGGCAACGTCGGCTCGGAAGCGCGAGTGGAGTACACGACCCTCGGAGACGTCACGAACACCGCCTCGCGTCTGGAGGGAATGACGAAGGGCACGCCGTACATGATCTTCATCTCAGCGAGCACCCGAGAGCGGATGCGCGATCCGCCCGAAGACCTCGTGTTCGTCAACGATTTCGAGGTTCGCGGACGCAAGGCAAAGCTCGGCGTCTGGGCGCTCGCCGATCCACCCGGCTGGCAGGCCGACGGCTAGATGGCGGCTTGTGCTTGTCTCAGTCGTGGGACAATCCTGCGATGGCAGAGCGCTCGACGACCTGCAGCTGTGGCTGTGGCGCGGTCCGCTTCGAGCTGAGCGAGCCGGCGGCGCTCGCCGGCTACTGCCACTGCACGCGCTGCCAGAAGCGCACCGGCGTCGGAGCTTCGGCGCAGGCCCGGCTGGCGGCAGGAACCACAATCACCGTGCTGTCCGGCGAGGGGTTGATCAGCTGCTGGCGCCATCCTGACGGCGGCGCCGAGAAGTGCTTCTGCTCGGTCTGCGGATCGCACCTGTTCAGCCGCGACGCCGGCGACCGGCGAGTGTTCGCGGTCAGGATGAGCGCGTTCGACGGCGACCCGGGGGTCAGGCCGAGCTTCCGCCAATACGTCGACTACGCAGCCGCGTGGGAGCCGATCCCCGACGACGGGCTCGAGCGCCACCGCGAGGGCCGTCCGCGATGATGGGAAGGATCCCGCGCGTGGCGGCGTCCAGAACAACGAAGGTAAATGACAACGAACGTCTGGAGCGACTGATGAAGAGAATCACAGCACTGCTCGCTATCGCGGGCCTCGCACTCGCGGGGTCGGTGGCGGTCGCCGCCGCATCCCGCGCGCATTCGGCGGCATCGGCCGCGGTCGTCAGCACCCACAGCACATCGCTCGGCAACGTGCTGGTCGGGCCGAACGGGCACGTGCTCTACCTAGACAAGTCCGACCCCAAGAACAAGTCCACCTGCACCGGCGGCTGCGCCGCGGTCTGGCCGCCGCTGACGACCAAGGGCAAGCCCAAGGCCGGCGGCGGGGCGAAGGCGGGCCTGCTCAGCACGATCAGCCGCGGGGGTAAGCTTCAGGTCGTCTACAACGGCCACGCGCTCTACTACTTCGCGAGCGACACGGCGGCCGGACAGGCCACCGGGCAGGGCCAGAACGGCTTCTATGCGGTGAGCCCGAGCGGCTCAGCCGTGACGAGCAAGCCGAAGTCCTCGGGCGGCGGCTACTAGGCCGAGTCTGCGTCGGCCGGCGCGGCGGGCTGTCCCTGACGGACGGTCCGCCGCCGAAGTCCTCGGGCGGCCGCCACCCGGAATATCAGCCGGCGGGGAGTCGGCTGCCGCTGACTCGGTCGAGCGCCGCGGCGACCTGCTCGTCGCGGTTCAGGAAGCTCAGGAACGTCGCGGCCATCGCGATGCCGAAGATCAGGAACTCGAGGAAGCACATGCCGGCACCCGCGAGGTGCTGGTCGGAGATCGCACTCAGCCCGTAGACGTGCGGAGCGGCGACGTAGCGCGGGTAGGCGGTCGCGGTCATCCACGTGAGCGGGACACAGACCGCGGCGCTGGCGGCGCGGGTGAAACCCAGGTAGACGAGTCGGCGCGGACCGGGCGAGCGGCGGGCCGAGGGCAGCGGGTCGATGATCAGCCACCACATGGCGAGGCCGGTGTAGAAGAGCGTCGCGTGCTCGAGCGCGTGAACGAGCGCGTTCCCGGCCGAGTAGTCGAAGATCGCGGGAACCGCCCACACCCAGGTGGCGATCGCCCACAGCGGCAGCGCGACCCAGGGATTCGTCGCGAACGCGATCAGCCGCCCGGCACGTCCGCCCGGGGCGACGAGACGCAGGCCGCCCTTGCCGAGCCCGAGCGGCAGGACGGGCGCCCGCAGACCGAGCACGAGCAGCGCGGGCGCAACGTCCGAGAGCAGGATGTGCTGAAGCATGTGCGCCGAGAGCAGGTAGCGGTCACCGATCGCGTCCAGCGGCGACATCAGGGCGACCGCGATGACGGCGAGGCCGCAGGCGTAGGGAAGCCAGTGGCTGGCACCGGGTCCGCGGTTGGCCGAGAGCCGCCCGGCGCGCGCAAACGCTCGGCTGTAGAGCCAGGCTGCGACGAGCAGAAGCGCGATCAAACCGGGGTCGATCGTCCACGTTGTCCAGGTTGGGTGCGCCATGCCGTCAGGCCCTCTCAGCTCGGGTTTGTGCATCCTAGCGTCAGGCGCGCACGCCCGGAGCGACCGCCGCCAGCTCGGCGCGGGGCGGGCGTCAACGAGTATGTTGGCGGCCTGCGGACACCTCGCGACAGGCCGCCCCGATGAGAGACCCGATGGCGCGCGTCACCACCCCATCGCCCCGGCAGCGCTGCGCGTGAACGCCCTCTCGCTGCGAGCGCTGACGCGTCGCTACGGCGAGCGTACGGCGCTCGCCGATGTGACCCTCGAGCTCGCCGAAGGCTTGACGCTCGCGGTGCTGGGACCGAACGGGGCCGGCAAAAGCACTCTGCTGCGCGTGCTCGCGACTTTGCTGCGGCCCCACGGCGGCGAGGTCGAAGTCTTTGGCAACCGGCTGCCCGCCGGCGGCGCCGAGGTTCGCGGCCGTCTCGGCCTGCTCGCGCATGAGCCGATGCTCTACCGGGAGCTCAGTGCACGGGAGAACCTGCGCCTTCAGGCCGCGCTGCATGGCATCGGCGCGGAGCGAATCGAGGCGCTGCTCGCATCGGTGTCGCTCGAGCGCCGAGGCGACGAGCCGCTACGAACCCTCTCGCGCGGTCTCATCCAGCGGGCAGCCGTCTGTCGCGTGCTGCTTCACGACCCCGATCTGCTCCTCCTCGATGAGCCCTACGCCAACCTCGACCCCGCCGCACGGCGCGTGCTCGAGCCGCTGATCGGGCGCGAGTCAGGTAAGACCCGGGTCGTCGTCAGCCACGACCCGGCCAGCGCGAAGGAGGATTCGGACCTCGTGCTCGGTCTCGCTCGCGGCCGTCCGGCGTTCCTGATCGCGGCCGGCGAGCTCGACGACACGGCCCTGTCCCAGCTCTACGGATGAACCCGCCGCACAGCACCGAGGTCGTACGCGCGCTCGTCGTCGCCCAGCTCCGCCTCGAGTTGCGCACGTTCGAGTCACTTCCCGCGATGTGCCTGTTCGCGGTCACGACCTTCGTGCTCTTCCACTTCGGGTTGAACGTTGACCGGGTGAGCTCCGACCTCGCGAGCGGCGTGCTCTGGGTGACGCTGCTGCTCGCGGCACTGCTCGGGATCAACAGGATCTACGTCGCGGACGCTGAGCAGGGCGGCTTTGACGCGTTCCTGCTATCGCCGGCGCAGCGCCCGACGCTCTTCGTCGCAAAGACCATGGTGCTGCTCGCGTACATGGCGGTGGTGGAGGTCGTTGCGTTGCCGGCGTTCGCGATCCTGTTGCTCGAGCCATCGCTGTGGAACGCGCTGCCGGGCCTGCTTGGCGCGCTCGCCCTCGGCAACCTCGGCGTCGCCATCATCGGTGCGCTCGTCGGCGCGCTCGCCGTCCGCACACAGGCTCGCGATCTGCTCGGCCCGCTCGTGTCGCTGCCGCTGCTGGTGCCGGTTCTGATCGGCGTCGCAGGATGGACGGCGCCGCTGCTGCACTACCCGCAGGCGCTGGCCGTCGCAGGGCGGTGGCCGCTCGTGCTGGCGCTCTATGATGGGATCTTCGGGTTGATCGCGTTCGCCCTCTTCGACTTCCTCCTGGAGGACTGATCCGATGTACGGCAAGGGGCTGCGGCCCCTCTCGCTCCTCACAGCAGCATCGGTCGCGTTGACACTCGCCGCGGTGTTCTTCTGGGCGCCCAACGACGCCTACCTCGGCTTCCTCCAGAAGATCTTCTACCTACACGTCCCACTCGCGATCGTGACCCTGTGCGGCTTCGTCGCCGCCGGCCTGATGGCTGTCGCACACCTCCGGACACGCGACCCGCGCTGGGACGTCCGCTCCTACGTGGCGATCCACATTTCACTGATCTTCGGCGTCGTGGTGCTGATCTCGGGGTCGATCTGGGCCCGCGGAGCGTGGGGGCACTGGTGGGTCTGGAACGAGCCGACGCTCGTGTCGTTTCTGCTTGTGATGCTGCTCTACGCCACCTATCAGCCGCTGCGGTTCGCGATCGAGGATCCCGAGCGTCAGTCGCGCTACGCCTCGGTGTTCGCGATCACCGCCGGCGCGTTCGTCCCGATCAACTTCGCGATCGTGCGGCTCTCACCAGCGTTCGTGCACCCGCGCACGCTCAGCAACATCAGCGGCAACCTTCCCGGCCGGATGCAGGCCGTCTTCTACCTTGCGCTGGCGACGGCGGCGCTGCTGTGGGTCACGCTGTGGCGCTTTGAGATGACCGCGAAGCACGTGGCCGCGCAACTGCGTCGCCTGCGCAAGCTGCTTGGCGAGGAGACCGACGACGCACCGGTGCGCCGCAGCGCGGCGCCGTCGCTGACCGGCGTTGGAAGCATCAGTTGATTGCGTCAGCGCTCCCGCTGCACACCGCCGGCCCTTACGTCGCGG
Source organism: uncultured Solirubrobacteraceae bacterium (assembly GCA_964422115.1). Classification (GTDB taxonomy): domain Bacteria; phylum Actinomycetota; class Thermoleophilia; order Solirubrobacterales; family Solirubrobacteraceae; genus Palsa-513. The sequence goes on along the minus strand of CAYQZU010000003.1, from coordinate 168,653 downwards.
CCGCCTACATTGCGTTCTTCGTGATCGTGTTGATCTACGTCGCGATCATGGCATCGAAGCTGACGCGCAGCGAGCGTGCGCTGACCGAGCTGACAGAACAGGTCGAGCAGCGGCCGCGAGCGAGCGACGAGGGACCGTGACCGGACCCCGCGGTACCGACCGCGGCGAACTCCTCTGCCTCGGCGTCTCCTACCGGGCGGCGCCGGTGGCTCTGCGCGAGCGCATCGCGCTGAGCGCGGCGCAGGCAACCCAATTCACCACGGAATTGTGTGCCGGGCCGGACGTGCACGAGGCGGTGGCGATCTCGACCTGCAACCGCACCGAGCTATACCTGGTGTGCGCCGACCCGGTCGCGGCTGAGGGATCGGCGCTCGCCGCGCTCGCCCGGCACGCCGGCATCCGCCCCACCGAGCTCGCCGAGCTGAGCTACGCGCCGCGCAACTGCGACGCGGCACGCCAGCTGTTCCGGGTCACCTCGGGGCTCGACTCGATGATCCTCGGCGAGCACGAGGTGCAGGGTCAGGTGAAGCGCGCCTACGAATCGGCGCTCGCAGCCGGCAGCAGCGGTCCGCTGACCAACCGCCTGTTCACCGCCGCGCTCCACACCGGGAAGCGCGTGCGCAACGAGACAGCCCTGGCCGAAAGTCATGTGAGCCTCTCGTCGGTCGCCGTCGAGCTTGCCGAGGCACTGCTTGGGGAACTCGCAGGTCGCCACGTCGTGATCATCGGCGCGGGCGAGACCAGCGAGTTGACCGCACAGGCGCTGTCGGCACGCGGCGTGCGGACGATCTTCGTCGCAAATCGCCACGCCGATCGCGCGCGGTCGATGGCCGAGCGATTCGACGGTTCCGTCGTTGGGCTCGACCACCTGCCCGATCAGCTTGCAGCGGCGGACATCGTCCTTGCGTCAACCGCCTCGCCGCATCCGATCGTCGGCTACGACGAGTTGGAGCTCGTGATGCGTGAGCGCGCCGGGCGGCCACTGCTGCTGATCGACATCGCGGTGCCGCGCGACATCGAGCCCGCGTGCGGTGAGCTCGAAGGAGTCACGCTGCGCGACATCGACGATCTGCAGGCCCTCGTCGCGCGCAACCTCTCGGCCCGAGCCGCCGACGTTCCCCGGGCCGAAGAGGTGATCGCGCAGGAGATCGATCGTTTCGCAACGTGGCTCGCAGCGCTCGACGTGCGCCCGACGATCGCCGCCCTGCGAAAGCGCGCCGATGAGGTGGTCGAGGTGGTCCTCGCCGACAACGCCGGGCATTGGGAGTCCGCCTCAGCCGCCGACCGCGAGCGGATCGAGGCGGTTGCGCGGTCTGTCGCAGCTCGCCTGCTGCACGAGCCGACCCTGCGGCTGAAAGGGATGGACGCGGGGCGCGGGCATGGCAACATCGAGCTGCTGCGCGAGCTCTTTGGGCTGCCGCGGACCGGCGCGGCCGATCCGACCGCTGCCGCGGCGCCACCCGACCCGGCACGGGAGCACAACAACGTGCGGGCGCTGCGCCGAGACTCCGGGGCGTGAGCTCGGCGGCGGTGCCGCTGGCGCTCGGCACACGCGGGAGCCCACTGGCGCTCGCTCAGGCACAGGCCGTCGCCGACGCAATGGAGGGGCCGGTGGATCTCGTCACGATCACCACCAGCGGGGACCGCGGGGACGGGCCGGTGCAAGACAAGCGCCGCTGGGTCGACCGGATCGAGGACGCGCTCCTCGCCGGCGAGATCGATCTCGCGGTGCACTCGGCGAAGGACGTGCCGGCGATGCCGGCGGACGGGCTCGAGCTCGCAGGCTCGCCGGCGCGAGCCGACCCGCACGACGCGCTGTGCGGGTCCTCGTCGCTTGCCGCACTCCCCCGCGGCGCGCTGATCGGGACGAGCAGCCTGCGTCGCGCCGCACAGCTGCTCGCGCTCCGCGCCGATCTCCGGGTCGTTGCGCTCTCCGGGAACATCGATACGCGGCTGAGAAAGCTCGAAGAAGGCGAGCTCGACGCGATCGTGCTGGCCCGCGCGGGATTGGCGCGACTGCGCCGCCCGCTCGGGGCCGTGCTGTTGGAGCTGGTGCCGGCTGCCGGTCAGGGGACGCTGGCAATCGAGGCGAGGAGGGGAGATTCGCGCGTCGCGGCGGCGATCGCAGCGCTTCGCGACGAGCCGACCGAGCGAGCGCTGCTGGCGGAGCGCACGCTCGCCCAGGCACTCGGCGCGGACTGTCACACACCAATCGGAGCCCACGCGACGGCGCTCGACCGCGGTGGGCTCGAGCTGCGCGCATTCGTCGGGCGGGCTGACGGATCGGTCTGGGTACGCGACCGGGTTGCGGGCAATGAGCCGGTCGCGCTCGGCGAGGCGCTCGCGGCGCGGTTGCGCAGCGTCGGCGCTCTGGAGATTCTCGCGTGAGCGAGCCGCCGGGACGCGTCTACTTCGTCGGCGCCGGCCCCGGAGACCCCGGGCTGATGACGGCGCGGGCGCTCGAGCTGATCGCAAGCGCCGACGTGATCCTCTACGACCGCCTGATACCGGACGGAGCGCTGGACGGGGCGCGTGACGGAGTGGAGCTTCTCTACGTTGGCAAGGAGGGCGGCGGACCTTCCGCGGACCAGCGCGAGATCGAGGCGCTGATGCTCGCGAGCGCTCGTGCCGGAAAGCAAGTGGTACGACTAAAGGGCGGTGACCCGTTCGTGTTCGGACGCGGAGGCGAGGAGGCGCTCGCGCTGCGCGCCGACGGGATCGAGTTCGAGGTTGTCCCGGGCGTCACCGCGGCCGTGGGGGCGGCGGCCTACGCGGGGATTCCGCTGACACACCGCGACCTAGCGAGCGCCGTGGCGCTCGTCACGGCCCATGAGGACCCGGTGAAGGGCGAGCAGGCGCTCGACTGGCCCGCGCTCGCCGCCTTCCCCGGCACGCTGGTGTTCTACATGGGGGTTCGCCAGCTCGATCAGATCGCCGAGCGGTTGATCGGCGCCGGGCGCGCGCCGTCGGAGCCGGCTGCGATCGTCGAGCGTGGGACGCTCCCAGACCAGCGGGTGTCGCACGCAACGCTCGGCACGCTTGCCGCCGTTGCAGCGGAGCGCGGAGTCCGTGCGCCGGCGATCACGATCCTCGGGCCGGTCGCCGCGCTAAGTGAGCAGCTGGCCTGGTTCGCGCCCGGGGTTCTCGCGGGGCGCACCGTGGTCGTCACTCGGGCGAGGGCGCAGGCAAGCGCGCTGTCGGAGCGTCTGCGGGCGCTTGGAGCGCGCGTGATCGAGACACCGTCGATCCGGATCGAGCCACGAGCGGTCACGTTGCCTTCGATCGACGAGTTCGACCTCCTGTGCCTGACGAGTGCAAACGGGGTCGATCTGCTGTTCGCGGCGCTCGCGCAAGCAGGCCGCGATGCGCGCGCACTCGCAGGGACACGGGTAGCCGTGATCGGCCCCGGCACCGCCGCGGCGCTCGCAGCACACGGAATCCGTGCGGACGTGGTCCCCGACCGCTTCCTCGCCGAAGGACTGCTGGAGGCGCTCGAGAGCTACGACACGCCGCGCCGCGCGCTGGTGGCGCGAGCCGCGGACGCGCGCGACACGCTGGTTGAGGGCCTGCGTGCGCGCGGTAGCGAAGTCGAGATACTGGCGCTCTACGACACGGTGTCCGAGCCGCTCGGGCAGCCGGCCAGAGACGTCCTCGCGACCTGCGACTACGTCACATTCACCTCGGCGTCAACGGTTCGCTTCCTGCTCGCGCAGGCGCAACCAGGTCCGCGCGCCCGCATCGTCTCGATCGGGCCTGTGACGAGCGCCGCGCTCCGAGAAGCCGGCGTCGAGCCGCACGTCGAGGCCGGACGGCATGACATCGCAGGCCTCGTTGAGGCGCTCGTCGACGACGTAGCACGCAAGCCTGCGGGCGAGTCGTGAACCGCCCGGTGATCACGTTCCTCTCCGACTATTACGAGGACGCGCGCGGAGCGCTCGCGCTCAACACGGGGTCGGCCGCCGAGCGGCTGCGCGCATCGGTCGACGACGAGGTGATGCTACGGGCCGGCTGAGTCGAGCCGGCGGACCGGCCGTAGCCGAGAACGCGCAGAAGGACCAGGAACACGATCGGCGCGCCTGTGAGGAGCAACACAGCGCGCATCCAGAGGGCGGCCCCGTCGGTCCCGGCTCCCAGGGTATGCACCACGCCGAGAATCCAGACCGCGACCGTGGCGCGATGCAGCCGGCGCCACAGCGCCGTGCCGATGCGCCGGCGCAGGTAGAAGCTCGGTCCAAGCAGTGCGGCGAGGTAGCCGGCGATGATACCGAGGCCCGTGTAGAGGGGGCGGTAATGCAAATCGAACGGGATGAGCAGCCCGCGCCAGCCCGCGTGAAGCCAACTGTCGCCGAGCAGGGAGAGTCCATGGAGCGCGATCGCGCTGAGCGCAACGAGCGCCACGTGCTCATGCAGTCGCGGCAGTCGCCGCCGGAGGCTTGGGCTGCTGACGATCCTGGTCGCCATCGCCAGCCCGATCAGAACGGACACGGACACCATGCCTAGAGCGACCACGCCCGCTGAGCGGCTGACGAGCCACCAGATGTAGTGGATCGGCTCGACCCGCATCAGGCGTAGACGCCCGGCAGTCGCAGCCGCAGCGGCGTTGGCCGATCGACAGGACCGATTGGTTCGACATCGCCGCTGTCGTGAACGGCGAAGCCACCGTGTCGCGCCAGCACCCGACGCGCGCCGGTCGGCCCGAGCAGCAACGCGGTCTTTGCGAGCGTCTCCGCTTCGAGTGCGCTCGCGCCGAGCGCCGTGACCCCGATCAGGCCGGTCCAGGCCGGTAGCCCGGTCGACGGGTCGAGCAGGTGATGGGCGTACCCGTCCGGTGTCCTCCATACGCGGACGTCGAGGCCCGATGTCGCAACGCCGCCGGAGGACACGACGGTTCGCGCAACGGTCTCCCGAGTGAGCGGATGGCGCACCTCGACCTCGAACGGACGCACCAGCGACTCGATGCCGCCGATCGCAAGGTCCCCGCCACAGTCGACCACGTACCGTGAGTAGCCCGCGAGCTGAAAGGCGACGAGGTCGGCCACGAGCCCCTTGCCAAAGCCACCGCTGTCGATGCGAACGCCCGGCGGCCGGCGGACCACGCCCGCACGGTCGTCGACCGCGATCTGCCGCCACCTCGTCCGCGCGTCAGGTTGCGCGGACCGGCGCACCGGCGCACCCGCAAGAGCCTCCTCCAGCGACGCGGGCTCTGCCCCGACGCGCGATTGCGCGTAGCCGGCGGCTTCGATCTCCGAGACGAGCGTCGGATCGACGAGCCCGCCCGAGTGCCCTGCCGCCCACACACCGGCCCGCACGAGCGCTCGCAGGAGCGGGCCGGCCGCCACGGCGGGCCGCGTGTCACCGTTGAGCGCGGAGAGCTCGCTACCGGGGAGAAAGCGCGAAAACCGACTTGCGAAGCCCTCGATGAAAGCCCGCTGCTCGAGCGCCGCGTGCTCGGGCTGCGGATCCCCGACTCGCAGAGGCTTGCCGATCAGCAGGCGCACATCGCAGCCCATCGAGAGGAACGTCGTGTCGTGCTCGGTGATCACGAGACGGCCGTGACCACCGGCGCGGGCGCTGGCGCGGGCGCTACCGGAGCGGGGGCCGCGGCAGGCGCCGGCGCCGCGGCAGGCGCGGACGCCGCAGCTGAAGGAGCCGACGCCAACGGAGCCGATCCTGTCGCGGCAGGCGCAGCGGAGGCCGCGACGCCGCCAGGCGCACCCGAGCCGCCGCCAACAGTCGCGGCCGGAGCGCTCACGACACGCTCGTGGATCACGGTCTCATAGATGCGTCGAACAACCACGACGCGGGGAGCGGCGGCAATCAGACCAGCGGACCGGGGATCGTTGTGAAGCTGCACGGCAAGCGCCGCGAGCAGCAGCAGGAAGGCGGCAAGCGCAACCGAGATCGTCGCAACGAGCCCGGCGCGAGCGCCGGGGCGGCGCGAACGTGCTTCAGTCGTCATGGCCGCCGCCGTTCCCGTCATCACCCGTGCTGCCGCCGCCCGTTCCGCCCGATGCAGTGCTGCCGCTCGTGGCGGTGGTTACCGGATTTGCGGCGCGCGGCGCCGGGCTTGTGGCGCCGGAGGTCGAGCCGGCGCCGCTGGCAGCAGTGCTCACAGGCCGCGAGGTCGCAGGCGTGCCACCGCCGGCCGGCGTCCTGCTCCCGGTGCCGGCGGCTCCCGATGTCCCCGGCGTGGTGCTCGAGGGCGCCGCGGTACGCGTGGCCCCAGCAGCCGGTGCGGTCGCGGACAGGCTCGCCTGGTAGGTCGCGGGCGACCCGGCTGAAGCTGGCGCGGCCGCAGGCCGGACCACTTTCGGCTTCGCGTGTTTGACGATCCAGACGTTGCGCCGGACGACCTGCGTGCGAACCTCAGCCGGCGCAGGTGCCGGCGCGACGCCTGCAGTCGGCTCGAGCGCGAGCGTGGTCAAGGAGCCGAGGCCGACCAGTGTGACCGCGCCGGCTACTGCCACTGCCTGTGTCTTGTTCATTGCCACTCCTCGGGACGGGTGTACGCACACTGTCGTCACACGCCTGCCAGGGCCCGGCAAAGCCGACGCAAAGGCTTGGCAAAATTCGAACGCGCGCGGCCTCGACCGCGGGTCGGATCAGTCGTCGCGGCCGGTCTGGCCGGTAGCGCCGGAGCTCCCGGTCGTGCCGGTGGATCCGCCGCCACCGTCGCTCTCGCCTTCGTGGCGGCTAGCGACGCCGCTGGAGCCGGTGAGCGCCGGGGTCGCCGTCGCAGGGCCGGTGCTCGGCACGGACGAGCCACCGCCCGATTCGCTGCCGGCGCCTGTCGTATGGTCGGGTGCGGTGGCACGCGCCGGCCGCTGTCCGCTCACAGCCGGTGCAGGTGCGCTTACTCCGGTCGTGGCAGTCGGCAGGGCCGGCGTGCTCGCGACCGCGGGGCTCGGCGAAGGCGCGCGGCCCGCAGGACGGCGGTCGGACCGATGCGCACCGCCGCGCAAAGGGCGACGCGGTTTGTGCGACGCGCTCGGAGCCAGCGCCTTGATCACCGACGGCGGCTCGGAGGTGAGCCCGATCGGCTGGCTGAAGAGCCGGCTCGCGCCCCAGGTCACCGCGGCCGTCACCGCGATTCCACACAGCGCCGCAACCGTCCAGAGCGCAGCAACGCGTTTCACGAGCGCAGCGTAGAGCGGCAACGGTTAAGCGATCGCAAAGACTTCGTCGCCGCCTGCTCCGGCCGGTCAATCGAGCAGCGGTAACGTGAGCACCGCCTCCGCGCCGCCCGCCGGGCGGTTCGCGAGGGTTACCTCGCCACCCCACTCGCGAGCAAGCTCCCGCGCGATCGCCAGGCCGAGCCCGGTTCCGGCCGATGCCCGCCCGGCGCTCCCGCGGTGGAAGCGCTCGAAGACGACGTCGTGCTCGTGCGCCGTCAGACCCGGCCCTTCATCGAGCACGGCGACCCGTCCGCGGTCCAGCGCGATCGTGACCGTCGACCCGGATGCTGAGTAGCGCAGCGCGTTCTCCATCAGGGCATCAAGCACACGTTCTGCATCGGCCCGGGCACACCACGCGGCGGTCGGTCCGCCGGCGCTCTCGCGTTCGAGAGAAATGCCCCGCTCGTCGGCAGCGCTGCGCCAGCGCTCAAAGGCATCGGCGGCCAGCGACCCGAGCTCGACTCGCTCCCCCGGCGCGGTCCGCTCACCGGCCCGGCTCAGAATCAGCAGCTCGTCGATGATCTGTGCAAGGCGATCAACCTCAGCCGCGGCGGCGTCGAGTTCGACGCTGGCCTTGCGGGGTGTGGGCGCAGCGCGCGCCTCGTCGAGACGCAGGCGAAGGCCAGTCAGGGGCGTGCGCAACTGATGCGAGGCGTCGGCGACGAAATCACGTTGCGCCCCGAGCAGGCGAACGATTCGATCGGTCATCTCGTTGAACGACGCGCCGAGCGAGCGCTGCTCGGTCGTCCCTTCGACGTTGGCCCGCGCGGTCAGGTCGCCCGCTGCCAGACGGCCGGCGACGCGCTCGAGACGACGGAGCGGCCGGGCGAGCTGGCCGGCGATGAACGCCCCCGCCGAAAGTCCGAGCCCAAGCACGACCAGGCCGATAAGCCCAACCGCGATGATCGTTTGGCGGACCGCATCATGGACTGCCGCGACCGACTGCGTGACCCGCACCACGCCGACCGCCCGCCTACCGCTCCTGATCGGCACTGCCGTCACCAGAATCAGCTCATGCAACACGGAGCTGTAGCGCTGACTCTGAAAGAGCCTTCCGCTCCGCAGCGCCGAGACCACCTCGGGCCGGCTGGGCGTGGCGAAGTCGCTGCCGATCTCGCTTGCGCCCGCGCTGTCGGCGACCACGACCCCCGCCCCGTCTGTGACGATCACCCGCCCGCCGACAGTCGGAGCGGCGCTGCGCACGATCACTCGCAGATCCTTGCTGCGCACCGGTGGCCCAAGCAGGTTCGCCGCGATCGCCGCGACGACATCGGCCTGACTGCGCGCCTGCGAGCGAACCTCCGCATTCACTCGCGCGCCAAACCGCAGCGCGAGCGGCACGCTCAGCGACACGATCGCCAGCAGCAACACGTAGGCGAGCGCGACAAGCAGACGCGTCCGAAGGCTTACGGTGGCGAGCCCCCCGCGAGGCGGAACCCGACCCCGCGAACCGTCTCGATCTCGAGCTCCGCCGCGCACTCGGCGAGCTTCTTGCGCAGCCACGCGATGTGGACGTCGAGCGTCTTCGTCGAGCCGAACCAGTTGGCGTCCCAGACCTCAGACATAATCGTCTCCCTCGTGACGACGTTTCCGGCGTCGTCCGCGAGACGCGCGAGCAGGTCGAACTCCTTGCGCGACAGGGTCAGCTCGCGCTCCCCGCCAAACGCCCGGCGAGCGGCGCGGTCCACTCGCAATGACCCGACGCTGACGACGTCCGCGGCGGACGAACCACGGACCGAGCGCCGCAACACCGCTCGGATCCTCGCGATCACCTCGTCGGAGGCAAATGGCTTGACGACGTAGTCGTCGGCTCCCAGCTCGAGGCCGACGATCCGGTCGGTCTCGGTGCCGCGCGCAGTGATCATGATGATCGGCACGTCGGATTCGCGGCGGAGCTCACGGCAGACATCGCGCCCGTCGCCGTCCGGGAGCGAGAGGTCGAGAAGTACGACGGCCGGGTCAGCTTCGCGCGCGAGCGCCAGCGCCTGCGCAGCGGTGCCAGCGACGAGCACCTCGAACCCGTGACGCTCGAGCGCACTGACGAAGGGCTCGACGATCGACTGCTCGTCTTCGACCACGAGAATGCGCTGACCGGAAGCGGTGGCAGAGCCGTGGGAACGTTCGCGCCTATCCACGACGGAAGGACGGGGTCGAGCGGCGAACCGCGTGGCGCATGCGATCCACATTACGAGATGCGACCGCTCGATCGGCCGGGCCCTGGCGCGCTCGGCATCGGGAACCTGAACCTGCGAGCCTGTCGCGTGGTGAGCGAGGAGGCCGCCAGATCGCCACACGAACAGCCGCTGCAGGCGGGGCGGAGCGCTCTCGGCGCCCCGCGTGTTCATCACCGCGTCACCGGCTCGACTAACGCCGACGCTCGCACGCTCGCGCTCGCCGGCGCTCCGCACGGAACGCTCGTGACCGCCGACGAGCAACTCGAAGGGCGTGGACGCGGCGCGAGGCGCTGGCATGCCCCCCCGGGTCGCTGCCTGCTCTGCTCGCTGGTTCTGCGCGACGCGCCCGAGCTCCTGTCGCTACGCGTGGGCGTCGCGGTCGCTGAGGTCGTCGGCGCGCACGCGATGCTCAAATGGCCGAACGACGTCCTGCTCGACGGACGCAAGGTGAGCGGCATCCTTGTCGAATCGCGCCCTCGCGACCGCTGGGCAGTAGCCGGCATCGGCATCAACGTTGCGCTCGCGCCGGGCGAGCTGCCGGCGGAGCTTGCCGATACGGCGGGGACCATGGGACTGGCGCCGGGAGCGATCGAGCCGCTCCTGGCTAACCTGCTGGTCGCGATCGAGGCGAGGATCGCACAGCCGTCGGGGGAACTGATCGACGCCTGGCGCTCGCGCGACGCGCTGCGCGGAAAACGCGTCAGTTGGGAGGGTGGCGCCGGCGTCGTGGCAGGAATCGATGGCAGCGGTCGCCTGCTCGTCGACGCGGGCGGCGAGCGATCGGCGCTCGATGCAGGCGAGGTGCACCTGGAGCACCAGACGCTCTAGGTCGGCCGGGTCAGTCGTCTGACGACGTCTCGCCGTCCGGGCGAGCGTTGCCGGCGGCACTCTGCGCAACCGCCGACTCGGCGCGCACGGCGCTCCGCGGCTGGCGGGCGATCGCAGCGCCCGCGACGGGGTTGGCCCCGTTGCTCGCGCCATCCGGAGCTCCGCGACGGCTGCGCCGCCGCTTGCCGCGGCCGCGGCGCTTGGGAAAGTTGCGAGCGAGCTCGCGGGCGAGCGCGGGCGGTTTGCGTGCCATGCGCGTTCGGGCCGCGCGCAGCACCTCCTCCGCCTCGGGTGTGTGGGCGAGCGCTGCGGCCAGCAGCGCGGCGGCGAGCCGCCGGTCCTGCTTACGTGAAGCGTGGACGAGACGGCGGGCGTTGCGTGCATGGGCGGCGCCTGAGGAATTGACGAGCAGGCCGAGCAGCCGCTTGGTCTCCGGCCACCGCTGCACCGCGTACTCCTCGTGGACCTCGCGCGTGTACTCGGCGATCCGCCAGATCCACGCGTTTGCCTGATCGCGGCGGCCGATCCGCTTGTCGACCATCGCCTGCAGCATGATCTTTGAGCCCTCGCGACGCTCCTCGCGGTTCCAGGTTCCAATGATGTCGATCGCCGTGTCGAACGCGTCGGGGTCGCGCGCGACGGCGATCTCGGCGAGCGCCTTGAGCCGCAGTTGCGGGTTCGTGTTTCGCTGGACGGCCGTGATCAGAAAGCGGCGGCGGAGCTCGCCGTCGCGATCGAAGTGCAGCATCGCGCGGGCGCGGCGCCAGCCGCTCGCCTGCACCCGCGCGCCCGCCAGGGCAGCCCAGACGTGCTGTTCACCGTAGTCGAGGTGCTCGACCGCGATCCGCCAGAGCTCGCGCTCGAAGACCTCGGCGCGCCGCTCGGGCTCGGCGCAAACCGGAAGAACGCGACGTTCCACGCGAACCCGCCGTCCGCGCCCCCGGCGCACCGGTCCGACGACGATCGCACCGCCGCGGTACACGTCACGGTCGAGCAGCGAGTGCAGCGTCACGACCGGGTCGTCGTGCTTGGTCGCCGGATGGACGAAGTCGACGACGAGGCCCGCTTCCTTGCCCGGGTGACGGCGCGTGACCCGGCCCACGCGCTGCTGGTAGATGCGCTTGGACGCCGTCGGCGCGAGGTGGATGCAAACGGTCGCGCGCGGGGAGTTCCAACCCTCCGCGAGCAGCTGAGCGTTGATCAGCACATCGATGTCGCCGCGCTCGTAGCGGGCGAGGATCGACGCCAGCTCACGCTTGGGCGTCTCGCCAGAAACGGCCTGCGCCTTCAGCCCCTCGGCGCGGAAAGCCTCCGCGAGGTTGTAGGCGTGGCGTACGCCGGCGGCATAAACCACACCGGGCACGCCGTTGAAGCGCACCTTGTAGAGGTTTGCGACCGCGACGTTGAACGGCGTCTGGTCGAGCAGCTCGGCCAGCATCTCCTGATCGAACTCGGTGTCCACCTCGCCACGACGAAGCGGCACCTTCGCAATCGTTCGAACGCCCGGTCCCGGCGGAATCCGCACGCAGCGGAGCGGTGAGATGACGCCTCGGCGGGCGGCCTGGGCGAGGTCGAAGCGCGAGGTCTGCGTCGGGAACAGGTCGGTGACGTGACGCGCGATCAGCGCGCCGGTCGCCGTCATGCCGATGAACACCGGGCCGGTCCAGTTGCGAATCGCAGCGCTCGTCTTCTCGCCGAGAGCGGTGTGCGCCTCGTCGCAGATCACGATCGAGTAGGCGCTCGAGATGTTGCCGGCGTTGCGTACGAACCACTGGTAGGTCTCGACCGTCACCGGGCCGTTCGGACTGTCCTCCTTGGCGAGCAGCGGGCGCGTGATCCGCTTCTTGTATCCCCGGTCACGCAGCTCCTGGTTGAACTGATCGACGAGGTTTCGGCGGTGGGTGAGGATCAGCACGCCGCCGGTGCGTGACGCCTCGACGAAACCGAGCGCCGCGACCGTCTTGCCGGCGCCGGTTGCGTGCTCGAACCAAAATCGCTTGGCGGCGTTGGGATCCTCGGGCTGTTCCGCCAACTGCTCCTCGTCCTGGGGAACCTCGACCTCGTCCTCCTCGTCCCAGCCCGCCAGCGCCGCTTCGGCCTCGGCGCGATCGAGCTCCGCTTCGAGCTCCGCGGCGACATCGTCGGGCTCGAAGTCGTCCGGCTCGTCGTCGGCGGGAGCCCGCTGAAACTCGTCGCCGTCCTCTTCGTCGTCCTCGAGCGCCAGCTCGTCATCCTCCTCGGCGTCCTCGTCCGGCTCAGCGCCGTCCGCCAACTCGCCGGCCGGGCTCTCGTCGAGATCGAGATCCTCGTCGTCGTCGTCGTCGGTGCCGAGAATCGCGGCGTCGGCGAGGACATCGTGGACCGCCCCGTTCGCCTGCCCATTTCCGTTGCGCGCGAGCGCCTCGGCGAGCAGGGCCGTAAGGGTGCCTGAGAGCGCGTCGACCTGGTGCGCCGAGAGGAGCGTCTTCTTGTCGGCAAGGTGCGGCTCGTCCTCGGAGAGAACGCGCTCCAGGCCGAGCAGAAGCGAGAAGTCGCGCCGCCACGCGGGCGAGGGGAACGTGAGACCGGCGTCGAGTTCGGCCAGCGCCTGGTCGAGGGCGCGGCGACGCGGCGTACCGGCCGCCAACGCCAGCGCCGGATCCTCGCCGGCGTGCACGAACGGCTCGCGCGTGAACTTCTCGGCGCGTTCGATGTCGGCCGCGCTCGGGAGAACGGGCTTAGCAGCCAATGTGCGCGGTTCGGCCATCGATGGCTCTCAAATGAGAAGAGGTGAGTCGCTGCTGCGGTGAGACGACTGGGCGGAGCGGCGTGCGGTCGGGCGCGGTTGAAACCGACCGGCTTAGGCGTCCGCTTTCATAAGGGAAGATAGCGCACGTGGGACACGAAACAGTTACGCGCGGCGCTGGCGGCCTCGTCTGTGCCGCCCTCGTATCGCTTGCACTGGCCGGCTGCGGCGGCGGCGCTCGCGATGCTGCGCTCAGCGAGTCGCAGCTACAGGCGGATTACCGCGGCGCGCCGGCGACGCTCGCGGCGCTGTTCGCGGGCCGCAACAAGCTTCTGCGCGGCGGAGCGGCAGCGTTTGAGCGGGAGCTGCGCCGGCTGCGCGGGCGCCCGGTCGTCGTGAACACGTGGGCCTCGTGGTGCCAGAACTGCGTCACCGAGTTCTCGATCTTCCAGCGGGTGGCGCCGCGCTACGGGCGAACGGTCGCGTTCGTTGGTGACGACGTCGAGGGCGCGACGGCCGGTCACGGCTGGCTTGCGCGGTATCCACTGAGCTTCCCGAGCTTTTCGGATCCGAGCGAGTCGATCGACCGGGCGATCGGCGCGGCGACCGCGAGCTACGCCCCGGTCACCTACTTCTACGACCGCCACGGCAAAGAGGTCTACTTCCACTTCGGCCCCTACCTTTCCGCCGCTTCGCTCGAGCACGACATCCGGCTTTACCTCGGTGCCTGAGCTCCGCGTCGATCCGCTGAGCGGTCTACGAGCGATCATCGCGCCCGACCGCGACGAGCGCCCGCTGCACACCGCCGCGCCCGACGAGCCGGCGCCGGCGCAGGACCCGTTCGCTCCCGGCCACGAAGACCAGACGCCGCCCGAGCTCTACGCGATCCGCGACAGCGCGTGGCGCGTCCGGGTCTTCAACAACCTCTACCCCGCGCTCGAGCCCGAGTCGCACGAGCTGCTGGCGGAGGCGAGACCGGATCTCTACGCGCGCGCCCCGGCCAGCGGCTCACACGAGGTCATCGTCAACTCCGAGCGCGCGGTCAGCGCGCTCGCCGAGTTGACCCCCGGCGAGCTTGCCGGCGCGATCGAGGTCTGGCGAGCTCGGATGCGCGAGCATGCGGACGCGGCGTGCGTGCACCTGAGCGTCAACGAGGGTCACGGGGCCGGGGCGTCGATCCCGCACACACACGCTCAGCTCTACGCCTTCGACTTCGTGCCGGCGCTGATTGCGCGCGAACGCGAGCGCGCCGCCGCCTACGCGACGCGCACGATGGGCGGGAGCCTCGTCGGCGACCTCGTGCAGGAGGAGGTCAGACGCGGCGAGCGCGTTGTCGCGATCGACGATGAGGCTGTCCTCTTGGCGCCGTTCGCCTCGTGGCTCCCCTATCAGCTGATGCTCGCACCGCGGCGGCCGCGGCCGCGCTTCGAAGACGAAGGCGAGGGCGGCGCGGCGGCACTCCACGACGCGCTCGCGCGGCTCGCTCGTCTCCACGGGTCGAGCCCGCCGCTCAACCTCTGGGTGCGAACCGCGCCGCGCGGCGCCGAGCATTTCTGCTGGCGGATCGACATAGTGCCACGCCTCGGCGGCCTCGCAGGCCTCGAGCTCGGGACCGGCGTCCACCTCAACAGCGTGTCGCCCGAGCGTGCGGCGAGCGAGCTGCGCGAAGCGTGAGGGCCCTCGTACAGCGCGTGGAGCGAGCGAGCGTCAGGGTCGGCGGCGAGACGATTTCGCAGATCGGTCCCGGCCTGCTCGTGCTCCTCGGCGTCGGGCGCGGGGATGACACCGACTGCGCCGAGCGGCTCGCAACCAAGATCCGGGCGCTGCGGATCTTCGGCGACGCGGAGGGGCGGATGAACGAGCCGCTGGGCGAGCGTGAGGTCCTCTGCGTGAGCCAGTTCACCCTCTACGGCGACACCCGGCGCGGTACGCGCCCGAGCTTCACCGCCGCTGCCGACCCCGACCAGGCGCGCGCTCTCTACGAGCACTTCTGCACCGCGATCGGCGCCGCGCGCGGGCGGTTCGGCGCGATGATGGCCGTGGAGCTCGTGGGCGACGGCCCGGTCACGCTGATGCTCGAAGTGGCCGCCGGCGCCTGATGGGTAACCTGAGCTGACGATGGCACCGACCGCGCCCAGGGACCTTCGCGGCGGGATCGACCTCGGTGGCACGAAGATCGAGGCGATCGTTGTCGACGCAACGAACACCGTCCTCGGCAGCGCCCGGATGCCCACACCAACGACCGGCGGGCCGGGCGACGTGGCGACTGCGATGGCGGGCGTCATGCAGAAGGCAGCGCACGCCGCGTCCGTGGAGGTCACGCAGGTTGGCGGCATCGGCGTCGGATCGCCGGGGCAGGTCGATCAGCGCGCGGGCACGGTCACCGCCGCGCGCAACCTGCCCGGCTGGACCGGCAGCTTCCCGCTAGCAGCGAAGCTAGAGGCGCTACTGGCAGTGCCGGTGGCGCTGAACGGCGACGTCGACGTTGCAACCAATGCCGAGCTGACACTCGGCGCCGGCCAGCCTTTCGATTCACTCCTCGGAGTCTTTTGGGGGACCGGAATCGGCGGCGGGGTGATCATCGATCGCAAGCTGTGGCTGGGACGCGGTGTCGCCGGCGAGGTCGGCCACATGGTCATCCGCCAGGACGGGCGCCTGTGCACGTGCGGGCGCCGTGGCTGCGTCGAGGCCTACGCCGGCCGTGGGGCGATGGAGATCCGCGCGCGCAAGCTTCACGAAAGCGGCAAGAGCACCGTGCTGTTCGACATCATGCGCGAGCACGGCCACGATCGCCTGACGAGCGGGATCTGGGAGCGGGCACTCGAAGCCGGTGACAAGCTCGCCCACCGGCTGATCGACCGGGCGGTTCGTGCGCTCGGAGCCGGAATCGCATCGGCAGTCAACCTGCTGGACGTCGAAGCGGTGATCATCGGCGGCGGGCTCGGCGTGCGCTTCGGCCAACCCTACGTCGAGCGCATCGCCCACGAGATGAACCCCCACCTGTTTGCCGACGACCGCCCGCCACGAGTGCTGCTCGCCGGCCTCGGCGACCTCGGCGGGGCGCTTGGCGCTGCGCTGAACGCACCGCCGGAGGGCACAGCCCTTGGCGTGGTGACCGGCCGCGATGGCTGAGGAGAGCGAAACACAGAACCTCGACGCGGACGACGGCAGCCGACCTGCAGCAGCGCCGCGCCTGCCGCTCAGCCGCGACAAGCGCGGCTGGCAGGTCTCGCCGGCGCCCGACGGACGTGGCGCGCCGCCCGGTGAGCAGCCGAAGCCGCCCCACCGCAGCCGCTGGTTCGTGTGGTTCGTGGTCGGGCTGCTGGCGCTCAACTGGCTGTCGTTGCTTGCCGTGCAACCGTCGGGCGAGCAGCGGGTAACGATTCCGTTCAGCGTCTTTCGCGCCGATCTGCAAGCGGGCGAGATAAAGACGATCAGCGCCAAAGCGAGCGCGGTCGAGGGCACGTTCCGTCACAAGCAGCGGTATCCGGCGCACAAGAAGGGGGTGACGCCGACGACGCTTTTTGCGACGCAGGTGCCGACGTTCTGGAACAACGCGCAGCTGACCACGGAGCTCGAAGCCGAGCATGTGACGATCGCGGCGACCTCACCGACATCCTCGCAGTCCCTGATCGCGGAACTGCTGCTCGGATTCGGCCCGACGCTGCTGTTCGTCGGCATCTTCGTCCTGATCTTCCGCCGGATGTCGCGCGCGGGCGCGGGCATGGGGGCGCTCGGGGCCTTCGGCCGATCGAAAGCGCGGCGGGTTGACGGCGAGCACATCCCGATCACGTTCGCCGACGTGGCGGGCATCGACGAGGCGAAGGCGGAGCTGACCGAGATCGTCGACTTCCTGCGCAACCCGACCCAGTACGCGCGGCTGGGCGGGCGCATGCCCCACGGCGTGCTGCTCTCCGGCGCACCCGGAACCGGCAAGACGCTGCTCGCGCGGGCGGTCGCCGGCGAGGCGCACGCCGCGTTCTTCTCGATCTCGGCGTCCGAGTTCATTGAGGCGATAGTCGGCGTCGGAGCGTCGAGGGTGCGCGATCTGTTCACGCAGGCGCGGGCCGCCGAGCCCGCGATCATCTTCATCGACGAGCTCGATGCAATCGGCCGCTCGAGGCAGGGTTCCGTATCCGTCACCGGGGCCAACGACGAGCGCGAGCAGACGCTCGACCAGATCCTCACCGAGATGGACGGCTTCGAGAGCACGGACGCCGTGATCGTGCTCGCGGCGACCAACCGACCCGACGTTCTGGACTCCGCTCTGCTGCGCGCCGGTCGGTTCGATCGCCGGGTCGCCGTGCAGGCCCCGGACAAGAAGGGACGGCGCGCGATCCTCGAAGTGCACACCAAGGGCATCCCGCTCGACAGCTCGGTTGATCTCGAAGCGATCGCCTCGAGCACGCCCGGGATGGTCGGTGCCGATCTCGCCAACCTCGCCAACGAGGCTGCGCTCCTCGCCGCGCGGCGCAACCACGAGAAGGTCGAGATGGCCGACTTCACCGACTCGCTCGAGAAGATCATGCTCGGGGCTCCGCGCGGAATCGTGCTCGGCCCGACCGACCGCGAGCGGACCGCCTACCACGAGTCCGGGCACGCGCTGATCGGCATGCTCACGCCCGGCGCAGACCCCGTGCGCAAAGTCTCGATAATCCCCCGAGGAATGGCGCTCGGTGTCACGCTGTCGACGCCCGACACAGACCGCGTGAGCTACTCGCGGGAGGAGCTTTCGGCAAAGATCCTCGTCGCTCTCGGCGGGCGCGCGGCAGAAGAGGTGGTCTACGGGACGATCACCACCGGCGCCGAATCCGACATCCAGCAGCTGACGATGATCGCCCGCCAGATGGTCGGACGCTGGGGAATGAGCGACGCGATCGGCCCCGTCGCGGTCCTGCCGAGCGAAAGCTCCGGGCAATGGCTGCCAGGCGTCAGCGAAACCTCGCAGGAGACGCAACGCCAGGTCGACGAGGAAGTCCACCGGCTGATCACGCAGGCGCACGACGAGGCGACCGCGCTTCTGGGGACGCACCGCAAGCAACTCGAATCACTCGCTCACGCGTTACTTGAGGCCGAAACGCTCGACGCGTCCGCCGCCTACGCCGCCGCCGGCCTGCCCGCGCACGTAGCGGAGCCGGACGCGGGCGACTGAACCACCGTATTCTCCGCGGCGCAATGCCACCGACCAACCAGATGGTGCCGCGCTACGTTGCCGAGCCCCCGCGCGCACCGACACCGCACGGGCGCTTCGCGGACCGCCTTCGTGCTGAGTTTCTCGTCGCGGTGCAGGGCCTCGAGGAGGTCGGTGAGCCCGGCGTCCTCTCCTTCTTTCCCGACCGCAGCTGGCACGGCTACACCTACATCCCCGTTACCGCCACCGCCGACGGCGGACTCGAGGTCTACGGCTACGTGATGTATGCGGTCGCGCCGGACGGCGCCGAGCCCGCCGACTTCTCCGCCTGGGCCGACTTCACCGACGAGACCGCTGAGCGCAACCCCGAATGGCAGCTCGACCTATGCGACGAGGTCGTCGGGAGCTGGCAGGGTGACAGCGGGTCGGCCGCAGCGATGACGCTGATCTGGGGCCGCGCGATCGCGACCGGCGGATCGGTCGCGACGGCCGAGCTCGGCGAGGTCACCGTCGATCAGTGCTCGCTCAGCGTCGAGCGCTTCACGCTGCTCGCGCCGGACGACCTCGACGGCGCGCTGCTCGAAGTTCGCCTCTACGCGGCGGACGGCGAAGAGCTCGCGCGCGAGTCGCTCTACAGCGAGGAATGAGATCCTGCGAGGCGCGCCCTCGTAGTCCAATGGATAAGACGGCCGCCTCCTAAGCGGCAAATCCAGGTTCGACTCCTGGCGGGGGCAGTCCGGCGGACGCCCGCCCGGTGGGCGGGGTTCCGGCGGACGGATTGCGGGCGGTTGTGGTGTCGGGCCGTTTGGACCCTCGCGGGGGCTGGTGGCGTGGCCTGCGCGTGCTCGCGCTGGTGCGCGGCCTCGCACCGGTGCGCGGGCGCGCTCCGCCTTTGGCGGAGCTTGGGTGGGGCGCAGCGCGGGGTCAGCTCGCTTCGGTAGCGCACCACGTCGACAACGACGGGCGGCGCCCAAACCGGGACAGGCGCTCGATCACGCCGCGCCCAGCACGCAGCACGCGGCCAGCGGGCTAGCGAGGCCGGTCGGCCGCAGGCCGAGCCGGCGAGCCGCCTATGTCCTCGATCGTCGTCAGCGCGATGTACGGCGCGGTGGTCGCGGCTTCGATCGCTTCGCGGCCGCCCATCAGGCGGTCGAGGATCGCGAGGACGCCGCAGATCTCGTGGCCCTCGTCGTGGAGCGCTGCGATTGCGGCGAGCGTCGAGCCGCCGGTGCTGACGACATCCTCGACGATCATGCAGCGATCGCGCGCGTCGAGCAACGGACCTTCGATCCGGCGGCTCAGCCCGTGTTGCTTGGCCTCCTTACGGACAAAGAAGGCCTTGCAGTTGGCACCGCCGGCGAGCGCGGCGCAAGCGGGCGCGTCGGCGCCGATGCTCATGCCGCCGACGGCGGTTGCGCCCCACTCACGGGCCTGGTTTGCGACCAGCTCAGCGAGCGCCACAAAGCCTGTGGGCAGCAGGATGGCGCGCTTGGCATCGACGTAATAGCTCGCCCGCTGGCCGCTCGTCAGAACGACGTCGCCGATGACGAGCGCGTGCTCGCGCAGCTCGGCGACGAGCGTCTCGCGAGCGTTCACCAGAGCCTCAATTGCAATTGGTCCTCGGCGCGCAACACGACGAAGCCGATGAAGAGCAGCGACGAGGCGAAGATCGCGAGGAATGCGACGAAGCTCCAGCCGGCGGTGACGACGAGCGCGGCAGAGTTGTTGAGCGCGTGCAGAGCGATCCCCGGGTACAGGGAGCCGCTCCATTGGCGCAGCCCGCAGAGGACGACGCCGAAGATCGCAAGCGGAACGAGGTCGACGACCGGCGCGGAGCCGACGTGGATCGCGCCGAACAGGACTCCGGTGATGAGCGCGCCGACGGCGGGGCCGCGCCAGTTGCGCAGCGCGCCGAAGATGAAGCCGCGAAACAGGAACTCCTCACAGAACGGCGCGACCACGCACAGGACGAGGCAGGAGGCGAGCACCCCCAGGACACCCGCCCGGGCGCCGACATCCTTGACCAGATACTTCTCGGACGCTCCGTGGCTGACGACGACGGTCCACAACGCGGACAGCAGCAGAAACGTCACGTAGGCTCCGATCACGACCAGCGCAACCCGTCCGAGGCGCGCCTGGGTCGGACGGCGCAGCCCGAACTGGACCGGGCGGGGCCGTGCGATCCACGACGCGACCCACAGCGCGGTGAGGACGAACCCGGCCTCCTCGAATACCGTCCCGATGTCGGTCACGGCGGGGGTCGGGTGCGCCAGGCTCGAGCCGGCGAGGTGTCCGACGAGGATGACCACGACGCCGGTGATAAGCGAGGCGATGAACGCGATCAAAAGCGCGAGCGGCCCGTACCAGGGCGCCCAGTCGTTCGCCTCGGCCGCGCTGCTTGTCCTCAACATTCGCTGAGAGTAGCGATCACGCGTAGATCCCCCTCGGTCTCGATCGCTTCGCCGCCACGGTTCAGGAGGATCGGTTCGATTCCGGCTGCGCGCGCTCCGGCCACATCCTCCTCGAGGCTGTCGCCGATGTGGACCGCGCGGTCGGCGCTCACGCCGGCGAGCGCAAGCGCGGCGGCGAAGATCGCCGGAGACGGCTTGCTCGCGCCGACCTGCGCTGAACACACGACGCCGTCGAGAAGCGGGCGCAGTCCGGTCGACTCGAGGACGTCGTGCAGCGAGATGTCCCAGTTGCTGGCGACGATCAAAGCGCAACCGGCTTCGCGCCAGCGCGCGAGCGCCGACGGCACGTCGTCGTAGGGCGTAAAGCGCAGCGCGCCCAGAAGCGCCGCGACGATCTCGGCGTCGCTGAGGGCGTCGAGCAGCGGCTCGAGCCGCTCGCGGACGATCATCGCGCACTGCACGCGCAGAGCGGCAAGCGAGGTGACATCGGCCGCACGCACGCAGTTGCGCCGGTAGTAGTCCATCTCGGCGAGCATCGCTCGCCGAGCGTCATCGGGTGCTACGACGACTCCGTGACGCTCGCGCAGCAGCGTGACCAGCGGCGACCACGGCGGCGCGAGTGAGACGAGCGTCCCGAGCGCGTCGAGGAAGACCGCCGCGGGTTGCGAGCTGGTGCCATCGCTCATGGGGTCGGCGATGATCGCACGCAAACGTGCATGCGCCGAACGAGCGCAGCCGCTGTGGCACAATCAGAAGCGGAGGCGCGCCTCTAGCGATGAGCACCCGCGAACGACAGCGCCGGCGGCGCAAAAGGCGCAGCGACCCCGCGCGCTTCGTCCTTGCACTCGCAATCGCCGGCGGCGCGGCACTCGCCGGCGTCCTGGCCATCGGCGCGCTCTACGTCTCCGCGGTCGCGAGCAACATCCCGCCGCTCAGCCAGCTGAAGCCCTCGCAACAGACGAGCTCGCAGATCTTCGCGGCGAACGGCGAGCAGCTCGGGATCGTCGAGGGCGACTCGATCCGCGTACCGATCCCCGCCTCGGCGATGCCCCGCATTCTCAAGGAGGCGACGGTCGCAATCGAGGATCAGCGCTTCTACCAGACCGGCGCGATCGACCTGCCGTCGATCATCCGCGCGGCGCTGGCGGACCTGTTGACCGGGAGGACGGTCCAGGGCGGCTCGACGATCGCGATGCAGCTCGCGAACAACCTCTACCTGAGCCACGCGCCCTCTTTCGAGCGCAAGGTCAAGGAGGCCGTGATCGCCGAACGCCTCGCCGAGCGGATGTCAAAGCGCGAGATCCTCGCCGACTACCTCAACACCGTTCCGTACGGGACGGTCGGCGGGCAGACCGCCTACGGCGTCCAGGCCGCCTCGCGGATGTTCTTCGACAAGCCGGCCGCGCAGCTGACGCTCGCCGACGCAGCCCTACTGGCAGGCCTCCCGCAGGCCCCGTCGCAGTACAACCCGTTCACCTTCCCGCAGGCGGCGCGCGACCGCCGCAACGAGGTGCTCGCGAAGCTTGCCCAGCTCGGGTACGTGAGTAACGCCGCCGCGCGCGCCGCCGAGCTCGCGCCGCTGGGCGTCACGCACAGCCTGTACTACCAGCAGAGGCGCTACCCCTACTTCTTCAACTACATCGTCCACCTGCTCAAGAAGCGCTACGGCGCAAAGCTGGTCGAGGAGGGCGGGCTGAAGGTCTACACGACGCTCGATACGCACGTGGAGTACCTGGCGCAGAGCGCGATCCGAGGCGTCCTCGTCGCCCCGGGCGATCCCGCGGCGGCCGAGGTGGTCGAGGACCCTCACAACGGGCACATCCTCGGGATGGCGCAGACCGGCACATACCCGGCGAACCAGATCAACTACGCGACCCAGATCCTCCGGCAGCCGGGATCCACGTTCAAGGCGATCGTTCTCGCCGACGCGCTATCTCGCGGCATCGACCCGTTCACGACCGAATACCTCTCCCACACGCTGCCACTCGGCTGGCTGGCCGGCTACCCGAGCTACACCGTGATGATCGACGGCGGCGGCAGCCTCAACGCGCCGCTCAACCTGGAGCAGGCGCTCGTCGCGTCGGACAACACGGTCTTTGCCCAGTTGGCGGCCGACCTCGGCGAGCAGACCGTGACCGAGATGGCTTACAAGCTTGGCGTCACGACGCACCTCGACAGCTTCCCGGCGGAGGCGCTCGGCGGCCTGACCTACGGCGTGAGCCCGCTCGAGATGGCGAACGTCTACTCCACGCTCGCAGACCGCGGTTGGCGCGAGAAGCAGATCGCAATCACAAAGGTGGTCTTCCCGGGCGGTCGCGTCGACAGCAGCTGGGGGCGGATTAAGCGCAAGAAGGTGCTTTCGAGCGCAGCCGACGCCGTCGAGCAGCAGATTCTCGAGGCGAACGTTCTCGGCGGCACGGCGACCCAGAGCGCGATTGGCTGTCCGAGCGCGGCGAAGACCGGCACAACGACCAACCTCGTGGACGCCTGGCTCGACGGCTTCACGCCCAACTACACGGCGGTCGTGTGGATGGGCTACCCGCAGGGCGACATCCCGATGTACGACGTCCAGGGGCAGCCGCAGTACGGCGGGGACCTGCCGGCGCAGATCTGGCACTACACGATGGAAACCCTCGCGACGCCGCCGTGCGCGTCGTTCCCGTCGGCGCCGTCGATGAGCTTCGTCCCGTTCAGCGGTCAGTACCAGCAGCTCGGCTTCGCGAGCTACGTGCCGAAGAAGAAGCACAAGCACAAGCACAAGCAGTCAAGCGGCGGCGGCGGAACGCCGACCCCGACGACGCCGACGGGACCGACGACGCCGACCACCCCGACGACGCCGACGGGACCCACCACCCCAACAACACCGACGACCCCGGACACGCCGCCGGGCACGACCCCCGCAACTGGATCGACCTGAGCCGCGCCGCCGTAGTAGGCTCACCCGCGTGCCGAAAGAAGACAAGATCGAGTTCGAGGGCGAGGTTATCGAGGCTCTGCCGAACGCCATGTTCCGCGTCAAGCTCGACAATGACCACGTGGTGCTCGGCCACGTCGCCGGCAAGATGCGCCGCTTTCGCATCCGGATCCTCCCCGGGGACCGGGTGCGCTGTGAGCTCTCGCCCTACGATCTCGACCGCGCGCGGATCGTCTACCGCCACCGCTGAGGCCGCCCGCTGGACGAGCGTGCGCTGATCGAGGCGATCACCGCGGCGCTCACCCCGCGCGGTGAGCGGATCGCGCGCTGGCTCGGGGATGACGCGGCGGTGGTGCAAGCCGGCGGCGCTTTTGCCGTCGTCTCGACCGACACGATGGTCGAGGGCACGCACTTCCGCTTCGACTGGATGGACGCCGAGACTGTAGGGCACCGCGCGCTCGCGGGCGCGCTCTCCGATCTCGCGGCGATGGGGGCGGGGAGCGGAGAGGCGTACGTGTCGATCGGCGTGAGCGAAACACTTGGCGCGCAGGGCGCACTCGGCCTGATGGCAGGCGCCGAGCGACTTGCGGCGCAGACCGCGACGACGATCGCGGGGGGAGACGTGGTCAGCTCACCGGTGGCGTTTGCGGCGGTCACCGTCGTCGGCTGGGCTGCGGGGCAGGAGGCGCTCGTCGCCCGCTCGGGGGCGCGAGTGGGGGACCTGATCGGGGTCACGAACAGCCTCGGCGGCTCGGCGGCGGGGCTCGCGGTGCTCGAACGCCGGGTGCCGCGGGGGGCACACGCGGACTTGTTGATCGAACGCTACAGTCGCCCGCAACCGCGACTCGAGGAGGGCCACCGATTGGCGCACCTCGGGGCGCACGCGATGATCGACCTCTCGGATGGGCTCGCGGGCGACGCGGCGATCGTGGGCGAGCAAAGCTCCGTGTTGCTCGACATCGACCTCGACGAGCTGCCCCTGGCCGCCGGCGTCGCCGAGGTCGCTGGCGAGCTGAACCAGTCGCCCGGCGCGTTCGCGGCCGGCGGAGGCGAGGATTACGAACTTCTCGTCTGCGTGGCCGCCGCGGACCGCGAGGCGGCGCAGGCAGCGGTTCCAACCCTGCACTGGATCGGCGAGGCACTGCCCGGTCGTGGCGCGCGGTTTCGCGAGGCAGGTCGCGAGTCACAGCTCCACGGCTACGAGCACCGGCTCGCGTGAGCCGCGCCGCGCGGGTCGGGGCGGGGCGGGCCGGGCCGGGCCCCTCGGCCGGGAGCGGTCGATCCTTGGAGGGCGGCTCGCGGCACAGCTCGCGGATGAGCGAGGAGGCGAACCCTGCGATCTGAGAATCTGTTCTCAGAGCAAGATGGACGGCCGCCCCACAAGGATCCTGCTTGCAGACGACGAGCAGGCGATCCTCACGCTCCTCTCCTACCCCCTGCGCAAGGACGGCTACGAGGTCGTTCGCGCCGCCGACGGCAACGAAGCCCTCGAACGGTTCGCCGAAGGCGACTTCGACCTGGTTGTGCTCGACGTGATGATGCCCGGCGTTGACGGGCTCGAGGTCTGCCGCAAACTCCGCGCATCGAGCTCGGTCCCGATCATCATGCTGACGGCAAAAGCCGAGGAGATCGACAAGGTGCTCGGGCTCGAGCTGGGCGCCGACGACTACATCACGAAGCCGTTCTCGATGCGCGAGTTCCGCAGCCGGGTCAAAGCGGCGCTCCGGCGGGCGTCGATGCGCGCCGCCGCCGCGCAGAGCGCCGCCGACGAGGGGGCGGAGCCGCTTGTAGCCGGGGAGCTCACGATCGATTTCGCCAAGCGCGCGGTGCGCCTGCGCGGCGAGGTAATCCGCACCACCTTCGTTGAGTTCGAGATCCTGACGACGCTCGCGCGAGCGCCCGGCCGCGTCTTCAGCCGCGAGGGTCTGCTCGAGCAGATCTGGGGCGACTCCGCCTACCGCGATCCGCGGACGATCGACGTCCACATCCGCCACCTGCGCGAGAAGCTCGAACGCGACGCGAAGGAACCCGAGTACATCTACACGGTGCGCGGCGCCGGCTACCGCTTTCGCGACGACTAGAGATGCGGCCCCGCCGGCGCTTGGGCGCGCTGTTCTACTCGATTCGCACGCGCCTCGCGGTGTTCTTCTTCCTGATCACCTTGATCGCCGTGGCCGTCGTGTACGTGTACGTCACGCCGTCGCTTCAGTCTCACCTCGAACAACAACAGCTGAAAGACACCGAGGGTCTCGCGAGCAGCGTCAACTCACGCACGCTCGCGCGGAACCTCGCGCGGCTCGCCAACCGTGAGGTCGCCGAAGGCGACAGCATCCAGTCGGCGAAGCAGGCGCTCGTGCGCCTGCGCCGACCGAAGTCCGGTGCCAGCGCCGAGCAGATCGCGGCGGCGAAGCGGACCTACACCGCCGACCAGGCGGCACTTAGCGCCACCGAGCAGCGCGCGAGCGAAGCGCTCGCGACGCTCGCGCGCAAGACGAGCGCCAACAACGCGGTGCTGCTGCGGTTCACGCAATCGGCGAACGGCAGCCCAACCCTGAACGCACTCCTGACCGTGACGCAGATCGACTCCTCGATCGCGCAAACCGGGACGATCGCGTTCACCTCGCACCAGCCGGCCAGCCGCACCGTCAACTCGGGCCTCGGGCTTGTCGCGATCCCGGTCGCCCGGAAGAGCAGCTACGTGTTCGTCTACAGCGTCACGTTCAACAACGTCCACTCGGACGTCGTCCTGATCCGCAAGCGGATCCTCGTCGCCGCCGGGATCGCGCTGGCCGTCGTGCTGCTGCTCGGGGTGCTGGTCGCCCGGGCGCTGACCGTTCGGGTGCTGCGGCTCGAACGCGCGGCGCAGCGTGTTGCACAAGGGGATATGACCGCGACGTTCGAGGTCGATGCGCACGACGAGCTCGGCCAGCTCGCGGCGGCGCTCGCACACATGCAGAGCCAGCTGCAGGAGCTCGAGCAAGCCCGCCGGCGCTTCATCGCGACCGCTTCGCACGAGCTGCGCACCCCGATCTTCTCGCTTGGCGGCTTCCTCGAGCTGATCCAGGACGAGGAGCTCGACGAGGAGACCCGACGCCAGTTCGTCGGGCAGGTGCGCGAGCAGGTAGAGCGGCTCGGCAAGCTCGCCACCGGCCTGCTCGACCTCTCGCGGCTCGAGGCCGGATCGATCGACCTGGAACCAACCCCAACCGACATCGGGGTGCTCTCCCGCGCCGTCGCGGCCGAGTTCGTCCCGGCGCTCGCCGGCCGGCGCTCGGTGCTCGAGCTCGAGTTGCCGCAGACGCCGCTGCGTGCCATCGTCGACCCCGACCGCGTCGCGCAACTACTGCGCATCCTGATCGACAACGCGATCATCCACACCCCGGCGGGCACGCTCGTCACGGTCGGCATCGCCGACGGCGACGGAATCGTGCGAATGAGCGTCACCGACAACGGCCCCGGGATACCCCGGGAGGCAGTCGAGCGGATCTTTGAGCCCTTCTACAGCGCCGACGGCGCGAAGGGCGCGGGACTCGGCCTGGCGATCGCACGCGAGCTGGCCGAGCGGCTCCACGGTGTGCTCGATGTGAACTCGACGGCCGGCGCTACGGTGTTCACCGTCACACTCCCCGGCGAGGAAGCCGCCGGCGGCGGAGCGGATTAGAGGTATCGTCGCGGGGGTGAGCAAGGAGCGTCGACGGCTGGTGCTTGTCTCGAACCGCGGCCCGGTCACCTTCGAGGCCGACGGTTCGGTCTCGCGTGGCGGCGGCGGCCTGGTAACCGCGCTCACCGGCCTGGCATCGCATCGCGAAGTGATCTGGGTCGCCTCAGCGATGACCGAGCACGACGCGGCCGCCTCGGCACGCTACGGGCGTCGCGCGTTCGAGGTCCGCTCCCCAACCGGCGGGAACTACCTGGTGCGGCTCGTGGAGTCCGACCCGGACGCCTACGAGCGGTTCTACAACATCTTTGCGAACCCGATGCTGTGGTTCATTCAGCACTACCTGTGGGACCTGTCGAACGCGCCGGACATCCGGCGCAACGAAATCGAGGCGTTCGAGTTCGGCTACAACGTCGTCAACGAGGACCTCGCGCGGGTCGTTGTCGAGGAGATCGATGACGTCGAGGACCCGGTCGTGATGGTTCACGACTACCACCTCTACACGCTCCCCGAGCTGGTGCGGCGCGCCCGCCCGGACGTGTTCCTGCACCACTTCATCCACATCCCGTGGACGCAGCCTGACGCCTGGCGCGTGTTGCCGACGCGGATCCGCCACGAGCTCTACGCGGGGATCCTCGCCAACGACATCGTCGGCTTTCACACCAACGCCTACCGGCTGAACTTCATGGCCTGCTGCGAGGATCTCGTGTCGGCGGACGTCGACTGGGATCGCAGCATCGTCCGGTGGGAGGGACGCGAGGTCTGGGTGCGCGCGTACCCGCTGCCGATCGACCACGCGGCCACACGCTCGCAGTCGAGCCTGCCCCGAGTCGCCGATCTCGAGGCCGAGCTGAAACGTCGCCGCCGCGATTTCATGATCCTGCGGATCGACCGCGCGGACCTCTCGAAGAACGTGCTGCGAGGCTTCTCCGCGTTCGATCTGTTCCTCGAGCAGCACCCCGAATTCTCCGAGCGCGTGACGTTCGTCGCCCAGCTGATGCCGTCACGGACCGACGTGCCGGAGTACGCGGAGTACCTCGAGCGGATCGAGGCGCTCGTCGCCGTGGTCAACCACCGCCACGGCACGCCCGACTGGATGCCGATCCAGCTAAAGCTGCGCGACGACCTCGAGGAGGCGTTCGCCTCCTACAAGCACTACGACGTGCTGCTCGTCAACGCGATGTTCGACGGCATGAACCTCGTCGCGAAGGAGGGCCCGCTGCTGAACGAGAACGCT
Organism: uncultured Solirubrobacteraceae bacterium; assembly: GCA_964422115.1. Lineage (GTDB taxonomy): Bacteria > Actinomycetota > Thermoleophilia > Solirubrobacterales > Solirubrobacteraceae > Palsa-513. The sequence goes on along the minus strand of CAYQZU010000003.1, from coordinate 140,400 downwards.
GGTGTGTCGATCCTCTCGGAGAACACCGGCGCTCACGACGAGCTCGGTGAGTTCGCGCTGTCGGTGAACCCTTTCGACATCCAGGAGCTCGCCGACTCGATCCACGCCGCGCTGACGATGGACCGCGAGGAGCGCGAGCGGCGCCTCGCCGGCCTTCAGGCGATCGTCACCGCCCGCGACCCGGGCGACTGGATCGACGACCAACTCGCCGACATCGCACGAAAGTCGGGGCCGGCGAGCGACAAAGCGGCGTCGAGGCAGACCGGCAAAGCGGCGTCGAGGCAGACCGGCAAGCCGGTCTCCTCTCCTTAGGACCCTGGAGGGCGCTCGCTGCGGCGCGGCAGGGCTCATTCGCCTCGGTGCCGCTGTGCGTAGACGCCGGACTAGGCCGGCTCCGTCGGACTTGCGTACTCCGGTGCCCTCCACGCCTGGCGCGGTGGCTTCCGCTTGAATTCGCCTGCACGTGGTCGGCACCGGCCACATTTCCGGGGGGGTACGTGACGGCCAATACGAACAAGACTGCAGCTGGCGACGGCGACGTCCGCGCGTTCATCGACACCGTCGCGGACGATCAGCGCCGGCGCGATGCGCAACTTCTGGTCGACCTGATGTCTGAAGTCACGCGGCAACCGGCTGTGATGTGGGGAACGTCGATAGTTGGGTTCGGATCACGGCACTACCGGTATGAGTCAGGCCGGGAGGGCGACATCGCAGCCGTCTGCTTCTCGCCGCGAAAAGCACAAACCGTTCTGTACGTGACCGGCGGCCTGGAACTGTACGACGACCTCCTGGCCCAGCTTGGACCGCATCAGACAGGCAAAGGCTGCATCTACCTGAAGCGCGTCGACCAAGTCGATCCCGGCGCCCTGCGAGAGATCGTCGCCAGGTCCTACCGGGCGGCGTCAACCGCTTAGATCGACGAGCAGCGCCGGGGGCTCGCGTGGCGCAGCCCAACGCGCACGATCGCGCTCCGCGCGCTCTGGCGTCAGCGCCCGGATTCAAACTGAGACGCCACAGTCGCCCGAAGGGCGAGCTCGTCGTTGCTATCATCGCCTGTCTTGCCCGTCGCCAGGCCCATATACGACCTCGTGCTGCTGCTCGACCCGACCGCCGAGGAGGCTGTTCGCACGAAGGCGCTCGACGATGCGCGCGCGCAGGTGAAGGATGGTGGCGAGCTGATCCTCGAGCAGAGCTGGGGCATGCGTCCGCTCGCCTACCAGATCGATCACCGCGAGCAGGCTGACTACCACCTGCTCCAGCTGCACGGCGAGGGCCCGCTGATCGAGTCGCTCGAGCGCAACCTGCGGATCGCCGACGGCGTACTTCGTCACCGCATCATCAAGCTGGCCCCCGGCACTCCGCCGCCGCCCGAGCAGGGCTTGCGCGCAGCGGGCGCGCCGCCTGCCACCACCGCCACCACACCGCCGCCGCTCGCGCCGAGCGCCGAAGGCGAGGTCGCGGCGGACGAGAGCGAAGCTCTCACCACCGCCTAGAGGGCTCCCGGCCAGAACCCGCCAGCTCACAGTGGAGTGGGCCGGCAGACCAAATCTCCCAAACAGCGGCCTGCTCTGCGGGGCCTGCCGACTCGGGCTCTAGAGTCCAACAGAACCCGAGCGAATGAAGGAGCAACCATGGCTGCGAGCAACCTCAACGTGGTCGTAATCACAGGAAACCTGACGCGCGATCCCGAGCTGCGCGCGCTACCGAGCGGCACCTCCGTGTGCGACCTTCGCGTCGCAGTCAACACGCGGCGCAAGAACGGCGCGACAGGCGAATGGGAGGACAAGCCGAACTTTTTCGACGTCAAGGTCTGGGGCGCGCAGGGCGACAACTGCGCCCGTTTTCTCTCGAAGGGCCGGCCGGTCGGCGTCCAGGGACGCCTCGAGTGGCGCGAGTGGGAGACCCAGGACGGGCAGAAGCGCCAAGCAATCGATATCATCGCTGATTCCGTCCAGTTCCTCGGTGGTCGTGAAGACTCCGGGAACGGGTCGTTCACGGCCTCGGCGGCCGCTGGATCGCAGGGCAGCGACGTCCCCGTCGACGAGCGCGACTTCCAGCCGGCGGCAAGCGCGGTGGGCGTGGGCGACGACGACATTCCGTTCTAGGAGCAGATAGGCAGAGATGGCAAAACGGCGAGGCGCGCAAGAGAAACCGGCCCGGCGGCGCGAGAAGCGCGCCGGGGTGACCAGCGGTCGGCGCAAGCCCTGCCAGCACTGCCGCGACAAGATCGAGCAGGTCGATTACAAGGATGTCGCGACGCTGCGCAAGTTCATCTCCGAGAAGGGGAAGATCCGCTCGCGCCGAATCACCGGCGCCTGCCGCCGCCACCAGAACCAGATCGCGAAGGCCGTCAAGCGCGCGCGCGAGCTGGCGCTGCTGCCCTACGTCAACGAGGGCGCCGTCGAGAGCACGGGCGGCCGCGGTCGAGACCGCGATCGCGACCGGGACCGCTAGTGATGCTCGTCGGGACGGCCCACTGATGCCCCAGGCAATCCTCCTCGCGGACGTCGAGACGCTCGGCGAGCGCGGCAAGGTCGTTGAGGTCTCGAAGGGGTATTTGCGCAACTACCTGATCCCGCGCAAGCTCGCGCAGCCCGCGACCGCCGGCGCGATCAGTGCCGCCGGCCAGCGCGCCGCCGCCGCCGAGCGCGCCGCGCGCCAAGCGGTCGAGCAGGCGCAGGAGACCTCCGCGCTGCTGTCGCGGACCGTGCTCACCTTGACCCAGCAGGCCGGCGACGACGGCCGCCTGTTCGGCTCGGTCACGCCGCAGGACATCGTTGACGCGATCCGCGAATCGCGCGGTCTCGAGCTCGACCGCCGCGGCGTCGCACTCGAGGAGCCGATCAAGAACGTCGGCACCTACATGGTCGTCGTCGAGATCGCGCCCGGCGTCACCGCGACGGTCAAGACGATCGTCACCGCCGCCTAGAGAGCGTTCGGTTGTTCGCCTCGGTGCATGCACCGAGGCCCCGGACCGCGCACCCCGTGCGCGGTCCGGGGGATGCGTGCATGCACGCATCCCTGCCCGGGCACACCCCGTTCGGGGCGCGGGCAGGCATGCCTCCGTCCCTACCCGCGGGAAGTAAAACCTCCGCCACGAGCGGGTTCTCCCGCGCGAGCCCTCCGGGGGCGGGCCTATTCTCGGAGGACAGGTGAGCACTCCGGCGAAAATCCCCGCGCGGCCCCAGCTGAAGGTCGCTCAGGCGATCACGCCGCCGCACAACATCGAGGCCGAGGAGTCCGTGCTCGGCGCGATCCTGCTGTCGGACCGCACGCTCTACTCGCTCGTGATCGAGGAGGGACTGCGGCCCGAGGACTTCTATCGCGAGCGCCACGAGCTGATCTACGCGGCGATGCTCGGCCTCTACGAGCGCAGCGAGCCGGTCGACGCGCTGACCACCACCGACGCGCTCGCGAGCGCCGGGACGCTCGAACGGGCGGGCGGGGCCGACGCGGTCGAGACACTCGCCGGCAGCGTTCCGAACGTCGCGAACCTCCGCCACTACGCGCAGATCGTGCGGGAGACCGCGCTGCTGCGCCGACTGCTCGGCGCCACCTACGAGATCCAGTCGAGCGTGCTCGACCGGCGAGAGCCGGCCCGCGAGGTGATCGAGCACGCCGAGCGCGCGGTGCTCGAGGTCGCTCACGGCGAGAGCCAGCAGGACTTCCGCACGATCGAAGCGGTGCTCCACCAGGAGCTCGACAAGCTGCACGAGCTCTCGCGCGCCGGCACGTCGCTGACCGGCACGCCGAGCGGCTTCACCGACCTCGACAACATCACCGGCGGCTTCCAACCCGGCAACCTCGTCGTGATCGCGGCGCGCCCGTCGATGGGCAAGAGCTCGCTCGTCACGAACATCGCCGAGAACGCGGCGATCCACTTCGGCAAGCCGGTCGCGCTGTTCTCGCTCGAGATGTCCGAAGCCGAGCTCGCGCAGCGCTTCATCGCGTCGCAGGCGTCGATCAAGGGCGACGAGCTGCGCAAGGGCCGCGTCAGCGAGGAACGCTGGCCGAAGATCGTCAAGGCGAGCTCGCGGCTCGCGGACGCCCCGCTGTGGATCGATGACTCGAGCGACATCGGCCTGCTCGAGATCCGCGCGAAGACGCGTCGCCTGCACGCCCAGCACCCCGACGGGATCGGCCTCGTGATCGTCGACTACCTGCAACTGCTGCGGGCCGAGTCGCGCAGCGAGAACCGCGCCGAGATCATCGGACAGATGTCGCGCGGGCTGAAGCTGCTCGCCGGCGAGCTCGGCGTGCCGGTGATCGCGCTTTCGCAGCTGAACCGCGGCGTCGAGGCGCGGACCGACAAGCGGCCGCTGCTCTCGGACCTGCGCGAATCCGGTGCGGTCGAGCAGGACGCGGACCTCGTGATCTTCATCTACCGCGACGACTACTACAACCCGACGAACTCGGAGCGGCCCGGCGAGGCGGACCTGATCATCGCCAAGCACCGTAATGGCGCGCTCGGGACGGTGACGTTGACGTTCCTGCCGGAGTATCCGCGGTTCATGAGTTACTCGCGGGATTGAGGTTTGGGAGGGCGTTGCCCTCACGAACCTCAACGCCGCTCGTTGGATTGCGTGGGCGTGGTGGTGGTGGTGGTGCGGCCGGGCTGGCGGCTTGCGTCTGGTGGTGCTCTTGACAGGTGTGTGGCGTGGCCGGGGTGGCGGTCTGTGACTTGGCGTGCTCGCGCCGGTTGTGGGCGGCGCGCTCGACGCGGGCGCTGGCGCCGCGAGCGCTTGCACGCAAACTGGCCGGTTGATTGGTGAGCCGCCCGCCGGCCCGTCTAATCTGGAATGGTGAGCTCACCAGACCGGACCGTGGTGGCGGTGCGCTGCCAGTTTGACTCGTGTGACGGGAGCGGCTTCGTTTTCGACGAGGAGAGCCTCGTGGCGCGCGACTGTCGCTGCCGTGCGGCGCGAATCGCGCAGGCTCGCGCACGGACGCTGGAGGCGCGGATCCCTTCGATGTTTCGCGCCGTTTCGTTCGAATCGTCCAAGGTGATCGACATCGACCGGCGGCGCCCCGAGGTCGTGCGCGAGGTTCGCGGCTTTATTCGCGAGCTCGATGCGAACCTCGCCGGCGGAAACGGCCTGTGGCTCTATGGTCCTCCGGGCACCGGCAAAACGACGATGGCGATGCTCGTCTCGAAGGCGGCAATCGACGCGGATCGCTCGGTCGCGATCTACTCGTGTCCGCGTCTGCTCGCGCTACTGCGAGAGTCGATCGACGGTGGCGGCGTGCTCGGGCTGATCGACGAGCTCGCGGCCGTAGACCTGCTACACATCGACGACCTCGGCGCAGAGCATCGGACCGAGTGGGCGCTCGAGCAGCTTTACTCGATCATCAACGCGCGCTACCAGGATGAGCGATCGACTCTGATCACGTCGAATCTGAATCCCGTCGAGCTGGGCGAACAGCTCGGCAAGCGGATCGTGTCCCGTCTCGAGGGCTCATGCGAGGTTCTCGCGTTCTACGGCGCGGATGCGCGACGCGATGACTTTGTCCCGGCAGTTTGAGCGGGCCTCCCGCGGCCGCACGACATCGCCGCTGCCTACACTCCTTAGCTGATGGCGGGAATAGTGATAGTCGGCGCCCAGTGGGGCGACGAAGGCAAGGGCAAGATCACCGACCTGCTCGCCGAGCGGGCGGATGCTGTCGTGCGCTTTCAGGGCGGCAACAACGCCGGCCACACGATCGTGCGCGAAGGCGTCGAGTGGAAGTTCCATCTGATCCCCTCCGGGATCCTCTACCCCGGCAAGCGCTGCATCATCGGCAATGGCGTGGTCGTCGACCCGAACGTCCTGATCAGCGAGATCCATGCGCTGCGCTCGCGCCGCGTGGATGTCAGCGGCCTGAAGGTGTCGGCGAACGCACACGTGATCATGCCTTACCACCTCCTGCTCGACCAGGCGGGCGAGGCGCGGCTCGGCAAGCTTCAGATCGGAACGACGCGACGCGGCATCGGGCCGGCGTACTCCGACAAGGCCGCGCGGCTGGGAATCAGGATCCAGGACCTGCTCGACGAGAAGATCCTGAAGAAGAAGATCACGGCCGCGCTCGAGCCGAACCGGCTGGCCCTGCGTCCCTACGCACTCGACCCCTCGCTCGACCTGCACGCGATGACCGAGCAGTACCTGAGCTACGGGCGCCAGCTCTCCGAGTACATCGCCGACACCTCGCGCCTGGTGTGGGACTCGCTGGAACAGGGCCGGATCGTGCTGTTCGAAGGCGCACAGGGGGCGATGCTCGACATCGACCACGGCACCTACCCGTTTGTGACCTCGTCGAACCCGGTCGCCGGGGCCGCCTGCGTCGGGGCGGGAGTCGGACCGCGCGACATCGACGAGATCTGGGGGGTCTGCAAGGCCTACACGACGCGCGTCGGATCGGGCCCGTTCCCGACCGAGCTCCACGACGCGGTCGGCGAGCGGATCCGCGAGACCGGCGGAGAGTACGGAACGACAACCGGGCGGCCGCGGCGCACCGGCTGGCTGGATCTCGTCGCGCTGCGCTACGCGGCACGCCTCAACACGCTGTCCGCGCTCGCGATCACAAAACTCGATGTGCTCACCGGGCTTGATCGCCTGATGGTCTGCACGCGCTACCTCGGCGAGGAGGGAGCGGTGTTCGACGAGTTCCCCTACCACCAGTCTGTGCTCCATCACGCGTCAGGCGAGTTCACCGAGCTCGAGTCCTGGACCGAGGACATCGGCGAGTGCCGCAGCGAGGACGAGCTTCCCCAGGCGGCGCGCGACTACCTCGCGTTCATCGCGGAGTTCACCGGCGTGCCGATCGCGCAGATCGGAGTCGGCCCGGGGCGCGAGCAGACGATCTGGACGGCCGCAGGCCAGGAGACGATCGTCGGGCGAGCCGCCTTGCTCGCGTAGGCGCTTCGCGACCGCGCGAGTCTGCGGCTCAGCTCAGGGTGCCGATCGCCGCGACCACGCGTTCTCCGGCATGGCCGTCGCCGTAGAGCGATGGGTGGCTCGTTGGGCGCGGTCGTCGCAGCGCTTCAAGCGCTTTGGCCGCATCGAGGCCGACCAACGTGTTCCAGCCCGCGTCGACCGTCTCGGTCCACTCGGTACGCTCGCGGAGCGTGACGGCGGGGATCCGAGCCAGGTAGGCCTCCTTCTGGATGCCGCCAGAGTCGGTGAGGACGGCTTTTGCGTGGTGCAGCAGCGCGGCGAACTCGAGGTAGCCGAGCGGCTTCGTCAACAGAGCGGCGGCCGCGGCGCGCTTGGCGAGGCCGGCTTTACGCAGCCGAACGCGGGTGCGCGGGTGTAGTGGGAGGACGACCTTGCCCGGGAGCGCCTCGAGCAGCGTAACGAGCTGCTCGAGCGCTCGGGGATCGTCGACGTTGGCGGCTCGGTGCGCCGTCACGAGCAGGTAGCCGCCCGGCTCGAGGCGGTGGCGCTCGAGCGTGGCGGTGTCCGCGATCGCGCGGGCTGCCCTCGCCAGGGCGACGTCGACCATCACGTCGCCGACGACGATCGCCGTACCCGGCGCTCGTTCGTCGCGCAGCTGCTCGGCCGCCGTCTGCGTCGAGCAGAGGAGCAGCGTCGAGAGCTGATCGGTCAGGACGCGGTTTCGCTCCTCCGCCATCGTCCGGTCGAAGGAGCGCATGCCCGCCTCGACGTGCACCAGCGCGAGGCCGCTGTCGGCGGCTGCGAGCGCGCCCGCCAGCGTCGAGTTGGTGTCCCCGTAGACGAGCACAGCGTCAGGATCAAGCTGCTCGAGTAGCGGCGCGAGCTTGCCGAGCATGCGCCCGAGCTGCGAGACGTTCCCGGCGCCGGCGACGCCCAGGTGGTGATCGGGCGCCGGCAGCGGGAGCTCCGCGAAGAAGACGTCGGACAGATCGGCGTCGTGATGCTGCCCGGTGTGGATCAGGATCTCATCGTGGCTTGCTCGCAGCTCACGCGAAACGGCCGCCGCCTTGACGAACTGTGGCCGGTTGCCGACGATCGTGGCGACCCGCATCAGCTTCCTGTCCCGGCCACCGTTCGCTCGCGGAAACGCTCGGCTGCCTCGAGCGTGCGCGGGCCCGGGCACTGCAGCTCGTGCTCGCCGATGCGATCGACCGCGAGCACGTCACGGATCGACGAGGCGAGGAACGCCTCCTGCGCGCGGCCGAGGTCCTCGAGCGTGATCGGCTCCTCGATCACCTCGACCAACTCGAGGAGGACCTGCCGAGTGATCGAGTCGAGCACGTGATCGCTCAGCGGAGGCGTGCGGATCACGCTATCGATCACAGCGAAAAACGCGGCTGTCGGGCATTCAAGGACGCGTCCGTGGGGGCTGACCAGCAGCGCCTCATCGAAGCCTGCCTCCCGGGCGAGACGTGACGCGAGCATGTTCGCCGCGTAGGAGAGAGACTTCACCTGGTCGAGGATCCTGCTCGGAGCGTAGATGACCGGGTGCAGCGAGCAGCGATCACCTCCGTCGGGAAGCGCTTCGAACAGCGCGATCCGCCGGCCGCCGCGGGTCGCGAGCACGCGCAGGACGTCGTCGCCATCGCCGCGGACGGCAAGCATCCGCTCGATGTCCTGCGCTAGAGCCGCGATATCGAGCTCGAGCCGCAGCCCGGCTGCCGAGCGCTCCATCCGGGCGAGGTGGCGCCCGAGCTCGAACGGCTTCCCGTCGTACAACCGGATGGCCTCGAAAACGCCGTCGCCGCGGAGCAGCCCGGGGTCGTCGATCCGGATCTGCGCCTGCGCGAGCTCCATCACGGTCCCGTCGATGCAAGCAAGCCCGCTCGCCACGGCGAGGGACCGTATCAGGGCGCCCGACCGGCTACGCCCAGCCGGCAAGCGCGAGCAGCGCGGAGGCCGGGGCGCGGCGAGCTGCGAGCACGCAGGTGTGTCCGTAGCGCCGCCAGGTCACGACCGTCGCACCGTCCAGATGGAAAACCGTGTAGGTGACGGCGCCATCTCCGTGCGAGCGGCCACCCGACGGCAGCGCGAGCGGCAAGCCCGCAACGATCGAATAGCCGAGGCGGCCGTAGTCAGCCGAGCGGTAGAAGACCGTCTCGACCGCGCGGCCGTCGAGCGCGTCAGCCCTGGCGCCGCTCGCCTGCCAGCCGCGCGCGTGCCAGTCGGGGAAAGCGATCCCATCAACCGAGGCCTTCAGCTCCCCCCGGTCGGCGGGACTCGCTGCGGGCGCTGGGAGGGTGGCCCGGGCAAGCGCGAGATGAATCTCCCCGCTCACGTTAGGGCCGTGGTTACGCGCTGCGAGGAGCGCCAGCACGACGATCGCGCCGACCAGCACCGCGATGCCGCGCAGCGGGACCCGCCGGCGTGGCCGTGGGGTCGGCGCCGACGCCGGTGTCGCGAGACGTTCGAGCAGGCGCTGGGGCGCAAGCACGTCCACGGCGCCAACAAGCTCGAGCGCGCGCCGCTGCTCGGAGAGCTTCGCGGCCAGCTCCGGCGAGTCGGCGACCAACCGCTCCAGCACGCCCCGCTGCGCCTCGCTGACGCTCCCGTCGGCGAGGCGGGCGATGGCATCCTCCGGGGAGGGCTTGTCACGGCGCAGTTTCATCCAGCTATAAGGACGCCGTCAGGCGCCCGTTCCTTCCCGACGCCGTGGCGCCTGACCCGGGGGCTGCTCGACCGGCGAGAGCCTGCGCGCGACCTGTGAGCGCGCGCGGTAGATGCGTGTCGTGATCGTTGCCTCACGTGTGCCGAGCGCCCGTGCGGCCTCGCCGTAGCTGAGCCCGACGATATCGACGGCGATGAGTGCCATCCGGAAGTCCTCCGGCAGCTGGGCGATCGCCGCGAGCACCTCGCTCGCCTCGAATGCGCCTTCGGGAGCGCCGGCCTGGTCGCGGCTCTCGAGCGGCAGGTCCTCGATCGGCCGCGCGGTGAAGACGGGACGGCGGGACGCGCGACGACGGTCGCTGATGTAGGTGTTGCGCAGCGCCGCGAGCAGGTAGGCCAGCTCGTCGCGGCCGCGCAGGATCCGCGGGCCGGACAGGACGCGCGCGAACGTCTCTTGGACGAGGTCCTCGGCATCGGTGGGCGAACCGCACAGCGCCCACGCTGCGCGATACAGCCGATCGACGTGCGCGGGCAGGCCGGCGGGGTCAAGCTGGTGCACGCGCGGCTCCCCGCCGCTCGCTCGGATCTCGGTCCATCGCGAGCGACTGTAGCGATGCGGCGGCGCTCCCGTGCGCGCGTGATCGGAAAGCCCGCGCGCCTCTCTGCGGCATCACCGCGATGCGCGGAGCACTCGCCAGGGACATAATCACGGCGGAATGAGTCCGCCGGGCTCCCAGGTGCTCGCGCGCGAGGACTTCGACAGCTTGTTCGAGGCGCTGGCGCTGCGCGGCTACACGGTCGTCGGGCCGACGATTCGAGACCGGGCGATCGTCTACGACGAGATTCGCAGTGCCGACGATCTCCCCGCGGGCTGGACTGACGAGCAGGATGGGGGCCACTATCGCCTGCTCGCTCGCGACGACGACGCGCTGTTCGGTTACAACGTCGGGCCGCAGTCGTGGAAGGCCTACCAGCTTCCTGCCGAGCGCAGGCTGTGGCGAGCGCGGCTCGAGCCCGATGGAAGCGTCGGCGAGATAATTGAGGACGCCGTCCCACCGTCGCGGCACGCGTTTCTCGGCGTTCGCTCCTGCGAGCTCGCGGCGATGGGGATCCTCGACCGGGTGCTGCTTGGCGGCTCGCATCCCGATCCCGCGGAGCGCGCGCGACGCGACGGGGTCCTCGTGATCGCCGTGCAGTGCGGGCAGGCCGGAGGCACCTGCTTCTGTAGCTCGATGGGGACCGGTCCGACGGCAGGCGCGGGCTTTGATCTCGCGCTGACGGAGGTGCTCGACTCCGACCGCGGCCACTATTTCGTTGTCGACTGCGGCAGCGACACCGGCGCCGAGATCCTTGCCGACCTGCCCCTCGTCGCCGCGGCGAAGGTCCAGCAGGACGCCGCGCGCGCCGCACACGCCCGCGCTGCGGCGCAGATGGGACGCGAGCTCGACACGAGCGACCTGCGCGACCTGCTCTACCGGAATCTCGAGAATCCGCGCTGGGATGAGGTTGCCGAGCGCTGCCTGACGTGCGGCAACTGCACGATGGTCTGTCCGACCTGTTTCTGCACGACCGTCGAGGACGTGACCGACCTTCAGGGGGAGCACGTGGAGCGCCACATGAGCTGGGACTCGTGCTTCACGATCGACTACTCGCACATCGCAGGCGGTTCGGTGCGCAGCTCGGCCCGCTCGCGCTACCGCCAATGGATGACCCACAAGCTCGCCACTTGGATCGACCAGTTCGGGAGCTCTGGCTGCGTCGGCTGCGGACGCTGCATCACGTGGTGCCCGGTCGGAATCGACATCACCGAGGAGGCGCGGGCGATCCGGGCGAGCGAAGGAGGTGCCGGTGCGCCGTCTTGAACAGGTACTCGCCGAGATCCCGACCTTCAGCGGGCTCGAGGACTCCCAGCTCAAGCTGATCGCCGGCTGTGGGCAAAACACTCGCGTCGGCGCCGGGGCATTGCTCCTGCGCGAGGGCGAGGCGGCAGACACCTTTTACCTGATCCGTCGTGGTCGCATCGCACTCGAGGTGCACGCGCCGGGCGCCGGCGCTCTGCGCATCGAGACGCTCGGCGCCGACGAGGTCGTCGGCTGGTCCTGGCTTTTTGCGCCCTACCGCTGGCAGCTCGACGCGCGAGCGCTCGAGCCGTGCAGCCTCGTTGCGTTTGATGCGGCCTGCCTGCGAGGCAAGGCCGAGGAGGACCACGAGCTCGGGTACCAGCTGATGGTGCGGTTCGCAGCAAACCTCGTGGAACGCCTCCAGGCGACCCGCTTTCAGCTCCTCGACGTTTACGGCAATGCCCGCGCAACGCTCTGACGCGATTCGCGAGCCCGGCCCGATGGTCGGCAGGCCGTTCGTGGTGCGCTCGAAGCGCCAGGACACCGCGGACACCTGGACGCTCGAGCTGTCGGCGCCCGGGAGCGAAAGCGGCCTCACGTTCGCTCCCGGCCAGTTCACAATGCTGGCAGCGGGCGGCACCGGCGAGGTTCCGATCTCGATCAGCGGCGATCCCTCCAACTCGAGCATGCTCGTGCACACCGTCCGCTCGGTCGGGCTCGCCACCGCGGCGATCTGCGGCGCCGAGCCGGGTCAGGCGCTGGCGGTGCGGGGACCGTTCGGTCGCGCGTGGCCGGTGGAGCGACTCGAGGGACTTGACGTCGTCGCGTGCGCCGGTGGGATCGGACTCGCCCCGCTGCGCCCGGCGATCCTCGCCCTGCTCGCGCGACGAGAGCGCTACGGACGTCTCGTCCTTCTCTACGGCGCGCGCACCCCGGATCAGCTCCTGTTCGCAGACGATCTCGCCAACTGGAGCGCACAGGGGTTCGAGGTCCACACGACGGTCGACAGCTCGGGCCCGGAATGGCTCGGGCACGTCGGCGTAATCACGCGCCTGATCGGGCGCGCGGGGATCGCGAAGGGCCATTTTGGAGCAATGCTCTGCGGGCCGGAGATCATGATGCGGGTGACAGCGGGAGCGCTCGCCGACGAAGGGGTCGAGGACGAACTGCTCTACGTGTCGGCGGAGCGCAACATGCAATGCGGCATCGGCCATTGCGGACACTGCCAGCTCGGCCCGACGCTCGTCTGCCGTGATGGTCCGGTCTACAGTTGGGCTGCGCTGCGACGGTGGCTCGAGGTCCGCGAGTTGTGATGGAGAGACTTTCACTCGCCGTGTGGAAGTTCTCCTCCTGCGACGGCTGCCAGCTCAGCCTGCTCGACTGCGAGGACGAGTTGCTCGCGCTGGCGCAGCGGATCGACATCGCGTACTTCCTCGAGGCGACGAGCGCGGTCGTCGCGGGACCCTACGACGTGTCGATCGTTGAGGGCTCGATCACGACCGCCCACGACGCCGAGCGCATTTACGAGGTGCGCCGTCAGTCGAAGGCGCTGATCACGATCGGCGCGTGCGCGACGGCAGGAGGCATCCAGGCCCTGCGCAACTTCGCCGACGTCCGGGACTTCACGCGGGTCGTCTACGCCTCGCCGGAGTTCATCAGCACGCTGGCGACCTCGACGCCGATCAGCGCCCACGTCCCGGTCGACTTTGAGCTGAGCGGCTGCCCGATCAACAAGCAGCAACTGCTCGAGGTCATCTCCGCCCACCTCGCCCACCGTCGCCCGCGCGTGCGCGCCCACAGCGTCTGTGTCGAGTGCAAGCGGCGCGGCAACGTCTGCGTGATGGTTGCCCACGGCACCGCGTGCCTCGGGCCCGTGACCCACGCCGGCTGCGGCGCGCTGTGCCCCGCCTACGACCGCGGCTGCTACGGCTGCTTCGGGCCGATGGAGTCGCCGAACACCGCGTCACTCAGCGCCGAGCTGGCACGCCAGGGCGCGCAGGACATCGACCTGGTCCGCGTCTACCGCACGTTCAACGCGGACACCCCGGCCTTTCGCGCGGCGAGTGAAGCCCATGAGCGCTGATCGAGGGACCCGCACGATCCGCACCGACTACCTCGCCCGCGTCGAAGGCGAGGGAGCGATGTACGTGAGGCTCGAGGGCGGCGAGGTGACCGACGTCAAGCTGCGCATCTACGAGCCGCCGCGCTTCTTCGAAGCGCTGCTGCGCGGGCGCTCGTTCACCGAGGCGCCCGACATCACGGCCAGGATCTGCGGCATCTGCCCGGTCGCCTACCAGATGAGCGCCGTGCGGGCGATGGAGGACGCGTGCGGGGTGCAAATCGACGATGGCCCGATCCGCGACCTGCGGCGCCTGCTCTACTGCGGCGAGTGGATTGAGAGTCACTCGCTCCACGTGTACATGCTTCACGCTCCCGACTTCCTGGGCTACGCGGGTGCGGTCGAGATGGCCGCCGACCACAGGGAGGTCGTCGAGCAGGGACTGCAGATGAAGAAGGCCGGGAACGCGCTGCTGGCGGCGGTCGGCGGTCGTGAGGTGCACCCGATCAACGTGCGCGTCGGCGGCTTCTATCGGGCGCCGCGGCGACGCGAGCTGGCGGCGCTCGTCGGCCCGCTCGAGGCCGCGCGCGAGATCGCGCTGCGAACAGTGGCCTGGACCGCGACGCTCGAGTTTCCGGACGTCGAGCGCGGACCGGAGCTCGTCGCGCTGAGCGATCCGGACGCCTACCCGATCGACCGCGGCGAGATCGTGTCCGACCGCGGTCTGCGGTTCGCGCCGTCGCAGTTCGGTGAGCATGTCAGCGAGGAGCATGTCGAGCACTCGAACGCGCTGCACGCCCGCCTGCGCGGCGAGCCCTACCTGACGGGACCACTCGCCCGGTACACGCTTGCCTCCGACCGACTACGGCCGCTCGCGCGGGAGGCGGCTCGCGACGCCGGTCTCGGTCCCGAGTGTCGAAATCCCTTCAAGAGCATCATCGTTCGCGCCGTCGAGCTGGTCGAAGCATGCGACGAGGCGCTGTCGCTGATCGAGCGCTACGAGGAGCCCGACGCGCCGGCGGTTGAGGTCGTGCCGCGTCGCGGCACCGGTCATGGCGCGACAGAGGCGCCGCGGGGGCTGCTCTACCACCGCTACGAGATCGACGAGGCGGGAACGATCCTCGACGCGCAGATCGTTCCACCGACGTCGCAGAACCAGCTCGCGATCGAGGAAGATCTACGCGCCGTCGTTGCGGCCGCGATCGAGCTTGACGACGAGGCCCTGACGCTCCGCTGCGAGCAGACGATACGAAACCACGACCCGTGCATCTCCTGTGCCACCCACTTCCTCGAGCTCACCGTCGAGCGCTCCTGACGTGATCGTGATCGGCGTCGGTAACGCCTACCGCGGCGACGATGGTGCGGGCCTCGCGCTCGCGCGGCTGCTGCGCGAGCGCGGCGCCGTCGAAGTCGCGCAATCCGAAGGCGAGCCGATCGCGCTCCTTGACACGTGGGCACACGCACGCGCGGTCGTGCTGATCGACGCCGTCCACTCCGGCGCGCACCCGGGAACGATCCACCGCTACGACGCGAGCACGGAGGCGCTGCCGAGCACAATCCGCGGATCGACGTCAACCCACGCCGTCGGCCTTGCCGACACGATCGAGCTGGCGCGGACCCTTGGCCGGCTGCCGGAGCGCGTCATCGTGTACGCAATCGAAGGCGAGAACTTCCATGCCGGCGAAGAGCTGTCGGCAGCGGTCGCCGGCGCACTTGAATCGGCCGCTCTGAGAATCACCGCCGAAACGCACCAACTCGCCGGCGCAGCCGAGCGCGCGGAGCGCTGAAGCCGAGCGCATGCACGAGCTCACCCTGATGGTCGATGTGATGCGAAAGATCGAACAGGTCGCGCAGGACAGCGGCGCCGACGAGGTGACCTCGGTTCGCCTCTGGCTCGGAGCGCTCGCCCACATCTCGCCGGACCATCTGCGCGAACACTTCGAGATCGCGGCGCGCGACACGGTCGCGGCGGGCGCGGAGGTCGTGATCGACCAGAGCACGGATCTCGACGACCCGAACGCCCAGGAGATCATTCTCGTCTCGCTCGAGGTTGCGGAGTGAAGGGGACTCGCTAGCCATGTGTCTCGGGATCCCGGCCCAGGTGATCGAGCTGATCGACGCCGAGCTTCAGCTCGCGAAGGTCGACGTCTCGGGGATCAGGCGGATCATCAACGTCGCGCTGCTGGACGGCGAGGTCGAGGTCGGTGACTGGGTGCTGCTCCACGTCGGCTTTGCGATGTCGCGGATCGACGAGGACGAGGCCCTCGCGACCCGCGAGCTCCTCGAGCAGCTCGGCAGCCCTTACGAGCAGGAGCTCGACGAGCTCGCGGAGAGTCGGATCCAGTGAACGACGACGCGGCGCAGTGCGTCACCTGCGGCGATGTTGCGGTGCTTGGCGAGGTTGTGGAGCTTCGCGGGAGCACGGCGGTCGTGGCGCTCGCCGGCGGCCGCGAGGAGGTCGCGGTCGATCTCGTGGGCCCGGTCGCGCTCGGAGATCGGCTGCTCTGCCACGCCGGCGTCGCGATCGCGAGCGCCGCGGTGGGTGGGTCGTGAGGCACGTCAGCGAGTACCGCTCCGGCGAGGTTGCGCGCGGCCTCGCGGAGCGCATCGCGGCGCTCGTCGAGCCCGGGCAAAAGTACAAGCTGATGGAGGTGTGCGGCGGGCACACGCACACGATCTACCGCCACGGCCTCGAGGATCTGCTGCCCGAGGGAATCGAGCTCGTGCACGGGCCCGGCTGCCCGGTGTGCGTGATACCGATGGGGCGCCAGGACGATGCGATCGCGATCGCCGAGCAGGACGGCGTGATCTTCACGACGTTCGCCGACATGCTCCGCGTTCCCGCGAGCCGCGGTTCGCTGCTCGACGCCAAGGCGGCGGGAGCTGACGTTCGGATCGTCTACTCGCCGCTCGACGCGCTGCGGATCGCGCGCGAGAACCCGGACCGCGAGACGGTCTTCTTCGCGATCGGGTTCGAGACGACGGCGCCCTCCACGGCCCTCACGCTGCTGCGTGCGCGTGCCGAGCGCGCTGCCAACTTCTCGGTCTTCTGTAACCACGTGATCGTCGCGCCGGCGCTGCTCGCGATCCTCCGCTCGGAGGGCCTGGCGCTCGACGGGTTCATCGGCCCGGGTCATGTCTCGACCGTGATCGGTACCGAGCCCTACGAGTTCATCCCGCGCGAACACCGAAAGCCGGTCGTCGTCTGCGGGTTCGAGCCGCTGGACGTCCTCCAGAGCATCTACATGCTGGTGCGCCAGCTGGCCGAGGGGCGCTGCGAAGTGGAGAACCAGTACTCCCGCGTGGTGAGCCGCGGGGGCAACCCGCTCGCGATCCGCGCGATCGCCGAGACGATGGAGCTGCGCGACACGTTCGAGTGGCGCGGACTCGGATTCATCCCGAGCAGTGCGATGCGGATTCGCGACTCGTTTGCCGAGCACGACGCGGAGGTGCGCTTCACGGTGGCGGGCGCGCGCGTGGCCGACCCGAAGGCCTGCCAATGCGGCGAGGTGCTGCGCGGTGCGATCAGACCGTGGGAATGCAAGGTGTTCGGCACGGCCTGCACGCCCGAGCAGCCGATCGGCACGTGCATGGTCTCGAGCGAGGGCGCCTGCGCCGCCTACTACAACTACGGACGACTCGAGCGCCGCCGTGGCGCCGGAGTGCTCGCCGCCGGCTGATGGAGGAGCACGAGGTCCTTGACCGCATCGCGCGGCGGCGCGCCCGGACGGCGCGACGAATCACCGACGCGCGGATCACGCTCGCCCACGGAGCGGGCGGACGGTCGAGCCAGGCATTGCTCGAGTCGCTGTTTCTGCCGGTGCTCTCCAACCCGCTCCTCGCTCCGCTGGGCGACAGCGCCCAGGTCCCGATCGAAGGCGGCGCGCGTCTGGCTTTCACGACCGACGGGTACGTAGTCAAGCCGCTGCGGTTCCCCGGCGGCGACATCGGCACCCTCGCCGTAAACGGGACGATCAACGACCTGGCTGTCAGCGGCGCGAAGCCGCTCGCCCTCTCGGCAGCTTTCATCCTCGAGGAGGGACTCGAGGTGGCGGAGCTCGAGCGCTACGCGGCGTCGATCGGCGCCGCCGCCGCGGCTGCGGGCGTGCCAGTGGCGACCGGTGACACGAAGGTAGTTGAGCGTGGGAAGGCCGACGGGCTCTACATCTGCACGGCCGGCGTCGGGATGATCGACGAGCGCGTGACCCTCGACCCGCGGCTGATCAGGCCGGGCGACCGTATCCTCATATCGGGAGCGGTCGGCGACCACGGGATGGCGGTGCTGATGGCCCGCGGCGAGCTCGACCTGGAGGGCGAGATCGAGAGTGACACGGCGCCGCTGCACGACCTCGCAAGCGCGCTGATCACCGCGGCCGGCGACTCGTTGCGCTGCATGCGTGACCCAACGCGGGGGGGTGTCGCGACGACGCTGAACGAGCTGGCGCGCGCCGCGTCGGTGTCGATCGTGATCGACGAGGCCAGTGTTCCGGTCCACGCGGCCGTCTTGGGGGCCTGCGAGATCCTCGGGATCGACCCGCTCTACGTCGCCAACGAGGGAAAGCTCGTGGCGGTGGTCGCGCCCGAAGGGGCCGAGCGCGCGCTCGCGGCGTTGCGCGCCCACCCGCACGGCGGCGAGGCGGTCGTCGCGGGCGAGGTGCGCGGCGATCCGCCTGGCATGGTCTTGCTGGACACGGCGTTTGGCGGCACGCGGGTGCTCGACACGCTCGCCGGCGACCCGCTGCCGCGAATCTGCTGAGCTAGCCGGCCGTGACCTCGCCAAAGAAGCCGCATCCCGCGTAGTGCGCGAACGACGGAGCACTCTGGTAGCCGACGTTTCCTGACGCCACCGCGCCGGCGCTGGTCGCGTAAGTGAATGAGAACTCACCGGATCCAGCCAGCGCGATCGGGACCGCCGTCGCCCCAAGCGCCGGGATCTGGCTGCCGTATGAGCCAGTGGCGTCGCGACCGCTCACCAAGAGCTCCGAGTCGCCGCTCGACGGCCCTGTCGCATCGAGGCTGGCGCCCCCAGCGGTCGAGCACTGCGCGAGGATCGTCAGACCGTTCGCGCTGTAGAGCGTCGCAGTCGAGGCAGTGCTCGTCGGCGTCGGCTGCTTCAGGTAGAGCTTGCTGACGCTCTGGCCGTCAACCGCCGTCGCGTTTGGGTTCGTCGCGCCGGTCGCGCCGGTCGCGCCGACGCCCGCCTTCGCCGCGAGACTGAGGTTCGCCCAGCCACCGCTGCACCGGTGTCCCGGCTTCCAGATGTGGACCGTTCCGCCGTTTGGTGGCAGACAGCTCGTGACAGCGCCGTCGCTGGCAACGAACGCAGAGCTCGTCGTCGCCGCGTACGCGGCACCGCCGAGCCCGACGAACAACGCTGCGCCGGCGGCGGCCTTCACGAGCGCCCCCGGTACGCCGAGTGTGCCGCGCATTGGTTCCCTCCTTGGCGTGGGCCCGCGCTTTGTGCGCCGGCCTCTGGAGCCTTCAAACGCCCGGCGCAGGCGAAAGGGTCGATCTTCTGGCAGAACTCTCACGGCGGCACGCGAGACTGACGGGCAGTGCTCAGATCGCCGTGCACGCAAGCGCTGAGCGACCTGCTGGCGTGGCGTCCTCGAAAAGTCAAAGAGCCCGCGTTTGCGGGCTCTTTCAGTGGGCCGTGTTGGAATCGAACCAACAACCTTGGGCTTAAGAGGGGCCCAAATGCAGGGCTTTTTCAGTGTATTCAGGGCTTCTAAAGTCCGCTGAACTACGCTCAACTACCCTCAGATTCGCTCATCTCGGGACATATTCTGGGACACGAAAATCGTGTCCCGGGAGACGGCGAGCGAGCCGAGACGTTACGCCGCGACGTGCAGTGAGGAGCCGTACACGGCCTCACCGACAAAGTGCCCAGCCTCGTCCTGCGCGACGAGAAAGACTGCATCCGCAGCCTGAGGATCGGCCTTGACGATGGCGCCGAGCGCAGCGACGGCCGCGTCGCGGTCGTCAAACGCGTCCATGAGATTCCCGTTGCTGTCAAAGATGGAGTAGGTCATCTAGCTACTCAGGATATCGGCGGCGTCTAGCGAGTCGCGTAATCAACGATCGCCGATTGCAGTTCTGCGGGGCGTCCCCAGACGGACCAATGCGAGGGACCGCCAGTCTTTGCCACGCATACTCCGCGATCCGCCACGAGCGCCACCTCGGCAACCCGGTCACCGATCCGCCCGTTGGTGCGCTCGATCAGCTCCCAGCAGCGCTCGGCGGTCTCGAACATCGAGACCGCCATATGAATGACCGTCGCGCGGTCTTCGATGCCCCGCGGCGGAAGCGCAAGCTCATAGTGGGAGCGGAAGTCGTCCAGCTCGGCCGGTTCACCCTTCGAGATGCGATAGACGCGCATGTCATGGTCGAGCACGCGGACCACAACCTGTTCGAGCAGCGAGCGGCGGGGCACGGCCCGAACCATACGTAGCGACGGGGATACGCCGAGCTCCGAGTCACATTCCAATGCGGAGTCGGCCCCTGGCCGACCTAATCGACGAACTAGCGGAGTGGAGCCGGGCTGTCACCGAGCGTCGCGAGGGGAACCCCGCATAGCGGGGTTGACTGACCGGTGGAGCGGAGCTACTGGCTGCTGGTTCCGGTGGGGTGCTACATCTCGAAGCCATAACCGCGGTCGTTGTCGCGTTCGTGTTCGGCTTGCCATTCGAGCAGTTGGTGCAGTCGGTCGCTGGCGCTGAGTGAGGGGTCGGGCCGGAAGTCATCTTGCTCGTCGAGTGCGCGCTCGAGCCGCTCGCCAGCGGTGAGCGCGTTGTCGTCGCGATCATCTGAGAGCTCGCGTGCTCGGTCGTCCTGGTGTTCGCGTATCTCACGGGACCTACGCGCGTAGGAGCTGTCCTGCTCGCGTCCTGGCTCACCGTCCAGGTAGCCGTAGGGCGCGTGCGCGCGCGCTTCGAGCAGGCGCCGCGCAAACCAGGTGAGCTCCGGCTCGCCTTGGTCGCTGTCGCTCGCGCGCTCCGCAGCAGTGTCGCGTTGCGTGTCGTGCCGCCTGGCGTGCTGTTCCATCCGTTCGCTTTGTTCGCGGTCGTGGTCGTCGGCACGGTCGAGTCGGTCGAGCGCCCAGCGAACGTCGCGCTCGACCTCGTTTACGGCGGTTGGTTGTTCCTCGCGGGTGATGCTCGCCTCTTGTGCGTGGCTCTCTCGGAACCGGTCGGCGAGCCGGTCGACCAGGTCCGTATCGACTCCGGCGCGTCCGAGGTCCTCGCGGCTCGTGTAGATGTCTGTTTGCTCGCGCGCACGCGTGAGCGCCACGTAGCTGGTCTCGCGATCCGTCTGCCAGCCACCGTTGAGGACGAGGGCACGGTCGGTAGTCAGGCCCTGCGCCTTGTAGACGTGTTGCGCGTAGGCGAGCCGCAGCCGGTGGAGGTCTTCCGGGTTCACGTCCACATTGCGGGGTCGGAGCTCCTCCACGCGGACGCGCACGCTGCTTGAGCGCTCGTCGACGGCGACGACTTGTCCGCGCGTCCCGTTCTCGACACGCTGCTGACCGGGCAGGTGGTGTTGGGCACTGAAGAGGACCTCGTCGCCCTTCGCGAGAGCGTAGGGCCGCTCTGGTAGCTGGACGCGTTCCGCTCCGAGCTCGCCCGCCGCTTCGCGGTGCTCCTGGGCCTGCCGGTTGAGGTGGTCGATCTCGTGGTTTGAGGCGTCGGCGATCATCACGACCTGGTCCCGAGGATGCTCCGCGCGAGCCTGAGCCCAGTCGTTGACCATGCGCTCCCCAGCCTGCTCACGTGTCTCACCGATGTGGAGGCGGTCGTGGGCCTGGTAGGCAGCGAGCGCGCGCTGCGCATCCCCGTCGCGCAGCTGTCCCCACGCTTCGCGCTCCCACGCGTGATTCGCTCGGTGCACCTCAGTCAGGCTCGCTGTTGGTGCGCGCTCCTGTATCTCGCGGAACAGGCCGCCCGCGCCGATCGACGATAGCTGCGCACTGTCACCTGAGAGCACGAGCTTTGTCTCTGCCCGGCTGGTCAGCTCAACGACCTGGGCGAGGCGGCGCGTGTCCGCCATCCCAGCCTCGTCAAACACGACCACCGTCCGCGAATCCAGTCCAAGGTTCCCGCGGTCCGCGCGGTGGGTAAGCGCGTCCACGGTCATCGTCTCCCGTATCCCCGCATCCCCGGCGAGGCGTTGTGCTGCTGCGCCGGCGACCGCGGTGCCGATCACCCTGTAGCCCTCGCACTCCCACGCGTCACGCGCCGCGCCTAGCACGACGCTTTTGCCGGTACCAGCCTCACCCACCAGCACCGTGACGCCACCCGTGCCCGTGACCACGTCCATCGCGCGCTGCTGCTCGGCTCTCAGATGAAGGCCCCAGCTACCCGAGGGGAGGCGTGCGCTGAGCCGGTCCCCAGCGGCGCGCTCCCCCTCCGCACGCGCGAAAAACGACACCGGCGCCACCTCATCATTCGCGCGCCCCGTCACCGTCGCGATCGTGCGCTGCTCGAGCTCACGCAACTCCCGGGTCGTCCAAAAGCCACCCTCCAATCGCACCAGCTCCCCGGATTGCTCCAACTCGGCGAGACGCTCACGCGCCGCTTCCGGTCGCTCGACCCCGGCCGCGAGCTCGAACGCCCTCGCCTCGAGCTCCCTGGTGTCGACCATCGAACGGTTCCTGGTGATGTCGGCGAGCAGCTCGGAGCGGACGTCTCGCTCCGGCTCCCGGGAGCGGTCGTTGAAGAGTTGCTCGACGCGGGCGCGCGAGAGGCCGTACTCCTCGCCGACCGTCCGCCACGCCGTGGACACATCCACGGTCGCGGTCACGGTCTTTGTGCCCCTGGTTGCGACGGCGATCGAGCCGAGCTCGCCACGGTTCGGTGAGCGACCGTAACGGTCAAGGAACTCGCGGGCGGCCTTCTCGATCACCTCACGCCGGCGCGACCAACGCTTCGACAACTCCTCCGGCACACCCCGAAGCTCAAAGAACCGCCCATCCCTCCCCGTCCGGGAGCGGACCTCGAGACCGAGACCGCGGAGCTCGTGCGCGAGCTCCGCGCGATACCACGCGCCATTCGCGCGCTGCGACCTGAACAACTCGCGGGAGTCGACCGCCGCGAACCGTCCGTCTTCACGCTCCGCCGCGAGGATCACCACGTGGGAGTGCAGCTGCGGGTCTGGGACACCGTCACGCTCCTGATCGCGCGTCAACCGCGACGAGGTGTGGACGAACTCGGCCGCCACGAGACTCCGGGCTTTCTCCCAGCGCAGCTCGCCGCGCTCACGCCGACGAACCAACTCGACGTCACGCTCAATCCGACCGAGCGCGCTCGCGACGGCTTTGCGATGCGCAACCTCGATCTGCGCGCGGCGATACGGATCCGACACCGCCCACAGCGCGGACACCGACTTCGGCGCCGAGAACGTCGCGTCAATCCCAGCCACCCGAGAGCCGTCACCACCAACCCGGCGGACAGGCTCACCGCTCGCCGGCGAGCGACCCTCCATCAACGACACGAGATCGGATCTGCGGACCGGCAGCGTCGGATCGAGGCCGAGCCCGTCGAGCGCCTCCGGTGAGCCGTGCCACGCGCCGCCGTCGCCCTCGAGTTCGCCGCCGACGTAGTAGTCCCCCCGGCTCGCCGACGTCGTCAAGTAGGCGGCGAACCCGGCGGCTGCTCTCCCCTCGATCTTGTGAGTTGACTGCACACAGCGAACGTAGAAACGCTCGCCAAACCACGCAAGAGGACCCCGATCTGAGCGTACTTGAGAGAACCTGAGAGCACCTCAGAGCACGAGGCTTAACAATTCACGAAACGTTCACGGCTCCAGGCACTCCCCAGTGCGTCACGTGTGCTCGGGCTTTGGATCCCAGAAGCGGAGGCAGAGTCATGGCTACGCTTGCCCCACCGCGTGGCAAAGCGGACACCTCCGGCCGGGGAGGCCTCATCGAGCGACGTCTATGGATTCATGTCGACGATGCGTACGAAGCGGCTGAACTCGCCATAGTGGTCCACGAAACGTTGAAAGTCGTCGTCACAGGTGTAGAGACTGACAACCTGGCCCTCGCGGTACGCCCATGCGGCAGCCGTAATGAGGTGTATTGCATCCCACGCTCCGAGCGCGATGCCGTGCTGACTCGTAGCAAGGTCGAAAAGTGTCGCGGCATGCTCAGGCGCCTTGGGCGGAACCGGCACGACTACGAACCGTCCGGTCGACACTTCGCGCATAACGCCCAGGTTCGACGCACGCGCCCAGTCCGCGTCGAACGCTGCATCATCCGCGTGTGTGCTGCGCCAGTCCTGGCAAATCACGGACCGTAACTCGAGCAAGGTTAACCCCGACACGCCTAGTGTTGCGGTTGGGTCCGCGCGTAGCAGCGCCACCTGTGCGGCTACGTGGATGTTGCGTGCGGTTGGAGCAGGGACGTCGTTCTCAACCCAACGCATCAGCGCGCTCGTGTCGAAGTAGCCGAGCGACATCAGCGCGCCTTGTTGCGTGACCGCTCGTCAGCCTTGCGCGAGAGGATCTGATCAAGTTCAGTCAGGTCGGCCTCGGGTATCTCCGCCGCTGCGACCGCCGCATCGGCTACCTCCCGCCAATCGGTTGGCGCTAGCGATGCCTCTTGCGCCTGTCGGACCTCGTCAACGACAACGCGCGCAGACTCAAGCACTGAACCCTTGGTTAGTGTGCGATCGACGAGATTGAGGGCACGAACACGCTCCATGTCCGACTCCTCGAGGAACCCGCTTATCAGGACGAGGCGAACCGATGGCCTCAGCCGGCGGATGCGAGCCAAGAGCAGCAGTCCATGCTGGGATCCCGGCATGTTGTAGTCGGCAATGACCACGTTAGGGCTCAGGACGTGAAATAGCCCGAGCCCTTCGTCCCAGGTCGTCGCCGTCGCGAGGTCCAGTTTCGCCGCAGCGGCAGCACGCTGGACGCTTTCGATCAGCCCCAGGTCGTCGTCGATAAGCAATCCCGCGGCCACGAGCCCGATCGTATCCGTCCGGCCGCGCAGCCGGACCGGCGGGGCCTAGCGGCTCACGCCAGCGACGCGAGTCGGAAGGCGAACCTCGAAGGCCGTGCCGGAACCGTCCGTGCGAGTCAATACTAGGGCTCCGCGCGAGGCGGTTAGAGCGATCTCAGCGTCGGCAAGCCCAGCTGCTGGTCGGCCCTTTGTGGATGGAACCTCGCTGAGGCTTGTACCGGTCTGGAAACCTTCGACCCCAGTGCCGTTGTCGGTGATCTCGATGACCACGTCCCCGTTTTGCAGGGCAGCACGAATCTCAACGGTAGGAGCGCGGCCTTCAGGTCGTCCGGCCTCGAGCGCGTTCTGGATCAAACTCGCCAGCGCGTGGATCACGATGTCAGGTGGTACGAGAACGTCTACGCTGGGGATCCCGTCAATGATCGTGAGTTCGGCCTCGCGGCTTTGCGCAACGCCGTGAAGCTGTGCAACCGCCTGCCGCACCAAGGCATCTGGCTTAACCTCTGCGAAGGCAGGCGTCGGTGCGCTGAGCAGTTCCTGGATACGTGCTTCCACGCGCCCGATGTGGTTGGACACTGATTCTCGAACTTCGTGGAGCGTCGCGCGAGCGTCGGCAGGAATGTCAGCGCGGCCTTCCAGGGCCTCCAGAGTCACGAGATCCCACGCGAGGCCCTGGAGAGGCTGGCGCACCGAGTGAGCGAGGCTCCGGAGCTTGATTGCCGTTAGGCGCTGCGTCTCCTCTGCCTTACCCTGCGCCTCCTCGGCGCGCCCACCCTGCTGCCGCGGCACGACTATTTCGTCCTCGACAAGTTGCTCGAACTGGAAGAACTCTGCACGGACGTGCTCGATAAAATTCTCGCTTGCCGGTGAATCGAGCAAGCCCAACCGGTTGCTCATGTCTCGCAGGGCGCCGTTTTCGCGGCGCGAGATGAGGACGAATCCAGAAAAGGTGTCAGGCGAGATGGCCGCATGGCCGTGCCTCTGCGCCTTTCGCGCGCGTGCGCCAACCCAGTCGTTCTCGTCCACTCCGTACGGCTCAACCAGTAAGCCATCGCGGTACAGAAGTACACCGACCGGCGATTTGTCGATCTCTTTTGCGCGCTGTGCCAGCTGCGGCGGGTTGTAAAGGAACGTCCCCCCAAACGGACCGCATAGAAGCTCGAGCGGGCGCCCCTCCGCCTTCGCCATCTCGTCCGTAACCGCTCTACGTAGCGGCTTGTCGAGCTGCGGGCGTGCGGATTGCTGAGCCGCCTCCGGGCTTCGCGCCACGGTGCGCGTGATCACGGGTCGTCCAGCCTTGTCTGGTGTGAACTGGAACGAGTAGCTGTAGTAAGCATCAGCGACGGCAGCACCAGGGGTGATCTCGCCGATGTCCTCTCGGTTGAGGACGAGGTCGCTTACAAGCGAGATCGTGAAGTCTTGCTGGGTCGGTGTCATCGGGCGCAGCAGGAACTCGAGGTCTTGCTTCAGCCGTCCGAGGCGCGTTGTTCTGCGGCCATGCACCGCCCGGCCTCGCACGCGTTGATCCCACCGCTGAATGAGTCCGTGAATCACGACGGCCGTTCCGGAGGTGAACGGCACGTCGGATGGTGGCGGCGTGTCGTAGTCGAAGGGGATCCTGACCCTATCCAGCGGGATAGTCATGTCATCGAAGCGCGCCCACACGAAATCGACGTGCAACCACCGATCGGACGGAGACTCCCTCGTGAAGACCTCAAGGCGAGCGCCAAGGCGTCCGGCAGCCAACCTCCCCAGTCCCTTCTCGCCCACAGGTTGCCTCTTGGCGCGGCGACGCTCCGCCGCCGACGTTCTCCGAGGAGGCGCCGGCGGAGCGCCGTCCCCCTTCTCGCTGAAACCTGGGTGCATCCAGTTGCGGTCAAAGGACGCCTCATCCATGCCCACGCCGTCGTCCGCGATCACAAGACGCGCGGGCTCGTCTGCAATGTCGAACTGCACCAGCACTCGAGAAGCACCGGCGTCGTAGGAGTTTTTGATGAACTCGATGATCGCCACGTTTGGATCGGCGATGAGTTCCGCCCCCAGGTACCGCTGAAGGCGCGCCGAAGGCGAGAACGCGAAGGTGGAGGTCATCGCGTGCCGGCGGACGCTTCCCGTGCGCAGCGAGCGCCTGCTCGGACCGGGACGTGAGCAAACACGATGCTCTCACGGAGATACGGGGACATTGTCCGCCGCCTCCGCGGGCGGCGCGCTATCGCGATGCGATCGATTTCGAACCCGGCTATTTCAGCCGCGGCCGCAATGAGGAGGTCAGCGGCTATGACGAAACCTCCCCCATCCGACCCGTGAAGCGAGTTGCCGACCACGTAGACGAGGTGCCCTCCGGGTCGTAAATGGTCCCGCAGATGCGACAACGTGGCGAAGAGATCCTGAACATAGCCGTTGACAAGACGCCGGCGTCCCGCTGCGTACCGGTCGCCGTCAGGCACCGCGGCAAGCACCGGCTCGCTGAGCGCGGCGACCTGGAAAATTGCGGCCTCGTCGCTCACATCTAAGCGTTCGTCGAATTTCAGACTCGGATGGCTCCGCACTGTAGCCCGCCGTTGCGCAGCGAACTCCTCGTCAGAGGCAATCAAGCCAAGGAGCCACGCCTCAAGCTTGTAGATCTCTGTGTAGTCGATGTTGTTGGGATATGGCGGCGAGAAGAGCGCGAGGTCGGCCGCTTCGACCTGGGAGAACGTGTCGTCCGTTCGGGCGTCGCCCAACACGATTCCTCCGTCCACGCGAGCAGATGAGGCCGAAATATCATCTGAAACAAGTGCTGCGCGCCGTAGAAACTCGTCTATCGGCCTTTGCGGACGCTTCTCGGGCTCGAAGCGAAGCGCTCGCCCGTCCCTACGAAGCATCGTGGCGGGCTCAACGCATCCTCCGAGACACAGTCGGGCGAGGTCCGCCTCGATAGTCCGGTCGTCGCCGAATAGCGTGTCAATGGCCGCCTTGAGCCGCAGTAGCTCGTCCAGGTGGTCGGGCGGGACGTAGTCAGCCCGGCGAAAAGTCGAAAGATCCGGCCGCTCGGCCATTGGTGCGCCCGGGCGCAACGCCGCGGCGGCCACCCGTCCTGCTGATCGCTCGAACGCTTGGGGCCCCTCTTGCACCGCCCTGAGCTTGGCACTCGCCGCAAGATGCAAGAAGGGGTTTGTCTCCACCCCAACGAAGCTTGCTTCGCCGAGCGTCCGGTTGGCAACCAGTTCCGCTAGCGACACGCCAACGGTCCCGCTTCCACAGTAGGCGTCGACTACGCTCACCCGCGCTTGGTTGGCGAGCTCAAGGTCGTCGATCACCCGCGAAGTGAGGCGCTCGGAGAAGGCCTCTTTCATGTGGAACCAGCGATGTACTGGTGCGGCACTGTTTCCGTTCGGTACCACGAGCGCCTCGTAGGAAGCGTCGTGCGCCACTTGCCATCTGTGCTCGAGTTCCCGGTAGTGGGAGTCGAGTGCGTCTTCGTCGCGCCGCGAGACATACCCGCGGCTGGTGTCCAGAGCCACGCCGCTTAGGCCTCGCGCTCGACGGTGAACCCGAGCCGAATCAGTTGCCGTCGCGCGACCGCGCTCGTGAAGTCGAGACGATCGAGCCCGGTCACAGACGCGAACACTTGCTTCACGGGGTATCGAACGCCTCCAACCTCAACGGCGTGGCGACGGATTGCCTCCGGTTCAACCCCACGCATCGTCTCAACGATCTCGCGCGTCGACAGCGAAATGTTGCGACCGCTCACAACGGCAGTGATGGCGTCGGCCAAGCGGGTGATCTTATCATTTTTCTTCTTCTCTTTCTTCTTCTTTTCGTCTCAGCCTACTCACGGACTGGGTCGCTACTCGTCGACCGAGCCACACGCGGCGGCTCCGTGTCGATCGCGCACCAGGAGTTGGCTGCGACTCCCTTACCGCCGCCTGTCGTTTCGACGCGAGCCCAATCACCCTCGGCGGCGACTACCTCAAGCTCAAGCTGAACAACGCGAGGGGGAGATCGGATCTCAGATGGTTGCCGCAGGCGCGTGCGAGTGCGGCGTCGACGCGCCGACAACGAGCGCGCGCTCGATCGCCTCGCAGTACATCTGCCACGCCCTACCAGTGTCGTCGCTAAGCGCACTCGCAGACATCGAGAAGTCGGTTGTACCTAGCTGTCTGAGCGCCGGAGGAGCGCCGAGCGCCTCAGCCAGCTCGACCCATCGGATGCTGTGCCGCGCGAGCTGGCTGAGTTTGTCGCTTTGCTCCACGCCCGACCCATAAGCTTGCGATGTGGCCGCGTTAAGTTCGTGTCTCACGCGGCGCGTGAACGCGCGTGAGTCGGTCGGCAGCAGGCGCGTGTAGGTGGGCGGCGGCAGCGGCGCCCGCAGTCCGAGCACTCCGTAGACCCCGGTGAGGTCGCCGCCGAACCAGTGGTCAGCGGCGTCGTTTGCCAGCGCGGCGAATTGCTTGACCGTTGGTGGCTTGCCTTTATCGGCGAAGTGACGGTTGTAAGCCTCGCTGGCGGCCCGGAGCTCGGCCTTCCATCGGCCCTCCAAGTAGGGCGTCAGGTACCGCTGCGCCCACGCGCGGCGGTGGCGCGTGATGATGTCGCGCAGAATCTCGAATCCCTCCCGGCGGGCGCCGCTGCTGACTCGCGTGTCGAGGGTCACGAAGTCTTCGGTCATATGGTCGACCGTCTCCCATTTCTGCTCGATCGGCCCGAGCTTTCGCTGGGCCGCACGCAGGTCCGCGAAGAGCCGTGCGTCCACCGGACAACCGCTGTCGGCTAACGGGAAAACTGGGGTGCTCAGGCTGCGATCGAGAGAGTCGAAGTCGCCGTGCACCCGGCCGCCTTCGCACATTTCCCAGGCATTCATCGCCGAGTGGTGCCAGAACTCGAACGCCGGCCCTAGCGCACGCGCTGCGGCCGCGCCCCAGTACGGCTGAGTGACGAGCCTCTCTGGGTTGCGCGAGGAGAGCTTGGTGCCCCAGCAGCGTTGCATGTCAGCGAGGAGTTCGGCGCTGAAAACCCGGGCGTCACCCGTGGACTCGCCCGCCGGGCCTGATGAGCTGTAATAGCTGCTTCCGAGCAGCCCGAACAGTGACGGCATCCCTGGGGCCTGGCGGGCATAAACGGCATCGAGCTCGCCCCAGAGCCGTTCGAGTACCTGCACGCGCTGCTCGACAGGCGTGGCGCCGGCTGATTGGCCCCAGTACGCCGCTAGTATCCGCTCAACCTCCTCGGGAGGGAGACCGTGGTCGGCCGCTATGTCCGCGGCTCTAGCCGAGGACGTGCCGGTCAGCCGCGGCTCCGGGAGCGATGTCGTGATTTCCTCGCCGGCCTCCGGCTGCTCGCCGAGGTAGTCGAGGAACGCGAGCCAGTCGCCCCCGAAATAGGCCGTCAGCGTCCGCTCGAAGTCGTCGCTATTGACGACCCTCTTGCGAGCAGCGCGGCCGTTCTTGGCCTTCGAGTAATACCGTTCGACAAGCTGACCAACGCGATGTGTGCGCAACCGCCGCGCAGCGTCGAGGTCCCCCCGCACCCAGCATGCGAGCAACGCGTCGCGCCTAGCGGTGACCGCGGTGGCGTCCAGTTCCCCCCAGCCGGTTCCGGGGGCGAACTGCCTGACCGCGTCCATACCAGCGCCGAGCGCCTCGTAAATCGGCTCGATGGTTTTGGTCCAATAAGGGAGCTGCTTCTTCGTCGTCTTCTGGCCGGCCATGCGGCCGGAGCGCAGCAGCAGCGGTAACACGAGCTCCTCAAAGATGGGCTCAAGCGCCGCCCAAATGACAACTAGATCGATGTTCGCCTGCCGGGCAGTGTTCTTCCAGCTGAACGAGGTAACTTGGTCGCCATCGGCGAGCGAGAACGTGTAGCGGGGCGCCTTCTGCCACCAGTGCGCGAGGTGGATGTGGCCTGTCATGAGCTGTGTGAGCTTTGGGACGTACCAGGCGCCTCGCTGTTGCCGGCGCTCGACGGAGAATCGCTCGATAAGCGCGGGGCGTTCCGCCTCGGGAATGGGGAGCGCGGATCCCTCGCCGACGATGCGCTCGCCGCGCAGCGCAGCGAACACGAGCCCGTCAAGCGTCGCGTCGACCTCAGCGAATGCCGCCCGACGCCTCTCCTCGTGGTCGAGTGCCAGGCGCTCCCGGGCGGTTGCGAGTGCGTGGTAGCGGACGCCGAACGTCGGCTTGCTAGTCACTCAGCTGCCTCATGATTTCGGTGTACTGCTCGAATGTGACCGGCGTCTCCGTGCTTTGCGCGTAGGTTGCGTAGCGCTGCGCGAGGGCCTCTCGCTCGCGTTCTTGGCGTCGCTGCTCGACGCGTAGCTCGTCGTGGACGACGCGCTGCTCGATGACGCCGCGCTCGAACAGCACGAACGCCTCTGGATGTTCGGCGACATCGCGGCCGGTCGTGCCCGGCAGCTCGCCGCTGTCACCATCGGAGCGCCAAGCATCTGGGACCAGGTGCTCGGTGATGGGGTCCATGTCGTTCTCGCGGTAGATGGTCTCGATGTGCTCATCCAGCCCGAGCTCAGCGTGGTAGATGACGTCGAGCCACTGCTCGCCCGGCCCAACGCGCCCGACAAGTGAGGCGTGCGTAAGCACCCTGATTCCGCGACCGACGAACTGGTAGAACTCGCTGAAGCTTCCGTAGGCGCGCATCGGCACGACGATGCAGATCGGCGGGAAGTCATATCCCTGGCCGAGCATCTTCAGCTGCACCAAGGCCTGCAGGTCCCCCGAGTCCTTTTCGAACCGGTCGCGGATGAGCTTGATCTGGTGCTCGGTCATCGAGTGGTGCACGGATGCGCAGGGGATACCGTGCTCGTTTGCGATGCCCGAAATCTGCTCCGCGTGCCGCTGCCCGAGCGCCGCAAACAGGACGCGCGGCTTGACCGGGTACAGCAGTTCCGCCTGCCGGTCGAGCGCAGTGCGGACCTCCCGCATGACTTGGCGGATGGGCTCGTGTGACTTCGCGGTGATGCGGGCGAGCTTGCGCTCGTCGCTGATGATTTCTGTCAGCGCGTCTCGGCCGACAATCTCTTCTCGGGAGTTGTCGGGCCAGACGATTTCATAGGTGGTCTGCGCAACATCCGGCGCGAACCGGTACACCCGGAGGTTCTTCGCATTCCCGTCGACAATGGAGTCGATCAGCCGATACCGATACACAACGTCCGCGTCAATCGGCCTACCGTCGAGTCGCTGGAAGCATGCCGACATCAGCAGTGTGCGCGCCTGGTCGAAGTGGCGGAACGCCCGCTGGTAGGAGTCGGCGGCGGCGATGTGGGCCTCGTCGATCACGATGAAGTCGATGTCTCCGGCCTCCAGCTTCGAGAGCAGATGATCGGGGTCTTCGCCCGTGCCGAGCGAGTGGAAGTTCGTGAGGATAACGTCCGCCGCAAGCAGCTCCTCGCGGGTGACATCGCGGATGGGCGCCTCGTCACGGTCGAGAGTGAGGACCGCCGGCGGCCGGCAGCCGGGGATGAGCGGTCCTGCTGGCAAGCCGTAGAGAACGTTGCTCGGCACCTCATGGTCAAACGCGTGGTCGAACGTGCCGCGGATGACGCTGCCGGGCGTGATGACCATAGCCCGTCGGCGTGTGAACGCCAGACACGCGGCGACGCCGAGCGCCGTCTTGCCCGCGCCGACGGACATCACGCAGGCCGCGCGGGTGCTGCCGCCGCGGTAATAGTTCGCCAGCGCAGCGAACGCCTGCGTTTGGCAGTCACGCAGCGTGCGCTGGTTGAGCTTGTCGCGGACGGTGTCGAAGTAGCTCGCCGATGAGGGGCCGGGGAGGCTGCTCATCGGCCGCAGTGCATAGAGCGGGTCCGGTTGCATGTCGTCGGGTTGGGGCACGTCAGGGTGGGGAACGATGAGGCCGGCCAGGAGCGGGTCGAGCGCGAGGACGGCCTGTAACTGCTCGACGCAGCGGCGTGTCTCCAGACGGATAGAGTCGTAGGAGAACCTGACCACGACCCTGCCGGTGCCAAGCAGGTCGTTTTGGCGCATCCGGTCATAGCTGAACGCGTACCGGTTCCCGTGAAACTCGAACCCGTCGAGCTCGACGGCAATGACGTACTCATCCCCGGCGATTTCGTAGTCGATCCGGTAGTGCCGGCCCCCGACCTCGACCTCCTGCTGCGGCCTGATGCGAGGGACGATGTCCGGGGTTGCCGCCGGTGCCAGAACCCATCGCAGGAACGCGTGCTCGAGAAACGAGTCCGATGGCAGGGCGGCATCGACGCTCACCTCAACGGACCGTCTCGCTCAACATTGTTTCGATACGCGCCTGCAGGTCCAGTAGCCGCTTCGCCGGCGCCGGGAACCGCTGAGCGAGCTCCGCGACCTCCAGAGCCTCGCGCATGAACCCCTCCGTCCGGTACATCCGGATGAGCGCGTCGAACGCACTCATCCCGTGGAAGTGGTCGGCGCCTTCGCCGGTCTCCACGAGCACCGCGTACGGACAGGCGAGAACCAGCCGGATGTCGAGCCAGGCGAGTGACTCGACGCGTTCGAGGACCTCGGGCTCAGCGAGCCGCCGTGAAAACAGCATCTCGCGGACTCGCTCGATTGCAGCGTGGTAGTCGTATGGCCGGCCGGGGAGCTCCAGTCCCTCCCAGAGACGCTGAAGGAGGTCGGGCGTGGCGGGGCCTTCGGCGCGCGCACCCGCGCGATGCACGTCGGTGGCGGCGGCCAAGTACTCGCGCAGGTAGTCGGTGACCGGCGCCACGATGTCACGGGACCATTCGGAGTTCTCGTCGTCATCGTCCTCGCGTTCGTCGGGCGGTATTGGCTCCCAAACCGTCCCCCACGACAGGTAGCCGCTGATCGGGAGGTCCTCGCGGTTCTCGGGCGTCGCGTCGTGCCGGGGTAGGGCTTCGCGGTCGACGACGACCGGAGGGCTGAAATCCAGCCCCGGCACATCTCCCAATCGACGGAACCAGGCAGCGGCCATCAGCAGTCGGTGCAGTCTACGGCCGCGTTCTTAGCACAGGTCAGTCGGGGCTGGGCCGACGTGGAGTCCTCACTCCGACGGCGGCCAGTTCGGTCGGTTGCGGTCGCTCCTCCCGTCGCGGCCAACATACACTTCGAGCTGCCCTCTGCGGGGCTGCGTGCTAGGAGCAGGAGTTCATCTTGTCCGTGGAATGGTTCAGACGCCTGGGGGATATCCCCGGGCTCGACTACGAGACCCCAGAGGCGATCGACCGGGCGGCGATTTCGGGCCACGACGCGGAGCCGGAAGTGCATCGAATCGAGCTTCTCGACGGCGAGATTCATGAGTCATTGTCCTGGCCGCGAACCGTGGAGCCGCCGCCCGGCGAGGAGCCGGTCTCCGCCGGCCTCGCTCCGGTGTCGGCGTATCTACAGGCGTTCTACGCCAGAGAACGACAGCCCACGAACGAGCTGATTCAGGCCATCCAGGAGGCAGTTGAGCTTCCCGGGCGCGCGAGCGACTACCACTTCGCGCTTCAACAGGCGCTGCCCGAGCTGCGGTCGAGGATGCTGGAGGCGCCAGAGGTCCTGTCGCACATCGAGAGGTTCGCGTGGCTCGATATCCGACTTGCGCTGGCGTACCCGCGGGCGGTCAGCACGGATATGCCGGGAGTCACCATCCGGTACTACATGATGGAGGCCTTTGACACGCTGGCCAACCTGTACTCGGGTGAGGGCTTCTTCAATGAGGCTCTCGAAGTGGCGCGTGTGGCGCAGCAGTTCGAGCAGCCCGGCCGTCGGCTGGAATCGCTTGAGGAGCGCCTGGCTGCCATTCGCGCGGAGGACGATGACTAAGCGCGGGAACACGAGCCGATCGGCTCAGACCATCGGCAAACCACCGCCGGATTCGCAAGGCTGCTGAATGACCGAGAGCTTCGGAGCGAGCTACGTTGCACTTGCGTCAGCACAAGACCGCCTCGATTTTGAACGTTCAGGCCGACGCCGCAATGAGTTCGATGCGGTCGATGCGCAGCTTGATGAACTTGTCCTGCGCGCGTTACACGGCGAGCGTGTCGTCGAGCTAGCCCACGCTGGTAGACGCGACGTCGCAGATGGGCTTGCGTTGACCCTTCGGGAATCCACCCTGCGAGCGGCGCTGGACGACGCGTTCACCGCCGCGCAGCAGCAGGAGCGTGGTGCATGGTACCTCCCACAGAAGGGCTCTCTTGCAACCGGAGTTATTCATCTTGCGCATTGGTGGCGGGCGGACCGCCGGTTCGTCTTGACTCTTGCCGAGCGCGAACGCGCAGCACCGAACTTCGCGAGCGCGGACACGATCGCCGCTTGGTCGGTCCTCGTACCTCTCTTCGAGGACTTGTTCCTCCCGCTGAAGCTGAGGTCCGACCGCCTGGCGCCGAAAACCCGCGAGCAGCAGCAGCAGGTCTGGACGACGACCATCGGCCCGACCTATGACGCGCTCGAGGTCGGTACCGAGGCGGTCGCGCAGTACCGGCCGCGCACTGGCTGGGCCGAACTCGACGCCGACGGCGTAATGGCACGTCGCGACGCGCTCTTCGACAGCTGGACGCGGGCGGACATCGAAGGCGCGCGGAGACTCCGGACCTACCGCATCGGCAAACTCGTCGAGCAGTACTACAGCAAAGCCAAGAACGGCCGGGCGCTCCGCCGGCGCGTCATGACCAAGGACCTTGAACCAATCCTCTCCGCCTACTTCGGCGGTAACTGGCTCGCTCTGCTCGCCTACATCGGAGAAGAGCCGGACCCCAACGACGAGGTGACGACGGCCCTACCGAACCCTCGCCTGATGGTCGGGTCCTCGAAGCGCGTGACGACGGTTGCCGCAGCGCACGGAATCGCCAGCGAGGAAGTCGAGCGGATGCTGGCGTCCTTCTGGAACAAGTCGGACGGCAGCTCACCGGTTGAGGACCGAGTTGGAGCTCTGAGACGGTTCTGGGCCGAGTTCCACGCCCTGCACGCCCGGCAAACGTCAGCCATGCGCTCCCTGTGGGGACTGATGTCCGGCCCCGGTTATCACGTTCGTCATTCGGTCGGCTGGTACGGGGACGCGCCGCGGCCGGGTCTTGCGGAGGAGCCGCTCTCACCGGCCCTGGTCGCCGACTTGCGCCGGCTGTGGGGAACGAAGCCGTTCAAGTCGCCGGAACGACTCGTCTCCGAGCCCTCGTACACGGCCGCGGCCGTCAAGGCCCTGGGTCCGGCGTTTGACTTCTGGCAGGAAATCGGCGACAGCGTCTGGTTCATCTGCGAGGGCCTGGAGTCCCGCACGGACCTCGAAGGCCTTGAGCAGTACCTGCGGGATCGCCGAGCGCTGGGCCGACTCGAAGCCATGGGCTGTCCGGTCGACGGCGAGATGTTCACCGAGCTGCGAGCCGCCGAAAGCAAGCTCGGACCGCCAGTTGAGACATGGCAGGGCGAGCACCAAATTGGCGGCGCGACGGTGCGGTTCGGAGGTGGGACCCGCCGAGACGGCTTCGAGCTGCTCCGCGACATCGTCGCGCGCTACCGCGACGTGTGGACGCAGCGCCACCTGGAGACCTACCTGCAGGCCCGCTGGAAAGACGAACTCGTCGCCGTAAGCGACGCCTACCACCGATTCATAGCCGACAAAGCCAAGCCTCCGACCGTCAAACAGTTCATGAAGATAGCCACGCCGGCGTGCGCCAACTGGTTCGCCGGAGAGGTAACCGCGGTTTACTCAGCGGTGGGGCTGAAGGCGCCCATCGACGCGCCGACGTACTCCCCACTTTTGCCCGACGACTGCCGTGGTTTCACGATGCTCGTCTTCGTCAACCTCGGAGGAACGCCGGTCAGGCACGAACGCTTCGCGATTAGCCAGGAAGCGGCCCGCGAACACCAAGATGAGATGCGACGCAACAACATCGTCGCGACCCTGGCCGACGAGAGCCTGGACTGGGTCGAGCTTGCCGAAGGGCTGGGGCGACCGCCCGAACTGACGGACTTCGGCGCCGGCAAGCTCGAGCACTACGCGGAGCTCATCGGCGCAGATGCGGACTCCGCATGGCGCGCCTACGTAGGCGCGATTGAGGCTGCGCTTGTCAACCCTGAGAGCTCCCTCACGGCCGCAAGCGAAGCGCAGTGATCGCAGTCAGCTGGCGGGCCGCGGGTCGGAGTCGGCGCCCGCCCGCTCGACCGCGAACGCCCGCGCGACGAGCTGCGCGTCCTCCGCGCGCGGCACATAGTGCAAGTAGCGCATCGTCGTCTGGACGTCGGCGTGGCCCATCCACTCTTGGACGCGGCGGATGTCGGCTTGGGCGATCATGCGGGTGCCGAATGTGTGGCGGAGGTCGTGGAAGCGGAGCGGGCGGAGGTTGGCGCGCGCGAGGGCTGCCTTGTAGCGCTTGGTGAGCGCGGCGCCGTCGAGGTGGCCGCCGGCGACGCCGGCGAACACGGGATCGTCGTCGGCAGTGAAGTGCTCGCGATGCCCGAGGCGAGCGAGCGCTTCGGCGACGTCGGGGGCGAGTGGGACGGAGCGGACCTTGCCGGACTTAGGCGAGGTCACCTTGCCGAGGCCGTAGCTGCCGGCTACGCGGACGATCGCGCCGGGGAAGTCGATGTCTCGCCAGCGCAGCGCGAGAAGCTCGCCTTGGCGCAAGCCGGTGAAGGCGGCGGTCAGGAAGATCGCTGCGTCCTGGTCTGACTCGGCGGCGCGGACGAGTGCCCAGACCTCCTCGGGCGAGAAGACCTGGACCTCGCCGGGGCGCCCCTGTGGGTACCTCTCGACGTCGGCGACCGGGTTGAATGGGAGGCCGTAGACCTTGCGGGCGCGGCGCATGATGCCGTGGAGCAGGATCAGGAGCTTGTTGCGGGTGCGCACCGAGCCTGGGACGGTCGCGATCCACTGCTCGATCTGCGCGGTAGTGAGGTCCTCGACGGGGAGCTTTCCGAACTCGGGCAGCAGGTGGGCGTCGATCATCGAGCGGTAGCCGCGGAGCGTCCACGGCTTGCGGCCGCGGTCGTGCTCGACGTAGCGCATGAACTCGGCGCAGGCGTCCTCAAAGGTCGCGCCCGTGCGGACGATGCCGGCGAGCGTGCCGCGGCGGGCTTGGTCGAGGACGTCGCGCAGCCAGGCCTCGGCGATCCGCTTCGTTACGTAGCCCCCTGGGGGTCGGGTGCGCTCGGTCCAGGCGGGCCCGATCTTCTTCTGGACCTGGCGCCCGCTGGGGAGCCGGTACTTGGCAAACCAGACCGGGCCGCGCTTGCGCTCGACGCGAAACACGTGGCCGGTCGGCTCTTGAATCGAAACTCGCGGGGACATATTCGGGACACGGTAGCACCGCGTGGCGTCGCCGAAAAGCAAAGAGCCCGCAAACGCGGGCTCTTTCAGTGGGCCGTGTTGGAATCGAACCAACAACCTTGGGCTTAAGAGGCCCCTGCTCTGCCAATTGAGCTAACGGCCCGGGCGCGGCGACGACGGCGCCGGGACGGGCGATTCTAGCGGCGATCAGCCGGTCGCGCCGGTGCTGGCGCCGGTCGCGCCTGCTCTGCCCGACGGTGTGGCGCCGGCCGGGGCCGAGCTTCCCGCCGGCGCGGTGCTCCCACTTGTGCCCGTGACCCCGGAGGCCTGGGCTTTGAGCGACGCTAGCTCGGACAGGATCGTCTTACGCTGCGACTTGGATGCCAGGCTGAGAGCCTTGGCTTCGGCGAGCTGGCCGCGGTCGAGTTCGTGTGACAGGTAGGCGTATGCGGCGAGCTCGGTGTACTGGCCCGCGCTCTTGCCGGACTGGGCGACGATCTCTTGGGCTGTCTCGGCTACCGGGTACTCGCGGATCCCCTGCGCGCCGAAGGCGAACACGACCTCCGCCGCAAGCGTCGCATCGGGCTTTGGCGGGGAAAGACTGAGATAGTGATTCCACGCGCGCTTCAGTACCGCGAGCTCCTTTGCCCCGGCGGCCGTAAAGCCGCTCTCGCTCGCCACATAGTTGGTGTTGGCGAGCGTGAAGACGGCGCGCGCGTAACGGTCCCACGCGAGCGGGCTGTTCGGTGTGGCCTTGACCCCCTTCTGTGCTTTGACCAGCGCCTTCTCGGCGATCTTGATGCCGGTAGCCGAACCGCTGCCTTGATTTGCAAGCTGGCTCAGCAGGCCTGTCGACCCGGCGCCACCGCCGACGCCGAACAGAACCAGGCCCCCACCGATCAGCAGCGCCAGGAAGGCGTAGACGACCTGGATCATGCGGCGCCGTCCCCTGCTGCGAAGGTCAAACAGCATCGTCGTCGCCGAGTGGTTGTGGAGGTGGAGGTGCGGCTGAAGGGGTAGCCATTGCGGTCGAGGGGACCGCCGAGGCCTGAGCCCGGGCACGTCGCCGGTCGCGCCAGTCGAGTATCGCAGAGATGTGGATGCTGACCTCGTAGAGCACGATGATCGGAACGGTCTCCATGACCATCGTGATCGCGTCGCCAGGCAGCAGCGCGGCGATCACGGCAGCCACGGCGACCGCGATTCGCCGGTTGCGACGCAGCATCCGCGTCGAGACGATCTCCGCGCGGGTCAGCGCGACCAGGAAGATCGGGAGCTGGAAGATCGCTCCCATCGCGGCAAGGATCAGGGCCGCGAACGGGTAGTAGCTCTTCGCCTGCACGATCACGTCGAACGTGCCCGAGTTGAAGCCCAGCAGGAAGTGGATTGCCGCGGGCAGCACCACGAAATAGCCGAACGCGACCCCACCGAGCAGGAGCGCCGGAACAGCGAGCATCACCGGTAGCGCGACAGCACGCTCGCGCGGGCTGAACGCCGGCAGCACAAACGCGTACACCTGGAACAGCAGGACCGGCAACGCCAGCAGCAGCGCGAAGTACATGCAGACGGTGACCGTGATCGTGAACGGCTCCCCGACGCCGGTGGTGATGAGCTGCGTGCCGCTGCCGGGCCGAACGTTGGCCACCGCCTTGGGGAGCTCCGCAAGCAGCGCGTTTGCTGCCGAGCGCACACTCGAGCTGACCCCGCTGCCCGGAGCGGCCAACTGTTTGGCGAAGCGCCCCACGTCGTGCGTCAACGCGAGCAACGCCTTGCTTCCCTGGGTCGCCTGACCCTCGAGTCCTTGGCCCTTGCGCGCCTGACTCTGGAGCACCTTCGTCGCCGGACGCTGAAGCCAGCTGAGCAGGCGGTGGTTCTGCCAGAAACAGACCGCAAACGCGACGATCAACGCTCCGATCGAGAAGATCAGGCGCGTTCGCAGCTCGTCCAGGTGCTCAACCAGGCTGAGGCGCTCTTCGTGGTCGATCGGCCGCAGCCCCTTCGCCATACCATCCGACAGCCTAGAGCCTGCGATCTGGCGAGGCGGGGGGTTACCCGGTTGGCCAACACGTGGTTTTGGCCTCAAGGCTTTGGGTAGCACGGTCGATATCGCGAGCTAATGGCCCGTGACACCGAACACGACGACCCCGGCAACGCGCAGCCGCGCGCAACGGCGTCGAGCAGCAGCCACCCATGGAAAGCCGGCGAGGACACCGGCACCGGCGACCCCGCGCTGTGGCGCTGTGGCGGCTGCGACTGCCCGTTCGTGCAGCCGCTCGACTGGGACCTTGTGGGGCGGTCGCACTGGCGGGTTACTCTTCGCTGCCCCAATTGCGAGTGGGTCGGCACTGGCGTCTTCAGCCAGGAAGCCGTCGATCGGTTCGACCGTGAGCTCGACCGGGGAATGCGCAGGCTGCAGAGCACGCTCGCGCGCGTGTCGCGCGCCTGCATGGAAGCGGACATCGAGCACTTCACCCAGGCGCTCGAAGCGGACCTGATCGTCCCGTTCGATTTTTGACGTGCTCCCAGGTTCGGCAG
The DNA here is from genome assembly GCA_964422115.1 of uncultured Solirubrobacteraceae bacterium. GTDB lineage: Bacteria > Actinomycetota > Thermoleophilia > Solirubrobacterales > Solirubrobacteraceae > Palsa-513. Next base: position 100,266 of record CAYQZU010000003.1, on the reverse strand, counting down.
AGCCGCACCTGGTCCGCTCGTCTGGATCGCACGCCGTGCTGTGGGAGCCGGCGCGGCGACCGTAGCCTAGCCCGGGGCTGAGAAGCCGCACCGCTGGGTCGACGCGGTTCTCCCCTCGCAACACGCCGCGCGAGCCGCGAGGCCGGATGGCCGAAGGCCAGGCCGGCGAGCTACGAGAACCGATCGACGAGCCCGTCGGCGAGTAGTTCGAGAGCACGCCGCTGAGTTGGCGACACGTCGGGGAGCGTGCGCTTGCTCGAGGCGACCAGGTCCAGGGCGTGACGGCGAGCCTGCTCGGCCGCGCCTGTCGACTCGATCAGCTGACAGATCCGGTGTGCTTCATCGGGTCCGGAGATGTCGCGTAGGTCAAGCGCAGCGAGCTGCGGCGAGCGTTGGCGAGCAAGGATCAGCGGCAGTGTCACGGTCCCGTCGAGCAGGTCCGCCCCCGGCCGCTTGCCGGTCCGTTCCGCCGGGCCGGTGATGTCGAGCACGTCGTCGAGAATCTGGAAAGCGAGTCCCACCGCGCGACCGAAAGGACCGAGCGGCGGTCCGCCGCCGGCGAGAGCGCCGAGCTCGCAGGCTGCGGCAAAGAGTCGTGCCGTCTTCAGCTCGCACCGCTCGAGGTAGCGTTCCAGCGTGACGTCGGCGCGCCAGGCGTCGGCGCGTTGCATCAGCTCGCCGCGAGCGAGTGCCGAGGAGGCGGAGGACAGCGCGGCAAGCTGCGCGATGTCGTCGTTGGCCGCGAGCTCGGCGAACGCGCTCGAGAACAGCAGGTCGCCCGTGGAGGTCGCGGCTCGGCGCCCGGCAGCCTGGTAGATGGTCACGCGCCCACGGCGCAGCGGAGCGTCGTCGAGGACATCGTCGTGTACGAGCGTCGCCGAATGGATCAGCTCGACCGCTGCCGCGGCACGGCAGAGGGCCGCGTGCTCACTGCTTCCGAGGCCGGCGACGAACACGAGCAGGGGGCGCAGGCGCTTGCCGCCGGCCTCGATCGTCTGCAGCGCGTGAAGCTCGACGCCGGCGATCTCGCGCAGGCGCAGCTCGACGTTCGCCATCGCGTTGCGCAGCGGATCGCCGGCGAGCTCGAGGATCGCGTCGAAAGGCTCGGCGAGCGGCTCGCTCACGCCACCACGCCGACGTGAAGGGCGATGATGCCACCCGCCGTCAGGACGTAGCGGATCTCCCCAAGGCCGGCCCGTTCCATGGCAGCGGCCAGCTGCGCCGGCCCCGGGAAGCGGCGTACGGAGCTCGGGAGGTAGCTGTAGGCGGCGCGGTCGCCGGCGAGCGAGCCGATCGCCGGAACAACTCGATCAAACCAGCCGCGGTAGAAGCTCGCGAGCGGCTCGCGCGACGGCTGGGTGATCTCGAGGATCACGACGCGACCGCCGGTCGCGACGACACGCACCATCTCACGCAGCCCTTGGTCGAGGTCGGAGAAGTTGCGTGCGCCAAAGCCGACCGTGGCGGCAGCAAACTCTCCGTCGCGGTAGGGCAGAGCGAGCGCGTCCGCGTGCTCGAAGATCGCGCCGGGCACCTTCGCGCGGGCGCGGGCGAGCATCTCGTCGGAGAAATCGCAGCCGACGACCGACCCGCCGGGCGACACCGCCGCCAGCAGCGCAGCCGCGAGGTCGCCGGTCCCCGTCGCTACGTCGAGGACGCGGTCGCCCGGCGCTACCGCGGCGAGCTCGACCGCGCGCGCGCGCCAGCGGTGGTGCATGCCGGCCGTCATCACCGTGTTCATCAGGTCGTACAGCCCCGCGATGCGATCAAACATCGCGCGGACCTGGCCCGGCTCCAGCGTGCCGGGTTCCTGCTCGCCCACTACTTCAGGTCTGTGAGGAACGTGGCGATCGCCGTGAACTGCTTGGGCTTCAGGTACTTGAACGATGGCATCGGCGCGGTCGGGTTGACGAGCGTGCGCTCGATCCCCTGCAGTGGGATGCGCGATCCGATGTGGGTGAGGTTTGGACCGGGCCCGGGGTTGCCGTCGATGCCGATCGTGTGGCAGGCCTCGCAACCCGCGTCGGCGGTGGCCGCGCGGCCGGCGTAGAACTCGCTCAGCGCGGCGTGCCCGGCCGTCTTGACGGCCGCCGGCGGCGCGATCGTGTCTTCCGTCGGCGAGCCTGCGGCGGCGCCGCGGAACGTGAGGATCGCCATCGCGACGATCACGAAGGCGAGCGTCGACATCGCGATCGGGCGCCGCCACGGCCGGCGCTCAGCGCCACGGTCGTAGAACGGCAGCAGGAACAGCAGGATCATGCCCAACGTCGGGATTCCGAGAGTCGCGGCACCGAGAAAGCCCGGCGGGTGGATGACGCGCAGCAGCTGGAAGAGGAAGAAGAAGTACCAGTCGGGGCGCGGGACATAGGTGGTCGTCGCGCCGCTCGCCTTCGGTCCGAGCTGGGCGCCGAAGAGCAGCGACATAACGATGATCACGGCGATCACGATGCACCCCATCAACGAGTCCTTGGCGACCGCGTAGGGGAAGAACGGCTTGCCCTGAGACTTCAGGATCGAGTACTCGCGGAGGTACTCCTCCTTCTCGCGCTGGTTCACGCCGACTCCTCGACCAGCGCCGGTTCGGTCGGCGTGGCTCGCAGCCACGGAGGCGCGGTGGTCCCGAGCTTCGCAACCAGGTAGAGGTGAGCGCCGATCAGCGCCGCGATCGCCCCCGGAACGATCAGCATGTGAATCGCGTAGAAGCGCGACAGGGTGGTCGCGTTGAACTCGGGGCCGCCGCGCAGGAAGTCCGACAGGAAGGGACCGACAAGCGGTCCCGAACCGTTGATGTTGACGCCGACGATCGTCGCCCAGTACGAGCGCTCGTCGAACGGCAGCAGGTAACCGGTGAAGCCCATCACCATCGTCAGGATCAGCAGCACGACGCCGATCACCCAGTTCAGCTCGCGCGGATATTTGTACGCGCCGAAGATAAACGTGCGCGCCATGTGCAGGAAGATCAAAACGACCATCACGGTCGCGCCCCACCGATGCATGCCGCGAACGAAGTTGCCGAGGAACACGCTCGTCGAGATGTAGCGGATCGACTCGTAGGCGCCGCCGGCAGCGTCGGGCCGGTAGTACATCGCGAGAAAGACGCCCGTCACCGCCTGCGCGAGGAACGCGATCATCGTCGCCGAGCCGAGCGTGTAGAACCAGTTCGTTCCCTTTGGCACCTTGCGGAACATCGCCCAGCGCGCGGCGCCCGACAGAGAGGTGCGCTCGTCGACCCAGTCGACGAGCGACTTCCCCGCCTCGCCGGCGTGCTCCAGCGGCGTGTGCGGCCGTCCTCGTTGCGTCCCGGGCGGGGGCGGCGCCGGCCGCAGGGCAGGTGGCAGCGGCGGCGCCGGCAGCGGCAGCTTGCGCGAACGCGGGCGGCGGGAGGGGGGCGGCGCCTCAGCCAACGCGCGGGAGCTTTCGCACCGTGGGGCGTGACGGGTAGAGGTACTGGCCGATGCCGTCGAGCGGCTCGCCCGGATCGCGCGGCGAGAAGGCCCGCAGCTCGTTGTTGACGCTGTAGCGCGGTCCGACCTGTACCTGGCCCTCGAACAAGCGGGTGTAGAAGCGGTCGAGCGGTCGCGGGGCCGGACCGCTGACGCGAACGCCGTCGGCATCGAAAACCGATCCGTGGCAGGGGCAGATGAAGCGCTCCGACGCCTCAACCCACAGCACCGAGCAGCCGAGATGCGAACAGCGCGAGGTGATCGCCACCCAGCGGTTGTACTGGTTGTAGGGCCCCTGATCGACCGCCTTGTCGCGGGCGCGGACATAGACGGTGCTCTTCCCGGCCTCACCGATGCCAGGCGAGGTTGTGATGACGACCTGGACATAGTTCACGTTGGTGAAGTCGTCCGGGTAGCCGACGGACTGCCAGCCGAGCGTGTCGTTCTTGAAGATCGGGCCGACGGCGAACGCGATCGCGGGAACCGCGAAGCCGGCGGTCATCAGCATCCCCGCGCCATGAACCGTGCCGGTCATGAAACGGCGGCGGGTGACTGTCTCGCCGTCAAAGGCGCCGGGGATTCCCCGGTCGATCGTGTACTTCGACTTCGGTTGCCTACGGGCTGGTGCCAAACGGGTTCTCCTGGCGAGCTGCGCGGGGCCGAACAATATCGTCAAGCCAGGGCATGCGGGCCGTTCAGCGCGCTCAGCGCCGCAGTCGCGGCCGGATCGCCCGCACGCAGGAGAAGCTTGACGCGGTCGTGCTCCGGGCTCGCGCCAAAGCCGACGGCTCGGGCTCCAGCGACCCAGAGCGCCTCGCAGGAGGCACCGTCGCCGCGGGCGTGGAGCAGCGCACAGAGTGTGATCACGTCGGCGAGCTCGCGGACGGCGTCGAGGTCGCCGATGGCGACGAGCCGCTCGAGGCCAAGGGCGTAGAGACGGTCGCCGGCCAGCAGCGCGAAGTTCTGATCGGCCGTCTCGATCAGCCGTGGTTGGGCGTAGTGGAGCAGGTAGCCCTCATAGATCGCCTCGACCAGCAGGTCGTACTCCGCCGGATCGGCGGCTGCTCGCGGACCGCTTGCGGCGAGGCTCCCGACCTCGGCGATCGCATCGGGCGGCGCCGCGCTCAGCGTCGCCGCGAGCGGCTCGCCCTCTTCGAGCAGCACGACGCGCAACCGCCCAAGGACGTTCACGCTTGCTCCCGGCACGTCGCAAACGCCGCCGCGGCGGCGGCAATCGTCTGCTCGACCTGCCCCTCGTCGTGAGCGAGCGAAGGGAACCAGGCCTCGAACTGGGAAGGCGGAGCGTAGACGCCTCGCGCCAGAAGCTCGCGACAGAAGAGGCCGTAGCGTGCCCGATCGCAGGCCTGCGCTTCGCGGAGGTTGCGAGGCGCCTGCGCGGAAAAGAAGACGGTCAGGAGGCCGGTCGTCGCGACGACGCTGACCGGGAGGCCGTCGGCGGCGACTCGCAGCCCTCGGGCGAGCGTCTCGGTCGTCGCGTCGAGCCTCGCGTAGGCGGTCTCGTCGAGCAAAGCGAGCGTCGCGAGACCGGCGGCGACCGCGAGCGGGTTGCCGGAAAGGGTGCCGGCTTGGTAGACCTCGCCGACCGGCGCGAGCAGTTCCATCAGCTCGCGCGAACCGGCGAGCGCCGCGGCCGGGAGTCCGCCGCCGATGATCTTGCCGAGCACGATCAGGTCGGCCCGGATGCCGGCGCGCGCAGCGGCACCTCCGCCGCCGACGCGAAAACCGCTGATCACCTCGTCGAGAATCAGAAGCGCCCCTGCTGCGTCGGCGCGCTCGCGCAGGAGCTCGAGAAATCCGGGGTCCGGCGCGACCAGGCCCATGTTCGCAGGACAGGGCTCCGCGATGATCGCGGCCAGGTCGTCGCGGTCGCTGGCAGCGATGAGCGCATCGCTGTCGTTCCAGTCGACAACGACCGTCGCAGCGGCGGCGGCGGCGGGGACGCCGGGGCTTGTGGGTATCCCCTGCGTGGCAAGGCCGGAGCCGGCCTGCGCAAGCAGCCCGTCGGAGTGGCCGTGATAGGCGCCGGCGAACTTGATCACCACGTCGCGGCCCGTGTGCGCCCGGGCGACTCGCAGTGCGGTCATCGCAGCCTCGGTTCCGGACGAGGTCATCCGCATCATCTCGGCGCCCGGGACCCGGCGCGCGACCTCCTCGGCAAGCGCCACCTCGCCCGCCGTCGGCGCGCCGTAGCTGGTGCCGGCGGCGGCGGCCGTCGAGATCGCCGCAACGACGCTAGGCTCGGCATGGCCGGCGATCAGCGGACCCCAGGAGCAGACGTAGTCGATGTAGCGGTTGCCATCGACATCGACGATCTGGGCGCCGCGGCCGTGATCGATGAAGATCGGAGCGCGGCCGATCGCCTGCATGGCGCGGACCGGCGAGTTGACGCCGCCGACGAGCACGCGGCGAGACCGCTCGAAGAGTTCAGCGGAGCGGCGGTCGTTCAGGTCCAAAGCCACCCCAGCACCCTATTTGCTCACCGTTGCCAAGCCCTCGACACAGGGACCGAGAGCCCGATCGGTGCATGCCTGCCTGCACCCCGGAGGGGGGGGGTGCCCCGAACGGGGTGCACCGATCGGCCGGGGGGTCGCGTGCCTGCCTGCGACCCGAATGGGTTGTGCCCCGCAGGGTACGACCCCCGGAACAGCTCAGACGTACGGCTCTTCCCAGCTCTTGAAGTCGTCAAGGAAATACTGGAGGCGGATCTTCTTGAACTCGGTCGAGGAGTAGAGAGTTGCCCGCTCCTCGATTTCGGTGTCGGCGGCGATCGCGTCGAGGACGGCGTCGCACTCCTCCTTCGAGCGGCCGTGCGCCATCGTGAAGACGGAGTAGGGCCAATCCTCGTAGGTCGGGCGCTGGTAACAGTGGGAGATCCCGCGGAACGAGGCCATGCGCGGCCCCAGCTCGGCGATGCGCTCGGCCGGGACATTCCAGACGCCCATCCCGTTCGCCGAGAACCCCGCCCGGCGGTGGTAGAGAATCGCGGCGACGCGGCGAAGCAGACCGCGCTCGCGCATCCCGTCCATGTGTTCGAGCAGAGCGCCGACCTCCATTCCGAGCTTTGCCGCGGCCGGCGCGTAGGGCTCGGACGTCACCGGCAGGTCGCCCTGCGTCGCCCGCACCACGGCGACGTCGAACTCGTCATAGGGGATCTCCTCGAGCGGCGCCGGCGCCTGCTCCGCACCCGCCGAGGCGAGCGCCTTTGTGTCGCCCTCCATCTCGAGGTCCATGCGTATCTTGAACAGCTTTAAGGTCGGGAGCTGGCGGATCGACTCGGCGCCGGTGAGCTCCTGCAGGACCGCGAGCGTTCCGTCGAGGCCGAGGCGCGAGTCGCGCTCCACCGCGAGCGTGAACCACATGTTGAACTCGTGGTTTCGCAGGTAGTTGTGCGACACGCCCGGGTGGGAGTTGATGATCGTCGCGGCGCGCCACGGATGCTCCGGGTCCACCTTTGCGGCCACCAGCATCGATCCGTAGCCAAACGCGCGCGTGTCGTAGATCGGCGTGACCTGTCTGATTATGCGCTCGGCCAAAAGGCGGTTGACTCGCGCGAGCGTGTGTTCTTCAGTTGTGCCGGCGAGCTGCGCGATCGTGCCGTACGGTCGCACCGACAGCGGGAAGCTGCCCTGCATCAGGTTGAGCAGCTTGCGGTCCAAGTCGTCGAGTGCGATCGCAGCGCCATCCTTGCGGCTGCGAATCTTGGGTACCGCTGCAGCGTCTACTGCGCGAGCCACCGGGCGGCGTCCTTTGCGTGATAGGTGAGGATGATGTCGGCGCCGGCGCGGCGAATCGCCGTCAGCGTCTCGAGCACGGCGCCGCGCTCCTCGAACGCGCCGGCCGCGACGGCTGCCTTCACCATCGCATATTCGCCACTGACGTTGTAGGCGGCGAGCGGCAGCCGGGTCGCCGCGCGGACCGCTGCGATGACGTCCAGGTAGGCGAGAGCGGGCTTGACCATGACAATGTCCGCGCCTTCGGCTATGTCCAACTCGACCTCGCGGAGCGCTTCGCGGCGGTTCGCGCCATCCATCTGGTAGCTGCGCCGGTCGCCAAACGCCGGTGTCGAGTCCGCTGCCTCGCGGAACGGGCCGTAGAACGCTGAGGCGAACTTCGCGGCGTAGGCCATGATCGGGACATCCGTCAGGCCCTCCCCGTCCAGCTCGGCGCGGATCGCGCCGACGCGCCCGTCCATCATGTCGCTCGGCGCGATGAGGTCGGCGCCCGCACGAGCATGGCTGACGGCCGTTCGGGCGAGCAGCTCAAGCGACGCGTCGTTGTCGACGGCGCCGCTCGCCCCGAGGACACCACAGTGGCCGTGGCTCGTGTATTCGCAGAGACAGACATCCGTGACGACGATCAGATCGGGGTGAGCCTCCTTGATCGCGCGAACCGCGAGCTGGACGACACCCTCATCGTCCCACGCGCCCGAGCCGTCCGCATCCTTCACATCCGGTATGCCGAACAGGACGACTCCGGGGATCCGCAGCGCCGCGAGCTCGCCGCACTCCGCCACCGCCTCCGAGATCGTCAGGCGCGAGACGCCCGGCATGAGGTCGATCGGCCCGCCCTTCGACGCGACGAACAGCGGGGCAAGGAGGTGCCCCGGCGTCAGGTCCGTCTCGCGCACGAGGCCGCGCAGCGCATCTGTGCGGCGAAGCCGGCGCAGGCGCATGTCGGGAAACGGCATCCCGTTGATGGTAGTCGCAAAACGGGGCGCTGGCGGCCGTTTTTGGGACCGGGCGCGTTACCGGCCGGTTGGCTTCGCAGCGGCCGTCCGTCCCGGGCTCGGTCCGTTGCCCCTGCGCAAGCCACGCAACCGCTCGCGGATCCCAAGGCGCCTGCACCTCGGCTGCAACACCCACCCGGCAAAGGCCGCCCTCCGCTGAACGGTCGGGCGCTCGGCGCCCGGCCGTTCAGCGGAGCGCCAGCCGCGCCACGCCGCCGAACGCGGCAATCAGCGCGGCGAGGTGTGCGAGGGCTATTCCGAGGCTCGGTTGTGAGCTGTTCACCGCGGCGTCGATCGCCTCCAGGGCTGGTTTGAACGGGAAGATCGCGCTGATCACGCGAATCGCCTCGAACAGGCTCGTCGATACGGCGCCGCTCGGAACCAGCGCGAGGAAGACGAGCGGAAGCGAGACCAGCAGCGCGAGGAGGCTCGCAGCGCGCACGTCGCGGACGAGCGCTCCGATCGCTACGCCTAGAGCGGCGAAGGCGAGGCCGCCGGCCAGCACAGCAACGAGCCAGAGCGCGACGCGGCTCCAGGTGACCGGGACAAACAGGCTGATTCCTGCGAGCATCGCGAACGCGACTGCGGCGCCGAGCAGTGCGGCGAGTAGCGCCTTCTCGCAGAGCAGCGCACCAGGCCCGACGAGGCCACGCCGCAACCGCTCGAGCGTGTTCTCCTCACGCTCGAGCGCGAGCAGGCCGGAGGCGAGGAGGATGCAGACAAACATCAGCGAAACGGCCACGGCGACTGCGACCGCGTAGCTGTCCAGTGGCGTACGTCGACCGTTCAGGACGCGCTGGTGGACGGCGATCGGAGCAGCGACGGCGCCGATCACGCGCTTTGAGCCGCCGAGATGCGAGACCGCGATCTGGGCGAAGTTCTCGACCTTCGCGATCCGCGATCGAAGCGGCGAGGATGGCGGCAGCGTCGCCGCGATCGCGGCGAGCTCGCTCCGGGCCCGGACTAGGCCGAGGACGTCATAGGTACTGCCCAGGAAATGCAGGCTGCCGCCGGTCAGTAGAAGATCGATGTAGCTGTCGGCAACCCGCGAGAGCTGGGACGCGAGCAGCGCGTTTGCCTGCGCGAGCTTCGACTCGATCGCCGTCTCGACGAGCGACTGGTTCAGCGCGTTGCCGTTGTAGATGACCCGCACATATGCGGTCTGCGCGGCGCTCGCGAGCTGCTCGGGCAGCTGCGGCGGGATGATCAGCGCGGCGATCGTGCTTCCGTCGCGAACATCGGCGAGCGCCTGTGCCTCCGATGTGACCGCAACCGGCTGAATCGCCTGGAACAGCTCCCGCTCGTAGCGGGTCGTGTTGATCGTCTCGCTCCCGAGCTTGATCGTCGCCTGGCTCGGCGGTATCTCGTTGAGGAACGCGACGCGGGGCAGCGCCGGCGAGCTCGACAGCGCGAGGCCGATCAGTACAGCGATCGCGACCGGGTAGACGACGAGCAGCGCGACGAGCACCGGCGAGCGCCGAAGGATCCGGAGGTCCTTTCCGATCAACGCGCGGAGTGCCATCAGTGCCCGCGTTCGGCCAGAAACGCCACGAAGGCGCGCTCCAGGTCGGTCTCGTGTTCGGCGGCCCCGAGCTCCGCGGGCGACCCGGCGAACAGCATCTCGCCGTCAGCGAGCACGAGAAGCTGGCCGGCATAGCGCTCGGCCTCGGCGATGTCGTGCGTCGTAAACGCGACGCTTGTCCCGGACCCCACGCGCGCGCCGATGAACTCCCAGAGGCGCGCGCGCTGGCGCGGATCGAGCGCGGAGGTCGGCTCGTCGAGCAGGAGCACCGCGGGATCCGAGACCAGACCGATCGCGATGTTGACGCGCTGGCGGTTTCCCCCCGAGAGGCTCCCGACCTCATCGTTCGCGCGATCGGCAAGCCCGGTCTGCTCGAGCATCCGGTTGGCCGCAGCATCGGCGTCCGCAACGCGCTCGAGCCGCGCGAAAAGCCGCAGGTTCTCGAGCACCGACAGCTTCGAGTAGACGGCCGTCTGCTGCGGTACCCAGCCGATGCCGCGCCCGGGCGCAAGCTCGAGGCTGCCGGAACTAGGTTCCAGGCCGCCTGCGAGCATCGAAAGCAGCGTCGTCTTGCCGGCGCCGTTGGGTCCGATGATCGCGAGAACCTCGCCGGCGTCGAGCTCGAAGCTGACGTCGCGCACCGCGACCCGCTCCCCGAAACGCTTCGAGAGCGCTCGCGCCTCGAGATTTGCCATCAGGGGCTCCGCGAAGCCTGCCACGGCTCGAGCACCACGTGACGGCGCAGGTAGAGGATCGTCTCGCGCGCGACCGCGGCGACGGGCAGCGCGACCAGCGCCCCGACCAGGCCGTACACCGCGTCGCCAAAGAGCAGCGCGAGGATGACGAGGAGCGGATTGATCCGTAGCGCGTGGCTGAATATCTGCGGGGCGACGATGTGGCCCTCGAGCTGCTGTAGCCCGACGAACAGGATCACGACCCAGACCGCGCTCAGAGGGTTCTCGAACAGCGCGACCGCGACCGCCGGGATCGCGCCGAGAATCGGTCCGACGAACGGGATCAGCTCCATCACGCCCAGAAAGGCGCCAAACGCGAAGGCGTAGGTGCGCCCGTCGGGAAAGATCCCGAGCGCGCCGTAGATCCACAGCGCGACACCCGCCGTCGCGCCCATGATCACGCTGAAAGCGAGCTGCCCCCGGACATAGCTCGAGACGGCGCGCTGCACGCGTGTCGGGTAGTCGTCCTGCGGCGTGCCGTCGCCTGGCGGCAGCAGCCGGCGCACCAGCGCATCGATCTGGTTCGCGTACACCAGCAGGTAAACCGAGACTACGAAGATCAGAACGAGAGCGAACGCCGCGTTCGCGGCGCTCTTCAGGAGGCTCGTGGTGAACGAGAGGAGCGAGCTCGAGCCCTTGACGATCTTGTCCTTGAGGGTCTGCAGCGCGGTCTGGCCCTGATGGCGCAGCTTGATGTGAATCCCGTGGTGCCCGAGGAAGGTCTGGAGGTCGCCCAGCCGCCGGTTGGCCTCGCGGACGAGGTGGGGGACCGTGTGCTGGAAGGAGTCGACCTGGTTGGAGATCGGTTGCGCGAGGATCACCCCAACGCCCACGATCAGCGCCAGCAGCAGGATGTAGGTGAGCGGGATGGCGAGCCCTCTTGGCAACCCGAGCCGGTGCAGCCGATCGACGTAGGGGTTGAGGATGAGCGCGATCAGCGACGCGATCGTGAAGATCAGGACGACATCACGCGCCGCGCGGGCCGCGAGCCACAGTGCGAGCAGCGCGGCGGCGAGCAGCACCAGCTGCACTCCGTGTGGGACGACGAGCGGAACCGGCCCGGCGAGGGGCTCGGGCGGACTTTCGGGCTCCTCGCCACCCGGCCGCGCCGGCACTCCGCGTTTCTCGGTGCTCATTGGCGCAGTATGGACGCTAGGCTCGGAGAAGTGCAGACGCGAATCCTCTTCTGTGGTGATCTCGTCGGGCCGGCGGGCCGGCGGGCGCTGCTCTCGCTGCTCCCCGAACTGATCGAGCGCCACGCGCCGACGTTCGTCGTGGTCAACGCGGAGAACGTCGCCGGCGGCTTCGGGATAACCCCGAAGATCGCCGATGAGCTCCTGCGTGCAGGGGTCGACGTGATCACACTCGGCAACCACGCGTATCGCCGAGCAGAGATCTATGAGTACCTGGACCGCAGCGATCGGATCGTCAGGCCCGCGAACTACCTGCGAAGCCAGCCCGGACGGGGCCTGACGGTAATCGAGCGCGATGGTGTGCGTCTCGGCGTCGTCAACCTTTCCGGGAACCTCTACATGCGCGCCGGTCGCTCAGCCTTCGCGGAGATGGACGCCGCGCTGGCCGAACTGCGCGACAGCGCCGACCACATCGTGGTCGACATGCACGCCGAGGCGACCAGCGAGAAGGAGGCACTCGGCTGGCACCTCGACGGTCGCGTCACAGCGGTTCTCGGCACCCACACACATGTCCCGACCGCCGACGCGCGAGTGCTGCCCGGCGGTACCGCCTACATCACCGACGTCGGCATGACCGGCGCTCGCGCCGCCGTCCTTGGTTTCGACCGCGCCCTCGCGGTCAGCTCACTCGTCACGCAGATGCCCACCCGGCTGCTGCCGGCCGATGAGGACCCTTGGCTGATGGGCGTGCTCATCACATGCTCCGCGCCGATGCGTGCCGACGCGATCGAGCAGCTGCTGCTCGCGGCCTGAGAGCGCTACCCGAGGCCGAAGTGTGCGAGCGCGAGCGGCGTGACGTCCTTGATCGACCATTGAGCGCGCTCGACTCCGCCCTCGACGCCGCAGCAGATCAACGGGACCAGCGAGTCCGCGGCACCCAGCGAGCCGTGGCTGCCGCCGCCGATGTGGCTCGCGCCGCCCCAGTCGGTGAACTCGTAACCGGGGGCGGCGGAGAGCAGAACCTCGCCTGAGTGCCGGCAGGTGAGCGCGTCCCAGGTTCGCGCGAGCGCGTCCGGATAGGCCTCGCTTTCGAACACGCCGCGCTCGATCCGCGCGTCCAGCACCGCGAGATCCCCCTCCAGCACCCAGCTGCCGGCACGCCGGTCACCGACACTCTCGCCCCCGCGCCGGCTACGGCCGACCCGCGGCGCGGCGCCGGCGCCGGCTACGGCCGAGCCGGCCGCGGGTGCGAAACGCAGCTCGCCGCCACGGCCGGCGATCACGGCGCGCCCCTCCTCGCGCCAGATCACGTGCTCGACGCCCCCGATGCGCCGCGCGCGGTCGATCACCGCGCCCAGGACGCGCGGTTCGAGCGCGTAGATCATCGCGGCACGCGAGTTCGGACACAGCGCCACCTCGGCTTGGCCCGGCGCGCGCAGGTCGGTCGGACGGCGGATGTCAAAGCCACCGGTGAAGCTCGCGACCAGCGAGATCGTGTGCTCAACAAGCGTGTGGGCGTGATCGGCGAGCACGATCACGCCGTGATCTGCGAGGAAGCGGTCCACGCCGCCTGCGGCCTCGAACAGCCCCACCAGCTGGCGGTCGGCAGCCGGCAACGACTCGATCTGCGCTTGCGGACCGCCGCGGTGGGAATGGTTGTCGTTGTCGGGCAGGGAGAGCAGCAGGAAGTCGAAGAGGTCGTGGCGCACGAGATATGAGCCGACACAGCCGGCGTGGCGGTCGCGGACCCCGGGCATCCCGAGCGTTCCGTGGCAGCCGGTCACGCGGCTGGCAAAGATGTCGGCATAGAACAGCTCGCGCGGGCCGAGCACCGGCCGGCGGACGAGCGAGAGCGCCGCGATCCGCGTCAGGACCGTGTCGCGAGCGGGCTCGTGACGGTGACGTCCGCGGTACATCAGGTAGGTGGTCCCGGCCGTGCGGCACTCGGCGTCGTCGAGCTGCTCAAAGACGGTGAGCGCGTCGGCCGCGAGATGCTCACCGTTCATGTTGTAGATCGTGTCGGTGAGCTGGCGGGCGAGGCCGAAGCGAAGCGAAGCGCGGAAGCTCGAGCCGTACTCGACGTAGCGGCGCTCGCCGCGGTGGTACCAGTTCATCCCTGGAATGTCGTGGCGGTCCTGGCCGTGACCGGTCGCGATCGAAGCTGCGCAGACCGGTGTCACCGATGGGAACACCGACACGGCGTCGCGGACGAACGTGCCGCGCTCGATCAGCGTCGCGAGCGCCGGTGCCTTTCCGGCCGCCACGGTGCGCGCGATCATCGACGGCGTCGCACCGTCGATCACCGCGAGGACGAGCTTGCGCGGTGGGCTCAGCGCCCGCTCACCGTCCGGGCGTGTGCCCCCGCGGACCGCGCCACACGGCTGGTCGGTCGCTCGCAGGGGTGGTTCGCGGGGCTCATCGTGCGCTACCGTGGATCGTCGTGACGATAGTGAAGGCGCAAGCGGGGTCGCGAGCCGTCGCGGTCGGGCGGCGCTTGTGAGCGCCTGGGACGGCACGCGGCGTCCGCCACGCGGGACGGCGCACGAGCTCGAGCGCTACACGGGGCTGTTCGCTGCGCGCACCGAGCGGATGCGCTCGTCGGCGATCCGCGACCTGATGGCGATCACCGAGCGGCCCGAGATCATCTCGCTCGCGGGCGGCCTTCCCGACACGACGATGTTCGAGCCGGAGTTCTTCCGCTCGTTGATGAACGGCGTCTCGAACGACTCGCTGGCGCAGGCGCTGCAGTACGGGCCGACCGAGGGCCTGCAGGCAGTCAAGGAATGCATCGTCGAGCTGATGGCCGCTGAGGACATGCCGGTCGCCGCGGACGAGCTGATCGTCACGACCGGCGGTCAGCAGGCGATCGACCTCGTCTGCAAGACGCTGCTGGACCCAGGCGACGTCGTGATCGCGGAGGGTCCGACCTACCCGGGCGCAGTGCCGGCTTTCTGCTCCTACGAGGCCGACCTCGTGCAGATCGAGATGGACGGCGACGGCATGCAGATCGACCTGCTCGAGCAAACGCTCGACGCGCTCGCCGCCGAGGGCCGCCGGCCGAAGTTCATCTACACGATCCCAACCTTCCAGAATCCGGCGGGCGTCTCGATGTCGCTCCCGCGCCGCCGGCGCCTTGTCGCGCTCGCGCGCGAGCGCGAGCTGCTGATCCTCGAGGACAACCCGTACAGCATGCTTCGTTATGAGGGCGACCCACTGCCGACGCTGCGCTCGCTCGAGGTTCCGCGCGGGTCTCGCGACGGCGGCGACTTCGTGATCTACACCGGGACGATGTCGAAGATCCTCTCGCCGGGAATCCGCGTCGGCTGGGTGGTCGCCCCGCGACCTGTGCTGGCAAAGCTCCAGCTCGGCAAGCAGTCAGCCGATCTCTGCTCCTCCTCGCTGGCGCAGCATTTCGTGGCCGCCTACTTTGCCAGCGGCGACTGGCGCGAATACATCGAGCTGTTCCGCGACCGCTACCGGCGCCGACGGGACGCGATGCTCGACGCCCTTGCGACATACCTGCCCGAGGAGGCGCGCTGGACGCACCCCGGCGGCGGCCTGTTCATCTGGGTCACCCTCCCCGACTACATCGACACGACCGACCTGCTCGCGCGCGCGTTGCGCGAGAACGTCGCGTTCGTGCCGGGCGAGGCCGCGTTTGACGACGGCCGCGGGCACAACTCGATGCGCCTGAACTTCTCGAGCTCGAGCGAGGATGAGATTCGCGAAGGGATCCTGCGGATCGGCAAGATCGTGAACGAGCAGGTCGCGATCTACCGCTCTCTAACCGCGGGGAAGGCTCGCCCGGCTTTGCCGGACGACCTTCCCGCGGCGAGCCCTGGGGCGGAGGTGGTGTCGCTGCCGCGGCGCACGGAGGGGGCGCGTTCGCGGTCGCGGTCGCGGGAGCGGTGAGTCGCGTTGCGGTACTGAAGGGTGGGCGGTCGCTGGAGCGGCAGGTCTCGCTGAGCTCGGGGGCGCGGGTCGAGGATGCGCTTGAGCGACTGGGGCATGAGGTTGTGGGGATCGATGTTGGGTCAGACCTGCTGGAGCGGCTGCGCGAGGCGGCGCCGGACGTCGCTTTCATCGCGCTGCACGGGCCGGGCGGTGAGGACGGAACCGTCCAGGAGCTGCTCGAGGTGCTCGGGATTCCCTACACCGGATCCGGTGTCGGTGCGTGCGCGCGCTGCTCCGACAAGGTGCTCGCTAAACACGCCTTGCGCGAGGCGGGGCTACCGACGCCCGACTGGGTCGCGTTCAGCGAGATAGCGCTGCGGGAGCTCGGCGCCGGAGACGCGCTCGGGGCGATCGCCCACCGCCTCGAGTTCCCGCTCGTAGTGAAGCCTTCATCGCACGGATCGGCGCTCGGGATCAAGTTCGCACGCATCCCCGACGACGTCCCGGCGGCTCTGATCGCCGCTCTCTCCTACGACCACAAGGTCCTGCTCGAGCGCCACATCGACGGTCGCGAACTCGCGGTCTCGGTGCTCGAGCAGCCGGGGGCCGGCGCGCAGGCGCTTCCGATCGTCGAGGCGATCCCACTCGGCCAGGACTTCTACGACTTTGCTGCGCGCTACGACATCGGACGGACGCGCTTCGAGTGCCCCGCGCAGCTCGACGCGTCGAGCACGGCGCGCGCCCAGGAGGTCGCGCTCGCGGCCTACGACGTGCTCGGCGCCTACGGCTTCGCGCGCATCGACATGATCCTCGCGCCCGACGGCGAGCCGCAGATCCTCGAGCTGAACCCGATCCCCGGACTGACCGAGACGAGCCTCCTGCCGCAGGCCGCCGACGCCGCCGGAATCGACTTTGACGAGCTCACGCGGCGGATCCTCAGCGCTGCGGTCCCGGCGTCGCCGGCCTCCTCGCCGGGCTGAGTAGTCACGGCTGCGGGCGCGGCTGCGGGCGCAGGCTTCGCCGGCCTCCTCGCCGGGCCGAGCAGGCGCACGCGGTTCCGGCGTAGTGCTCGGTATGGCCTCGGCGCATGCGCCGAGGCCCCGACCGGCGCATGCGCCGGTCGGCCGGGGGCGCATGCGCCCCCGGAACCACCGCCTCGACCGCGACCAAGCGACGCGGCCGCGACCCCCACAAACCGTCCACGCCAAGTTAGGGTCGGCGAAGGCCGAGCCCTAACTATCTCCGGCGGCGAAGTCCTCCGGCGTGACCTGGTCGAGGAACTCCTTGAACTTCTCGACGACGTCGTCGGTGTCCTCGACCTCGTGCTCGAACTCGATCGCGGACTCGGCGATCACCTCGTCGGCGGCGAAGATCGGCGCGCCAGAGCGGACCGCCAGGGCGATCGCGTCGCTCGGGCGGGAGTCGATCTCGAGCTCGCGGCCGCCGGCGACGAGCGTGATCGAAGCGAAGAACGTGTTCTCGCGAAGCTCCGTGACCGCGACCTGGGTGCAGCGGACCTCGAGCTCACCGAGCATGTCGCAGAGCAGGTCGTGCGTCATCGGGCGGGGGGTCTGCGCGCCCTGCAGCTTCATCAGGATCGACGCGGCTTCCGGATGGCCGATCCAGATCGGCAGGAACTTGTTGCCCTCAGCGGTCTTCAACAGCACGATCGGCTGTTTGCCGACCATGTCGAAGCTGACGCCATAGATGACCATCTCTTGCACGAGCGCGCTCCCTAGCGGCGGGGTCCTTCGGATTATAGGTTGCCGCCTGTGCGCTCCGGGCAGCCCGGCGCGTGGCGAGGTGAAGCGCAATCGCGCCCGCGCCCACGAGCGGGATGAAGTTCGAGAGGTGTAGGACGATCGCGTAGGGGAGCGCGCCGGTGTGCGAGATGCCGTACGCCTTGAGCGCGAGAACGCCGGCAGCTTCGAAGACGCCGAGCGCAGCGGGGGGCGAGGGGATCACCATCGAGAGGCCCACCGCGACGGTTACGAGCAGCCCGGCTGTGAACGGCAGGTCGTGGAAGGCGAGCAGGACAAACCACGACCACAGCGCGGCGGTCATCCACGCGGCGAGGCTCCACGCGAGCGCCTCGAGCGCGACCCGGTGCTCGCGCAGACCCGAGAGTCCGTCGACGAGGAGTGCCACGTGGTGCTCGATTCGCTCCGCCGAGAGGCGGGGCAGGTGGGCCAGCGGGCGGGCGGCCCACTGAAGCGGGCGCTCGCCGTAGATCGCGAGGATCGCGACGACCGCCGCGAGGCCGGCGGCGGCGACACCCGCGAGGACGGTAGCGGCGCCGAACCACGAGACGTGCGGCAACCACGGCGATGCGCAGAGAAAGATCAGCAGAACCGAGAAGACGTCGTAGGCGCGCTCGACGACTACCGTGCCGACGATCTCGGCGGGCGGAGTGCTCGAGCGCTTGGTCAGCGCCGCGACGCGGGCGACCTCGCCGGCGCGCGCCGGCATGATGTTGTTGAAGAGGTAGCCGATCAGGGTGGCCTCCACGACCGGGCCGCGCCCCGGCCTGCGATGGTGGGCGAACAGCGCGCGCCAGCGCATCGCGCGCATCAGCGTCTGCGCGGCGAACGCGACCATCGCCGGCACGAGCCACCACGCGTGGCAGTGCTCGACCGCGACCCAGGCGGCGTGCCAGTGGACGCCGCGAACCGCGAGGTAGGTGAAGAAACCCGCGATGACGAGCGTCGCGACGGTCCAGAGAGCTCGTCGTCCAGGGCGCCGGACACCCCGTTTGCGGCTCAGCGGGACCGCGAGCGAGGCGTCGTCTTGCGCCGATATGCCCACCGCCGCAGGGTACCGGACGCAGCCCCGGGGATCGATGCGAACAACGCATCGAGCGCGTGGCGGGCTACACGGCGAGCGCGTCGAGCGGGCGACCGGGCGCAAGCGACGCGAAGACGTCCTCGGTGCCGAGTCCGTCCTCTGCGGCGCAAGCGACCTCCGTCCCGAGCGCGCTGAAAGCGAACACCGCGAGCCCGCGCTCGGCGCAGACACTCAGGTTCCCGGGGCAGAGCGTACGTCCAGCGCGCCGCGCCACGGCGGAGGCGATCATGCTCGGCAAGGCGATGAAGGTCGTGTCGATCAGCGGCTCGAAGGTGATCTCGTCGGCCCCCGCAAGCTCGCGCGGGTCAAAGCGCATCAGGAGAAGCAGGGCGTCGTTCTCGCCGTAGACCCTCACCGACTTCGGACGGTGACCTGACAGCGCGCTGTAGAGGTCGACGAGAACCTGGCGCGCGAGTTCGCCGAGCGCCATGTCCTCCGGTGTGTTGTTTCGATCGTTGTCGGTCATCCGTCGCGGTCCCTGTTTGGGCTGTATCGGAATTTGGGCAAAGCGCTCAAGGGGCTGATCGTCCAGCCCGCAGGCGCGTCGGAGCTGCCCGTGCCGGAGCCTCGTACAGATGTCCAGGTCGGTAGGCGAACCGGCGCCGGCGCTCCCGCGAACGCGCCCGCAAATGTTGGGCGCCAGCGCGTAAAGCTCTGTTTTGCAGGTAGAACGGCGTAGCAGCGCGAGAAGCTGCGTCTGTCGTACACGCGTCCAGCAGGGGTCTTTCTTGCTTGACCGGGAGGGGATAGATCCCCACACTGCGCCGACGATGATCGAACTCGCAATGGACGTGAGCACCGCTGAAGCCGCTTCGGACCCCACGCCCGGCACGGGGCGCGCGATCGCCGCCGCCGACCGCGTCCGGCTGATCCTGATCGACCCGGACGCGATCTCGCGTCACGCGCTCTCGGACTCGCTCCGCTGTGATGGCCGCTTTCTCGTCATCGCGCAGGCCGAGAGCACTGTCGAAGGCGTCGAGCTGGCACTCCACTACCGACCCGCCGTGGTCGTCATTGCCACCGCCGTCCCGGGACCGGACACGGTCACCGCCACTGAGCGGATCACTTCCGCCGCCCCCGAGGTCCGTGTCGTGCTGATGTCCGCAGCGCGCGAGCTCGAGCTTGAGATGAGCGCGGTGCGCGCGGGAGCGAGCGGCTTCATCGACAAGGGCGCGGCGAGCGCCGCGATTGCGCACCAGCTGCGGCTGGTCGCGCTGGGCGAGTCGGTGATCTCGCGCGAGATGACGCGCCACCTGGTCGACCGCCTGCGTCGCACACCGCAGGACGGCAGCGGGATGCGGCCGGTCAAGAGCCCGCTGACCGACCGCGAGTGGGAGATCCTTGACCTGATCTGCACGGGCGCGAGCACGCGCACGATCGCCGACGACCTGTTCCTGTCGGCCGAGACGGTCAACAGCCACGTCAAGCGCATCCTCCGCAAGCTCGGGGTTCACTCGCGCAGCGACGCGATCGCTGCCGCCGGGCGCATGCGCAGCGAGATTCTCGTCTAGCCGCCCGGCGATCACGCGCTGTGTGCGTACGCGCTTTGTCGGCTAACGCGCCATCGGCGCCAACCCCAACCGTGCCCGGGTCTCAGATGGCGTCGATACCGGTCGACCAACGATCTGCGCGAGCTGCACGACCCGTTCGACGAGTTTTACGTTCGTGGCGGCATTCTTCCGTTGCGCGTCCATCCACAGGTTGTCCTCAAGTCCGGTCCGTACATGGCCGCCGACAAGCAGTCCCAGTCCATTCATTGCTAGCTGGAACACGCCTAGCCCCCCCGCCGCCCACGTCGTACCAAACGGGAGAGCGCCAACAAGGTGCGTCAGTGCCCCGGCCGTGGCGGGAGCCGTGTTCGGGCCGCCCAGAATGACGTTTGCGTAAAGCGGCTCCTCGATGGCGCGACGGTGGAGCAGCTCCCCAGCGAGGTAGGCCATTCCGGAGTCGAAGATCTCGAGCTCGGGGCGGATACCGCGGTCGGTCATCTCCTCCGCGAGACCCACGATGGTCTGGGGAGCGTTGATGCTCGCCTGGGTACGGAAGTTCATCGAGCCGAGGGTCAAGCTCGCCATGTCGGGCCGGGCATCACCATCGAGGTCGAGGACGTCGCCGCGTTTCGCGAGGTCGCTCACCTCCCGCCCACTCGTGGTCACACATAGAACCGTCGTCGGACAACGCTCCCGCAACCCGACGAGCGCGTCACGGAAAGCCTCCTTCTCCCACGCGGGCGACTCATCAGGGCGACGCGCGTGTAGGTGAAGAATCGACGCTCCGAGCGCCACACAAGCCGCGCCGTCCTCGACGATCTGCTCAGAGGTAATCGGTAGGTGCGGCGAGTCGGCGCGCCGTGCGACCATGCCCGTCAAGGCGACGTTGATGATCAGTGGGTCGTAAGCCCGGAGCGGGTGTGGAACGTGCGAACCCGGAGGAATGCGTTGAATCTTGACAACTACGACGCGGGCGCGGGCGTCCCCTTCTGTGACCTGCGCGCCGCGTACTCTGCCGACGCGGAGGCAGTCGAGGAGGCCCTGGTGCGGGTAGCACGCTCCGGGCGCTACGTGCTTGGCGCCGAGGTTGAAGCCTTCGAGGCCGAGTTCGCGTCGTGGTGCGGGGCTCGGCACGCGGTCGGAGTTGGGAGCGGAACGGATGCCCTCGCGCTGATATTCCGCGCAGCTGGGATCGGGCCGGGTGACGAGGTGATTGTGCCTGCCTACACGGCGCCCGCGACGTGGATGGCAGTCGCGTGGGTCGGCGCAACACCGATCGGAGTTGATACGGACCGCGCCAGCGGCCTCATCGACGCTGAAAGGGCGGCTGCTGCAGTTGGGGGCGCGACGCGCGCAGTGGTGGCTGTCCACCTGTTTGGCCGCCTGGCGCCAATGGCCGAACTGCGAACACTCACCGATCGCCACGGGCTTCTGCTGATTGAGGACGCCGCGCACGCGCACGCCACCGACGAGGGCACCGGACCCGCCGGCTCCCACGGCGATGCCGCGGCTTTCTCGTTCTATCCAACTAAAACGCTCGGGGCGCTCGGCGATGGCGGCGCCGTTGTGAGCTCCGACGGTGAGCTCGCGCAGGCCGTTCGGCGTCTTCGGTCCTATGGATGGTCGTCATGGCAGGGCGACGCCGCCGGTCTCGGTGGCAACTCGCGCCTGGACGAGATCCAAGCCGCCGTGCTACGCAACCGTCTCGCCAACCTTTCGACGCGCCGGGGTCAGCTGCGCGATCTTGGCCGCCGCTACCGCGATCGACTCAGCAAGCTCGAGGGCCTCGGGCTACCGCCACTGGCCGCCGGAGAGGACGAACCCCCCTGGCACCAGTTCGTGGTGACCCATGCTGAACGCGATCGGGTTCGCCGCGCGCTGCTCGAGCGTGGCGTCGAGACAGCCGTGCATTACGACCCGATACCGCCCCGGCTGACGGCGTTTGGTCAGCCGGGTCGGTTCCCCGCCGCCGAAGATCTCGCGAGCCAGGCCATCAGCCTGCCTTTTGGGCACTGGCTCTCCGCTGATGAGATAGACGTGGTTTGCGCGGCACTGACCGCCGTCGACATTGCAGCGCGGTCGCGGATGTAGTCGCCCGGGTCATAGTCGCCGCTGGCGCAGACCAAGACCACGAGTCCGTCATCCAGTGCCTCCAGCTCGTTCCAGGTGTACGGAGGGATGTGGACGCCGTCGCCCGCCATCAGCTCCAGGCGCATGCTCTCGTGGCCGTCGTCGAGGACCAGCGCTGCCCGGCCACGCACGATCACGACATAGCGGTGCTGCGTCCGCGACGCGTGCCCGGCCCGCGTTCTCCCGGCGGGAATATCGTGCAGAACAAAGACCCGCCGACACGCGAACGGAAGACGGTCCAGCTCGGCAAGCGTCAGGGCGCCGCGCAAGTCGCGAAACACGCGTGCCAAAGGCTCGCCCAATCCTCGATCGGCCATCTGTTGGCATGCTATAGCGGCGGTGTATCTACCGAGACCGATTCGCCAGCGACTGTGGACGCCGCGCCGCGCTCTCGACGAGACGCTCACGGAGCTCAGCCAAGCGGTTGAAAACCTGGCCGCTGAGATGGCGGCGCTCCGTCGTAGCTCGACGGAGATCGCGGCAGTGATGGCCGAAATGTCGGCCGTGCAGGCGGGACTCGTCCGCTGGAACGCCGAGATCCGTACCCGCGTTCGCAGGACCCAGGCGTTGACCGCTCGCGCATACGAGGCGTTACACGACTGGCCTGGACTTCTGGCAGCGGCGCGCGACGAGCCCAGCTACGGACTGGCCTACGAGGACCCCGAACCGTTGATCAGTATTCCGATTCCGACCTACCACTCACCGACGATTCTCTGCGAACGGGCCCTTGCGTCGGTATTTGCGCAGACCTACCGCAAGTGGGAAGCAATTGTCGTCGGCGACCACTGCACGGACGACACCGAGGAGTGGATTCGGTCGCTTGGGGACGACCGTGTCAGCTTCCACAACCTCGCAGCCCGTGAGAACGATCCCGTTGACCCCTACGAGGCGTATGCGGTCAAAGGGAGCGTCCCGCGGACGACCGGGATCCAGCTTTCCCGGGGTCGCTGGATCGCTCCACTCAGCCAAGACGATGCCTGGGACAGCGACCATCTCGCAACGCTGCTGATATGCGCTCGCGAGCAACGGGCGGAAGTCGTGTATTCCCGCCTTCGCGCGGTCGGCGACGCCCCGGACTACCCGGTGGTGCGCTCGATCGGTGCATGGCCACCGCGCTACGGCGACTTCGCCTGGCAGTCGGCGCTGTTTCACGCCAATCTGAAGTTTCTCGGCTACGACCGCACCTGCGCTCTGGCCTCCGAGCCGAACGACTGGAACCTCGCACGGCGGGCGTGGGAGGCAGGTGTGCGCTTCCACTTCTGCGACCGCGAGACCGGCACGCTCTTCAACCAGTACGGTCGACTGGAAGAACTGACCGCAGCCTACGCCAACCTCGGGCTTCCGATCGAGGCGAGCGCGATGCCGTGAAGCTTGTCCTGTACGCAGCGTCAAGCGCCTATGCGAAAGAGGCCGCCGAGACCGCGCGACGCCTCGATTGGCAGATCGCGGCGGCGGTGCGCAACCTTGCGGGCGCCCCAGTCGCCGCTGGCTTGGGGCCGGTCGTGGAGGCGGACGATCTCGAAGCTGATCTCTTGATGCTCCCGTTTACCGTCGCGCTGACCACGCCAGGGCATCGGTACACCGCGAGCATGGATGCACGCCATCGCGGCTTTGCGTTTCCGGCAACGCTGATCGATCCCACGTCGATCGTCGCCAGTAGCGCGGTCATCGGTTGCGGGAGTTACGTAAACGCAGGGGCGATCGTTGCCGCGGAAGTCGTCACGGGCAGGTTCTGCTCGATCAACCGCGGAGCGTCGATCGGCCACGACACCACGCTCGCCGACTACGTGAGCGTCGGGCCGGGCAGCGTGACCGGCGGATCCTGCCGGATCGGCCGCGGCGCCTTCCTGGGCGTCGGAGCCGTGCTTGCGCCGCAGGTCAGCATCGGCGCTAATGCCGTCGTTGGGGCGGGCGCAGTGGTCGTTCGCGACGTCGACGAGGAGTCAGTCGTCGTCGGCAATCCAGCGCGGACGATTCGCGACGACGCGGGCTTCGCAGGCGTAGGGGTGCCACCGGCGGAGGAGTGGCGCCATCGGCAGGGAGCCCGGTAATGCGCGTGCCGCACCGCGATGGGCGATCCTGGATTCGAACCAGGGACCTCTTCCTTATCAGAGAAGCGCTCTAACCAACTGAGCTAATCGCCCGCAGCGGCGCTCCTCCCGGAGCTGCCGAGTGGGCCATGTTAGCGGCCGCGGTTGGGCGGCGGCCTCGTCTGGGAGCCGACGCGGCCGGCCAGCTCGAGGGCTTCCTGTGGCGAGGCAAAGCTCAGCTCCGCGCGATAGGTGCCGCCGCGGCCGACCGAGACACGGACCTCCGTGCCGAGCGTCCGCGAGAGGGCTTCGGCGATTGTCGTGCAAGCGTCCGCCTGGTCCGCGTGGACGGCGGGCCGGGCGGGTCCAGCCCGGCGGCGCTCCACGCTCTCGGCTACTTCGCCGCGCGCCCGCTGCTCGAGCGTTCGGACCGACCAGTGCTCGGCGGCGGCGCGTCGGGCCAGCGCGCGGCGCGCGTCGTGCCCTGTCGCCAGGAGTAGAGCGCGGCCATGACCCTCACTCAGGACGCCGCGCTCGAGCAGGTCGAGCGCCTCGTCGGGGAGATCGAGCAAGCGCAGCAGGTTCGAGACGGCGACGCGGCTCCGGCCGACGCGCAGGCCGACCTCCTCGCGCGAGAGGCCAAGCTCCTCCACGAGCGCGGCGCAGGCGCGCGCCTCCTCGACCGGGTTCAGGTCCTCGCGGGCCATGTTCTCGATCAGGGCGAGCTCGAGCGACTCGGCGTCGTCGCGTGGGCGGACGAGCGCGGGGATCAACTCGAGGCCGGCGAGCTGCGCCGCCCGCCAGCGTCGCTCGCCGGCGATCAGCTCATAGCTGCCGCCCGGCTTGGGACGCACGAGAATCGGCTGCAGCACGCCGCGCGCGCGCAACGAGTCGGCGAGGCCGCTCAGCGCTTCGTCGTCGAAGTAGCGACGGGGCTGGTGGGGGTTCGGCGCGATCAGCTCGATCGCGAGCTCGCGGAGGTCATCGCGTTCGCCGTCAGGCTGGGAAACCGAGAGAATCGCCGAAAGGCCACGGCCCATTCCGCGCTGCCGCGCGCCGCCCTCCGGCGCGGTCCCGGGCCAGCTAGCCACCGCCAGCAACCTCGCGGGCGAGCGCGTTGTAGGCATCCGAGCCGACGCAGAACGGGTCGTGCAGCGTGACCGGCACTCCGAAGCTCGGGGCCTCGCTGATCCTGATGTTACGAGGGATCACCGTGTCGAAGACGAGTCCGGGGAAGTGCTCGCGGACGTCGCGCTCGACGTCGCGTCCGAGGCGCGTGCGGCCGTCGTGCATCGTCAGCAGCATCCCGGCGACGCTGAGCTTCGGGTTGAACTCGCGCTGGATCAGGCCGATCGTGTCCAGCACCTGCGCGAGACCTTCAAGCGCGTAGTACTCCGTCTGGACCGGCACGATCACGCGGTCCGCAGCAACCAGTGCGTTGACGGTCAGCGGCCCAAGCGACGGTGGGCAGTCGATCAGGATGAACGCGAAGCGCTCGCGAAGCGGGGCCAGCGCTTCCTTCAGACGGCGCTCCGAGCCGGCGACCGTCGGGAGCTCGACCGACGCGCCGACGAGACCGGCGCCCGCGGGCATCAGCCACAGACGATCGACCGGTGTCGGGTGGACGGCGCTCTCGGCTTCGCAGTCGCCGCACAGCACGTCGTAGACGTTCGGCGCGAGGTTGCGCGGCTGGCCGAGCCCAACGGTTGCGTTGGTCTGCGGGTCGAGGTCGACGATCAGCGCGTTGTAGCCGGCGGCCGCGACCGCGGCAGCCAGGTTGACGGCGGTCGTCGTCTTGCCAACACCGCCCTTCTGATTGGCGATCGCAAACACCCGCACGTCGGACACCGTAGCGCCCCGCGGTGCCGCGGTGCTCAGTGACCGCACGTCGGAGCGACCCGAAAGTCCGCTGCGTGCGAACTGCGCGAGCGGGCGCTGACGGCGCGCAAAGAGCTCGCCGGACAGCCCTCGGGGAGTCAACCCGCCCCTCCGAGCGGTTGCTTACGCGCAACGCCGACGCGGCGCGGGAAGCGGCTCGGCGTGTCGGCGATCTTCGAATACATATGGAGGTGGTGGGCCGCACTTCCAGGATATGGCTCGACTCGGACCACATCGGCCGGCCCGAGTCCCAACTGCCGGGCCGCGCGGTCGCCCTCCTGGCGCTCGCGGTCCCCGGTGGTTCCCTTCCAGGCGATCAACAGGCCGGCCCGAGCGAGCAGCGGTGAGGCGTACTCACAGAGCACGGCGAGTGGGGCGAGCGCGCGAGCCGTCACAACATCGTGGACCGCGGCTCCGGAAGGCCAAAGCTCTGCGCGAGCGCAGACGACCTCTGCGTTGTGAGCGGCCGTTGCATCGATCGCTCGGGCGATGAACTGGCACTTCCGGCGCGAGCTCTCCAGCAGGGTTACGTGGGCGTGCGGCAGCGCGATCGCGAGCACGAGGCCGGGGAGGCCCGCCCCAGAGCCGATGTCGACGACGTGCCGCGCCCGACGAAGCCCAGGGATCACAAGCGCCGACAGGGAATCGGCGACGTGTACGTCGACCGCGGAGTCCGCAGCGGTCACCGAGCTCGGGGCCAGGGGGTCGCACGCCAGGAGATCGAGGAACTCACGCAGCCGGGTCGAGGCCGGTGCGGTGAGCCCGTACTGAGTCGAGAGCTCGTGCAGGCGCGTTGCGAGGGTCACAGTGCGCGGCGCGCGCGGGCGATGTAGTCGGCGTAACGCGTCTCCATCTCGCGCAGGCGCTCGCTTGCGTAAGCGTCCAGCTCGGGCGATAGGCGGCTTTGCAGTAGCGGCAGCAGGTCTTCGACGAGCGCGGCGCCGCGGGCCATCCACTGAAAATAGCTGCGGCCGCCGTGACCGTAGGGGCCGTAGAGGCGGGACCGCGGGAAGCGTTCCACGAGCCAGCGGAAGAGCGCTTCGTGTCGAACGTGCATTCTCAGGGTCACCTGCGGCTGCTTCCCGTCGCCGCCAAAGGACCCCTCGCCGATCAGGATGCCGACGACCAGTCCCGCGTCGAACTCGGAGAGTGCGTTCACGCCTCGAGTTTGGCAGCCGTCGCGGACGCTGTTTCACCGTCAAGAAAAACGTGAAACGGAGCTAAAGCGGCGTGACGATCAGCCGGCGGCGTGGTTCGTCGCCTTCGCTGTGTGTGTCGACGTCACCCCGCTCGCGTAGGTGCTCGTGGACGAACCGTCGCTCGGCTGCGGGCATTGGTGCCAGCTCAACGTCGTGACCCTGCGCAAGCGCGGCGTCGGCCGCGGCGTCGGCGACCGCGCGCAGCTCGGCTTCCCGCCGCCCCCGATAGCCACCGGCGTCAACGCTGACTCGCAGGCCCTCGCCTCCGCGCAGTGCGACCCGTTGGGCAAGATGCTGAACCGCATCCAGGACGCTGCCTCGTTCGCCGACGATCGCGTCGACGTCCTCGCCGACGATCGCGCCGACCAAGACGCTGTCCTCGATATCAACGGTGACCGCGGCGTCCAACCCGAACGCATCGACCAGCGTCTCGAGCAGATCGCGCAGCGCCTCCTGCGGCGTCAGCTCGTCGTCGTCTTCCACGGTCATCTCGGCGAGCGTACGGGAGCTAGCGCCGGCGGCCGGAGCGCTTCTTGCGCTTCCTTGGGGATGGCGGAGGTGGCGAGGACCGACCGGGGCGCACCCCGGTCGCGCTCGCCTTGCCCTCGCCGGCCGCGGGGAGCGCGCGAGCGAGTGCGGACCGCGAGACGCTCGGCTTTGACGCCCCGTTTCCAGCGATCGCGGACGCCGATGCGACGGGGGGTGCCTTGCCGACGCGGCGGCGCACAAACCATTGCAGCGGTAGCTGGGTCATGTTCGTGGTCACCCAGTACAGGAGCAGGCCCGCCGGGTAGCGGTAGATGATCACGGTGAAGACCGCGGGCAGCAGGAGCATCATCCATCGCTGGCTGCCCTGGAGCTGCGCGGTCGAGAAGTACGACGTCGCGAGCATCGTCACGAGGTAGGCGCCGATCAGGACGATCAACGCGACCCCGGTCGCCCGGACCGTGATGTCGTTGATGAAGAGGAAGCCACCGGAGCCGTGAGCGCCCTTCAGTGAGCTGCAGCCGATGTTCGAAAGCGCCTTTGCGCTGATGTGGTTGGCGGTGATCGCCGGGCCGCAGATCTTCTGCTTGAGATCGCTGCGCAGCATGTAGAACAGCGAGATGAGCACCGGGAACTGGATCAGCAGCGGTAGGCAGCCGCCCAGCGGGTTGACCCCCTGCTCCTTGTAGTACTTCATCATCTCCTCGCTCTGGCGCTGCTTGTCGTCCTTGTAGCGGAGCTTGATCTCGTTGAGCGGGGCGGCGTGCAGTTGCAGCTTCGCCATGTTGCGGAACTGCGTCAGCATCAACGGCAGGGTTACGACGCGAATCACAACGGTCAGCCCGATGATCGCCCAGCCCCAGCTTCCGCCGACAACGCTGTGCGCGGCGACCATCACCGCCTCGAAGACCTTGATCAGCGGCCCGAAGGCGCTCTCGATTATGTTCGCGAAGATCATCGGCTGGTCCTGGGTTTCAGTGCTCGTGGACGCGAAACAGGCGTTGGGCCGTCAGCGGGTCAAAGCCGCCGCGGCTGAAAGGCTGACAGCGGAGGACGCGCCAACCCGCGAGCACGAACCCGCGCAGTATGCCGTACTCGCGGACAGCCTGTACCGCGTAACGCGAGCAGCTTGGCTCGAAGCGGCAGCGGCGACCGAACAGAGGTGAGACCACCCGCTGGTAGGCCAGAAGCGGGGCGACCGCGATCTCCCGCGCGGCGGTCCTCACGTCTGCTGGGCGCCCGCGCCCGGGACCTTCGCCAGCAGTTCCTCAAGTGCGGCGAGCATCCCGCTCAAGCCCCGCTCATCCGCGAGCTCGCGAGCGTCGGCGCGAGCTACGAGGACGACGTCGTGCCCGCGCGGGAGGGAGACGGCGCGCGCGGCGCAGGCCTCGCGAAGCAGGCGCTTGACCTGGTTTCGCTCCACCGCTCCGCCGACCTTGCGTCCGACCGACAGGCCGACGCGCGGCTCGTCGATCCCATCGCGCGGGAACGCGTAGAGAACGAGGTAGCGGTTGGCAACTGAGCGTCCTTGACGGTAGACCCGGTCGAACTCTGCGCTACGCGACAGCCGCCCAGGGCGTCGGCGCGTCGCACCGACGTGCCCGGCCTCGGTCACTAGACCGTGAGCTGCTTGCGCCCCTTGGCGCGGCGGCGCTTGAGCGTCAGCTTCCCAGCGCGCGTGCGCATGCGGTTGCGGAACCCGTGGGCACGGGCGCGCTTGCGCTTCTTCGGCTGGTAGGTGCGCTTCATCGCCGGACGGGCCCAGGGCACAGATTGCGTGGACTGACCCGCGAGCGAGTATAGCGGTCGTGGGTCGCGGTTCTGCTTGCCGCGGGTCGTCTCCGTTTTTCCCGCCAAATGCGCTGAGCACGCCGGAGGAGGACCGGGGCGTTGCTATATTCGCGCGCTCCGGGGGCCATCGGGTCCCCTTCCGGAGTTTCGTTTCAGGACCGAGCCCATCGGGGGAGGATCGCGCGCGGCGTGGCCAGCATCGAGCAGTCGTGGCAAGAGATCCAGGTCGCGCTGCGTGACCGGCTGGGCGAGCGCACCTACGGCCTCTGGCTCGCCCCCCTGCGCTGCGTCGGGATCGACGGCGACACGCTCGTCCTGGCGGGGCCACCGGAGGTCGCCGCGTGGGCTCGCGCGCGCTACGTATCCGCCTTGCGCGAAGCCGGCACTCAAGTCCTCGGACGTGAGGTCGCAGTCGCCTTCGAGGGCGCCGCTCCGCCCGCCCAACCGGCGCATGACAGGGCACTCGCACAGGCCGGAAGTGGGGGTGACAGCGACCCCAATCCGAAATACACCTTCGAGCAGTTCGTTATCGGCAGGTCAAACCACCTTGCCCATGCTGCAGCGCTCGCTGTTGCGGAGTTGCCTGGGCAGGCCTACAACCCGCTCTTCATCTACGGGCGGCCGGGACTTGGCAAGACCCACCTGCTCCACGCGATCGCGGGGTACGTCACCGCGTTTGGCGGGGGATTGAGCGTCCGTTACGCGACCGCCGAGGACTTCACGAACGCGTTCGTCACGGCTCTCGCGGCGCGAGAGACCGAGCGCTTCAAGGCGCGCTTTCGTGGCGTCGACGTGCTCCTGATCGACGACATCCAGTTCCTCGAACGCAAGGCTCGCAGCGAGGAGGAGATGTTTCACACGTTCAACGCACTGCACGACGCCGGCAGTCAGTTGGTGGTCAGCTCTGACCGCCTCCCCGCCGATCTCGCCGGCATCGAAGAGCGCCTGCGCGAGCGGTTCGCCGCCGGGCTCGTCACCGACATCGCTCGCCCGGACCGCGGAACCCGGTTGGCGATCCTGCGCAAGCGCGCCCACTATGACGGGATCCAGATCTCCGACGAGGCCCTTGCGGTAATAGCGGACGGCGTTGCCACCAACGTGCGTGCCCTGGAGGGCGCGTTGATCCGCGTCGTCGCCGTCGGCTCGCTTGAGCGGCGACCGCTCGACGGCGCACTCGCCGCGGAGGTGCTGCAGCGACACGGGTTCTATGCGAGGCCGGCAGCAGGGGCGACGATTGCGCAGATTCGATCTGCAGCATGCGCGCACTTCGGCGTCAGCGAAGAAGCGATCGTGTCGCGCTCACGAACGGCTCGCGTCGCCTGGGCTCGACAGGCCGCCATGTATCTGTCGCGCGAACTGACCGACCATTCTCTCCCGCACATCGCACGGGACTTCGGCGGGCGCGATCACACGACCGTTCTTCACGCCTGTAGGCGCGTCGCCGAGGAGATCACCCACGACGCTGCCGCTCTCGCCGATGTCGAGGCACTTACGGCGCACCTTTCTGCGTGAGCGCTCCACAGACCCACACCGATTTGCTCACAGGCCGCATGCGCCATCGTCCCCGCGAAGTGCGAGCATGGGCGTACTTGTCCACAACCCCACAACCCCTACGACTACCTCAATGAAAGTAAGCGCAGCATGAAAGCCACACTTTCGACGGCAGCACTTCTCGCTGAACTGCAAACGGCGTCGCGGGTCGCGAGCTCGCGTAGCGCAGTCCAGGCTCTGTCGGGGGTGCAACTCGAGGTTGCCGACGGAGCGCTCGAGCTACGCGCCACCGACATGGAAGTCGGGTTGCGCCTACGCATAGCGGTGCGCGATTCGGTGCCCGGCTTGGCCGTCCTACCGGCTCGACTCCTGCTAGATGTTGTCCGCTCGCTTCCGGGCGCCGACGTCTCGCTCGAACTCCGGAGCGCCGACCAGGACGTCGAGCTGATCTCCGGTACGGCCGTGTTCAACCTGCGCACGCTTCGAAGCGAGGACTTTCCCCCACTTCCCACACCGCCAGGCACGGATGGCGTCGTGCTCGATGCCGCGTCTTTCGTCGAGACCGTCGCTCGCGTTGCCCGGTCGGCCTCACGGGACGACACCCGTCCGGTGTTGACCGGAATCCTCGTCTCGGCGTCGGACTCGTCGCTGCGAATGGTCGCCACGGACTCCTACCGCCTGAGTGTCAAGACGACGCAGCTCGAACGGCCGGTAACCACTCCATTCGAGGCAAACGTGCCCGCTCGCGCTCTGCAGGAGCTCGCACGAATCGCGCAGCAGAGTTCGGCCGAGGAGATCGTCGTCGCCCGACTTGAGAATCAAATCGTCTTCACGCTCGCCGGCGGTGACGGAAACAGCGGCGGAGCGATGCTCTCGTCACGGTTGATCGACGGCCAGTTCCCGAACTTCCAGCAGCTTCTGCCGGAGAGCTCCGACTACGAGCTGAGCGTGGCTCGCGAGGAGATCGTCGACGTGGCGAGGCGGATCAGCCTGCTGGCGCAGAAGAACGCACCGCTTCGTCTGGGCTTCAGCGAAGGCGAGCTACGCGTCTCGGCGCAGACTCCGGATGTCGGGGAGGCGCATGAGACGCTGCCGATTGCGTTCGACGGCGAGCCGTTCGAGATCGGCTTCAACCCAGAGTTCCTCCGGGACGGGCTCGAGAGCGTCGAGTCCGCGGAGATCGTCTTCAAGCTGACGAGCCCGCTGCGACCGGGGCTGATCGAGTCGGCCGACGGGAGCGGCTTCGTCTACCTGGTGATGCCGATCCGTCTCGGCGCTTGAGCGCAGGTGCAGGTCGAGCGCCTGCACCTGCGCGAGTTCCGCTCGTATGAGATCGCGGAGGTCGCGTTTGGCGAACGCCTGACGATCGTGCATGGCGCAAATGGCGCCGGCAAGACCAACCTTCTGGAGGGACTCTACTTCGGCTGCACCGCCCGTTCCTTTCGAACCGCCAACGACCGCGAGCTCGTCCGCTTTGGAGCGGGAGCCGCCCGCGTCGTTGTCGAGGGGACCGATGTGGACGGTCCCCATGAGCTTGCAGTCGGCTTCAGTCCCGGCGAAGCCAAGCGGCTCTCGCTCGACGGGGCGCCGCTCGAGCGAATGCTCGACGCACCGCACCGTCCGCTGATCGCTGTCTTCTCGCCAGATCGCCTGGAGCTCGTCAAGGGGGTACCGCAACTGCGCCGCGCACACCTCGACCAACTCGTCACCGCCCTGTGGCCCACGCGAGCCGTGACCCGCAGGCGTTACGGTGAGGCCCTCGCGCAGCGCAACGCGCTGCTCACGCGCGTGCGAGGGGGGCGCGCCCAGTCATCGGCGCTGAGGCCGTGGGATCTCGAGCTGGCGGGTCTCGGGATCGAGCTTTCCGCGAACCGCGCCCAAGCGACGGGGCTCGTCGAGGATCACTTCGCAGCGCACGCTGACGCGCTCGGGCTGGACGGCATCGTCCGGATGTCCTACCGGCCACGCTCGCGCGCGGCGGACCCCGAGCTGCTCGCCGAGGAGATCGCAGCAGCTTTGCCGAACGACCTGGCCCGGGGTTACACGACGCACGGCCCGCACCGCGACGATCTGATCGTGCGCCGCGACGGACGCGATCTGCGCACCTACGGCTCCCAGGGCGAGCAGCGCCTCGTCCTTCTCGCCCTGCTACTCGCCGAGCGGGACGCGCTGGCCGCAGTGCGGGCCCGCCCGCCGCTGATGCTCCTGGACGACGTGATGAGCGAGCTCGACCAGGACCGCCGCGCACGTCTCGCCGACACCCTGAGTCGCTACGGCCAGTCGATCGTGACAACGACTGAGCTCGAGCACGTGCCCGGACCGCATGGCCCGCTGGTCGCGGAGATCGCCGTCGCGGAGATCGCCGGGAGGGTGGCGGGGTGACGCGCCGCCGCTCGCCGCGCCCGCTCGCCGCCGCGCTAAGCGCGCTTACGAGTCGTCTGGAACCCGTCGGAACTCTGGCGGCCGTGCAGCGCGTCTGGCCAGAGGTCGTGGGGGATGCGATCGCGCGTGGCGCGCGGCCGGTTGCCGAGCGCGAAGGCGTGGTCCAGGTCGCCTGCGAGGACGCCGTCTGGGCGTCGGAGCTCGAGCTGATGGGCCCCTCGCTCGTCGCCTCGCTGAATGCGGCGATCGGCGGCGAGCGTGTGAGCGCCGTCCGCGTGCGAGCGGACGGCGCGCGGCGGGTGCGCAGACCGCACTGATTCCCGCGGTTTGCAGGGATTTTTTACTTGCGAGCAAGGGTTGTCGGGGGACCTCGTGTGCTATTGTTTTGTCAACTACCGAGAGGCGCCCCGGACCGGCGATGTGACACCGGTGGCCGGGGCTTTCTCACGTCATTGGAGGGCCTTTGGCCAAGAGCAACAAGCGGACCGCAGCTGACTACGACGCCCAGGACATCACCGTCCTCGAGGGGCTGGAAGCGGTTCGCAAGCGGCCCGGGATGTACATCGGGTCGACTGGGGAGCGGGGACTTCACCATCTCGTCTACGAGGTTGTGGACAACTCTGTGGACGAGGCGCTCGCAGGCTTCTGCACATCGGTCAGCGTCACGATTGCGGCCGACAACTCGGTCACGGTCGCCGATGACGGTCGGGGGATCCCCGTGTCGGTGATGGAGAAGGAGGGACGGCCTGCGCTCGAGGTGATCCTGACGACGCTGCACTCCGGCGGCAAGTTCGGCGACGGCGGCGGCTACAAGGTCTCCGGCGGGCTGCACGGCGTCGGCGCGTCGGTCGTCAACGCGCTGTCCGAGCGCCTCCACGTCGAGGTCCGCCGCGACGGCCACGTCTTCTCGCAGGACTACGCGCGCGGTGCGCCCGAGGGCGCAATCGTCAAAGGCTCCGCGTTGAAGAAGGGCGATCCGACCGGCACGACGATCACGTTCCTGCCCGACGCCGAGATCTTCGAGGCCGTCGATTTCAACGTGCACACGCTCGAGGAGCGCCTGCGCGAGACCGCGTTCCTCACGCGCGGCCTGCGCATCACGCTGCACGACGATCGTGGCGCGGGCTACGACGTCGAGTTTCGCTACGAGGGCGGCATCGAGGATTTCGTCGCCTACCTCAATCAGAACAAAGAGCCGGTTGGCAAGAAGATTGTCTACTTCTCCGGCGAGAGCGGCGAAGGCGCGGTCGAGGTTGCGATGCAGTGGAACTCCTCCTATCAGGAGTCGATCTTCTCGTTCGCGAACAACATCAACACGCACGAGGGCGGCAGCCACCTGTCCGGCTTTCGCTCGGCGCTGACCCGCACGATCAACAAGTACGCCCGCGAGCAGGGTCTGCTGAAGGAGAAGGACGAGAACCTCTCCGGCGAAGACGTCCGCGAGGGCCTCACCGCGGTCATCTCCGCCAAGCTCGCCGACCCGCAGTTCGAGGGCCAGACGAAGACCAAGCTGGGCAACCCGGGAATGGCGGGGTTCGTCGAGTCGGTCGTCAACGCCGGCCTCGCTGAGTTTCTCGAGGAGAACCCGCAGGAAGCACGCGCCGTGATCACGAAGTCGGTCCAGGCCGCTCGCGCCCGCGAGGCGGCGCGCAGCGCGCGCGATCTGATCCGCCGCAAGTCGGCGCTCGAGAACACGCACCTGCCGGGCAAGCTCGCGGACTGCTCCGTCAAGGATCCGGCGCTGGCCGAGCTGTTCGTGGTCGAGGGCGACTCGGCCGGTGGCTCCGCCAAGCAGGGTCGTGACCGCAACACGCAGGCGGTGCTGCCGCTGCGCGGCAAGATCCTCAACGTCGAGAAGAGCCGGATCGACAAGGTGCTCCAGAACGTCGAGGTGCAGGCCCTGATCACCGCCATCGGAACCGGAGTCCGTGATGACTTCAACATCGAGAACGCCCGCTACCACAAGGTGATCCTGATGTGCGACGCCGACGTGGACGGCGCCCATATCCGCACGCTGATCCTGACGCTGCTGTTCCGCGAGATGCAGGAGCTGATCGAAGCCGGATACGTCTACATCGCAAAGCCCCCGCTTTACAAGCTCAAGCAGGGCAAGCGCGAGCGCTACATCGAGAAGGAGTCCGACCTCGAGGAGATCCTGGTCTACGACAAGCTCGAGCGGTTCGAGATCAGCGACGCCGACGGCAACCCACTGAAGCTGACCGAGGCCCGCTGGCAGAAGCTCGTGCGCCAGGTGCGCCAATACGAGGGTTTGTCGGCTTCGCTGCGCGCGGTTCACGGGACCGACGCGCTGCGTCTCCTCAGCGAGGCGGCGATCCTCGAGCAGGGCGCAACCAGCACCGACGACGTCGCGAAGCTGCTCGCGGCGCGAAACGGCGCCGGCACCCACCACGCCGAGGTCGTTCCGAGCGACGCCGCCGACCTAGTGGTCCGCGTGACCGAGAAGACGACTGGCTTCGCGCGCACCCACAACCTCAATGCCGAGCTGTTCGAGTCCAAGGACTACCGCCAGCTCCTGGCGGCGTACCAGGCGCTCACCGAGTTCGCAGGCCGCCCACCGTTCGACGTGCGCCTCGACGACCAGCGAGTACTCGCCGCGACGTTCGACGATCTGCGCACCGCCGTGCTCACGATCTCGCAGAAGGGCGAGGAGGTCTCTCGCTTCAAGGGGCTCGGCGAGATGAACGCCGACCAGTTGGCGACGACGACGATGGACCCGCAGTTCCGGACGCTCGCGCAGGTGACGATCGAAGACGCGGTGAACGCCGATCGCGTGTTCTCGATGCTGATGGGCGACCAGGTGGAGCCGCGACGCGACTTCATCGAGAGCAACGCCCGGCTCGTCGCGAATCTCGATGTGTAGCGACCACCGTGCAACGGAGGGAGGTGACGAGGCATGGCAGGTGACGTTCTGACCGGCGGCAACATCGAGCCGCGCGCGATCGAGGACGAGATGCGCACCGCGTTCCTCGATTACGCGATGTCCGTGATCGTCTCGCGCGCTCTGCCGGATGTGCGCGACGGCCTCAAGCCGGTCCACCGCCGTGTCCTCTACGGAATGCGCGAGCTCGGGCTCGGACCGACCCGCACGAAAGCCAAGTGCTCGCGGATCGTCGGCGAAGTTATGGGCAAGTACCACCCGCACGGCGACTCGGCGATCTACGACACGCTCGTCCGTATGGCGCAGAAGTTCTCGATGCGCTACCCGCTGGTCGACGGGCAGGGCAACTTCGGCTCGGTCGACGACGACCCGCCCGCCGCCATGCGCTACACGGAGGCGCAGCTCACCCGACTTGCCATGGAGATGCTGCGCGACCTCGACATGGACACGGTCGACTTCGCGCCGAACTACGACGGCTCCGAGCAGGAGCCGCTTGTGCTGCCGGCGCGGTTCCCGAACCTCCTCGTCAACGGCTCGCAGGGGATCGCGGTCGGCATGGCCACGAACATCCCGCCGCACAACCTGCGCGAGGTGATCGACGCGACCGTCGCCTACATCGAGCAGCCGCAGATCACGGTCGAGGAGCTGATGAAGCACGTCCGTGGCCCCGACTTCCCCACGGCCGGCATCATCCTCGGCCGCTCCGGCATCAAGGACGCCTACGAGACCGGTCGCGGTCGCGTTCGTGTGCAGGCTCGAGCGCATATCGAGCCCCTCAGCCATGGCAAGGAGGCGATCGTCGTCACCGAGCTGCCCTACATGGTCAAGAAGGGCGGCGAGAACGGGCTGTCGGTGAAGATCGCGCAGCTCGCCAACGACAAGGTGATCTCCGAGGTCACCGATATCAAGGACGAGTCCGACAAGCGTGGCATGCGGCTTGTGATCGAGCTGAAGCGCGACGCAATGCCGAAGGTGGTCCTCGCCAAGCTGTTCAAGCACACTTCGATGCAGACCACGTTCGGCGTCAACATGGTCGCCCTCGTCGACGGCGTGCCGCGCACGCTGTCACTTCGCGAGGTGATCCACTACTACGTGGAGCACCAGCGCGAGGTCGTGGTTCGCCGCTCCAAGCACGAGCTGGCGCAGCGCGAGGCCCGCGCCCACATTCTCGAAGGCCTGCTGATTGCGATCGAGAATCTCGACGCCGTCATCGCACTGATCCGCGCGGCGAAGGATCGCGAGAGTGCACGCGAGGGCCTGATCAAGACGTGGGGGCTCACGGTGATCCAGGCGCAAGCGGTGCTGGACCTCCGTCTCTCGCAGCTCACCGCCCTCGAGTCGGGGCAGATCCGCCAGGAGCACGCCGACACGCTCGAGCGGATCGGCGAGCTGCGAGCGATTCTCGGCGACGAGCTTCGCGTGCTGTCGCTCATCAAGGAAGAGCTGCTCGAGATCCGCGAGCGCTTCGGCGATGAGCGGCGCACCGAGATCTCGCACGCCGACGGCGAGATCGATATCGAGGACCTGATCGCCGACCAGCAGATGGTGATCGCGATCACGAGCACCGGCTATGTCAAGTCGTTGCCGCTCGACACCTACCGCCAGCAGCATCGTGGCGGTCGTGGGGTCAACGGAATGGACATGAAGGACGGCGATTTCATCGAGCACCTCTTCATCTGCTCGACGCACGACTACCTGCTGTTCTTCACCAACCGGGGCAAGGTCTACCGCTCCAGGGTCTACGACCTGCCCGAGGCGTCGCGGACCGCGAAGGGCCGCGCGCTCGTCAACATCCTGCCGCTGCGCGAAGGCGAGCGCGTGCAGTCCGTCCTCTCGACGCGGGACTACAGCGAAGGGCGCTACCTGCTTTTCGCGACTCGCGGCGGAATCGTCAAGAAGACCGAGTTCCTCGCCTACAACACGCCGATCAACGCCGACGGGATCATCGCAATCAAGATCCGCGACGACGACGAGCTCGTCGCGGTCCGGCGCACGAGCGGCGATGACGACATCCTGATGGTCTCCCGCTCGGGCAAGGCGGTGAGGATGCGCGAGTCCGACGTCCGCTCCATGGGTCGGGACACCTCGGGCGTGAAAGGCATGAACGTGTCGCAGCCGGGCAACAGAGTGCTGACGATGGATGTCGCCGCCGACGACCAGGAGCTCCTCGTCGTGACCGAGCACGGCTACGGCAAGCGCACCGCCCTGAGCGACTACCCGCGCAAGGGTCGCGGGACGATGGGCGTCAAGACGATCGAGCTGACAGAGAGCAAGGGCGCGCTCGCCGGCGCCCTCGTGGTTCGCGAGCACGAGGAGCTCGTCTTCATCAGTCACGGCGGCATGGTTCAGCGGACGAGCGTTCGCGGGATCAACCGGTACGGCCGCGCCGCCCAGGGCGTCCGCCTGATGAACCTCAAGGACGACGACACGGTCAGCGCGACCGCGCTCGTCGCGGACACACCCGCCGACGACGATCCCGAAGCGCAGGACGCCCCGCAAGACGCGGCGCAGGACACCACCTCGGATGTCTCGCCGGACGACACCCAGAAGGCCCCGCCGGAGGTCACCCCGCCGGCCAACGGCAGCGCGTAGCGGCTCCCGCAGCGGTCCGATTCGGGCGTCGTCGCCGTTCGCTACTCTGCTGGGACCAGAGAAAGGAGGTGGTCCTCAATTGGTTGACAGTACTTGCGGGACTCTGGAGGTGGCCGGCCGATAGGTCGGAGCAGCTGGCTGGACCCGCCTAGCGGAATCCAACCCGGACCACCGTCGTTTAGGCCGCCGGACCTTGTCCCCCCGGCAAGCCGTCGTCGCGGCGTCGCGGCGCTCGGCAGGTCTACGCGATCAAGTCCAGCTTGATCTGGAGAGCCCCGGGCGCATCACTGCCCCGGGGCTCTCGACTTTACAACTGCGCCGGCGCGGTGTCCGCGGACCCTCCGTCTCCGACTGCGGCGGAGTCGTGTGCCGCCGCCCGTCAGGCCGCGGCCGGGAGATACG
Source organism: uncultured Solirubrobacteraceae bacterium (assembly GCA_964422115.1). GTDB lineage: Bacteria > Actinomycetota > Thermoleophilia > Solirubrobacterales > Solirubrobacteraceae > Palsa-513. Next base: position 61,179 of record CAYQZU010000003.1, on the reverse strand, counting down.
CCCTCCATGCAGGCGGAATCGTTGGGCTCGAAACCTGGATGAAGATCTCGGCGTGCGGAGGTCGCGGCTCTCGGGCCGGGTGCATTCCCGACTGGACAGGGGTTCGGTCGGCCTTGCGCCGGTTGCAGGGGGCACACGACGCAACGATGTTGTCCCACGTGGAGGGTCCGCCCTTCGAACGCGGGATCACGTGGTCGACGGTCAGGTTGCTGCGCACGCCGCAGTACTGGCAGGTCCACTCGTCGCGAGCAAAGACTGCTCGGCGAGTGATCTTGCGCCGGTGGGCGTCGCGTGGGACGCGGACGTAGCTTGTCAGCCTGATCACGAACGGCCGCGCGAGCACAACGCGCTCGGCGTGAAGCGCCCATTCCGCCTCCTCCAGCACCTCGGCCTTTGCCTTCAGCATGAGAACGATTGCGCGGCGTACCGTGCAGACGTTGATCGGCTCGTAGGTCGCGTTCAGGACGAGCACCCGGCCACCGTCAGGCCCGCGTCGCCGGTGCTCGTCAGGCGACGCCGACCTCAGTGGTGGCCTAGGAGCTACAGCGGACATTCGCTCCGCGCGAGTGTAGCGACCGGGCCCACGCTCGTTGTCGGCGTGCCCGCCTACGGGGCGAGGTATGAGCCGAGAACGCGAACCTCCTGGCAGCGGGCCCTCAGGCCCTCGATCGCACCGCCGAGCGCCGGCTGCTCAGTCGATCCGTGAAGGTCCGCAAAGAACATGTAGTGGCCCAGCCCGACGCGCCGCGGACGGGACTCGATCCGGGTCAGGCTGATGTCGCGGTTCGATAGCTCCGCGAGGCAGCCGACAAGCCATCCGGGCGCCTCATCGCCGCCCCCCCAGAACACGATCGACGTCTTCGGCGTAGCACCACGCTCGACGAGCGTGCGAAGCGTGCCGGCCCGCTCGGACGCCGCAAGCCAGACAAACCGGGTCATGTTGTCAGGCTCGTCGTCCACGTCGGCTCTGAGGATGTAGGCGTCGTAGAGCTCCGCGGCAAGGCGGTTTCCAAGGGCGGCCTGAGCGCCGTCGTGCGCCAGCGCGACCGCTCGTACTGCCTCGGCGCTCGAGCTGACCGGCGAGATTCGTGCGGCCCCGAGCTCCTGGCGCAGAAACCGGGCGCATTGCCCGGCGGGTTGCGGATGCGAGTGCACAGTGGTGATCGCCGAGAGCTCGCCCGGCCCCGCGGTGATCAGGCAATTGCGGATCGGTTGCACCAGCTCGCCGATGATCGTCACTGTCTCGGACTCCACTGCCAAGGTGTCGAGGGTCACGTCCACCGAGCCCTCGAGTGCGTTTTCGATCGGGACGAGCGCAAGGTCCACGTCGCCGTCGCGAACTGCGAGCACGGTCGCATGGATCGTCGCGACCGCGACCGGTTCGACGTCGGGCAGCAGCTGCGCCCCGCGCAAAGCTTGGTGGCTGAATGTGCCCTCAGGGCCAAGAAAACCGATCCGCATCGTGGTGGGGCTCAACTCAAGCGTCCTGGCGAAGAGCGACGCGGAGCGCCTCCTCCTCCTCCGGTGAGAGCTTCAGCTCGCTCTCGCCGCCGTGGACCTGCTTCACGTAGATTCGAGCTTGATCGCGGTGGAGGATCGACGAAAGAACGACGCCCGAGCGCGACTCGTCAAGCAGCGCCAGCGACAGCGACTGTTGTCCGGACATCTCCCCGTATGCGTCGTAGCGCACGAGCGCTCGGTGCGCGATGGCCCCGTCGAGCCGGCCCTCCGCACGCCGCAGGCGCGCGTCGAGTCGCGAGGCCACGTCCTCGAGGTAGTCGCGAAGCACCGTCATCTCCGTTTCAAGGCGCACCACGTAGCCGACCACGTCCGTTGTTGCGCTGTCACCGAGGACGATTCGCTGTGCGCGGCGAAAGCGCCGCAGCGTCACGGCGAGCGCTGCGCACCCGAGCAGCGCGAGGACCGCGACTGCGGCGCCGCCAAGCGCGATCGCGTCGGTGGAGGAGGATGCTGCTAGCGACATACCGAGAACCGTACCGGTCGATCGGCGCCCAGCCGCGTGCGACCCCGCCTACGGGTTCTTGAACACAACGAGGAACGACAGCTGGTTGTTCGACGTGTCGTTCTCGCCGGTGACCGGTTCCACCGTCGCGGTCAGCTGAAGCGTCTGGCCCTTGACCGGCGTCGTCGGGAAGGCAAGCGTCGCCGTCACCTGCTGACCTGGGAGCGTCTCTCGCGTCGCCGTCTGCGTGCTCTGCGGAGCGGTCGAGGCCGATGACAGGCTGAGCTTCGTGATCACCCCGAACTCGTCGTTTTCGCCGTCGTTGGAGAACGTGACCGTGTACTGAAGGTTCTTCGAGTACGGAACCGTGTTGATCGTTGTCGAGCCGGGCGTCAGCACCGTGCTCCCGGCCATGACGCTGACGATCTGGTGTCCGTGCGTGCCCGCACCGAGCGAGCCACCGAGCTGCGGCGGGGTGCTGCCGAGGATCTTGCCCGCGACGTACCCGGCGAGCGTCCACGACTGGTCGGGCAGGAACTGGCTGGCGGGAACCTGCTCGCCGCCGATGCTCACCCCGCCGGCGACCTGAATGCCGTCGTTCGAAAGCGCCTGTTCGATCAGCGGCTTGACCCGAACCGCGTAGAGCACATCGGAGGCGCCAAGCATGTTCATCGCTCCGGCGATGTTTCGTAGCGCCTTCAGCGATCCGCCCGTCAGCGCACCGCCAATCTGTTGCGAGACCTTCAGGATCGCCTCGGCGCGCAGGTCGAGAACCAACAGAAGATCCTGCTGCGCCCCTGCGACGGCGCCCGGCACCGTCCACGCGGCCGCCGTCTGCGCATCCAGCTTGGCCGAAACGTAATACTGGAAGATCGTCGATTCCAGCACCTGCAGCTGCTGGCCGGCCGTACCCGGTGCGCCCTCGAGCTGAGTGAAGAACGGCTGCGCGACCTGCGTCTGCTCGCCCGCGAGCAGCGTCGCCACCTCGGAGTTGTAGTTCTTCAGAGCCTGCGTGTTCTGGCTCGCAAGGTAAGCCGTCAGTCCGAAGTACACGATCGCGATCGCGACCACGGCGATGCCAAGCGCGCCGGCGCGGCGCGCAAGCACGGTGCGCTCATCGACCGGGCCTCCCCGGCTCGCGCGCGAGCGTCTCGATGGACCACGCCCAGGCGGCGGGGAACCTATTGCTGTACGGGGCTCGTCACCCTCGTCGAAGAACGACAACACCGCTCCTTGCAGGGGTTTGGCGCCTGTCACTATTGCGGACCCGCGCGTCGCGCGCGGCCGATGCAAGTTTGCGATCACCGCGCGTCCGCGGCAGGAATGTGCAGCGGGGACCTTGAAGGCGCGCGGGTGAACACCGTTCCGCGCGCGGTGCGGCTCTCGCCGCCTGCCTCTCCCTCAACGCCCGCGGGCCAGCTCGTGCTCGGTCGGTTCCGGCTCGTCGCACCGATCGGTTCCGGCGGTCACGGCACCGTGTGGGAGGCCCTGGACGAACGCCTGCGCCGTACGGTCGCACTGAAACGAATCGCACGCGCGCACGGCCAGGAGGCGGACGATCCGCGGCGGATCGACCGCGAAGCGCTTGCTGCCGCCCGTCTATCGCACCCCGCCATCGTCGCCTTCCACGAGGCTCTCTCCGACCGCGACGCCTACTACCTCGTGAGCGAACTGGTGCGGGGGCAGTCCCTCGCAAAGCACTACTCGCAACGCCGGCCCGCGGATCGCGAGTTGTACGCGATCGGCCTCGCGCTCGCTGATGCCCTGTCTCACGCTCACGCGCGCGGGGTCATCCACCGCGATGTGAAGCCACAGAACGTGATCATCGCCGACGACGCGCTCGGTACCGCGGCACGCGCCAAGCTGACCGACTTTGGTGTCGCTCAAATCGCCGGCGAGCAGCCGCTGACGCGCACCGGCGATGTGATCGGAACGCTTGCCTACATGGCCCCTGAGCAGGCCGACGGAGCGCAGGCGTCGCCGGCGACGGACCTGTACGCACTCGCGCTGACGCTCTACGAGGGCTTTGCCGGGGAGAACCCCATGCGTGGCGCCACAGCCGTGGCGACCGTCAAGCGGCTGAGCGAGGGGATACCACCGCTGGCTTCGCGGCGGGCCGACCTGCCCCGCCGACTGGTCGCTGCGATCGACCGGGCGCTAGCGATCGACCCGGCAGATCGCGGCACGCTCGGAGAGCTCCATGACGCCCTCGGCTCGGTACATGGTCCGCGCGCCCAGTCGACCGTTGCCGCCCCGACCCTGCGACGCCGGGTTCCCTCTCGAAATCGGGAGTTGACTGCGCGGGGGGAAAGGCTTCTGGCCGCTGCCGGAGCGTGTGCGCTCACGGCGGTGGTGCTACTGGCCGTACTCGGCACTCGCGACGGCCCGACAATCCTGGGCGCAGCATCGCTCGCGCTCGTCGCGACTGCGTTTGCGCCGCGCGCGGCGTGGCTTGTGCTCGCGTTCACGGCGATCGGGACAACCGCAGTCGCGGGCCACGAAGGAACGGCACTCGTGCTGGCAGCCGCCTTTGCCGCCGCTCCAGCGCTTCTCGCCGCCGAACCGTGGACGTGGTCGCTGCCCGCGCTAGCTCCCGTGCTCGGTTTCGCGGGACTGGCCGCTGCGTTTCCGGCTCTCGCGGCGCGCGCGGGCGGCCGCTCGGCCTGGCGCCGCGCGGCGCTCGGTTCGCTCGGCTACTGGTGGCTCGCCCTCGCCGAGGCGTTGACCGGACGCCGGTTCCTGTTCGGTGAGGTGCCGCTGGCGCGTCCGCGTGCCGGCTGGGAAACATCCTTTGGAACGACGTTCAGCCACGTCTTCGTCCCGCTCTTGACCCCGGGGCGACTGGCGCCCGTGGCGCTGTGGGGACTGGCCGCCCTCGTCCTGCCGTGGATCCTGCGCGACTCGTCGGGACCCTCTCGGGCGTGCCTCGCTGGTGCCTGGGCCGGAGTGCTGTACGCCGCCGGCCTGGTGCTCGCCCACAAGATCGGGGCAGCCGATCCGCCACTGCCGCTCGCCGCGGCGCTGCTCGCCGTGGCAGTCGCTTTGAGTGTGCGTCGCCGTCGGGCGACCGCCACAGCGCGCTCCGGCGTCACGTAGCATCCAGCCTGTCGGCCCGTGCACGCAGCCGCAGGGGATCTCCGCGCAAGCTTTCAGATGAGCGTCCTCCGCAACCTCGAGAACAGGATCGCCGGCCTCGTGGAGGGCGCGTTCGGGCGCGCGTTCCGCAGCGAGATCACGCCGGTCGAGCTCGCGCGCCGGCTGACGCGGGAAATGGACACGCACAGGCGCTCGTCGCTCTCCAGCACATACGTGCCGAACGAGTACGTGATCTGGTTGTCGTCCGAGGATCGTCGCCAGCTCGCGCCGATCGAAAGTGGACTCGTCGAGGAGCTCGCGGCCTACCTGCTCGAACACGCTCGATCCGAGCGCCTCGCGCTCATCTCAGCACCGGTGATCGAGCTGCGTACGGACTCGAGACTGGCCCTTGGTGAGTGCGGCATCGAGGCAAGGCTTGTCGATCACGACGGGCGCGCGGTCCCGACACCCGCGGATCGCTCCGGCCCGCCAGGGAGCGGTGGTCGCGGCCCACAGCCTGGGCGGGCCTACCTGACTGTCGGCGGTTCGCGGCACCCGATCGGCCCGCACGGCGCTGTAATTGGCCGCAGCCCGGACGCCGACATCGTCCTCATCTCAACCGACGTGTCGCGACGCCACGCCGAGGTCGTGCCCGAGCGCGACGGCTGGCTGCTCGTCGATCTCGGTTCCACGAACGGCTTGCGCCTCGCTGGGCGGCCGATCGGAGTGCCGACGCTACTCACCGACGGCGACGTGATTGAGATCGGCGAGAGCGAGCTCATCTTCGAGGTCTATTAGAGCCGCGCACCCGCTCGCGCGCCGTTTGCCCGACAATCACCTCCTTGTCGACTCTCCAACCTGTGTCGGTCGCGCTGAAGTTCGGCTTCCTCGGCGTCCTGTACGTCTTCCTCCTGTGGATCGCGTGGAGCGCAACGCGCGATCTTCGCGCGCCGCGGACGGCGAGCGTGCTGCCCGAGGACGGTACGGGCATGTACTCCGCGAGCTCGGCGGGACCGATCGCGCAGCGGGTCCCGCGGCTCGTCGTTGAACGGGCGCCCGGACACGCGCCCGGGATGATCTACGACATCGGCACCGGTGCGGTGATGGGGCGCGGCGACGCCGCCGAGATCCGCCTCAGCGATCCGTATGCGTCCTCCCGGCACGCGCGAATCCTGCTGCAATCCGGGACGGTCGTGCTCGAGGATCTTGGCTCCACCAACGGCACCTACCTCAACGAGGAGCTGCTCGCGGGGGTCGCGCCGCTCCACCACGGTGATCGCGTCAGAATCGGCGACAGCGAGTTCACGTATGAGGACGGCTGATGCTGCGCGTCGCTGAGCAGTTTTCGCACTCGGACACCGGGCGCCAGCGTCGCGGCAACGAGGATGCCTTCCTCGAGCGCGCGCCGCTGTTCGTGGTCGCCGACGGGATGGGCGGCGCTCAGGGTGGGGAGGTCGCCTCGCGCATTGCGATCGAGCTCTTTGCCGGGGATCTCCAGGTCGACGAGGCCGCCGACCCGGCCGAGGCCCTCGCGGAACGCGCCGCGGAGGCGAATGTTGAGATCTACACACGAGCCCAAAGCGACGGGGAGCTGACCGGCATGGGCACGACCCTGACCGCCGCGTACGTCGGGGCGAGCGACGTCTCAGTGGCGCACGTTGGCGACAGCCGCGCCTACCGCGTGCACGACGGCCGGCTCGAGCGACTCACCCACGACCACTCGCTTGTCGAGGAGCTGATCCGCCAAGGTCAGCTGACCGAGGAAGAGGCCGAGGAGCATCCGCAGCGCTCGATCATCACCCGCGCGCTCGGCCCCGAACCCGATGTCGATGTCGACATCATCACGCTCGACGGCATCGACGGCGACGTCTACCTGCTCTGCAGCGACGGCCTCACCTCGATGGTTCCGGAAAGCGAGATCGAGCGCATCGTTGCTGCGAGCAGGACCCTCGCTACCGCGGGAAAGGCGCTGATCGCCGCAGCGAACAAGGCCGGCGGTCGCGACAACATCACCGTGGTCCTCTTTCGCCTCGAGGATGTCGACGGCGCGCCGGCGCGCCCGCACACTCCGCCGCGCCGACGCAGCCGAAGCGCTTCCTCGCCCGCGACAGCGCCGCTCAGCCCACCGTCCGTGCCGCTCCAGGACGAGATGCCCGGGGGGCCGGTGGCTCCGCAGACGCTGCGTGACGGCTACTACACGCGCCCGCCGCGCGCGCCGCGCCGTCGCCGCATCGCGCCACGTATGCCGGTTGTCGGCTCGACCCGTGCCGCTCGCCACGGGCGCCGTCGCACGCGGCGACTCGGCGCCGGGTTGGCCGCGCTCACAGCGGTCGGCCTGGTCGTGTTTGGGCTCCTGCTCGCCACTCAGGCCGTCTATTTCGTCGGCGCCGACCGCGAGGGCCAGGTCGCCATCTACAACGGGCTTCCGTTCAGTCTCCCACTCGGAATCGACCTGTACTCGGAGTATTTCGTCTCGGGCGTGACGACGGTCGAGCTCAGCGCAGGCGAGCGAGCGCGGCTGTTCAACGACGAGCTGCGCTCGCAGGCGTCGGCGACGGGCCTCGTGCGCGCGCTCGAACTGCATCAGGTTCAGGGCCAGGGCCCGTGAACCGCCCGATCGCTCGCCTCTTCATCCTCGTCCTAGTGATGTTCGGGGCGCTGATCGCGTACACCTCGCGCTGGACGGTGTTCGACGCGACGGCGCTGCAGAACAACAAGCTGAACGCGCGAACGCTGCTCGAAACCCAGAACATCAAGCGCGGCACCATCTACGCCGCCGGCGGCACGGTCCTCGCCGACTCGATCCGCCAGCCGGACGGCAGCTACATTCGCCGCTACCCCTACGGTTCCCAGTTCGCCGCACCGATCGGCTACTCGTTCCCCAACGAAGGATCGGCCGGTCTCGAGTACGCCGATAACGCCTTCCTGGCCGGAACGCCGCTCGACCACCAGTCGATCATCGACCAGCTCGACGGCAAGCAGAGCGCGGGCGACAACGTCTACACGGCCCTCGACCCCCAGGCCCAAGAGGTGGCTCTCCAGGCGCTGGCCGCGACCCACCTCACCGGCGCCGTCGTCGCGATGGTCCCGAGTACGGGCGCAATCCGGGTGTTCGCCACCTACCCGACCTACGACCCGAATCGCTACGCCCAGGCGAGCTACCGCGCGAGCCTTGCCGCCCAACCGGGCAGCCCTGAGCTCGATCGCGTGACCGAGGCGCAGGATCAGCCGGGGTCAATACAGAAGGTGGTGACCGCGATCGCTGCAATCGATAGCGGCACCTTCACGGCGGACTCGACCGTCAACGGCAACTCGCCGCAGACGTTCGAGGGAATCCCGCTGAACAATGACGGGAACACGAGCTATGGCTACATCACCCTGACCGAAGCGCTGACGCAATCGGTCAACACCGTGTACGCAAACGTCGCACAGACGCTCGGCGGCACGCTGCTGCAGAAGTACATGGAGCGGCTCGGGTACTACAGCAACCCGCCGATCGACCTGCCCCAGGGCGAGCTGACGCCGAGTGGCGTGGTGATCGGGCACAAGCTTGTTCCGCCGAGCGGTGGTGTCGATGTTCCCCTCGTCGGGATCGGCGAGGGCGAGCTCTACGTAACTCCGCTGCAAATGGTGATGGTGGCCGCCGCGGTGGCCAACGGCGGGCGGTTGATGCGCCCCCACATCACGAGTCAAATTGTCAACGCCGACGGCGTGATCGTCCAGCGTGTCAAGCCGTCGCTGCTGAGCGTTGTGATGAAGCCCACCACCGCCGCCGCCGTGACAACGATGATGGAGGGCGTGGTCTCCTCGGGAACTGCCGCGCAGGCGCTCGCCGGCTTCGCGATCAAGCCGATCGCTGGAAAGACCGGCACGGCCGAGCTCGGCAACAGCACAAACGCGCCGAACGATGCGTGGTTCATCGCGTTCGCCCCCGGTAGGGACCTCGCTGTGGCCGTCGTGGTGGAGAAGACGTTCAACTACGGGGCCGACGCCGCGGCACCCATCGCCCGCCAGGTCATACAGTCCCTGCTGGGAGCCAACGGCTGATGTTCCAGATCACCCCCGGCACGATCATCGACGACCGCTACCGCGTCGTCTCGCGCGTCGGGTCCGGCGGCATGGCCGACGTGTACTGCGCCGAGGACCTCCAGCTCGGACGGCGCGTCGCGGTCAAGCTGCTCCACGAGCGCTTCGCGCAGGACGCGGAGTTCGTCGAGCGCTTCCGCCGTGAGGCGTCCAGTGCTGCCTCACTGTCGCACGCGAACATCGTCGCCGTCTACGACCGGGGCGAGTGGAACGGCACCTATTACATCGCGATGGAGCTGCTCGAGGGCCGCTCGCTCGACGCGATCGTCCGCGAGGAGGCCCCGCTCACGCCAGAGCGAGCGATCGAGATCACCGAGCAGGTGCTGCGTGCCGCGCGCTTCGCGCACAAGCGTGGCGTCGTCCACCGCGACCTCAAGCCGCACAACGTGATCGTCGACGACGAGAGCCGCGTCAAGGTGACGGACTTCGGGATCGCACGAGCCGGCGCTTCAGAGATAACGCAGACCGGTTCGATCATGGGCACCGCCCGCTACCTCTCACCCGAGCAGGCGCAGGGCGACGCGATCGGCCCGAGTAGCGACCTGTACGCGATCGGGATCCTGCTCTACGAGCTGCTGACGGGGACGGTGCCGTTCGAAGGCGACTCGGTCGTGGCGATCGCGCTGCGCCACCTCTCGGAGCCGCCGCGACCTCCGAGCGCGCTCGTTTCCTCGATCTCGCCAAACCTCGACGCGATCGTGCTGCGCGCGCTGGCGAAGGATCCGGAAAATCGCTTCGCCGACGCTGACGAGTTCCTCGCCGCGCTGGCCGGCGAGCGCGAGCGGCTTCGCTCCGAGGACGGCAGCCGCACCGCGACGTTCACCCCACTGGCTCTGACCCTGCCGCCCGGGTCGGCGCCCGCGACACGGACGCTCGCTCCCGGCGCCTACCTTGCCGAGCCGGCCTACTGGGACTCCACGGCGACGAGCATCATCACGCCAGGCGCCAAGCAGCCGGGGCGCCGCGGCGGTCCGGCCTGGCCTTGGGCGCTCCTCGGGGCGGTTATCACCGCCGCGGTGATCATCGCGCTCGTGTTCATTCTGGTGCCGAAACGGGCGACCGTCCCGGACGTCATCGGGCTGGACCAGTTCAAGGCGGGCCAGGAGCTATCGGGCTTCAAGATCGACCCGCATCTGCACTCCTCGCGGCTCAAGCCGGGCATCGTGTTCGCCCAGACTCCGGCGCCAGGAACGGCGGTCGCGAAGGGGTCCACGGTGTCGATCGAGGTCTCGAGCGGCGCCGCGCAAACGGTCGTCCCGGACGTGGCCGGTGCCAGCGCGCGAGCGGCCGAGGCGTCGTTGCGCAAGATGCGCTTCCGCTACGACGAGATCCTCCAGCCCTCGCCGACGACGAAGAAGGGCTATGTGATCTCGACAAGCCCAACCCCCGGCAGCAGTGCGAGTCGCGGAAGCGTCGTCCAGCTGATTGTCTCGAGCGGGGCGCCCGAGGTCAGGCTGGTGAACGTCGTCGGACTCCAGTACCAGAGCGCCCAGGCCGCGCTGCTCGCCCAGGGCTTCATCGTCAAGAAGGTGCCGGTCGCTTCCAGCATTACGCCGGGACAGGTGATCACGCAATCCCCGACCGGCGCAAAGGCCCCCGAAGGATCGACGGTGACCCTCACCGTCGCGCAGGCACCGACCCGTGTCGCGGTGCCCGATGTCCAGGGCGACACCCAGAGCGATGCGGTTGCGGCGCTCACCGCGCTCGGTCTGTCACCCGCAACATCGCAGGTACCGACGCAAAACCCTGCGGACAACGGGCTTGTCGTGAGCGAGACTCCGGCGCCCGGCTCGATGGTGAAGAAGGGCTCCGTCGTCGCGGTCGGCGTCGGCGCGTACTCGGCTCCAACCGGGACCAGCGGCACAACGGGCACATCCGGATCGACCTGATGCGTGTGGCTGTGCTCGGCGGCGGCCGCTCCGGTGAGCACGAGGTCTCGCTCGCCTCCGCTGCCTCGGTGCGGGGCGGCCTCGCCGCCGCTGGTCACGACGTCGTCGCGGTCGAGATCACTCGCGACGGGCGCTGGCTCGAGAACGGCGTGCCGCTCGTGCTGACCCCCGCCAGCGGCCTGCTCGATTGCGACGTGGTGTTTCCAGCTCTCCATGGTCCGTTTGGCGAGGACGGCGTCGTCCAAGGGGTGTTGGAATGCCTCGACGTTCCCTACGTCGGATCGGGTGTGGCCAGCTCGGCGTTATGCATGGACAAGGTTCGCTCCAAGCAGCTGCTGGCCGCCGACGGAGTGCCACAGGTCGATTCGCGTGCGATCACGCGCCGCGCCTTCGCCGGCGCGCGCGAGCGTGTGGTCGCCGATCTGGCACCGCTCGGCATGCCGGTTTTCGTCAAGCCCGCTCGGCTCGGGTCCTCGGTCGGGATCTCCAGGGTGGACGTGGGGGGCATGGAACTGCTGGGTGCCCTCGACCAGGCGTTTGAACACGACGACTTGGCGATAGTCGAAGCGGCGGCCACGGGGCTCGAGGTCGAATGCTCGGTCATCGGCGGCGAGAGTCCCCGTTGCTCGCTACCCGGTGAGATCGTGCTGCGTTCCGCCTTCTACGACTACGAGGCTAAATACGAGCCGGGAGGGATGGAGCTGGTTGTGCCGGCACGGATTTCGCCGACGGCGCTCGCCGAAGTGCGACGCCTCGCGCTCACGGTATTCGAGCTGTGCAGCTGCGCCGACCTCGCACGCGTCGACTTCTTTGTTGACGCTGACAGCGTGCTCGTCAACGAGCTCAACACGATGCCGGGCTTCACGGCGACCAGCGTCTACGCGAAACTCTGGGAGGCCGAGGGCCTCGCCTATCCTGCACTTGTGGACGAGCTCTGCCGGCTCGCGCTGTCGCGCGGAACCACGCGCTGAGGCGCTCAGACGCGGATGCGCCGCCACAGGCAGAGGCCGGAGATCCGCGCGCTGACCCACTCCGTCGGGCTGCTGCCCGGTTCGAGGCTGGTTATCCAGACCAGGTAGTAGCGGTAGGGGCGCAGCGCGCTCAGGGCCACGGCGGTGTCCGACGTTGCACTTGCGTTCGCTCCCAGCAGATGCCAGCCGAGCGCGCCGAGGTTCCTTGCGCCGCCCGCGAGGGCGGGCGGCGGCGCACTCGTGCCCCACACCTGGAGCGCGAACCCCGGCGTGGATGTGCGGAGGTTCAGCCGGTTTGCACGAAGCGCGTGCCCCAGCCGCACGTAGACGCCAACCCCAGGCTTGCCGAGCTCGCCGCGAGCGTACCGGTTGGTGGACCACCCGGCCGCGGGCGCGGTTGACAGCGCTAGCGCCGCGATCGCCGCGTTGTCGCTGCCGGAGGTCCCGAACGGGTTGTAGGCCGTGATGCTTGGGCCGCCAATACGAATGCGCTCGGATACGAACCGTGCTGGCGTCGTCGGCCCACTGTTGCGGTGGGTTCGCGTGAGGGCGAAGGCCGCCATTGCACCGACGACCAGCAGGGCCGCGAGGGCGCCCGCGACGGTCGTCGACCCGCGGTGGCGCAGACGCAGCGCCAGGCGCCCGCGCGCTCCTTGAGGCAGCGTGCGTAGGACGGCGATCGCGGCGCCTGTTGCGTCGCCGGAGCGCGCCGTTTCGATCGCGAGTGCTCGCTCGAGTTCGCGCGTGAAGCTCCGAGCGTCGGGGTAGCGACGCTCGATTCGCTTCGCGGTCACCCGGTCGAGCACCGCGGCCAGGGTTGCCGACACCTCCGGTCGCGCCCGCTGGATATCGGGGATCTGCGCGCGGACGTGCATCGAGGCAACGGCGAGCTGGGTCGAGCCGGCGAACGGAACGGTCCCCGTGAGCGCCTCGTAGAGAACGATCCCGAGCGAATAGAGGTCCGACTGCCCGGTCACCTCGTGCCCGAGCGCCTGCTCAGGCGAGACGTAGTCGGTGGTGCCGAGCACCCGCCCCCCCTGGGTCAGCGCCGAGTCCTCGCCGCTGCGCGCGATCCCGAAGTCGGTCAGCTTCGCCCCGCCGTCCGGATCGAGCAGGATGTTCTGCGACTTCACGTCGCGATGGACGATGCCGCGCTCGTGCGCGGCGGCGAGTGCTCGCGCCACCTCGATCGCGTACGCGATCGCCTCGTCCACCGGGAGGCGGCCGGCCCGGCGAATCCTCGCTTTGAGCGTCTCCCCAGCGACGTACTCGAGCACGATAAACGGCGTGCCGGCTTCCTCACCCGTATCGATCACCGTGACGATATGCGGGTGACCGAGCTGCGCGAGCGCCCTCGCCTCCCGCCGGAAGCGCTCCAGCTTGTCCGGCTGGTCGTCGCGACCGTGCGCGAGAATCTTCACCGCGACGCGGCGCTCCAGGACCGTGTCAAACGCAAGCCAGACTGTGGCGCTGGCGCCCGACCCGAGTGTTCGCTGCAGGTGGTAGCGACCGGCGAGCGGCGGGCGCGGGTCGGCGCCCGGGTCTGTAGCGCCGACGTCGTGTCGTTGAGCTGGAGCCATCCGTGTGCAGATCAGGTTGGTCGCCGAGCGATTGGATGACTGCGCTTCGGTGTGCGCTCGTCACCGCCGCGGGGCGCTGCAGTGACTGGCGAGCGGACACGCATCGACGCGGTCAGAGAGCGACGTCGAGCGAGGGCAGCTCGATCGCGCCGGACCTGCTCGTGGCGTGACCGATGACCCTGGTTCCCGGGTGGTAGGGGCTAAGCAGATCCACGGCCTGGTCGGCGTCGGCCGCGTCCGTGACGACCACGAAGCCGCACCCCATGTTGAAGTGCCGGTAGGCCTGGGCGAGATCGATATCGCCTCGCTCGCAGATCAGCGAGCAGATCGCGGGCACCTCGAGCGGCGCGCCGATCTCGAAGCCGATCGCGTCGTTCAGGCGCCGGAGGTTGAGCACTCCGTCGCCGGTGATATGGGCGAGGCCGTGAACTCGGACTTCGCTGCGCAGTAGGGCGAGCGCCGCTTTGACGTAGATCACCGTCGGCGCGAGCAGGGCTTCGCCGACGCTCGCGCCGCGCAGGAGCGCCGGACGCTCATCGAGCGAGGCGCCGGCGAGAACGCTGCGCGCAAGGGTGTATCCGTTCGAGTGAAGGCCGCTCGACGGGAGCCCGATCAGCACGTCTCCCGGCGCGCAGGCCGCGCCCGTGACGACCGCGTCGAGCGCGACGGTACCGACGCAGGCCCCAGACAGCTCGATCCCGTTCGGCGAAGGGTGTCCCCGGATGAGCTCGGGCAGGATCGCCAGCTCCCCGCCGGGGATCTCTATGCCCGCAAGCTCGGCCCCGGCGCGCAGCCCGATCGCGATCTGTTCGAGCGCCTCCGGGTCGGCTTGCTCGACCGCGATGTAGTCGAGCATCGCGATCGGCTCCGCGCCAACACAGACGATGTCGTTGACGTTCATCGCCACGCAGTCGATCCCGACGCTATCGAGGCGCCCGCAACCAAGGGCGACGATCAGCTTCGACCCGACGCCGTCGGTGGAGAGCGCGAGACCGAGGCCGGGCGCGATCTCGAGCACACTCGCGTAGTGGCCGCTGGCGAGCACCGAGCGCGAGGGGCGCCCCGTGTCGATCGCGCGCAGCACATCGACCAGGGCGCGAACCCCCGCGTCGGCCCGGTTCGTGTCAACCCCGGCGGCGGCGTAGGCGTCGTTCATCGGCGTCCATTGTTGCGGAGACGGCGGAGCACGACACCGGCAAGGCCTGCGCGATACGCGGCGTAGGGAACCAGTGACCCGCCCCTGCTCAAGACCGAGCTGGCAGCGAGAGTCGACGCGTAGGAGGCGCCGGCTCCCGCCGCGAGCGTCAGCAGCTCGCTGCGGTCGGTAGCGCGCAGCTCGCGCCCCTTCAGGATGATCGCGCCGAGCGTGACCGGCAGCCCGATCTCGCTCGCCAACTCGTGCGCGGAGTCGGGGCTGAACCCCCGGGCTCGCGCGGCCGCCCGAGCCGCTGCGCTGCGCGACACGCCGGGTATCAACGCAAAGCTCTGCGCGGCACCGAGAAAGAGCCCATCCAGCACGCCGGCGTCGGTCGCTCGCCGCTCGCCGCTCCCGAGCCGCTCGGCCGCGAGCATCGCAACCGACCCCGCGACGAGTCCGGCCGCGATCGTGCCGGGCTTCCCGAGCCGCTCCTCGATCACCCGCTCGAACGCAAGGCCGGCGATCGCGGCCGGGATGGTCGCTGCCGCCGAGCGCAGAGCACGCCTGCCGCGCAGGCTGACCATCGTGCCCGCGAGGTCGCTCCCGAGCGCGAGCAATGCGCCGGCGTGCAGTGCAACTTCGAAGCGCTTGCGCATCGCAGGATCGAGGTCCTGGTAGGGCCAACCGCTCAACCAGGGCAGTAGCGCGGTATGCCCCGAGGAGGAGATCGGCATCAGCTCTGCAGGCCCGTGGAGCAGCCCGAGAGCGACGGCGTGTCGCAGCGGCAGCTGCCTGGGCTCAGGCGCCACCGGGGCGGGCTTCCGTGTTCCGCATGCGTCGGAACACGATGTAGACGATCGCGGCGACGATCAGAATGACCGCGGCGATGTCGACGTAATGCAGGTGGTTTTGGACCGAGTGGTAGGAAGGTCCAAGCTCCCGTCCGAGAATCCCCCATGCGGCGATCCACGGGAGCCCGCCGGCGAAGCTCAGCAGAAGGAACTTGGGGTAGCGCATCCGCGCCGCGCCGGCCGGAAACGACGTGTATGCGCGAACGAGGGGCAGCATGCGCGAGACGAACACAGCGACGGCTCCGCGCCGATCGAACCAGCGTTCCGCTCGCTCCATCCGCTCGGGGGTCAGGTGGATCTTGCGACCGTGGTGGCGGACCAGTTCAATCCGCCCGTAGTAGCCGATCAGGTACGCGATGGTTGCACCCGTCAGGTCGCCCAGGATCCCCGCGGCGATGATCTCGAACAACGTGAAGTGCCCGCGGAACACGTCGAAGCCGGCGAAAAGCATCACGGCCTCCGAGGAGACGGGGATGCCGCTCGAACCGGCGACGAGCAGGAGGAAGATCCCTGGCAGCCCGAGCGAGGTGACGATGTGCGTCGCGAAGTTGACGAGCGCGTTGGTGACGGAGGCAAACTCGAACACGGACGGGGAAGGGTAGCGTGCGCAGCGCGATGCGCGTATGGGTGGATCTGACCAACAGCCCGCACCCGCTCGTTCTGCGACCGGTAATCGAGCGGCTGCGGGCGGGCGGGCACGACGTCGAGGTGACCGCCAGGGACTTCGCTCAGACCGTCGAGCTGTGCGAGCGCCTGCGCCTGGGTGCGACGGTTATCGGTCGCCATCGTGGTGGCAGGCTCACCGACAAGGCGCTCGGCCTGCTATCGCGATCGCTCGCGCTCACACGCTGGGCCGCGGGTCGGCGCTTCGACCTGGCCCTGGGACACGGGTCGAACGATGTCAGCGTCGCGGCCGCTGTGCTGCGGGTGCCGTCCGCGACGATGTTCGACTACGAGTGGGCCACGGTCCAGCACACCGTCAACTGCCGCCTCGTTCGGGCGGTGGTCGTGCCCGACGCGATACCGCCCGAGAGGCTGCGTCGGTACGGCGCTGCGCGCAAGCTCCGTCGTTATCCGGGCCTGAAGGAGGAGTACTACCTCGCCGACTTCAAGGCGAGCAGCGGCGTGCTCGATGAGCTGTCGCTCGACACAAACGCCCCGATCTTCGTCGTGCGCACGCCGCCGGACGTCTCGCTCTACCACCGCTTCTCGAACGACCTCTTCCCGTCGGTGCTCGCCCGCCTGCGCGGCTCGCAGACTGTCGTCCTCCCTCGAACCGCCGCGCAGCGCGACCAGCTCGAGACTGTTGGCGGCTTCATTGTCCCCGGGCGCGCAATCGACGCGCAGTCGCTGATCGCTCACGCTGACCTCGTCGTCAGCGCCGGCGGCACAATGAACCGTGAGGCCGTCGCGCTCGGAGTGCCGGTATTCACTACCTTCGAGGGTCGCCTCGGAGCGGTCGATGAGCAATTGATCAAGGAGGGCCGCCTCCGGCAGCTGACCTCGCCAGACCAGATCGAGCTCGAGAAGCGCCCGCGCGCCGCCGCCGAGCGGGTTCGCAGGGACCCCGGGCTTTTGACGGCCCTCCTGTTGAGCGCCGTCGAGCCGCGAACGTGACGCCCTATCCCGACGGCGCGGGCTGCCCACCGGGTTAGACCCTGAGCCGCCGCGCAAGCGCGGCAGTGATCCCAGACTCCCCTATCATCGGACCGATGCGCCGAAGGCTCCGCTCGGCGACCTTCCCGCTTCACCGCCATTCGCTGCCCCAGCTTGCGGTCGACGCTGGCCTGGTCGCGCTCGCGTACTACCTCGCGTTCGTGCTGCGGCTCGACACGCTGAGTGGCGGCCACTACCAGTACCGCGACCTGTTCGAGCGCACCCTGCCGTGGGTCGTCATCGGCACCGCTGCGCTCCTGACGCTCGGGCGGGTCTACCAGCGCCGCTGGCGTTACACGACCCAGCGCGACATAGAGCACCTGCTGCGACTGCTCCTGTTCGACACGATCGTGGTTGTCGCCGCGGTCGCCGTCGTGCGGCCGTACGGCACGCTGCGTCTCCCCGACGGCACGATCGTCCTCTATTTCCTGCTGACGCTCCTCTTCCTCGGCGGCGCTCGGCTCGCCACGCGCAGCGTTCACGACCGTCGCCTACGCGGTTTCCGTGCTCGCAAGGACACACGCGCCGTGCTGATCGTCGGCGCCGGTGACGGTGGGCGCCTCGTCCTGCGCGAGCTGCTGCGAAACGCCGAGCTTGGTCTGACGCCGGTTGGCTTCGTCGACGACGATCCGCGCAAGCGCCGCCTGCGCGTCGACGGCGTCCGGGTTCGTGGCGCCACGAGCGAGTTGGCTCGAATCCTCGATGAGGTCGAGCCGGACGAGGTGATCATCGCGATCCCCTCGGCGCCGGGCGAGCTGCGGATGCGTGTTGTCACGACATGCCGCGAGCGAGGCATCCCGGTGAGGACGCTGCCAACGGTGTTCGAACTGCTCCGCGGCTCGGTTGAGTTGACCAAGCAGGTGCGCGACGTTCGCGTGGAGGACGTGTTGGGGCGCGAGCCCGTCGTGATGGAGCTCGAGCGCGTCGGCGCCTACCTCCAGGGCGCCGTGGTGCTGGTGACCGGCGCCGGGGGCTCGATCGGCTCGGAGCTCTGCCGCCAGATCACGCGCGTCGGCGCGCGCCGTCTCGTCCTGGTCGACCACGCCGAGGACAACATCTTCGCGATCCAGCGCGAGTTGCTCGAGGACCACCACGTCCATGCCGACCTGCTTGTCCCGGTTCTCGCCGACGTCAAGGAGGAGGAGCGCCTGCGTGAGGTCTTCAGTGAGCATCGTCCTGCCGTCGTCTTTCACGCCGCCGCCTACAAGCACGTCGGGCTGCTGGAGCGGAACGCCGTGGAGGCGATCCACAACAACTCGATCGGCACGCGCGTCGCGGCCACCGTCGCGGGCGACTTTGGGGCCGAGGCGTTCGTCCTCATCTCGACCGATAAGGCGGTCTCTCCCTCGACCGTGATGGGCGCGTCAAAGGTGCTCGCGGAGTGCGCCGTCGAGGTCGCCCAGCGGCGTTTTGCCGACACGCGTTTCATGGCGGTGCGCTTCGGCAACGTCCTGGGCTCCTCGGGAAGCGTGGTCCCGATCTTCCGCCGGCAGATCGCGATGGGCGGGCCGGTGACCGTCACCGACCCGGCGATGACGCGCTTCTTCATGACGATTCCGGAGGCCGTGCAGCTGGTGATCCGCTCGGGATCGCTCGGGCGTGGCGGCGAGATCTTCGTTCTGGACATGGGCGAGCCGGTGTCGATCATTGCGCTCGCGCGCCAGATGATCGAGCTGTCGGGACTCGAGCCCGACCGGGACATCGCGATCGAGATCATCGGCGCGCGACCGGGCGAGAAGCTCCACGAGGACCTCTTCAATCCGTTCGAGCGTCGGCAGCTCACGCCGGTCGAGAAGATCTGGATCGCGGAGCGCGACCCGCTGGACAGCGAGCGCGTGGAGTCGATCTTCGAGGAGATCTCACTGCTCGTCCTCGAGGGCGACGCGGCCGGAGTGGCCGAGAAGGTATCCCAGCTCACATCGATGCGACCGCAGCGCCTAGCGGCGGGGCCATAGACTGGCGTCGCCGATGGCACAATGGTCCGTGATAGCGCTGTCGATCAACGGCGGCATCAAGACGCTCGGGGCATACGCCGGGCTCGCCGCCGTGGTGGCGCTCGCGCTGCTGGCGCTCCTCTTCTTTGCGCAGGCGCGAGAGCTGAAGCGCTTGCGGGAGTTCATCGAGCGCGAGATGGCGCGCGTCCGACTGCAGCCAGCGGCGACCCGCGCGGCCGGCGCGCCGGCCACCCCGGTTCCGGGCGCACCACCGCCTGCAAGCGGCACCATCGTCGGCGTGTCCCCGCTGGCCACGGCGATCCCTGCCGGCCAGGCTGTGCCTCCCAGCCCGGCCCCGCCCGGCCTGCCGGCAACCCCGCAGGGCGCAGGACCCGCGGTCGCTCCGGGAGTAGCGGGCGTTCGCCGTGTCCCGCTACCTCCGGGCGCCACTCCGCCCGCGCCCGGCCCCCAACTGCCGCCGGCAGCGCCGGATGCGACCACGATCAGCGAGCTGCCAGGACCGCCGCTGCCGCCGCCTCCGCCGCCATCCGCTCCGCGACTGATCGCCGAGCGGGTGCTCGGGCTCGAGCCGGGCAGCGCACATGAGATCGGTGACGGAGTCCTGCTCGGTCGCGGCAAGACTGCGGCGATCCGCTTGACCGACCGGTTGGCGTCCGGGCGCCATGCACGCGTCGTGCCCGGCGATGACGGATTTGTGATCGAGGACCTCGGATCGACGAACGGCACGTTCGTTAACGGCGTGCAGCTGAGCGCGCCGGCAGCGCTCACCGACGGTGACCGCATCCGCCTCGGCGAGAGCGAGTTCGTGTTCGAGAGCCCGCCTGCGCTTCCACAGGCCCCGCCGCCCGCGTTCGCCGGCGCCCCGCCGCCGGCGCCGGTCGAAGACGCGACGCCCGCTGCGCTGGGGCCGCCCGAGACGGAGACGGTGGTGCAGCTGGACGTTCCCCTCGCGGCGAAGGACGCTGCCGCTGACGGCGGCGACACGCCGCCTCCCGCGGGCCCAACGGCAGCGATCCCGCTTCGCGCCAAGGCAGTGCCCGAGCGCTCCCTGGCACTCACCGATGAAGACGCACCCGCTCGTGCGGCTGCGCCGCGGTCGGCCGCCGTGCCGATTGGCCGCCCGGGGGCCTCGGTGGCGGCCGCCCCGTCAGGGGTCGGAGTCGGGCCGCTGATCGGCTCGCGTCGCCTGCGGGGCTTTGGCGGCACCGACAACGTGGCGCCCGGGCGCTCGCTCATCCTCCTGGCGGCAGCGGTGGTCGCCGGGATCGCGGTGTTCGCCGTCGTGTACGTGCTCGTCGGAGGGGGGTCGCCGGCGAAGCACAAGGCGCGCGCTCCCAAGCCGGCGGCCGGCTCCCCGACGACGAACGCAGCTGCCGGCGCCCCGGCGCCGGCGAGCGTGCGCGTCAGCGTCCTCAACGGCACCGCTCGCGCCGGCCTGGCGAGCAAGGTCTCCGGGTCGCTGACCGCGGACGGGTTTGCGAAGGGTGTGGTCGGGGACGCGACGCAGGCAACCGTCACGACCACAACCGTCGCGTACGCGAAGGGCCGGCGCGCTGCCGCGGTGGAGGTCGCGCGCGCTCTCCACCTCGGTCTCGCGAGCGTGACGCCGCTCACCGGCGCAGCCATCTCCGCCGCGGGCATCGCTGGTGGCCATCGACCGGTCGTGGTCACGATCGGTGCCAACTACGCAGGGTGAGCCAGGCCGCGCGCCGCGCGCCGGCCGCCTCGCCGCCGCCGTCCTGGCGTCACTGGCGCTAGCGACCGCCGGCGCCCTCCTGATAGCTCAGCACCTGAAGGACAAGCTGCCGCTGATCGGCGCCGACGCCATCTGGCACCCCAACGGACGGCCGTTTCACCCGCTCACAGAGACTGCTGCGTTTTCGTTCTCGACCCGCTACCGCGATCGCGTTTCGGTCTCGGTCGTCGCGGCCCGCACCGGTCGGATCGTGACCGTGCTTGAGCGCCAATACCCGGTGGCCCCCTACCGGCACACGAAGACCTTCTACTGGGACGGAAGTGGCACCAGCGGGCAGCTCGCCGCGTCAGGCAGCTACGTCGTTGACGTGCATTTCGACCGTCTCGACCGCACCGTCCAGGTGCCCCAGGTGCTCTTCACACTCGCGCGGAATACGCGATGACCGCCGCGCCGCCGCTACTTGCCGCAGGACTGACGCACGCGGGCGAGCAGGGAGGACTGGTTTTGGTCGCCCTGCTCGTGGCGCTCGTCCTTGCCGGGGTGGCGCGCGTCACGCCGCGCGCCACCGCCGTCCTCACCGGCGGCGTGCTGCTCCTTACGCCCGCGCTGCTGGCCCTCACGCTCTGGGATAACCCGAAACTCGCGACGCTCCATCACCACCCGCTCCGGGGCGTCGCGGTCCTGGCGGCCGTCCTCGTCGTGGTGGCGGGCCTCGCATTCGCGATCGATCGTCGCGACGAGCTGCTGCCCCTGCTGGCGGTCGCAGCACTGCCCTTTCGCATCCCGCTCGGGTCGGTCTCGAGCGGCCTCCTGCTTCCCCTCTACGCGGTGGTCGCCGCCGGAGCGTTGGTGTCGATCTGGCGGGCCTGGCGCCCG
Source organism: uncultured Solirubrobacteraceae bacterium (assembly GCA_964422115.1). Taxonomy (GTDB): domain Bacteria; phylum Actinomycetota; class Thermoleophilia; order Solirubrobacterales; family Solirubrobacteraceae; genus Palsa-513. Next base: position 39,443 of record CAYQZU010000003.1, on the reverse strand, counting down.
AGCGCGGGGAGCGCGGAGAACGGCGTGGCTTGCCGGCCGGCCGACCACGTTGCGGGTCGCGGACCGGCGCTCATGCTCTCCGTGGTGCTGATCCTCTACGCCCTGGAGGCGCTCTACTCACCCCAGAAGGGGGTGGTCAGGGCAGTGGAGAACGCGGGCTTCTTCTACGTCCCGTTCGCGCTGCTCTTCGATCTGTTGCGCAGGCGCGAGTGGAGCCCGTTGCTGATCCGTCGTTGCCTCGTGGTGCTGCTCTGCCTGGCGGCCGTCTTCGTGCTCGTCGGCTTCGCCGAGCTGGCGGCCGGCGGCCACCTGCTGCTGAACCGCAGTCTCGATCAGGACGCCTACTTCGTGCGAATCAACTCGCTCTTCTACGACCCGAACGTCTACGGGCGGTTCCTGGCACTGACGATGATCGTCACCGCCGCGGCGATGCTTTTCGAGCGTCCGCGACGCGTGGTTTTGGCCGCGTCGGCCGCACTCGCGCTGATGTGGGCCGGTCTGCTGCTCAGCCTGTCCCAGTCGAGCATGGCGGCGCTGCTCGCCGGGCTGGGCGTGGTCGCCCTGGGTGCCTGGGGGCGGCGTGCCGCGAGCGTGGCGGCGAGCGTGGCGGCATTGGCGGTCGTTGGCGCGATCGTCTACGCGGCACAGAGCGGCAACTCGGCGAACTTCCTGACAAGCGGCCGCGCAACGCTCGTCAGCGGCGGGATCGACCTCTTCGACGCCCGTCCGCTCGCCGGCTACGGGTCGGGTTCGTTTGCGACCGAGTACCTCCTGCACTACCCCCACAAGCGCAGCCCGTTCCAAATCGCCAAGCACCTCCCGTACTCGCCGCCGACCACGAGCGACTCGCACACGGCACCGGTGACGATCGCCGCCGAGCAGGGCTCGATCGGTCTCGTCGCGTACGTGCTGCTGCTCGTGGTCTGTCTTCGCGAGCTCTTCGGCGCCGGCCTGCTGCGCACGCGAGCGGGCGAAGAGTGGCTGCCACGGCTTGCCATCGGCGCGGCGTTCGTCGGCCTCATCGTGCACACGCTTCTCTACGCGGACTTCCTCGAGGATCCCGCGACCTGGGTCCTGCTCGCGGTTGGTGGTGCGCTCGCCGCCCGTGCCAGAGCGTCCGGTCCGGCGACGCGCTGACGTGCGCGCCTACCTGAAGCGGCTCGCGACAGCCGGCCTCGCCTACCAGGCCGGTGACATCCTCGCAAAGGGCGCTGCGCTGTTCACCCTGCCGCTCTACACCCGCTACGTCACCACCACGCAGTACGGCTACGCGGAGGCGCTCCTCACGGCGGTGATCCTGCTCTCGATCGGATTGCGGCTCGGCGTCGGCGAGGCGTTCATCCGCTTCTACTACGACGACGGCGACACGCAGCGACGCGACCGCATCGCGGCCGCCGCAGTCGTCCTGACCGCCGCGACGACGACGGTCGCGGCCCTGATCGGCGTCGCCTTCGCCGGACCGCTCTCGCGCCTGCTGTTGCGAAACGACCATTCGGGAACGCTGGTCGCCCTGGCGATGCTGGGCCTGTGGTCGTTCACCAATCTCGAGATCGCCTACGCCCTGCTGCGCGCCGACGAGCGCAAGCGCACGTATATGAAGGCGACGATCGCGGATGTCGTGCTGACGATCCCGCTGATGGTCTACCTCGTCGCGTTCCGCCACGACCAGGCGCGCGGGCTCCTCGCCGGCAACTACATCGCCTCCACGCTTGTGCTGGTAGGTCTGTGGTGGAACGAGCGCGACCGCCTCGTGGCGGGGCTCCGTCGGCGCGCGGACGCGCCCCCGACGGGGATGCGCAGGATGCTCGCGTTCGGCCTGCCGACCGTTCCGGCTGACGCGAGCGTCTACGCGCTGCAGGTCGCCGACCGCTGGTATCTGGTGCGCACCCATCCGGGCGCCGCCGGTCTCTACGCGGTCGCCGCCAAGCTCGCAACGGTCGTGTTCGTGTTCGTGCGCGGCTTCCAGTACGCGTGGCCGCCCCTCGCCTACTCGGTCAAGGACGACGCCGAGGCGTCGCGGCTCTACGCGCTCGTGACCACCTACTACGTGCTCGCCACCGGTGTCGTCGTTGCCGGAGTCACCCTGTTTGCGCGGTGGGGCGTGCGCGTGCTGGGTCACGCTTATTACGGGTCCGAGCGGGCGATCCCATGGCTCGCCCTCGGTTGGTCGCTCTACGGCCTCTACCTCATCTTCATCGTGATCTCCGGTCGCGCGCGTCGCACGCACGTCAACATTCCCGCCGCGCTCGCGGGTCTCGCGGTCAACGTTCTCAGCCTCTTTCTGCTCGTGCCGCCGCTCGGGATCGTGGGCGCCGCGGTGGCGCTGGTCCTCGCTTACGCGGCGATGAACGTGGTGATCTACCTGCTCACGCGGAACCTCTTCAGTGTCGGGTTCGAATGGTCGCGTCTGATGCGCCTCGTCGGAGTGTTCGCACTCGTCGCCGTGGGCGGTGAGCTGCTGCTGCCAAGCCATGGACTTGCCGGGTTCCTGTTGCGGGCCCTGGCCTGGTGCATGATCTTTCCGCTGCTACGAGCAACGGGCTTCTTCAGCCCGGCGGAGGTGCTTCGGGCGCGGGCGCTTGCCGGCGGCGCGCTGCGTCGGGCGCGAACTGGTCGCTAGGCGCGACTGCGCTACGGGCTGCTCTTCAACAACTTTGCCGCAAGCCCGCGGCGGCGGTGTTTGAGCGCTCCGCGCGCGCGTCCGGCTAGCGTTCCGGGGGATGATCGAGTTCCGCACCTGCCCGGCCGACGAGGAGCCGGCGGCCTCCCTGCTGGTGGCGATGCGCGCCGAGATGGCCGAACTCTACGACGGGCTCGATCTCGACGATCCCGCCATGCCGGCCGCCGGCGCCGCCGACCTCGGCCCTCCGGGCGGCACTTTCGTCGTCGGCTACGAAGCTGAGCGGGCAGTCTGCGGTGGTGGGGTGAAACGTCTCGACGACCGCGCCTGTGAAATCAAGCGGATGTTCGTGACTCCCGACGCGCGTCGCCGCGGCGTCGCCAGGGCCCTCCTCGCCGAGCTCGAACGGCGCGCCGGCGCGCTCGGCTACGCCGTCGCGCGCCTGGACACCGGTCCGCGGCAGCCCGGGCCGAAGCGCATGTTCATCGCCGCGGGCTACCGCGAGATCGAGAACTTCAACGCAAACCCGGTCGCGACCTACTTCGGCGAGAAGGCGCTCCCGGCAGCCGGAGGGCTCTAGCCGATCAGCAGCACGATCTTGCCGCGCGTCGTGCGTTTGGCGAGCTCGACGTACGCTTCGCGGACCTCGGCGAGCGGGTAGGTCCGCTCGACCGCGATCTCGAGCTCGCCGGCGCCGAGCAGGTCCGCTAGCTCCTGGAGCGTCGCCTTGTTGGACACCGCGGCGGTCCCGTCGCCTCGCACTCCGAGCCGCTGGACCGCCGCGTATTCCGCGATCGTGTTGATCCGGTGCGGCGCCACCCCGAGCTCGATGGCGAGGTCGGCGTAGCCGCTGCCAAAGTTGTCGATAAACGCGTCGATTGGTCCGCCTGCCGCCTCGCGCAGGCGCTCCGCCTGTCCGTCGCCGTAGGTGACGGGGATCGCTCCCATCGCGCGCAGCCAATCGTGGTTTCGCTCGCTGGCAAGGCCGAGAACCTTGGCCCCGGCGCGCACTGCGAGCTGCACCGCGACCGAGCCGACACCGCCGGCCGCCGCGGAGACGCCAACGACGTCGCCGCGCTCGAGCGCGACGCTCTTCACGCCGGCGTAGGCCGCGAAGGGCGCAACGTGAAGTGACCCCGCAGCCTCCCAGGAGACGTTCGCGGGCTTTGCAACCAGTTGCGTGGTCGGGGCGAGCGCGAACTCCGCATGGCTCGATCGCGTGTCGACCCAGCCGCAGACCTCGTCGCCGACACCGAACTCCGCCGAGCCCTCGCCGACCTCCTCGACGACACCCGCGAGGTCGCTCCCCTCACCGCAGGGCAGCGTCGTCGGCCAGCGCGCCTCGAGTAGGCCTTCGCGGACCGCGATCTCCCCTGGGTTGATCGATGCAGCCCGGACCGCGACCATAACCTCGCCCGGCCCGGCGTGCGGACGCTCCACGTCGCGCACCTCGAGCACCTCGGGCCCGCCGAAACGATCGAACTGAACTGCCTTCATCGGGGCCTCCAAGCGGTCGGGACGAGCCGGGTCGGACTGCAGAATCAGCTTAGCCGCGCGCCCACACCGGCTTGTGAGCTGCCGTCGGTCGGCCGCGGGGCCGCCGCGCGCCCCCCGCTCCCGAGCCACGAGCCGCCGAGAATCGCGACGAGGCCGATCAGCGCGACCACGCCCGGGTGCTCGCCGAGGACGACGACGCCGAGCGCGACGGCGACGACCGGGTTGATGTAGGTGATGAGCGAAGCGCGACTCGGGCCCGCCGCGACGATGAGGATCGCCATGGTCGCGGTGCAGAGGACGCCAAGGACCGCGAGCGCGGCCCACGCGGTCGCGCTCGGCGTCCGGCTCGGCGCATCGAGCAGCGCGAACGGCACCAGCACGAGCGCCGCCACCGCGAGCTCGACTACCGCGAAGACGACGATCCAGGGCCAGTGGCCGCGCAGGCTGCCGAGCACCCGGGCCTGCGTGGCGAGGGCGAGCAGGATCACGGCGCCGATCGCGATTCGCGCGCACGCCAGCGTTGCCGGTGGGAGACCACCGTCGACGGCGAGCTTGATAAAGAGGTAGGGGATCCCCCAGATCAGCGCGAGCGCGCCGAAGATCAACCACGAGCGTCGACTCACGAGCGAGCGCGAGCGTTGCGCGCCGCCGCCGCCTCCGCCAGGCCGGCGCCGCGCGAGGGCCACAGCGCCGCCGTGACGTCACGGCGGTAGCGCCGCCAGTCGTGGCCCGGCAGCACGAGCGCCGCGAGCATCCTCACGAAGTAGCTCCACGCGGTCAGCAGACGCACGGTCGCCGCCGCGAGGCGCCCGCCGTGCTTTCGCATGTAGCGGTCGCGGCCGCGCGAGAGCTCGACGATTCGCCGCTCGGGCACGACGTCGGTCGAGAGCTGCTCGTGGTGAGTCGCCGCTGCCGACGGCACGTAGAGCGAATGCCAACCCGCGTCTGCGAGCCGCTTCTGGAAGTCGACCTCATCGGAGTAAACGAAGAACGCCCCATCCATCCAGCCGATCTGCTCCGCCGCCTCGCGGCGCACGAGGAGCGCGGCGGACTGGCCCCAATCGACCCGCCGCACGACCGAGCCCTTGCTCTGCACGACCAACCAGCGGTGCAGGAAGAGCGCCTGCAGGAGCGCCGTACCGACGCCCGGGAACCGCCAGGCCGAAGGCTGGATCATCCCGTCAGGCCGGCGCAGCACCGCCACCGCACACGCAGCCAGCGGGTCGGCCTCCAAAGCGGCGTAAAGCGCCGCGGTCGCACCCGGCAGCAGCTCCGAGTCCTCGTTGAGGAGCAGGCAATAGCGCCCCGCAGAACGCTCCATCAGCTCACTGTCATTGACCGCCTTGCTGCGACGCTCAGCGATCTCAACCAGCCGAACGTCCGCACCCAACGAGCGCACCGCCTCCGCTGACCCATCGTCGGAGCCATTGTCGAGAACCAGCACCTCCGTCTCGAACCCCACCCGCTCCCGCTCGGCCCCGACGGCGGCGATGCTGCGCAGCAGCATCGACCGGCCGTCGGTATTGCAGATGCAGAACGAGATCTCGACGCCCACGCGCGTATTGTCGGGCCTGTGAAGGTCCACGTCGTCGATCCGCCCGCCTGGACGCCGCCATACGACCACGCGCTGTGCTCGGCGCTGGCCGGTGCGGGCCTCGACGTCGAGCTGTTCACCTCGCCGTTTCGCTACTGCGAGCTGCCGACGCCGGTCGGCTACGAGCGTCACGCCTTCTTCTACAGGCTCGCGGATCGCGCGCGGCTGGCCCGGCGCGCGATCCGTCTCGCCGAACACCTGCCCGAGATGGCGGCCTACGACCGGGTCGCAGCGCAGGCGGACATCGTCCACTTCCAGTGGCTGACGGTGCCGGCGCTCGACGCCCATCTCCTGCCACGCGGTCGACCGCTCGTGATCACCGCACACGACGTGCTCCCACGCGAGCGGGTCGCGGGATCGGCGAGCGCGCAGCGGCGCCTGCTGGCGCGCTTCGACGCGGTGATCGTCCATTCGCAGGCCGGCCGCGAGCGTCTGATCCGCGAGGCCGCCGTCGATCCCGCGCGTGTTCACGTGATCCCCCACGGAGCGTTCTCGCACCTCGCCGCGCTGCCCGACGGCCCGCTCCCGCCGGAGCTCGCGCCGAGCGCCCTGCCGGTCGTCCTCTACTTCGGACTGATCCGCCCCTATAAGGGCCTCGACGTGCTGCTCGACGCCTGGCGCGGAATCGAAGGCGCCGAGCTGTGGGTCGTCGGTCGCCCCCGCTTCGACATCGCGAGGCTCCGCGCGAGCGCACCGCCGAGCGTCCGCTGGGTCGAGCGCTTCGTCAGCGACGCCGAGCTGGCGGCGTGCTTTCGCCGCGCCGACCTCGTCGTCCTCCCCTACCGCGAGATCGACCAATCCGGCGTCCTCGCCACCGCCCTCGCATTCGCCAAGCCACTGCTCGTCAGCGACATCGGCGGCTTCCGCGACATCGCCCAGGCCGGCGCCGCGCGCCTCGTCCAGCCCGCCAACCCGCAAGCACTCCAAAGCGCCCTACGCGATCTGCTCGAAGACCCGGCCGCGAGGAGGGGCCTGAGCGACGCCGCAGCAGCGCTGGCCACCACGACGGCCGCATGGGCCACCGTGGCCCAGCAGACCAGCAAGCTCTACGCGTCGCTCAGCTGACCTGGGCGATCAGCGCTTGGAGCTGTGAGAGCGTCGGGATGACCGACGGCTCGGTGAGGCCCTTGTCGTACTCGACCGTGCCCTTTGGACCGGAGACGAAGATCGTCGGCGTCCCGGTCACGCCCTGCTGGGTGGCGGCGGCGCCGTCGGCCGTGACCTGCTGCGCGAGGCTCTGGTCGCCGAGGTGGCTCTGCCACTGCGAGATGTTCAGCCCGGGCACCTGCTGCGCGCGGTTGAGCAGGTAGGCGGAGTTCACGTAGCCGACCTCCTCGGCATGGTTGCCGTGGATCGTCTGGGGCTGCTCGTCGTAGACGAGCTGGATGAAGTCCCACTCCTTGTCCTGGAGGCCGGCAGCCCGGGCCGCGACCTGGGTCGCGACGTACTCGGACCCGTTGGCGGTGCCGCTGGCGGTCTCGAAACCGCGGTATTGGAGCTGGACCTTGCCGGTCCGCACCTCGGCGTTGATCAGCTGCGGCTCGGTGGAGACGGCGAAGATGTCGCAGGTCGGGCATACGAGGTCGCCGTACTCGGTGATCGTGACCGGTGCGTTCGGGTTGCCGAGCACGTTGCCGTGCTGGGGAATGCCCGCCAGCAGCTTCTTAACGTTCGCGACGGCACCGGCCTGCGTATACGGTGCACCGTCCTGCTGCGTTACCGGGTTGCCGCCACCGCCGGAGGAGCTGATGATGATCACGACCACGACGGCGACGACCGCGACGCCAACGGCGCCAGCGAGTGTCGTCAGCCGCGTGCGACGCGACTGGTCGGCCTTGAGTTGGCGGACAGCCTGCTCGCGGGCCTGGCGAGCGGCTTCCTTCTGCTGCTTTCTACTTGCCACGTCGCGGAGTCTAGCCGTACACGTAACCGACGGATAAGCCTGCATGCGCGCGACCGCGACGGAGGCGGTACGCGAGAATCGGCTGCGTGACGGCCATGGCGGTGATCTTCTGGGCCAGCGCGGGGCTGCTCGTCTACACGCAGCTCGGCTATCCGGTCTTGCTGGCGGCGCTTGCGCGCCTCGTCCCCACGCGGTCGGCGCGACCCGCCCCCGCCGCTGCGCCGCCGACGGTTTCGCTGATCATCGCCGCCCACGACGAGGAATCGGTGATCGCCCGCAAGGTGAAGAACGCGCTCGCGCTCGAATGGCCGCGCGAGCGCCTCGAGGTGATCGTCTGCGCGGACGGCTGCAGCGACGCGACCGTCGCTCGTGCCCGCGATGCCGGCGCGGACATCGTGCTCGACCTCGAGCGCTCCGGCAAGATCCCCGCGCTCGACGCCGGCGTCGCGGCATCCCGCGGTGGGCTCCTGGTCTTCTCGGACGCGAATGTCGCGCTCGAGCCAGACGCGATCGCGCGTCTCGCTGAGGCCTTCGATGACCCGAACGTCGGCTACGCGTGCGGCCAGGTCCGCTTCGTTCAGGCCGGCGAGGGTCCCGGCGCCGACAACCAGGAGGGCCTGTACTGGCGCTATGAGATGGCGGTGCGTACGCTCGAATCGCGGCTCTGCTCGGTGACCGCCGGCAATGGCGGCATCCACGCCGCGCGCCGCGACGCCTACGTCGTGATCGATCCGCGGATGGACCACGACATCTACCTGCCCTTCCACATGGTCAAGCGCGGCCTGCGGGCCGTGTACGTACCGGCGGCGCAGGGCGTCGAGAAGATGGTGCCCTCGATCGGCGGGGAGTTCGCGCGCAAGCGCCGTTTCATGAGCCACGTCTGGATCACCGTGCTGCGCGGCGGCATGCTCTCCCCGCGCGGCTACGGCCTGCGCTACAGCCTCGAGATCGTGAGCCACCGCGCGCTCCGCTACGGCGCGCCGATCCTTCACCTCGTCGCGTTCGTGACGAACGCGGTGCTGCTCGGGCGGGGGACGATCTACGTCGTCTGCTTCGCGCTCCAGCTCGCGTTCTACGCCGCCGCTGCGCTCGCGGGCCTCGTGCGCCTCGGGCCGCTCCTCGCCGTCCGCTACTACGTCGCGATGAACGCCGCGATCGCGCTCGGGCTGTGGGACTACCTGACGCGCGAGACCGAGACCCACTGGGAAGTCGCGGAGGGGACGCGATGATCCGTCGGGCCATCGACATCCTCGTCGCGGCGACGCTGCTCCTCCTCGCCTCGCCGCTACTGCTCGTCGCGGCGATCGCGATCGCGCTCGACTCGCGTGGCGGCGTCATCTACCGTCAGCGCCGCGTCGGCCACGAGGGCCGCGACTTCGACGTTCTCAAGCTTCGCACGATGGTCGCGGGCGCGGAGCGGATGGGCGCGGGCCTGTGGGTCGACGCAGACGACGCCCGCATCACGCGCGTCGGCGCGATCCTGCGACGCACCTCGCTCGATGAGCTGCCGAACCTCTGGAACGTGCTGCGCGGCGAGATGTCGCTGATCGGACCGCGGCCGACCGTGCCCGAACAGGTCGCCGTCTACACCGAGCGCCAGCTCGGCCGGCTCGCGATCCGCCCCGGAATCACCGGCTGGGCGCAGGTGAACGGCCGTGCGGCGCTGCCGTGGGGCAAGCGGATCGAGCTCGACCTCTACTACATCGAGCATCGCTCGCTCGCGCTCGACCTGCGGATCATCGCGCGCACCGTGCCGATGCTCGTCCACGGCGGTGACCTCTACCGCGGCGAGACCGGCGGCTGGGACCTGCCGGCGGTCGAGGGCTACGACCCGCCGGGCTCGGGCGCGGCCTCGGCCGAGAGCAACGGCGAGCCGCCACGCAGATAGCGGATCACCGCGCCGATGAAGAGAAACGTCATCAGCACCGCGCTCGAAACGCACCACTCGCAGATCGCCTTCAGCGTGAAGACCTCGCGATAGGTCAGGTAGGCGCTGAAGACGAAGCCGAACAGCGTCACGCCGAGCGTCGCCACCCGGCTCATCTCGCTCGCCCGAACGAGCAGCGAAGCGAGGATCAGGACGTACCCGGCGAGCCCGAGGACCGCGACCGGAACGCCGAGCACCTCGGAGTAGATCGAGGATTGGACCTGCGCGCAGGGGTTGCCCTTCGCGGCGCAGAGAACCGTGAACCCGCCGTAGTGGACGACGGTCAGATAGATCGTGACGCCGAGCCCGATCACCGCCAGCCCGACCATCGTGCGCCAAAGTGTCCGCTCGCTCATCAGCCCTTAGGTTAGCTGCCGCCACCGGGCGCGGTTGTGAACGAATTTCGGGTCGTGACGCACACAGCCGGCGCGCGTCACGGCTAGGCTCGCGCGAGGTGCGCACGCTCACGACCACGCAGCTCCACGAGCTGGGCGGCCCGATCACACTCGCGGACGACCTCCTGATCGAGGCCGACGCGGACACGGTCCTCCCGCTGCTCCCGGACGGCGCCTTCGAGCTGATCTACATCGACCCGCCGTTCAACACCGGGCGCGTCCAGCGATCGCGGCGTATCACCACGCGGCGCCACGAAGCGGGCGACCGGACCGGGTTCGGGGGGCGCCGCTACGCCAGCACCGCGCGCAGCGACATCGCCTACGCCGACAGCTTCGAGGACTACGCGGGCTTCCTCGCGCCGAAGCTCGCCCGCGCCCGCGACCTCCTGAGCGCGGAGGGCACGCTCTACGTGCACCTCGACTACCGCGAGGCCCACTACGTGAAGGTCACACTCGACGAGATCTTCGGCCGTGACTGCTTCCTCAACGAGATCATCTGGGCCTACGACTACGGCGCCAAGCCGACCCGCCGCTGGCCCTCCAAGCACGACACGATCCTGGTCTACGTCCGCGACCGCGAGCGCCACCACTTCGACGCGCAGGCCGTCGAGCGCGAGCCGTACATGGCGCCCGGGCTCGTCGGCCCCGAGAAGGCCGCGCGCGGGAAACGCCCGACCGACACGTGGTGGCACACGATCGTGCCAACGAACGGCAGCGAACGGACCGGCTACCCGACGCAGAAGCCCGAGGGCGTGCTGCGACGGATCGTCTCCGCCTCCTCGCTCCCGGGCGGCTGGTGCCTGGACTTCTTCGCCGGCTCGGGGACGCTCGGGGCGGTCGCCGCGCAGCTCGGCCGCCACTACGTGCTCGTCGACTCGAACCCCGAGGCGATCGCGATCGCACGCGCGCGCCTGGGCGCCGCGGCCAAGCCGTGACGGTGCGGCCGCGCCTCCTCGCGCGCCAGCGCGCGGTCCTCACAATCCCTGGCGTGCGACCCGTCGTCGCGGCCTCGATGGTCGGGCGCCTGCCGATCGGCATGGTCGCGCTCGGCGTGATCCTGCTGCTGCGCGGCGCCGGTCGCTCCTACGCGCTCGCCGGGCTCGTCGACGGCTCCTTCGCGCTCGGCGTCGGCGCCGCCCAACCGCTCCTCGGACGCCTGATCGACCGGACCGGTCTGCGCCGGGTGCTGGTGCCGCTCACGCTCGCGTTCCCCGCAGCGCTCGTGGCGCTCACGCTCGCCGGCTCGGGTGGCGCCGGCGTCTACGTGCTCGTTCCGCTCGCGCTCCTCACGGGCACGACGCTGCCGCCGCTCGGTGCTGCGATGCGCGCGCTGTGGCCCGCTCTCGTCGCGCCGGTCGAGCTCCGCGCCAGCGCCTACTCGCTCGAGGCGATCCTCCAGGAGGCCTCGTTCATCGTCGGCCCACCGCTCGTCGCGGCGCTCGCTGCATCGCTCTCGCCTCGCATCGCCCTGTTCATCGTCGCTGCGCTTGCCGCCGGCGGCTCTGGCGCGTTCAGCTTCCTCGCCGTCCGCGCGGCAGCGACGCTCGGCGGCGGCACGCGTGGTCGCGCGCTCGACTCCGCCGGCACGCGCGTCATCCTCACGCTCAGCCTCCTCCTCGGTGGCTCGTTCGGCGCGCTCGAGGTGGCGATGCCGGCGTTCGCCGAGCGCCACGGCGCTCGCGCTGCGGCCGGCGCGCTGCTCGCGACGCTCGCCGCGGGCTCGCTGCTCGGCGGCGTTCTGTTCGGCACGCGCACGACCGCCGCCACCGCCGTCCGGCGCCTCGAGCGAGGCCTCGCGGTCTGCGGCCTCACGGTCATCCCGCTCCTGCTCGCCCCGTCGATCGCGCTGATGGCGCCATTGATGCTGGCGGCCGGGCTGCCGATCGCACCGACCTTCGCCGCGCAGTACCTGTTGCTTGACGCCCACGCTGTCCCGGGCACAGCGACCGAGACCTTTGCCTGGAACACGACGGCGATCTTCGCCGGCGCCGCGCTCGGCAACGCGATCGGCGGCGCACTGATCGCCGCGTCCTCCTACCGCGCGAGTCTCGCGCTGGCCCTCGCGTTCGCCGGGTCGAGTGCCGTGCTGGCGTTCGCGCTCGCGCGCCGCGGCAGCCTGAGGGCCCAGCTGCAGTAGGCCCCGGTCGGTGCATGCACCGACCGGCCGGTGCTCGCATGCCTGTGCCCCGAACGGGGTGCGAGCACCGGAACAATCCCCAGGGCGGCGTACTCGCGACGGCCACCCACCCCACTGATCCAGCGAGCACGTCGGCGTCAGTCGGCGCGCGCAGCCCGCAGCGCTTCGAACCGCTTCTCCCAGTCGACGTGGCGGCGCTTGGCGTCGCCGATGAACGGCGAGAAGGCGATCGCCCAGAGCACGAGCCAGTTGACCGTCTTGGCGGGCTGGCGCATCGGGCGGATGAAGTCGACGAACAGCACCACGCGGGTGCCGTCGGTGTCGTTCCAGGCCTCGTGCTCGTAGGTGTCGTCGAAGATCATCGAGCGGCCCTCGGCCCAGTGGCGCGTCTCCTGATCGACGCGGATGCCGCACTTCTCGGCGGGCTCGGGGATCAGCAGGCCGAGGTGGTAGCGCATCACGCCCTTGTAGGGGCCTCGGTGCGCGGGCAGATGCTTGCCGGGAGCGAGGATCGAGAAGAACGCCGTCTTCATGCCGGGGATCTGTTTGCACAGCGCCGCGGTCTGCGGGCAGCGGGCACAGTTCGCCTCGGACTTGAAGCCGTAGCCGTAGAGGAAGTAGGTCTTCCAGCGATCGTCGGTGGTCATCGTCGCCTGGTCGACCGAGATGTCCTGGAAGTTCGGCAGGTCCGCCTGGTCCTGGAGGACGTCGTCGAGCTCGGAACGGATCTTCTGCCACTCGCGCTCGAGCGTCTGCGCCCACGGAAACTGCTCGACCTCGAAGAACGGCGTGTCACCGACGAGCGAGGAGTTGCCGAGCCAGCGTTCGAGCGGTTCGAGCGCGCGCTCGCCGAAAGCGACGGTCCAGGTAACGACTCGCTCCCGTAGCGTTGGCACGCGCGGATCCTATCTGGCGCGCCGAGCGTCGCTAGGCGTGCGGGCTGCGGCGGTGATGCTTGTGCTTGCGCTTGTGGTGCTTGCGGGGCGCGACCTGCGAAGCGCCGCTTGGCTTGTGATTGGCGGAGACGTGGATCACCGTCGCCGCGACGGTCGAGGTGACGCCGTTGGCGTTGATCGCGACGGCGCTGATCGTGTGCCGGCCGAGCGGCAGGTAGCGCGCGCCCATCCAGTTGATCTGGCCGCTCAGGCGTCCGCCGACGTAGCGCGCGTCGATCCGGTTGAAGTTGAGAATCGTCTTGCCGTCGTGCTTGATCGCGATCTGGAGGACGCGGTCGCCCGGCGCGTTGCCGCTTGCGGTCGCGCTGACGCGGAGCAGCAGACGGCCGCTGTAGCGCTGGCCGTTTGACGGGTTCACCAGCCGCAGGGTTGGCCCGTTGAAGTTCCCGCACGGCCCGTTCAGCGGATCACCGGACGCTTCCTGCGCAAACGCCGTGAACGAAGGCTTTGGTGCCAGCGTCGTGCTCGTCAGGCCGTAGCGGTTGTTCATCGTATCGGCACTGCCGAAGTCGACCATGTCAAACCACATCGCCGCGGTGACGTAGGAGTACTGGGGCTGGGCGAGGCAGTGGTAGGCCTGCTGCAGGTACAGCGCCTGCGTCTTCGGGCTGACGCCGGCGGCCTTCTTGCCGGCTGATGCCCCAACCGCGCAGGTGGTGGAGGTGGTCGACCAGCCGAGCTCGGTCATGTAGATCGGCTTCGCACCGTCGCCGTTTGCGGCCATCAGCGCGTGGAGGTTTGTAAAACCGAGGAACGACCATTGGTCGATCGTCTGGGTCCCCGGGACGTAAGCAAAGGCATAGGGCGAGTTGAGCGAGCAGGCGCTGTCGGTGTGCACGGAGTCGGCGTCGAAGTAGTTGCGCACGCCGGCGTTGTAAAGCTTCTGTAGAAATGTCGGGTTGTTGGCTCCAAGCATCACGGTGGCGTTTGGGTTGGCCGCCTTGATCGCGGGGTAGGTGGCCTCGACGAGGCTTGCGTACTGCTCCGGCGTGCCGGTCCACCAGGAGTTCGCGTCCTCCTCGTTCCACAGCTCGTACGCCGCCACGGTCGAACCGAACGTGTTCGCGAGATAGTTCATGAATGCCGCGTAGGACTGGTCGTTGACCGGCGGGGTCGATGGGTTCGCGGACCCGCCGTTGGCCCACGCGGGGGAGCCGACGACGTCGATGTCCACCTTGACGCCGGGGAGAGCCGCGAAGAGCGCCTTGTAGTCGGCGAGCTGCGGTTGGAAGTAGTTGCCCGGCGACGGTTCGATCTGGTTCCAGTTGAGGAAGACGCGGATCCACGCCGGGTGAAGTCGGGTGATCACCGATTCGATCGCCGCGTTCTGGGCCGGCGTCGCGAAGAAGCCCGCGACGTTGAGCCCGGTCTGTGCTCCGCTCGCGGGCGCGCTCATCACACCGGCGATGGCGATCGTCGCCAGAGCGATCGCGGCGGCACGCGGCAGTCGTCTGAGTTGGGTTAGCTTCATCGGCTTTCCCTGCTGCTGTCGGCTCGAAGGCCCGACGGCATTAGCCGTCTGGGCGCGGCTGGACGATAGTCGCTGCTCGACTCGCAAACCCTCCAGGCGAGTCCACGTCAGGGCGCCCAGTCTACATAACGCGACGGAGGCGCCGTCAGCGCGCGGTTCGGGCGTGCGTGCCGTGGCGCTTGGCCGCCTCGATCAGCGCCACCACCGCCGGCTCCTCACCGCCGCGGAGCAGGGCGATCGGATCGGGGTCCCCGGTCACGATCGACTCGAAGAACTCCTTGCGCTCCTGAAAGGTCGGAAGCGTCGATTTCGCCCAGCCGCGCGCGTCGTTCAGAAGGATCGCGAGGCGCGCGTACGGCTCCCCGAACTGGGCGGCGATCTCGCGTTTCATCCGCTTGGCGAGGGCGGGCGACGCACCCGCGGTCGAGATGGCGATCGCAAGCGGCCCGCTGCGCACCACCGCCGGAAGGATGAAGTTGCACAGCGGCGGGACATCCACGACGTTCACGAGCATCGCTCGCCGCTCCGCGTCCTCGTGCACCGCGATGTTGACTTCGCTGTCGTTTGTCGCGGCGATCACGAGGAACGCTCGCTCGATGTCGGCCGGTACGTACTCACGCGCCACCCACTCGATCGAGCCCTCGCGCGCGAGCTCGTCGAGCGCGGGGTGAGCCTCGGGGCAGATGAGTGTGACCGCTGCGTCGCAGGTCAGGAGCCCCTCGACCTTCTCGAGGCCGACCTCGCCACCGCCGACGACGACGCAGCGGCGACCCGCGACGCGCAAACAGGCCATATAGAACGGCACCTCGAGCATGTCGCGAACGCACGACTGGTCGCAGATCCCGCGGCGCAGTTGGCACACGCACTCCTTGCCCGCGTAGGCCTGAGCCGGCATCGACACAGCGTAGCTCTACCTTCGTGCGTCGCGGAGCGCACGGGCCGCGACCCGCGCGAGAGCCGGCGCGCCGTCACGCAAAGCACGTTCGCGCTCGCCGGGCCGCGTTCCGTGTAGCGCTGCTAGTGCCCGTACCGCGTCCGCGCCGGCGGTGCTGTAGGGAAACCGCCAGGCCGGCGGAGCCACCGGCGGATCCCAGGTGATGAGCTTTGGCGAGCAGCAGGCGGCGACGGCGTCGGCGGCATCGCGCGGCAGGATCGGCCCGACGATGTGGTCGTTACACCAGACCGAGCGCGGTGCCAGCTCGCGGGCGATCCGCGCAGCGTGCCGTCGATCGGCTGACCACACGGAGGCTCCGCGCATGCCCACCGGGGCGAGGTGGCCCTCGATTGCGACAGCCTCTACGGCGCTCGCGACCGAGCATAGGCCCAGGAGCGGCCCCGGCGCGAAGCGGCGGAGCCCGTCGAGTTCCTCGACCGACCCTTCGAGCACCACGGGACTGTGAAAGGCTCCCGCGAGACCCTCGAGGGTGAGGGGCCCCCCGCACAGGACCCGCGCACCGCGCGCGCTCGCCTGTGCGACAACCTCGTGCAGCCGTGCGGCGCGAGAGCGCCGGGCGAGCGGACCGACCTGGATCCCCGGCGCGCGCGGATCGCCGACGGTTACGGCAGCCGCCGCTTCGAGCAGAGCGTCGCGCAACGGCTCGTGGATCGACTCCTCGACGTAGATGCGGGCCGGCTTGCCGTGAAGCTGTCCGGCCCCCGCGCACGCGGCCCAGATCGCCCCGCTCGCCGCCCGCGCGACGTTTGCGTCGGCGAGCACGATCATCGCCTCGCTGGCCGCGAGGTCGAGCGAGACGCTCGCCCCACGCCGTGCGCAGGCCGCCGCGACCTCGGCGCCCGCGTCGACCCTGCCGCTGAAGAAGACGTGCCTGACGCCGTCGGATCCGGCCAGCGCGCGCCCGAGCTCCGCGCGGCCGTGGACCACGCGCACCAATCCCTCGGGCAGGCCGGCTCGCGCGAACACGGTCGCGATCCGCTCGCCCGCCTGGCTCGCCCGCGGAGCGGGTTTGAGGACGACGCCGTTACCGGCGATCAGTGCCGCCGCGGTCTGTGCCAGGAGGCCCGCAAACGGGGCGCTGCCGCAGCCGATCGCCGCAACCACCCCGAGTGGCGCGTGTCCGGCGCTCGCACGCCCGAGCGGGTGCAGCGAGCGCGGCAGCGAGACAGGCCGCGCACTGAGGAGCGCCCGCGCGTTCGAAGCCAGCCAGCTCAGCGTGTCGACCGCGCTCAACAGTTCGTGCGCCGCGATCTCGGTCGGCGGCCGTCCCGATTCCGCGCTCACCAGCTCGCAGAGCGAATCGAAGTCGTCGATCACTGCCTGTGCCGCTCGCTCCAGGTAGCGCGCGCGGTCGCCGACACGAAGCTGCGCCCACAACGGCGTCACCGCCGCAACCTCGCCGACGATGCTCTGGGCGAGCTCGGGCGACGTGACCGCAACGCTCCCGAGTGGCTCGAAGGTCGCGGGATCGCGCGACTCGATCGTCGCCCCGCTCAACGCGCGCTCCGCCCGCGCCCGGCGCGCACCGCCGCGAGCGCGCTCGCCAGCTTCGCCTCGGCCTCGTCCGGCGTGTAGAAGGCGCGGTCTTCGAGCCCCGAGGGCATCAGCTCCTGCGGGCTCACGTGCCCGGGTCTCTGGTGGGGGTAGTCGTAGCCCTCGCCGTCCGGGCGAAGCCAGGGTTGCGGACGGGTCGCGCCGTGCGCTGCGATCTCGCCGCGGGCCGCTGCCAGCGCGACGCCGGCCGCATTTGATTTCGTCGCGAGCGCGAGGTATATCGTCGCCTGAGCGAGAGCGTAGGTGCATTCCGGGAGGCCGACGAGCTCGACCGCCTGCGCTGCGGCGAGCGCCAGCGGCAGGGCCTGCGGATCCGCATTGCCAACATCCTCCGAGGCGAAAATCACCATTCGCCGTGCGATGAAGCGCGGGTCCTCACCGCCCTCGAGCATGCTCGCGAGGTAGTACAGGGACGCGTCGACGTCGCTTCCGCGCGTCGCCTTGATCCAGGCGGAGATCGTCTCGTAGTGGCGATCCCCGCTCGCGTCGTAGCGGACCAACGCGGTCTCGAGCGCCGCGCTCGCGCCGGCAAGTTCCACGCGCTCGACCCCGGTCGCGGCGAGCTCGAGCGCGCCGAGAGCCACGCGCGCGTCGCCTGCGCTGCGGGTCGCGATCAACTCCGCCGCGGCGGGCTCCACGGTCACCGCGCCGATCTCGCCGCTCGCCACGGCCCGGTCGATCAGCACGCCGATGTCCTGTGCGCCCAGCGGGTCCATCGAGTAGACGCGCAGGCGGGAGAGCAGGGCGCCACTCACCTCGTGGCGCGGGTTTTCGGTGCTCGCGCCGATCAGCACGATCAGCCCCTCCTCGACGGCTCGCAGCAGCGCGTCCTGCTGGGGGCGGTTGAAGCGGTGAATCTCATCGAGGAAGAAGACTGTTCCGTCATCGCGGTGACGTGCCCGCTCGATTACGCCGCGAACATCCGCAAGCCCTGCCTCGACTGCACTGAGCTCCTCAAACGCCGCGCCGCCGGCGGCGGCGACGATTCGCGCGAGCGTCGTCTTACCGGACCCCGGCGGGCCGTAGAGGATCATCGAGTGAGGTTGGCCCGACTCGATCGCGCGACGCAGCGGGCTGCCCGGCGCGAGCAGGGCCTCCTGGCCGAGGAAGTCCTCGAGCGTCGCCGGGCGCATCCGCACGGCCAGCGGCTCGCGATGACCGTGACGAGGCTCGTCGAACAGCCGCTCCATCAGCCGCTCGGGCACAGGGCCTTGGTCGCACCGGCGCCGAAGCAGTCGCCGCGGTTGGCCGGAAAGTCGCCGGTGCGGGCCGGGAGACGCCAGCCGCCGATCACTTTGCGCAGTCCGCCTTGCACAGGCCCGCTCATGAGGATGCAGATCTGCGGGCGCTCGCCGGGAGGCCCGGGACTCGCGTTGGCGCAGGAGAGGTCGACCGGCTGGCCGACGACGAGCGGCGCCGCCGAGACGTTGAAATAGTCGCGGTGCGTGTAGTGACGCCACGTCATCTGGTCGGCCACCAGACGACGGTTCTGGCTGACGCTCCAGAAGATGTCGTTGGCGGACGTGACCGCAAGCACGAGCCCGACCACAATCAAAACAATCGTCTCGATCCGCCACCGGCGACGCCCCCCCGACTCAACCGCACGCGGCGAAAGCCAGGCCGGCAGGCGCTCCACAAACCCGCTCATCAGGAGCCCACTCCCAAGCGCGCCGCCACGCCCACTGTTCCAGGCGAGGGCGGGTCGCCAACGGCCACCATCCGCAGCCCGCTCACGGCACCGGCCCATACAGCGGCGAGGTCTGGTGAATGATCCAGATCGCCTCGATCGCAAGCGTCGCGAAGAGTAGGCGGCGGTCGCGGGAGATCACAGCCAGCGGCAGCGGCCAGACCGTGTACCACGGCATCAGCCATGTTGTCGAGACGGCGATGCCGAGGAGGCCCCAGCCCGACGCCGTGACCCAGTCGTAGCCGCGCCAGACGCGCCACAGCAGGTAGAGCAGCACGACGACGAGCCCGCCGGTCAGGAGCTGGTGGTCGATCGGATAGACGCCGGCCTTGCCGAACAGGTGCGCGAGCTGGCTCGCGAAGCTGTAGGAGGAGACGAGATGGCCCTGGCGGCCGAGGTCCGCGATCAGGTTGATGCCAGCCGCTCCGAACAGGACATAGCCGATCCCAAGGCCGACGGCCAGCGCAATGATCGCCCCGACGATCGTCGAGAGTCGCCGGCGCGAGACGATCAGAAACGGCAGCATCACGCCAAGCGTCGCCTTGACGAGCGCTCCGGCCACGACAGCGGCCGCGCCGGCCGCCTCGCGCCTGGCGGAGGTCTCCGATGCGATCACGAGCGTGACGCCGCCCATCATCAGCGCGGTCATGATCAGGTCGTTGTGCGACCCGCCCAGCGCGTAGAGGACGTAAAGCGGGTTCAGGCCGACTATCACCATCGCGAGCACCGGGTCGAAGCCGCGCTGTCGGGCGCAGCGCCAGGTGAGCGCGAGCGTCGCGGCGCTCGCGACGAGCGCCTCGACCTTCAGGAACCAGATCCCCGCGTAGAGGCCGCCGATCCCGGCGGGCAGCGAAACGAGCGTGAACAGCGGTCCGTACGGCGATGCCCAGTTGATCCAATCGGGGCTGACGAACCGGTAGCCGCTGTAGCCGGGGAGCGCCGACGGGCCGTGCACGTAGGGGTTGACGCCGTGGAGCGCCTCGTGCGCGTAGGCGACGTTCGTGAACAGGTCGGAGGCCAGGAGCACCGGACCGGCGAACACGATCAGCTGCAGCAGCGCGACGAGGCCGATCGCCCAACGAGCCCAGATCGGGCTGGCACGCCGGCGTGCGATCAGGACGAGCCCGGCGTAGGCGACCGCGCAGACGAGCAGCGTCGGCAGGAACACGTCGTAGCCGAGCGACTGCCCAAAGCCGGCCAGCCAGCTGTCAAACGCCGGCTGGTGGGGCACCTCCGGCGTGTGGCCGACGGCGGCGTCGAGCACGATCTCGACGGCGCCGGCGACGAGAATCGCGGAGAGGAACGCCGCGAGCGCGACGGTGAGCCGGCCGGAGCGCAGCGCCGGCCGGGAGCGGCTCTTGGTCTCGGCGACGGCGCTGGCGGTGCTCACGTTGTCTCGGTCTCGGAGGTCGAGGGGCCGGTCAGCGTCGCGCTGACTCTAGGCGGCGACGGCTCGGCCGAGTATGACGATGTCGGCTGCCTTGCCGTCGAGTCGCGTGACCCCGGGAAGCAGACCCCACCGCTCGAATCCGGCACCCTCGAACAGCGCGACGCTCGCACTGTTGTGCGCGAACACCACGGCCAGCAGCCGCTCAAGCCCGAGCGCGGGCGCCTGCGCCACCGCGTTCTCGAGCAGCAGCCGCCCGAGTCCGCGTCGCCGATGCGCCTCGTCGACGTAGACGCTGACCTCGGCGGTGATCGAGTAGGCGGCTCGCTCCTTGTAGTTCTCGAAGCTCAGCCAGGCGAGGACCTCGCCGTCCTCCTCGAGGACCCAGCAGGGCCTGCGGTCGGGGTCGTGGCGCGCCAGCCACGGCCGGCGCGAGACGACGCTGACCGCCTCGAGGTCGGCCGTGGACGCGCGTGTTGGGATTGTCGCGTTGTAGATCGCGACGATCGCTGGGAGGTCGGCGGTGCTGGCTAGACGGATCAGCCGGTCGAGCGTAGCGACCGCCGCTGACGCGCAGCCGCGTAGGATTGGCGCGGTGAGCGCGCATGCGAGTGAACCGGTCGAGCTCCTCCAGCGCCTGATCCGCTTCGACACCGTGAACCCACCTGGCAACGAGCGCGTCGCCCAGGAGTTCCTTGCGGGCGTCCTGCGCGAGTCCGGCTTCGCGTGCGAGCTGCTCGGGCGCACTCCGCAGCGGCCAAACCTCGTCGCGCGCCTCGACGGCGCCGCGGACGGCCCGACCCTCTGCCTGCTCTCCCACGTCGACACGGTGCTCGCGACGGCGGCCGACTGGAGCCACGACCCGTGGTCGGGTGACCTCGCCGACGGCTTCGTCTGGGGGCGCGGCGCGCTCGACATGAAGGGCCAGACGGCAGCAGAGGTCGCTGCCGCGTGCGCGCTGGCGCGGAGCGGCTGGCGGCCCGCCGCCGGCAGTCTTCTCGTCGTTGTCGTGGTCGATGAGGAGACCGGCGGCAGCGAGGGAGCCCAGTGGATCACCGCCACGCACCCCGAGAAGGTCCGCTGCGACTACCTCGTCAACGAGGGTGGCGGCGGCATCCTCGAGTACGGCGATCGGCGGCTCGTCTGCCTCGGCTGCGGCGAGAAGGGGATCTTCCGCTTCGCGCTCCACACCGACGGTGTCGCCGGCCACGCGTCGATGCCACGGCTCGGCGACAACGCTCTCGTCAAGCTCGCGCCGCTGCTCGAGAAGCTCGCCCAGCGCCAGCCCTCCTATGACCTCACCGACGTACCGCGCGCGTTCTTGGAAGCAGTCGGTGCGCTGACGGGCGACGGCGACGCCGCGGCGGCGCTCGAACGGGTGCGCGCGGTCGACCCGCGACTCGTGCCGATCGTCGAGCCGATGCTTGGCGTCTCGCTCGCTCCAACCCGCGTGTTCGCCTCAGAGAAGATCAACGTGATCCCCTCACGTGCGCGGATCGCGGTCGACTGCCGCGTCCCGCCGGGTCTCGGCGAGACGCAGGCACTGGCCCGGATCGAGGAGGTGCTCGGCCGCGACGGCTACACGCTCGAATGGACCGAGCAGGTCGTCGGCAACTGCTCACCGATCGACTCGCCCGTGAGCGAGTTCATTCGCGGCTGGGTCGCAGAGCACGATCCTGGCGCGACCGTGGTGCCGGTGATCCTCCCGGGATTCACCGACTCGCGGACGTTCCGCGACGCATTTGGGGACTGCGCCGCATACGGCTTTTCGCCGCACCTCGTCGCGACGCGCTTTGAGACCGACCCGCTGGTCCACGGCGCCGACGAGCGGATCGACGTGCGCGATCTCGACTACGCGACGAAGTTCTTCGGCGATCTCGCGCAGGGACTGCTGGGCTCTGCCCAGGAGCGCCCGGCGCAGCAATAGACTTCCCTGAGATGTTCGACCGGATAAATCACGTCGCCATCGCCGTGACGGAGATCGATGAGGCGCTGGCGCTCTACGACGAGCGCTTCGGCACGCGGCTGCTGCATCGCGAGTCGCTGGATGACGGCACCGTCGAAGCGGCGATGCTCAGCGCGGGCAGTGATCGCGTCGAGCTGCTCAGCTCGCGCGACCCGCAGAGCACGGTCGGGCGGTTTCTCTCCAAGCGCGGTCCCGGCATGCACCACGTCGCCTACGACGTCGGCGACATCGACGCAGCGCTTGCGACGCTGCGTGAGCGAGACGTCCGTCTACTCGACACCGTCGCCCGCCCGGGCTTCGGTGGCACGCGCGTCGCCTTCGTTCACCCGAGCAGCTGCTTCGGCGTCCTCACCGAGCTCGTGGAGCAGGCTGCCTGATGGCCCGCTTCGAGCGTGTCTCGATCGGCTTCGCCGGCGGGCAGGTGCTCGCGACGCGCGTCGACGGGCCGGCGCTCGCGGCGCTCACCAAAGCGCTCGGGAACGGACCCGGTTGGCATGAGCTTCCCTGCGAGGACGGCACGGTCCGCCTCGACCTGGCGCAGGTCGCCTATGTGCGCGTCGATTCCGACGAGCCCCGCGTCGGTTTCGGCGCGTAGAGCCCTGGCCGGCCATCTCGAGCGGCTCGATGTCGAGCTGCTGCGCTCAGCGCGTACCCTCGGTCACACCGCGGAGCGTGACCGCGCGGTAGCCGCGTTCTCGGCCATCGGCCAGCATGCCGGGGTCTGGCTCGCGATGGGTGCTCTGGCCTCGGTCACCACCACCGGCAGGCGGTCGCGGCGCTGGCAAGCGGCGACCGGCGTCGTCGCGGGCGCGTACGTCCTCAACACGGCGATCAAGTTCGCTGTCGGCCGCCAGCGACCGCAGCTGGGGGACCTGCCCCCGCTCGTTGCGACGCCCACACGCCTCAGCTTTCCAAGCGCGCACGCCACCAGCTCGTTTGCGGCGGCCCGCGCCTTCTCGCGCGCCGGAGCGCCACCCGCGCCGCTCTACGCGCTGGCCGCATCGCTTGCGGCCTCGCGCGTCTACCTCGGGGTTCACTACCCCTCGGACGTGATCGCCGGCGCCGTGCTCGGCAGCGCCGTGGGGGCGCTCGCGCCGCGATGAAGGTGGGCATCGTCGGGCTGCCGAACGCCGGCAAGTCCTCGCTCTTCAACGCGCTGACGCGAGCGGGGGCCGACGCCGCCAATTACCCGTTCACGACGATCGAGCCGAACGTCGCGATCGTGCCGGTGCGCGACGAGCGCCTCGAGCAGGTTGCGCAGCTGCTGCGATCGAGCGAGGTCGTCTTCGACACGATCGCCTTTCACGACATCGCTGGGCTCGTCGCCGGCGCGCACCGCGGCGAAGGGCTCGGCAACCGCTTCCTCGCCAACATTCGGGAGACCGACGCGATACTTCACGTTGTCCGCGCTCACGGCGACGCCAACGTGATCCATCCGGAGGGCCGCGTCGACCCGCTCGCCGACATCGAGACGATCGAGACGGAGCTGATGCTCGCCGACCTCGAGCAGGCCGAGCGGCGGATCGAGCGTGTGCGACGAACGGCGCGCGGCGGCGATCGCGTGGCGGTCGCAGAGCTCGCGTGGCTCGAGCAGCTGATCGCCGCGCTGGCCGACGGGCGGCCTGCGAGCAGCGTGCCGGTCCCTGACGACGCAGCTGACGCGCTACGGAGCCTCGGGCCGATAACAGCCAAGCCGACGCTGTTCGTGGCCAACGTCGACGAGGGCGCAGATGCGGTGCCGCCGGAGCTTGCCACCTACGCGCAGCAGCGTGGCGACACCGTGGTCGTGATCTCGGCGCGGGTCGAGGCGGAGCTCGCGGAGCTCGAGCCCGAGGATGCCGGCGCGCTGCGCGAGGAGCTCGGAATCGCACGGTCGAGCCTCGACGTCGTGACGAAGGGCGCCTTCGAGCTGCTGGCGCTGAACGCGTTCTTCACCGCCGGCGAGGCCAAGCCGGCACAGTCCTGGCACCTGCGCCGCGGCCTGAGCGCCTGGCACGCCGCGGGCGAGATCCACTCGGACATCCAGCGCGGTTTCGTTCGCGCGGAGGTGGTCGGCTGGAAGGAACTGATCGACGCGGGCGGCTACGGCGGCGCGCGCGATCGCGGCGTGCTGCGCCTCGAGGGCCGCGACTACGAGATGCGCGACGGCGACGTGATCACGGTCAAGTTCACACCGTGAAAGCTGATTCCCCCTGGCGGGGGAATCAGCTTTCACGGGGCGACCTGAGCCGAACTGTGGCTCGAGAGGTACCCCGCAGGACGCGGGAGTGGTAGGACTAGGGGGTGCCTCCTGCTCGCCGTGACCCCGAGGAATCGACGGCGCCTTATTTGGAGGCGATCCGCTCGTATGCGGCTCGCGAGCCGGCGCGGCTTCATGTCCCGGGACACAAGGGTGGGCCGGGTGCGGATGCCGAGCTTGTGGAGGTGATCGGCGTCGCGGCGCTCGCGCATGACATTCCGGCGCTGACCTGGGGGATCGACATCGGCCCCGTGCCGACGCCGTTCGAGGAGGCGCAGAGGCTCGCGGCGCTCGCCTGGGGCTCGCAGCGAGCCTGGTTTCTGATCAACGGCGCCTCGCAGGGCAACGTGACGGCAGCGATGGCGATCGCGCACTACGGCGGCGAGGTCGTCGTCCAGCGAAACGCCCACTCGAGCACGATCGACGGCCTGATCCTCTCGGGGCTTCGACCGACTTTCGTCGCCCCCGAGATCGACGAGGAGCTCGGGATCGCGCACGGCCTGCAGCCGGCGAGCCTCGACGCAGCGCTCTCGGCGGCGGGTGCTCCCGCCGCCGCCTGGATCGTCAGCCCGACCTACTTCGGCGCTGCCGCCGACGTCCGCGCTCTCGCGCAGGTCGCCCACTCGCACGGAGTGCCGCTGATCGTCGACGAGGCGTGGGGCGCGCACATGGCGTTCCACGAGGACCTGCCCGAGCACGCGATCGCCGCCGGCGCCGACCTCGTCATCTCGAGCACGCACAAGATCGTCGGCAGCCTCACACAGTCCGCGATGCTCCACCTCGGTCAGGGCTCGCGCCTGAGCGCGGACATCGTCGACCGTTGCGTGACGCTGACCGAGTCGACGAGCCCGAACTCGCTGCTGATCGCCTCGCTCGATGCCGCTCGCCGGCTCGCCGTGACTCGTGGACGCGAGCTGATCGCGGAGACGCTCCTGGCTGTCGCGGCGGCGCGCGCGGAGATTCGAGCGATTCCCGGCCTCGACGTGCTCGACGAGCGCTTCGTCGGGCGGCCGGGCGTCCACGCCTACGACCCGCTGCGCCTCGCCGTCGACGTTCGCGGCCTCGGTGTCGGCGGCTATGAGATCGCACGCGAGCTGCACGAGACGGCCGACATCAACCTCGAGCTCGCCGGCCAGAACGTCCTCGTCGGCGTCTTCGGCATGGGCGAGAACGCGACACCGCTCGCCGAGCGGTTCGTCACGGCGCTGCGCGAGGTCGCGGGCCGCCACGGCGCCGCATCGGCGGCGCAGCGCACCCGCTTCGCGCCACCGCCGCCGTGGGGCGAGCTTGTGATGACGCCGCGCGAAGCGTTTCTCGGCGCGCAGGAGGTCGTCGGCGCCGCGCAGGCTGCCGGCAGGATCGCGGCCGAGTCGCTTGCCACCTATCCGCCGGGGATACCGAACGTGCTCCCGGGAGAGCGGCTGACCGCCGAGACGCTCGCCTACATCGAGCGCACCCTGAAGCTCGGTGGCAGCGTCCGCGGCGCGAGCGATCGCGAGCTGCGGACGATCCGCGTCGTGGTGGAGCAGCCCTGAGTCGCCGACGGCGCGGCGTGGTGGCGAGGCAAGCAGCGCGCCCGATCGGGGTCTTCGCGCAGTGGTCGTCGAGTGCGAACGGCGCGTAGTGGTGGAGCGGCACCCGGCGCGCTTTGAGTACTCTTGCCGCGCCGTCGTCAACCTGCGTCGAACGAAGGGGTCAGCCGTGCATCAGAGCGCTGTAGCTTCCATCTCCCGGCGCACGGCGGTCACGTGCGCAGCCCTCGCAACGATCGGCGCTCTCTGCGCTTCGGGCGCGAGTGCCGCGACGATCGACGCGAAGGCGAAGGCACTCGTCCCCGCCGCGATCGCGAAGAAGGGAACGGTGACGGTCGCGGCCGACGCGACCTACGCCCCGAACGAGTTCATCGGCTCGGACGGCCACACGGTGGTTGGGATGGACGCCGACCTGGCGAGCGCGATCTTCCCGCTGCTGGGGCTCAAGGTGCACGTGGTGAACGCGACCTTCGACACGATCATCCCGGCGTTGACGTCCGGCAAGTTCGACATCGGTATGTCCTCCTTCACCGACACGAAGGCGCGCGAGAAGGTCGTCAACTTCGTCGACTACTTCAAGGCCGGCACGTCGTTCTTCGCGAAGTCCGCCGGCGGCCCCAAGGTGACGAACCTCGCGAGCATCTGTGGCCTGAAGGTCGCGGTCGAGAGCGGCACGACCGAGCTGACCGACGCCACCGCCCAGAAGGCGAAGTGCACCGCGGCGCACAAGACTGCCGACAGCGTGCTCTCCTTCCCGACGCAGGCAGAGGCCAACCTTGCCCTCTCGAGCGGTCGCGCGCAGATCAGCATGGCCGACTCGCCGGTCGCCGCCTACCAGGTCAAGCAGTCGCACGGCACGTTCAAGCTGGTAGGCCAGAGCTACGGAGTCGCTCCCTACGGCATCGCGGTCCCGAAGGCCGACGGCACGCTCGACAAGGCGATCCTGCTGGCGCTGAAGGACCTCCAGGCCAACGGCAGCTACGCGAAGATCCTCGCGAAGTGGGGCGTGCAGTCCGGCGCGGACACGCATCCCGCGCTGAACGGCGCAACGTCCTGACGGGTTGAGCGGGTAGCGGTGTCGGTCGTTCCGGTAGACGAGCCGGACCCGGCACCGCTGCGCCCCGACGAGATCAAGGCGGTCCCGGTCCGCCACCCGGGACGCTGGATCGCCTCTGCGGTCGTGCTCGTGATCGCGGTGTCGATCGGCCACTCAATCGTCACCAACCCGCGCTTCCAATGGGGGGAGGTCGGCCACTACCTCTTCGACGGCCGGATCACCGGCGGCGTCCTCGCGACTATCGAGTTGACGGTCGCCGCGCAGGCGCTCGGCGTGGTGCTCGGCGTGCTGCTGGCGGTCATGCGCCTGTCGCCAAACCCGTTGATCGCGGGCGCGAGCTGGCTCTACATCTGGTTCTTTCGCGGCACGCCGGTCTACGTGCAGCTGATCTTCTGGTACGTGGGGATCGCCGCGCTCTACCCGACGATCGACCTCGGGATTCCGTTCGGCCCCTCGTTCATCCACATCAACGCCAACACGGCGATCACGCCGTTCTTGACGATCGTCCTCGCGCTCGGCCTGAACGAGGGCGCGTACATGTCGGAGATCGTCCGCGCCGGGATCATCTCCGTCGACGAGGGCCAGAACGAGGCCGCGCACTCCCTCGGCATGTCGCGCCTTCAGACGATGCGCAGGATCGTCCTGCCGCAGGCGATGCGCGTGATCATCCCCCCGACCGGCAATGAGACGATCTCGATGCTGAAGACGACCTCGCTCGCCGTCGCGGCGGCCGGCTTCGAGCTGTTCTCGGAGGCGACCAACATCTCGAATGCCAACTACGAGATCATCGCGCTGCTGATCGTCGCATCGCTCTGGTACCTGGCGATGACCTCGGTCCTCTACGTCGGCCAGTACTACCTCGAGCGGTATTTCGCCCGCGGCTCCTCGCGCGAGCTGCCGGCGACGCCCTGGCAGAAGATTCGCCGCGGCGTGTTCTCTTTCGGCCACGATCCGGTGGCGGTGGGGCCGCTCGGACTACCCCATGGCGAGGGCTCCA
The DNA here is from genome assembly GCA_964422115.1 of uncultured Solirubrobacteraceae bacterium. Lineage (GTDB taxonomy): Bacteria > Actinomycetota > Thermoleophilia > Solirubrobacterales > Solirubrobacteraceae > Palsa-513. The sequence continues at coordinate 11,569 of CAYQZU010000003.1, read as the reverse complement.
TCCGGCTATGAGCGAGCCGATGGTCAAGGCGGAGGGGGTCCACAAGCGCTTCGGCCGCCTCGAGGTCTTGCGCGGAATCTCACTCGAGGTGGGTCGCGGCGAGGTGATGTGCGTGATCGGGCCGTCGGGTTCGGGTAAGTCGACGTTCCTGCGCTGCATTAACCACCTCGAGAAGATCGACGCCGGGCTGCTGTCGGTCGACGGTGACCTCGTCGGCTACCGCAAGCGCGGCGACCGCCTCTACGAGCTGCGCGACGCCGAGGTCGCAAAGCGCCGCGCCGAGATCGGGATGGTCTTTCAGCGCTTCAACCTCTTCCCTCACAAGACCGCGCTCGCAAACGTCATCGAAGCGCCCTGCCAGGTGCGCTCCGTTCCGCGAAAGGAGGCGATCGCGGAGGCCCAGACGCTGCTCGAGCGCGTCGGCCTCGCCGACAAGGCGTCGGCCTACCCGGCGCAGCTCTCCGGCGGGCAGCAGCAGCGCGTCGCGATCGCTCGTGCGCTGGCGATGAAACCGAAGCTGATGCTCTTCGACGAGCCGACCTCGGCGCTCGACCCGGAGCTCGTCGGCGACGTCCTCGACGTGATGCGCGGTCTCGCCAAGGACGGCATGACGATGGTCGTCGTGACGCACGAGATCGGCTTCGCGCGCGAGGTTGCCGACAAGCTCGTCTTCATGGACGAGGGCGTGATCGTCGAGGCCGGCGACCCGCGCGAGGTGATCGCCAAGCCGAAGCATGAGCGCACGCGGATGTTCCTGTCGAAGGTGTTGTGAGGAGCGGCGGCTTTGCCGCCGTCCTCACAGGCGTTAGCAGGGTTTGTGTCATTCGGGCGCGGCCGCTTGGGCTGTTGCGGTGTGGGCGACGTGCAGGTTCTACGCGTCTCTTGGGTCGTCAGGAGCCGAGCCAGTGGATGAAGGCGGGGTACTGCGGCGGTGCGTTGCGGAGTGTGTCGATCGCGGCGATTAGCGGCCCGATCGTCGGCGCTCCCTGCGGGAACCTTGTCGGGCTTACGATCACGATCCCGTGATGATCGCGCCCGTCAGCTCGGTATTGCCGGTCGAGCGCGAGGAAATCGTCGCGGTTGTAGGTCACGGTCGCGCGTTCCTCGCGCTGTGCCAAGGCGAAGAGCTCCACGTCGGCGAGTCCGCGCAGCTCAGCTCGCTCCTGTACCGCGCTGACATCGGCACCGCGACCGCGTAGCTGCTCGGCGATCACGGCGGGGAGCATCTCGTCGAGCAGGAGCTTCACGCGAGCGCGTTTTGCTCGCGACGCCACTGCTCCTCGCTCGCGTCAGCCTCCTCCAGATGACGCGTTATCCAAGCGTCAATCTCCTCACGGTACTCGGCGTAGTAGGCCACCGCCGAACGCACCTGGGCGGCGGTCAGGCGCCCCCACTCACCGGCCGCCCAAAGCGCCGCATCGCCCTGGAGCCCGCTCTCGCGAACCGCGGCGATGACCTCCCACACGTCTGGCCCCCCAGCCAAGCCCGCGCGCCGACCGGCCGGACCATCACGGAACACGACACCGGGATGGTCCTCCATACGCATCCCCTCGTCGATGTAGCGCTCAGCAAGCCGAGAGCGGTTCACGCCAACGCGAGCGCCGCGTCGCTCCAACCGATCGACCACGCGCGCGTCCAACCGCGCTGAGAATTGCCGAGCACGGGTCATGTAAGACAGCGTAACGCATTCTGCCAACCGACGGCGGGGCGCCACGCGGCCGAAGTACTTCCGTCGCAATGGGAGCACGCGTCTACGACCCGTACACCGGGACGTTCACGCAGCCCGACCCGATCCAGGGCGGAGGCGCTAACGCCTACGGGTACACGAACGCCGACCCGGTGAATGAGACGGACCTCGGCGGGAAGTCGGCGGGGTCCCCGGAGCCCCTATGCGGCGCCGGCATGTCGGGATCTGTCGCCTGGCGGGAGTGTCATAGAGGCGTGGGGCCAGGGCTAAACTGGGGCGTGGTGGCTGAGGTCGCGGCCGATCTCGGCGCCGCAGCCGCATGCGCCGGGAGTGCCGGTGTTGGCTGTCCTGAGGCCATCGCCGGAGCAACCGCAGTCAATGCGGCCGTGGACGCTGCGTCAGGTCATCCGGCTGACGTGGCCGTGGACATCGCCGTGGGCTGGTTCGGCGAGAGCACGATCGAGCTGGGCATTAAGCTCATGGAGGAGCAAGGGGCGACGAAAGCCGTGCAGATAGCCCATAAGCTGATGGTCGGCGGGATCACCTCATTTTACGAGGCGGAGAAACTGCGAAAACATGAATAGGGGCGGGGTTGGTGCAACGGCTACCAGTCAGACCGAGGGGCCGGAGTGGCGTTTCTATCGGATGACCTCTGTGTTGGTCTGGGGCTTAATCCTCGGCTTCGGCTGGGGAACGGTCGGTGTACTCATTTGGGTTCTGGACTATTACGTCCATCGTCATGGCTCAGTGGCTGGCCTTGTCGGTGGGGTTACCATAATCATTGTCGCCTTCGGCCTGTTGATGGTGTCGAGTTTGCTCAATGGTGTGCAAGAAACGAATGAGGGGCTGGTCACGAGAGAGCGGTTCTCGCGCGATTTTGTGGCCTGGGACGAGATCGACTCTGTCGGTGTCGGCTCGAGAGGCTTTCAGCGCATCGCAGTTAAGTGTAGGTCCGGCCGGACTGTGATACTGGCGCTAGCTCCGCAATACCAGGTCTTGTGGCGCGGCGGCCGGACGACCGACGCAGTCGCCCTTCTTACCGACCGCGTGAACCAGGTGCGCGCGTCGCGGGGTCTCGAGGCAATCGAGTAAGGCCTAGCTAACACGGCCGCACAGTCAGCGGAGCATCGGGGGGATCGGCAGTGGCGGCGGCGGCGCGAGTTATACCGATGCGTTTACCTCCTCAGAAGCTCGGCGGCGCTTGCGGCGGTTGCTCGCGATATTCCCTGCGGCGCGCGCCCAGCGTGCTCGGCATTCCACATGCCAGCCGCCGATGGTCGGCCGCCGATCGTGAAACGTAGCCGCGATAGGCGTGCTGCTCCCGGCCGGCATTCCGACCACTGCGCTCGGCCCGGGCTTCCGCCTGCTCCCTTCCGCCCTGTACCACCGAGCGTGTCGGGCCCGTAGGCTCGGTGGTGAGCGCAGGTGGGGGACGCGTCGCGAACTGCGGGGCCGGGAGCGGGTGCGCGTCAGTTGAGCGTGCCGAGCGGGGCGACTAGAACGCTCTCGATGGCGAGGACGCGGCACAGTGTTTCGAAGTGGCGGTCGTAGTGAAGGACGCCGAAGCCGCGTTCTGCTGCTGCCGCTGCGATCAGGTAGTCAGCGGCTGGGAGGCGGCGTTGGCCGGCTAGCTCGCGTGACGCGCTGATCGCGCGCTCGCAGGCAGCGCGTGTGACGGGCGCCTGGACCAGCGCGCTCAACGTGCGGTCCAGGTCCTGGAAGGCGTTCTCATCGCGAGCGCCTGCGAGCAGCTCGAGTGCGACAACCGGGCAGATCACCAGTCGTCCGTCGGCGAGCGTTGCCTGCCACCGCGGCGCTACCGCGGGATCGCGCTGGCGGTTCCAGGCCGATGTGTCGTATACGAGTGGCCCGGCTGAGCCATACGGCTCAGCGGCGGGCGGCATGCAGCTCGGCGGTCACTTGGAAGTCGAAGCGATCGTCCTCGCCGCTTGAGATCCGGCGCAAGAACTCGATCGCGTCATCACGCCGCTGCTGCTCGTCACGTAGTGCCTCTGCGCCGCGGATCGCGAGGTCGCGCACCGCGCGCGAGCGCGACTCGCCGCCGAACTGCTGCAGCGCTTCGGCGAGCTCTCGATCGACAGTCACTTGAACCCGAAACGAAGACATGCTCGGAAGTGTACCGCGAGCGTGGTACGCGACCACAACGCTGCCCAACGGTGTCCGCCCTCGTCGCAATGGGAGCACGCGTTTATGACCCGTACACCGGCACGTTTACACAACCCGACCCGATCCTGGGCGGCGGAGCAACGCCCTACGGCTATACGAACGGTGATCCGGTCAACGAGACCGATCTCACCGGGAAGGTGCTTGACGAAGATCCGGCTGAGTCGCTTAAGGAAGAGATTCGCGCAGACGGGGAGGAAGGAGAGGGGGATGTCACCGCGGGCGGCGTGGAGCTCAGGGTCGGAGGAAGCATCGGCGATCCCACGCGGACGTCCGAGAGCGCCGTTGAGGACCCGACCCAAGTACGCAACCTGACACCTGCGCAGGTGTCCGATCTCGCACGAAACGCCGGCTACATCGAAAGGCCAGGAAATCCGGCGCGAGCGAACCCAGCGGTCCGTTACTACAAGCCAGGAACAAACGGCTCACAGGGATTTCGCGTGCTGCCAGAAGGCGTCCGCGGCCAAACGGGAGTGAAGGGCGGTCCATACCTCAAGTATTTTGGTGGTGCCAACAACGGCGTCAGGGTGACGCTGCGGCGGCGATAGGCGATGACGGTCAACCACGACCCACTGAGACTTGCCCTGCTTGAACTCGGCCTTGAGGACGACATTCCGATCCCGGAGGCGTTTGCCGACCCGGAAGTCCGCGCAGCTATCGGCCAAGAGGACCCGTTTCGAGCCGTCTCGCGCGCTTTGCAGCAGCTACTCCGCGAAGGCCGTATTCGGCTTTTCTGCGGACGGTGGGACGAGGAAGACGCAGCTCCTGTTCCGGACGGCCAAGGCGTCGAGCTTCTCGCCGACGCCAAATGGTACGCGTTTCACACCGATGACCCCGAGGAGCAACGCATGTACTTCGCAAACATCGACAACGTCCGGGGGGGTTGATCACGCAGACATTCGAGTCGCGCGTGACTCTGGGTGCTCGCTGCTGCGCGGCCGGAGCCGCAAACGGCGTCGCTTGACGAGGCGCTGCCCATCCCTCGTGCTCGCTTCCGCCCTGGAGGCTTTGTTCCGGGTTGGTGTGTTGCTCGGGCTAGTTGCGTCCGAGGACGATGTCGATGCCGGTCATGATGCGCTCGAGCTGGGTGGGCGGGATGCGGCCGACTCGTTCATCCAGCATGGTTCGGTCGATTGTCACGATCTGTGAGACGTTCGCGACCGAGTCTTTTGGGAGGCCTGTCACGGCTCCTGGGAGCAGCACGTTGCCGGGCGCTGCGGCGAGTCGCTGGTTGCTGGTCAGTGGTACGACCACGGTTGTCGCGATGCGGCTCGCGTTGAAGGTGTCGCCTTGGACGATGACGACGGGTCGGCGGCCTCCCGGAGCCGACCCGACTGGGCTCTCGAGCGACGCCCAGAAGACGTCGCCTCGGCCGATCACCATTCGCTGGCGCTGAGCGTCCGGCGGGCCGCCTCCCTGCTGAAGCTGGCGTGCTCGTCGGCGAGCTCGTCGGCGAGCTCGTTCAAAGCCTCGGTGATCGCGTGCGGGTCGCGCCGCACGATGTAGTCGGCGAGCGCCTCTCGATAGAGCTCACTGCGATTTTTCCCGAGCTCCGCGGCGAGCCTGTCGGCGCGGAGGAACAGGTCATCTGGGATCGAAACGGCAGTCTTCATACCCAAAGTATAACCATGCGCGTCGGCGTACACCCGACGCGCCAGCCCTCCCGTCGCAATGGGAGCACGCGTGTATGACCCTTACACAGGGACGTTCACACAACCCGACCCGATCCAAGGCGGCGGTGCGAACGCGTACGGGTAGACAGACGGCGACCCCGTCAACGAAACCGATGTCAGTGGCCAGGCACCAACGCTTATCGGGCCACATGGGCGTCGCGTGGCGGCGCAGTGCCTCCTGGTAATTGAGTGTGCGCGCGCGTTCGGCATACCGGTCGGCGGCGCCGTTCAGGGGCCCAAACCGAGTTCTAGGCCTCCGGTAAGGCCCGGCTATTCGCAACCGGCGCACCCCGGCAGTCATCAGCTGCCGACTGAAGATGACGAGCAGGCGGGACCGACCGGGGTCAACGGAACCGCCGGTCACGTCAAAGCTTCGTCAGTCCCTTCGAGTTCCTCCGGGGGTATAAGCCCAACTATCGACCCCTGCAGCACTCCAAACGTCTTGTGCGTGCTCTATACCGCTGGCAAGGCGGTCGTGGACGGAATAGGCTCGGCTCGACCCAAGGGCAGCGGTCCGCTCCCGCCGTATCTCGAACCGTCCCTCGCGCCTTGATCTCTCGCTGACCATGCTCGCCGAAAACCTTGCCTATCCAATGCAGTATCCGCCGGGCTGGTTTGCGCAGGGCCTCGCGTCGAGTGGCGGTTCGGCGGCACTCGACGAGCGGGCGCGTGCCAGCCGGACTCACCGAGGTCGCCGAACCGAGCGACTGTTGACTGCTTATCGCCGCGGTTTTGTGGCGCTCTCCGTTGAACTCGCTGCTACGAGCGCATAGCGTGTCGGACGTTGAGGCGGAGCGGAGCGAGGCTGATGAGATGGTTGCGCGAATGCGCACGTTGAGCGCCCGCGGTGACGTCCGAGGTGCGTTGGCACTCGCGGAGCAGATTGTGGAGCGATTCGGCGCAACGCGCGACGACGGCGTGCAGGAATGCGTCGCGGCGGCGATCTGGGAGCAAGCTGCGTCGTGGCGGACGCTCGACACGCCGGACCGCCGGTCGGCGGCGCTTGCGCAGTTGATCGAACGTTGGGGGGCCTCATCGAACCCGCAGCTGGCGAGCTACGTAATGCAGGCGTTCTACTGGCGGGCGTTTGATCTCGAGAACGCCGGGGATGTCGTTGACGCGGAGGCGCTGTATAACGAGACCCTCAGGCGAGCGCGTGCAGCACAGACGCCCTCCGCGAGGGACGTGGCGATGCACGCTACGCTCGGCAGGGCAAGGCTAATCAGCTGGCGTGGGCTTCACAAAGATGCGCTCGCAGACCTGAATCGGCTTCTCGAGGATTTCACGGACCTGATCCCGGAGCACCCGGTTTGGCTCGCCGACGTGCTCACCACCAAGATGCAGGTAATGAAGCTCGCGGCAGACGATGCGGAGTTGGTCACCGTCGCGGATGAGCTGATCGACCGCTTAGCGGAAAGCACGGACCGCGCCGTTCGGTTGCAGGTTGCCGGCGCGCTCGTGTGGAAGCTCGAATCCCTCGCTCGACTCAGCCCTGGTGAGCAGCAATCCCGGTCCGCCATCGAGCTTCTCGTAGACCGTTTCGCAGAGGAAGGCGTCGAAGTTCTGGATTTTGAAATCGAACGCGTCGACCGCGAGCGCGATCCAGCCTGGCAACGCACGATCGCGCCATACCTATTCGTTCGGGGGATGCTCTTGCGCGAGCTGGGCCGCGACGATGAGAGCATCGATGCGATGCGGGCGGTGATCGAGCTGCAAGCAAGCAGCTCAGACACATCGGTGGCCACTGCCGTTGGAGAGGCTCGCAGAAACCTAGCCGAATGGGTTGGGCAGTAGGCGGTCGGAGCATGGCGGATTAGCTAACAACTCGCTCGGGCGCCGCCACCCTTGCACGCACGGACGAGGGATCCGCCGGCGTCCACGTCGCCGCCGGTCGGTCCTGCGCGGCTTCCGCCGAGGTTGTCCCGGTCGCCGTGGAAGTTTGGTGACGACGGTCCCAGTGTGATGGTTACAGAGTGACTGCGGTGGCGGTCTCCTGGGTCGTGGCGGTGTTGGTCTGGTGAGGATGGAGTTTGGTGTTCGATTGCGATCGCGACTCTTCTTTCGGTCCGGTCGATGATGGCATCGTCAGCGAAGCAAAGACACTGTTGTTCCTTTAGTTGGCACAAATAGCCCAGCGGTGCGCTCCGTGGTGAGTAGTCAGGGGGCGAAACTCATCGCTCGAGCGGCTCCTCGCACGCTTCAACCCCCGTGCTCCCTTCCGCCCTGAAGCGAGCAGCGGCAGCCGCGCGCTGGGTGTGGAACTCGGCTTGGTCGTTCGGCCTTTGCTCCTGTCGGGGGTCAGGTGTTGGCGTCGATCGTGGCGACGTCGTAGTCGTTGAAGCGATGGTCGGCTGTGAGGATCGTGAGGCTTTCGGAGCGCGCTTGTGCGATGAGCAGTCGGTCGAACGGATCGCGGTGGTGCAACGGGAGTTCGGCGACCGCGAGCGCGGCATCTGGGGCGAGCCCGAGGATCCGCAGGCCGGCTCGCAAGACGTACGGGTAGAGGTCGGCGGCAATTGTGAGCTTGCCGCTTGACGCTTTCACGCCGATCTCGGCGAACGACACGACGCTGAACGTCAGCTCCTCCGCCTGCTCGATCGCTGTCTGCGCCAGCGGCCCAACGGTGCGTGTGCCTTCGAGCTCCCAGAGGATGACGTGGGTGTCGAGGAGCAGCCTCACGCGGAGGAATCGAAGAAGAGCTCGTCGAGTTCCTTGTCGGTGAACTCGAAGTCCTCGCCGATCGAGATCTGTCCTTTCAGCGAGCCGCGCGCCTCGAGGAAGCGGGCGCCCGGTCCTGCTGCCGGAACGATTCGGACCAGTCGCGCGACAGGAACGCCGTCGCGCGCGATCTCGATGTCCTCCCCGGCCTCTACTCGGGCGAGCAGCTTCGATAGGTCTGTCTTGGCCTGACCTACGTTCACTCGCACGAGAGCCGTCCTAGGTGCTTAGCCAAGCATGGTCAAGCACACCTGCGCAGACGCCCCCTCCGCCCCCGCTCAGGCGGCCTCGAGCCGCTTCGCCAGCGCCGTCATGCCGAGCTCCCGCGCCGCGGCCGCGCCGCCCGCGCGGTCGGTCTGCGCGTCCGCAGGCCGCTCGAACGGGACGTCGCGCAGTGTCGCGATGTCTCGGAAGCGGCGGAGCTCGTCAACCTGCTCGGTGAGCGCGGCGGCTATGCGTGGTCGCAGCGAGTCGCGCGCTGCTAGGACCCTCTCCAAGTCCCCGTACTCGCGCAACAGCTCGGCCGCTGTCTTGGCACCGATGCCCTTCGCGCCCGGGATACCGTCGGAGGGGTCGCCGCGCAGCGCGATCAGGTCGGAGATCTGGGACGGGTCGACGCCGCTTCGCTCGCGGACCTGCGCCGGCCCGATCAGCGCCGTCTCACCGCGCGGGAGCAGCGAGATCACGGAGGTGTGCTCGCAGACCGCCTGGAAGAGGTCGCGGTCGGCGGTGCAGATCAGCGTGCGACCGCCCGCCGCACCCTCGACGCGCGAGCACGACCAGAGCACGTCGTCGGCCTCGAGCTCGGGGTGGTCGCGCACGAGCCAGCCGAACCGCTCGAGCAGCTCGCCCGCGCGGTCCCACTGCGCGCGCAACTGCGGCGGCATCGGCTCGCGGTGCGCGTGGTAGGGCGGGTAGAGCTCGCGGCGGTAGACAGCCTCCTCCGCGCCCATGCAGCAGACGACCGCGCGCGGCTCGCAGACCTCGCACAGCCCGAGGATCGTGTTGACGGTCCCGAGCAGCGCGCCGACCGGCTCGCCGTCCGCTCCGCGGACCGACTGCGGGACCGAGAAGAACGCGCGGTAGAGCAGCCAGGGTGTGTCGAGCGCGAGGACGGGCGCGGTCATCGAGGCCTGATCGTATGGGCGGCGCGCACGGCGCACTAGCATTGACCGTTCGAGGGCGGCCAACCGGCCGAACCCTGGAGTCCCGGACACGGCCGCCGAAGGTGACGAATGACTGAGCAGGAAGTTCTCGATGCTGCGCCCAAGGATCTGCTGATCGGCGGGGAGTGGCGCCCGGCCGCCGGCGGTGCGCGCCTGGCGGTCGAGGATCCCTCGACCGGCGAGACGCTGTGCGAGGTTGCGGACGGCACCGAGGCCGATGCGATGGCCGCGCTTGACGCCGCCTGCGCGGCCCAGGCCGAATGGGCGGTCCACCCGCCGCGCCAGCGCGGCGAGATCCTGCGGCGAGCGTTCGAGCTGGTCGCCGCGCGGACCGACGAGCTCGCGCTCCTGATGACGCTCGAGATGGGCAAGGCGCTTGCCGAGGCGCGCGCTGAGGTCACCTACGCGAACGATTTCCTGCGCTGGTTCAGCGAAGAATCCGTGCGCCTCGACGGGCGGTTTGCGGTCTCTTCGAATGGCGCCGGCCGTCTGATCACGATGCGCCAGCCCGTCGGCCCCTGCCTCCAGATCACACCCTGGAACTTCCCCCTGGCGATGGGTACGCGCAAGGTCGCCCCGGCGGTCGCCGCGGGCTGCACAATGGTCGTCAAGCCGGCCAAGCAGACGCCGCTCTCGATGCTCGCGTTCGCTCAGATCATGGAGGAGGCGGGCCTGCCGCCGGGCGTTCTGAACATCGTCACGACCGCGCGCGCCGGCCAGGTGACGGACCCGCTGTTCGACGATCCGCGGCTGCGCAAGCTGTCCTTCACCGGTTCGACCGAGATCGGCCGCCGCCTCGCGGCGCGCGCGATGGACCGCGTGCTGCGCGTCTCGATGGAGCTCGGCGGCAACGCGCCGTTCCTCGTCTTCGAGGACGCCGACCTCGACGCGGCCGTCGAGGGCGCGATGCTCGCGAAGCTCCGCAACGTCGGCGAGGCCTGCACGTCGGCGAACCGCTTTCATGTCGCCGCTCCGATCGCCGAGGAGTTCGCGAGCCGCCTCGCGAAGCGGATGGAGAAGCTGCGGATCGGCCGCGGCACCGAGCCGGACACGGACCTCGGGCCGCTGATCGACGAGACCCAGCGCGGCAAGGTCCATGAGCTCGTGACCGACGCGACGGCGCGCGGGGCGCGGGTCCTGACCGGCGGCGAGCCGCTCGACGGCCCCGGCTACTTCTACCGCCCGACGGTGCTCGTCGACATCGCGCCCGACACGCGCCTCCTGACCGAGGAGATCTTCGGCCCGGTCGCGCCGATCGTCACGTTCGAGAGCGATGACGAGGCGCTCGCCGCCGCCAACGACACCGAGTACGGCCTCGTCGCCTACGTCTTCACGCGCGACCTGAACCGCGCGCTGCGCATCAGCGAGGGCCTCGAGACCGGCATGGTCGGCCTCAACGTCGGCATCGTCTCAAACGCCGCCGCGCCGTTCGGCGGCGTCAAGCAGTCCGGGTTCGGCCGCGAGGGCGGCTACGAGGGGATCGGCGAGTACCTCTCGACGAAGTACGTGACGCTGCCGCTGTAGGGGTGGCGGCTCGACACCTTGTGCGGCGTCGTGACGTTGCCGTGGCTAGTACCTTGCTCGCAGACAAATGTTAGGCCGGGTGCGTTTGGGCGCGCTTGGCCCGATTTCGAGGGAGAGATGTCCATGTTCGCCGCACGTTTTGCTCGTCTTGTTGGTGCGACCGCTGTTTCGCTGTGCGTTCTGCTGGTCGGTGCGGCAGCTGCGAGCGCGCAGACGATCAACGTCCCCGTGGGGGATGTCTCGGACATCGCCGGTAGCTGCACGGGCAGTGCGCCCGCGACGTGCACGAGCTTGCGGGCGGCGATCGGCTTGGCGAACAGCGATCCCACTTCGGACACGATCGTTCTTGGGGCGGCGCACTATCAGGTCAGCTCGACTCCGCTGGTGATCAACCCGACCAATCCGGTGACCGTGACGATCTCGGGCGCCGGGTCGGGCTCGACCGAGATTCTGCTGCACAGCGGCACCACCGGTCTGCTCCAGGTCCACTTCGGCGCGACCGTCTCGATCTCCGGCGTCGACTTCAACGGCGGCATCGCGCCCCCTGCGAGCGTCGCGCAGAACCAGCCTGGCGGTGAGGGTGGCGCCATCTACAACAACGGCAACCTGACGCTGTC
>CAYQZU010000002.1:224505-307238 GCA_964422115.1 uncultured Solirubrobacteraceae bacterium | reverse complement strand
GACGACAAAACCTCAGACGCCGCCATGGAAGAACGCAAAAAAGCTGGATACTTCTGATCGCATGCGTCCTGCCGCGATGAGCGATCAATCCCTGAGCGGATCGCACCCGCTCGGCCTGCGTGCCAAGAACGTCACCTGGCAGGAGGGCGAGGTTTCTCGCGATGAGCGCTGGGACTGTCTCGGACAGCGCGGAGCAACCGTCTGGTTCACCGGCCTCTCCGGCTCGGGCAAATCCTCAACCGCAGCCGCGGTCGAGGCGCAACTTCTGGCTGACGGGCGCTGGGCCTACCGGCTCGACGGCGACAACCTGCGCCACGGGCTCTGCAGCGACCTCGGGTTCAGCCACGAGGACCGCAGCGAAAACGTCCGCCGGGTCTCCGAGCTGGCCCTCCTATTCGCCGACGCGGGTGCGCTCGCGCTCGTCTGTCTGGTCTCTCCCTACCGGACGGACCGTGAGCGGGTGCGCGCTCTGCACGAACGGGCAGGCCTGCGGTTCATCGAGGTCTACGTCAGCACGAGCCTCGAGGAGTGTGCGCGCCGCGACGTGAAGGGCCTCTACGCGCAGGCCGACCGCGGCGCGATCGCCGATCTGACGGGGATCGGCGCGCCCTACGAACCACCGCTCGAGCCAGACCTCGAGATCGACGAGGGCCTCGACCTCGAATCCGCCACCCGCGTCGTCCTCGAAGCGATCTGCCCGAAGTAAACGGCGACCGATGAAGACGATGACCTGCCGGCAGCTCGGCGGACCATGCGAGCACGCCCACCACGGGAGCAGCGCCGATGAGGTCATCAAGGCGCAGGATCGCCACCTGAAGGAGGTCGTCGCCGGCGGCGACGAAGCGCACGAGGACGCGCTGCGAGAGATGAAGGGCCGCTGGAAGAACCCGCTCGCCGGAATGGGCTGGTACCGGCAGGCGAAGCGCGACTTCGCCGCTCTTCCCGAAGACTGATCAGCGCAGCAGCCACGCCGATCGGTCTGATCAACCGCCGGTTCCAGCGCTTTGCCAGCGCACCAATCCAGGCCCTGGGGCCACGGAATTGAGTGCGAGGCAGCTCAATTCCTTGCTCGGCGCAGCTGTGCGCGCTCCTCATGCATGTTCACGACGCGCTCGATCAGCTGCAGGATCTGGGAGACCCCGGTCGCCTTCGCCTGGCCGTAGTGGAAGGCCTCGCGCCAGTCAGCGACGCGCGCGCCCTCCTCGACCATCGCGTTGAAGAACTCGCGGCGCATCTCCACGTTGACGCGTGCGTCGGTGGGAATCTCCTTGGTGACGATCGGACCGGGCAGCTCGACACGAAACTGCTGGGTGTCGCCGCGGCCGCGCAGCTCAACCGAGAAGACGAGCTTCAGCGGGCGGAAAGCGGGGACCTCCTCGGTCACCGCGGCGATCACCCGGGCGATCTGTTCCTTGGCGTCGTTGCTGCTCATCGCGCGAGTCTAGCTTGCCGGCGAGAGCCGGTCAGATCGCGACAATCGCGTCGATCTCGACGAGCGCGCCACGTGGCAGCGCCGCGACGCCGACGGTCGCGCGGGCCGGCGGGGCCTGCGGGAAGAACTCCGCGCAGACCTCGTTGACCTCCGCGAAGGCCTCCAGCTCGACCATGTAGATCGTGATGCGCAGCGCGTTTGCGAGCGAGGTGCCCGCGGCGTCGCAGACCGCGGCGAGGTTCTCGAGACAGCGTCGTGCCTGCGCACCGACGCTGACGCTGATGAGCTCGCCGCTGGCCGGTTCGAGCGGTATCTGGCCCGAGCAGAAGAGGAGCTCGCCGCTTCGCACCGCGTGGCTGTAGGGCCCGATCGCGGCTGGTGCCTGCGGCGCAACGATCACTTGCCGGTTGCTCGCCATCGGAGCGGACGATAGTCCTCGACGACGCTGGAGGGTTGCTTCCTCCCCCAGCGGCTGCGATGCGCTACGGTCTGAGCGATGCTGCGTGTCGTAAAGGGTGCAGCGCTCGCGACCGCGGCAGCCACGCTTGTGTTGCTCGTCGGAAGTGCCGGCGCGCAGGCGGCGGTGTCCCCCGTCGCCTTCACCCCGTGCGCGAGCGCTCCCGGCTTCGGTTGCGCGCAGCTCACCGTGCCGGTCGACCCGAGCGGGGCGACCCCGGGCAGCGTGACGCTCCAGCTGGAGCGCAAGGTGGCGGTCACGGGCAGCGCGACCCAGGCGGTCATCGCGCTCGCGGGCGGACCGGGTCAGGACGCGATCCCGTTCGCGACGAGCTTCGCCCAGACCCTCGCGGAGGCCGTCAAGACACGCGACCTGATCGTCTTCGACCAGCGCGGCACCGGCACATCGGGGCCACTCAGCTGCCCCGCGTTCGCCGACCCGACGATCAACCTGACCGCGGCGCTGGTAACCGAGTGCGCCACGCAGCTCGGAGCGACGCGCGGTTTCTACGAGACCGACGACTCCGTTGCCGACATCGAGGCGATCCGCGTCGCCCTCGGCTACAGCCAGATGATTCCCTACGGGACCTCGTACGGGACGAAGGTGGCGCTGCGCTTCGCAGCGGAATATCCGACCTTCACCGGCGGCCTGCTGCTCGACTCGACCGTCGCCCCCAACGGACCCGACGTCTACAGCGCCTCGTCCTTCGCGAAGATCCCGCACATGCTGTCGGACCTCTGCGGCACCACCGCGTGCGCGCACATCGGCAACCCGATCACCGACCTCCAGACGCTCGTAACGCGCCTCAACAGCGCGCCGGTGCAGGCGAAGGCGATCACAGCGAAAGGCTCGGTCAAGCGCGTGAAGCTCACCAGCGATGCGATCTTCACGATGCTGATTGCGGGCGATCTCGACCCGCTGCTGCGCGCTAACCTCCCTGCCGCGCTCCACTCGGCTCTCCACGGCGACTATGGCCTGCTCGCGGCGCTGAACGTCGCCGCAAACCAACCCGAGGGCGGTATCAACGACGAGCTGTACCTGGCCACGGTCTGCGAGGAGCTGCCCTATCCGTGGACACGAAGCGAGACCACGGCCGATCGGCAGACGAGCGCGCTCGCCGCGTTTGAGGCGCAGCCTTCAGCGACCTTCGCTCCGTTCAGTGCGCAGACCGCCTACAACGAGAGCGACGCGCCGTACTGCGCCGGCTGGCCGTTCGCGACCGCCGCGCCCGAGACCAACGTGGGGTCACTGCCGAACGTTCCCACGCTGATCATCAGCGGCGCCGAGGACATGCGCACGCCGACCGCCGACGCGCAGGCTGTTGCGGCGCAGATTCCCGACGCGACGCTCCTGGTGGTCCCGAACACCGGCCACTCGGTTCTCGGCACCGAGCCGACCAACTGCGCTCAGGATGCCGTGAACGCGTTCTTCGATGGGACGGCTATAGCCCAGTGCCCGACGACGCGCGTACCGAACGATCTCGCACCGACGCAAGTTCCGCCGCGCTCGCTCGCCGCGCTGAAGCCCGCTCCCGGCACAAGTGGTCTACCCGGTAAGACAGTCCGCGCCGTCCTCGACACGCTCGCAAACGCGCTCGAGTTCGGCGTCGGCGACTTTCTCATCGGCTCGTCGATCAGCGCGACGGTCCACTTCGGCGGCCTGCGGTCAGGATTCGCCTCGTTCTCGCTGCGCGGCCTTCGACTGCACCGATACTCCTACATTCCGGGCGTCACGGTCAGCGGTAGCAACGAGACGATCAGGACGCCGAGCTACACGCTCACGGTTGGCGGCTCGAAGGCCGCGGCCGGCACCCTCACGTTCAACACGAAGAAGCGGACGGTCAGCGGCACGCTCGGCGGCGTCACCGTGTTCGCGACGGCAAAACAGCTGAATACGCAGACCTACGCGGCCCGGGCAAGCGCCGCGCGCGCAGCCGGCTACGCATACGCGTCGCGACGCGCCGGCGGCTAGCTCGTCCGTGGCGAACGCGCTCGCGAACGAGCCCTCGCCCTACCTCCGCCAGCACGCCCAAAACCCGGTCGACTGGCTGCCCTGGGGCGACGAGGCCCTGGCCCGCGCGCGCGATCGAGACGTTCCACTGTTCGTCTCGATCGGTTACTCCGCCTGTCACTGGTGTCACGTGATGGAGCACGAGTCCTTCGAGGATCCGCGGACGGCTGCGCTCCTGAACGAGTGCTTCGTTCCCGTCAAGGTCGATCGCGAGGAGCGCCCGGACATCGACGGGATCTACATGGAGGCGGTACAGCTGATGACCGGCCACGGCGGCTGGCCGCTCAACGTGTTCCTGACCCCCGACCAGGAGCCGTTCTTCGGCGGCACCTACTGGCCACCCACGCCGCGGCACGGCATGCCCTCATTCGGACAGGTCCTCAACTCGGTTGCCGAGCTGTGGAGTGTTCGCCGCGACGAAGCAGGGGACGTCGCTGCGCGCCTCACGGAGCGCCTACGCGAGAGCGCGCTTCTCGCGCCGGCGCAGGGGGAGCTGGGTGTGGGGATGCTCAAAGCCGCACAGGAACGCCTCGCAGCGATTCACGACTCGCGGAATGGTGGCTTTGGCGGCGCTCCGAAGTTCCCGCCGCATTGCGCGCTCGAGTTCCTCTTGGCGCGCGGCGAGCGCGAGATGAGCGGCCGCACGCTGCGGGCGATGGCGCTCGGCGGGCTGTGCGATCAGGTCGGCGGCGGGTTCGCACGCTACTGCGTGGACGCGACCTGGACCGTGCCGCACTTCGAGAAGATGCTCTACGACAACGCGCTCCTTGCGCGCGCCTACCTGCACGGCTGGCAGGTGCTCGGCGATCCGCTGCTGCAGCGGACGTGCCGCGAGACGCTCGACTTCTGTCTGCGCGAGCTACGCGACCCGGACGGCAGCTTCTACTGCGCGCTCGACGCCGACAGCGAAGGCGAGGAGGGCCGCTATTACGTGTGGAGCGTCGCAGAGCTGCGCGAGGCGCTGGGTGAGCGCTCCGTGGAGGCGATCAGCTACTTCGGCGCCAGCGAGGCGGGGAACTTCGAGGGCTCGAACGTGCTCGTTGCGGCCGGGCGGGAACCGCCTGAGCGCAACGAGATCCGAGAGAGGTTGCGGGTGGTGCGCGACCGCCGGGTTCGGCCGGGCCTCGATGACAAGCGTCTTGCCGCATGGAACGCGCTAATGATCGCGGCGCTGGCGGAAGCCGGTGCGGTGCTCGAGGAGCCTCGTTATGTCGATGCGGCGGTTGCGGCCGCGGAGTTCGTGTGGGGGTCGATGCGCGGGGCTGACGGTGGCCTACTGCGGAGCTACGGGCTTGGTGGGGCTCGGCTGCCGGCGTACCTGGAGGACCATGCGTACCTGCTGGAGGCGCTGCTGGCGCTCTATGAGGCGACGTTTGACGAGCGCTTCTTCGCCTGGGCGTGTGAGCTCGCCGATGTCCTGCTGGACCGCTTCGCCGATCAGGAGCGCGGCGGCTTCTACACGAGCGCGCGGGACGGTGAGCGTCTGATCGCGCAGCGCAAGGAGCTGGAGGACCAGCCGATCCCCTCCGGCTCAGCGAGCGCCGCGCTCGGTTTGTTGCGCCTCGCCGCGCTGACCGGCGAAAGCCGTTACGAGGACGCAGCCCTCGGCGCGATCCGCCTCGCGATCGACATCGCCCCCCGCTACCCGCAGGCCTTCGGCCACGTCCTGCGCGCAGCTGACTTCCATCTCGCGCAAACGCGCGAAGTAGCTTTGGTTGGCGTCGGTCTCGAGCCGTTTGTCCGAGTCGTCCACCAGGCGTTCCGCCCGCACGTCGTCCTCGCCGGTTCAGCACACCCCGCGCACAGCGAGGTCCCGCTGCTGGCAGACCGGACGTCCGGCCCAGGCGGCGAGTCGGCGGCCTTCGTCTGTGAGCGGTTCGCGTGCCAGGCGCCCGTCCACACGCCAGCCGAGCTCAGGTCGTTGCTCGAGCAGCCCAATTGACCTGCAGGTGGGCGCGAGTGCGTGCGGTCCACCCCGGTTGGGGCAGGCCCCATTCGGGGTGCAGGCAGGCATAGCCCGCCCGGGATCGGTGCACCCCGTTCGGGGCACACCCCATCCGGAGCGCAGGCAGGCATGCACCGGTTCGCGCCTGCGCGCATGCGCGGAGGCGTCCCCTACAAGATCTGCAGGTAGCGGTCGAGCTCCCAGGGGGTCACCTGGACGCGGTACTCGTCCCACTCGCGGCGCTTGATCTCGATGTAGCGGTTGAACGTGTGCTCGCCGAGCGTGCGCAGGGCGAGCTCGGAGTCGGCGGTCAGCTCGACCGCGGCGCCAAGGGTCTCGGGGAGCTGCTCGATGCCGAGGCGGCGGCGCTCCTCGGGGGCCAGGTGGTAGAGGTTGCGCTCCATCGGCTCAGGCAGCTCGTAGCCCTTCTCGATCCCCTCGAGGCCCGCCTGCAGGAGCGCGGCAAAGGTCAGGTAGGGGTTGCACGCCGGGTCGGGGCAACGGAGCTCCATGCGCGTTGCGGACTCGCTTCCGGGGTGGTAGAGCGGGACGCGGACGAGCGCTGAGCGGTTGCGCCGTGACCAGGCGACGTAGACGGGTGCCTCGTAGCCGGGGACGAGGCGTTTGTAGGAGTTGACCCACTGGGCGAAGATCGAGCAGATCTCGCGCGCGTGGCGGAGCTGCCCGGCGATGAAGCCCTTCGCGGCGGGCGAGAGGTGGTAGTGGTCGGCCTCATCGAAGAAGGCGTTGGTGCCGGCGGCGAAGAGCGACTGGTGGGTGTGCATGCCGGAGCCGTTCTCACCGAACAGGGGTTTTGGCATGAACGTCGCGTGCCAGCCATAGGCGAGCGCCAGCTCCTTGACGGTGATCCTGTAGGTGACGCAGTCGTCGGCCATCTTCAGCGCGTCGGCGTAGCGGATGTCGATCTCGTGCTGGGAGGGGCCGGCCTCGTGGTGGCTGTACTCGACGTGGATGCCGAGCTGCTCAAGGGCGATCGCGGTGTCCCGGCGCGCGCCCGAGCCGGCGTCGAGGGTCGTGAGGTCGAAGCTGCCGCCGGTGTCCAGCGGCTCGGTGCCGGCCGCGTCGCGGAAGAGAAAGTACTCGAGCTCGGGGCCGACGTTGAAGGTGTCGAAGCCGAGGTCGTGCGCGCGCCCGATCGCGCGGCGGAGGATGTGGCGCGAATCGCCCTCATACGGGGTTCGCTCCGGGGTGAGGATGTCGCAGAACATGCGCGCGACCCCCTGCTCCTCGGGGCGCCAGGGGAGGACGGCGAACGTGGTGGCGTCGGGCATCGCGATCATGTCGGACTCCTCGATCGCGTTGAAGCCGGTGATCGAGGAGCCGTCGAACGCGACGCCGTGCTCGAACGCCGAGTCGAGCTCGGCGGCATTGATCGAGAACGACTTCAGCTGGCCGAGTATGTCGGTGAACCAGAAGTTGATGAAGCGGACCTTGCGCTCGGCGACGATCGCCTTGACATCGTCTGGGCTGAGTGGTGTGTCGGCCATCGTCTGGGGCTCCTGATCGCGGCGTTCCGCGTGCGGGTGACGCGGAACGGTCGTGCAGGCACCCTAAATGATCGGCCCGGCGGCTCGCTCCGGGCTCGCGTGCCTAGCGAGCGCGCGCCCGACCGGGAGACGGGGCTGCCGCCGCCAGGAGCTGCGAAGCAACCGGCTCGCGCTCGCCGCTCTGACGGTTCGCATGGTCGGCTGGGAGCGGCTCGTGCCGGCGGCGTGTGGCCGGAGGTGTCGCCCGCTCCGTGCGGTCTACGGACGCTGTCGCATCCAGCCAGGCACGGGCCCAGCGCTTCAGCTCGGCGAGGGCGGGCGCCAGCTCGCGTCCCTTGAGCGTAAGTGCATACTCGACCCGGATCGGCGGGCCAGGGTGGACTGTGCGCTCGACGAGGCCCCAAACCTCAAGCTCCTTCAGACGATCGGAGAGCATCCGGTCCGAGAGGTCCGTGACGGCGCTGGCGATCTGCGAGAAGCGAAGCGAGTCACCCTGGATCAGGATCTCGAGGATCGCCCCGGTCCAGCGGCGGCCGATCAGCTCGACCGCGCGGTGATAGAACGGGCAACAGGAGGGCGCTGCACCCTCGACCTTCCACGGCCCGCTGTCGGCTACGCCCGCAGGATCATGTTCGCTCGCGTGGGGTCCTGACGCCATGGCGTAGGGGTACTACGCTGCGCGCAGCGTCCTCGAGTCCTCGACTGATCCGTCGACGGGAACGTCGCCCGCAATGTTGACCATCGCCGTGAACACCTCGAGTGAGGCGAACGCGATCGCCTCGAGGAGCTGCTCGTCCGACCAGCCGGCCTCGCGCGCCTCTTCATGCAGGTACGCGGGCAGCTGCCCGCGGCTGTCGATGGTCGCGTGGAGGTAGCGCAGAAGCGCCGCTTCCTTGGGGTCGCCTGAGTCGAACTCGCGCGCCTTGGCCACCTCGTCGAGTCCGAGGCCCGATGAGCGAGCGGTCCGGCTGTGGAGGGCGATTCCGGGAGCCGACCCGTACTGCTCGGCCACGGCGAGCGAGATCCGCTCGAGCGTGCGCACGCTCAGTGTTCCACGGCGCAACTCGGCGCGGAATCGAGCATAGGCTCGCAGCGCGGCCGGCGAGCCGGCCAGGACGCCAAGGAAGTTCGGCAGCTGGCCGCCCGTTGAGAGCGCGCCACGCAGCACCGGCATCGAAGCATCCGGTGCGGTGAGGTCGTCGTGAATCTGGAACCTGCTCATCGTCGCCTTCATCGGCCTCACGCTTTACTTTGTGTTTAGCACTTTACCTTCTGCTTACAACTTACGTTTGGTAAGGATACTACTTTTGCGGCGCAAAGCAAGCCCTAGGCAAGCTCTTCACAGCTGGAAACCGCGCGGATCGCTGTTGATTGCGGGCTTCGGGGAGTTCGCACCGGCCCTGGCGGCTTCTTTGGGATGAATACGCAGGGCGAAGCGGCGCGGATGTGTCGCGCTGCGCGTGGCTGCTCGGCTTCAGCGTCCGGCGACTGCTGCGACGAACGACGCGACTTCGTTCGCGTCACGGCCGGAGTAGATGCCGGCAGGCATCTGACCCTGCGCCGCTGTGCCGGCGAAGCCCTGGCTGATCGCGTAAAGGACGAGCAGCTTGTTCGGTTTGAGGACGTCGAGGTTCGGTCCGATCCGGCCTACGGCGTTGACCGCCGCGAGTGTGTGGCAGTTTGCGCACGTACGTGCAAAGAGCGACCGACCGCTTGACTCCGCGGCTGTCAGCTTGACGCCGTGCGGCCCGTTGCGAGGCGCGTCGTTGCCGTTGTGAATCGAGACGATGATCGTGACCGCGATGGCCACCGCCGAAACGAACGTGAGCAGCCCGATCGCGCCCAGCATCGACATCCGTTCACGCCGAGCCTCGTCTTTGGCCTCGCTTGCCACGGCCGGAACATATCTGATGCAGCAGGCGGCTCGCGGCGCTGGCGAGGTGCCTCGAGAGACCGCCCGCGACGAGCGCGACGAGCGCGCAGTGTGTGCCGTGGGCGATCCCGCCGCCGCACAGCGTGAGGGGCGGGGCGACAGGTGGTGCGCAACGTCGGCGATCGGACCGGCGGCCATGACGTGGAAAGACCCCGCCTTTCGACGGGGTCTTTCTTTAGCGGGCCTGTAAGCCGGATTCTGTCTAGAGCAGCCATCCATCTGAGCGGCCTACCTGGACCTCGGCGGGCAGCCTGCAAGCGGTCCTACTTGGCCTTGCATCGGGTGGGGTTTACCTGGCCGCCGCGTCGCCGCGACGCCGGTGCGCTCTTACCGCACCATTTCACCCTTACCGGCGCGCAACTCACGTGTGGCAGCGCGCTTAGGCGGTGTCTTTTCTGTGGCACTTTCCCGCGGGTTTCCCCGGGTCGCCGTTAGCGACCACCCTGCCCTGTGATGTCCGGACTTTCCTCGAAGGCGAACCTCCGCGGCTGCTTGGCCTGCCTCATGACAGTACCGCGCACGAGCCTGGCGTGCGAGGGGCGCAGCGTCGCGCCCGGAACGTCGCTTTCGCTGTGCGGGCGCGGCCCGTGGCTGGCGTGACCAAGCGCTAGAGGAGCGACCGCATCACGCCGACAACACGCCCGAGTATCCGCACATCGCGGGTACGGATCGGTTCCATCGTCGGGTTCTCCGGCTGCAGTCTGATGTGGTCGGCCTCACGGAAGTACCGCTTGACGGTCGCCTCCTCGCCGACAAGCGCCACCACGATCTCGCCGTCGGTCGCGTGGTCCTGCGAGCGCACGACCACGAGGTCGCCCTCGATGATGCCCGCGTCGCGCATCGACTCGCCGCGCACGCGCAGAAGGAACGTGCCGTCCTCTCCCCCGGCTGCTTGCGGAACCGGCACGTACTCCTCGATGTTCTCCTCCGCGAGCATCGGCTGGCCGGCCGCGACCGCCCCGAGCAGTGGCAGCGACGGACCGGCGCCAACCCCGGCGCCGACGAGCGATGCCGCGTCGCGCACGACGCGATGAAGCAGCTCGAGCGCCCGCGGCTTCGACGGGTCGCGCCGGAGCATCCCGAGCTGCTCGAGGTTTGCCAGATGCTGATGCACGGTCGAGGACGAAGCGAGCCCGACGGCCTTGCCGATGTCGCGCACGGTCGGCGGATAGCCGTGCTCCGCACCGTAGTGCTCGATGAAATCGAGTATCTCCTGCTGGCGTTTCGTCAGATCCATCAGATCCTCCTTCGCGCTCGCTGAGCCAAACCGAACATCTGTTCGCAGAGGCTAGCGAGCCGCCAGGACGGAATCAAGCCCCTATACTCGCTCGTCCTGCGCCCGTGGCGGAATTGGTAGACGCGCAAGGTTGAGGGCCTTGTGAGCGCTTAGCTCGTGGTGGTTCGAGTCCACTCGGGCGCATGGAGAATGGTCCGCAGCCGCGTGGCGCCATTCCGATCCAGGCATCGCCGTGGTCGGTCCGCGACGCCGCAGCGCATCCAGTCCCGCACCCACGATCCCTGCCGGGGAGCGACCGGTCCACGCCGGTCGCTCCCTCGGGTCTGCCTACAGCCCGCTTCGGCCGCGACGCCGGTATCCGAATCCGCCGCCGGTGAGCAGCAGGACGACGATGATGATGAGAAGGACTGTGACCATGATCACCTCCCGGAGCCAAGCTCGGTGGTTGATTCGCTCACGACTACTTCTTCCCGGTGAGCGCGTCGACGGCCTTGTCGGCCGCGTTCTTGAGCGTGCTTCTAGCCTGATCATCGCGGCCGTCGTCTTTCAGGCGTTGATTGCCGCTCAGCGCGCCGGCGGCTTCCTTCGCGCGGCCTCTGGCTTCTTCGATGTGCTTGTCAGTCATGAGTCCTCCTGGCTGTGGATGGATGAGCTTCGGGAGCCCGATCGGTCGAGCGACCGCGTCGCCGGCGAACACCCAGATGACCGCGGCCGGTGGAGCGCAGCTGATCGCATCTTGGGCATGGCGGCTTTGCCGCGCCGGGGGCGCTTGCATCAGAACCAAACTGCGCATGAGGCATCGTTGACCTCCGAGGGACGGACAGATCCTCGAAAGTCTGGTTGTGCTGCCAGCCCACCTTCAGCCGACCTCACAAAGATGCCCTTCGCTTGTTTGAGCGTACTCCGCGGACGAGTTCGGCGCGATTTGCACACCGACAGTTCATGGTGAGCTGAGAAACGGCCGCGAAACGCGGCGGCCGTCTCTGCCCGTCCGCGACGACGTTGCTGGCGGGCCGCTTGCGTACTACGATCGCCGCGTGATGGCGGAGGCCGCAGCCGCGTCGGGGGAGCGGCCGGTTCGCGCGGCCGAGGTGGTCGGCGCCCTGTCGCTGGCCACGGACCTCGGCACCGGGCAGCCACTCGAGCACGCGCTACGAACCGCGGTGCTGGCCGTCCGACTTGGCGAGCTTGCAGGAGCGACGCGGGATGAGCTGTCCGACACCTACTACGTCGCGCTGCTGCATTCCGCCGGATGCACGTCGGACGGCCATGAGGCGGCGCAGCTCTACGGCGACGACATCGTCCCCCGAGCCGCGTTTGCCCTCGTCGACTCGGGCAACCCGGCCGAGGTGCTCGCCTTCCTGCGCTCGAACGTCGGCCTTGGGCGCGGTCCGGAGCTTCGCGCGGCGATGGTCGAGGAGGCGATCGAGCATGGCCTCCCGATCGCCAAACAGACGCTCGCCATGCATTGCGAGGTCGCGCAGCGGATCGCCGGCTGGCTCGGTTTCAGCGAGGGAACGCAGGCCGCGCTCGAGTTCGGGTTCGAGCGCTGGGACGGTAACGGCTTCCCCGGTCTGGTCGGCGGTGAGACGATCCCGTTGCCGATGCGCCTGCTACACGTCGCGCGCGACATCTCGGTCTTCCTGACGGCTGCCGGCCCACAGGAGGCCTACGCGATGGTCGTCCGGCGATCGGGAGGCGCGTACGAGCCGGCGCTTGCTGAGCTGGCGATCCGGAACTTTGACGACCTGCTCGGCGAACTGGACGACACGCGGACGTGGGAGCAGGCGCTCGACGTGGAGCCGGCGCCCCAGATCCGGATGACCGGGCAGGCGCTCGACGACGCGTTCACGGCGATCGCGGCGTTCACGAACCTCAAGTCGCCTTGGTTTCGCGACCACTCCACCGGAGTGGCCGAGCTGGCGGAGGCGGCGGCATGGAGGATGGGGCTGGCCGCCGATTCCGTGCTGGTCGTGCGCCGTGCCGCGCTGGCTCACGATCTTGGGCGGGCGGGCGTGTCGAACTCGATCTGGGAGAAGCCGGGGGCGCTCGGGTTCGGTGATTGGGAGCGCGTGCGTCTGCACCCGCACTTCAGCGAGAGAGCTTTTGCGCAATCGGCGGCGCTCGCTCCGATCGGGCTCGTGGCCGGCGCACACCACGAGCGGCTCGACGGGAGCGGGTACCACCGCGGAACCGGCTCAGCGCGGCTCGATCAAGCAGCCCGGATCGTCGCGGTCGCCGACTGCTACGGCGCGATGCGCGAGGCACGACCGTACAGGCCGGCACTGGAGCCGGCGGCGGCCGAGGCTGCGCTGATGAAGGAGGCCGCCGCGGGGCGCCTGGACGAGGACGCCGTCGACGCTGTGCTCGCCTGCGCCGGCCACCGGGTGCGCGAGCGACCGCGCGAGCTGCCTGCCGGGCTCACCGAGCGGGAGCTGCAGGTTCTGCTCGTCCTGGTACGAGGCCAGTCAAACCAGGAGATCGCCGAGAACCTCGGCATCTCCGCGAAGACCGTCGGCCACCACGTCCAGCACGTGTACGAGAAGGCCGGTGTCCGCAGCCGTGCGGCCGCCACGCTCTGGGCCTTTCAGCACTCGCTCGTTACCGCCGAATAGGGCGTTCGCCCGATGTGAGCGCTCCCGCACGGGGACATGCTCCAGTGGTGTCTTTCGGAGACAGGTTCACCGGTTCGCGAGCGAGATGAACAGCGCGGCGGTGCAAACGAACACCGCGGTCGTCCGGCGCGGCTATGACGCAGTGAACGCGGCCGACCTGACAGGGCTCATCGACATCCTCGACGCGCGCGTCGTCTGGCACACGCCCGGCGGGAGCCGGCTTGCCGGCAGCCACGAGGGTCGAGAAGCGACGATTGCGCACATCGAGAGCTATTGGCGCGAGACGCATGGGACGTTCAACGTCGACCTGCGGCGAGTGCTCACCGATGACGACGGGCGGGTGATCGCGATACACCACAGCACGGCCGAACGACACGGTCGGCGGTTGGACGCCTATTGCTGCGTGGTCTTCGAGCTCAACGGTGGTCGCGTCATCGACGCGCGGGAGCACTTCGACGACCTCGACGCCTGGGACGCGTTCTGGGCATAGGTCGACGCGACCCCGCGGGCGTCCCGCCCCGCATCCGGGATAGGGCGTTCGCCCGATGTGCGCGCGGGCTAGCGAGCCTAGATTTGCCTCTCCACCGGCCGCCGAACTTTGCGGGCCGACAATCACGAAGAAGGAGAGCGTTTGATGCTGGCAACCACGAAGGTCGAGGATTACGACCAGTTCCTGAAGGTGTTCTCGACCGCCGGACTCGAGAAGCGCAAGGAGCACGGCTCCAAGGGTGCAACCGTCTACCGCGATCCGGTCGAACAGGATCGCGTCTGGGTGCTGTTCGACTGGAACGCAGAGGGCTGGCAGAGCTTCGTGTCCGACCCCGCCGTCCCGGCGATCCTCAAGCAGGCCGGACATATCGGCGCGCCGCAGCCGGCCGCGCTCGGCGGCCAGTACGCGGCGTAGCGCGAGCTCGCGCACCGGCGTCCGAAGACCCGCCGCTCCCGTCGCTGCCGCCGGGCCCAGCGCCTGGCGGCGGCGCGGGATCCGCAGCCCTGCAGGCGGCGGGCAGTGAATTCGCAAAATCATAAAAACGGAGGGATGCAGAATGGAAGCTTCAGTCGCACCCATCAAGGTGGGAGTCATCACGGATCAGACGGGCCCGCTGTCGTTCATGGGAATTGCCAACGCGAACGTCGCGAGGATGGTCATCGACGAGATCAACGCCGCGGGGGGCCTGCTCGGGCGGCCGCTTGACCTCCACCTCGAGGACAGTGAGACGACCGACGCCGCCGCGGAGGAGGCGGCTGCGAAGCTTGTCGAGCGCGAGCAGGTCGACGTGCTGCTGGGTGGCATCTACAGCTCCACGCGACAGGCGATCAAAGGCCCGGCGGTCGTCCGGGGGAAGAAGCTCTACATCTACCCGGAGCAGTACGAGGGCCAGGAATGTGACCCGCTGATCTTCTGCACCGGCCCGGTGCCGGCACAGCAGGTCGAGCCGCTGATCCCGTGGCTCATGGCAAGCACCGGCGCACGCCGGTTCTTCCTGCCGTCAGCCGACTACATCTGGCCGCACGTGCTGAATGAGAAGGTGCGGGAGGTCGTCACGGCGGGCGGTGGAGAGATCGTCGGAGAGGAGTACTTCCCGCTCGATCACACCGACTACGCAGAGTTGGTGGCGCGAATCGTCGCGAGCGGTGCGGACGCCGTCTTCAACACGATCGTGCCCCCAGGCATCACGCCGTTCCTCGAGTTGCTGTACGAGTCGGGGTTCACCCGTCGCGGCGGTGCGCTGATCTGTACCTACTTCGACGAGAACTTCCTGAACCTTGTTCCCGCCGCTCACGTCGAGGGGCTCTACAGCTGCCTCGACTATTACCACGACGTCAAGGAGCCCTTCAGCGACCAGTTGATCGACCGCTATGACGCGCTCTACCCGGGCGCGGCGAAGTTCACGGCTGGCGGTGCCTGCACTGGCATGTACCGCGGTCTGAAGCTTTGGGCGGCCGCCGTCGAGGAGGCGGGGACGCTCGATCAGGATGCCGTGATCGGAGCGCTGGATCACGCGAAGATCGCCCAGGGACCGGGCGGGCCGGCGGAGATGGTGCCAGGCCAGCATCACGTTCGCATGCACATGTACATCGCGCAGGCCCAAAGCGGCCGGTTCAAGGTGATCGAGGACCTCGGCGTGATCGACCCGAAGGAGTCGGTGGTCGCCGCCCTCGCGACGGCCTGAGAGCGGCTGGAATGTCGGGCAGCCCGCAGGTGGAGCGGCGGGCTGCCCGACGGACGCCGGGCGGCTGTCGAGAACTCGCCGCTAGGCTCCGATTCTCGGCGGCCGTGCGCTTCCCAGCGACGGCCAACCCCACGACGGGAGTACGGCATGCAGATCACGCGTAGCTCGCCCGACACCACCCCTGGCCCGGCCGACTGGTTCACCGGCAACGTCTACATCGACACGATGGCGACCGCAGCCCCGCCCTCGCGCCTGGCGGCTGCGCTCGTTCACTTCACGCCGGGCGCCCGCACCGCCTGGCACAGCCATCCGTTCGGCCAGACGATCTTTGTGACCGAGGGCGTTGGGCGCTGCCAGCGCCGCGGCGGTCCGGTCGAGGTGATCACGCCCGGAGACCGGGTCTACTTCGAGCCGGGGGAGGAGCACTGGCATGGCGCTGCGCCCGGCCGTTTCATGGCACACGTGGCGATGCATGAGGTCGACGAGCAGGGGATCGCCGCAACCTGGGGCGAGCACGTGACGGACGAGGAGTACGCCGCCGACCCGGTAGCGTAGAGGCCAGGCGCCCCTGGGCGCGGTGGCCGGGTTCGAACGGAGCGATCGGATGGAGCAGCGCAAACTCGGAGCGACCGGCGTTTCGGTCAGCAAGCTCTGCCTCGGCGCGATGATGTTCGGCGAGTGGGGCACAAAGGACCACGACGAGAGCATCCGGATCATCCACCGTGCGCTCGACGCGGGGATCAACTTCATCGACACCGCCGACGTCTACTCGCACGGCGAGTCGGAGGTGATCGTCGGCAAGGCTCTCGCGGATGGGCGCCGCGAGCACGTCATTCTCGCGAGCAAGCTGCATATGCCGATGGGCGATGATCCAAACGAGCGCGGCAACTCGCGCCGCTGGATCGTCCGGGCGGTCGAGAATTCGCTGCAACGACTGGGAACCGACTGGATCGACCTCTACCAGGTCCACCGGTACGACCCTGGAATCGACCTCGACGAGACGCTGGGCGCTCTCACCGACCTCGTCCATCAGGGGAAGATCCGCTACCTCGGTCATTCGACGTTCCCCGTCTCGGCGATCGTCGAGGCGCAGTGGATCGCTGAGCGCCGCGGCCGGGAGCGTTTCCGCTGCGAGCAGCCGCCTTATTCGATCCTCACCCGCGCGATCGAGACCGACGTGCTGCCGACCTGTGCGCGCTACGGCATCGGCGTGATCCCGTGGAGCCCGCTCGCCGGCGGCTGGCTGTCCGGGCGCTACCGCAAGGACGCCGAGGTCGCGGGGCCGACCTCCCATGCGCGCCAGCGGCTCACAGCGCGTTACGACCTGTCGCTGCCGGTCAACCAGCGAAAGCTTGAAGTCGCGGATGCGGCGGCGGTGCTCGCTGAGGATGCGGGGCTCTCGCTAATCGAGCTCGCGATCGCGTTCGTCCTGCGCCACCCGGCGGTCAGCTCGGCGATCATCGGCCCGCGCACGATCGAACATCTCGAGTCCCAGCTTGGCGCAGCCGATGTCGAGGTCACGACCGACGTGCTCGACCGGATCGATGAGATCAACGCGCCCGGGACGACGATCAACCCGGCCGACAACGGGTGGATCAGCCCTGCGCTCGAGCCGGCGGCGCGGCGGCGGTAGGGATCCGCGAGGTCGGATAGCCTCAGGCATCGGCCTTCTCCATCGTCGAGCGGCTGGCGTCGGTGTCCGCCTGTTGGCGTCCGTCGTGTTGGTGTCGGCGGTCGCTGCGGCGCTGGCTGGATGCGGCTCGACGAGCAGGGGCGCACCGCCGCGGTCGACCGCGACCGGTGGGCAGAACGTGATCGCGGCCGCAACGAGCTGCTCATCGAGTGCCTCCGCCACGAGCTCCGGGCCCGGGACGAAGACGCGGACCGCGCACCGGTCCGGATCGTGCACCTTCACCCTGCCAGACGGGCGGCGGTTCAGATGCCCAACGCGCTTCGGGTTCGGTCCAACCAACCAGCGGGCGATCGAGCGCAGCAAGCTCTGCACACAGCTCGCGACGCTCGTCATTCCGGTCTCGCTCCGCGCGGTCGCGGCGAGGATCGCGGCGACCCGCAACTGCCTGACGGCGCGCAAGATGTCGGTCACTGGCGGGCTTGTTCTCCAGGGGCCGAGCCCGGGTGGGGGGCACGCAGCGGCGGGCGAGCTCGACATCGGCGGCGCACTCATCGGCTTCTACCGGACTGCGGGTGCTGCCGAGCGGAGTGAGGCTTCGGTGCGCAGGAACGCGAGCCGCTTCAACGGCTCGGTCGAGCGAGTCGGCACGGCGCTTGTGGTCTGGTTGACCGGACCGGCGAACTCGCTTCGCACCGCCGTCCTGGCCTGCGCCGCTCGGTGACGGCGGCGCGAACTATGCAGAGCCGCAGGACAGCAGCGTGTTCGCCCCGCCGAGCGGGACCGTCTGGCTGAGCGCGAGCCCGAGCTCGCTGTAGTCGAGCCGGATCCGGGTGATGGCGGGAAGCGGATCGGCGCAGTAGCCCAGCGCGACGCGGTAGGTGACCCACAGCGAGCCGCGCGCGCGGAGATGAATCGGGTAGCGAGCGGACCCGAGCTCCGGCAGATGGTCGGCCTGCACGCTCAAGATGCGGATCGCGCGTGTGTCGCCGAGGATCCGCACCGCTGTAACGGCGACCGGGAACAGCCCATTCTCGATCCCGGCGGCTGCTTGAACGACCTTGCCCTGCGCCGTGTCGAAGACGTTCCCCACCGTCCCCTGCGAGCTGTTCCCGGAAGACTCGCTGCCGCGCACCGCGAACGGGTGAAGCAGCGAGAACGGGCCGGCGACCCCGAGCACGCTGACCAGCAGCAGGGCGCGGAGGCGGGCGGGCGTCAGCTCGAGTCGCGCCGGGGGCAGCCGCGGACGGCCGGAGTGCTCGAACGTTGCAAACCGGACGACCGCGGGCGCCAGGAACAGGCTGATCGCCATGCGAGCGATCGGCGTGGCTGCGACCAGCCATGGCCCGTAGCCACTGACCGCGACCGCCGCCATCGTCAGGGCTCGTGACAGCACCACGGTGGTCCGCGCCTCGATCCTGCGCCGAACCAGCCAACCGAACAGGGCGCTCACCAACAGGCCCCACGCGATCACGGCGACGAGCGACCAGGGGCCGTCGATCACCCACGGCGCGAACTCGGACAGGCCACCGTTGCTGATCCCGACGAGCGAGGTGAGCGACAGCACCGCAGAGGCCGCCCAGAGCAAGATCCCACCGCCCAGGAGGCCAACCGCCACCGCGCGGAATGTGAGCCAGTAGCCCGGGCGCTCACCCCCGTCGGTAACGGTCTGTGCGCCCGCGATCGCGGTGGACATGTCTCAGTGTCCCACCCGGAGCGGGCGCCTGCAGGGAGGCAGGGACGTCGAGGATGAACGCGACGTGTTCTGGCTGGCGCCGACGGCTCGAGGGATGCGCCGCCGTCGTAGACGGTCCCGGAGCGCGGCTATGGTTGCGGCCAGCAGATGGCCGGCGGATCCCTCCACCACCTCCGGCCGCGCGACGGGCGTGATCAGCCGACCACCGCCGTTGAGCTCCTGTTCGACCTGGTCTACGCGTTTGCCGTAACACAGATCTCGCACCTGCTGATCGAGAACCTGACGTTTGCCGGGGCAGCCCATGCCGCGTTCCTGCTCGTCGTCGTCTGGTGGGCGTGGATCTACACGACGTGGATGGCCAACTGGTTCGATCCCGCATCGGCCCGGGTCCGCTTGATCGTCGTCGGTGCGGCGATGGCGAGCCTCTTGATGGCAGCGGCCATCCCGGTTGCGTTCACGAGCCAGCCGGTCCTATTCGCCGGTGCGTATGTGGCGCTCCAGGTGGGGCGCAACGTGGCCGCACGGGAACTCCTCGAGAGCGACCATTCGCTGCGCGTCGTTTTCGATCGCATCGTCGCCTGGAGCGTGGCATCCGGGGCGCTCTGGCTCGCGGGCGCGTTCGGGAGCGAGTCGCTTCGCTTCGTGTTCTGGGGCCCGGCCCTTACGCTCGACCTGCTGGCGCCGATCGTCGGCTACTGGACCCCCGGACGGGGAAGCTCAAAAACGATGGATTACCCGGTCGACGGCGGCCATTTCGCGGAGCGCTTCCAGTCGTTCATCATCATTGTGCTGGGCGAGTCGATCGTCGTGACCGGCGCCACCGCGAGCGCGCGCGGGCTGAACGCGATCACCGTGCTCGGGTTGGCGGTCGCGTTCGCGATCACCGGCGGGCTCTGGTGGCTGTACTTCGGGGCCGTCGCCGGAAACTCGCGGCGGCGACTGGCGCAGTCGGACGACCCGGCACGGCTGGCCCGTGACGCCTACAGCTACCTGCACCTTCCGATCGTCGCCGGCGTGATCATGGTCGCCGTCGGCGATGACCTGCTCCTCGCGGCACCGCGCCACGCCCTGAGCGCCGGCGGCGTCGCAGCGCTGGCGGGAGGCGCGGCGATCTACCTGGCGGGCGAGATCCTGTTCCGCGTGCGAATGATCGGGTCGGTGCCGCGTAAGCGCGTGATCGCAGTGGTCGCGTTGTGCGCGGCCGGCTCAGTCGCCGGAACGCTTCCGGCGATCGCACTCGGCGGGATCGTCGCGGTGCTCCTGTCTGGGCTTGCCCTGTGGGAGGCAAGCGGCCTGCCGCCGCACTCGCGCCCGGCGCGGTGAAGCAGTCGGCCCGCTCGCGCATGTGATCCACCGGCGGCCGCCCCCCGTATCAGCTGCGACAGCGAGGCGGCGAGAGGCCGTTTCGCGAAAGCGGCACACGGAGGCTGGTAATGACTGAAACGAACACACAGCGGGGTGTGAGCCGGGCGCAGTTCCTGCGCAACTCGGCGAAGGGCGGAATCGCGCTCGCCGTCGGTGGCAGCGTTCTCGGAAGCGTCTCGGGTGTCGCGATGGCGTCCAGCGGTGGTGTGAGTGACAACTCGACACTGCAGGCCGCCTACGCAGCGGAAAGTCTCGCTGTGTACGTGTACACAGCGGTGCTGAAGAACTTCAACTCGTTCAAGCACCCGAAGCTGATGAACCTCGATTACTTCCAGGCGGCGTTGAAGGACGAGAAGGCGCACCTCGCGTTCCTCGGCAACGCGCTGGGGGCGAAGGCTCCGACCGGACTGAAGTTCACGGTGCCGGCGTCGGCTCTGAAGTCGGGACAGGCGGTTCTCAACTTCGGCGTCGCGCTCGAGACGGCGTTTGTCGAGACCTATCTGGGTGCCGTCGGCACGCTCAGCTCGAGCGACCTGAAGCTCGTGGCAGCGAAGGTCGCCGCCAATGAGGCGACGCACTTCAGCTTCTTCGACGCGGCGGCCGGAGCCGGTCCTGCGGGCAACCTCGGCGGTCACGGCGTTCTCCCGGCGCTGCCTGGAACGGTGACCGTTTCGCAGGCTGCACAGGTGCTGACCCCGTACATCCCCAACCTCACCGCGCAGCTCACCGCGGTCGGTTTCCCGAACGCCTAGAGCAACGCTGCAGGCACCGTTGCTCGCGCGCGGTGCCAGCTCCTTGCCGGCGCGCCCCGTCAGTGGGCGCGCCGGCCTCGGGTTCGGTAGCGTCCGGTCGCATCTCGGACGTGATCCGCTCGCCTCGACTATCGGGGCCGGTCGCCTGGACCGCCGGGGTCGGCTTTATCTCGGTGCTCTACATGGGGATCGTCGTGCCGCTCGGGCTCGCACCGGACGAGACCGAGCACGCATTCCGCGCGTACCAGCTGTCGCTGGGGCACCTCTTCCCGCAGGTCGTCGACTGCTTCACGCATCGCCATCTGCTGCCCTGCCACGGCCGGCTCGTCGGCCACCTCCTGCCAAAGCGACGCGCCGGCGGTGAGTTGTCCTACGCGCTCGTGCGGGTGCTGAACGGTCTGTACGGCGCGTCGCACTCAAACGGCATGCTCACGCACTTTCACCCGAGGGCGTATACGCGGGTTCTCGACGTAGCGCTCGGCGGCCCGGCGATGGCTTTTGCACATTTCGAGAACACGGCGCTCTACTCGCCCGTCAACTACGCACCTGCGACGCTGGTGCTCTGGATCGCGCGCCAGGCAGCGGAGCCGGTCGTCGCCTCGCTGTTCGCTGCGCGGCTCTTGACGGGAATGGTGTGGCTGACGCTCGTCACCGCCGCCGTCGCGCTTGCGCCACGCTGGAAGTGGCTGTTCGCGCTCGTGCTGCTGGTGCCGACCGCACTGTCGCAGGGAGCCGCGATCTCGGCCGACTCTGCCGCCCTTGGCGTTGTCGCTCTTGCTGTGGCATACGCGCTCAACCTCGCGGACCGCGGCGGTCTCGTGCGCGACGGCGAGGTCGCTCTAATGGCGGTCCTCGGTGTCGTGATCGGCCTGATGAAGTTCCCGCTCGTTCTGGTGCTCGCGGCGGTGCTCGCGCTCCTGTTCGAGGTGCTCGGCAAAGGCCGAGCCCGCAGCGTGCGCGTTCTGGCGATCGCCGGCCCCGGCGCCGCGGCGTCGGTCCTCTGGAATCTCGCCTCGAACGCGTACTTCGTGCCGTACCGGAACGTCGTCTACGACCAGGCGCAGCGTGCCTACATAAGCCAGCCTGGTCAGGAGCACTATCTGCTGACGCACTTCTACGACATTCCGGCGATCCTCTGGCAAACGGCCGTGGGCGGCAAGCTGTTCGAGTGGCGCGGGGTGGTCGGCACGGTCGGTGAGATGGGCCTGCCGGAGTGGTTCGGGATCGCTTGGCTCGTCCTGTTCGTGATTCTCGCTGCAGCGAGCATCGAGGGCGCGGGACCGTCCCGGGCGGCGCGCCGGTGGGTCGGCGGAACGCTGCTCACCTACGTTCTCGCCACCTTGCTCGCGCTCTATCTGACGTGGAGTTCGGTCGGCGCCAGCGAGATCTCAGGGATGCACGGCCGCTACGTGACGCTCGTCCTGGTTCTGGCAATTCCGCTCCTGGCCGGTATTGGCACACGGCACGTGCGAATCAGCCCGAGGGTCACCGCCGGCACCGTGATGGCGCTGAGCTTGGCCTCGGCGCTGGCGATGTGCTTCTACACGTCGAGCTACTACTACGGCCAGTCGCCATGGACCGCGTTCGCCAACGTGATCTCGGTGCTCTTCTGAGCACGTGAGCCGCGCAGCTGTGCCGCGGAGCACGCCGCCGCCAACGCTGCGAACCTTTGCGTCGTGCGGGAACCCCGTAATAACCGCGCGCGCCTGATTGCGACCGCGCTCGCGTGCGTCGGCTGCGTGGTTGGCGCACTCGCGGCGCCAGGCGCGGGAGCCGGGGAGTGGCGCGCCGTCGTGGCGCCTGCACAGGCCACCAGCACCGATCCCGCGGCGCTCGCAGGCGAGGTGTCAGCGCTCGCCGACCGCACCGCAACCGAGTGGTCCCAGCACCAGAACGCGCACGGCTGGTTTGCCGATCCGGTGCTCGGACGCGTTATTGGCGACTACGGCGTGTCGATGACAGGCGAGTCGCTCGTCGCCGCCGGCGTCGACACACAAGATCAGACACTGATCAAAGCGGGTCTCGCAGCCGAACTTTCGGAAGTCTCGCACGCCAACAATGGCGGGTTCGAGCTACTCTCGCTGAGCAGCGCCTACGCTTTCGACGAGGCGCAGCTCGCCGGTAACCCAGCGTGGACGAGCGCCCAGCCGCGCCTGGCGCGGTTTCTCTCAGGTCACGGTCCGCCGATCTCCGACCAGGTCGTCTGTTACGCCAGCTCGCATTGCTACACCAACCTGAAGCTCGTGTCGGCCGTGGCCGAACTTGCGCTGCTCCAGACCGGCCTGAGCGGTGATGGCGCCGGCGCCCTCCTGAGCGACGCGAGCGCGGTCCGGAGCCAGACCCTCGCGTGGCTTCGAATGGCCGTCTACAACACCGGCCACGACGCCTACCGTGCCGGTGCCGAGGCGTTCTCCGGGGTGGGGATCCTCAGCGATCCGAGCGAGAACCCGCTCGCTTACCACATCCTGTCCACGCTCATGCTCGGGAAAGCGATCGTCGCGCTCGGATCGCAGACGCCGCCGTCCCTGTTTGCAGCCTTCCAGCGCACTGCGCAGGCACTGGTCGGCCTGCTGGCGCCAAACGGTGACGACACCTACATCGGCCGCGGCCAGGGTCAGGTCTGGACCGTCGCGGCAACGGTTGACGCGCTTGCGATCGCCGGCGAGCTGACGCCTGACCGCACGTGGCGCGGCTTCTACCTCAACAGCGCGTCGGTCGAACTGCACCGCCTCGAGCAGCTATACCCGAGCGCCGGTTGGGGATTCCCCCTGGTCCCCCGGTTCGCCGGGCGCACCTCGCCTTCCAGCTACAGCGGAATCGACCCCTACGCCAACACCGTCGAGTACAACGGACTCGCACTCTGGGCGCTGGACGACGCTGCGGTGGCACTCGAGCACTCGTTGGCGGCACCGGACCAGCCACTCCCGAGCCAGGGCGACGGGGTGTTCGTCGATCCTTCGCACACGCAGTTCGCCGCCGTCACTCACGGAGGCCTGTGGTTTGTGGTGCACACAACAAACAGCAACCCGGGGGACGCGCGGTACGGGTTCGGCCTCCTCGGCGCGGAGCTCGACACCGCGGATGGCTGGGTTCCGGTGATCCCGCCGCGCCCGCTCACCCGCTCTCGCACGGTCGGTGGTCTCGCGATGCTGTCGGGCGGGAGCACGCTGTACCCGGTAGGGAGGGTCACGAGCGCTTCCCCGTCGGGCGCGGTGACGGTCACCGGCGGCTGGGAGAAGGGAACGAAGATCGTGGACGGAGGCACCGTTTGGCGGTTCGCGCCGGCCGCGAGCGGCGCCGGCGTGACCCTCTCGTTCACGTCGCAACCACGATCGGCCTACGCTTTCCAGGTCTGGTACGAGCCGGGGGCTCGCATCTCGCGGACTGCCCACGGCGTCAACGTACGTGAGCCGGATGGCTCGCGCCAGAGCTACGTCGTGAGCTCGCCGGCCACGGTCTCCGAGTCGGTCAGGGATAGCTCCGCGTACTCGGCGAACCTCCACAGCATCGTGCTCACCGTACCCGCGTCCACCGGACACCACGAGATCACGTTCACGACGTTCCTATCACGCGCGCACCTCGGCCCGGTCTCCTCAACCGGCCAGAGCGGCACCTCGGGCGCAAGCGGCGCGACCGGGTTGAGCTCGACCACGGGAGCGACTGGTTCCACCGGCGCCTCCGGCTCGACCGGCGCGAGTGGGGACAGCGGCGCGTCGGGCTCGAGCGGTGCCTCCGGCTCAAGCGGCTCGAGCGGCGCGTCGGGCTCGAGTGGTGCCTCCGGCTCGAGCGGCTCGAGTGGTGCGTCCGGCTCGAGTGGCGCGAGTGGGGACAGCGGCGCCTCGGGCTCGAGCGGGGACACCGGGAGCACCTAGCCTCGGTTTCGTCCTGGTATCACCTCAGGTGGTCGAACCCACCCGATCCACTGGCAGCCGCTCGAGCCTCCAGGTCTCGCGCGGGACAAGCGCCGCGGCGAGGGCGATCGCGGTGACCAAGGTGCCACCGAGGAGAACGGCGACGGCACCGAGCGCCGATGCGAGCGGGCCGGCAACGATGAACCCGATCGGCGACAGCGCGCCCGAGATCAGCCAGTCGTAAGACGTCACGCGGGAGAGCTTCTCGGGCGGAATCCGCTCCGCCAGCGCCGTGAGCCACAGTACGTCGAACAGGGCGATGCCGAGGCCGCCGAGCGCGACCGCCGGCAGCACGATCCAGAGCGTGACGCCGGCGCCGAACAGCAGCATCGACGGCGGCCAGAGCATGATCACGAACATCGCCATCCGCATCGGATGACGTGGGCGCCACGTGACACCGGCCAGCGATCCGGCGATCGTGCCAACACCGAGAACAGCGATCAGCACGCCGAACACCGCAGTGTGCCCGTAGCGCGCTCGGGCGACGATCGCTCCCAGGACGAACAGGGGAGTCACTCCCGCGAACACAACGACGCTGAAGGCCACGAGCGTTACCCAGATCCACGCGCGGGAGCGAACCTCGCGGTAGCCCTCGCGCACCTCCGACCAGACGCTCGCGCTCGCACCGACCACCGCCGGCGCCGCCCCGGGCTCCCGCCGACGCGGGCGGACCCGCGACATGCAGGCGGCACTGACGAGAAAGGTCGCCGCGTCCAGCGCAAACGCCCACCCGGCGCCAACCGTGAGCACGAGCCCGGTCGCCAGCGCGGGCCCGACGAACGAGGCTCCGTTGCGCGAGATCCCAAGAAGTGCGTTGGCCTGCTGGATGTCGGCCTCCGGAACAGTCTGAGGCACGAGCCCCGACACCGCCGGGCGGAAGAAGGCCTCCGCGGCACCGAACAGCGCCTCGATCGCGGCGAGCTGCAAAATCGTTATCTCGCCAGTGAAGATCAGGACTGCGAGCAGTGCGTGGAGGGCGAAACGTGTGAGGTCCGTAGCGATCACGACCACGTGCCGGGGTAGGCGATCGGCCCACACGCCACCGATCAGCAGAAACACGACCATCGGCAAGGCGTTGGCCGCGAGAACGAGGCCGAGGTCGGTCGCGCTGCCGGTCCGGTCGATCACGAACAGGCCGAGCGCGACAACGACGATCGAGTCGCCGATGACGCTCGTCGACTGTGACGCCCACAGCCACCGGTAGTCGCGGTGACGCAGGACGCGCGCGACTTCGTGGAAGCTCCTCACCGCGTCAGCTTGACGCAGGCGCCGTCGTCGAGCGCTCGCGCCCAGCCGCGTCCCGTGCGATCCTGGTTTCGTGAACGTTCTGGGCATGCCCCTGAAGGGAGGCGGCGAGGTCGCCGATCGCGCGCGACTCGTTGATCGCGCTCGCGCGCTCGTATGGATCGGCCTCGGCTGGCACTGCGTCGAGGCGGCCGTCGCCATCGGCGCCGGTGTCGCGGCATCCTCGATCGCCCTGATCGGCTTCGGCGCGGACAGCCTGATCGAGCTGCTCGCCGGCGCCGTGCTGCTGTGGCGATTCGCCGCCGTCCGCTCCGGCTCGGATTCGGCTGAGCACGCGGGACACCGGATGATCGCGGTCAGCTTCTATCTCGTTGCCGCCTACGTGCTCGCGGCTTCGCTGAACGATCTGCTCGGCTCGCACCGACCGACCACGAGCTGGGTCGGTATCGCCCTCGCGCTGGTCGCGCTGGCGACGATGCCGCCGCTGGCGATCGCCAAGGCCCGCGTCGCGAACCGGCTCGACTCAGCAACCGCGCGCGGAGAGAGCCGCCAGACGATGCTCTGTGCGTACCTGTCGGTGGCTCTGCTCGCCGGGCTCGCGGGCAATGCGCTGTTGGGCCTGTGGTGGCTCGACCCTGTCGCAGCGATCGTGATCTCGGGCGCAGCCGCGCGAGAAGGCGTGCTCGCGTGGCAGGGACAGGGCTGCTGTGCGGACTCCTCGCTCGCCGAGCACGTCCACGCGGCGCACGCGGACGGCTGCACCGAGCAGCCCGCTCAACGCGTGTAGGTCTCCAGCCCCGGCTTGATCTTCTTCTCGTCGAGAAACTGCCCAAGCCCGGCTTCGCGGCCGCCCTCGCGGTCGAGGAACTGCGACTGCTCGAGCTTCGCGTAGAGGTAGTCCTCCGAGACTTCCCAGGACATCTCACGACAGTTCTTGAAGCCCAGTTTCGCCGCCGTGAGAACGACCGGGTTCTTTGCCAGCAGCTCACGCGCGAGCGCCTCGACCTCGGCCCGGAGCTTCTCGAGCGGCGTGCTCCAGTTCACGAGTCCCATTGCCGCGGCCTTGCGCCCGTCGAACGGCCGCCCGGTCATTATGTAGAGCAGCGCGTCGCGCGTTCCGACGGTCTCTGCCAGCGCTCGGCTGACGACGCTGCCGGGCGGGATCCCCCAATTGATCTCTGAGAGCCCGAAGGTCGCCTCGTCGGCAGCGACCGCGAGATCACAACCGACGAGTGGGATGAACGCGCCGCCGAAACACCACCCGTTGACCATCGCGATCGTCGGCTTTGCATACGAGCGCAACAGCTTGTACTGCCACTGCGTGCTGTGGCGGCGAACCAGGCGCTGAACGTGGTGCGGAGCGCCGTCGACCTCGCGAAAGTACTCCTTCAGGTCCATGCCGGCAGAAAAGGCCTCCCCCGCACCGCTCAGAACGAGCACGCCCGCGGCCTCGTCGGCGTCGAGCGTCTCGAGAACATCGATCATCTCGCGATTGAGCGTCGGGCTCATCGCGTTGCGCTTCTGCGGCCGGTTCAACTCGACCCACGCGATGCCCTCGTCAAGCACGACACGCACCGTCTCCCACCGTCCGTCGTAGCTCATGCCTGCTCCAGTGTCTTGGTTTGGTGCGGATCGACCACGCTGTCGCGTCATCGGTCGCGCCCTGCTTCAGTCGTGGAAGGTCTGGCTGATCTCGCCGATGCCGCTGATCCTGCTCGTGAGCGTGTCGCCCGCCCGGAGGTAGATCGGCGGCTCGCGACGGGCTCCGACGCCCGACGGCGTGCCGGTGAACAACAGGTCGCCCGGCAGCATCGGGCAAACGGAGGAGATGAAGGCAATCAGCTGCGGAACGCTGAAGATCATCTGGCTCGACGTCTCGTGCTGGACACGCTCCCCGTTTCGGACACACTCGAGCTCGAGCTCGCCCGCGACCGCGGGCTCGTCACTCGTCACGAGCCACGGGCCGGTCGGGCCGAAATTCGGGAAGGACTTGCCGAGGCTGAACTGGGGCGCGGGTCCGGCGCGCTGAACGTCACGGGCCGAGAGGTCCTGCCCGACTGTCACTCCCGCAACGTGATCCCACCCGTCAGCCTCACCCACACGGTCGGCACGGGCGCCGATCGCAACCACGAGCTCCACCTCCCAGTCGACACACGGCGTCGCCAGCGCGACGTCCGCCAGCGGCCCGGTGAGGCAGGTCGGGAACTTCGTGAAAATGAGCGGTCGCTCCGGCTTGGCGAGTCCGGTCTCAGCGGCATGCTCGGGATAGTTCAGAGCCACCGCGAACACCTGGCGGGGACGCGGCACCGGGGGACCGAGCCTGCCGATGTCAGGTTGGGACCCGCCCGCGAGCTCGGCAGACGCGGCCCACTCGGCGAACTCGTCCCACCGATCGTAGACCGCCTGCGGGTCTGGCCCGAACCGTCCTTCGCTGGCTTGGTGTGCGTCGTGAAACCCGCCGGTCGTCGCGACCACGAGGCGGTCATCGAGGTTTGCGAGGCGCACCCGACTAGCTCACAAGATCCCCGGCGCTGGCGGTCCAACCGAGGCGCGCATCGCCCGCGGCGAGGTCACGCTCGATCGCAGCGCAAGTCTCGAGGAGCGGCGCAACCAACACCGGCTCGAGATCGACCACGGCCGACGCCGCACCCTGCGCGACGAGCGTCAGCGCCGCGACAACCGTGCCGTAACGGTCGCGGATCGGGCCTGCGAGCGCCCGCAGGCCGGTCTCTAGCTCCTGGTCGACGAGCGCCCACCCCTGCATCCGAACGCGGTCGATCTCCGTCTCGAGCTCGGCACGAGTCGCGATCGTTCGCGGCGTCAGCCGCTCGAACTCGACCCGCGCCAGCAGTCCCGCGAGCTGGTCGGTGGTCAAGCTGGCGAGGAGCACCCGCCCGCTGGCCGACGCCCAGGCCGGGAGACGCTGGCCGAGCACGATCGTCCCGGTCATGATGCGGCGCGCGGGGACGCGCGCCACGCCGACGATGCTGTCGTCGTCGAGGACCGAAAGGACCGCAGACTCGCGGACGCTGTCGACCAGCGACTTTATGTGAGGCAGCGCGATCTCAGGAAGGGTCAGGCTCGACAGGTACGCCGAACCGAGCTCGAGCACGCGTG
This sequence comes from uncultured Solirubrobacteraceae bacterium, assembly GCA_964422115.1. Lineage (GTDB taxonomy): Bacteria > Actinomycetota > Thermoleophilia > Solirubrobacterales > Solirubrobacteraceae > Palsa-513. The sequence continues at coordinate 278,211 of CAYQZU010000002.1, read as the reverse complement.
GCGTCAGCGCGAAACCCCCACCGGTCCGACGGACGTAGCCGAGCTGCTCGAGCGTCAGCACGAAACGGCGTGCGGCAGCGCGTGAGAGGCCGGCACGGCGGGCCACATCGCTCAGCGACAGCGGTTCGGGAGCGTCGAGCACGCTGATCACGGTGAGGCCGCGCTCGAGGGACTGGACGTAGAAACCGGCGACCACGGGGGCGCCCTCCTCGACCGCCGGCCCGCTCATCGCTCGCCCTCCGAGAGTCCCTGCCCGAGCTCGCGCAGCGTCTCGTCGGCGATTGCGAAGGCACGGTTGGCGGCCGGGACTCCGGCGTAGACGGCAGTGTGCAACAGCACCTCGGCGATCTCCGACGGCTCGAGGCCGATGCGAACGGCGGCGCGAACATGCATCGCGATCTCATGCTCGCGACCCAGCGCACAGAGGACCGCGAGGGTGATCGCGCTGCGCGTGCGGCGGTCGAGTCCGTCGCGATCCCAAACGCCCCCCCAGGCATAGCGGGTGATGAATTCCTGGAACGGCTCGGTGAACTCGTCGGTACGAGCTATCGCCGCGTCGACGTGCTGATCTCCCAGCACCTCGCGGCGGACCTTCATCCCGCGCTCGTACTGATCGTCAGCCATCGTCACGACCAACGAGTGTGACGGCGCTCAGCGCCAGATGCTCGCGCACGAGGCGGTTAACGGTTGGCGCCTCTTCGACGTTTGCAAGATGGGCGCCGGCAATCAACTCGAAGCGCGCCGCAGGGATCGCCGCCGCGATCGCGCGGCCGTGTTCCGGTGGCAGGGCCGCGTCGCCCGCCGCCGAGATGACGAGCGTCGGAGCCGCGATCCGCTTCAGATCGGCTCTCAGGTCGAGGTGCTCGATGGCAGCGCAGCAGCCGGCGTAGCCGTCGGGAGGGGTCGCGTCGAGTGTCGCGCGCGCCCGCGCGAGCGTCTGCGGGTTGTGCGCAGCGAAGTCGGGCGTGAACCACCTGTCCACCACCGCGTTCGGCACCGCTTGACTGCTGCGTGCCGCGAGCACCAACGCCGCGCGCTCGGACCACGCGGAGGCGGGAGGCGCGTAGGCGGACGTGCAAAGGACGATCAGCCTGTCGATGCGCTCGGGGGCGTTTGCGGCCAGCCACAGCCCGACCATCCCGCCGAGCGAGACCCCACAGAACGACGTTCGTCGGATCTCGAGCCGGTCCAGTAGCGCGAGGACATCTTCCCCGAGATCGCCGATCGAATATGGACCGCTCGGGACAGGAGACGCGCCGTGGCCTCGATGGTCGTAGCGAATCACGCGGTGCTCGGCCTCCAGCGATGCAAGTTGCGGGTCCCACAGCGCAAGCGTGCTGCCAAGCGAGGGAGCGAGCAGGATCGGCGATCCGACCGCCAGCCCCGTGAGCTCGTGGTGTAGCGCGACGGCGCTCACGAGCGGTGAGCCTCAAGCGCACGGTCGATCAGCTGATCAGCGCCATCGAGGTGCGCAAGTGGGTCGCGCGCCTGCGCAACGCCGGCCGCGGCCAGACGCTCGAGGTTCTCCCGCATGCGCTCGGGTACCACCTCGAGATTCTCCAACAGCTCACGCGCCCAAGCCGTTGCGGACCCGGCGAGCGTCAGCAGCTCGCCGAGTGTCCCCCACTCGCTCTGCCAGGTCCCGGCTGCACGCTCGTGCTCCTGCTCCATCGCCCAGAGCAGTGTCGCGACGAGGCCCGGGATGCGCGTGGTGCACGCCAGCACCGAAACTGCGGCGACAGGGTTTTGCTTGTGCGCCATCGCTGTCGAGCCGCCGCGGCCTGGAGTCCTCCCTTCGCAGACTTCTCCCACCTCGTCGGCGCTCAACAAGGTCACGTCGCGGGCGATCTTGGCGAGGACACCTGTGAGCGCGCCAAGCGCACCCGCCAGCTCTGCGATACGCACGCGGATCGTCTGCCACGGGAGGGTCGGCTCAACGAGGCCGAGTTCGACCGCCACACCCGCCGCGACCGCAGGTTCGCGCGAACCGACCGCGCCGCCCATCTGTACCGCGAGCCGCGTGTCGCCGACCTGCGCCAGGCGGGCGGTGGACTCATCGATCCCAACGAGCCAGCCGGCCGCTCGCAGCCCGAAGCTCGTCGGCAGCGCCTGCTGGAGGAGGGTGCGGCCACTCATCGGCGTCGTGCGATTGGCCAGCGCGAGCGAGGCGCTCGCCCGGGCCGCTGCCCTGGCATCGTCGAGCAGCGGCGCGAGCGAGCGTTTGGCGACGAGCATCGCAGCGGTATCGAGAATGTCCTGGCTCGTCGCACCGAAGTGCACGGCTGACGCATGCTCCTCGCCCACGAGCGCGCGCAACGCCGCGACGAGCGCGACGACCGGCGTCGCACTCGCAGCCGTGTCCTTGGAGATCTGATCGAGGTCGAAGCGGTCGCCCTCAGCAACCGCCGCGATTGCCTCGGCCGCGTCGGCGCTGATGAGGCCCTCGCCGGCGCATGCTCGCGCCAGTGCTGCCTCGACGTCCAGCATCGCCTGAAGCCAGCCATCGTCGCCGGCGACAAGCGCCACCTCGCCGCGAGCGTAAAGCGCGCCGAACAACCGATCAGAGCGCGAAGAAAACGGTCTCGCCTGGTCCCTGTAGCCGGATGTCGAGTTCGTACCCATCGTCAGTCGCGCGGGCGATCAGCGTGTCACGGCGATCGGGTGGTACCTGCGCGAGGATCGGGTCGCCGGCATTTGCCGCTGCCTCGTCGCCGAAGTAGATGCGCGTGACGACATGCTTCAGCATCCCGCGGGCAAACACGTTCGCGTCGAGATGTGGGGCCAGCACGACGCCGTCGGGCAGCGTGATCGCGGCGGGCTTAAGCGTCACGATCTCGAATCGTCCGTCGCCGTCCTCCTCGGCACAGCGCGCGAAGCCACGGAAGTCGGTTACCGACGAACCGCCGCCGACGCCCCAGAGGTCGGCGAAGTGGCCCTCGCCGTCGGCGCCCCAGACCTCAATCATGTTGTCGCGGACCACCCGCCCCGCCCCGTCGTAGACGTAGCCGCTTAACGTTATGGCACCAGGCGCGTCCTTCGGGATCGCGTAGGGACCGTCGGGCCAGGGCATGCCGATCGCGAAGTACGGACCCACGGTCTGCGACGGCGTCGTGCAGTAGGTCATGGGACGTCCTCGAATGGCGTGGGTCCGGGCCCACGCAGGTAGATGTCCCACTCGAACGCAAGCGCCCAATCCGGCTCGCTGTCGATCATCGAAAACCGCGACACCATCCGCTTCCGCGCGTTTGCGTCGCGAACCGAGTTGAAGATCGGGTCGAACGGGAACAGCGGGTCACCCGGGAAGTACATCTGCGTGACAAGCCGCTGGGCAAACGCGCGGCCGAGCAGCGAGAAGTGGATGTGCGCGGGTCGCCATGCGTTGTAGTGGTTGCCCCAGGGGTAGGGTCCGGGCTTGATCGTCACGAAGCGGTAGCGCCCGTCGTCGTCGGTCACGCAGCGGCCGGCACCGGAGAAGTTCGGATCCAGCGGAGCGGGCCAGCGGTCCCATTTGTGACGGTAGCGGCCGGCGGCGTTCGCCTGCCAGATCTCGACGAGGGTGTTACGTAGTGGTTTGCCCTCGGTGTCGAGGACGCGCCCGGTGACGGTGATCCGCTCGCCGACCGGCTCGCCGGCGTGCTGGCGCGTGAGGTCGTGGTCGAGCTCGCCCGTGATGCGCGCCGGTCCGAGCTGCGGACCGGTCAACTCGGTCACGGCCTGGGGTAGGAACACGAGCGGCTGCTTCGGGTGTCTCAGCGCGGTCGACTTGTACGGTGGGTAGTCGAGCGGCGGCTGGCCACCGTCGGCGGTCTCGCGGATGTAGCAGCCGGGCGTGTCACCGATGGGCTCATAGACCTGGTGCTCGGTTGCGGGAGGGTCTGTGGTCTGCGCCCTGTCAGGCTTCGTCATCGCTCATCCCTCCTGTCATCGCTCCAGAATCACTGCGAGGCCCTGGCCGACGCCGATGCAGAGCGCTGCTAGCCCGTAGCGCTCGCCGCCGGCCGCCAGCTCTAGTGCGAGCCGCCCGAGGATCCGCGTGCCGGATGCGCCCAGCGGGTGGCCGATCGCGATCGCTCCGCCGCGCACGTTGACTCGCTGCGGATCGAGCTGTGGCCAGCCGGCGAGACACGCAAGCGACTGCGAAGCGAAGGCCTCGTTCAGCTCGACGAACCCAATGTCAGACCAGGCGAGCCCCGCCTTGAGAAGCGCCCGGTTCGCGGCCTCGACCGGTGCGATGCCGAACACGTCGGGGTCGACAGCGTGCATGGCTGACGCGACGATCCGCGCGATCGGTTCGCGCCCGATGGTAGTAGCGGCCGCCTCGCTGCCGACGAGGATCATGCTCGCGCCGTCGTTCAGCGGCGAGGAGTTTCCCGCCGTCACGGTGCCACCCTCAGCGAACGCGGGCTTCAGGCTCGCGAGCTTCTCGAGCGATGTGTCCGAGCGGATCGACTCGTCGCGCTCGAGCTCGGCGCCCGGCAGCTGAACGATTTCGCTCAGAACGCCGTCGGTCCACGCGCGCGCCGCCAGCGTGTGGCTGCGGAGCGCGAACTCGTCCTGGGCCTCCCGCGAAACCCCGTAGGTGCCGGCAAGCTTCTCGGCGCTCTCGCCGAGGGAGATCGTCCACTGCTCGGGCATCCGGGGGTTGACCATCCGCCAACCGAGTGTCGAGGAGTGAAGTGTTGCGTGAGCCGCCGGATATGGCCGTTCAGGCTTCGGCAGGATCCACGGCGCACGGCTCATCGACTCGACGCCACCCGCGACGACCACCTCGCAATCACCGGCGAGGATCGCCCGGCTCGCCTGGATTGCAGCCTCGAGGCTCGACCCGCAGAGCCGGTTGACGGTCACACCGCCGACGGAGGTCGGGAGTCCCGCCAGAAGCACCGCCATCCGGGCGACATCGCGGTTGTCCTCGCCTGCGGCGTTTGCGTCGCCGAGGATGACGTCGTCGATCGCGGCGGGGTCGAGAGCGGGGACACGGTCGAGCATCGCCCGCAGAGTCAGCGCGGCGAGGTCGTCTGGCCTGACGCCGGCAAGGCCGCCGCCGTAGCGCCCAAACGGTGTGCGCACGGCCTCGTAGATGTAGGCGCCGATCATCGTGCGAGGAGCTCCCGCAGCGCCGACAGCTCGTCCTCGCGCGGCGGCTCGACCGTTGCGAGCCGCTCGGACACCTTCAGGTCCCAGCCGGTCTTCGCGACCACCTCCTCGACCGCCACCCCCTCCAGCGTCGCGGTCAACGTCAACTCGCACGTCCGTGGATCGGGCTCGAGCACGCCCAGATCGGTGATCAGGGCACTCGGCCCACCGCCGCGGAAGCCCAGTCGCTCGCGCGAGCCTGGGCCGTCGCCGTAGCCGACGGTCGTGACGAAGTCGAGGCGCTCGACGAGCGTGCGGGCGTTGTGCGGCGCGATCACGACCACCTCGCTACATCCCGCGGCGATCTCGGGAGCCCCTCCCGCGCCGGGCAGCCGCGTCGTCGGGTGGTCGTAGTCGCCGATCACCGTCGAGTTGAGGTTCGCGAAGCGGTCCACCTGGGCGGCTCCGAGGAACGCGACCTCGACGCGACCGGCGCCGATCCAGTAGTTGAACATCTCCGGGACCGACACAACGAGGTCGGCGGTCTTGGCGAGCTCGCCGTCGCCGATCGAAAGCGGGATATGAAACGGCTTGGCACCGATCGTTCCCGACTCGTAGACGAGCACGAGATCGGGGTTGTGCACGAGCCGCGCGAGAATCGCAGCGGTGCTCGGTCGACCGACGCCGATGAACACGCTCCGGGCGCGCTCGAGCCGCCGGGCCGCGACCACCGTCTGCGTCTCCTCGGCGGTTGCTGCGCTCATCAGGCCCTGACCGCAGCGTGCACGTGCTCGTCGATCCAGGTCGAGAAGCTCGCGCGGTCGCGGCTGATCACGTCCCACTGCTTGTAGAACGGGTTGTCACGCTCGGTGACGTCCAGGCTGTAGGAGGGTCGAGATCCCCCCGGGGCCAAAGCGACCGCATCGAGGACCCAGCTCGGGATCACGACCCCACCGGCGCGGGGCTCGAGTTCGTCAACGATGCGCTCGACCGTGGCGAGTGTGCGCTTCGCCGCGAGCACGGCCTCCTTCTGAACGCCCGGGATGCCCCACAGCTGCACGTTGCCGGCGCGGTCGGCCTCCTGCGCGTGGATTACCGCCACGTCCGGGCGCAGCGCCGGTACGGCCGCAAGCGTTTCTCCGGTGAACGGACAGTCGATGAAAGCGACTTGTGTGTGATCGGCGAGGTCTGTGCCACGGTAGCCACGCAGCAAGCCGAACGGGAGATCCGACGCGCCTGCCTGGTAGCGGTTGGCCATCCCGGCGTGGCTGTGCTCCTCGATCTCGACCGGGCGTGGCCAGCTGTTCTCGATCGCGTCACGGAAGCGGTGAAGCGACCCGACGCCCGGGTTGCCGCCGTAGGAGAACACGAGCTTCCGGGCGGCGCCGACGCCGATCAGCTGGTCGTAGACGATGTCCGGCGTCATCCGGATCAGCTCGAGGTCCGTCAGGCGCCGACGAATCAGCTCGTGCCCGGCGGCGAACGGGATGAGATGCGTGAATCCCTCGAGCGCGACCGAGTCGCCGTCATGGACGAGCTCGGTGATCGCTTCTGAGAGTGTCAGCAACTCGGCCATCGGGGATGGTGGCGTGCGCAATGAGGACGCGCGGACGGTGCTCGCACAATCGTATTTGCTCGTGGTGCGCTGCGCAACACCCCACGACAGCCTCAAGCTTGGGCAGCGGAGCTGTACGACTGCGCTAGCTTTCGCCCGTGGCGGTGGTACCCGGTACCGATAGCGACGTGTTCCCGTTGTGCTTGGGGGGCAACGTGTTCGGCTGGACCGCCGACGAGGTTGCCTCATTCGAAGTCCTCGACGCTTTCCGCGCCGCGGGCGGGAATTTCATCGACACCGCCGACGCCTATTCGGCGTTTGCGGAAGGCAACGTGGGGGGAGAGTCGGAGACGATCATCGGCGACTGGCTAACGACGCGCCGCAATCGCGACGACATGGTTATCGCAACGAAGGTCGGAAAGCTGCGCACACGCAGCGGGCTTGGCGCCGACAATGTCCGCACCGCCCTCGACGAGTCGCTCACGCGCCTGCAAACAGATCGCGTCGACCTCTACTACGCCCACACGGACGATCGCGCCACGCCGCTCGAAGAATGGCTTTCCGTCTTCGACGCGGTGGTGAAAGCCGGAAAGGCTCGTGCGATCGGCCTCTCCAACTTCACCGCGGAGCGCGTCGAAGAGGTCCTCACGGTTTGCGCGCGCGAAGGGTTCGTGGCACCTGTCGCGCTACAGCCGCATTACAGTCTCGTGCACCGCGAGGAATACGAGGGTGAGCTGCGCGAAGCCTGCGAGCGGGGCGGGCTCGCCTGCGTCCCGTACTGGGCGCTGGCCAGCGGCTTCCTCACGGGCAAGTACCGGCCCGGCGTGAGCGTCGACAGCCCGCGGGCGGGCCGCGCCTCGAGCTACCTCGACGATCCGCGGGCGGAAGGGCTGCTTGCGGTGCTCGACGAGACGGCCGCGGCGCACGCGGTACCCGTGGCCTCGGTCGCGATCGCCTGGCTTCGCGCCCGGCCGACCGTCCTCGCACCGATCGCGAGCGCACGAAACGGCGCGCAGCTAGCGGAGTCCCTGCCCGGCGCCACCCTCGAGCTCAGCGCCGGCGAGCTCGAGCGACTGACGGACGCCTGGTCCTAGCTCCCGCTCGTGCTCCGGGGTTCGGTCGGGTCGCGACGGTGGCGTGTGCGCGGCGATCGCCGCCTCGAGACGCGGACCGTTCCCCTCGCCGATCGCAGCGACCAGTTCGCGGTGGATGGCTACGATTCCGGCTCGGTCGAACCGGTGGTACACCGCCGCGCTGACGGTCGCGTCCAGGTAGTCGATCAACGCGCAATAGATCGTGCGCAGCGGGACGTTCGTCGTCAGCTCGGCGATGCGCTTGTGCAAATCCCAGTTGTGCACGACCGGGGTCTCACGCTCATCGGCCATCCGCTCAACGATCTCCTCGAGCGCCACGACATCATTCGGCCGTCTGTTGTGGGCCGCATCGCGGCAGATGATCGGCTCGAGCGCGTCGCGCACGATCACGCAGCCACGGTAGGCGGTCGGGTCGGACTCGAGGCCGAGCACGGCGTTGACGAGCGCGACGCGGGCAACCGAGCGCGAGACAAAGATGCCGCCCCCGGGCCCGGGGCGCGCCTCGGTCAAACCGCGTGTCTCCAGCAACCGAAGAGCCTCGGTGACCGTCGCGACGGCTACGCCGAAGCGCTCGCGTAGGTCTTCCTTGGTTCCGAGGCGCTCGCCGGGCGCGTAGTTGTCGGCGAGTATCTCGCGTTCGAGCTCCTCAGCGACATGTGCTGCGCGCGATGCGCGGCGCGGCATCGACTGCGTGGAACCACCCAAGCGCATTACACGTAATGATAATGCTGGCAAGATCGAGAGGAGGCGAGGCTGGATGGCCACCAAGAGCCAGGCGCAGGAGATGCTGATCGGCGGTGATTGGCGTGGGGCGAAGTCAGGCGCGACGTTTCAGGCGCTCAACCCGTTCGACGGCACGCCGGCAACCACAGCGGCGGCAGCGAGCGTCGCGGACGCGCAGGCAGCCGTCGACGCAGCGCACAGCGCGTTCAGCGGGTGGTCTGTGAGCTCTCCCGGCGAGCGCCGGGCGCTGCTTGGTCGTGCGGCCGATCTGCTCACCGAGCGTCAGGAGCAGATCGCCGCAACGATGACCGAGGAAACCGGCGCCACGTTCGGCTGGGGGATGTTCAATTGCATGCTGGCCTGCGGGATGCTGCGGGAGGCCGCAGCGCAGGCCTACGGCGCCGTGGGCGAGGTGATCCCCTCCGACATTCCCGGGAAGCTCGCGATGGCGGTTCGCGCTCCGGCCGGGGTGGTCATCGGAATCGCGCCATGGAACGCGCCGATGATCCTCGCGACGCGCGCGGTCGCAACGCCACTGGCGTACGGCAACACGGTCGTGCTCAAGTCCTCGGAGCTATGCCCAAGAACTCATGCGGCAGTCGCGACGGTGCTCGCCGATGCCGGGCTGCCCCCGGGTGTGATCAACTTCGTGACCAACGCGCCGGAAGACGCCGCGAAGGTGGTCGAAGCGCTGATCGCGCACCCGCACACGCGCCGGATCAACTTCACCGGCTCGACGCGCGTCGGGCGCATAATCGCCGAGACCGCTGGCAGACACCTCAAGCGTGTCCTGCTTGAGCTGGGCGGCAAGGCGCCGCTCGTCGTGCTCGCTGACGCCGACCTCGACCGGGCCGCGGCGGCGGCGAATTTCGGGGCGTTCATGCACCAAGGACAGATCTGCATGTCGACCGAGCGGATCATCGTTGAGCGAGCGATCGCCGAGCAGTTCGCGGAGCTGCTGGCGAACCGTGCCCGCGGCCTCAAGGTCGGTGACCCGCGTGAGCCCGACACGCACATCGGTCCGCTGATCAACGACGCGGCGATGACGCGCGTCAGCGAGCTCGTCGAGGACGCGCGGAGCAAGGGCGCGAAGGTCCTCGCAGGCGGTGGCGCCCAGGGCACCTGCTACGAGCCGACCGTGCTGCTTGGCGTGACGAGCGCGATGCGGGTCTATTCCGAGGAGTCATTCGGGCCGCTCGCGCCGATCGTCACGGTCGATGGACCCGAGGAGGCCGTTGCCGTCGCGAACGACACGGATTACGGGCTGTCGGCAGCCGTCTTCAGCAGCGACGTTCCAGCCGCACTCGAGCTCGCGCAGCGCATCCAGAGCGGCATCTGCCACATCAACGACGCGACCGTCCACGACGAGCCACAGATGCCGTTCGGCGGGGTCAAGGACAGTGGCTGGGGACGCTTTGGTGGCCGCGCCGCGGTCGAGGAATTCACCGAGCTGCGCTGGATAACCGTGCAGGAAAGCGAGCGCCACTACCCGATCTGAACCGGTCGCCGGCCGACAGGCATCTCCGATCGCCCGAGCGGTGCGCGCCGCAGGCGGCTCTTGCCGCTGGCGCGGGCGCTACGGTTCTCGGCCGTGGCGATCAGACCGATCCTACGCGCGGCGGTTAGCACGCTGGCGCTCGTGTCCGCGGGTCCGGCCTCGGCTCGAGCTGGGACGATCACGCTCGCGAACCACAGCTCGACGACGCCGCCAAGCTGCCCGGCCAACCCCTGTGCCGTGGTGTCGAGAACCACCGCGATCCAAATCAAGGACGGGAAGGATGTCAACCCGTTCATGATCCGCAGGAGCGGGCGGATCATCGCGTGGTCGATAACGCTGGCGGTCCCGAGCCTGAACCAGGTCCACTATTTCGACGGGCGCGAGGGCGGTACCTCGCGGGCCGGCCTCGCGATCCTTCACAACACCGGCGGTCTCGAATACAGACTCGTCGGGTTGAGCCCGGTGGTCCGCCTCCAGAGTCGTTTCGGGACCACCGCCCAGTTCCATCTGGCGCACCCGATCGCCGTCAAGGCCGGCGACGTCGTGGCGCTCGCGGTCCCCACGTGGGTGCCGGCACTGGCAGTCAACTACCCCGCAACGACCTCGTGGCGCGCAAGCCGCAACACCTCGCAGTGCGGTGACGTGACGATCCAGACGATGCAGGCGGTCGTCGGCTCGTCCGCCGCCTACGAGTGCCTCTACCAGACCGCGCAACTCACCTACGCCGCGACCGAGGCGACCGGGTAACAGGGCGCGAACGTCCGGCTCAGGCTAACGCGGTCGCTCGCGGCTGCGCCGGGAGAGCGTCCCGAAAACGAAATCCCACCACGGCGCGCTGATTCCGTAGCCGTGCTCGTGATCCTCGAAATGGTGACGCATATGCAGCTCACGCAGACGCCGCTCGAGGCCCGTCCGTGGGGTCGTGTGGTGGTGGAGCGCGTAGTGGAGCATGTCGTAGAAGAGGTAGCCGGCGAGGAATCCGGCGCCGACCGCCCAGGCGAGCGGCGTCCCGACGACAAGTGCGAAGAGGGCGATGAAGAGCGCCGCCAGCGGGACCGAAACGGCCGGCGGCATTACGAGACGCAGGGGATCGTTTGGGTGGTCGTGATGGACGCCGTGGACCATCCAGTGAAGCCGGGCACCGATGCCGTCCTCCGGCTCGAAGTGAAAGACCACGCGGTGGATCCAGTACTCGCAGAACGTCCAGAACGCATAGCCACACACGGCTGCCAGCGCGAACGTGCCGGCAGCCAGCCGCGAACCGCCGATCACTGCGAGAACGACGATCGCCGGGATGAAGATCAGCGGGGGAACGGCCGGATGCACGCGCGAAAGGCGGTCCAGCCACGGCCACCGGAACATCGGCGGCGACGCGCGCAGCGCCTCGGTGCGCGACGCGCCGCGGCCTGAGTCGTGCACCGTGCTGTCAACCGACATCTCGCATACCCGAACCCTCGTCGACCTTGTCTAGACCCCCCTTTATAGCGCGTCGGCCCGCTGTGCTCTTTGGTCGATCGTCAGTCGATAGTGTGGAGCGAGCGATGGCGGTCCCGGCGGTAGCGGTGCTCGACGACTACCAGAACGCCGCGCGCCGCTTCGGGCCGTGGGAGCGTCTCGATCGGCGGATCGCACTCGAGGTGTTCACAGACCATCTCGACGGTGAGGATGCCCTCGTCAACAGGCTCTCGAACTTCGACGTAATCGTCGCGATGCGCGAGCGAACACCGCTCTCGGCCGCGCTCCTGGCGCGGCTCGAGCGCCTGCGGCTGATCGTCACGACCGGCATGGGCAATGCGGCGATCGACGTCGACGCTGCGCGTGAGCACGGGGTCGTCGTCAGCGGCACCCAGGTCGGCGGGACCGCGACCGCGGAGCTCACGTGGGGGCTCGTGCTCGCGCTCACGCGTCACATCGCGCAGGAGGACGCCAACATCCGAGCGGGAGGCTGGCAGCAAACAATCGGACCGGAGCTGTCGGGACGCACGCTCGGGCTTGTCGGCCTGGGCGTGCTCGGCACGCGCGTGGCAGCCTATGGCGCAGCGTTCGGCATGCGGCTGATCGCCTGGAGTCAGAATCTCGACACCCAACATGCGCGCAGCGCAGGAGTCGAGGCAGTCGAGAAGGACGCGCTGTTCGCGCGCTCGGACGTCGTCTCGATCCACCTGCGGTTGTCAGAGCGGACGCGCCGGGTCGTGGGAGCACGCGAGCTGGCGCTCATGAAGCCGACCGCCTTCCTCGTGAACACCTCGCGCGGGCCGATCGTCGATGAGGCGGCGCTGATCGAGGCGCTCGAACACGACCGGATCGCCGGCGCAGCGCTCGACGTCTTCGACCACGAGCCGCTCAGCCCAGGCCACCGGCTGGTGCGGGCCAAGAACACGCTGCTCACGCCGCATCTCGGCTACGTCGCGGTCGACGCTTACGAGGTCTTCTACCGCGAGATCGTCGAAGACATCGAGGCGTGGCTTGACGGGAATCCGATCCGCCTGCTCGGCGGCTGAATCGCGCGGCTACTGGGGGCCGAGCTCGGAACCGCCCGGGCATCGCACGAGCGATTCGCGTACGAGCGCGGCTTGGCTGCGGTCGCGGGCGTGCGTTTCCATTAGCCCGGCGCGACCGCTGCTAGCGCCGTGCTCGCTTCCGCGCTCCGCGGTTGCGTCCTCTTGATCTGCCGGTTGGTTCATTGCCTCCGCCTCCGTTCGCAGGTCATTTCAGTGTATGCCAGCACATCCATCGGATGCGCCGTCACGCTCGGGGGCCTTCAGGTGGAGCTGAGCGACGCGGCGTACCGCTGAGCGCTCAGCCGGCGACGACAAGGCCGTCGGGAGCCGGCGTCGCGGGCACCGCGCGCGCCGCGTCGAGCACGGGGCCGAGCCGGAACAAAAGCGGTACGGCGCACACGCCGACAGCCGCAAGGAGCAGGAATGCCTGTGTCGGATGGTGCACGAGCGTCTGCACCGCAAGAGCGACGACGAGACCACCCAGCTGGCCCGAAAGCCAGAGGAGCGCGGCGACGGTGGCGCCGGCCGCTCCCGCCCCGCGCTCGCTCAGCTCGAGCACGATCGGAAGGTCCGTCAACAGGAGCAACCCCATCGGGACGAGGACCAGCGCCTCGATCGCCACGCCGCGCGCGAATGCGAGCACGACGCCGCCAACAACCACGGATGCGACCGACGCAACGATCATGTTGCGCTCGCCGCGCCGGCGCACGAGCACCGGCGGCAGCACCGCGGACCCCACTGCGCCGGCGAGCACCATCGCGGCCAGCAGGCTCCCGGCGGTGTCGGCGGAGACCCGGTAGTGGTGAAGCAGCGCCTGCAGCCAGGTCGTCAAGGCGATGAACGCGCCGAAACCGAGGAACAGGAGCCCGCTGAGCACCCGCACGCCCGGATCGGACCAGACGGCGCGAAGGGCGGCGACTCCGACGGTGACCGCCTCGTCCTGCGGCCTACCGGCGCCGCGCCGCGAAAGCTCGAGGCAGAGCGCCGCCGCGCCGACAAGCGCAACGGCCGCCTGGACCACGAGCAGCGCCGCGATGCCCCGCCCGCCGAACGCCGTCCCGAGGACCAGCGCGAGAAGCATTCCGCCAAAGATTCCGGCGGTGCCGACCGCGATGCCGTGCGGGCGAAGCTCGGCCGGCAGGTACTCCGCAGCCACCTTGGTGACCGCGTTCAGCACGAGCGGCTGCGCCACAGCGACAAGCAGCGCTCCCGCGAGCGCCCACGCGTATCCTCCGCCACCGAGTCGAACGAGTCCGCCGGCCGCGGTGAGGATCGCTCCGAGCGCCAGCCAGCGGTGGAATGAGCGGTCGAGCAGGCGCCCGGCCGGAAGCGCGAGAACCACGTAGAGCAGCGGGAAGATCTCCGCGAGCCATCCGATCGCAGACTCTGAGACGTGGTAGTGGTGCGCCGAGGCAGTGGTGAGCGGCGCGTAGGTCAGCCACAGGAGCTGGGTGCAAGCGGCCAGCAGCGCGTAGGCCGCGACCGCGCCCCAGCGTCGCGCCTCGCCGAGCTCTCCGACCGGTGCTTGCCCCTTCACAGCGACCCGATCGTAGTACGAACCACCGCCAAGGAGACGACAGCGACCACGGCTGGCCGCCGAGTCCGCTAGCCTTCCCGGGCCGATGCGCGCCCGCCTGCTCCCGATCGTCACGGTCGCCGCCGCCGTGGGCCTCACCGCCTGCGGCTCGACGAGCTACCCGGACACCGCGCACATCGTCCCCGCGCCCGACCAGGCCCAGACGCTGAAGGGCCCGCCCACGACGGTCCCGGTCACGGGCTCGACGGGCGCCACGTCGACGGCAACCGGCCCGACGGGCGTGACACCGGCGGCGACGGCCTCGGTCCCGAGTTCAGGCCCGCTCTCCACCGAGCCGAAGATCACCGTGCCGAGCGGCGCGGCCCCGACGACGCTCGTGACCAGAGACCTGGTGACCGGCACCGGCGCGGTCGCCAAGAACGGGGACCAACTGACCGTCGACTACGTCGGCGCGCTCTACAAGAACGGCTCGGTGTTCGACGCCTCCTGGGCGCACGGCGGGCCCAAGGGCGTCCCGTTCCAGTTCCAGCTCGGTCTCGGCAACGTGATCAAGGGCTGGGACCAAGGCCTCGTCGGCATGCGCGTCGGTGGTCGCCGCGAGCTCATCATCCCCGCCTCGCTCGGGTACGGCGCCGCCGGCTCGCCACCAAAGATCCCGGCGAACGCGCCACTCATCTTCATCGTAGATCTGCTCAGCACCGGCTGATTCGTCGTCGCCGCGCGCGGTCGTGCGCCGCAACGGCACTGGCACCCTCAGCCCTCGCCCCACCGCCGCAACGTCCGAGTCGCGCCGGTCAGACCGGCACACCCCCGCTCGGCCATCTGAAAAGCCGCGAAGCGGACTTTTCAGCTTTTCAGCCGCTTCCGCCCCACGGGTGCTTGAGCAGCAGGATGGTGTTCGCAACGAAGAGGATCGCAAAGAGGATCGTCCAGCGGTTCAGGTTGCGCTCGACCAGTGAGCCGCCGCCGAGCGGACCGGTGCCGGTGCCGACGCCGAACGCGCCGGAGAGGCCCGTGTCCTTGCCCGAGTGCATCAGGATCAGGAGGATCAGGACCACGCAGATGAGTACCTGTGTGGTTGAGAAGAGCGCCTGCATGTCGCGCTAAGGCTAGCGCAGGTCGTCGAGCAAGCGAAGGATCTCGACGGCCTCGGCGCGCAGCTGGCGGTCGATGGTCCGGAAGTCCTCGTCGGAGAGCTTGCCGGTGCGGTAGTCGAGTTCGTTGTCGCGGATCTCCTGGTATTTCGCGTCGCGCGCCGCTTCGAGCGCTCTGCGGCGGCTGTCGATGGCCGGCTCGCCGGCGCTCGGGTTGCGAAGCGGTGCGCCGACGAACCAGGTCAGGAATGCGAGCGCCACGACGACCGCGACGAGCACCGCTACCAGCACCTTCGGCTCCCGTGCCCCTGCGTCGGGATCACCGCGCTAGGCGCGGCCGAGTTCCTGTGCGACGCGGGCGAAGTAGCGGGCACGCACGCGGCGTGTGGCACCCGACGGCCAGATCGCGACGAGGCCGCCGGCGAACACAACGAGCGCGCCCAACCACAGCCAGAGCACCAGCGGCGAGGAGGTCAGCTTGAACTGGGCTTCCGGGGTGTGGCGCAGGTAGCCGTGGACGATCGCTGCGAGCAGGACGTAGGAGAGGTCGAGGCGGCTCTGCGCCCCCGCTTTGTCGGCATTCACGAGGGCGTTGGCGCGGTTGATCTCGCTCTGTAGCCGGGCCTGTAGCGACGGCGCGTCGAGCGCCGCCGAGAGATCGCGGCGCAGGCTCGAGTCGAGGCTGAGCTCGCTGACCGAGGTGCCCCCGAGCAGGCTCCCGACCGGTCCCTCGGCCCCGCTCGGGTCAGCGAAGAACTGCGCGGTCGGATGGAGCGTGCCGACGTAGTGGCCGGCGCGCGAGACGCGAATCACGGCCCCGAGCGTCAAGAGGGCGCCGGTGCTCGTCGGGTCGGTCACGATCGCAGCCGTCGGGCGCTGTTCGGTCATCTTGAAGCCGGCAACCACGTCGCTGCGCCCGGGGCGCAACTCGACGTAGTGGCTGCGCTGAAAGGTCGCCGATGCCGCGACGCCGATGAACAGGACGGCGATCCCCACGTGCACGATATAGCCGCCGTAGCGTCGACGGTTGCGACGAATCATCGAGAGCGCCGCCACCGAGCGGGAGTCGGCGGACGTGGCGCGGCGCACGCGCCAACCGCGCACGAACTCCTGACCGACGCTGGCGAACACGAACACTGCTGCGCAGAACAGCACGATCGTCGACGGCGACGAGGAGATTGGAACGATCGTGAACGCTGCGAGCAGCATCGCAGCCGACGCGACGATCGGCGTCGCGAAATTCCGGCGGGCGTTCGCGAGCGACGCGCGCCGCCACGGGATCACCGGCCCGATGCCAGCCAGCAGAACGAGCACGAGCGCAAGCGGGACGGTGTAGCGGTTGAACCACGGCGCTCCGACCTCGCTCTCGGTTCCCGTGAGGGCTCCCGATATCAGCGGGAAGAACGTACCCCAGAAGATCACGAAGGTCAGGCCCACGAGCAGCATGTTGTTCAGCATGAACGCGGCCTCGCGCGAGAACAGCGAGTCGAGCTGGTGCTCACTGCGCAGGACATCGCGCCTGCTGATCACCAGGTAGATCGACCCCGCGACCATCACCGCGATCAGGATCACGAAGGGGACGCCGAGCGTTGACGCGCCAAACGCGTGAATCGAGTTGAGCACCCCGGAGCGAACCAGGAACGTGCCGACGATCGCCATGGTGCTCGCCGCCAGAACGAGCGACGCATTCCAGATCTTCAGCATCCCGCGCTTCTCCTGGATCATGATCGAGTGGAGGAACGCCGTGCTGAGGAGCCACGGCATGAGCGCAGCGTTCTCGACCGCGTCCCAACCCCAGTAGCCGCCCCAGCCGATCTCGTAGTAGGCCCATCGCGCCCCGAGCAGGATCCCAACGCCGAGGAAGAGCCAGGAGGCGAGCGCGAAGCGGCGTGTCACCGCGATCCACTCCGCGTCAACGCGCCGGGTGATCAACGCCCCGACGGCGAAGGCGAACGGGATCGTGAAGAACGTGTAGCCCGAGTAGAGCATTGGCGGGTGGATCATCATGCTCGGGTTGCGCAGCAGCGGGTCGAGGCCCGCCCCGTTCACCGGTGCCGGCGAGGTGAGTGAGAACGGCGAGGCGAAGAAGACGAGCAGCATCGTGAAGAACGCGCCGAACCCGAGCTGCACAGAGACGGCATAGGGCACGATCTCGCGTAGCCGGTTGCGGGTCAGAAAGACGGCGAGACTCGACCACGCCGACAGCAGCCATACCCAGAGCAGCAGCGACCCCTCCTGCGAGCCCCACATCGCGGCCACGCGGTATAGGAGCGGCGTCGTGAGGCTCGAGTTGCCGGCGACGGTGTTGAACGCGAAGTCGTTCACCACGAACGCAACCTCGAGGATCACGAACGCGACGCTGAGGATCGCGAACAGCGCGTAGACCGATCGGCGACCCGCGTCGACCCACTCGCGGCGGCTGCGGCGGGCGCCGTAGAGAGACGCTCCGATTCCGAACAGCGTCGTCAGGAGCGCGAGCACGAGCGCGGCGCGACCGACCGCCGCCATCACCGACACGGCGCGATCACGCCGCCTTGGCGGGGCTGTACTTCGACGGGCACTTCGTGACCATCGACCCGGGCTGCGCCACAAAGCGCGTGCCGCGGCGGCTGACCGTCACGATCAGCTCTCGCCCGACCCGGAACGGATCGGGCACGGCACCGCTGTAGTGGACCAGGACACTCCGACCACCGCCGGCGCGGTCAGCGAGCTTGAAGTCGAGGTTGCCGTCGGCAAGGTGGCGGACCGAGCCACTGACGACCGTCCCGGTGAGGTCGTACGCCACTCCGGTCTGGGCGCGCGCCAGCAACTCGGTCGGCGTGAGAGCCTGGTCGGCCGCCGAGAAACTCGTGTAGACGAGCCCGCTCGCGAGCAGCACGGCCAGCGTGAGACAGACGACGAGGCGCACCTGACGCTTGCGGTGGGGATTCATCGCGGCGCGAGGATTATCGCATGGGTCAGCTCGCCGCCGCGACGGCGCCACGTGCCCGCCGCGCCGTCTTCGGCCGCCGCGAAGGCGCCCGGCCGACCCACGCGCTGAGTGTGTGCGAGCCCGACTGATCGCGGAAGCGAACACGCGCGAGCAGGCGCAGCGGACGGTGGGGCGCCGTTCCGTCTGTGAGCAACACGATCCAGTCGTAGTGCCGGTCGCCCAGCTGGTAATAGTTCCCGAGTCGAGGCAGTGAACCGTCGGCGAGCGGGCGGTCACCGTGCGCGACGAGCCAGAATCGAACCGCCGGCTCGATCGGCTGCGTGGCGAGGTCGAGCGACCCGAGCTCGTAGTCGATCGTCCGATGCGCTGGAATCGCAGTGACCAGCGCGCGCCCGATGGTCGCCGTCGGCAGGTACTCACGCGCGTGAGAGTCGCGGCGCTGGGTGCCGGCCACGGCGCTCGCCACGGCGAGCGTCGCGACGATGCCCGCCACGACCGACGCTCTCCTGGCGGCGCCGAGCGCCCGCGGCCGGCGCACCGGAAGGGACCCGGCGAGGCGCGCGAGCACGGGCAGCAAGGTGAACCGTCCGACACGCGCGAGCACCACGAAGACCGACCAGGCGAGCACCAGCCAGACCCAGAGCCCAACCTCCGAACCCCACCACATCGTGTAACCGAGCGTTCCCGACAGCAGTGGGTCGGCGGGAGTATTTGCTGCGTCGGCTGCGAGACCGGCGCACAGTGCGAGCCCGATCACGGCGGCGGTAAAGAGATCGATGCGGCGGCGCAGCGCCGCGACCGCCGCGACCAGCGCCAGCAGGACGAGCAGCACGATCGCGCTGACCGTCTCGCCGCCCGACGGCGATGAGCGGACGTCACGCTTGCGGTCCCACTCGGATCGCGGGACGTAGAGGAACCACGGTCTCACCCCGACGGCGCGTACGACTGAGTTCCAGCCGGCGGCGGAGCCGAGCGTCGAGCCGCGGTCGTGGACGGTTGTGACGATCAACGACAGGTTGCCCGGGCTGTGCTCGATCTCGTCGATCGCAGGCCCGCTCCAGCAAATGGCAAGCACCACGATCGCGCCGAGCACCCAGCGCCAAGCGTGGGAGCGCCCGGGCGCGAGCCTCGATCGCCGCGCTCGCAGCCACGGCACAAGGCGGATCGCGCCGACGCCGGCCAGACCGATCGCTACCAGCGCCGCGGTCGGTGCGAGGTAGGCGAGGTGGGTTTGGACCACGAAGCTCGCGAGCAGCGCGATCGCCGGCAACGTTGCCAGATCGCCGCATGCGAGCGACCAGCAGAGAAAGATCAGGAGCAGGAATGGGAACATCGCCGCTGAGGGGTTCCACACGTCGTGGAACACCTCGGCTGCGAGCGACTGGCACATCAGCGCGATCCCGATCGACACGGCGAACATGAGCCAGACGCCACCGCGGCGACGTGCGAGCGCGACAACGGCGATCACGCAGAGCGTGTTGAGCACGCCCATCGCGATCGCCGCGCTCGCCGGCCCGCCGAGACGGACCGGGATCGCGAGTAGCCAGTAGAGCAGCGGGCCCGGGCTGTGGACGATCTGTCCGGTTACCCGGCCCGCTTCGGAGTACTGGCCGACCAGCGGCGAGTGTGCGGTGAACACATCGAGCGCGCGCGTGAGGATGATGCCGTCGTCCCCGTCCGGCTCCCACCCCGCGCGGACTGCGTTCACGGTCGAGACGATCACCGGGACGGCTGCGGCCAGGCCGGTCGCAAGAACGGGGAGCCCACGCACGCTGGCGGCGCGGAGCGCGCGCGCGACGGTTGCGGTCCCGCGAACGGCAGCCCGCCCATGCGCGGCTAGCTTTGCGGAGCGCGGGCCGGTCCGCTCGACGACCGCGTCGGGTCGGGCGGGCTCCGCGGCCTGCCGCGGCTCGGCGGCCTTTCCGGGCACCCTCGGCACGCAGGACACGCTACCCGGACCGGCGGTGGTTGCCGCCAGCGGCGGGATTTGCGCCTCTTAGACGGGGGAGCGCTGCGCGGGCGTTAGGCTCCGGATCTTGGACGCCCCGTCCAGCATCCGACTTCTGGTGGCGGGGACCGTGGCCCTGCTCGTCCTCGCCGCCGCCGGGGCGGGCGCGGCGCAGCCGTCGAGTGGTTGCGGCACGCGAACCGTGAGCGGGGAGCTAACCCTTGCCGTCGCCGGTCATCGTCGGGTGGTGATCGTGCACCTGCCGAGCGGGTACACGTCCCGCGCGAGGCTCGCGCTGGTCGTGAGCCTGCACGGCAGCGGTTCGACCGCCGCGGCACAAGGAATCTTCAGCGGCATGGATGCGACGGCCGACGCGGACGGCTTCATTGTCGCCTATCCGCAGGGAATGATCCGCGCCGGGAGCGGTTATGACTGGGACATCCCCGGCCAGCCGCGCCTGGGCAGCGTGCCGGCGGCGGGCGGCGCGCCGAACGACGTCGCCTTCGTGACGGACCTGGTGGGGGTCATGGAGTCGAAATACTGCATCGATCCGGCGCGCGTGTACGCGACAGGGTTCTCCGGCGGCGCGCGGCTCGCGAGCCAGCTCGCCTGCGATTCGGCGGGCGTCTTCGCCGCGGTCGCCGCGGTCAGCGGGCTGCGCCACGCGACGCCGTGCCCGGCAAGCAGGCCGGTTCCGATAGTCGCGATCCACGGGAACGCCGACCCGGTCGATCCCTACGACGGCAACGGTCAGGGCTACTGGACCTACTCGGTCCCGCAGGCAGCCGCCGATTGGGCGTCGCAGGATGGGTGCGCGCCCTCAGCCAGCAGCACCAGGCGTGGGCGCGGCGTCACGCTGACCTCCTACCGACGTTGCCGCGCGGGCGCGTCGGTGGAGCTCTACACGATCAACGGCGAGGGGCACGAATGGCCCGGGGGGCCCGTGCTGCCGCGCTCGGTCACCCGGTTGCTCGGGCCCCAGAGCACGGCGCTCGACGCCAACGCCACGATCTGGGCGTTCTTCAGGGCCCATCCGCTGCGTTAGGGGGGCTTGGCTTACGCCGCGGGTGCCACCCGCCGGGCGCCCGGCGTGGCGTCGCCGACCCCGTCCGGCGATCAGCGCTCGAAGCCGAACTCCTTCGATTCCTGACGGGTCACGACGGCCGGCTGCGCCTGGAGTGCAGCGGGCGCCGCCGGACTGCTCGTCGCTGGCGCGATCACCGCGTGACGAGCACCGGAGGCGAACTCTCGGCGGATCTGCTCGACGGGCGTGAGCCTGTGCGCCCCTCTCAGGACGGCGGCCGGCGCGATGCGAGTCGCCTCGGCGGCGCTCGCGCGCGCAGCGGTGACGCGCGATCGCGCCGACTTCGGCGGTTGCGAGCGCGCGTCACCGCTAGCGCAGACCGCGATACCGCCGGCGGCGCCGGCGATGCACAGGGCGGCGACCGAAGCCTTTCCGAGCATGAGCGCTCCCGTCGAGCCGCCGGCCACGCCGGCAACACCGCCCGTGCCGGCGCCCGCCGCCGGGGCCCTGGCGGCACCCAGGACACGGCGAATCGCGCCGCCGATCCATCCGAGCGTGCCACGAGAGGCAAGCGCCGCGGCCGCGGGCACCGGCGCCACGACCGGAAGGCCTCGACCAACGCGACTGCGCAGCGCCACCTGGCGCGCGCAGCCTGGGCAGTTCTCGACGTGACTGCGAGCTCTTGCCAGCTGCTCGCGCGTGCCTGAGCCGACGACCAGTGCAAGAAGATCGGGCTCGAGCCGCCGGCAGCGCTCGCCGCTCTGATATTCGTCGAGCAGCCCCCTCAGCTTCGCGCGGCCGCGCTGCGCCACTTTGCGGAACTTCTCGGCCGACCATTCGTAGCGCTCACAGAAGTCCTGGGACTCCATCTGCAGGTTCACCTGGCTGTGTAGGACGAGCCGCTGGTCGGCCGTGAGCTCCGCCATGACCTCGCGCAACCGGCGGATGTCGGCATGCATCTCGACGTGGCGCTCAACGGCGGCGCCCCGGTCCTCAACCTCGGGCGCGGCGGAGCTCGCGCTGTCCACCGGCAGCGCGTTGGCGATCGCCGCTTCGATCCCGCTGCGGCCGGCGAGCGCCCGCCTGCGGTCGTTGATGCGACTGACGAACTTCTGCTCCAGCGCGTTCTTGACGTGGTCTGGGTTTGCAAACGGTGAACGCCGCGAGCGCACGACCAACTCGAGCGTCGCCTGGCTGTAGCAGTCCTCGAGATCCTCGTAACGCAGGCGCTGGCGGTGTGCTCGCAGGAGCAGCTCGCGGCGCGCCGCGGCCACACGAGCGACAACCTCGGCGGGATCCGAAATCGCTTGTCGTACCGCCACACCCATCGCGCGCTCCTCCGACGCCGCACGCGCGAACGGGACGTTCACCGCTCGCTCCTTCGCCCCGCGCGCGACTCGACGAGTCTAGGGCCACCCAGCACGGCGAACCGACCGTCAGATCCGCAATTTCCGAAGATTTGTCGGACTAGGCGGCGGCGCTCGGCTGCGGGTCGGCGGCGCAGTCGCGCAGGCCGAGTTTGTTCATCGCGGCGTCACCGATCTCCGTCAAGGCCTGACCGCGAGCGAGCAGCGGTTCGAGCTGTGCGAGCCCGTTCCTCGAGTACGCGGAGACCTCGTGACGTTCGAGTGCGATGAGCGCCGACACGGCGCCGAGGGCGGTCGCGTATGCGCGTCGACGGCGCTTTGGCGCCGTCAGCCGCCGCAGTCGCCGAAGCTCCGCGGCAAGATAGCGCCCGGCGGCGCGAGCGACACGGGCTTGCGAGGCCGGTGTGCTGTAGGGAACCGGCAGTCCCTCGATCGCGAGGTTCGTGGTACGGCAGATCGCGCTTGCGCGCTCACTGAAGTGCGGGCTGACGGTGACCCTCGGGACGAGGCCGAGCCCGCAGCCCGACACAGCCAGGGCGGCGCTTGTCGCCAGCATCCCCGTGGCCGCTCGGATCGCCCGCCACCAGTTCGAGGCGGCGCCGGTCGGCGCAACCGCGCCGCAACTCGAAGCGCCGAGGGGACGTGCCGTCCTTGCGCGCGTGTGGTGAGCGGTCGGCCGGGCTCGGATCGTCATCGCGCGCGCATTCTCGCCTGCCGCCGCATTCTTCGCGGCGCTCGCGGTTCCTGCGAGGCGGATGCGCGTCGCGGCCGGCCGCCCTAGCCCGAAACGCCGCCCGAGCCGTCTGGATCCCACGGGCGCGGCAGGCACATCCGACCGCGCCAGCGGTGCGGGCAGACGTAGGGATGCCAGGTTGGCTTCAGGACCTCGATGCGAGCGAAGCGGAAGACGAACGGGACGCGGCCGAGCCGCGCCGAGAGGGTGCCGGGCTCGGTGATCGCGAAGGTCTGCGGCAGGTGCTTGGGGCGCGAGGTGATCTCGTTACACCACAGCCGCCAATGATCCTCGTAGTCCTCGATCAGCTCGTCGCCGTCGTAGGTGTGCTGAGAAATCAGCTCGACGCCGGGGCGGCGAGTGTCCCAGTGCCAGGATGGAGCGGCGGCGATGATCCACCCGTCCTCGATCTTCCGCTCAGCGCGCGCGCACGCAAGCTTCGCGACGTCCCACGCGATCGCGGCGAGGCCATCGCCGGACTGGCAGAACTGCAACTCGACGGCGATCCGGCCGTCGATCAGGAGGTCGAACGGTCCGACTTCCGGCCAGTGCTTCAGCTCGATCCGCGCGGACGCGGCACCGGCCGCCTGCTCGAGCGCCTCCTGCAGGTCGTGCTCACCCAGAGCGGTGGCGCGCTTCTCCTGGGCAGCCCGCTCCAACCCGGGAACCGCTGCCTCCAACAACTCTAGCGGCGAGCCGACCACGGTCTGAATCTACTACGGGCGCGGACCGCGGCCGTCCAGCATGCCGGCGATCCGGGTCGCGGGCGGCGACACGGCACTGCGGCCGCGGCGAGCGCACCTCAGAGCGCTAGCGAGGTGTCCTTGCCGGAGCGCAGCAGCGAGCGGAAC
Organism: uncultured Solirubrobacteraceae bacterium; assembly: GCA_964422115.1. Taxonomy (GTDB): domain Bacteria; phylum Actinomycetota; class Thermoleophilia; order Solirubrobacterales; family Solirubrobacteraceae; genus Palsa-513. Next base: position 254,278 of record CAYQZU010000002.1, on the reverse strand, counting down.
ATTGGGACATCCGCCTTCGTGAGGGCTCGCGGGGTGGGGGTTATCGCCTGGCTCGTTTGGACCAGAGCGGCAGCGGTCGCGACGGCGTATGCGAGGACCGGCAGGGCGAGGGCGGTGATAGCACCGCCGATGATCCAGCGCGCGAGGAGCGGCAGCGCCGCGAAGTGGACCAGCACGACGACGGTCGCAAGCTCGGCGCCAACGCCGAACAACGTGACGGCGGCGGCGAGCAGGAACATGTTGACCGTGACGGCGGCGCCCGTCGCTCGAGCGCTCCGGCGTGCGGCGAATACGAGGATCAGCGGCGCGAACGTGATCGCGACGCCCCAGAGCGCCGTCAGCAACGCGAAGTCGCTCAGCTGGATGCCCACGAGCAGGAGCGACCCGGGCCCGATCGCCGTGATGAGCGTCGCCGCAGCCGCGCCGACCACGGAGACGTTCGTCGCCCAGCTGTCCTTGAAGTTCCACGACGCGCCGGCGTGGACGTGCTCGTCGGGGTCGGTCGGCCCGACCGCGCCGAGGAATCCGATGTAGAAGATGAGGGCGAGCAGCAGGCCGCCAGCCGCCGGGATGACGATGTCAGCGAGGATCCCTGTGAGGCGGCGGAGGCTGACGACGATCGCCTGCGACTGGGTGGCGGGCGCGGCAGCCTGCGCGCCCGCGGCGGGCCCCAGCGAGGCCGAGCCGCCGACCTGTGAGCCGCTCGCGGGTGCCGCGACGACGGTCGCGCCGGTCATCGAGGAGCGGAACGACTGCTTGAACTCGAGGCTCACGGTATTGAGGCCCGCAGCGGAGTGGACGACCGTCCTCGCGGCCGGCACCGCGGCACCGCCCGGCAGCGAGACGAGCTCGAACCTGACAGGGACCGGCGGACCTGGGTTCATCAGCTGCACGGTTGTGGTTGCCGTGCCATTCGCGTGCAACGTCAGCACGGGGCTTGTCGCGACGAAGCTCAGAGTCGCAGGTGGTGACAGCGACAGGCCGGCTGGAGTCGCTGAGGCCACGACGCGCGCGGTCGTGGTCGGTGCGCGCGTTGAGCGGGTACGCGTCGCCGCGGCGTGTGCGGCCGGGGCGCCCCGGAAGGGCGCCGCACTCGCGGAAGCGGCCCGCGCGAGGGTGGCGGCCGACGCGAAAAACACCAGCAAAAGCGCAACGACGCGGCTGACGGCGTGGCTCATCACGACGCCACTGTCTCACACCCGCGCGCTCCGCGGGGGTCACAACTCTGCTGTGCCGACGGCGTTGCTCAAGCTGTCGCCGTGGCGGATAAACACTGTGCGCAGGCGGGCCCGCCGCAGACGCCGTGATTCAGACGCGCTGGGCGGTGAAGGGCGCCGCGGGAAACATGCCGGCCTTGATCTTGCCGGACATCGAGTCGCCATCGACAGTCGCTGTGACGTGGAGCTTCAGCGACATCGGCTTGCTGATGTCGACACGCCACGACAGCTCATCCCCGTTGGCCGAGCCTTCGTAGATCACGGACTCCTCCGGCGCGGTCATCCGACCGGTCAGCTCGCTCCCGCTCTCGGCCAGCTCGACGGTCGACTGCTGCTCCCCCATCGGTGTCTGGGCCGTGATCTGCCAAGTTCCGGCTGCGCTCATCGCACCTTGCAGACTACGACACTGTGTCCCGCCGCGCGCGAGCGGGCACCGGCGTAAGCGCGCCGGACTCGAGCCGGCTGCGCAGCAGCTTCTTGTCGAACTTGCCGACGCTCGTCTTCGGCAGCGCGTCGAGGAACGCGAAGTCGTCGGGAAGCCAAAACCGGGCGACGCGCGGGCGAAGGTGCTCGAGGAGCTCCGCGGGGGTGGCATCCGCCTCGTGCTCGAGGACGACGCAGGCCAGCGGGCGCTCGCCGTAGCGCTCGTCGGGCTCCGCTATCACCGCGGCCTCACGAACAGCCGGATGCGCCATCAGTTCGTTCTCCAACGCCACCGATGAGATCCACTCGCCGCCAGACTTGATGACGTCCTTCGAGCGATCCGTTATCTCGACGTACCCGCGCGCGTCGATGTTGGCGACATCGCCGGTGCGCAGCCAGCCGTCGTGGAAAAGCTCCGCGCTCGCCTCGGGCTCCTTGAAATAGGAGGCCGCGACCCACGGCCCCCGGACCTCGAGCTCGCCGGTGGCCACGCCGTCCCAGGGAAGCTCACTGCCCGCGGCGTCCGTGATCCGCAACTCGATCAGCGGGACCGCCGGGCCCTGCCTCGCGCGCAGGCTCCAGCGCTCCTGCGTGCCCAGACCGGCGATGTCGGTCGAGACGGTGCCCATCGGGCTTGTCTCGGTCATCCCCCAGGCATGCAGCAGCCGAACGCCGTGGCGCTCCTCCAGCGCCCGCGCGAGGACAGTCGGCAGCGGCGCACCGCCACAGACACCGAAGCGCAACGAGCGAAGGTTCGGGTGGTGCTCGTCGGCGTAGCGGAGCAGGTCCGCATAGATCGTCGGGACACAGGCCATCACCGTGCACCGCTCCGACTCGATCAGGCGCGCGATCGGCTCCGCCGACACGAACGGCCCGGGCATGACGAGCGTCATCGCGTTCAGTGCCGCCGCATGCGGCCAGCCCCAACCGTTGACGTGGAACATCGGCACGATGAGCAGGCCGCGATCGTCGCCGCGCAGCCCGATCGCGTCAGTCATCACAAGAGCAATCGAGTGCAGAACGATCGAGCGGTGCGAGTAGAGGACGCCCTTGGGGTCGCCAGTGGTGCCGGTCGTGTAACAGAGGGCCGCCGCCGAGCGCTCAGGGATCTCCGGGTAGTCGAGCGGCCCTTCGCCCGCCTGCGCCAGGAGCTCCTCGTAGCGGCGCGTCCGCGGCAAATCGCCGACGGGCCCTTCGCCCATCACGATGAAGTGCTCGACGTTTGGAAGCTGGTCGGCCAGCTTGGCGAGCGCGGGCACCAGCGTGTCGTCGACGAAGACGATCCGGTCCTCGGCGTGATTGATCACGTAGGCGATCTGGTCGGGGAAGAGCCGCGGGTTGACGGTGTTCAGAACAGCGCCGATACACGGGATCGCGTAGTAGCACTCGAAGTGCCGCTGCGAGTTCCAGGCGAACGTGCCGACCCGATCGCCCGGCTCGATCCCGAGCCGCCGCAGCGCTCGCGCCAGACGATCGATTCGCGGCACGACGTCGCGATAGGACGAGCGCACCGCGCCCTCCGCGGTCAACGTGACGATCTCACCCTCCCCGGGATGTGAGCGCAGACGGCGCAGCAGCAGCGGTAGCGAGAGCGAGTAGTCGTCCCCCATGAGGCCTTCGAGCATCGGCGGGAAGGCTTGCAGAAGGCGAGCCCGGAGGTCGGGCCGCAATGGCGCCGGCCGCGTTCCGGCGCGCGGGCGGCACCGTGGCCTGGCGCGGGCGGCGCCGTGGCCCGGCGCGGGCGCGGGCGCTCCGCGTGCGGCGCGCCGGTCAGGCGTGGAGCGGCGGGTCCAGGAAGTGGCTCCAGGCGGCGAACAGCGGAATCGCGAGAATCGCGAGAACGGTGCCGAGAACCAGCGCGGCCGCGAGCGAAAGAGCGCGCGCGCCACGCCCGCTCGCCGCGTCCCACGGGCGCGCCCGGACCTCGCTGCGGAGCTTTGGCAGGTCGGGTAGGTGGACGACGACGTGGCCCCACCAGACAGCGAGCCAGACGGCGAAGCTGAACTTGTGGACCGGGTTCCACAGCGAGCGCCCGCTCGGACCGGCGAGGAGCAGGACCACGCCGCTGGCGAACACGAGCAGTGTGCTGAGAACGACGAAAGGCGCGATCCACGCGAGCACCGCGTCCGGCAAGCCGCGCGCGCGATAGGCGGCCACGCCAGCCCGGTAGCGGCCGAAGCGGTAGCCGACGCTGCCGAGCTTAAGCGCCAGCGGGCCGAGCAGGAGCATGCCGATGAAGAGGTGCGCGTCGATCAGCGGGTGGATCGCGACGACCGTGACCGCAAGGGCTCCGAGGATGACAAACAGGACGACGCCGGTGGCGGCCGTGAGGAGGCCGTTGCCGGCCGTCCCGCCGGGCGGCAGCCGGGTTCGGCGTGGAGGCGACGGCGCGGCGCCGTCGGGCGCTGGGTGCGACTGTCGCTTGAAGGCCACGGGCATAAGTATGCGGGCTCGCGTCGCGACGGCCCACGAAGACCTGGTGGCCGCCGGCGTGCGGCGGGTTTACCCTTTTCGCGGCGCGCCGATAACCACCGCAGGATGCAAGCCGCGATGCCTGACGACCCGGTCCCCGCGAGCGGCTGCGAGTGCTTCGAGATGGAGCAGGTCGGCACACTTGCCGCGGAGCTGATGGCTCAGCTCTACGCCGTCGCAGCGGGAGCTCGGCCGCTCGTCGCGCGCGCCTACCACGACGAGGATGCCCTGCTGCTGCTGCTGCGCTTCGACCCACGCCACGTGTCGGAGAGCACCCAGCCCGGATCGCCGCTCAGCGAGGCGGCCCTGATGGCCCTGCCGGACATGATCGCTTCCGCCGTTCACGCGCAGACGGGGTACCGTCACTGCCTGATCCCGGGCAGCCTGACGATCTCGAGCGACCACAGCGTCGTCTCGCTCGGGTTCAGCGTCGTGCTCGAACAGGCCGACGGCGAAACGACGATCGCCGCCGCCGCGGCCGAGGAGCGGCCCGCGCCGCGCCTCGCGCTCGTCAGCTAGGTCTAGCCCGCGTAGACGGGCGAGACATTGATCACGCCGCAGCGCAGATGCTGCACGGTGCCGCCGTACGGCTGGAGCTTCCAGGCGATCGTGAAGTGGCTGAACGCATTCGGCGGCGTGATCTCGACGGTGCTCGAGGTCGGACAGTGCAGGTTGCCGTAACCGGTCTGGGCCGCGTAGCCGAGGTCGAAAGACGCGCGGCCGCCCGGAAGCACCGTCACGAGGTGAAGCGGAATCTGCGGGACCGTCGCGGAGGCGCCGCGACGCACGTGGGTCGCGAGCGGCCGGCCGGCCGCGTTCAGCATCAACATGCCCGGGTAGCCCGAGAGCGTGCAGCTGGTGCTCGAGGAGTTCGTGAAGTGGACCGACTGTCCCACGCTGCCCGCGGCGCCACTTGACTGGCCGAGGTGGACCGACAGCTGCGAGACCTTGCAACGCGACGGCGCCGACGCGTGTGCAGCGCCCGCGTTCGGCGCGACCACGATCAGGAAGAGGCTGCCGATCCCGAGCGCGACGAGCACGCCGGCAACCCAGGCCGCGAGACGCTTCTCCCTGTTGAACTCCCCCACGTGGTTCACGTTATCTCAAAGCGCGTACTTCGTGAAGTGCGTGCCCGCGAGAACCGACCACGCCACCAAAGAATCCCGAATCGAGCGGCAGCCGGCGCGCGGGATCAGAAGACGTCGAACTCGGCCTTGACGGTGTTTCCGCTGACGCCGCCGGAGCTTGCGGTGATGCGCACCTGGTAGAGGCCGGCGGGGAGCGCATGCCCGCCGAGGCGGCCGCTGAAGTGGATCTTGTTCTTGCCGGCGACGTCCTGGTTGGTGAACGAGCCGGCGAGCTTGAAGCGGCTGCACGGCTTGCCGCGGAAGCCCGAGCTCGGGGGCCGGCAGACGCCGTTGTGCTTGTAGCCGCCGAAAACGCGGTAGAACGAGAGGGTCGCAGTCGCCGCCTCGCTGTCGGTGTAGGTGAGCTTCGTGCCGACCCCCTTGCGGGTTGTGATGGAGCCGCCGCTGCGCGCCGCGAAGAAGGAGATCGTGGAGGCCTTGAGGCCGCTGAGGGCTGGGGGCGTGGGGGTTGGGCCAGTCGGACCGGTGGGAGCGCTGGGTGTCACCGCGTTCGAGGCGGGTGACGCTGGGCTGCTGCCGAGCGCGTTTGTTGCTGTGACCGTGAACGTGTAGGACTGCCCGGCGGTGAGGCCCGTGACGGTCAACGGGCTTGCGGTCCCAGTCGCGTGCGCGCCTCCCGGTGAGGCGGTGACCGTGTAGGAGCTGATCGGCGAGCCGTTGGCGGCGGGGGCTGTGAAGCTGACCGTGGCGCTGCCTGTGCCGGCAGTCGCGATCGGTGCCGCAGCCGTGCCAGGAACGGCGCACGGCGAGGGCGCGTACTCGGCTGCGCCGATGTCGACCGTGCCGGCTGCGATCGGGCACGCGGTAGCCGAAAGCTTGCGGGTCACGCCGTAGGGGTCGGCCGTGACGCTGCCCGGCACGAGCAAGTTGGAACCGGCGTCGAGAGTCGGGCTCGCCGCGGTCTCGTGGACATCGCCCGAGGTGGGGTTGCCCGCGTCAGCGAGCAGCGGCGGCGCGCAGATGTTCCCGGTGCCGGTGTAGGGCGAGACGCCGTTGCAGAAGTCGGAGTAGGTCGCTGTGATCGACCCGCCGCCGCTGTTGAAACCGTCGAGCTGGTCGCCGCCCTGGTTGCCGGCGACGATCGAGTTGTGGAGCGTGAGCGTGTCGGCGGAGCTGCCGTAGATGCCGGCGGTACCGCCGGCCAGCGCGGGCGAGAGGCTGTTGTCGCTGACGGTCGAGTCGTTGAGCGTGAGGCCGAGGGCGGGCGAGGTTGCACAGCCTCCGATGTACATTCCCGCGCCGAAGTCTGCGGTCGGTCCTGAGCCAACGACCTCGTTGGCGGCGATGATGTCGTTATTGAGCGTGTTTGTGTAGCACTGCGTCACCCCTGTGAGCATCAGCCCGGCACCCGACGCCGCTTCGCCGATCGCGGTTGCAGGCAGCGTGTTGGCGGCGAAAACATCGTTGGTGCTTTGGAGCGCCATGTTCTCGACGAACTCGCCGGCGCCCTCGACCGGACTCGTCGACGGTGCACTCGACGAGGTGATCGTGTTGCCCGTGAACGTGTTGCCAGACTGGGTCAGCGGCGCAACCGCGGCCGTGCCCTGGCTGTCGATGTAGAAGCCGGCGCCGACCGCCTGCCATGTGGCGGCGGGAGTCTCGAGCGTATTGCCGGCGAACGTGTTACCGGTCAGCGTCACGGGGTCGGCGCCGCATTTCACGAACACGGCGAGCGCACCACCGAAAGCCCCCTGGGCGTGGTTGACGTTGGTGGAGGAGTTGTTCGTGAACTTGGAGTTCTCGACGGTCAGCGCCCCCGCCTGCGAGGTGCAGCTCGTGGTGCCACCCGAGATACCGATCGCGACGACAGCGTAGTTGTTGCCCGTGGTGCCGACGGCAGTGTTGTTCGCGAACGTGTCGCTGTCGAGCGTGAGGGTCTGGTTGGCCGTCTCAGTCAAGCTCACTGCCTGTGAGGAGGCATCGAAGTTCTCGAAGGTGAGATTGGAGAGCGTGACCCCGCCGAGACCCGACCCGTTGAGCTCGGATGCGGTCATCGTGGTGCCGTCGAACCCCGATGTCGTGCCGGACGCGCCCTCGAGCGTGAAGGCGACCCCGCTCGGAAGGGTGAACCCGCCCACGTTGGTACAGAGGCCGTTCAGGACCACGGTGTCGCCGTTGGCAGCGGTGTTGAGCGCGGCCTGGAGCCCGGCGCAATTCGTGTTCGTTGTCGCGGCGCGAGCGGTCGCGGCGAGGACGGCGATCGACGCGAAGGCGGCCGCGAGCAGGATGGCGGCAACCACGGCGCGGGTCTGTTTGAAAGAGCGCAACACGAGGTTCGGCAAGCGGCGCATCTTATCCTGGCGACCGCGACGTCCGCTCGCCGGCGCCGGTAGCCTTGGCCCAATCGTGCGCCGACTCCTCCCTCTGATCGTCGTGCTTGCGGCCGTTGTGCCGGCCGTCAGCTTTGCGCAGGGCAGCACGAGCGCGACGCTCCCGCCGATCAAGCACGTGTTCGTGATAGTGCTCGAGAACGAGAGCGAGTCGACGTCGTTTGGGCCAACGAGCCCGGCGCCGTACCTTGCGCAGACGCTGCCCGCGATCGGCGAGTACCTACCGAACTACTACGGCGTTGGGCACCACAGCCTCGACAACTACATCGCGATGATCAGCGGGCAGGGCCCGAACCCTTCGACAGAGGCCGACTGCGGCACGTTCTCGGACTTCGTGCCCGGAACCGCGGGGCCCAACGGGCAGGCGGTCGGGACCGGCTGCGTGTATCCGAGTTCGGTGGCGACGATCGCGGGACAGCTCAGCGGTGTGGGCGATACGTGGAAGGCTTACGAGCAGGACATGGGCAACACGCCCGCGCGCGAGAGCGCGACGTGCGGGCATCCGAACGTCGGCAGCGTGGACGGGACCGAGGGGGCGACCGCGGCGGACCAGTATGCGACTCGCCACGACCCGTTCGTCTACTTCCATTCGATCATCGACAGCACCGCCTGCCAGCAGGACGTCGTCAACTTCACGCAGCTGGCGAGCGACCTGAAGAGCGTGTCCAGCACGCCGAACTACAGCTTCATCACCCCGAACCTGTGTAACGACGGACACGACGCGCCGTGCGCCAACGGCCAGCCCGGCGGCCTCGTCAGCGCCGGACAGTTCCTCGCGAGCGCGGTGCCCGAGATTCTCGCCTCACCGGCGTATCGCAAGAACGGCCTGTTGATCGTCACGTTCGACGAGTCGGGCTCCGGCGACGAGTCGTGCTGCGGGGAGCCGGCGGACACGATGGCCAGCAACGGCGGCAACAGCCCGAATCCCGGCGGAGGCGCTCCCGGTGACGGCGGCGGTCTCGTTGGCGCGGTGCTTGTCTCGCCCTACATCAAGGGCGGAACAACCACGCAAACGTCCTACAACCACTACTCGATGCTGGCGTCGATCGAGGACCTGTTCGGCCTCCAGCATCTCGGCTTCGCGGGGGTGGCGGGCCTACCGACGTTCGACAGCGGGATCTTCAACCTGAAGAAGCCGGCGTTGTCGAGCGCGGTTCGGCTCGGGCTAGGCGCCTGGTCCGACACCGGCAGCTCGACGGCAGGGTGCATGCCCGCGGCCGCTCCGAGTGGCGGCAAGCAGGCGTCCGGCACGTTCATCTACTCGGCCGCGCTCAGCGCGAGCGGCGGGACGGAGACGCTCTCGCTCACACTCCACGCTGCGGGAAAGGTGGCCGTGAGCGTGAAGCTGCACGGCAAGCGACACGCGGTCGCGGAGCTGCCGTTGCAGGGATCGCCATGCAACGCCTACCAACTGGTGCTGCCGCATGGTGCCGGCGCCGCGACGGTACGCGTGAGCGGTGGCGGCGCGTTCGAGCAGAAAGCGCTCCCCGCCGCGCACGGCTGAGCAAAGCGCGGCCCTCGGAAGCAGCGCGAGGTCGACGTGGTGCGCCTAGCGGCGGGCCTGCTGCTCGTCATTGGCGTCCTTGCGACGATCTGCCCAGGATCTGACGCCGGCCCGGCCGCGAATCCTGAAGCGTTCACGCTGCGCATACGGGCTGAGGAGATCAACGAGGATCACCGCGGCGATGATGATGAGCGTCACGGCCCCGAAGGCCTGGGCCGTATTCGATCCAAAGATCACGAGGCCCAACGCTACGAGCACGAGCAAGGCTCCCGCGCTCCCGCTCCCGCTCAGGCGAACGCCGCGGTTCATCGCGCGGGCGGGCCGTTGTCGGTAGCGGTCGTGCGCCGAATGCTGCGGTCAGCGTCGCCCGTGAGGGTGTAGCCGATCGGGAACGGGTCGAACCGCGTCAACCGGCGGAGGAGGCCGGCGATGCCGCCGGGGAGGACGAGCGTCATCAGGACCGCAAGGACGCCGAGCGCGATCAGGTAGTAGGCGCCGTAGCTCGCGAACTCGAGCTGGACGTACCAGAACACGATAGCGCCGATCACGGGCCCCTCGATCGTCCCGATGCCCCCGATCAGGACGATGAAGATCATGTAGGCGGACAGATTGACGCTGTAGGCGGAGCTCGGGACGATGTCGAGGTTGCTCATCAGCAGGAGCCCGCCGGCCGCGCCGCAGCCGATTCCGGCGACCATGTAGACAATCCGCCGCGTGAGCACCGAACGGACGCCCAGGCTGCGCGCGCCGTCCTCATCGTCGCGCGTCGCGGTGAGCGCCAGGCCGACTCGTGTTCGCAGCAGTAGGACGACGCCGGTGAACGCGAGCACGGCGCAGACCAGCGCCGCCCAGTAGACGTCCTTGAGGCGCGTCAGCGGAAGAAGGTAGGAAAGGCCGTTGAGCGAGGTCCCGCTGCCGCCACCGAGCGAGTTGATCTGAAGTGTGATCAACGAGAAGACCTCAGCGACGACCCAGGTTCCGATCGCGAAGTAGCCGCCGCGCAGCCGGAACACGACGAACGAGGTGACGAGCGCGGCGGCGCCGCAGAGCAGGGCGGCCAGACCGAGCGCGACGAACGGCTGCACCGCGTTGTGATCGGCGAGGTCGAGGACCGCGTAGCCGCCGAGACCGATGAACGCCTGCAGCCCGATCGAGACGAGGCCCGCGTAACCGGCGAGCAGGTTCCACATGATCCCGATCACGATCAGGATCAAGAGCTGCGTGAGGTTGTTGATCGTGCTGACCGGTTGCGTCACCGGCACGAGCGCCATCAGCGCCACGATGATCGCGAAGATCACGATCGAGACCCAGCCGAAGCGCGCCGAGCGCCGGACGCGCGGGCCGGCCGGCGGGGGCGTGCTCGCGGCGTGAGGTTTCGTGGGGGCCTGCGGGCTCATGCAAGCACCGAGCTGCGAAAGAGGCCGCGCGGGCGCAGCGTCAGCACCGCAAGGAACACGAGATGGCCGATCAGGATCGGGTCGGCCGTGTTGATCTGCGCGCCGACGGTCTGCGCGACGCCGAGCACCAGGCCACCGACGAGCGTGCCACGAACGGACCCGATCCCACCGATCACGACCGCCTCGAACGCGAAGATCAGGTAGTCGGATCCGCTTGTCGGTGTGAACGTCGTTCGCATGCCGAGGAACACCCCGGCGATCCCGACGGTCGCGAGCGCGAGCATCGCAGCGACCGCGTAGATCTTCCGTGAATCGATGCCCATCAACTGGGCGGTCGCGGGATCATCGCGCGTGGCGCGCATCGCGTTGCCGAGGCGCGCGCGCTGGAGGAAGAGCTCGATGCCAAGCAGGACCACGATCGCGACGCCGAGCGTCAGCAGCGGGAACCAGCCGATCGAGAGCTGGCTCGTGATCTGCCAGCTGCCGATCCCGAACGAGCCGATCGGCAGGATCCGCGCGTCGGGCGAGTCGATCTGCAACAGCAGGTTCTGCAGCGCGATCGAGAGGCCGAAGGTCGCGAGCAGCGGTGCGAGCGCGCTGATCCCAAGCGCCCGGTCGAGGACGACGCGCTGTAGGACGAAGCCGACGATCGCCATCCCGGGAATGACGATGATCAGGGTCAGGAACGGACTCCAGCCGAGCGAGTCCACGAGCGCCAGCGAGCCGTAGGCCGCGACCACCGACAGGTCGCCGTGCGCCAGGTTGACCGTTCGCATCACGCCGAACATCAGCGAGAGCCCGCAGGCGAAGAGCGCGTAGAGGCCGCCGAGCATCAGGCCCTGGATGACCGCGTTCACCCAGACCATCGGAGTTCCCCGAACGTGTGCGTGTCAGATCCCAAAGTACGCCGCCCTAACCGCGTCGCGATCGAGATCGCTCGCGGCTCCTTCGAGTGTGACGCGACCTTCCAGCAGGCATTGGACCCGATCGGCCGCGGCGATCGCCTGTCCCACGTCCTGCTCAACGAGCAGCACGGTGGTGCCCTCCGCGGTGACCTGTGGGAGGATCGCGTAGAGGCTCTGCACGATGACCGGCGCGAGCCCGAGCGACAGCTCGTCGAGGAGGAGCAAACGCGGATTGTTCATCAGCGCTCGCCCGATCGCGACCGCCTGCTGCTCGCCGCCCGAGAGCTGGTTCGCGTGGCGCGCCCGGAGGTTCGCGACGATCGGGAGCAACTCGTAGACGCGCCCGATCGACCATGGCCCCTTGCGCCGGCTGAACGCGCCGATCGTCAGGTTCTCCTCGACTGTGAGACTTGGGAAGAGCCGGCGCCCCTCAGGCACGAGTGTGATCCCAAGGGCGACGCGGGCGTGTGCCGGCAGGCGGGTGACATCCTCTCCGTCGAAACGAATCGTGCCGGCGGTGAGCCTGCGCGAGCCAGCGATCGCTCCGAGAAGCGTCGACTTGCCGGCGCCGTTCGCACCGATGATCGCCAGTGTTCCAGCCGCGTCGACGCGAAGGCTCACCGACCAGAGAGCCTGAAAATCCCCGTAGTGGACGTCGATCGAGTCGACCTCGAGACTGCTCACGGGGCGACGGTGCCGAGATAGGCGTGCTGCAGCTCGTCGCTCGCCATCACGGTCGCCGGCTCGCCCTGCGCGATCACGCGCCCGTAGGTGAGCGCCATCAACGTGTCGACCGTCGCGAGCAGGGCGTGCACCACATGTTCGATCCAGACAATCGCGAGAGCACTCTCACGGAGTTCGAGTACGAGCCCGACCAGCTCCTGCACCTCGGGCTCGGTGAGACCGCCGGCGATCTCGTCCAGCAGCAGCACGCGCGGATCGCTCGCCAGCGCGCGAGCCAACTCGAGTCGCTTGCGGTCGAGCAGCGGCAGGCTGCCCGCCAGTCGGTTTGCCTTTCCCGCGAGTCCGGCTCGCTCGATCGCCTCGTTCGCGAGTCGGTAGCGGTCGCGGCGCCGATGCCCAGCCGCAACCGCACCGCTCGTCGCCCCGACGAGCGCGTTTTCGAAAACGCTCATCCGCTCGAACGGTCGCGGCACCTGGTGGGTACGACCGATTCCCCGACGGCAGCGACCGACGACACCGAGGCGCGTCACGTCGCTGCCGGCGAGCGATATTCGCCCGCCGTCGGCAGCGACGGCGCCGCTGACCAGGTTCAGCATCGTCGTCTTACCGGCGCCGTTCGGGCCCATGACGCCGAGCACCTCGCCGCCGGCGACGTCAAAGCTGACGTCGTCGACGACGAGGAGCGCACCGTACGACTTCCGCAAACCGTGTACGGAAAGCAGCGGCTCGCTCACGCCAGGGTTTCTACCTTGCCACCCTTGGGGATGTTCGAGTGCCCGGGGTTCGAGACGATCACGATCTCGTAGGGGTACTTCTTGCTCTTCCGCCACTGCCCACCGACGAGCGGCGTCTTTGCGACGTTCGGCACCGGCCCGTTGTTCCAGTTGAGCGGCCCGACGACCGTGTTGAGCTTGAGCGTCTTGATCGCGTTGACGATCCCCTGACGGTCGCTCGGACCCTTCGCCTTGGCGAGTGCCGCGAAGGCAACCTCGAACACGGCGTGAGCAAACCCGATCGGCTGCGTCCACTGCTCCTTTGCGAACTTGGTGTAGGCGGCGGCGAGCTGAGCTGCCGACTGCCCGGTGAGCGAGGACTTGTACGGGAAGGGCGGGCCCCACCAGTACTCGCTGCCGAGGTTCTGCCCGATCGAGCCGAGCGAGTAGACGACGGACGGGAACAGGATCGCCTTCGCGACCGTCACGAGCTTTGGCTTGAAGCCCTGCTGGGATGCCTGCTTCCAGAAGTTGACGAAGTCAGGCGGCACCGGCACCCCGGAGAGGATGTCGACGTTGCCGGACTTGAACTGCGCGATCTGCGCACTGAAGTCGGCGGTCCCGTCGGTGTAGCGCCCCGGGTCGACGACCGAATAGCCCTTGCTCTTGATGAAGGCCGGGAAGCCGGTCGCCGTCGCTGCGAAGGCGTTGCCGTCCGAGTCATTCGGCCACAGCGCGCCGATCGTCTTGTTGGTCTGGGCCTGGCGCCACATGTCGTAGTAGACCGCCTCCAGGTCCTCCAGACCCCAGAAGAAGTGGTAGGTCCAGTTGAACTTGCTCTTCCCAGGCACGCCTCCGCGCCCGATGAACCACGACTGCCATGGTGCCACCGAGGAGATGCAGGGGATCCCGTTCGACTCGCACTGATCGGCGACCGGGTTGGTTGTGTCCGGGGTCGAGGTGACGAGCATCAGATCGATCCCCTCGTTCAGGATCAGCTGGCTCGCGACCTGGGCCGCCGTGGCGTCGGTCGACTGCGAGTCCTTGGTGATGATCTGGACGTTGTAGGTCTTGCCGCCGCTCTTGATCCCGCCGTGCTGCTTGACGTGAGCGCGGATTGCGTTGATCACGAACACGTCCGCCTGCCCGAACGGCGCGAGTGGACCCGTCCGCGGCGTGACGTAGCCGATCTTGATCGTGCCTGCCGGCTTCGCAGCCTTCGCGAGCGCGCTCGTCGCGTTCAGCAGCGTCGCGGGGATCGCCGCCGAGCCGACCGCAGCACTGGCCAAACCGGCGTTGCGCAGAAAGCGCCGCCGGTCCATGTCAAGCGGGCCGTCAGGCGACGCGATGCCTTCGTTGCGTGAACTGGGTTCAGTCATGCTCGCTCTCCTCTTTTCTGTTCCTCTGACCAATGAGCTGCGACGGGAGCAACGTCTCGCGCGAAGAAGAGGCGCCGCCGCGGGCCGGCCGGCGGCGACGGACACTGCAGAGCCGGCGCGCGATGCGCGCCGGCGCTCTCTGGCTGCCTGCGTGCCATGCGACCTGCGGCCGATGCAACGCGCAGGACGCCCGGCGCACGGCCGGTGATGTCGAACTCCGGCACTTCGAGAACCCTCTCCTCTGAAACCTCCTGCGGACGGAGGATGCCACCGTGCGACCCCAAAACACAATACGAATGTTGTGGCCCTGCGATACCTTTTCGATATGGACCTGAAGACGATGGAGTACTACCTCGCGGTCATCGAAGAAGGGTCCATCACGCGCGCGGCCGAGCGCCTGCACATGTCGCAGCCACCCCTCACGGTGAGGCTCAAAGCGCTCGAGACGGAGCTCGGCGTGGAGTTGCTCTCGCGCCACGGACGAGGTGTCGAGCCGACGGCCGCCGGGCGCGTGTTTGCCGATCGCGCGCGCCGACTGCTCATTGACGTTCAGGGCACGACCGACGCGGTACGCTCAGTCGGCCACGGTGTGTCCGGCACGCTGGCGGTGGTGACCGGTGGCTCGGTCGCGCCGAGCCTTCTCGCCAGCCTCCTCGGAACGCTCCGCGCTGGGGCGCCTGACGTGGCGATCAGCGTCGCAAGCGGCACCGATGCTGCCGTTTGGGACCGGATCAGCCACGGTGAGGCCGACGCGGGCCTCATTCACCTCGCGCCGCGCCAGGCCGACGCGCAGGGCCGCTGGCGCGCGCTCGAGACGGCGGTCGTGGCGCGCGAGCCGCTCGTGGCGGTGTTCCGCGAGGATCATCCATCAGCCGGTCACGAGCGTGCCGACGTCGTCGCGCTGACCGCGGACACGTTGATCGCTCCGGCCGCAGCCTCGGCGCCCGGTCTGAACGAGCAACTGCTTGCGGCGTGGCAGTCAGCGGGTGGCAACCCGGAGCACGTTCGCGAGACCGATTCGATCCTCACGACGCTTGCACTCGTCGAGGCGGGTCTCGGCGTCGCGATCCTCCCCGCCGCGGTAGCCGCGATGGTCTGGCGTGGGTTGATCGCGCTGCCGATCCTCCAGCATCATCCGGCCGTGGAGACGGTGATCATCTGGCGGCGCGACGCGACCTCACCCGTGCTGCGCCGGTTCCTACGCGTCGCGCTGTCGACGCCCGAGCCCGACGTGCTGAGCCCTGAGCATGCGCGGTAGCGGCCGGCCTCAACCCGCTGTCGCGGGCTCCCCCGCCTGCGCGAGTCCGTCCGCGTCGGTCGGGGCCGGCGCACGGTCGAGGATCAGCTCAAGCGCCTCGCGCAGCTCGCCAGCCGGGTTTGACGCCATCGTCGCCGCACGCCAGCCGACGTGCGCGTCGGGGCGCACCAGAATCGCGCCGTCCTCCGCGACCTCACGGAGCCGCGCCCAGTCGTCGTAGAGGTCGGTGTACTCGCGGCCAGGGCCGATCACGTGCGCTGCGATCGGGACGCCCAACTGGGCCGACACCTCGGCCGCCGCCTCACCCCAGGCGCCGCCGGAGATCCCGGTCAGGAGCGCGAACCCGCCCTTGCCGACGATGTCGTGCGTGCTGACTCTGTGACCATCGGCCCCGAGCCAGCAATGCGGCAGGCGAGCACCCGGCCACGTCGTCGGGTGGTAGTAAAGCTCGGGGTCGCGAGTGCGCTGCGGCTCCGCCGTGCCGTCGCCGACGACTGCGCACGAGCGGTAGCGTTGGCCAAGCTCGACGCCGTGAGCGTTGAACTCGTAGTCCTTCAACTCGAGCGCCTCGCGCAGCTTCTCTCGCTGAGCCCGGGCCTTCGGCGTATCGTCCGCGCGCGCCCGCATGCGCTCGTTCATCACGTCGGTGTCGCTGGTGTCGGTGAAACCGAGCGCCTCGAAGATCGGGCCGAACTCCTCGATCGACTTGTTGGCGCGCAGCACGATCTGCTTGCCGATCGGCGAGCGCTCAGCGTCGTAGCTGTCCAGCAGGCCGGGACCGGCGTCGCCGCGCAGCACGAAGGCGATCTTCCAGGCGAGGTTGTAGGCGTCCTGGACCGACGTGTTCGACCCCAGGCCGTTCGACGGCGGGTGCCGGTGGACCGCGTCACCCGCGCAGAACACTCGGCCCTCGCGGTAGCGCGTCGCGTACATCTTGTTGTTGCCCCACAACGACGTGGAGCGGATCGTGACCGGGACGGTGTCGTCGCCGATCAGGTTGTGAGCGATCTGGATCGCCGCCTCGTCGTCGAGCTCGGGCGGCGGCTCGTTGATGTCATACCCCCAAACGATCAGCCACTCGTCCCACGGGCGGACCATCCGCACCAGTCCCATGCCGATGCCACCGATGTCCGAGCCGGGTTGGAGGACCCAGTAGAGAACGCTCGGGCGATGCTCGACCTTCGATGTCAGGTCGGCGTGGAAGACGATGTTCATCGATCCGGCCACGTCCATCTGCCCTTCAAACGGAAGATCGATGTCCTTCGCAACCTGGCTGCGACCGCCGTCGGCTCCGATCACGTACTTTGCTTCGATCGTGTACTCGTTTCCGGCAACGCGGTCACGAACTCGGACCGCGACGCCGTCCGCGTGCTGGCGCAGCCCGAGGTACTCGGTGTCGAACCGGATGTGTGAGCCACGCGCCGCGGCGTGTCCGATCAGGATCGGCTCGAGCAGCGTCTGGGGCAGGTCGCAGATCTCCGACGGACTGGCGAGGGTGTAGTCGGCCTGCCGGTTGGGGTGCGTGCCCCAGGTTCTGACGCGCCCGATCTCATCGCCGGTCAGGCTCGTGCAGAAGACCGTGTCCCCCATCAGGCGCTGCGGCGTCCCCTGTGCCCGAATGTCCGGCTCGATACCGAGGTCGCGGAAGATCTCGACGGTGCGCTGGTTGGTGATGTGCGATCGCGGCGTGTTCGCAGTCCACGAGTACTTGGTGATCACGATGTGCTCGACGCCGAGCGTCGCCAGCGCCAGCGCGGCGGTGCCGCCGGCCGGACCACTGCCGACGACCAGCACGTCTGTGCGAACTGTCTCTGTCATTTGCCTTCCTCGTTTGCCAGCCGGACGTCGAACACAAGCTTCCACCAGCGTCCCGCGAGCGTACGGCCCGCGGGTCCCTCACCGGGCGCCTGCTCGCTGAACTCCCGGATCAGCGAGTCCTTGACGCCGAAGACGGCGTCGTCGTCAAGGTGCGGTCCGCCGGCCGCGAAAACGTGCGTCACGAGGGTATGGTGGCCCGGAGCCGCCACCATGAAATGGATGTGCGCCGGTCGCATCGGGCTGCGAGCCGCTGCATCGAGCAGCTCGCCGACCGGACCGTCCCCGGGGATCGGGTAGGCGGCGGGCTTGACGGACCAGAACCCGTAGCGACCCTCGGAATCCGCAATCGTACGAGCCCGGCCGGCGGTCCGCCCGTCGGCGTACTGGACGTCGTAGAGACCGTCGTCGTCCGCTTCCCATACCTCGATCTCGGCCTCCCCGAGCGGGTTCCCGTCGGTGTCGGTGACGCTCCCCTGCACCCAGCAGGGCTCGCCGCTGGCGCCCTGTGCTGCATCGCCGCCGTAGCCGATGAGTGGCGCGTCCCCGACGAAGAACGGCCCAAAGACCGTTGGCTCGGTTGCCAGCGGATCGGTGGGCGCATTGATGCCGATCGTCAGCATCGAGAGGCCGAGGACGTCGGAGAGCAGGATGAATTCCTGGCGACGTTCGTCGCTGATGTGGCCTGTCCGCGTGAGGAAGTCCACCGCGTACTCCCACTCGGCGTCGGTCAGGCGGACATCTCGGGCGTAGGCGTGGAGGTGGCGGACGAGAGCCTGCAGCAGCTCTCGCAGCCGCGGCGAGGGGGTCGCGTCGAAGCTGCGAATCACCTGCTCCGTGAGCTGGGCTTCGCGGCGGCGGAGCTCAGCGTGCTGGTCGGTCGCGCTCATCCGACGCTCACGAGCGGTGGTGCGCCGACGAAGGCGGCGTGCATCAGCGCGTCGGTGGCTGCGCGCGATGGCGCCTGCGGCAGCGCGGCAAGCGCCTGCGCGACCAGGTCAGTTGCGCGATCGAGTTCGCTCTCGGGGAGTCCGAGCGCGCGCAGCGACACCGGAGCCCCGAGCTCTCGCTCCAGCGAGTAGATCGCGTCTGCGGCGCTACCGTCTTCCGCGCCGAGGGCCGCGGCGATGCGCGCGTCAGCGCCGTCGACTCGGGGCGCAGCGATGGCCGTTGCGTAGGGCAGCACGACGGCGTGCGTGTCTGCGTGCGGGAGGTCGTAGGCACCACCGAGCACGTGACAGATCTTGTGGTGAATGTCCGATCCGGCGGTCGCGAACGCGGAGCCCGCGAGCCACGCCCCATAGAGCGCCTGCGAGCGGGCATCAATGTCACCCGGGTCGGCGAGGATTGCCGGGAGCCCGGCGGCGAGCGCACGGATCCCCTCCTCGGCGATCAGGGAGGTGATCGGGTTGCGCTTCGCCGTCCAGAAGGCCTCGGCGCAGTGCGCGAGCGCGTTCAGCCCGCTGACCGCTGAGAGTCTCGCGGGCAGCGTCAGCGTCAACGCCGGGTCATAGATCACGAGTTTCGGCAGGACGGCGAGGTCGACCCCCGTTGTCTTGAGGCCGTTCTCCGTGATACCCCAGACCGGGGTGACCTCCGAGCCGGCATAGGTAGTCGGCACGGCGACGATCGGCGTACCGGTATCCATCGCGATCGCCTTTGCCGTGCCTGTCGTCGAGCCGCCGCCGATGCTGAGGAGGCAGTCAGCGCCCGTCGCGCGAGCAGCAGCGCGAGCCTCGCGGGCGATCTCGATCGGAACGTGGGCGCGCACGTTCGAGAAGCGCCCCGCGACGCGTCCCTGGAGCGCTCTGGCGATCCGATCGGCGAGGGCAGCCTCCGGCTCCGCAGCGACGACGAGGATCCGCTCGACCTCGAGAGCGTCGAGCGCACGCGTCAGATTCCGACGCTCCGTCGCGCCGACGCCGAAGACGACGTGCGACGGAAAGCCGGTGTATTCGAACTCCGGCACTCCCGAAACCCTCTCGTTGCGAATCTGCTTCACCGACCAGCATGCCACCGCGTGCGGCCAAAACACAATACGAATCTTATGCCGCTCCGATAGCTCCTCAGTATGGCTTGCGCGCCGCGCGGTGGTCCGGCGGCGCGGTCGGATAGCGTGCCGCGCCCCCGCTTCCCACGACAGAGAGGATCGGATGAGCGACGACACGTCCGGGGAGCATTCCCTGCTGCAGATCACCCTCAGGCCAGGTGTCGAAGAGGAGTACCAGACGCGCCACGACGAGATCTGGCCGGAGATGGTCGAGGCGCTCCACGCCGCCGGCTTCAGCGACATGCGGCTCTTCCGCCACGAGCAGACGGTGACGATCTACTCGGTCGCCCACCCTGATGCCGAGACCGCGTGGGCTCGCCTCCGCTCAACCGAGGTCAACGCCCGGTGGGACGAGGCCGGCGCCCACCTGCTCGCGCAGCCCGTGGTCCTCGTGCCCTCCAGCGAGATCTGGGTGATGCCACCGGCGTAGTCCGTCCCGCACGCTGTCGCGGGACTCGATCCTGGGCCGCGCAGGACCCAGGATCGAGCGCAGCTCCTAGCCGCAGTGCGTCGGTGCGCTACTCAGCACGTTGAAACTCGCGTCCTCGATGACCTTCACGTGAGTGCCATCGGACTTCGCGACGATCACCTCATACGCTCCGCTACCCTCGGCCTCGGTCGTGGCCCTGTCGACCGTTCCGGGAACCGCTGCAAGTGCAGCCGACGAGGCCGACCCAAGCGTTGAACCCGTGAGGGCCGTCTCGGAGCTCGACGGGTTGCCCGATGCGTTCGTGTTCGACTTGACTGCGTGGTGGTGCCCGTGATGTGCTGGCGCCGCGAGCGACACCGCCGGAGCGGCGACCGCGACTGCGAGCGCGGCCACTGATCCGAGCACGTAGGTTGCGATTCTGTGGTTCATCCTGCCTCCAATGTCGGGGTCTCCACCTTCGAACCGCGGCCTAACCGGTTTCTAACGGCCGGCTGGCAGATGCATGGGAATCGCGGGCGCCGCGCGAGGATCGCCCAGACGCCTCGTTCGCAGCACGAGCAGGCCGAGCAGGGAAGCGAGAACACACGTGACGGCGCCGATGCCAAGCCCGGCGCGCGCTCCGGCCTGTGCCATCACCCAGCCGACGATCGGCCCCCCGATCGGCGTCGAGCCCTGAAAGGCGACGAACCACATCGACATCACGCGGCCGCGCAGCGAGGGGTCGGCGGCGAGTTGGAGAGTGGCGTTTCCTGTCGCCATGAACGAGATGCTCGCCCAACCGACGAGTGCCAAAGCGACGAGCTCGACGCCGAGGCTGGGGGCCACTGTCGCGAAGGTCAACGTGAGGCCGAACCACCCGGCGGCGATCACAAGCGGCCGCAGACCAGTGGTTCCCCGCCACGCGACGAGCAGACCCCCGACCACCGCGCCAACGCCCATGGCGGAGGTCATGAAGCCGTAGCCCGCAGCGCCGGCGTGAAGACCGCTGCGAGCCATCACCGGCAACGAGACCTGAAACTCGTAGGCGAGAGCGCCGACGAGCGCCATCATCACCAGCGGAATCGCAACATCGGGAGTCCGTGCCATGTACCTGAGTCCCTCGCGGACCTGGCCTGCGCCGCGGATCATCGGGGTACTCGGGTGAAGCGATGAACGGTCGAGCGTCGCGAGCGAAGCGAGCACCGCGACGAAGCTCGCGGCATTGACAAGGAAGCAGATTCCAACGCCAACCGTAGCGATCAGGATGCCCGCCACGGCGGGGCCGACCGCGCGCGCCGCGTTCACGAGCACAGAGTTGAGCGACACCGCGTTGCGGAGGTGCTCGGGGCCGACCATCTCAACCATGAAAGATTGGCGCGCGGGATTCTCGAAAGCGCTGTTGACACCGAGAATCACGGCGAGTACCGCGATCTCCCAGACCTTCACGACTCCGGTCACCGTGAGCAGGCCGAGCGCGAGCGCCTGAAGACCCATGGCAGCCTGCAGGACGATCATCACGCGGCGCTTGTCCACGCGGTCCGCGATCACTCCGCCGTAGGGACCGAGCAGCAACACCGGGAGCGTCTGCAGCGCGACGATCAGACCCAGATCCGTGCTCGAGCCCGTAAGCGTGAGAACGAGCCAGGACTGCGCTGCCATCTGCATCCAGGTTCCGACCAGCGATATCGCTTGGCCGGAAAGGTAGCGGCGGTAGTTCGGGATCGAGAACGCCCGGAAGGTGGTTCGCATCGCCTGCGCGAACTGCGCACTCATCGGATGCGCTCCGCGGCCAGATCGGCCAGGATCTCGAGCGCGGGGATTGCGGCCAGAAGCGCGGTACGGTCCGCCTCGGCGAGGCCCCCGACGTAGCGGCTGAGCACGCGTGTGCGCTCGAGGTGGACGGACTCGCGCAGGCGCCGACCCGCCGCGGTCGCCAGCAGCGTCGCCGAGCGGCGGTCATCGGGCCGTCGCTCGCGCGTGATCAAGCCGAGCGCGGACAGCTGTGTCGTGATTCGCGACAGCATCGTTGGGTTCATCGCCTCGATCTCCGCCAGTTCCGAGACCGCGATCGGACCGCGGCGCGCAACGGTGAAAAGCACCGAGACCTGCGATGGCGTGAGGCCACCGGACGCTTTCGTGTCCCGTAGGCGACGTGAGAGCCTGCCGACGGCGGCGCGCAAGCGGTCGGTCGCGTCGTCGTCCCATACCTCGACGCCGGATACCGGCGTCTTCTCGCCCATGTCGCGAACAGCCACTGCTCACCACGCTCCTACTGCATTTGCTTGCCGATAAGCATCTTATCGCGTATGACGCGTGGGCCCACCCGTGCGACGACGGGCGGCGGCAGCCGCCGATCAATCCAGCTCGAGAGCCGTTCACAGGCCCGGCGTCGGCTGCTCCGGTCGACCGACTGCGGGGCCCCCTGCTGCGGTTACGTGTAGCTGTAGAGGCCGCGGCCGCTCTTGCGCCCCAACAGGCCGGCGGCAACCAGTCGCCGCAAAAGCGGCGGCGCGGCGAAGGACGCCTCACGATGCTCGGCGTACAGGCTTTCCGCGACACCGAGGACCGTATCGAGCCCGATCATGTCGGCGAGCGCAAGCGGCCCCATCGGATGAGCGCAGCCCTCCACCATCCCCCGATCGATGTCCTCCGCGGTGGCCAGGCCCTGCTCGAGCATCCGGATCGCGGCGAGCAGGTAGGGAATCAGGAGCGTGTTGACGGTGAACCCAGCGCGATCGGGAGCGAGGATCGGATCCTTGCCCAGCCGATCAACAACGAAACGGCGCGCGCGTTCCGTGACATCCGGGTCAGTCAAGAGCGACGGGATGATCTCGACGAGCGACAGAACCGGCACCGGATTGAAGAAGTGCAGTCCGAGGACGTGGTCGGCACGCGCACCCAGCATCGCGCCGAGCTCAGCGATCGGGATCGAGGACGTGTTGGAAGCGAGGATTGCGTCCGCGTTGGTCACGACCGTGGCGAGTCGCTCGAATACGGCAACCTTGGCGGCCTTCTGCTCGGTGACCGCCTCAACCACCAGGTCCCGGTCCGCGAGCTCGCCGTAGTCGGTGGTGAAGGTCAATCGCTGGAGGGCCTCGTCCGCCGCGCCTCGCTCGAGCTTTGACCGCTCGACCGCCCTCTCGAGGGAGTGCGTGACCCGATCTCGCGCCTGCTGCGCTGCAACCTCGTCCGCCTCGACGAGCACCACGGCGGTGCCGGCCCGCGCGCAGACCTCGGCGATCCCGGACCCCATGATCCCGCCACCGATGACACCAACCCGTTCGACATCACGCATCGGCCGCATGCTAGGGAACGCAGCGCCCCCGGCTGTCGCGGTCAGACATCGGCCGCAACCGTGGGGACGTCGTAGGAGCTGCGGTGCGATGCGCGGCTTGACTGCGGCGACTACCGGATCAAGGCGCGGTGGGCAGTACTGGCCCACGCGGCAGCCACCAAATTAGCGCTACACGATCGTCGGGGAGCCGGAAGTCGTGGGCTACGACAAAGCCGTCTGCAAGCGCCGCCGCGCGCGCTGCCGCGGGGCTTACGACCGGCGTGTAGTCGCCGGCGACGCGGTCGATAGTCACGAGGAAGTTCGGCTGGCCGTGCTCCGGCGCATCGAGGTAAGCAGCGTAGGCTGAGCTCTGATCACCCGCGAACCGCGGGTCGAGCTGCGCCGTCGGCATCGTCGTGTCGTAGTACAGGCTGGCCGCCAACCCGACGGTGTTCGTGTTGAAAACTCGGTTTCGCGCCCCGAAGGCGACTATCGGCTCATATCCGTGGGCGTGCGCGAAGGCGATGAGGAAGCCTGCCACCGCACTTTCGAGGCGGGGCCAAGCGCGTTCACCTTTGCTGAATCGCGTTGGGTCGCCGGGTAATTGGACTCGCAGATGCTTGAGGGCTTCGGCCTGAGGGTCGACCACCGGAACTGAACCAAGCACCGGGACGTCCACCGAACGCGGCGTGGAGAATCCCCTCCAGAGGTCCGTCGACGCGAGCAGGTTGACCAGCGCGATCGCGGCGAGCAGCACTATCACCGGAACCCGGACGGATGGCAGCCAATGCAACGGCAACACGGCAAGTGCCACCGCTGGACCGAGCATGACCAGCGTGAAACCTGACCCTTCGTTCGTGGACGAGCTAAGAGCAAGATAGGAGCCGGCGAGCATGATCGCGACCGTGAGCGCGTCGCTGCTTGCGAGGCGAATGAGAGCTCCAGGGCGATCTGCGCTTGCCCGCAGTCTGCGGGCGGCTACGAATGCCACCGCCACGAGCCCGGCTAGCACAGCGCACGCGAGGGGCAGGTCGAGGTCCTGCATCGCGGCGGTGTGAAACACGCTCGTCCACCACGCGAGCGAGGTGATCGGGTGGGAAACCCCGTACTCGTTGCTCGTGCGTCCGTAGCCGTAGTCGACGAGGTAGCGATAGACGGTTGACACGTTGCGTGCGTACCAGAGCGCCGCCAAGCCCGCGGCGACTGCCAGCGCGGCGGCAAGGTTGACCAGCGCGCGCCGGCGACCCTCGGGAAGCGCACCGATCCGCACGAGCGCCGCGACAACCAACGCCGGGACGAACGCGACGGTCATCGTGCGTGCGAGCAGGCCGGCCGCAATGCCGGCTCCCAGCAACAGGGCCCAGCGCCGCGAGCGAAGCCCGTCGGATCGCAGCAGCGCGTAGAGCGAGCAGCTCACGAGCGCCGCTGCCGGGAGAGCAAAGATGTATTCGCGGGAATACGCGATCGTGCCCGGAGCCGTCAGCGTTACGAGCGCGGCGAGCGCACCGAGCTTGGGCCCCGCCAGATACCTAGCGACCCCGTAGGTCGCGACGCCGAGAACGACGAGGAAGGCGAGCTCGACCGTGTAGCTGATCAGGATGCCTTGATGAACGGTGTATACGATCGCCGTCAGCGCCGGTACAAGCGGAGCCTGTAGCGACTGGCTCTGGATCACGCTCCAATACGCCGAGAGTCCGGTACTGAGCGCTGCGTGGTTGCCCAGCGCAATCGTGATGTAGCCGGCCTCGTCGATGTCGAGCGGCTCCCCTTGGCGGTAGGTCAGGAGCCACCACCCGTTGAGCGCAACGAGCCCGAGCGCTGCCACCAGAACGACGGCCGGCCAGCGGTTTGTCCTCACCCATGTCATCAGTGGGCGCCACCGCGACATCGCGGCATCCTAGTGGGCACATCCGCGCGCAGCTAGGGCTGCCACACGCGCACGAAGGCACACCGATGTGGTTTAGCGCCGCCGCGGACGAACCACCACGAACCCCTTCCGGTGAGCCCAAGCCCCATGAACACGGGCCCTCACGCTAAGCGGGATACGGGAATCGAACCCGTCTCTCGAGCTTGGGAAGCTCGCGTTCTACCGATGAACTAATCCCGCCGGACCGGCGTCAGATCCTAGCCGTCTAGGCTTGATGGGGTGAAGCGTCGAATCGGGCCGGTCGGAGTCGCGCTCGTCGGGGCCGCGGTGATCGCTCTGCTCGTCTACGGGTTGGCGAAGCAGGGATCGAGCCGCGCGCTCGACGAGGCGCTTGCCGCCGGCCGGCTGCCCGCCGCGCCGAACACGACGCGCACGCTCCCTGTGCTCGACCGCGTGAGCGGGAGCCGGGCGGCGCTTTCCCGCTGGCGCGGAGGGGTCGTCGTCGTGAACTTCTGGGCGTCTTGGTGTGACACGTGTAACGCCGAAGCCGGGCTGCTCGAGCACGCGCAGCGCTTGCTCGCGGCGCGGCGCGAGGGGACTGTGGTCGGCATCACCTACAAGGACCTGACCGGCGACGCGCTCGCGAAGATCGGGCGCTTCGGCTTCACGTTCCCGAACCTTCGTGACGTCGACGGGTCGTTCGCAGAGGCCTACGGCACCTCGAAGCTGCCGGAGACTTTCGTGCTTAACAGGAAGCAACGCGTCGTCGCGATCTCGCGCGGAGAGATCACGAGGCTCTCGTGGCTGACAGACGCGATCGCTCGGGCGGAGCGAACGTGAGACGCGCCGCGCTATACGCGCTCACCGTACTCGCGCTCTCGCCGGCCTTCGCCACGGCGGGAGCAAAGCAGCGGACGTCGATGCAGGCGGTCCTACCGTACGTCATGTGCGTCACCTGCGGGATACCGTTGACCGACGCGCAGTCGCCGCAGGCCGACCAGGAGCGGGCCTACATCCAGCAGCTCATCTACCGGGGCGACACGCTCGCCCAGGTGAAGGGCGCGCTGGTTGCCGAGTACGGGACGCAGGTTCTCGCGCTGCCGCCGGCGAGCGGCTTTGACGTCACTGTCTACGTCGTGCCGGCGGCGGTCGTAGCGGCGCTGTTTGGAGGGTTACTCGTGCTTCTTCCGCGCTGGCGGCGCAACCGCAACCGCGACCCTGGCAGCGGAGCGGGCGCCGCGACAGGTCCACTCAGCGCGCCGGACGCCGCACGCCTCGACGCCGACCTCGCGCGCTACGACTGAGCCTCACATCGCCTCCGGGGCGCTGACCCCCAGGAGCCCCAGCGCCGTGGCGATCGTCTGCTGGGCGCTGCGGGCAAGGGCGATCCGCAGCGACTCGGTCTCTTTGGGCTCGACACCGATCACGTGACAGTCGCGGTAGAAGGCGGTGAAGTCCTGCGCGATCTCGAGTGCGGTCGACGCGACGCGGTGCGGGGCGCGACGTTCGGCGGCCTCCGCAAGGTCGTCGGGGAAGGCGAGCAGGCGCTTGATCAGGATGCGCTCGGACGGGTGCAGCGGCTCCACCGGCTCGACCGATGCGAGCGCCTCCTCGACGCGCCGCGCCGGCAACTTCCCGAGCATCGACGCGATCCGTGCATGGGCGTACTGAACGTAGTAGACGGGGTTGTCGCCGCTCTGGCGCGTCGCGAGCTCGACGTCGAGCTCGACAGTCGTGTCGTGTGAGCGTGCGAGAAGGAACCAGCGGGCCGCGTCGACCCCGATTCGCTCGACGAGCTCGTCGAGCGTGACGTATTCCCCCTCGCGCTTGGACATTGCTACGCGACCGCCGCCGGCCAGCAGGTGGACGAACTGGAACGCGATCAGCTCGACCTCATCGCGGCTGCCGCCGAGCGCCTCGCACGCCGCTTTCATCCGTGCCTCGTAGCCGTGGTGGTCCGCCCCCCAGACGTAGAGGAGGTGGCGAAAGCCGCGTGCCAGCTTGTTCTCGAGGTAGGCGATGTCCGAGCAGAAGTAGGTCGGCTGCCCGTCCGAGCGGACCAGCACGCGGTCGCGATCATCCCCGCGCGCGGTCGAGCGAAGCCACAGCGCGCCCTCCTGCTCGTAGGTCTCGCCGCGCTGCGCGAGGCGCTCGAGAACAGCTGTGACCGCGCCGCTGTCGTGCAGCGAGCGCTCGGAGAACCAGACGTCGAAGTTCGCCCCGAACCGCTCGAGTGAGGCCTCGATCTGTGCCAGACACGCATCGAGCGCTTCGCGAGAGAGCTCGTCGAGCTCGAGCGTGCGGGCCCGCTCCGGTGGCACAAGCGTGGCGACGTAGTCGCCGTGGTAGCCGTCCGCCGGCACCGGCTCCCCTAGCGCGAGCGCACGCACGGACTCACCCAGCTTGCGGACCTGGCTCCCGAAGTCGTTGACGTAGAACTCTCGCGTCACCTCCTGTCCACGAAAGGCCAGCAGGCGAGCGAGCGAATCGCCGTAGGCGGCGCCGCGCGCGTGGCCGATGTGGACGGGCCCCGTGGGGTTGGCGGAGACGTACTCGAGGTTCACCGGCTCGCCGGCTGCGAGCGTCACCGAGCCGAAACGTTCGCCACCCGCGAGGACGTCGCCAAGTGCCGCGGTCAGCCAGCTGTCGCTCATGAACAGGTTGAGGAATCCCGGCCCCGCGACCTCGGTGCGCTCGAGCGTCGATCCGAGTCGCAAAGTGAGCACGTCTGCGAGGCGCGCAGCCACCTCACGCGGCGTGCCATCGAGCAACGGAGCGAGCAGCAGCGCGGCGTTGGTCGAGTAGTCCCCGAGCTCGGGGCGCGGCGGGCGCTCGAGCTTCACCTGGCTGGCCGGTGCTCCGGCGCCGTCAAGCAGCGACGCTGCACATTCGCGCACAGCGTCGTGCAGCTCCTGAAGCGGACCCATCAGCGGCACCCTACCCGCGCTCAGTGGTGGTAGGGCTCGCCGGCAAGGATCTTGTGTGCCCGGTAGAGCTGCTCGAGCAGCACCACCCGAACGAGCTGGTGCGGCAGCGTCATCGGACCGAGCGACAGGCGGTGATCGGCCCGCTCGAACTCGATCCCGAAGGCGCCGCCAATGACGAACGCCAGGTCGCGCCCCGACATTCGCCGCTCCGCCAGAAACGCCGCGAAGTCGCGGCTCGAATACTCGGTTCCATCGCTGGACAGGAGCGAGACGAAGTCACGTTCGCGCAGTCGCGGCCCAACCCGCTCGGCGCTCCCGCCCCGCGAGCCGGCGTCCGCAAGCTCGATCTGCTCCAGCCGAGCGTGGCGGCCAAGCAGAGTCGTGTAATGGTCCACGTCATCGACATACGGCGCCCGCAACCGTCCAACCGAGATTACGAGCAGGCGCACGCCTTGCGATACTAAGCCTGTGAGCCCCGACGAGCCAGGCAGCGACCGCCACATCAACATTCACCTATCACCCGAGGTGATGGCGGGTCATTACGCGAATTTCGCGAACATCAGCCACTCCGACTACGAGTTCACGATCACTTTCGCGCGCGTCGACCATGAGGTCGAGACCGGCGAGATACCGGGCGTGGTGGTGTCGCGGATCAACCTCTCACCGCGGTTCGCGCGCGAGCTGATCACGGCGCTGGAGGACAACTACTCGCGCTGGACCGCGCGCGAGGGGATCAAGAACCTGCCCGAGTTCAAGGGCGAAGCGGTCGACGACGAGGAGTGAACCACCGTTCCGACGGGGGTTGGAGTGCGCGGCTTTACGGCACGGCGCGGAAGTGCCACCTGGAGCCGTCCCGGCGCACAGGCTGCAACACTGACGGTTCGTGAACCGGCGCACCGGCCCGGTGTGGCGGGCTCGATGAGGGTCGCAATCATCTCCGACATTCATTCCAACAGGCACGCTTTCGAGGCGGTGCTCGGTGACATCGCGGGCAGCGCGGTCGACGAGATCTGGTGCCTCGGCGATCTCGTGGGCTACGGCGCGGAGCCGGACGCCTGCGTCGAGCTGGCGCGTGAGAACGCGGCGCTGTGCCTGGCCGGGAACCACGATCTCGC
The DNA here is from genome assembly GCA_964422115.1 of uncultured Solirubrobacteraceae bacterium. Lineage (GTDB taxonomy): Bacteria > Actinomycetota > Thermoleophilia > Solirubrobacterales > Solirubrobacteraceae > Palsa-513. Next base: position 225,391 of record CAYQZU010000002.1, on the reverse strand, counting down.
GGTCGCCGGGGAGGTCCCGATAGCGGATTTCTCGGGCGCGGCCGCAGCTGCGGCGTACTGGACGCAGAGGCACATGGACGCCGAGAACCTCGCCTACATCAGCTCACTGCTGCCGTCCGGGACGCGTGAGGACTTCGGGCTCTACCACGGTAGCCCGCGCGAGCCGGTCTGGGAGTACGTGCTTTCAGCGCCGCTGGCGGACCTCTGCCTCGACGCACAGGAGCACCGCGTATGCCTCGTCGGCCACTCGCATGTCGCACTGTCGTTTCATCGGGAAGCGGGCGCGAAGGCTGACGGCGATGCGCGCAGCGGCGGAACAGAGGTCGCGTTCGGTGACGGGGAGTGGCTGCTGAACCCGGGTAGCGTTGGACAGCCGCGCGACGGCGATCCCCGGGCCGCCTGGCTGCTGCTCGACCTGGACAGCGAAACAGCGCGTTTCAACCGCTGCGAGTACGACGTCGCGGCTGCCGGCGAGGCGATTCTCGCCACAGCGGAGCTTCCTCGCTCGCTCGCCGAACGCCTGGAGTTCGGGCAGTGAGGCGTGCGGCGTTCCTGCTGGTCGCCACCCTGTCGAGCGCCGTGCTGCTCGCGGCCTGCGGCGGAAGCTCCTCGGGCCTGATCCCGGCCAACAACTCGGCGTCGCTCGGCACCGACCTGAGCTCGCTTGCGACCGCGCTCGATTCCTACAGCTGCGCCGGCGCGGACACCGCGCTCGGAGCGATCCTGACGGACATCAACGCCCTCCCGAGCAGCGTCGCTGGAAGGCTTCGCAACAACCTGCTGCGCGGATACGAGGGACTCGACAACACTGCGCGCACGCAATGCAAGCCGACCGGCCACCACCCCCACACGGGACAGACCGGAACGAGCCACCCGACCGGTGTCA
>CAYQZU010000002.1:0-224405 GCA_964422115.1 uncultured Solirubrobacteraceae bacterium | reverse complement strand
GCACCAGCCCGACGGGCGTCAGCACCAGCCCGACGGGCGTCAGCACCAGCCCGACGGGCGTCAGCACCAGCCCGACAGGCCTGAGCACCGGGCCGAGCGGCACGAGCGTCGGGCCCGGCGGCGGGTCGCCGGCGCCGCCCGGCAGCAGCGGTGACAGTGGGAGCACGTCCGGCGGGGCGGTCGGCTGAGCATGAGCACGCTGATCGCCGACCGCTACAGGCTCGAGGGACGACTCGGGTCGGGCGGCATGTCAACGGTCCATCTCGCGTTCGACGAGCGGCTCGAGCGGCTCGTCGCTGTCAAGCTGCTCGCGGAGCACCTCGCCGACGATCCCGCGTTCGTGTCGCGCTTCCAGCGCGAGGCGCTCGCCGCGGCACGCCTGATCCACGAGAACATCGTCCAGGTGTTCGATTCGGGCCTGGACGCCGACACCGACCAGCACTTCATCGTGATGGAGTACATCGAGGGGCAGTCCGGCGCGGAGATCCTGCGCGCGCGTGGCTGGCTTCCGGTCGACGAGGCGCTCCCGATCATCGTCGCTTGCTGCGCGGGCCTCGACTACGCACATCGCAAGGGCGTGGTGCACCGCGACGTCAAGCCCGGCAACATCCTGCGAGCGAACGATCACCGCGTCAAGCTCGCCGACTTCGGCATCGCAAAGGCAACCGAGCAGTCGAGCATCACTCAGGCGGGCTCGGTCCTCGGGACCGCGGCCTACCTCGCGCCTGAGCAGGGGCGCGGCGAGGAGGCGGGACCGCCCGCCGACGTGTACGCGCTCGGCGTTGTCACCTATCAACTCATTTCGGGACGCCTCCCCTTCGAGGGCAAGTCGCTCACCGAGCTCGCCCTCAAGCAGCAGGGTGAGCGCCCGCCGCCGCTCGACACGCTTGTCGCGGGCGTCACCCCCGAGCTTGCGAGCGCGGTCGATGTGGCGCTTCGAATCGAACCGCTCCTGCGCTACCCGACGGCGGTGGACATGGGACGGGCGCTCGAGGACGGTGCGCGCGGCGTGCGCCCGGGCGCCGGACGCGCGATCGTCCCGCCGATGCCGGGCGAGCTGCACGACGCCACCGACGAGACCGTGGTGTCAGGCCGCGGCCGCGAGGCGACCACCAGCTCCGATGCAGGGGCGACCAGGATCGTTGCGCCTGTCCGCCAGCGCGAGCCGCGGCCGGGACCGCCCCGACGCGACGCCGATCGCCGCCCGCCGCAGCGCCAGCAGGGTGGGCGTCGCCCGGTGCCACCGCCCTCACCCGACCGCCCACCGCACGACAACGCGCGCCTTTTCGCGCTGCTCGCCGGCATCGTCGCCGTCGTGGTGATCGCCGTGGTCATCATCATCTCGCTCGGCGGCAGTGGCGGAAACGTCACGATCCCCTACCCGAGCTACTCGCACGACGCGCGGACGGCGGTCCAGCAGATGGAGTCGACCGTGAGCGACAACCAGCAGTAGGCGCGCGCCCTGGGTACTGGCGTCCAGTCCCGCTATCCGCCGGCAGGCGAGGCGCCACCGCGCAGCGCGGCGGCCACCTCCCCCAGCCGTCCAGCGACGATCGCGCCCCGCAGGTCGGCCATCAGCCGCGCGATGAACGTCAGGTTGTGCTCGGTCAGCAGTCGCGCCCCGGTCAGCTCGCCACCGCGCGCGAGGTAGTGGAGGTACGCGCGGGATAGTCCGCCGGCACACGCCTGGCAGGGGCAACCTTCGAGCAGAGGCTCACGGCTGGTCCGCCACGCCGGCCGGTCGAGCTCGAGGCGCCAGCGATTCGCCGGGTCGGGAACGAGCGCGACCCCGTGGCGCGCGAGACGCGTCGGCATCGCGCAGTCAAAGCTGTCGATCCCGAGCTCGACACCGCGGATCAGGTCGTCCACCTCGCCGATCCCGAGCAGGTGACGCGGCCGCTCCGGCGCTGCTTGGAGCGCACCGGTGCACCACTCGACGACCTCGTACATCTGCTCCTTCTCGCGCCCGAGCGAGCCACCGATCGCGACTCCCTCGCAGCCACTCGCGAGGATCGCCGCGATCGACTGCGCACGCAGATCCGCGTACACGCCTCCCTGCACGATCCCGTAGAACAGCGATCGCTGATCGGCTTCGTGCTGCGCCCGCCAGCGAACGCACCGTTCGAGCCAGCGGTGGGTTCGCTGCGTCGACCGCTCGGTGTAATCGCGCTCGACGTTGAACGGCGTGCACTCGTCGAACGCGAGGACGATGTCCGAGCCGAGCTGGTGCTGGACCTCCATCGATGTCTCGGGCGCCATGAATCGCTCCGAACCGTCGATGTAGGAGCGGAATCTCACGCCGTCCTCCTCGATCGCGAGGATCGCACCGCCCCGCCCGCCACCCCGCCGCCCCTTGATCTCGTCCGCGACGGTGCCGTGGCCCATCGAGAAGACCTGAAAGCCGCCTGAGTCGGTGACGATCGCGCGCTCCCAGCCCATGAAGCGGTGCAGCCCGCCGAGTTCCTCGATCAACTCCCCACCCGGTCGCAGGAACAGGTGGAAGGTGTTGCCGAGGACGATGTCGTAGCCGATCGCCGCGACCTCCGCGGGCGCCAGACCGCGCACGCTCGCGGTGCTGGCGAGCGGCACGAAGGCGGGCGTTCGTACCTTTCCGTGCGCCGTCGTGAGCACGCCGGCGCGCGCGCGAGAGTCGCCGGCCCGGGCGATGATGGAGAATGCGCTCACCGCCGGATCTTAAGAGAGCCGCGCCACTTCGCCCCCATGGTCCTAGCGAGCATCCTCAGCGTCAGCCAGAACCTGGGCTACCCGATTCTGGTCCTGGTTGTCGGCATCGAAGCGCTCGGTGTGCCGGTGCCCGGCGAGACGGCGCTCGTCCTCGCCGCAGTCGCAGCCTCGACCGGCCGCCTGTCGATCGTCCTCGTGATCGTGCTCTCCTCGGTCGCCGCGATCATCGGTGACAACATCGGTTTCCAGATCGGCCGTCGTGGCGGTCGCGCCCTGCTCACGCGGCCGGGACGCTTCTACGAGGAGCGACAGCGCGCGGTCGCGCTCGCCGACCCCTTCTTCGAGCGTCACGGCCCGAAGGCCGTCTTCCTCGGTCGCTGGCTGGCGGGGCTGCGCATCTGGGCTGCCTGGTTCGCGGGCGCGAGCGCGATGTCGTGGCGCACGTTCATGCTCTGGAACGCACTCGGCGGCATCGGTTGGTCGACGAGCGTCGGCCTCGGTGCCTACTTCGGCGGCAAGGCGGCCGAGAAGGTGATCACCGACATCGGCCTCTACGGCCTCATTCTCGCCGCCGTCCTCGCGACCGTCGCCGGCGTCCTCTACTGGCGCCACCGACGGGCGCACCGGGCCGCGTAGCCCCGCGCGCGCCGGCAAACAGGTTCAATCTCGAGCGTGAACGTGGCGTGAGTCGCGTTCACTCGCCATGCTGCGGAACGCGCTCCGCGAGCAGCGCGCTCAGCGAATCAGCGAGTGACCGGTCATCGCCTGGGGCTGCCCGACTCCGAGCAACGCGAGCGCGGTCGGCGCCACGTCCGCGAGAACCCCATTCGGTTCGAGCGCAATGCCGTGCTGGGTGACGATCAGCGGAACCACGTTGAGCGAGTGCGCGGTCTGCGGTTCGCCCGACGCGGTCAGCATCTCCTCCGCGTTGCCGTGGTCGGCGGTGACGATGCAGACGCCGCCCGAGGACCTGACGGTCGCAACGACCCGGCCGAGGCACTCGTCAACGGTCTCGACGGCGCGGACCGCCGCCTCGATGACGCCAGTGTGACCAACCATGTCGGCGTTCGCGAAGTTGATAATCGCGAAACGCGGGCTGTCGGCAACCCACGCCTCGCAGAACGCATCAGCGGCGGCAGCGGCGCTCATCTCGGGCTTGTGGTCGTAGGTGGGAACGTCGCGCGGCGAGGGCACGACCTCTCGCCGTTCCCCCTCCAGCGGCGCCTCCTCCCCCCCGTTGAAGAAGTAGGTGACGTGCGGGTACTTCTCGGTTTCGGCGACGTGGAGCTGTCGTGCGCTGGTGGCCGCGATCACCGCTCCGATCGTGATCGCCGGGCGCTCGGGAGCGAAGGCGACGGGATATGGCCACCCCTCCTCATACTCCGTGAGGATCGAGATGTCGGCGACCGGCTCGCTGCCGCCGCGGTCGATTTTCGCGAAGCCCGGTTCGGCCAGCGACCGCACGATCTCGCGCATTCGGTCCGGGCGGAAGTTGAAGCACAGGACCCGATCGCCTGAGCGAATCGGCACCGGTTCGCCGATCACCGTCGGCTCGATGAACTCGTCGGTCTCGCCGCGCGCATACGCGGCTTCGACCGCCGCACTCGCCGTCGGTGCGTGGTGGCCGGCGCGGCTGTGGATGAGCAGGTCGTAGGCCTTCTGCACGCGCTCCCAACGCTGGTCGCGATCCATCGCGAAGTAGCGGCCGACGATCGACGCGATGCGGACGTCGCCTCGCGCTTCGAGCGCCGCGAGCGTACTTTGCCCGTCGTGCGGGCCGCTGTCGCGGCCATCGGTGAAGGTGTGGACGATGACCTCCGCCTCGCCCCACTCATCAGCCAGGTCAACCAGTGCTTCGAGATGCTTCACGGAGGAGTGAACGCCGCCGTCGGAGACGAGCCCGATCAGGTGCACGCGCCCTGGCGTTCCGAGCGCGTGGCGCAGAACCTCGTTCTCAGCGAGCGTGCCTTGCGCGACCGCGTCGTCGATCCGCGTCAGGTCCTGGCGCACGATCGAGCCGGCCCCGAGGTTGAGATGCCCCACCTCGGAGTTCCCCATCTGGCCGTCCGGTAACCCGACGGCCCGCCCGCAGGTTGTGAGCTCGGTGTGGGGAAACGACGACCAGAGCGAGTCGAAAACGGGGGTCGATGCGAGGCCGACAGCGTTGCCTGGGCCGTCGGGCGCGATTCCCCAGCCATCGAGGATCACGAGGCACAGCGAGGGAAACGTCGCCGGCGAGCGCCGCGCCATCACCCGCGAGCCGCGGTGCAGATCGCCGCGAAGGACTCGGCGGTGAGCGATGCGCCACCGACCAGCGCGCCGTCCACGTCCGCGAGCGCGAACAGCTCGGCCGCGTTCTCCGCGCTGACCGAGCCGCCGTAGAGGAGCCTCGCCTGCGCCGCTCCCGCTGCCGAGGTCTCGGCGAGCACCGCGCGGATGAAGCCGACCGCCTGCTGTGCCTGCTCGGCGCTCGCGACGCGGCCGGTCCCGATCGCCCAGATCGGCTCGTAGGCGACGACGAGATCGGCGTAGCGCTCGCCGGCGACGTTCGCGAGGTCCGCTTCGAGTTGCGCTCGCAGGTGCGCCTCTGTCTCCCCTGCCTCACGCTGCGCCTCGGACTCCCCCACGCACAGGATCGGCACCAGACCGGCGTCCAGCGCGACCGGCAGCTTCTTCGCGAGCGCCGCGTCAGTCTCGCCGAACATCGCACGCCGCTCGGAGTGACCAAGGAGCACCCCAGCGACGTCGAGATCGACGAGCATCGCCGCGGACACCTCGCCGGTGAACGCGCCCTGCGCAGCCTCGTGCATGTTCTGGGCGAAAACGGTGACGCGTGAGCCGCGAGCGCTGTCAACCATCGCAGTCAGCGCAGTGAACGGCGGGCAGACCACGACCTCGACGCCGCCGAGGCTCGAGACGCGCGGCAACAACGCCGCGATCAGCTGCTCGGCCTCGCCGACCGTCTTGTGCATCTTCCAGTTGCCGGCGATCAGCGGTGTGCGGGTCATCCTCGTTCCAGCCTCAACCGAGCGCCACGACGCCCGGCAGCTCGCGGCCCTCGATCAGCTCGAGCGTCGCTCCGCCGCCGGTCGAGAGGTGAGTGACGCGGTCGGCGAGCCCGAACGCCTTCAGCGCGGCCGCCGAATCCCCGCCACCGACGACCGTCGTGCCCGCCGCCGCGGCGACCGCCTCGGCGACCGCACGCGTTCCCGCGGCGAACGCTGCGAACTCGAAGACGCCCATCGGGCCGTTCCAGAAGATCGTCGCGCCGGCCGCGATCAGCTCGCCGTAGCGGGCGGCCGTGGCGGGACCGATGTCAAGCCCCATCCAACCGTCGGGCACGTCCACGCCATCGAGCTCTCGCCGGGGCGCGCCCTCCTCGTAGCGCTCCGCGATCCCGAGATCCACCGGGAGCACGAGCTCGGCGCGGGAGCTCTTCGCCTGCTCGAGCGCCGCGCGGGCGGACTCGAGACCTTCCTCCTCGCACTTCGAATCGCCGACACTGTGCCCCGCCGCCTTCAGGAACGGGAAGCACATCGCCCCCCCGATCAGCACCTCGTCGGCAAGCCCGAGGAACCGTTCGATCACGGCGATCTTGTCGGTCACCTTAGAGCCGCCCAGCACGGCGACGAGCGGCCGCGCCGGATCGGCGAGGATCGCATTCAGCTGCGTGACCTCCCGCTCCAGCAGGAGCCCGGCCGCCGTCTCACCGACGTAGTGGGTGATCCCCTCGGTCGAGGCGTGCGCGCGGTGGGCCGAGCCGAACGCGTCGTTCACGTAGACGTCGCAGAGCTCGGCGAGCGCCTGCGCGAGAGCCGGATCATTCTTTGTCTCACCGGGCTCGAAGCGGACGTTCTCGAGCAGGAGAACCTGACCCGGTTCGAGCGCCGCGACAGCGGCGTGGGCGGCCGGCCCGACAACGTCCCCGGCGAAAGCGACCTCCGTGCCGATCAGCGAGCCGAGCCTTTCGGCAATCGGTGCGAGTGTCAGTGCCGGGTCGGGGCCTTTGGGCCGCCCGAGGTGCGAGACGAGGATGACCTTGCCCTCCCGCTCGCGCAGCGCCTCGATCGTTGGCAGCGCGGCGCGGATCCGCGTGTCGTCGGTGATCACGCCGTCGTGGAGCGGGACGTTGAAGTCCACGCGGACCAGGACACGCTTTCCGCGCACGTCGAGATCGCCGAGTGACCTCACGGCCGGACGCCCCGGTCCGCGCCACCCCGGTGCACGGCTTCGATCCTCGAAAGCCCCTTCACAGGCGAAGCGCCAGGTCAACGACGCGGTTCGAGTAGCCCCACTCGTTGTCGTACCAGCTGACGGCCTTCACGAGCGTTCCGTCGAGCACCGCCGTGAGGCCGCCGTCGACGATCGAGGAGTACGGGTCGCCGACGATGTCGCTCGAGACGATCGGGTCCTCGGTGTAGCGCATGATTCCCGCTAGCTCACCCTGGTCGGCACGGTCGCGCAGCGCGGCGTTGATCTCCTGCACGCTGGTCTCGCGCGCCGCCTCGAATGTGAGGTCGACGAGCGACCCGACCGGGACCGGCGCTCTGACGGCGAACCCCGTGAGCTTTCCGTCGAGCTCGGGGAGCACGAGGCCGACCGCCTTCGCGGCTCCACTCGAGGCGGGCACCAGGTTGATCGCGGCGGCGCGCGCGCGGCGCAGGTCCTTGTGCGGCAGGTCCTGAAGGCGCTGGTCTGCGGTGTAGGCGTGAATCGTCGTCATCAGCCCATGGCGGATGCCTACGGTCTCGTGCAGGACCTTCGCCATCGGCGCCAGACAGTTGGTCGTGCAGGAGGCGTTCGAGACGATGTGGTGCTCGTCCGGCCTGTAGCGGTCGAAGTTGACACCGAGCACCACCGTGAGATCCTCGCCGGTCGCAGGCGCCGAGATGACAACCTTGCGCGCGCCGCCGTCGAGGTGCTTGGCGGCACCCTCGCGCGAGGTGAAGAGGCCCGTCGATTCGATCACGACATCGACCCCGAGATCGCCCCAGTTGATCGCAGCGGGGTCGCGCTCGGCGAGCACCTTGATCTCCTCGCCGTCAACGATCAGGCTGCCGTCGCCGACCTCCACTACGCCCGGGTAGCGGCCGAACAGCGAGTCGTAGCGCAGCAGGTACGCGATCGTCTCCGGATCCATGAGGTCGTTCAGCGCAACCCACTCGATGTCCGCGCCCGACTGCTTGGCGGCGCGGAAGACGCCGCGGCCGATCCGGCCGAAGCCGTTGATCCCTACTCGTACAGGCATCGAACCATTCCTCGCCGTGTCGTGAAATTACGAGCTGCCAGCCGCGAGCGGGCCTGCTGCTCCGCGGCGCGCGAAGGCTATCAGCGTCCGCGCGCTACGCGTCCGTGGCGGTCTTGGCGACATCCCGGTGCGAGACCTGCACCAGTAGGTCGTCGTGCTGCACGTAACGCTGCGCGAGGTGTTCTGCCACGGCGACCGAGCGGTGACGCCCGCCGGTGCAGCCGATCGCGACGAGCAGGTGCGCCTTGCCCTCGGCCACGTACTGTGCCAGCAGGAAGTCGAGCAGCGGCTCGAGCAGGCCGTAGAGCTCGGACAGGCGCCCGTCGCGATCGACGAACTCGACGACACGCTCGTCGAGTCCGGTCAGCGCCCGCAGGTCTGGCTCGTAGAAGGGGTTGGCGAGGAATCGCACGTCCAGCAGCAGGTCGGCGTCGCGCAGCGGACCGTGCTTGAAACCGAAGCTCGCGAACGTGACGGCCAGTCCCCTCGCCCGCTCCGCTCCCAGGAACGCTTCGGTGATCTTCGCGCGCAGCGCCGCCGACGATAGGTCGGTGGTGTCGATCACCAGATCGGCACGCTCCTTGAGCAAGCCAAGCTGTCCGCGCTCGGCCGCGATCCCCTCGGACACCGAGCCGTGCGGGGCGAGCGGGTGCCGGCGGCGCGTCTCCTGGAACCGGTTGCGAAGCGTCTGTTCATCGGCGTCGAGAAAGAGGACGCGGTGCGCCAGCTCGCCGCCTCGCAGGTCGTCGAGCACCGTCTGCAGGGCTTCGAAATATTCGCCGCCCCGAACATCGGAGACCACGGCCGCGCGTTCGACCTTCGACCCCGAGTGGGCGAACAACTCGATCAGGCTGCCGATCAGGCGCGGCGGCAGGTTGTCGACGCAGAAGTAACCGGCGTCCTCGAAGACGTTCATCGCAGTCGACTTGCCGGCGCCGGAGAAGCCGGTGATCACGACCAGGTCGCGCAGCGACGAACCAACATCATCCGCCCCGCTGGGGACTTCGCCCGCGACCTCGGCGGAGGGTGGTTTCATCGCTTTCATCGTTGCGCACCGCGCGGACGCGGGACCTACCCGCTCGCGCCGACCCGGTGAAGGTGAGCGTGGAGCTCGCGTCCGACCTTCGCCGGCAGCCCGGGGACCGACTGAAGCTCCTCCACGCTTGCCGCGAGCACACCGTCGGGCGATCCGAAGTGTGTGATCAGCGCTTTCTTGCGCGCCGGCCCGACGCCGGGCAGCTCGTCCAGCAGCGACGCCGTCATCGCTCGGTCGCGGCGCGCGCGGTGGTGGGTGATCGCGAACCGGTGCGCCTCGTCGCGGATGCGCTGCAGCAGCTGCAGCGCGGGACTGTCCAGCGGCAGGCGGAGCGGGTCGCGCCGGCCCGGGAGGAAGACCTCCTCCAGTCGCTTGGCGAGCGAGACCACAGCGACCCCGCGGTCCAGCGCCGGGCCGAGCGAAGCGAGCCCGGCGCTGAGTTGCCCCTTGCCTCCGTCGATCACGATCAGGCTGGGGAGCGAAGCGAAGCTGCGGTCGTAGCCGGCCTCATGCGGCGAGGTGTCGACCTGGCGCTCGAAGTTCGCAATGCGGCGCTCGAGCACCTCCGCCATCGCCGCGAAATCGTCGGGGGCGCCATCGAGCGAGCGGATGCGAAAGCGTCGGTAGTCGGTGCGCCGCGGCACGCCGGCCTCGAAGACGACCATCGAGGCCACCGTGTGGGTGCCCATCAGGTTCGAGATGTCGAAGCACTCGATCCGCACCGGCACCGTCTCCAGCCCGAGGGCCTCGCGCAGGCCTTCGAGCGCCATCGCACGATGCTCACGGCGACGCTCAGCCTTCAGCTGGTCCTCCTCGAGCGCGAGCTTCGCGTTCCGCCCCGCCAGCTCGAGGATTCGCCGCTTCTCGCCACGCTCGGCGGCACGGACCTCGACCGGGCCGTCCCGCTTTGCGCGGAGCGCTTCGACTGCGGCATCCGACACGGCGTGCTCGACGACGATCTGGGCCGGAACCGACGCCGCCGTGTCGTAGTACTGGAGCAGGAACTCCTCGATCACCTCCTCGTGCGGCCGCTCGCCCTCGTTCGCGAGGTAGAAGGACTGGCGGTCTGAGAGAACCCCGTCGCGAACCTGGAAGACCTGCGCGTTCGCCTCCGTGCCCGAGAGGGCGACGGCGATCGCGTCGAGCGTCCCGACCGCCGAGTTTGCGACGCGCTGGCGCTCGAGCAGCGAGCGGACCGCGCCGAGTCGGTTGCGCTCGACGGCTGCCTGCTCGAACGCCCGGGTCGCTGCCGCGGCCTTCATCCGCGCTTCCAACTCGCGCTCGATCCCTTTGTAGTTGCCGCGCAGGAACTCGGCGACGCCATCGATTCCGAGGCGATAGTCCTCGCGCGAGACATAGCCGACACACGGTGCGGCGCAGCGCTTGATGTGGTAGTCGAGGCACGGGGAGCCGGAGCGCCGGCCTGGCTCGGTGCCGGTGCACGAGCGGACGAGGAAGACACGTGAGAGCACGTCGAGCGTGTCGCGCACCCGTTTTGCGTTCGAATACGGGCCAAAGTAGGCGCGGTCGCGGCGGTGTCGCTCGCGTGTGAAGTAGACGCGCGGGAAGTCCTCGTCCAGCGAGATCGCTATGAACGGGTAGGACTTGTCGTCGCGCAGGCGGATGTTGAACCGCGGGCGGTACTGCTTGATGAAGCCCTGCTCGGCGAGCAGTGCCTCGCTCTCGCTGCCGAGAACGATGCATTCGATCGACGCGGTCTCGGCGACCATCGCGTCGTGCCCGAGCGCACCGCCGCCGCCATCGGCGCGGAAGTGCGAAGCGACCCGCTTTCGGATCGACACCGCCTTGCCGACGTAGATGACCCGCCGGCGCTCATCGCGGAAGAGGTAGACGCCGGGCTGGTCGGGGAGGTTACGCCGCTGCTCTGCCAGATCAGCCATCGGCACCGCCGCCGCTCACGCGTCGCCGCCGCTCAGTAGCTGCGCCAGGCCTGGTAGACGCGGAGCAGGCCGCCGGCGCAGATCGCGAGCCCGGCAAGCTCGACGACGGTCCCACCGGTCGTCGTCCACTCCTGGGACGCGGCGAGCAGGACGATGATGCCCGCAACCGATGCGTAGAGGATCCCGCGGTCGAGATCGCCGAGCCCGTAGATGTCGATCCGCCTGTCGCGGTAAAGGCGTGCGACGAAGTAGGCGACCAACGCCGCGACTGCGAGCGAGAGGACAGCCGAGACGATCGATGCTGCCGTGCCGGCGCCCGGGATCGCTGCGATCGCGGCCGCGATCACCACGAGAATCGCGATGTTCCGAGCGTGCTTCACAAGACGAAATCTAGAGCAGCGCCTCGAGCTGCGCATACGCTGCCTCCACCGCGCGGCGCGCAGCCGTGTGGCGGGCCTCGCTCTTGGCCGACTCGTAGCGAGTGGCCCACGCCGTCGGATCGGAGAGCTCCGATTCGAGCATCGCGAGCGCCGCCTCGGCCTCCTCGACCGCCTTCGTCGCCTTTTCCTGCTGACGCGCGCGGTTCTTTGAGGTCGTCGCGGACGCGTCCGCTGCGACCGCGACCACGCTCGCCCGATCCGCCTTCGCCCGATCCGCCTTGGCGGGGCGAACCTGCTCTCGCGGTACCCGCGGCACCTTCGGCGGCTCACGTGGCGGTGCGCCGCTCTGACGCTCAGCCCGGACCCGCACGTACTCCGGCCAGCCTCCGCCGTAGCTGTGAAGCGTCTGATCCTCGAGGGCGACGGTCCTCGTGCCGACCGCGTCCAGCAGGGCCCGATCGTGCGTGACCAACAGCAGAGCTCCTTCATAGGACGCGAGCGCGTCCTCGAGCGCTTCACGCGACTCGATGTCGAGGTGGTTGGTCGGCTCGTCAAGGATCAGCACGTTCGCTCCACCGCTGACGAGGATCGCGAGCGAAAGGCGGCGTCGCTCGCCGCCCGACAGACCCGCCAGCGGCTTGTCGGCGTCATCACCGCTGAAAAGGAATCGTCCGAGTAGCGCGCGAGCCTTGCCCGGCGTGAAGCCGGTCGCCCGCTGGGCTGCCTGCACTACGGTGCCGTCGCTGCCGAGCTCCTCCGCGTGCTGGCTGAGGTAGCCGACCTGCACGTTGTGGCCGCGGCTCAGCTTTCCGGCGGCGAGTGGGCGGGCGCCGGCGAGCGTCTCGATCAACGTCGTCTTCCCCGCGCCGTTGCGTCCGACCAGCGAGACGTGCTCCCCGCGCTCGAGCCACAGCTCGCAGCGGTCGGCAAGCGTGATCGGCGGATCGCCGACCTCGATCCTCCCGTCCTCGAGCGCGAACACGACGCGCCCGCTGCGCTCCACCTCGCCGAACTCGAACGACAGCCCCGCGCCGTCACTCGGCGCGCGTTCGATGCGGTCGATCTTCTCGAGCTGCTTCTTGCGTGTCTGCGCCTGCCGAGCTCGCGTTCCGGCGCTCCAGCGCTCGACGAACCGCTCCATCCGCGCGATCTCCGCCTGCTGGCGCTCGATCGCCCGCCCGAGGGCGAGCTCGCGCGCCGCCTGCTCGCGGCGCCAGGCGTGCCAGGTGCCGGGGAAGAAGCGGCTGCGGCCGGCCTCCAGCTCGAGTACAGCGGTTCCAACCGTCTCGAGGAACCAGCGATCGTGAGCCACCAGAGCGATCGCCCCGCCAAACGCGACGAGCGCCTGTTCGAGCCACTCGAGGGACTCGAAGTCGAGGTGGTTCGTCGGCTCGTCTAGCAGCAGCAGGTCGGGGCGCGTTGCGAGAGCGCGCGCGAGCGAGGCACGCGTCAGCTCACCGCCCGACAACGTCGCGAGGCCGCGCGCGAGGTCGGCGTCGCCGAAGCCAAGTCCCCGGGCCACCTCCCACGCGCGACTACGCCAGAGGTAGCCGCCGTGCTGCTCGAGCTCGGCCTGCGCGCTCGCATAGCGAGCGAGCGTGGCCTCGTCGCTTGCGCCGCCCGCCATCTCGGACTCCAGGCGGCTCAGGCGCGCCTCGATCGCAAGCTCGGCAGCGCAGCCTGACAGCAGGTAGTCCTCGACCGTCCGGTTGCGATCGCGCGGCGGACGCTGGTCGTGCAGCGCCACACGAACGCCCTTCGCGAAGCTCAGCTCCCCGCCGTCAAGCGACGCCTCGCCCGCCAGCATGCGTAGGAGCGTTGTCTTCCCGGCGCCGTTGCGTCCGGCGATCGTCATCCGCTCGCGCGCCTCGAGCTTGAACGAGACGCCACGCAACAGCGGGTTGCCCGCGACGTCCTTGGCAAGGCTCGATGCGATGCAGATGGCCATCCCGGCCATGGTATGCGCCGCCGGTGCGCTCCGATACGATGCGCCCGATGCGCCGGCTGATCCTCGCCACCCTCGCGACCCTCGGGGCGATCCTGCTCGTCGCACCGACCGCACTCGCCGTGGGAGGCGAAGGCCTGCTCGGCGAGACGAGCGACGCGACGGTCACCTGGGCCGGCTTCATCCTGATCATCGCCTTCCCGGTTTTTATAACGGCCGCAAGCATCCTCCAAGCCCGGCTGGACAAGCGCAAGCACGACCGCGACGACGCACGCAAGGCGCGCGAGCAGAGCGCTGACTGGCGCGGGGGCTGGTAGGCGCGAGAATTTTCAGCGCCGCTTTGCTGCACTGAGGAATTCCGCGAGGTGCCTTCTCGCTCGGGGTGCGGGATGTGTGCCCATGACCTGCGGCGGACCGGAGCGCGTATCGGCTGCGTGCGGTGCTCGCGGCCGCGGTGTGCTCGCTGGATGCTGAGCTTTGCCTGCCTTGGGATGATGAGTGCTGATGGCCGGTGATGAGGCAGCGATCGAGGTTCGCGCGCTGCGCAAGAGCTATAGCGGCCTCGAGGCCGTGCGAGGTGTCGACTTCACCGTCCGGCGAGGTGAGATCTATGGTCTGCTTGGACCCAACGGCGCCGGCAAGACGAGCATTGTCGAGATCCTCGAGGGCTACCGAGCGCGGACGTCGGGCATGGTCGAGGTGCTCGGGTTCGACCCGGCGCAGCGCTCGCGCGAGCTGCGCGCGCGCGTCGGCATTGTGCTCCAGAGCAGCGGCGTCTACAACTACGCGACGGTCGCCGAGTCGGTCGCTCACTTTGCCGGGTTCTATCCCCATCCGCGCGATGTCGACGAGGTTGTCGAACTCGCCGGCCTGCACGACAAACGCGACAGTCGCGCGCGCACGCTCTCCGGCGGCCAGCGCCGGCGGCTCGACCTGGCGCTCGCGTTGATCGGCGATCCCGAGCTGATCTTCCTCGATGAGCCGACCACCGGGTTTGACCCGGCGGCGCGCCGCGGCGCGTGGCAGACGATCCGCTCGTTGCGCGAGCTGGGCAAGACGGTGCTCCTGACGACTCATTACCTCGACGAGGCGCAGGAGCTCGCAGACCGCGTTGCCATCATCGCCGGCGGGCGCATCCTCGCCGAGGGCTCGCCGCGCGAGCTGGGTGTAGACGGCGGTTCGCGCTACCGCGTCGCGTACGCGGACGGCGAGGGCGAAACGAGGGTCATCGAAACCGACGATCCGACGAAGCTGCTCCACGACCTGACTGGCGCGGCGCTCGCGCGCGGCGAGCAACTGCGGTCGCTGTCGGTGACGCGGCCGAGCCTCGAGGACGTCTACCTGGAGCTGACCGCCGATGCCTAGCGATGCTCTCCTGCTGTGGCGCCAGTACCGCTTCGAGCGGCGGTTGTTCTGGCGTAACCGCAGCGCCGCGTTCTTCAACTTCCTGCTGCCTTTGATGTTCCTGGCGTTGTTCGGAGCGATCGTGCACGGCCATCAGAGCGAGCTCGACGTGATCGTCCCCGGCATCGCTGGGATGAGCGTGATGTCAACAACCTTCACCGCGCTTGCCTACAACCTCACGTTCATCCGCGAGCAGGGAGTCCTCAAGCGGATCCGGGGCACCCCGCTGCCGGCCGGGGTCTACCTCGCGGGCCTCGCATTGAGCGCGGTGACCAACACGGCAATCCAGATCGCGATCGTCGTCGTCGCGGGACGGATCTTCTTCCATCTCGGATGGCCGCCACAGCCCGTCACGCTTGTCGTGTTCGTCATCGCCGGCGTGGCGGCCTTCGCCCTGCTCGGCGCCGCGCTCTCGCACGCGATCCCGAGCTTCGAATCAGCGCCCGCGGTGGTCAACAGCGTGTTCGTCCCGGTGATACTCGTCTCAGGGGTCTTCTTCGACGTCAAGCACGTGCCGGGCTTCCTGCGCGACATCGCGCAGGCACTGCCGCTCGAACCGCTGATCGGCGGGCTCACCGGGGGCCTCGTCGCGGGGCATGGCGGGCTCGATCACCATCTGACCGCACTCGCGGTCATCGGCGTGTGGGCGCTGTTCGGCGCCGTCCTTGCCGTCCGCGGCTTCTCCTGGGAGGCGCGGCGGGCCTGAGAGCTCGGAACCGGTGGCGAAGCTCAGACGACGATCCGCAGTGCCAGCTCGTGCGGGCAGCCACGGTCGAGCAGCCGCCGCACATCGTCGAGCTCCACATGCTGGCCCGCATCGCGGGTCGCTGCAAGCATCAGTGCCTGCGTCGTGTCGAAGCCGAGCTCCACGAAGGCCTGCGCCCGCGCCTGCTCGCTCGCTGTCGCCGTCGTCGGTATTACCGCCATCGCAACGACCTCCATTTACGGGTTCGACCGCGCACATCAGAGCAACGGGCTCGGACGGAACCGCCGCCGCGGCCACCGGTGCAGGGTGCGCTCTATGCTGCGCGTTGATGAGTGCGGCTGTCACCCACGAGGACGTTCACTGGAACCTCTCGGATCTGTTGGACGGCGCCGGTGAGTACCGCGTTGGCACGCTGCTCGATGAGGCGCTCGAACGCGCGGAGGCCTTCGCCGAGCGCTACCGCGGTGCTCTCACCTCGATCGACGGGACCGGCCTGCGCAGGGCGATGGCGGAGCTCGGCTCGATCAACGACCTCGTCGGCCGTGCCGGCTCATACGCGGGTCTGCGGTTCTCAACCGACACTGCCGATCCGGAGCGCGGAGCGTTGCTCCAGCGCGTCCAGGAGCACAGCACGAAGCTCGACACGCTGCTGCTGTTCTTCGAACTGGAATGGGCGGCGCTCGACGACGCGCGCGCCGAGGCCCTCCTGGGTGGCGAAGGACTCGACTTCTGCCGCCACCACCTGCGGCGGCTGCGGCGCTACCGCCCCCATCTACTGAGCGAGCCGGAGGAGCGGATCCTCTCGGAGAAGGCGATCAGCTCGCGGGCCGCCTGGACGCGCCTGTTCGACGAGCAGACCGGCGCCATCGAGGTGGCGCTCGAGGAGCCGGTGACGCTCGACATCGCGCTCAGCCGCCTTCACTCGCCCTCGCGCGAGGTCCGCCGCGACACCGCGGAAGCGGTGACGCGAGCGCTCGAGCCCGGGTTGCGCACGAGAGCGTCGATCTTCAACGCGCTGCTGGTCGACAAGGCGACCGACGACCGCCTTCGGTCCTTTCCCAGCTGGCTCGCTGCCCGCAACCTCGCCAACGAGGCCAGCGACGAGTCGGTCGCCGCGCTGATCGCCGCGGTCCGCGGGCGCTACGAGCTGCCGCGGCGCTGGTACCGACTGAAGGCGAAGCTCCTCGGCCTCGAACGGCTCGCCGACTACGACAGGATCGCTCCACTGGAAAGCGACGACCTCGAGGTCCCCTGGGCGGACGCCCGCGCCCTCGTCCAGGAGGTCTACGGCGACTTCTCCGCCGAGCTCGGCGGGATCGTGCAGCGGTTCTTCGAGGAGAACTGGATCGACGCACCACCCACGCCCGGAAAGCGCGGCGGCGCGTTCTGCGACGGCACCGTCCCGTCGGTTCACCCCTATGTGATGCTCAACTACACGAGCCGGCGCCGCGACGTTTTGACGCTCGCGCACGAGCTCGGCCACGGCGTGCATTTCGCGCTCGCGGCGCGGCAGGGGATCTTCCACCAGGACACGCCGCTGACGCTCGCTGAGACCGCCTCCGTGTTCGGCGAGACGCTGACATTCGGGCGGCTGCTCGAGACCTCGCCGACCCCGCACGCGCGCCTCGCGCTACTGGCGGAGAACATCGAGGACGCGATCGCCACCGTCTTTCGGCAGGTGGCGATGAACGGGTTCGAGGACCTGGTCCACACCGAGCGCCGCGAGACCGGCGAGCTGTCGGTGGCGCGGTTCGGCGAGCTGTGGGCGCAAACACAGGAAGAGCTGCTCGGCGACTCCGTCGAGGTCACCGACAACTACCACTGCTGGTGGTCCTACATTCCCCATTTCATCGGCAGCCCCGGCTACGTCTACGCCTACGCCTACGGGCAGTTGCTCGCTCTGTCGGTCTATGAGCGCTATCGCGAGGAGGGCGCAGGCTTCGAGGACCGCTACGTCGAGATGCTCGCGGCCGGCAGCTCACGCAGCCCGGAGGAGCTTGGCGAGATCGTCGGAATCGACCTGAGCGATCCGGGCTTCTGGGATCGCGGCCTCGACCTGATCGAACGCCGGCTGATCGACGCGGAGACGGCAGCCGACGAGGCCGGGCGCGCATGAGAACGCCGCCGAGCTCGCGGGTCCGCTCAGCACACGCGCACCGAGCACTGCGGCCGATCGCGGGGGGTCTCGCTGTGCTCGCATCACTCGCACTCTGCGGTACCGCCGCCGCCGTACAGCCGGTCGCGTGCACGAGCAAGGCAGCGGCGCCCGGACACGCTTGCAGCGAGGCTTCGGGCCCGCTCCGGGTGACGATCGTGCCCAGCACGCACCATCCGAAGATCAACGCGAAATGGCCGCTGGAGGTCAGCGCCGCCATGAACGGCAAGCCCGTGACTGCCGGCGCCTTTTACGAATTCCTGTTCGGGTTCGCCGTCGTCTCGACGCAGTACGTGCACTACAACAAGCACTTCATGTTTCACGGCAGGTTCACGGACACGCTCGTGTTCCCGCCCGCCTCACAAGGCCAGGCGCTCAAGCTGAGGGTTGTCGTGAAGGCCGCCGGGCGAACGGTCAACCTCGACTGGGCGATCACGCCGGTCAAGAAGTGACGCAGACGAAGGTCGCCGGCGAGGCCCAGGCGGCCGAGCGCGGCAAGCCGGCGGGCGCGGCGGTGGCCGTCGATCACGTGAGCCGGCGTTACGGATCGGTGCTGGCTCTGAGCGACGCGACGCTTCATGCCGACCCAGGCGAGATGCTCGCGATCACCGGCCGCTCCGGCTCCGGCAAGAGCACCCTGCTCAACCTGATCGGCGGACTGGATCAGCCGTCCAGCGGAAGCGTCCGGATCGACGGGCGCGAGATCTGGCGCGAGCCGGGCGCACCCGGGCACCGCCGCGCCCTGGTCGGGTTCGTCTTCCAGCAGCACTTTCTGCTCGCGAACCTGAGTGCTGCGGCGAACGTCGAGGTCGCGTTGATCGGGGCCGGCGTTCGCCGAGCCGAGCGCCGCTTGCGCGCGCGCGAGCTGCTCGAGGAGGTCGGCCTCGAGGATCGAGTCGACCACCTACCGGCCGAGCTGTCGGGCGGCGAGCGTCAGCGCGTGGCGCTCGCCCGCGCGCTCGCAAACGAGCCGCGCCTGCTGCTCGCCGACGAGCCGACCGGAGCGGTCGACTCGACCACCTCCCAGAGAATCCTCGACCTGCTCGCCGAGCTGCGGCACCGGCGCGGGATGACCGTCATCATCGTCAGCTACGACCCGCAGGTCGGCGCCCAGGCCGACCGCATGGTCACCGTGACCGACGGCGTGGCTCCGGGCACCCGCACGTAGCGCCAGACCGAACCGCGCAGTTCATTCGCATCGGCTGAGCCGGCGCTTGCGCGGCGAGCCAGGCCCCGCGACCCGCGCGCGCCCAAACCAACCCGTCAAGCACAGCCACCCAGAGTGCCCAGCGAGGGTGGGGCAGGTCCGCTGCCCCACCGCAGCTACGCGCGAGCCAGGCCCTTCAACGGCGGCATCCGCGTGACCCTGACCGCCGGGTAGATGCCACCGAGCACGCCGATCGAGACGCCGACGAGCAGTCCGCGGCCGAGGCCCCATGCCGTGATCGACGGTGAGACGTAGGCTCCGACCCCCATTGCATCAACGAGGAGCTGGCTGCCGAGAACGCCAAGGAGCAGGCCGAGCGCGGCGCCGAGGAGACTCACGCCGATCCCCTCGCCGACGATCAGGGTTGCGACGCGACCGCCGCTCCAGCCCATCGCGCTGAGCAGCGCGAGCTCACCCTGGCGCTCGAGTACCGACATCGCCATCGTGTTCGTGACGCTGACCGCACCGATGATCAGCGCGATGATGATGATCACAAGAGTGGCGTTGTGGATCAGCGCCTCGTTGGCTCCCGCCCGCGCCGCTTCGCCGGCGTCGGCGATCACGAGCGTCCCGGGTAGCTGTGAGCGGATCGAGCGACTCGCCGGCCGCGGGCCGATGCCGGGCGACAGCTCAACAGCAACCGTCGTCACCTCACCCTGACGGCCGCTGATCCGCTGCGCGACCGCCAGCGGCAGTACGGCGCCAAGGTCCTCGAACAGCACGCCCGAGTGGTAGATGCCGGCGATCGGGAGGCGGTGACCGCTGATCGTCACGGTACCCCCGGCTCGCGCGTGAAGCGCTCTGGCAAGGCGGTCACCTACCGCGACCTGCGCGCCGTGCGCAGGCCCGCCTGAGACGAACACGAGGCGCTGGGCGAAAAAGCCGTTCGGCTCCGCGCCGAACACGATCGAGCCGGGCTGCGGCTTGATCGCGCTCACGACGAGCAGCAGCGGCGTCGCGGCCGCGACATCTTCGTTTCGCTCGAGCCGACCCACCACCGAGCTCGGAAGCAGCGAGGCGGTCGGGTCGGCTACGCCCGACTGGAACACGCCGAGATCGGACCCGCCGAGGTGGACGAGCCCGGACGCGGTCTGCGTCAGGCCCGCGCTGAGCGACAGCAGCGCGACGATCGTCGCGACGCCGACACCCACCCCGAAAGCCGTCAGGACGGTACGGCCAAGACGCCGCGTCAGGTTCGTGATTATCAGTCCGAACACGGACCGCCAGCGTAACGGCTGACACGATCCCCTCCGCTGGCGATCAGTGCCGGCGGGATGGCCCGAGTACGCATTGTCGGCAATGCAATACCCTCGACGCGGACCGGCGGTGCTCAGCTGGAGCGATCCGATCGGCCGCGCGGTTCGTTACCGGTTAAGCAGTGAATAGATCCAACAAGCGCCACAGCCCCAGATCGACAGCCGGCCGCCGCCTGCGCCGCGCCGGCGCGCTCCTGCTGCTCCTCGCGGCGACGCTCGCGGGCACGGGGTCCGCGAGCGCGGCGCCGTCCCTGAGCTGGAGCTCACCGGCAGCGGTCGTCGCCGGGCTCGACGGAGTTTCGTGCCCGTCGTTCGGGCTTTGCGTGGCCGTGGCCGGCACGACCGCGCGCATCAACACGGCGCCCAGCTCCTCGACGACGTGGGGCGCGGTCCCCGCGATCGCCGCTCACCCACTGCTCGCGGTGTCATGCGCTCCTGGATCGACCTTCTGCGCCGCCGTCGGTCAGAGCGGCCAGATCACCGTGACCAACGACGCGCAGAACGGCGCGAGCAGCCACTGGACGGTCCCGTCACTGCCGGAGACGCTCTATCCCCTGACCGGCGTCTCGTGCCCCTCGACATCGCTATGCGTCGCGGTTGACACGCACGGCGAAGCGGTCATGAGCACGACACCGACAACCGGAGGGTGGAGTGTCCAGTCCAATATCGATTCCACCAACAACCTGCTCGCCGTGTCCTGCGCCACGGCCGCGCTGTGCGCGGCCGTTGACCTCAGCGGCAACATCCTCGTCAGCACGACTCCAGCGACCAACGCGCCGTGGATCACAGCCGATTCGGTGAGCGGCCCCGCGGGAAACCCGGTCGCCATCGCGTGCTCGGCCGTCGGGAGTTGCGTCGCCGTCACCTCCACCGGTCGCGTGCTCGCAAGCGCCAACCCAAGCAGTGGCGACGGCTCGACGTGGAGCCGGACCCACATCGACAGCGCATCAGGCCTGACCTCGGTCAGCTGCAGCGGCGTCGCGCTCTGCACTGCCGGCGACGGCGCCGGCAACATCTATGTGAGTGACGCACCAGCAGCCTCGCCTGCGTCGTGGACCGCCACGCAGCCCGACGCCGGGCACGCGGTCGCGGGCCTATCTTGCGTGCTCGACGGTCTGTGCGCGGCCGTTGACAACGCCGGGAACGCGTTGACCGCGACCCTGCCGCCACCGGGAGCCGCCACCGGGAGCGGGACCGCAAGCTCGCAAACGACGGCGACACTGAGCGCAACCGTCACGCCGAGCGACGCCACGATCACCGACTGCCACTTCAACTATGGGACCAATCCGGGCTATGGGGCGAGCATTCCGTGCTCCGCCACCCCGTCTGCGACTGGCGGCTCGCAGACCGTCACGGCGGTGCTGAGCGGCCTGAGCGCCGCCACGGTTTACGACTTCCAGGTGGTGGCGGTGAGCGCTGACGGCGCGAGCACCGGCACGAACGCGACGTTCACGACACCCCAGGCGCTCAAACCATCGGTCTCGATCGGCGGCGTTCCCGCTGTCGGGCAGACGCTGACGTGCAACCTCGGCGTAACCGTGCCGGCCGGCTTGACCGTGACGTTCAAGTGGGTTCGCGACACAACCGCGATCGTCGGCGCGACGGCAGCGACCTACCAGGTGGCGATCGCCGACGAGTCCCACCATCTGACCTGCGGCGCGACGATCAGCGGCGACGGCGGCAGTGCCAGCTCGGGCAGCGGTTACGTCGCGGTGCCCGCCGAGACGCTCGGGACCATCAACGAGACGACCATCGCGCACACGGCAGCGGTCGGCCACACGGTGACGACGTCCGTGACCTGCTCCCCGCAGGCGCTGACGGCATGCACGATCTCGCTGCGCCTGACCGCGAGAGTCCGATCGGGCTCGAGCCACCACACGGTCGCGATCGGATCGAAGTCTGAACGGATCGCGGCCGGCGCCACCGTCACCGTCGTGGTGTCGCTGAACTCGACCGGCAGCCGGCTGCTCGCGAGCAAGGGCCACCTGAAGACGACGCTCACCGTGACCGGCACGATCGTTGGCGCGATCTCCGGAACGATCAGAAAGCAGTCGGTCACGCTCGCCAACGGCCATCACTCGCGCCGCCATGGCGCCTGACCGGGCCCGCCGAACGCGCAGGGGGACCACAATCGCGGGCGGCGTGCTCGCCGTGCTGTCGGCCCTATCGCTCGCGACTGCTCCAACGGCCGCCGTCGCGAAGACGGCGCCGGTACTGGCGGCTACGCCGTACATGGGCTGGGACACCTACTTCGCGTTCGGGGCGCGGATCGACGAGCCGACCGTCCTCGCGCAGGCGAGCAACCTGATCACGAGCGGCCTGCAGACGGCCGGCTACCGCCTTTTCTGGCTCGACGTCGGTTGGTGGCAGGGCAAGCGCGATGGCAGCGGGCACATCGTCATCAACCCCAACCAGTGGCCTCACGGGATGGCGTGGCTTGCCGCGACGCTGCACGCCGAGGGCTTCAAGGTCGGCCTGTACACCGACACGGGAATCAACGGCTGCGGTGGACCAAACCAGGGCATGTACGGGCACTACCAGCAGGACATCAACACGTTTGCGCGCTGGGGCTTCGATGCGGTCAAGGTCGATTTCTGCGGCGGTGACGCGCTGCGCCTGAAGCCGTCCGTCGCCTACGGGTCGATCCACAAGGCGATCCTCCACAACGCGAGCCATCGCCGGATGCTCCTCAACATCTGCGTGTTCCCCCAACCCGGGCAGGTCGGCGGCGGCTTTCCGCCGTTTGCAAGCTCGTCGTTCCAGTCCTGGACGTTTGGTCCCAGCGACGGCAACAGCTGGCGGACCGACACCGATGTCGGGTCACCGCAGGGGATCACCTGGACCGCTGTGCTGCGCAACCTCGACGCCGACGCGACCCAGCCGGCGGCCGCAGGCCCGGGCCACTGGAACGACCCCGACTATCTGGGCCCCGACCTCGGCCTGACCGACGCACAGTTCCAGTCCCAGTTCAGCATGTGGGCAATGCTCGCCGCGCCCCTGATGATCAGCGTCAACCTCTCGACCCTCACCCCCCCGGCGCTCGCGGCCGTGACGAACGCGCAGATGATCGCGATCGACCAGGACAAGCTCGGCAGCCAGGCCGTTCAGGCGCCGCCCGCGGAGGTCGTGAGCACCCCGATCTCGCCGAACGGCGAGGCGTGGACGAAACCGCTCACGAACGGCCGCTACGCGGTGGCCCTCTTCAACATCGGCGCCGACCCCCTCCAGATCTCGACCAGTACGCAGGCGCTCGGCCTGCCGCCCGCGTCGAGCTACACGCTCGCGGACGTCTGGGGCGGCGGCACATCCACGACGACCGGCGCGATCAGCGCGAGCGTTCCGGGCTACTCGACCGCGGTGTTCGTCCTCACCCCCGCGTAACGGGCCGCTCCGCCCGGACAGATCGGTGCATGCCTGCCCGCACCTCGGGACGCGACCGGCTCGCGCCGATCGCGTCCCCTCGCTGCTGCACGCGTCGCGGCGAGCAGCGACCCGCCTTCATCCGTCGCTACAGCGCGGCCACCTGCTTGAGGTCGAATGCCACGACCGCCTTGGGGAGTGGCGCGACGGCTTCGGTGCTGCCCTTGCCCTGCTCAGCGGAGCCGAGGCAGAACGTGATGAACGTCTTCAGGTCCGGAATGTCGGCCGAATCCGGCCGGACGATGATGTCGCTGAACGTCGACATCGGGTACGCGCTGAGCTGAGCGCGCTGCAACGCGGTCGGCTTCGGCGCCTTGTGGCCCTTCTTGACCTTCGGTGCCTTGTACTTGGACTGCGCAACGTAGGTCGCGATGACCGGCTCCTGATTGGCAACGAGAGCGGAGCTCGGGACGAGGTTGGCCGCGGCCGTCATGTTCGCTGCGTACGGGTGCACGAACTTGCCGGCCGGGTTCTCGATGGCCGCGCCCTTCAAGTTGGCCTCATGCGCGTAATACGTCGAGATGTAGCCGACAGCGCCCGACGTATTGGCAATAGCCGCAGTGACGCCAGAGCTACCCTTGGCACCCGTGCCGACCTTGAACGCCGGTTGCTGCACGCCGCCGATCGCCGACGCGAACGCCGGATCGCTGGCCGACAGGAACGACGAGAACACAAAGCTGTCGCCGGAGCCGTCTGTACGCCAGACCGGTGTGATCGTCAGGTTCGGAAGCGCCGGCGAACCCTTCGGTTGAAGCTTCTTGATCGCCGGGTCGTCCCAGTTGGTGATCTGCCCCAAGTAGATCTGCGCGAGCACGATGCCCGAGAGGTTCACGTTCGGGCTGCCCGGCAGGTTGTAGACCGCGCCAGTCGCGCTCAAGATCCACGGGATCTGCACGCACGCGGAGCATGCCGACGTCTGGGCTGTGCTCAGCGGCGCGTCAGACGCCCCGAAGTCGACGAGCTTGCCGGTGATGTCGGTGATGCCAGTGGTCGAGCCGACCGCGTTGTAGGACACGCTGTCACCACTGTTGGCGGATTGGAAGTCCGGGATCCAGACGTTCTGGATCACCGGCGCGGCCAGCGTCGAGCCGGCCCCCTTGAGCGAAAACGATGCCGCCGCCGTACCGGCGGTTGCCCCAATTAGAAGTGCGGCCGCTCCACCGAGCACGGCGAGCTTGGCAGCAAGATTTCTCATCTGCGAGTGCCTCCTCTTAGTTTCCTTGTAAGAGAGCAACCTCGCTCTCTAAGAGGCAGCATCACGGGAGCGGTTCCAAGGGCGGTTACGAAGTCGTGACCGGTGCGTTATCAACTTGTGAACTTACCTAGTCCGGGCCTGCTGCACTCCTCGGAGCGGTTACGCTGCGGCGCAGTGAGCCCGTCCGCTGTCGCAACTGCCGGCCCAGCCCCAGTACACCGTCGTTTCGGCGACCGGCTAGGCGACCAGGCTCTGATGGTCGTGACGGCGCTGGCGTCGATTGTCGCCATCGTTCTCATCGTTCTTGTCGTCTACGAGATCGTCAACAGTGCAGAACCGGCGATCTCCAAGTACGGCCTCGGCTTCCTCGGCCATCAGACATGGAACAACTACACGGTCTTCGGTGCCGCGACCCTTATCTACGGGACCGTCGCGACGGCTGCCGGCGCCCTTCTGATCGCGGCGCCGCTCGGGATCGCGATCGGCCTCTATCTCAGCCTGTTCAGCGACCGCCGCACCGCCGCGATCATCGGGCCGCTCGTCGAGACGCTCGCCGCGGTCCCGAGCGTCATCATCGGGCTCTGGGGGCTGATCGTGCTCGGTCCGTTCCTGCGGTCGACAATCGAGCCCGCGCTCCACGACGTGCTGGGGTTCATCCCGCTGTTCGGCACGCCGTCCGCAACCGGCAGCGGCGTTTTCACAGCGATGATCGTCCTCGCGATCATGGCGCTGCCGATCATCGCGGCGATCACTCGCGACCTCTTTCTAACCGTCCCCGCCGAGTTGAAGGACGGCGCGCTCGCGCTGGGCGCCACGCACTGGGAGATGGTTCGCGGAGTCGTGCTTTCGTCGATGCGTCCCGGGATCGCCTCGGCGTGCATCCTCGGTGTCAGCCGCGCTCTCGGCGAGGCGATCGCAGCGTTGCAGGTGATCGGAAGCGTGTTCCAGATCTCCAGCAACCTGTTTGGGAACGGCAACACGCTTGGCGCGACGATCGCGATCCAGGCACAGGCCGATAATTCGCACCTGCAGACCGCCTCGGTCTTTTACCTCGCGGTCATCTTGCTGGGAATCGAGCTGCTCGTCAATCTGGCGGCTCAGGCGATCGTGCGCCATTACAGGCTGCCGTCCGTTACGGGCCCGACGGCGACTGCTGCGGCGTCGGGGCGGACCTGATGGCGCCAGTCGATTACGCCAGGCCGCTCACGGCAAGCGGGAACCTGCGGCGACGGCGCGTGATCGACCGCCTGATGCGCGGCTCGGCGACCGCGGCCGCTCTGGTCGCAGTGGCAATCCTCGGACTGATGGTCTTCGCGATCGCACAGCGAGGTGCCGGCGAGATCAGCTTCGCGTTCCTGACCCAGAACTCGCCGGAGCAGCTGTACAGCGCCGGGGGCGGCATCGCAAATGCGATCATCGGCACGGCGCTGATGGTTGCTCTCGCCACCGCCGTCGCGCTACCGCTAGGCGTGCTGATCGCCGTCTACCTGACCGAGTACGCGACGGCTCGCACCGCGTCGCCGATCCGGCTGGCCCTCGATCTCTTGTACGGGCTTCCGTCGATCGTGATCGCGATCTTCATCTACGGCGCGCTCGTGTACGGCAGCGGACAGACCGGCTTCTACGCCTCACTCGCGCTCGCGATCATCATGCTGCCACTGATCGCCCGTACGACCGGCGAGGCGCTGGCACTCGTTCCCAAGGAGCTGCGCGACGCCTCGCACGCGCTCGGCATCAGCCGCTGGCGAACCACGGTGGGTATCACCATCCCGAGCGCGCTGGGGGGCATCCTCACGGGCACCGTCCTCGCGATCGCTCGCGCCGCTGGCGAGACGGCTCCGATGCTTCTCCTGGCATCGGTGTTCGACAACACCAAGACGAGTTTCGACATCTTTGGCCAGGCGCTGCCCAACATTCCGTACGAGATCTTCAACCTGGCCGAATCCGGCGGAACCGTGAACGTCGCGAAGGCGTGGGGCGCGGCCCTTGTACTTGTGATTATCGTTCTTATCGCGAGCCTTGGGGCCCGCGCGCTTCAGATTCGCAGTACTCGCATGATGACCCGACGATGAGCAACCACACCAAGACCAGGAGCCCTGACTCTGTGATGGAGAAGAGCCACGCCGATAGCGAGGCCCAGACCGCCGGTGCAGCCCCGCTCGCGATCAACGTCCACGCGGCAGCCGACGAGGACCCCGCCACGCGGGAGGTTGTCTTCGACCTGCACGACGTCAACGTCTACTACGGGCAGGCGCTCGCCGTCGCCGGTGTGAACCTCGAGATCTACAAGAACCACATCACCGCGATGATCGGGCCGTCGGGGTGCGGCAAGAGCACGATCGTGCGCAGCTTGAACCGCATGAACGACTCGATCTCGGGCTTCCGACTGACTGGCCAGTGCACATACCACGGCAACGACCTATACGCGACCGGGGTGGACCCGGTGGAGGTGCGCCGGCGCATCGGCATGGTCTTCCAGCGGCCGAACCCTTTCCCCAAGTCGATCTACGACAACATCGCCTGGGCGCCCCGGATCCTCGGGATGAAGGACAACCTCGATGAGCGCGTCGAGCGGGCGCTGCGCGGCGCCGCGATCTGGGACGAGGTGAAGGATCGCCTGAAGACGAGCGCGCTCGGACTGTCCGGGGGGCAGCAGCAGCGGCTCTGCATCGCGCGTTCGATCGCGATCGAGCCCGACGTGCTCCTGCTCGACGAGCCTTGCTCGGCGCTCGACCCCATCTCGACCGCTTCGGTAGAGGACCTGATGCAGGAGCTCAAGCGCGACTACACGATCGTGATCGTCACGCACAACATGCAGCAGGCAGCTCGCGTGGCCGAGCGGACCGCGTTCTTCAGCCTCGACGTGAGCGAGGGCCGGCGGACCGGCGTGCTCGTCGAGTACGACGAGACCTCAAAGCTCTTCACGCGCCCGTCCGACAAGCGGACCGAGGACTACGTCACCGGCCGGTTCGGCTGAGCGCGAGGGGCCCGCGAGTTACGCGGGCCCGCCCGGCTCGTCCGTTCAGAAGCCCTTCTTGATCGCGCTGCAGCCCGCGGTCGCCTGCGCCTTGTACTGGGCGGGCAGCGACGAGATGATGTCGGCGCAGTACTTCTGAGCGTCGGTCTTGGCCGCGTTCAGGTTGCCGCTGCCGAGGTCCGCGCAGACCTTGTCGGCGTCGCTCTTGGCCGCCGCGCCGAAGAACGACGGCAGATGGGCGATGGCGCTCTGGCAGCCCTTGGCCGCCGCGGCAAGCTGTGCGGAGTTGGGCGAGCCTGTGCTCGACGACGGCTTGCTGGTGGAAGGCTTCGACTTCGATGGTGTCGTCTTCGACGGGCTGGACGAGCTTCCGCAGCCCGCGATCAGCGCGGCGCTGGCGACCGCAACAAGGAACGTCGATTTGAGCCTGGTCGTCATCGATCCCCCTCCGGGTGTTGATGCTGCTGTTGCTTGGAATCTAGACGATCGCACCGGCGCCGCGCAGGATTTTCGTCAAATTGGCCGATCCGGGGGCGCCGCGCGAGGATCGGAGCGTCGGACACCGAATAGGAGACGCGTCGTGCCACAGCCGACCACCCCACGCCACCCTGCGTTGCGAGTGCTCAAGCGCTGCACTCACGTGCCGATCTTGAATTGGTGAGGCGCCATGCACGCTGATGTCGCGAAGATGCAGATCATCGCCGTGGATGACACGAGCGTCAACCTGACGTTGCTCGCCACGATCCTCGCTTCCGCCGACTACGAGAACGTCGTCTGCATCACGGACCCGAACACGGTCGAGGAGGAGATCGCCAAGCACCCGCCCGACCTGCTCTTTCTGGATCTCCACATGCCGGCGCGCGACGGGTTCGAGATCCTCAGTGCTCTCGCGCCCCAGGTACGCGGTCCCGACATGTTGCCGGTTTGCGTCATAACCGCCGACAGCGACATCAAGGTCCGCCGGCGCGCCCTGCAACTCGGAGCGCGCGACTTCATCGTGAAGCCGATCGACGCGATCGAGGTCCTGATGCGAACACGCAACCTGCTCGAGGCGCGCTGGCTGCAACAGCACCTTCGCTACGAGCTCGAACGCTCCGGGTTCGAAAACCTGGAACGGCTCGCGCACATTGCGGAGGGCCGCGACTCCAACGACTACGAGCACGCCACCAGAGTCGGCGCGTTGGCCCGCCGGATTGCGGAAGCGCTCGGACTCGGATCTCAGTTCGCTGCGCTGATCCGCGAGACCGCCGCTCTGCACGACGTCGGCAAGATCGTGATCCCCGACAGCATCCTGCGCAAGCCGGGCCCGCTGACGCCCGAGGAGGTTGCCGTGATGCGCACGCACACCACGGTCGGAGCAGAAATGTTCGGGACCGTCACGGCTAGTGAGACGATCGCGATGGCCGCGACGATCGCCCGCTCGCATCACGAGCGCTGGGACGGCACCGGCTACCCGGATGGCCTCGCGGGCGAGGAGATCCCGATCGCCGCCCGCATCGTTGCGGTCGCGGACGTCTACGACGCGCTCGTCACGAACCGGCCCTACCGCGCCGCGCTGAGCGAGACCGAAGCGGTCAACGAGATCGACGCAGGGACGGGAAGCCAGTTCGACCCGCGGGTCGTCGAGGCGTTCCACCGTTGGCGCGAGGTCGCGCCGGCAACCGAGGCGATCTACCGCCTCGACGAGTCCGCGGCAGCCTGAGCGCGGGCCATGCCCACGCTTGCGATCATCGTCGCGTCGACGCGGCCTGGTCGGATCGGCCTGCCGAACGAGACGATGGAGCTTGCGAGCAACGCCATGCTCGATGAGCTCGTTCGCGTCGAGGCCGCCCTGCAGCCGCTGCGAACCGGCGGCTGAGCTCAGCCGCCGCCGACCGGGGCATAGTGCTCAACCTGGCTGGCGCCGTCCAGGTGCGGCCCGAGCAGCGCTCGCCAGTGGTTGTAGCGCTCAGATCCGCGAAAGCCCTCGAGGTGATCCTCGACCGTGTCCCACTCGATCAGAAGCAGGTAGATGTGCGTGCTCTCAATCCCGCGGAGCACGCGAATCGAACGGAACCCAGGCGCAGCGGAGACCACTTCGCGCGCCTCGACCAGAGCGCTCTCGAACGCACCCTCCTGACCGGGAAGGACGTGCATGACCGCGCGTTCGAGGATCACAGTGAGGCCAGCTTAGCGCCCGATCACACGCACGAGCTCCCGCCCGCGCGAACCGACGCCGCCGAGCAGCGCCCGCACAGCGGTGATTCCAGCACGCAGCTCGCCGTCGCCCACCTCAACCGGCAGCATCGAGTCCTGCAGCAGCGCGAGAGCCGTGTCGGCAGCGGAGGCGGCCGAGACCGCGCGATCGACGAACCCCTTTGCGCCCGTTGACGGGGCTCCCGGCGCTACCGACACGAACTCGTGGGCAGGCAGATCGTGACGCGCCGCAAACTCGCCATGGGTGCGCTGGAGACGGCCGTAGGCCGACTGGACGGGCCTGAAGAGCTCGGTCTCGAGCTGATCGGCAGCGCGCTCGTCGAGTTGCTCGTAGGCCTCGCCCAGCTCGGCGAGCGCGCGCGCGATGTCCTCGCCCGCCGAGGCGAGCACGTCGAGGATCTGTTGACGCCCATCGGCGGCGGCGTAGCTCACGCCGGCGAGCTTATCGGGCTACCCTGCTAGAGCAGGTCGCGTGCTGCCCGCTACGGAGCCGACAGCCCGGCTAGCCTGCGGCACCCGGCGTGATCGCCACCACGGTGTTCGAGTGGACCGGCACGGTCAGGTGGCCGGCGCTCGCGTTCATCTTCACGGTCCCCACGACGGGCGCGTACGGCGTCAGGTCGGTCACGGACTGAGCACCCACCGCCGGCACGGTCACGTAGGTTGGCTTGGACCCGTAGTTCGTGACGAGATAGGTCTTACGCCCGCCACCGGCGGTCACCTCGACAGCCATGAGCGAGCGAGGGGTCTTCAGCGTGCTGACGCTCGCACCGACCGGCAGCGTCTGCACGGCAACCAAGAGCGCGTCATACAGCGGTTCTGTCGTCACCACCCCGCCGAGCACCGTGAAGGGGTCATAGCTCGATCCGCTCGAGTGAAAGCGCACCGACTGGATTCCCCGGCGGATTGCGTTGATGATGAGCCGCATCCCCCACACCGCCGCCGCCGGCGAATTGGAGACGCCCGGCTTGCCACGGCAGGCAACCGAGTTGCTCTCGGAGATGACCATCGGCAGGTGCAGAGCCTGCGCTTCGGCGAGCGTCTCGAGCACCGACCTGCCGGGCTCCGAGGTCCCCGATCGCAGCAGGGCCGAAACCGTCGCCTCGCTCGTTCCGGTGCAGGCATTCAGCGGATAGAAATGCGCGTCGATCGTGTTCAGCGACAGCGCCGAGTTGATCTCGGGAATCGATTTGGTCCAGCGACCCGTCGCGAAGTCCGGGCCCTCGACCACCGTCCCGGCGCCGAGCGCGAGCTTGAGCGCCGCGGCGTCGTTCACGTAGGTCGGCAGCGGCAACAACGTCTTCGCCAGGCCGGTCGCGTTCCACCAGGGGATCGACGGCCCATCGATGTCGGCTTCGTTCCCGAGCTCGAAGCTCAGGAGGTTCGCCGGAATCGCAGAGCGGGCGCCGGCCGCGATCGCGTACGCCCACGCCGGCGTCTGCGATGCGAGGTTTAGGCCGACCGCAAACGGCTCGTGCGTCTGGGACTCGAGACACGCGAGCTGGCTCCAGAAGGCCGCAGGTAGGTCGGTGACGCCGCTAAAGGGCGGCGTCCCGGCCGGCGCGGTCTGATCCTCGGAGTCGCCGCCGATTCGAATCGTCGGGTCACCCAGCGCCTGGAGCACGCCGGTCAGGGCCGGCGGCGGGCACGGCCCCGGCCCGAGGTCCGCGGCAAGCACCGGGTATTCGACGCTGAGCCCGATCGGGTCGGTCACGATCGTAACCGGCGAGCCCGTGGTCGCACCGAGCGCAACGGTCCTGCGCCCCGATGCCGCGCCGGCAGGTGCCGCGAGCACGCACGCCAGGAGCGCGGCGCCGATCAGGCTGAGAACCGGTTTCAGGGGCCGACGCTCCGCACGGCACGGAGTCTACGCGGGGGCGCGCGGCACGGCGCCTGCGCCCTCCGCCAAGGTCCGCTCGATCCAGAACGCACACGGGGTCGCGCCGGCGCGCGTGCTCGGAATCAGCTCAGCCACCTCCGCGGGGTAGAGGCGCCCGACGGCGCTCAGGGCGAGCAGGACCGAGAAGCTCGAGTTCATCGAGAGAAAAGCCTGCAGTAGGTACTGCTCGTTCAGGTACATCTGAAGGCGCGTGAAGAACGCGTCCGGGTAGTCCCACGGCAGGAACACGTCATGGAAGTGCACAGCGACGCCGGGCGCGAGCAGAGGCAGCGCATCCAGCACGATCCGGTTGACCTCGCTGCCGCTCTTGACGACGTGGGTCGAGTCGACGAACAGTACGTCGCCACTCGCAAGCCGCGTGAACTCCTCGTCGGGGATCTCGACTGCGGACCGTCGCTCGAGATCGGCCAACGCGTCGATGTCGGCCGCAGCGTGGGGATCGAACACGAGATGGTGACCCGCGCCGTTCGCTTCGAGCGCGCGAGCGATGACGCGCGTCGAGAAACCCGATCCGAGCTCCAGAACCCGAGCCGGTCGTCGACGTCGGATGATCGCGTAGAGAGTCTCGGCGTCGGCCGCCTCGTAGAAGCCGTTACGGAGGTACAGCTCGCCCGGTCCACCCGAGTCCGGGATCTCGAGCTCGCGCAGGAACGGGCCCAGCTCGTCGCGCAGGTAACGCAGCTGCGTGTCGGCGTCGAAGTCGATACCGGCAAGACTGCTGGGGCGTTCGTCAAGCGCGCCAGCACGGTCGAGATCCGGGATCGGCGAATAGAAATTGTCGGGCACGAGGCGGTAGCCCAGCCGCCGCGAGGCTGCGATGAGCGCGCGCTCCCCCGCCCGCCGAGCGGCGGTTACCGAGCGCGCGTAAGCCCGCGATCGCATCGGTCGAGGAGACGCGGTCAACGGCCTTCGCCGCCTCGCGAACTGACCAGGCGACCGTGCGGCCCCGCCCCGCTCACAGGTCGACGCGGCCGCTCATCGTCACCGTCTGGTCGTCCGGGAGTCGGAAATACTCGGCCGGGTTTGCGGCATTTCGCGCCATTGCGATGAACAGCTTCTTTCGCCACGGGCTCATCCCGGGATCGTCGGTCTGGACGATCGCGATCTGAGAGAGGAAATAGAAGGCGTGGCGGATGTCCGGAGTGTCGTCCAGTGCGTGACGTTCAACCGCACGCCGAAGCGTCGCGGGAATATCGGGCTCATCGAGGAAACCGAAACGAAGCGTCAACCGGCTGAACCGGTCCGCCGAGCCGTCGAGCGGCTCGCCGGTGGCGCCGCTGAAGAGGATTCCCGGCTCTACCACGACGCGTTCTTCCTCAGGGACATGTGGGATGCGTTCGACCTGGACCGAAACGATGATCACGCGGCCGTGCAGCACGTGGTTCAGCTCGACGTTCGCTCGTAACGCGAGCGGCGTCATCTGGAGGTTCGGGTTCAGGAACACGCTGACGCCGCTGACATCGAGGACCTGCGAATCGCGGTCGCCGACCTGCTCGATGAACTCGCGCAGCGGCCCTTCCGCACGGTCACGGTTCCTCGTGACGATCTCGCGGCCCTTGCTCCAGGTCATGAGAATGAAGAAGAACCCTGAAGCCATCGCCAGAGGCAACCAGCCGCCGTGCACGATCTTTGTGAAGCAGGCCGCAAAAAACGCGCCGTCGATCGCCAGGAAAACGACCGCGCCGATCGCGACCAGCCGCTTGCTCTTGTGCCAGATCATCCTGCCAACGGAGAGGAAGAGGACCGTCGTGAGGAAGAACGTGCCGGTCACGGCGACGCCGTAGGCGTTCGAAAGCGCGGTCGCCGAGCCGAAGCCGATGACGATCGCGACCACCGCCACGAACAGCATCGCGTTGATTGCTGGAACGTAGACCTGACCGACCTCCTGCTCGGAGGTGTGGCGAATCGTCATGCGTGGGAGAAACCCGAGCTGCACCGCCTGCTGCGACACGCTGAACGCGCCCGAGATCACCGCTTGCGAGGCGATCACGGTCGCGACGGTCGCCAAGATCACCATCGGGATCTGCGCCCAGCCGGGGACCAGGAAGAAGAACGGATTGACCCGCGCCGCATGCCAGCGAAGGATCAGCGACCCTTGGGCCATGTAGTTGATCGTCAGCGCGGGGAATGTCACGAAGAACCACGCTCGTCGAATCGGGCCGCGGCCGAAATGGCCCATGTCGGCGTACAAGGCCTCCGCGCCAGTGACGCACAGCACCACCGACGCGAGCGAGATGAATGCGATTCGTGGATCGTCGAGAAAGAATTGAGCGCCGTAGCTCGGCAGCAGGGCCCGCAGGATGCCGGGGTGATTGACAAGCTCGACTGTGCCGACCAGAGCGAGCGCCGCAAACCAGATCAGCATTACCGGCCCGAACAGGTTCCCGACGACGCGCGTGCCGAAGCGCTGAATCGCGAACAGCCCACAAAGCACAGCTACGGTGATCGGCAGCACGAGCGACGCGAGGCTCGGCACGGGTACGGCCAGTCCGGCGACCGCCGAGACGACCGATATCGCGGGCGTGATCGCGCCATCCCCGTAGAACAGGCAGGCTCCGAGCACGCCGAGCGTGATCAGCAGCACCGTCTTTCCGCTCCGGTTCAGCTTGCCCTGGATCAGCGCCGTGAGCGCCATGATCCCGCCCTCGCCCTGGTTGTCGGCACGCATGATGAACGTCACGTACTTGACCGAGACGATCATCGTGATCGTCCAGAAGACGAGCGAGATCACGCCGTAGACGTTCGCGGCGTTAACGCGGACCGGCGTGCCGTTGGTGGCCGTGAACACAGCCTGAATTGCGTACAGCGGACTCGTTCCGATGTCCCCGAAGACCACGCCGAGCGCGCCGAGTGTCAGCGCCGCAACGCTCGCCTTGCGGACACCCCTTCGGCGCGTGACCGGCGGGTCCGCGGCGCTCGCGGCCGTGGATTCGCTCACTGCATGCACACTCAGACGGTATCGGCCGGCGGTCGGGGAGAGCGGAGCGGTCTCACTCCGGCGCCGTGGAGCGCCGTCGACCTTGTTAGGTTGCGCTGATGACACGCCGCGCCGCCAGCGCGACACGCCTGACATCAGAGCTCGGATTCGAGGGCGCGGCGATCAGCGTGCGCGGGCTCACGAAATCGTTCGGCGACGTTTGCGCGCTTGACGGGATCGACCTCGATGTCGCCGCTGGCACCGTTCTCGGCCTGCTCGGGCCCAACGGCGCAGGCAAGACGACGATGGTCAGGATCCTGACGACCCTGCTCACGCCAGACAGCGGGACCGCGCGTGTGGCGGGACTTGACACCGTTCGCGACGCTGCGGCGCTGCGAGCGCAGATAGGCCTCGCCGGCCAGTACGCCGCGGTCGACGAGAACCTCACCGGCCTCGAGAATCTGACGATGGTCGGACGGCTCTACGGCGAGCGCCGCCGTGTCGCAAGCGCGCGCGGCCACGCGCTGCTCGAGCGGTTCGACCTGCTCGATGCCGCCGGTAGGCCCGCGAAGACGTACTCGGGTGGGATGCGCCGGCGCCTCGACCTCGCCGCTGCCTTGGTGGCCAGCCCACCCGTCCTGTTCCTCGACGAGCCAACGACCGGGCTCGATCCGCGCAGCCGCTTGCAGGTGTGGGAGACGATCGAGGGCCTGGTCGCTGACGGGACCACCGTGATGCTGACAACGCAGTACCTCGATGAGGCGGACCGTCTCGCCGGACGGATCGCCGTGATCGACCGCGGGCGCCTCCTTGCGGAAGGCACGCCCGACGAGCTGAAGGACCGCGTCGGCGGCGAACGGCTGGAGATCGAGCTCGACCGGGCTGATCAGGCCGACGCTGCAGTCAGGGCCCTCGCGACGATGAGCGACGAGCCGCCCGTCATCTCAGGCACCGCCGTGCAGGTCGCCGTCCGCGAGCGCAGCGGGGCTATCGTCGGCGCCGTGCAGCGGCTCGTGAAAGCCGGCGTCGGCGTCGAGGACATCGCCCTGCGGCGCCCGACGCTCGACGACGT
The DNA here is from genome assembly GCA_964422115.1 of uncultured Solirubrobacteraceae bacterium. GTDB lineage: Bacteria > Actinomycetota > Thermoleophilia > Solirubrobacterales > Solirubrobacteraceae > Palsa-513. The sequence continues at coordinate 188,805 of CAYQZU010000002.1, read as the reverse complement.
GTTCCTTGCGCTCACCGGCCACGCGGCGGAGCCGGGCGACGAGGAGGGGGCGGACCGGTGAAGCGGCTCATCAGCGACACGCTGGTCATCGCTGAGCGCAACCTGGTGCGGCTTCCGCGCGCGCCCGAGTTGCTGCTCGCGTTCACCATCCAGCCGATCATGTTCGTGCTGCTGTTCCGCTACGTTTTCGGCGGAGCGATCAGGACGCCGGGCTTCAGCTACGTCGATTTCCTGATTCCCGGCATCATCGTCCAGAACATCGCGTTCGGCGGCTTCGTGACCGCCCTCGGCCTAAACGAGGATCTCCACAAGGGACTGATCGACCGGTTCCGCTCGCTGCCGATGTCACGCGCCGCTGTGCTCGCCGGCCGCACCTCCGCCGACATCGTCACGAACGCGCTGTCGGTGACGATCCTGATCCTCACCGGGCTGCTCATCGGTTTCAGCTTTCACGCGCCGGTGCTGCATGCGATCGCGGGCTTTGGCCTGCTCCTTCTGTTCGGCTACGCGTTCTCGTGGGTCTTTGCTTTCCTCGGCATGCTCGTCAAGTCGCCTGAGGCGGCGAACTCCGTCGGATTCATCGCCGTTTTCCCGCTGACCTTCATCTCCTCGGCGTTCGTCCCGGTCAACTCGATGCCGACCGTGCTACGTGACTTCGCGAAGGTCAACCCGTTCACGGTCACGGTCGATGCGATGCGCTCGCTGTGGGTCGGTGCGCCGGCCGGCAACAACGTCTGGGGCGCGGTTGTTTGGGCCGTCGTGATCATCGCGATCTTTGCCCCGCTGGCAGTCGCGCGCTACCGCAGCGCAGCCGGCTCCTAAGCCCAACCGGGCGGCGGCCGCGAACAGCGGGCGCTCGGACATCCGACGAGGTTTCCGCCGATGTGCGCTGACGCGGCGGCCTCGTGCCGATCCCAGAGGACCACGCTCAAGCGACGCGCCCTGCGTTCGGGCGCCAAGGGGATTTATGAATCCGAGGCGACACACTTTCGCGATACTGGCCACAGCCACCGTTCTACTCGGCGGCGTCGCGGTTCCCGCGAGCTCGGCACGGTCGGGACACCATGTCGCAACACGCACGTTCTCGTTCCTCGCAAAGGTGGTCAAGTCCGGCCCGAGCGGGCTGCTCGTGAGCGCGGCGAGCGGCAAGCGACTCTGGTTCCCGGCACGTCAGATCCATCGCGGGAGCACCGCGACGCCCAAGCATCACAAGGGCTCGACACACGCCCGTCGCCCACGCAAGACGGCGCTCGCCGCTTCGTCGACGCCGCCCGCAACCCCATCTGTGACGATCAGCATCGTCGGCCTGCAGCCCGGGGTCACGGTGCAGATCACGGAGACCGTCGCGCCAAACGGCGACATCACGGTCACGATCACGCTGCCACCCCCGTCCACGATCGGCTCGCAGAGCGCCAGCGGCGTGGTGACGCAGGTCGACGACAGCGACTTCATCCTAGATCCGGGCAACGGGAATGAGCTCGAGTTGAACATGCAACCTGATTCGCTGTTGAACCTTGGCCTCGACACGTGCGAGCTCGTGTCGGTCTCCTATCATCAGGACGCCGGCCTGTTGATCGCCGACAGCGTTCAGGTCACCGGCTCGTCGAGCACCGGCGACTGCGCGCCGACCAGCGACGCGATCGGCACGATCACGCGTGTATCGGGCAGCGCGGTGACGATCAAGTCCGATTCCGGGCCGATGTCTTTCGTCGTCGACTCCTCGGACATCACCGACGGTTACCAGGTCGGCGACCTGGTCGACGTCACCTACACGCAGAACACGGATGGGAGCCTGGACGCGAGCGATGTCGAGTACTTCGAGGGCGATGACACCGGCGTGGTGACCGCGGTGACGGCGACGAGCCTGACGATCACCGACGACCAGACCGGCCAGCCGGACAGGTTCATCGCCGATCCGAGCAACGGGGTTCAGATCAGCGGCGACACGTTCACCGGTGTGAGTATCGGTGACCACGTCGACGTCACCTTCTATACGGCGGCGGCCGGACTCGTCGCCGACACCGTCACCGACCCTGTCGGCTCGGGCGCGTAGCTCGTCGGCGACCCGCCGCGGCTCCACGCCCCGTCATCGGCGCACTGCGCCGGCTCCCACCGGCGCCCGTGAGCTCGCGCGGCGCCGTTGGTGCACGCCGCGGGGTCCGAGGGCGCCACGGCCGATCGCGAGCACGAGCACCGCGGTGATCGGGGTGACGACGCTCCACCAGGTGATGAGCGCAAACGGCAACGCCCCGACCACGAGCACTCCGACCGCCAGCCGATGTGCTCGCGGTGCCACCTGCAGCGCCAACCAGATCGCCAGCCCGCTGAGGACGCCGACGACGGCCGCCGCCTCGTAGCGAGGGGCCGCCGCGGGCCGCGCGAGTCCGGGATCGGGTCAGGTGATCGTGGTCGTCTCGCCGACCATGATCGACTGCCGGGTGGTTTGCTTGTCGCGGCCCGTCGCGGTCGTCAGCGTGAGCACATAGCGCCCTGCGCGCAGCGCTCTCGAGATGCGGAGCGTCAGCTTACCCTCGCGTAACGCGCCGGTCGCGTAGACGTGGCCGCCGCGCGAGACGGTCGCTCTCGCGCTCGCCGTGGTGAAGCTCACGGGTGAGGAGGTCAGCTGGGTCGTGCACTTCTTGACCGTCTTCGTCTTGCCCTTGACCTTCTTCTTTACGCTCGTGCATGTGACCAACTCGATCTCTCCGTTGGCGCCCGGGGTACCGTTTGTGCCGTTCGCGCCGGCTGGCCCCGAGTTCTGCGCGATCACCGTCACGGCCGCGCTTGTCGCCGACGCCGGAGTCTGTGTCAGCGCATAGGTGACGGTCGCGATGCACGACAATTGGTGGCCGACGTCACCGGGGCCCGGCGTGTACGCCTGAGCGGTCGCGCCGGCGATCGCACTCCCGTCGCGCAACCACCCGTAACCGTCGTAGGCCCAGAACGCGGCACTAACGAGCGGTTGCTGGAACGCGAAGTTTGCCCACGCCGCGCCCTCACACACCTGCGGAATACCGGCCTGGCCGCCGCCGGCAACAACCGGCGCGGCAAGCGAAGCCGCCGGCATGCCCGCGCCGATCTCACCAACCCTGTTGGCAGCGTGTTCGATGAACCAGAGGGCGCCGTCCTCGCCGGCGACGATCCCGTAGGGGGAGGCAAACGCGGTCGGGGTAGCGAAGTCGCTCGTCGCGTGCGTCACCGGGTTGAACTCACCAATCCTGCTCGTTGTGTACTCGGTGAACCACAGGTTGCCATCGGGGCCAACCGTGATCCCGGACGGGCTGCTGGACGACGTCGGGGTCGCGAAGTCGCTCGTCGCGTGCGTCACCGGGTTGATCTCACCAATCCTGCTCGTTGTGGACTCGACGAACCAGAGGTTGCCGTCCGGGCCAACCGTGATCCCATAGGGTCCGCTGGAGGGCGTCGCGGTCGCGAAGTCGCTCGTCGCGTGCGTCACCGGGTTGATCTCGCCAATCTTGCTCGCGTATTGCTCGGTGAACCAGATGTTGCCATCCGGGCCGACCGTGATCCCGTTCGGGCCACTGGAGGACGTCGGGGTCGCGAAGTCGCTCGTCGCGTGCGTCACCGGGTTCATCTCACCAATCCTGCTCGCGTTGAACTCGGCGAACCAGATGTTGCCATCCGGGCCGACCGTGATCGAGGACGGGTTGCTGGACGACGTCGGGGTCGCGAAGTCGCTCGTCGCGTGGGTCACCGGGTTGATCTCGCCAATCATGCTCGGGATCGTCTCGGTGAACCAGATGTTGCCATCCGGGCCGACCGTGATCGCAAACGGCTCGCTGGACGCGGTCGGGGTCGCGAAGTCGCTCGTCGCGTGTGTCAGCGGATTGATCTCACCGATCTTGCTCGCGTTGTACTCCGTGAACCAGAGGTTCCCGTCCGGGCCGGCCGTGACCGCGTACGGACTGCTGGAGAGAGTAGGCACCGCGAAGTCGTTCGCCTGACCCAGCGGTGCGCCATGCGCCACGGCCGCAGAGACGATCCACGATGCCGCCAGGATTACCAGCGAAGCCCCAAGCACCGAGATGAACTCCCGGAGCCACCGAGACCCGTCTGCGGGCCACACCTCAAGCCGCAGGCTCGGACCTGACTCCGCCGGCCCCAGCCCAGCCACGCCGCTGCCGCGTGTACTCATAAGCCCCCCACCCTATGACGACTTCCAGCCGCGACCGCAAGAACGCTCCCATGCATCTGTCGCGGCACTCGCGCGGCCGAGCGTACACCCACTCCCGACCAATTGCGAGCGCGGGAGTGTCCGACTCTCTGTTCTGGCAGCTGGCAGCTGTCGGTGGTAATGGAGACGGTGGGAATCGAACCCACGTCCGCGATCGCGTGAAAATGGCGTCTACGAGCGTAGCCGGCGCTCTGATCTCGTCCTCCGCTCGCCTCGCCGGCGGGGTTGTGGGGGACCAGCCTGCTGGTGTTTCCCCGGATTGGCGCAGGCGGGCCGCCCCAGGTGAGCCTGCTATCTGATCCCGGTGATCCTCGCCGCAGGCTGCGAGGGCCGAGACCTCATCGCTCTAGTTTTGGCTAGACGGCGAGGGCGTACTCGTGAGAGTCCGCACGTATGGTTTTCCCGGGTGTTTTACGAGGCCGCCCGGGACCTCGACTCGCGACCATCCCCACGAGCCGACCGCGTCGAAGCCTGTCGTCCCCGGGTGGATGTGACCCCGACATCGTAGCGCCGCGCCAAAACCGCTGGGGCGTGCCGGAACGAAAGTAGACGCGGACCGAGCCGTTCGAGGAACCCTCCACCGGTCGCCCCGAGGGGTTTCCGGTCTCCTGGTGGCGCGGCCTCACACCTCAGTGGCCTCGCTCTTTACGGCTCAAATCCGCGTCTGAGAACAACATACATTTCACCGGCCGGGCGATGCAAGGGTTCGCAAACGGAGATCCCGCATCCTCCGCAAAAAAGGCGCGGCTTCGACTTAGCGGACGCTCATTTAGGAGCCCGCAAGCGCTCGGTGCCACACTTCTCGGTGAAGATGGAAGTGCCCCCTTCACTGCTGCCGCCAACGCTCGGGCCCGCCACGCCGCCCGACCCGTTCGCCCAGCGCAACCGGACTCGAACGCGCGAGAAGCTCGGCGCCGCTGGCGCAGCGATCGTCGGCGTGCTCGCGAAGTTCAAGGCGATCCTGCTGTTCCTGCCGAAGGTCAAGCTCCTCGTCACCGCCGGCACAGCGCTCGTCTCGGTCGCCGCGTACAGCCAGATCTGGGGACTTCCGTTCGCGGCAGGATTCGTGGTCCTGATCTTCGTCCACGAGATGGGCCACGTCATCGCGCTCCGCCGCGAGGGCATCAAGGCGAGCGCCCCGATGTTCATCCCGTTCATGGGCGCGGTGATCACCGCCCGATCGCTCGGTGACAACGCCCTCGCGGAAGCGCGCGTCGGGCTCGCCGGTCCGATACTCGGCTCGATCGGTTCAGCGGCAGTCGGCGTCTACGGCGCCCTCACCGGGAGCGACATGCTCCAGGCGCTCGCCTACGTCGGCTTCCTGATCAACCTCTTCAACCTGCTCCCGGTGGTCCCGCTCGACGGTGGGCGCGCGATGGCGGCGATGGCCCCGTGGATGTGGTTCCTCGGCTTCGGCGCGATGGTGGTGCTCGACTTCATCGCGCCCAACCCGATCCTGCTCGTGATCACGGTGATCGCCGGGTACACGCTGTACCGGCGCTGGGAGCAGCGTCGTTCACCGAGCGCAGCCCAGATCGCCTACTACGCCGTCTCGCCGCGGAACCGGGCGATCGTAGGTTCCGTCTACATCGGCCTGATCGTTGCGCTCGCGATCGGCATGCACCTCACCTACCTGCATCGCAGCTTCAGCTAGCGGCGCGCGTCGCGAAGCCCGCGCTCGATCTCCCGCTGCGCATCACGCCGGCGCAGCGTGTCGCGTTTGTCGTGCACGTCCTTGCCGCGAGCCAGCGCGATTTCGACCTTTGCTCGCGGTCCCGAGAAGTAGATGCGTGTCGGCACGAGCGTCAGCCCGCGCTCCGCAACTCGAGCCGACAGACGGTCGATCTCGCGGCGGTGGAGCAGCAGCTTGCGTTCGCGCTCCGGCTCGTGGTTCTCGCGGCTCGCCGGTGCGTAGGGCGGGATGTGGACGTTGCGCAGCCAGAGCTCACCGTCTCGGATCGTCGCGAATCCATCCTTCAGCTGGGCTGTCCCACCGCGAAGCGACTTGACCTCCGTGCCTGTCAGCACGATGCCGCATTCGAGCCGCTCGAGCAGGTTGTAGCGGAAGGAGGCGTAGCGATTGGATGCGACATCGCCGCTTCCGACCTTCCTCTTGCTCTTGGCCATCGTGCGACAGTATCGGCCCGCGCCGCTCGCCGGCGCTCAGAGAAGGTCGAGATCGACCCGCCCGCGCGGTGCGTCGATCGAACCGACGACGACGCGGACCGGATCGCCGAGCCGCAGCACCCCACCGGCACGGATCCCCTCGAGAATCGTGCCCTCCTCGTTGAGCTCCCACCAGTCGCCACGCATCCGGCGCACCGGGACCATTCCCTCGTACGCATCGCCGAACGCGACAAACGCGCCGGCCCCGATGACACCGACCACCTCACCGTCCCACACTCGCTCGTGGTCCTCGCGCAGCAGTGCGAAACACCGCGCTATGTCGTCGGCCGCGCGCTCGATGTCGGCGGCGTCGCGTTCTCGCAGCGACGTCCACTGCCCGAGCTCGCTCAGCCCAGCGGCTTCGGGCGGGTGCTCATCGGCACCGATCGCGGCCAGCAGCGAGCGGTGACAGACAAGATCAGGGTAGCGGCGGATCGGCGAGGTGAAATGGCAGTAGCGCGGTGAGCGCAAGCCGGCGTGTCCGAGGTTGCGCGGGGAGTAATAGGCCTGCTTCAAGGAGCGCAGAATCAGCGCCCCGAACGCCCGCCGTCCGCGGCCGCTCGCGCGGACGTAGGCGTCGACCGCCTGCGAGATCTTGCCCACGAGCTCCCCGGACGCGGTCGGGCCGATCTGCGCCGGAACCGGCGGCGTCGGTACCGAAAGGGATGCAAGCTGTGCGACGAGGCGCTCGACACGCTCCGGTTCGGGCTGCTCGTGCACACGGTAAAGCGCGGGCAGTGAGCGTTCTTCGAGAAGCTTTGCAACCTGCTCGTTGGCGGCAATCATGAGGTGCTCGATCAGTGCGTGTGATTCGGTTTGCTCGCCAAGCGTGAGGCGCCGCACCTGGCCCGAGCTGTCGAGCTCGAAGTTGGGCTCCGTGCTCGTGATCTCGAGGCCACCGCGGCGCGCGCGCTCCTGCGCAAGCGCACGCGAGACCTTTCGCGCGAGCGCTAGCGGCCCGGCCCAAGGCTCGAGCGCTCGCTCGGTCCCCGCGAAGATCCGATCGACACGCGCGTAGTCGAGTCGCTCGTCAGAGCGGATCAGCGATCGACTGAACGACGCGCGGACGACGCGCGCATCGTCGAACTCCATCTCAACCGTGACCGCAAAACGGTCCTCACCGGGGACGAGCGAGCATTTCTCGTTCGAGAGGGCCCCCGGAAGCATCGGCTCGACCCCACCGGGGACGTAGACGCTCGTGGCGCGGCGGCGAGCCTCGGTGTCGAGTAACGACCCGGGCGCGACAAACGCGGCGACATCCGCGATGTGAACACGGATCAGCGTGCGAGCGCTGTCCAGTTGCTCGGCTGATATCGCGTCGTCGTAGTCCCGCGCTCCGGTCGGGTCGATCGTGAAGGTGGCGAGTTCGCGCAGGTCAAGGCGCTCACCACCTCCACCCTGCGCCTTGGCTGCCGCGCGCTCGACCGCCGGTTCAAAGCGGCGGCGCAAACCGCGCTCGTACATCAGCCCTTCGATCACATCGCGGGCGACGTACGGGTTCCCGAGTCGCTCGACGATCTCCGCCCGGCCACCGCGTCTCCCAGGCACGAGCCGCACGAGCACGAGGTCGCCCTCTCGCACGCGCGTGCGCGACCGGGCCAGGTCGACGGTCACCTGCCCATGCTGTATCCCGCCGCTCGAGCGGGGCGAGAACAGCCGCCGCGCGATCACGAAGCGCCCACGCCGCTCGAGGATTGCCGCGAACGGAGACGGCGTCCCGCTCAACGCAGCGAGGCGGCCAGCAGCCGCAGTGCCGCCATCAAAGCCGGGTCCGTACGCGCCGTGACCGGCGCACGGACCAACACGTTCGGTTGGAGGCCTGAGCCGCGCCGCAGGCCGCCGCCGCCCAGGTTGCGGCCGTTTGGCAGGTAGTACTCACCCACGGTGATGTCGATCGCACCACGGTTCGGGAGCGCGCGGACCTCCTGGTAGACGCCCTTGCCGTAGGTGTGGGTTCCGACGATACGCGCGCGGCGGTCAGCCTGAAGGGCGCCGGCGACGATCTCCGCGGCCGACGCCGTGTAGCCGTTGACCAGCACCACCATCGGCTGGCTCGTGGCGAGCGGTCTGCCGGTGGCCCGAAGCGTCTCCGTCGGCTGCGCACGACCGCGCGTGGTGACGATCACACCGCGGCGGATGAAGAGGCTCGCGACAAGCTGAGCCTCCGTCACGAGGCCGCCGCCGTTGTCGCGCAGGTCGAGGATGACGGCGCGCGCCCCGCGGGTGAGCAGCCGCCTCAGCGCCGTAGCCACCTGCGCGTGAACTCCGGTGACCTCGAAGGTCTCGAGTGCAATCACGGCGATCTTCACGTGATCGAACACGACCAGGTGCCCGGAGACGATTGGCGGCGGGGGCTCGGTGATCGCTATGCGCCGCAGAGACACAGTGCGCTCATGCGCACCGCGCGCGAACGTCAGCGTGAGGCTCGTGCCCGTCGCACCGCGGATCACACCCGTCGAGTAGGAGCTCGGCTTGCCGGCGAACGATCGGCCGTCTCCCGAGACGATCAAATCGCCGGGCTTGATGCCGGCGCGTGCGGCCGGCGAGCCACGGAGCAGCGATTTGACGAGCAGGCCGCGCACGACCGGCACAACGCTGACTCCAATGCCCCCGAAGCGCGTCGGTGATGGTGCCTTCGCAAAATCGCGGAACTGCGCGGGCGTCTGATAGAGGGCGTACGGATCGTGCAGGCCGGCGATCGCTCCGCCAATCGCGTGGTTCTCAACCTGAGCGACGCCAAGCCGGCGGAAGTAGTCATGCTCAATGTCGGTTAGCGCCTGGTCGACGCTCGTGCCGTTTGCGCCCGCCACGAACGCCTCGCGGAGGGCCGGCGGTAAATCACCCGGATGCCCACCCCACCAGATCCCGACGAGAAGCAGCACCACCGCGGTTGCGAGCGCCAGGACGATCTTCTCGATTGGTTTCGCAGAAGGCACCGGAGTACGCAAGCCAGCCTAGCGGGCTGCCCGCGGACGCCCCGCGCTCGACCATTCGCCACCCCCACCCGTCACGTCTGCGCGAAGCTTGCAATAGCTTTCCACCAATGCCGACGATCTCGAGCACGGTCGCGCCCAACGGCCTCCCGATTCATCGCATTTCGATCCCCGGGACGCGCGCCCTGACCGCGCTCGTGGCCTTTGACGCCGGCGCCCGCTCCGAGTGGCCGCAGGAGAACGGCGCCGCGCATTTCCTCGAGCATCTCGTGTTCAAGGGCGGTGAGCGCTACACCGACTATCGCCAGGTCAACGAGACTGCGGAGCGGATGGGCGCGGTCCTGAACGCGTACACGAGCCATGATCTCGTCGCGTTTCACATCACGTGCCGCGCGGAGATGGCAGGCGAAGCGATCGATCTGCTGACCGACATCACCGCGCGGCCGCTGATCGACGCCGCCGAGCTCGAGCGCGAACGTGGCGTCGTGATCCAGGAGATTGCCCGGTCGGAGGATCAGCCGGCGACGGTCGCCGAACATCTGATCGACGAGGCCGCGTTCGGTGCGCATCCGCTCGGCCGGCCGGTCCTTGGACCCGCCGAGCACCTGCGCACCTTCAGCAGGGAGGCGATCCTCGCGTTTCGCGCGCGCCGCTGGTCGCCGCTGGCCGGCGGCGCGTTCCTCGTCGGCAACACCGATCACCTGCCGGACGACGTGATGCTGGACGATGCGTTCGCGCGCTTTCCGGCGTTCGACGAGGGCCCGCCGTTCGACCCGGCGCCGGATCATCGAGCGGCGACACTGGTCGAGCACCGCGACACAAACCAGTCTCACCTCCGCCTGCTCTACCGTCCACAGATCGATCCTCGCGATCCGCGCCAGCGCGCGGCGCTGACGATCTACTCGACGTTGCTCGGCGGCTCGATGGGTTCGCGACTGTTCGACGAGCTGCGCGAGCAGCGGGGCCTCTGCTACTCGGTCTGGTCGGTCGATCACAGCTTCGCGGACGCCCCGGCGCTCGCGCTGGGGGCCGGTCTGGACTCGGCAAAATGCGTCGAGGCCTACGCGTTGATGCGCGAGATCGTCGATCGGCTGCGCAACGACGGTCCGACCGAGGCGGAGATCGAGCGAGCGCGCGCGTACGCTGCCGGCCGCCGCGTGCTGAGCTTCGAGAATTCCGGAGCGGTCGCACGCCACGCCGCCAGCCAGGCGATCGTGCATGGCAGCGACATCGACCCAGACGTCGCGATCGCACGGATCGACGCCGTCACCTTCGATGAGGTGGACGATGTCGCCCGCCACATCAGCACAGATGTCGCAGTCGCGTGCGTCGGCCCGCACGCCGAGAGCGACTTCAGCTGATCGCGATCATGCGCTCGATCGCGAGGCGTGCGGCGTCTGCGGTTTCGGCTGGAACCCTGACCTCGTAGACGCCGTCGCGGAGCGCGTCGCGAAGCTTGGGTAGCGTGATCATCTTCATGTAGCGGCAGCTCGCCTTCGGGTTGGCAGCGATGAACTCGACGTCCGGGGCCGCCTTGCGAAGCGGGTAGAGCATCCCAACCTCGGTCGCGACGATCGCGCTCGATCCAGCCGTTGCGTGCTGCGCAAACGCGAGCATTCCCGAGGTCGAGAGCATGTGCACGCCGTCGGAGTCGATGTCACCGGCGGCGACGTACTCCATCGCGCTCGTCGCGCATCCGCACTCCGGATGGATCAAGAACTCGGCGTCGGGGTGTGCGGCACGCGTGGTGGTGATGTCGGACGGGCGGATGCCGGCATGGACGTGGCATTCGCCATCCCAGACGTTCAGCGAGCGGCCCAGCATCCGCTCGACATACGCGCCGAGGAACATATCGGGCCCAAACAGGATCTCGGTGTCCTCCCCATGCTGATCAAGGATATGGCGGACCACCGCGACCGCGTTTGACGACGTGCAGCAGTAGTCGGTCAGCGCCTTGACCTCGGCCGACGTGTTCACGTACATGACGACGACCGCCCGCGGATGCTCGTCCTTCCACGCGGCCAGCTGGTCCGCGGTGATCGACTCAGCGAGCGAGCAGCCCGCATCACGATCGGGGATAAGGACGGTCTTCTCGGGCGAGAGGATCGACGCCGTCTCGGCCATGAAGTGGACGCCACAGAACGCGATCGTGCCCGCCGCGGTCCGCGCCGCCTGCTGGGAGAGTGCGAGTGAGTCGCCGACGAAGTCCGCGACGTCCTGGACCTCCGGCAGCTGATAGTTGTGCGCGAGGATCACCGCGTCGCGCACCCGCGCGAGCTCCCTGACCTCGGCTGCCAACTCGGCGATCTGACCCTCGTCGAGCGCCGGCTCGGACGCGGTTGCCATCGGCAGGTTCATCGCGACCGATCGTCGAGCGGCGCGAGCATCAGCGAGAGGTCGAGGGCCGGGGCTGAATGGGTCAGTGCGCCCATCGAGATGAATTGTACGCCGGTGGCCGCGACCGCTCGGAGCGTCTCGAGCGAAACACCACCGCTCGCTTCGAGGCTCGCGCGCCCATCCACCAGCGCTACCGCTGCGCGAAGCTCGTCGATCCCCATGTTGTCGAGCAGGAGGCGGTCCGCGCCCGCGTCGAGCGCCTGCGCGATCTCGTGCGCGTCGCGCACCTCAACCTCAACCTGCAGCCCCGGGGTCTGAGCGCGTACGGCGGCGAGCGCCGGCGCGATTCCACCCGCGGCGGCGACGTGGTTCTCCTTGATCAGGATCGCGTCGTAGAGGCCGACGCGATGGTTCGTCGCACCGCCGGCGGCGACCGCGGCCTTCTCGAGCAGACGTAGGCCTGGCGTCGTCTTGCGCGTATCGAGGATCGTCGCACCGGTGCCCGCGACCTCACGCACGCAGCGCGCCGCGAACGTCGCGATCCCGGAGAGGTGTGCGAGGAAGTTGAGCGCGGTCCGCTCGGCCCCGAGGACCGCCCGCGCGAGCCCCTCGACACGCATCACCTCGCTGCCGGCGTCGTGCCATTCCCCCTCGAGCAGCGACCGTCGAACCTTCGCCTGCGGATCGAGAAGGGTAAACGCGGTCGCAGCCGGCACGAGACCGTAGATCACGCCTGCCTGCTTCTGCATGATCACGGCGCGTACTCGAGCGTCGTCGGGCACCGTTGCCTCGCTCGTGACATCGCCAGTCCCGAGATCCTCATCCAGCGCCCGCCGCACGATCTCGACGAGCTCACGACGAGGGAGCGTGGCGTCAGCCACGATCGCCGAGGAGATACGCCCGCACGAACCCGTCGAGGTCCCCGTCCAGCACGCGCTGCACATCGCCAACCTCGTGCCCCGTGCGGTGGTCCTTGACCAGCGAGTAGGGGTGGAGTACGTAGGAGCGGATCTGGGACCCGAAGTTGACGTCCTGCGCCTCGCCCTTCTCGCGAGCAATCTCCTCGAGGCGCGCGCGTTCCTCGCGCTCCGCGAGCTTCGCCCGAAGCATCGCCATAGCCGTCTGCTTGTTCGAGGATTGGGAGCGCTCGTTCTGGCATTGGACGACGATCCCGCTCGGGCGGTGGGTTATCCGCACCGCGGAGTCGGTCTTGTTCACGTGCTGGCCACCGGCTCCACTCGCGCGGTAGGTGTCGATCTGGAGATCGTCGTCGTTGATCTCGATCTCGCCCTCGTCCTCGACGACCGGCGCCACTTCGAGGCCGGCAAAGCTCGTCTGGCGACGGTGCGCGGAGTCGAAGGGGGAAAGTCGAACGAGCCTGTGAACGCCCTTCTCGGCGCCGTAGAGACCGTAGGCGTTGTCGCCCGACGCACGGAAGGTCGCGGACTTGATGCCGGCTTCCTCGCCGTCGCTGACCTCGAGCAGCTCGGTCGTGAAGCCTCGCCGCTCCGCCCAACGCATCTCCATTCGCAGGACCATCTCGGCCCAATCCTGTGCATCAGTTCCACCCGCACCCGAGTTGACGGTGACGAGCGCGTCACCCGAGTCGTAGCGTCCCGAGAACAGACGCTCCTCCTCGAGCGCATCCAGGCGCGACTCGGCAGAGGACATCGCCTCGTCGAGCTCGCCCGCCAGCTCGGCGTCGTCGGCCGAGAGCTCGAGGAGGGTCTCCAGGTCCGCCACCTCCGACTCGACGCTTCGAAACAGGTCCAAGCGGCGCTGCGAGCGTGCATGCTCCGCGCCGACCTTCGCCGCCGACGCCTGATCGTCCCAAAAGCCGGGCTCACCCATCCGCTGCTCGAGCGCCACGACGCGCTCCTCGAGAGAAGCGGGGTCAAAGATAGTCCGCGAGCAGCTTCAGCTGGTCGCGGATGGCGGCGAGCCGCGCTGGCGTCGGCTCGTCGGTGGGTGCGCTCGACATCGCTGGCGCGCCCCTATGCCCCGTGGCAGCGCTTGAACTTCTTGCCCGATCCACACCAGCACGGGTCGTTGCGACCGATCTGCTCGTCCTCGCTCAGATGGCGTTGGGCAACCGGCTCGAGGTTCGCATGCTCGTCGGCTTCCTCACCGAAAGGATCGGCCTCGGCGAGTCCCGCCGCGCCACCGGCGGCCGCTCCGATTGCCCGAGCTCCAACTGCTGCGCCGGCGGAGTATGTGACGTTCGCCGCACGAGTGGAGCTGCCGCCGGGCTGGTAGGGGGCCGGGCCGGCCTGCTCGGGTATGCCGTTTGGACCCTGGACCTGGACCTCGACGTGAAAGATCATGCGCGTGAAGTCGGCCCAGATCGTGTTCATGAGGTCCTTGAACAGGATGAACGCCTCGTTCTTATAGGCAACGAGCGGGTCGATCTGCGCGTGGCCGCGGAGATGGATGCCTTCGCGCAGGTAGTCCATGTCGTAGAGGTGCTCGCGCCAGCGCTCGTCGATGATGCTCAGCAGCAGGTAGCGCTCGAGCGCACGCATCAGCTCGTCGCCGAGCTCGGCTTCGCGGGCGTCGTATTGGTTCCCGGCGTCGACGAGCACGAGTTCGGTCAATTCGCTCGTGTCCGAGCGCGCCTGGTCGAGCTCTTGCGCCGATATCCCGACCGGATAGATCTGAAGCAGCGCCCGAATCAGGCCGTCGAGATCCCAATCCTCCGCGTAATCCTCCGCGGTGTACTCGTCGATCGTGCGCTCCAGCACCGCGCCGATCTCCTCGCGCGCCGCCTGGGCCATGCTGCCGCCCTCGAGCACCTGGTCGCGCAACGCGTAGATCACTCGCCTCTGCTCGTTCATCACGTCGTCGTACTCAAGCGTGTGCTTGCGGGCGAGGTAGTACTGCTCCTCGACGCGGCGCTGGGCACGCTCGATCTGCTTGGACAGGAGGCCCGCCTCGATCGGCTCCTCGTTGCCTTCGACGTCGGTCGTCCCGAGGCGGTTGAGGATCTTGTAGATGCGATCACCGGCGAACAGGCGGATCAGGTCGTCCTCGGCGGAGAGGAAGAAGCGGGTCTCGCCCGGATCTCCCTGGCGACCCGATCGGCCGCGCAGCTGGTTGTCGATTCGCCGCGACTCGTGGCGCTCGGTCCCGATGATGAAGAGCCCGCCCGCGTCGACGACCTCGTTGTGTGCCTGCGCGATTTCAGCCTCGGCGGCCGGTAGGCGCTCGGCGTAGGCCTCGTCGAAGCCCTCGTCCCCGGGGCGCAGGCCCAGCTTCGCCAGCTGCATGCGGGCCGTGTGCTCGGGATTGCCGCCGAGCTTGATGTCGACACCGCGGCCGGCCATGTTGGTAGCGATCGTCACGGCGCCGGGCCGGCCCGCTTCGGCGATCGTCTCCCCTTCGAGCTCGGCGTATTCCGGCTTCGCGTTCAGGACCGCGTGCTCGATGCCGCGGCGGCGCAGGCGTCCGCTCAGCAGCTCGGAGACCTCCACCGAGATCGTTCCAACGAGAACCGGCTGCCCTGCCCGGTGGCGCTCTGCGATCTCGCGCTCGACCGCCGACCACTTTCCGTCCTGCGTCTTGTACACCTGATCGTTGCGATCGGCGCGCACCATCGGCCGGTTGGTCGGTATCTGCACGACCGGTAGCTCGTAGATCTTCATGAACTCGGTCGCCTCGGTCAGAGCCGTTCCAGTCATGCCGGCCAGTTTGTCGTAGAGGCGGAAATAGTTCTGGAGCGTGATCGTCGCGAGCGTCTGGTTCTCGTCCTGAACCGGCACGCCCTCCTTTGCCTCGACCGCCTGGTGGAGGCCCTCCGACCAACGCCGACCCTCGAGAATGCGCCCCGTGAACTCGTCGATGATCTTGACCTCGCCGTCGATCACCGCGTAGTCGACGTCGCGCTTGTAGAGCGCCTGCGCGCGAAGCGCTTGGATCAGGTGGTTGACGAGATGGCCGTTCTCGGCCCGGTAGAGGTGGTCGATCCCGAGGAAGCGCTCCGCCTTGGCCACCCCCAGTTCGGTCACCGCAACGGTCTTGTGCTTCTCGTCGATCTCGAAGTCGAAGTCCGCGACGAACTCCTTCTTCGTCCGTGGATCGAGGCCCTCGGGAGTCTTACCGAGCACCATCTGGGGCGCGAGTCGCGCGAACTGGACGTAGAGTTCGGCGGCCTGCTCGGGCGCGCCGGAGATGATGAGCGGCGTGCGGGCCTCGTCGATCAGGATGTTGTCGACTTCGTCGACGACGGCGAAGGTGTGTCGAGCGACGTTTCGACCCGACTCGTCGACGCGCCCGCCATGCTGAACCTTGTCTTCGAGAGTCGCGGCCATGTTGTCGCGCAGGTAGTCGAACCCGAACTCCGAGTTGGTCCCGTAGGTGACGTCACAGGCGTACGCCGCACGCTTCTCGTCAGAGCTCTGCTGCGACTGCAGGATGCCGACCGTGACGCCGACGCCGTCGTAGATCGGCCCCATCCATTCAGCGTCGCGCCGGGAGAGGTAGTCGTTGGGAGTGACGACGTGGACACCGGCGCCGGCCAGCGAGTTCAGCACGACCGCGAGCGTCGCCGTCAGCGTCTTGCCCTCACCTGTGCGCATCTCGGCGATCGC
The DNA here is from genome assembly GCA_964422115.1 of uncultured Solirubrobacteraceae bacterium. Classification (GTDB taxonomy): domain Bacteria; phylum Actinomycetota; class Thermoleophilia; order Solirubrobacterales; family Solirubrobacteraceae; genus Palsa-513. The sequence goes on along the minus strand of CAYQZU010000002.1, from coordinate 172,588 downwards.
GCCGCCGTGGAGCACCATGCCCCCGATCAGCTGTACGTCGAAGTGGCGCATCCCCATGCGTCGCCTCCCGACCTCGCGCACGATCGCGAAACACTCGGGCAGAAGATCGTCGAGCGACTCGCCGCCGACGGCCCGCTCGCGCAGGCCGTCCATGCGTTCACGCAACTCCGCGTCGGTATCGAGCTCGAGCTCCGGCTCGAACGCGCCGATCAAAGCGACACGTTGTTCGTGGCGTTTGAACATCTTGCCTTCGCCGACGTTCAGTGCACGGTCGAGAATGCCCATTTGTTCAGCGTACCAGCGGCCGCCGCCGCCTATTGCGAGTTCCAGCCCGCGCATCGGGCGAGCGTCGTAGCCCTCGGGGCGCGCGCAGGGCGAACAGCGGACCGACCATCGTCCGCGCTCCGGCTATGTGCGTGGGGGCGGCCTGTGCGGGAGCCGTCGCGGTCATTGGAACGAGCGCAGATAACGTGCCTGCGTTTCGCTGAGCACATCGATCTCCACTCCCAGCGACGCGAGCTTGAGACGCGCAACCTCATGGTCCAGCGAGACCGGCGGCAGCCGCACGCCCGGCTCCTCGCGCGCCCCCTCGCGCGCGATGTGCGCGACCGCCAGTGCCTGCGCGCCGAAAGACATGTCCATCACCGCCGCGGGATGACCTGCTGCGGCGGCCAGGTTCACGACGCGCCCCTGCGTGAGCAGGTTGAGCCGCCGGCCGTCGGCAAGCTCGTACTCCTCGACGAGCGGCAGCACTGCTCGAGGCGGCGCAACAGCCAGCGCGGCAAGGTCGCCGCGATCGATCTCGACATCAAAGTGCCCGGCGTTCGCAAGCACCGCCCCGTCAGTCATCCGTTGAAAGTGTTCGCGCCGCAGGACCGCCGGAGCGCCCGTAACGGTAATGAAGACCTCGCCGATCGCCGCAGCGGCAAGCGAATCCATCACCGCGTAGCCCTCCATGCGCGCCTCGAGCGCGCGGACCGCGTCGACCTCGCACACGACTACCCCGGCGCCGGCGCCCTTGGCCCGTGCGGCGATCCCGCGTCCTGCTGACCCGTAGCCGAGCACGACCACGGTGCGACCGGCAAACAGCAGGTTTGTCGCCCTCAGAATCCCGTCGAGGACCGATTGCCCGGTTCCGTACCGGTCGTTGAAGACCCGCTCGGTGAGTGTCTCGTTGACGGCCAGAACGGGGCAGCGAAGGGTGCCGTCAGCCTCCATCGCGCGCAGCCTGACGATGCCGGTCGTGGTCTCCTCCGTAGCACCGAGCAACGACTCGGCGACCGGACTCGCTCCGCCATGCGCCGTGACGATCAGTTCGGCGCCGTCATCGACGACGATCTGCGGACGCGAAGCGACGAGACGCTCCAGGTTGGCGAGATACGCCGCACGGTCCTCGCCGCGGACGGCGTAAACGCTCGCTCCATCGGCCGCAACCAGCGCCGCCGCGACGTCATCCTGTGTTGAGAGGGGATTGGCGGCGCAGAGCGAAACCTCCGCGCCGGCGGCCAGCAGCGCGCGCACGAAATTCGCCGTCTCGGCAGTCACGTGCAGACAGACCGCAACACGCAGTCCGGCCAGCGGACGCTCCCGCTCAAAGCGCTCGCGCACCGCACGGAGCACCGGCATCTGCCGGTCGGCCCAGGCGATCCGCGCGACGCCGGCCTCCACGAGCGCGGCGTCGTGTGAGGCTCGCGCGCTGCGCCGCCCCGGTGGCGCCACTAGTAGCGGTACTGCTCGCTCTTGTACGGGCCCTCGGTGGGCACGCCGATATAGGCTGCCTGCTCGGGCCGAAGCTCGGTTAGGCGGATCCCGAGCGCCGCGAGGTGCAGCCGGGCGACCTTCTCGTCGAGCAGCTTTGGCAGGACGTACACGCGCCGTTCGAACTCGTCGCGCTTCGTGAAGAGCTCGATCTGGGCGATCGTCTGATTCGTGAACGAGTTGGACATGACGAAGCTCGGATGACCGGTCGCGTTACCGAGGTTCAGGAGCCGCCCTTCGGAGAGGACGATCACCGAATGCCCGTCGGCGAACACCCATTCGTCGACCTGCGGCTTGACGTTGACGCGCCTGACCCCCGGCAGGTTGCCAAGGCCGGCGATGTCGATCTCGTTGTCGAAGTGACCGATGTTGCCGACGATTGCCTGGTGCTTCATGCGGCTCATCTGTTCGGCGCTGATGATGTTCAGGTTGCCGGTCGCCGTGACGAAGATGTCCGCGGTCTCGAGGACGTCCTCGAGCGTGGCCACCTGGTAGCCCTGCATCGCAGCTTGAAGCGCGCAGATCGGGTCGATTTCGGTGACGATCACGCGCGCACCCTGGCCGCGGAGGGATTCCGCGCAGCCCTTGCCGACATCACCGAACCCGCACACGACCGCGACCTTGCCGCCGATCATCACGTCGGTCGCGCGGTTGATGCCGTCGATGAGTGAGTGCCGGCAGCCGTAGAGGTTGTCGAACTTCGACTTGGTCACCGAGTCGTTGACGTTGATCGCCGGGAACAGAAGCTCGCCGGCCTCCTGCATCTGGTAGAGCCGATGCACGCCGGTTGTCGTCTCCTCGGTGACGCCGTGGATGCCGCCGGCGATCTGTGTCCAGCGCTCCGGGTCCTGTTGCAGCGAGCGGGCAAGCATTGCGAGCACAACCGCCATCTCCTCGGACTCGGCGCTCTCCGCAGCGGGGACCGCACCGACACGCTCATACTCCGCGCCCTTGTGCACGAGCAGCGTTGCGTCGCCGCCATCGTCCAGCAGCATGTTCGGACCGCCGTCGGGCCAGCTCAGCGCCTGCTCGGTGCACCACCAGTACTCCTCGAGGGTCTCCCCTTTCCAGGCGAAGACGGGAATGCCACGCGGGTTCCCGGGCGTCCCGGTGGGCCCGACCGCCACCGCCGCAGCAGCGTGGTCCTGCGTCGAGAAGATGTTGCACGACGCCCAGCGCACCTGGGCTCCAAGCGCGACGAGCGTCTCGATCAGCACGGCGGTCTGCACCGTCATGTGGAGCGAGCCGGTGATCTTCGCGCCCGCAAGCGGCTGGCTCTCCGCATACTCCGCCCGCGTGGCCATCAGGCCGGGCATCTCGTGCTCTGCCAGCTCGATCTCCTTGCGACCAAAGCTCGCGAGCGAGAGGTCGGCCACCTTGAAGTCCTGGGCGGTGAGCGTCGGCGTCTGCGTCATGCGATCTCCATCTCGGTCGGGTGGGCGGCTGCGATGAGGGCCTCGTGCTTCTCCTGCTCCCAGGCCAGCCAGTCGTCGGGAGCGACGTGTGCCGGGCGAGCCGGCGCCGTGTCGAACCACTCGGCGACCGCGGCTCGAAGCTCCGGCTCGCGGCGCAGGCGAAGAGCGAAGCCGAGCTCGGCAAGGCCGAAGTTCATGCGCGCCAGCAGAGCCCGCAACGTGCGCAGACGTTGGAGCTGCTCCGGACCGTAGAGCCGGTAGCCGGCGGGTGAGCGGGCCAGCTCTAGCAGGCCGGCACGTTCGATATAGCGGAGCATGCGCGGCGACCAGCCTGTCGTCGCGGCAGCTTGCTGGATCGTGAGGCCGTCCATGGGGCTGGCGCAACGTTACCACAAGATTGTCAATGATCGTCGGCAGGCTGGTGGCGGAGTGTGCTACGAAGCCGCTTGGGCCGGGGCTCCGATGGAACCTCGGCCGGGCGTTATGGCGGTGCCGCGGTCGTGTTGCGAGGGACGCGGCTCGGCTTGACGGCGCCGCGTTGGAGGGGCTTGCCGGGCGTTCGCGGGACGCGCTGCTCACGTTGGCGCTGGCGGCGGCACGGCGCGGTGCGCGCTTTGCCCGCCGGGCCGACGGGCTCTAGGCGTTGGCTTTGACCACTTCGATCCAGTCGAGGCTTCGGTTGCAGAGCTCGGTTGCCCTGCCGGTCGGCACCGCCAGGAGCTTCGGTGGCTGAGTGAGACGCTGCAGTGCGATCTCGGCGAGCGAGGTGTACTGCTCGGTGTCGAGGCTCCCGGGAGAGAGGTCCGCAGGTGGGTAGGTGATCGTGATCGTGTGGTTGCCGGCGGCAAGCGTGATCGGCGAGCCCACCTCGTTGTAGTCGCCGAGGTTGTTGAGCTCATTTGCGATCCGGCCGACTCGGCGGCCGTCGATCGCGACGATGAACCCGCGTGCGAAGCTCCCACCCAGCCACAGTTGGTAGCGCCGCGGCCCGTGGGGCAGGGTGATCCGCGCAACCGCGCTGCCGGGGGTTGTCGCGGTGATCGCTTCCTCAGGTGCGCCGTTCGCGGCGTAGTCCTGATACCAGCTCGTCGGGTGGATCGTCATCGCGCCGCGGAGCACGATCGGGTTCTGGCGCTCGTACGCCAACAACTCGCCACCATCGCGTGCCGCGCGCCGGGCGAGCGACAGAACGGTCGAGCACGGCGCCACCGCGGCCGGCTTGGTCGAGCAGAGCGGCTTTGCCGGCGCCCCGAGCTCGGCGGAGCCGCAATAGTCGAGGGTCGTGTCACCGAGCGCCAGGTGCTCGACGACGCGGTTCGCCGGGTGGGCCGGCTGCTGCCACAGCTGGTAGAAGCGGCCCTGCCACACGAGCTTGTAGATCGACGGGGGCCTGCTCTCGACCGGCGAGCGGCGAATCACGAGCGAGCGGTAGGGCGAGAGCGTGGCGAGCCCGAACGAGTCGATGTCAGCGAAGGCCGACTTGGTCAGAACAACGCCGCTGGCGGTGGGGAGGTTGACGCTGCGGTACTCAGCCGGCTCGACCGGCGCCCCCGCGCGCAGGAAATGACGATCAGCGTAGATCTGGTACTCGTTGATGAACGTCGGGCCGTGCCCGGCGACCTTCGTTCCGATCGTCGCGAGCTCCGAGAGCTGGGCGCGCGGCGCGAGCGTGACGTTGCGGTACTGGAGCACGTTTGACCACAGCACGCCGGCCCCGAGCGCAACGAGAACCGCGGCGCCGAGGACCAGCTGCCACACGCGCTCCTGGCTGAAGAGGACAGCGCCGCCGACGAGCGCTCCCAACAGGATCGCCGGCGATGAGATCGCGAGCGCCTTCCCGACCAGCCAGGGCGTAACGCCGTCGACCCACGGCAGCAGCACGCCGACCACAGCGACGCCGATGTAGATCGCAAGCCCGGGGCGCCGAGCCCAGACCGACCAGGCGACCGCCCCGCCGGCAGCCAGGAACGCAAGCCAGGCAAAGCCGTAGCGCGGGAGCGCGGCGGGAGCCGCAAAAATGCCCGGTCCACTCACGACGTCGCGGAAGTCACCCGCCGGCCAGATGCCCGAGATCTGAAGCGCGCGTAGCGGGTCGACGAGGTTGCCGAGCTGTGTCGAAGCGCTCTGCCCCGCGGTGTAGGACCCCTGATCCACCTGCAGGTAATGGCCGATCAGAACCCACAGCGGGAATCCCGCGGCGGCGCTCATTGCAATCAGCGCGACGCCGAGCAGCAGCACCCGGACCCACCGGAGCCCGTGCAGTGCTCGCCAACCGAAACCCACGGCTAGCGCGAGCAGGACCGGGAGCGCGTAGATCCCGACCCCCGGGCCGAGCGTGATCATCAGTGCGCCCGCTGTCACGGCAAGCGGAAGCGCGGCGCGCGGTCGCGGGTCTTCGGCTGCCATCAGCCTCGCCGCGAGCGCGGCGCCCAGGGCGAGGAGGAACGCGGCAGTGAGCTCCTTGATTCCTCCCCACGCCGCGTAGCCGAAGAGCAGCGCCGACTGAGCGGCGATGAATACGACGAACGCCCGCAGCCACCGCCACTGAACGAGCGGCGTGATCAGTGCGTAGAGCACGAGCGAGAGCGCGGCGCCGCAGACCGCCAGGTAGGGCTGAAAGATCCACGCGAGGTCGAGTCCCGTCACCCAGTGCCCGACTCCGGGCAGCATGAACGCGCCGGCCGGGTAGGCCGATTCCGTCCCGGTCGTGCCGAGGTTCGTGCTGACCAGCAGCGAGAACGTCGAGGATGGGAGCGTCGAGAACGAGCGTGCGTGGCTGAACAGCTGGTCGATGAGCGAGAACCACGTGGCGGTGTCGTCGAGGCGAACGTAACCGAGGAACGTGGCCTGGCCGCTTAGAATGACCGGGGCGCCGTAGACGAAAAGCACGCCGGCGGCGGCGAGCGCCGGAGCGGCGCCTGGCTTCGCCCGGCCCCAGACGTAGCCGATACCGGCGAGTGCGCCGATCGCTGTGACGGGCGCGGCAATCGATGCAGTCGCGGACGCAGCCGTCAGGATCCCGGCAACCACGATCGCGACGGCCAGGCCGAGCGGGATCGTCAGCGGGCCGAGCTCGCGATCGCCGGCGATCCACTGGACGAGCGCGCCCCAGCCGAGGCCGATCGCGGCGAGCACAAGCGGAAACAGAACCCACGAGAGGATCAGCGACATGGATGCCTCAACGCGCTGGGTTCATGAGGTCTCGGGCCGACGCGAGCCATCGCCGCCGGCGGAGGGCGCGATGTTAACAGGGGATGCCGGTGGAACGCGGATGACCCTCTGGACCACGGCGAGGTATGCCGACTGCGCCGCGGCCAGCGCGCGCGGGACGCCCGTGATGTACGGGCTGTCTAGCGACGCACTTAGCAGGCCGGCGAAGGTCTGCGCATCGATCAGCGTTGCGGCTCGGAGCGTAGCCCGCCGGCGCAGGCTCTGCCGCAGCCCGACCAGGACGGCGAGATCCGCCCGCAGCTTGGCTCGCAGCCAACCGCCCCGTGCCGCCACGAACAGCAGGCCCACCTCGGCCGCAGCGAGCGCCGGAGCGAGCAGCAGCAGAAGTCGCGCCGGGTAGAGCGCGATGAGGGTGCGCCAGCGATTGCGTTCGAGCAGAAACCACTTCGCGGCTCCCTTGTCGAACTCATACTCGTGCACGACGCGCGCACGTGGCTCGACTCCGACACGATGTCCGGTGAGCCAGGCCCTCAATCCCAGTTCGAGGTCCTCCCCGTAGAGGAAGTACGAATCGTCGAAACCACCCAGCTCGTCCCACGCGCTGCGGCGAACCACGAGCGCAGCCCCCGACGCGAACGGCACCTCGTAGGGCAGCTCGGCGAGGTCCCCGGCCGGCTTGCCGCACTGCCCGGCCCAACTCAAGCCGAGGTAGTGCAGCACGCCACCGGACGTGTTGATGCGGCCGTCCCCCAGCATCACCGCCGGCTGCCAGGCAGCCCACTCCGGCCGTTCGTCAGCGAGGCGGCGCAGCAGCGCAAACGAACCCGGCTGCGGGCGCACATCCGGGTTCAGGAACAGCACGAGCGGCGCCGTCGTAGCTGCCGCCCCGGCGCGGCACCCGCCCCCGAACCCCAGGTTCGAGTCGCTTTCCAACACCCGAAGTCCAAGCTCGCGAGCGCGCGCGGCGGTCCCGTCTCGCGAACAGTTGTCGACGACCACGACCTCGTCACCATGCTCCACGACGTCACCTAGGGCTCCGGCCAGCCCCTCCAGTCGCGCGGCGCAGCGGTAGGCGACGATCACCACCGCGAGCGCTGTCACCGCTCGCCCGCACGCCGCCGGGCGCCGCGCCCCCCTGACCCGGCACGCTCGATCTGCTCAACTCGTTCGTCGAGCAGCGCGAGACGCTGCGCAAGCGTCTTGCTCTCTTCGGACAGGCGCGAGATCACAATCGAGAAGTGGAGCAACAACGCAGTCACAAAGACGAATCCAGCGGCGAACAGCGCGTTGACCGGGGTGTAGATGTGAAGGTCGCGAGAGATCGAGGTCAGCAGCCCGCGCCAGATCGCGAGCACCACGAGCAAGACCGCCGCGAGCAGCCAGAGCAGCGCATAACGCTCCATCAGCGCCCGTCGGCGCACCAGCTCGAAGACGAGGGCGAAGCCGACCACCGCGAAGAGTACGACCGCTACACGCTGAAGAGTGGCGGTTGTCTGCGCCGTGTGGGCGACCGACAGCCCGAGTTGATACGCGGTCATCGAGTGGACTCCGACACGACGCCGCGCTCGAGATGACGCCTTCCGCGCAGCGAGCCGGCAAGGACGGCGAGAAGCACCTTGACCAGGTAGTAAAGGCTGACAGAAGTGGAGATCTTCGAGCGACCGCTGGTCCGCGGCCGCATGCACACCGCGATCTCGCTCGTGCGAATCGAGTGCTTGTGCGCGAGCACAATCGCCTCGACCTCAGGGTAGTCGGTGGGGTAGTCACGGGCGAAAAGTTCGATCGCACGACGATCAGTCATCCGGTACCCGGACGTCGGGTCGGTCACTCGCTGGTGTGTGAGCCACGACACGATCCGGGCGAACAGCGCAATGCCCAGGCGCCTGTACGCAGTCGAGCGGTGCCCCTCGCCCGCGCGCGAGGCGAGGAACCGCGAGCCCGTGACAATGTCGCTGTTGGGGTCGGCCCGGAGCGCAGAAAGCAGACGCGGTATGTCGCGCGGGTCGTGTTGACCATCGCCGTCGACCTGCACCGCAACCTCGTATCCGCCGCGCTCGGCGAACAGATACCCGCACTGCACCGCGCCCCCGATACCGAGGTTGAAAGGCAGCCGGACGACGCGCGCCCCGGCAGCTTCGGCGGCCGCCGCCGTGCCGTCACTCGAGCCGTCGTCGATCACGAGAACATCGAAGTCGGGGGCGGACCCGCGGATCTCCGCAACCGTCGCGGCCACGGCGCCAACCTCATTGTGCGCCGGGACGATGGCTAGGAATCTGTTCATGGCAGCTGCGGCTGGGCCGCCGCCCAACGTTAGCGGCCGCGGGCACGGAACAGCAGCCATTCCGCTCGCGTCAGGCGGCGGAGCTTGGTCACGAGCGAGCCCAGCCGCCGGCGCCGCACCTTGATCTTGAGCGGACCGGCGACCGGTGGCGACCGCCGGATCGTTCGCACGACCCCGACCGCCGGCGCGGACACGGACTCGGCGGCGACCCGCGTAGCCACGCCGTGATGTCGCTCGCGCTGGAAGACATAGACACGCACCGGCGGGTCCTCGCCGAAGCAACCGGCCCGGAAAACCGCGATCCAATCGTCCCTGTGCTCGGTTGTCGTGTAGAGCAACCGTTTGCGCCAGCGTCGGCGGCTCGCGAGCTCGGCGAGCTCGCTGAGCGCGGCGTTGGCACCCGGCGCTTCTTCGACCAGGCGCCACGGCTCCGGCGCCGTCGGCACGACGGCGCCGCCGAGCACGAGCACCCATTCGCCGGCAAGCGCGAACGCCCGGTCTAGGAGGCCGGCGGCGGCGCCCGGCCTCGGATCGATGACCGCCACCGCGAGCACTGCCGGTGGGCCCTCATCGGTGCAGTAGGCCTCGATCTCGGGCGCCACCGCCGCGAGTAACGGGGATCGGTCGCACAACTCGATCACATCCAACCTGGCGATCGCGTGTCGCTCGAGTGCGGCGAGCACCGGCGCCGCCAGCGCGAGCTCGGCCAGCCTCGGCGGCCGAGCCGCCTGCGCGAGCTCCGGATAGTCCGGGTAGGTGGTCCGCCAGCCGCTGGCGGCCTGCTTGCGCGCCAGGTAATCGGGATGAAGCTGCGGATCAGCGTCGCCGAGGTGCGTCGCGTAGATCCCGGCGGCGACGCCGACTCGGTAGCCGGAGCGCCGGAGGGCGTATCCGGTGATCCCATCGCTCAGGTAGGGAATCTCGAGTGCGGTGCGCCGGATCAGGTTGAGCCAAACGCCGGTGGGCGTCTCTAGCACCTCGCCGTCGATGAGCCGGGCGCCTGCGATGCGCGCGTTGCGGGCCTCGCTGATGCTGTCGAGACGCACGCCGATCAGTCCGAAGTCCGGGTGGCGCCCGGCGAGCGCGACGAGCCGCGTCAACCAGCAGCCCTCCGAGCTCGGCTCGCCAACGAGCAGATCGGCATCAGAGACGACGAACAGCGGGCCGTCGGTGGCCGCTATACCGTGCTGAAAGCCCGCGAGATGATCGTTGCGCTGGTTCCAGATGACCTGATGAAAGCGAGTCGCGTTCTGGCGCAACCACTCGCGCGTCTGCGCGCCGGATGCGTTGTCGACGACCGTGATCCGGTAAGGCCAGAGCGTCCGCTCCTCGAGTGCGTCGACCATCGCGACCAGGAACTCGAGCCGGTTGTAGCTGAGGAGGATTATGTCGACGGGGTCGGCCAACGAGCTAGAGGGTGGAGGGGGCCCCAGTTGCTATCGGCCGGCGCAGCAGTGCGTAGCAGCAGTCCGCTCCCGCCACGCGGTCCGCCGCGGCAAACGCCGGGAAAACCGCAAGTCCGAGTGCATATGCGAGCCACAGCCGCCAGCCCGGGGTCCAACGACCGGCGAGGAGGTAATGGATGCTGTAGGCGGCGGAGATCACGGTCGAGGTGGTGCCGATGTCGAGAACTTCGAGGCCCGTGAGCCCCGCGGACCTCGCCAGCGACCGCGGCGAGAAATGCTGTAGGTGCCGTGGTAGATCGAGATGAAACCATCGCCCGCCGAACAGGTGCCGCTGCCAGCAACGCCAATTTGGAACTGCAATCGCGATGCGGCCGCCGGGCACAAGGAGCTCGAACGCGGCCGAGAGCGCGTCGAGCGGCTCTGGGATGTGCTCGAGCGAATGGGAGAAGACGATCAGGTCGAACGTTGCCGGCTTCCACGGATGATCGGAGAGCGAGCCTTCGTGCACTGTGATGCCGCGCCCGTGAGCCGCCGCGACGGCGGCCGCCGATGGATCGATCCCGAACGGCTCCCAGCCGCTGGCTCGATAGCGTGCGAGAAGCTCACCGCTCCCGCATCCGACGTCGAGCACTCTCCCGGGCCCGAAAGTCCCCTGAGCGAAAGGCGCACGGTTGAAGCGGCGCGCCGCGGCGGCCGTGCGAAAACGAGCCCGCCCCCGCTCGAGCACTCCGCGCACCGACACCGGGCCGACCTCGTAGAAGCCGGTGAAGTAGCCACCACCGTAGTAGCGGGCGAGCCGGCGACCGCGTAGTTGCTGGTCGGTCACGCCGAACTCGCACCTGATGCACTCACTGACGGTGAACGGCCCGTCGCCGGTCACAAGCCGGTCGAACGCCCGGGCGGCCCCGGGACGAAGCTCACCTCCGCACAGAGAGCAGCCGGGCCGCGGGCTCCCGGGCACCGCTAGTCGCGCTCGGCCAGCGCCTGCTTGAGCTCGACAAGCGCCGTCACCGGGGTGGGATCGACGCCCGCAAGCACGGCGAGGTAGAACGACACCAGGTCTCCGAGCAGGACGAGCGAGCAGACTCGTTCGAGCGCGGTCTCGCCTCGCGTGCTCAGGACCGTCGTATACCGGGCCGCGGGCGCGATGCGCTCCCGCGTCAGCTCGATCCGGGTCCGCACGCGCGGGTGGCTGTCACAGTCGTCGAGGAACACGGCGCTGAACGGAGCAAGGGCGCGCGCGCCGCCCCAGCCGGCGATCTCGTTGTGGTCGATCTCGGGCAGCTCGCCCCAGAACGCGGGGAGCTTCCCGTTCTCGTTGATCTGTGTCTTCCACCGGTAGGCCAGCGGCACCGTCAGGTCGGCGCCGGCTATCAACGGCACCGTGCCGTGAAGCCCGCGCGCCACCGTCTTCGCGAGCGAGTCCTCGGCGGCGTCAGGACCCCACTCCGCGGCCAGCGCCTCGAGATGTGGCACTGCAACGTCGATCTCGGCTGCCAGCCGCGGCCCGGCGCCGCACAGCGCCGCGACCTCCAGCGTCGCAACAAAGAGATACGCGACGGCCGCGCGGGGTTGGAAGCCACCCGGAATCGGGATCACCCCGACGCCATCCTCCCGCGCCAGCTCGGCGAGGCGCCCGCCGGAGGTCACGACGACCCGCCGCGCGCCGAGCGCACCCGCAGACTCGTAACAGGCGAGCGTCTCCTCGGTATCGCCCGAGTAGCTGGCGCAGAGCACGGTCGTGTCGGGCGTAGTCCATGGCGGCAGGCCGTACCCGCGCGCGGCGAGGATCGGCCGCGAGGCCTGGTCGCCCAGCGCGGCGCGGGCGAGCGCTCCACCGATCGCCGAGCCGCCCATTCCGGCGACGACGAGGCCGCCAGGGGAGTCGTGCCGCTCGAGCCCCGCCGACTCGACGCGCCACAAAGCGTCACCGAGCTGCCCTGGCATGGCGAGAACATCCGCGAGCAGGTCTTCGCGATCGCAGCCGGCGATCGTGTCGCGATCGAGCGATGACATCAGAAGGTCACCGCACGCTCGCCGAGGACGACATCGGGCGCGACGCGCGCACCCGCAGTGATGATGTTGTGCTCTCCGATCAATGCATCCTGACCGATGACAGCACCGCCACTCACCTCGGTGTGGGCCCCGATGCTCGCGCGCTCGCCGACCACGCAGTCACGCAGGACGCACCGCTCACCGATCTGCGCGCCCTCGAGCACGACCGCGCGTTCGAGGCGCGCACCGGCGCCGACCCGCACGTCGGCACCAAGTATGACCCGGCCGCCGGCATGGACTTCGGGACCGACCTCGCAGCGCTCGCCGATCAGCGCGGCGGCGACCACACGGCCCTCGACCCGCGCCGAGGGGTCGATGCTGAGGTTGTCGCTCCCCATTTTCGCCGCCAGCGAGGTCTCCACCTGTCCCTCGATCAGGTCGAAGCTCCCCTGTAGGTATCCGCGCGGAGTGCCGATGTCCAGCCAGTAGCCCTCAGCAACGTAGCCGAACATGCCGTTGGCGATCAGGAGGGGCCAGATCTCGCGCTCAATCGAGACCGGCCGGCCGGCCGGAATGAGGTCGAGCACGCTGCGCTCGAGCACGTACACGCCGGCACTGATGAGTGCATCGAGCTGCTCGCCTGCGGCATCGGGCTTCTCGAAGAACTGGGTGACCCGGGACGCGTCATCGATGCCGACCAGCCCGTAGGCGCTCGGGTCCTCGACTCGCGCGAGGGCGAGCGTCGCGGCGGCCCCGGTCGCTTCGTGCTGGCGCAGCTGAGCGCTCAGGTTCAGGTCCGTCAGGACATCGCCATTACAGACGACGAAGCGCTCGCCCAACAGGTCCGCCGCGAACCTCACCGCGCCGCCGGTGCCCAGCGGCTCAGGCTCGTCGACGTAGTGAAGGCGCAGATCGTATGCGGCACCGTCGCCGAGAACCGCCCTGACGCTCGCGGCGAGGAAGCCGCACGAGAGGACCACCTCCGCGACACCGTGCGCGCGGAGCCACTCGAGCATGAAGACGATGAACGGCCGATCGACGAGCGTCACGACCGGCTTCGGCGTCCGCGTAGTCAACGGCCGCAGACGGGTCCCCACCCCGCCCGCAAGAATCAGCGCCTGCACGGGAGGTGCGACTGTCGCTCGCTCACGGACGGCCGATGCCTTCGTAGGTGAGGCCAGCGGCACCGATGACATCGGCGTCGAGCGCGTTGCGCCCGTCGATGACGACTGTTCCTGACATCGCCTGGGCGAGCGCCGTCCAGTCGAGCGTGAGGAACTCGGCCCACTCGGTCACCAGCACGACAGCATCGGCGCCGGTCACCGCCTCCAGCACGGAGGCCGCGCAGTCGAGTCCCGGCATGACCTTCTTGGCCTCGTCCTCGGCGACGGGGTCGTAAGCTCGCACCGTTGCGCCCTCGGCCTCGAGGCGCGCCGCCAGCACGAGCGAGGAGGCTCCGCGCATATCGTCCGTGTTCGGCTTGAACGCGAGGCCCAGGACGGCGACACGCTTACCGGCGAGGCTGCCGAGATGGCGCTGAAGCTTCGCCACGACTCGCCGTTTCTGCAGCTCGTTGACCTCGATCACCGCACCGAGAAGCTGGAAGTGGTACCCGGAGTTTGCCGCGAGGAGCTTCAGCGCGCTGACATCCTTGGTGAAGCAGGAGCCGCCGTAGCCGACCCCGGCCTGCAGAAACTTGGGACCGATCCGGTCATCGAGACCGACGCCGCGGGCCACGTCGATGACGTTGGCGCCGGTCTCCTCGCAGACGTTCGCGATCTCGTTGATGAATGAGATCTTGGTCGCGAGAAACGCGTTGGCGGCGAGTTTGATCATCTCGGCGCTCGCCACGTCGGTGCGGACGAAGGGCGCGCCGAGCGGCTCGTAGAGGCGGGCGACCGCGTCCGCGGCACTCGATCCGTCGTCATCGCCGATCACCACGCGGTCAGGGTTCGCGAAGTCCCTGATCGCCGAACCCTCCTTGAGGAACTCGGGGCACGACACGTAGGCGACCCCGCCCTTCCCCTGCTCACGAAGCACGCGCCCCAGGCTGCGTCCGGTGCCACACGGCACGGTGGACTTCATGACGAGGGCGTGCTCGGAGGAGGCCGGCACGGCGTCGACAACGGCGTGCACCGCGGACAGGTCGGCATCGCCGGAATGCGTCGGCGGAGTCCCAACGCAGACGAACAGCAGTCGGGCATGCTCGACGGCGTCGTCGATGGCGGTGGAGAAGTGCAGACGGTCGCGGTGCTCCGCCAGAAGCTCCGCCAGCCCCGGCTCGTAGATCGGCACCTCACCGCGACGCAACTGGTCGATCTTTGGTTCGTCGATGTCAACGCAGTAGACATCGGAGCCGAGCTCGGCGAAGCCGGCCGCCGTCACCAAGCCGACGTATCCAGTGCCGATCACCCCGATCGGTTCGCGCGCGGCGGTCATGTGTCGCCGAAGGCTATCGGAGCGTCCCGCGGAGACGGCCCGGCAACCCCGGCCGTTACGTGGCGCCGGTAATGCCCGTGACGCCCGTGCTGCCGCTGGTGCCCGATGGGCCCGTGGTGCCCGTGGCTCCGCTCGGACCAAACGTCACCGTGAACGCGTCGCCCGTGAGAGCAAGCGCGCCCACGTTGGCGGCGGACGGCTGCTCGTGGCCGAACCCCAGGCGTCCGTGCCGCTGGTCTGACTGAAGGTTGATGGCGCCGTAGATCCAGTCCGGATCGTCGATCACCCCGGTGTGGACGCCGTCAATTCCGACGGAGGTGGCGGTCGCGTTCGTGAAGCTCACCGTCCCAAAATTCGTCAACGTGAGCGGGGTGCACCCATTTTGACCGCAGTTCGACGGCGCCTCCGCGATCCACTCGGCGGCGCTGATGTCCGGCCTGGGGGCGCGCATCACCTTCGTGTGCACGAACGTGGCAGCCGTGGTCTGGTCGGTCAGGGTCACGGTCGCGCGTGCGCCCCGCACGGTGACGCTCGCGGTGATCTGATCGCCCGGGTTGACGGTCACCTTGGCGATCGTGAAAGGCCCGGCCGGAACGTATTCGAACCACGCGTAGTAGGAGACCTGGCCCGACGAGCTGCAATCCGCCTCCGAACCGATCTGCTCGAGAGCCTTGGAGCTCTGCTTGTACCCGCCGAGCCCGACCCAGAAGGCGGAGAAGGTCGGCTGGCCCGGGACGCAGGTGGCGCTCGGCTGCACCCAACTTCCGGAAACCGACTTGAAGTGGCGGGCGAACGAGCCCGTCGATGCTCCGGTGACCGCCGCGTAGCCGGCCCAGTTGCTGCTGACCTGGCTCTGCAGCTCGCTCGCGTACGCGCCGCCCGCGGCGCCGGCGAGAGTGAGCGCCGCGACGATCGCGAACGCGGCGCGCTTGCGGCGCGGGTGTCGGCGTGTTCTGCTCATCGGGCTCACAGAAGTGTAGTTAGGCGGATTAAGCCTTCTTCTGGGGGTGCTAATCCTGCCCCAACGGCCGCAATTCGCACCGCGGCGCCTCTAACCCGCGTCGAGGATCCGCAGGAAAGCCTCCGCCCGGCGCAGCTCGCGTCCGGCGCTTGCGGCTTCCTCGCTGTCGCGCGGCGCCGCTTCGCGCGTGGCCAGCGCGGCGTCCCGCTCACGTTCGAGGTCCGCACGGTCAAGCGCCGCGATTTCGCTGACCGATTCGAGCAACAGCAGCGCACGGTTGTCTGACATCTGCATGAAGCCCGGCCCCTGCGCGTAGCGGACGATGTCGTCGTCGGAGCGATGCAGGCGCAACTCGGTCGGCTCGAGGTGAGCGAGCAGCGGCGCGTGGTTTGCGAGGATGGCAATCAAGCCGTAGGTGGTTCGCGTCGAGACCATCTCGACCTCGCCGTTGAACACCTCGCCGTCGGGCGTCAGCACCTCGCAGGGGAACTTCGTGTGCGCCACTCAGTCGCCCTTCTTCGCGTCCTCGACCACCTGGTCGATGGTCCCCTTGAGGAAGAAGGCGCGCTCCGGCAGCTCGTCGTGCTTGCCCTCGATCAGCTCGGAGAATCCGCGCACGGTCTCCGCGATCGGCACGTAGGCGCCCGGCGTCCCGGTGAACTGCTCGGCGACGTGAAACGGCTGGGACAGGAAGCGCTCGACCTTGCGCGCACGCTGCACCGTGATCTTGTCCTCGTCAGAGAGCTCGTCGATCCCGAGGATCGCGATGATGTCCTGTAGCTCCTTGTAGCGCTGCAGGATCTCCTTGACCCGGTTGGCGACACGGAAATGCTCCTCGCCGACGATGTCGGGCTTGAGGATCGTCGAGGTCGAGTCGAGCGGGTCGACGGCCGGATAGATGCCCTTTTCCGCGATGCCGCGCGAAAGCGTGGTCGTCGCGTTGAGATGCGCAAACACGGAGGCCGGCGCCGGGTCTGTGAGGTCGTCGGCCGGGACGTAGATCGCCTGTACCGAGGTGACCGATCCGGTCCGGGTCGAGGTGATGCGTTCCTGGAGCTGGCCCATCTCGGTCTCGAGCGTCGGCTGGTAGCCGACCTGGGAGGGCATCCGCCCAAGCAGGGCGGAGACCTCGGAACCCGCCTGCACGAAGCGGAAGATGTTGTCGATGAAGAGCAACACGTCCTGACCCTGATCGCGGAAGTACTCGGCCATCGTCAGGCCGGAGAGCGCGACGCGCATGCGCGCGCCCGGCGGCTCGTTCATCTGGCCGAAGACGAGCATCGTCTTGTCGAGCACGCCCGACTCCTTCATCTCGCGCCAGAGGTCGTTGCCTTCGCGGGAACGTTCGCCCACGCCACAGAAGGCGGAGAGACCGCCGTGCTCCTTCGCGAGGTTGTGGATCAGCTCCTGGATCAGCACCGTCTTGCCGACGCCGGCGCCGCCGAACAGGCCGACCTTGCCTCCCTTTGCATAGGGGGCGAGCAGGTCGACGACCTTGATTCCCGTCTCGAACATCTCGGTCGTTGTGGTCAGCTCCTCGACGAGCGGCGCCTCCTGATGGATCGGGCGGCGCTCGACGCTCTTGGGCAGGTCCTTGCCGAGGTCGATCGGCTCTCCAAGAACGTTGAAGATGCGTCCGAGCGTCGCCTCGCCGACCGGGACGGTGATCGGCGCCCCGGTATCGATCACCTCGGCGCCTCGGGCCAGGCCGTCGGTGCTGTCCATGGCGACCGCACGAACACGGTCGTCGCCGAGGTGCTGCTGCACCTCGCATACGAGCACGTCGTCGGCGGTGGCCGTGATGCCCTTGACCTCCTCGGCGCCGCTCGCGCGCGCCACCGTGATCGCATGGTTGATCTCGGGCAGGTGATCGTGGAAGACCGCCTCGATGACGACTCCCTGGATCTCCTCGATGTGACCGATGTTCTGCGTCTTCTCAGCGGTCTTCTTCTTCACGGCTGCTGGCATGTCTCGTAGCTCCTTTGTTTGTCGCCGGTGTCCCGCGGGTACCCCGGTCCGCTCAGACGAGCGATCCGGCGCCGGCGACGACTTCCAAGATTTCCTGTGTGATCTCGGCCTGGCGGGCGCGGTTCATCTCGAGCGTCAGGTCGTCGATCAGATCGCCCGCATTGTCGGTCGCGCTGCGCATGGCGGTCATCCGCGCTCCATGCTCGGACGCCGCCGACTCGAGCAGCGCACGATAGATCGAGATCTCGACGTAGTGTGGCACCAGCTGGCGCAGCAACTCGTCGGCCTCGGGCTCGTACTCCGCGTTGGCGCGCGCCGGCCCGCCGACCGCGCCGGCCGGCTGCACGTCGTCCTCGCCGGCGATCGCAGCCGCCGAAGCGGGCAGCAGAGTCTCGCGGGTCGCACGCTGCGTGAGCGGCGAGATGAAGGCGTTGTAGATGATCTCGACGCGATCGAGGGCCCCGTCGAGGAACGCCGTGATCAGGTCGGTTGCGATCTGGTGAGCGTCCGAATAGGTGGGCCGGTCCGTGAAGCCCGTGTAGGCGCCGGCCAGCTCGCGGCCGCGGAACGTCAACGACGAGACGCCGCGCCGACCGCTCGCGTACCAGATCGACTCGAGCTGGGACACCTCAAGCTCGCCGGCCAGCTGGGAGCCGGCACGGACGATCTGTGAGTTGAACGCTCCCGCGAGACCACGATCGGCCGTCACCAGCAGGATTCCCACGCGGCGCTCGGTCTCACGCGTGCCAAGCAGCGGGATCCGGTTCGTCTCGCCGCCGGCGTCGCTCGCTGCCTGACGGGTCATCCGCCTGACCGCATCGGCGTACGGGCGTAGTGCCGCGATGCGCTGCTCGGCACGGCGCAGGCGCGCGGCGGAGACCGCTTCCATCGCTCGCGTGATCTTCTCGATGTTCTTGAAGCTCGCGATCCGCGTTCGGACTTCGCGTTGTGAGGCCATGGCGTCAGAGGTGAGCGACGGCTACGCCGGCGCCCCCTCCTCCTTGGGCGAGTCCGACGGCTGACCGGCGTGCCCGTTCGCGCCAGCTGCGCGCGTCGAGCGGTGAGGCTCGGGCGGCGCGTCGTCAGCGATCGGCTGCCCCTCCTCATCGAGGTCGTACCCGAACCCTTCGGCATAGGCACCGAGCGCATCGCGAACCTGCTGCTGGATCTCGTCGGACCACTCACCCGCGGCGACCTTCTTTCGCAGGGCCTTGTGAGCCGCGTGCGCATGGTCAGTGAGCCCTTCGAGGAACTCGCGCACGCGTGAGACGACGATCCGGTCGAGGAATCCGTTTGTGGCAGCGAACACCTGGAGGACCTGATCCTCCACTGCCAGCGGCTCGCGTTCGCCCTGGTTCAGCGAGGCCACCAGGCGTTCTCCTCGAGCCAGGGTGCGCTGCGTATCCGCATCTAGATCGGAGCCGAACTGCGCGAACGCCTCGAGGTCGCGGTACTGGGAGAGCTCCAGCTTGAGGCGCCCAGCGACACGCTTCATCGGCGTGATCTGTGCGTTCCCCCCGACACGCGACACCGATATGCCGACGTTGATCGCCGGTCGCACGCCTGAGTTGAACAGCTTCGGCTCGAGGAATATCTGGCCGTCTGTGATCGAGATGACATTCGTCGGGATGTAGGCCGAGACGTCGCCGGCCTGTGTCTCAATGATCGGCAGCGCCGTGAGCGACCCGCCGCCCAACTCGTCGCTCAGCTTCACGGCCCGCTCGAGCAGTCGCGAATGCAGGTAGAAGACGTCGCCCGGGTAGGCCTCGCGGCCCGGCGGACGCCGGAGTAGCAGCGACATCTGGCGGTAGGCGTAGGCGTGCTTGGTCAGGTCGTCGTAGATGCAGAGGGCGTGACCGCCCTTGTAGAGGAAGTACTCAGCCATCGCACAGCCGGCGTAGGGGGCCATGTACTTGATCGGCGCCGCTTCATCGGCTGCTGCGGCGACGATGATCGTGTTCTCGAGCGCGCCGGCTTCGCGCAGCGTCTCCGCGAGCTGCACGACCGTCGCCATGCGCTGACCGATCGCGACGTAGACCGAGACGATGCCGGTATCGCGGTTGTTGATGATCGTGTCGAGCGCGATCGTCGTCTTGCCGGTCTGGCGGTCACCGATGATCAGCTCGCGCTGGCCGCGGCCGATCGGGATCATCGAATCGATCGCCTTGATTCCTGTCTGCATCGGCTCGACGACCGGCTGGCGCTGGACGACGCCAGGCGCCTTGAACTCGGCCGGGCGAGTCTCCGTCGTAACGATGTCCCCCTTGCCGTCAAGCGGCTTGCCAAGTGGCGAGACGATCCTCCCTAGCAGCGCCTCACCGACCGGTACCTCGAGCAGCTCGCCGGTGCGCTTGACGATGTCGCCCTCCGAGATCTCCTCCCACTCGCCGAACAACACCGCACCGACGTTGTCGGACTCAAGGTTGAGCGCGAGCCCCACGACATCGTGTGGCAGCTCGAGCATCTCCAGCGAGCGCGCGTTCTCCAGGCCGTGGATGCGCGAAATACCGTCGGCCACCGAAAGCACCGTGCCGACCTCGGTCAGCGTCGCGCCGGCGCCCGCGTCGAGGCCTTCGATTCGGCTCTTGAGGATGCTTGTGATCTCATCCGGGTTGATCTGCATGTGCTGGTTGGCTCCTTGCGTCGCTCGCGCCGCCTAGGCGGCGCGAGCGACCTCTTTGCGTAGTTGTTCAAGGCGGTTGCGAATCGATGCGTCGAGGATCGAGTTGCCGACGCGGAGGACAATGCCGCCGAGGATCTCCGGATCCACGCGGCTCGTGAGCTGGATCTTCTGGCCGGTCTGCTCACCGATCCGCTGGCCGATGTCCTCAACTGTCTTCTTGTCGAGCTCAACGGCACTGGTCACCTCGACCGGCAGTTGGCGGTTCGCGTGTTCCCAAAGCTGCTCGAAGCGGCCGCGTGCAGCCGGGAGTACCGGCATTCGGCGGTTGTCGATCAGCACGTCGAGGAAGTTCGAGAACAGCGGATCGGCGCCGCTCAATGCCTTTGTAAGACCCGCCTTCTGCTCCACGGTCGAGAAGTAGGGGGAGTAGAAGAACACCTGAAGGTCCGGAGTGTCCGCGAGCGTTTGCGCGAATTGGCCCAGCTGCTCGCGGACGGCATCGGTCCGGCCCGCCTCGGAGGCGGCATCGAACAGCGCGCGGGCATATACCTCGGCGATCTCCTGCACTTTGGCTAGTTCTCCGACCCTTCGAGCACGCTGAAGTCGAGCTCTCCGAGGGCCTCGTCGACGAGCTTGCGCTGGTCCGCGGCGTTCAGGGTCTTGCGCGTCACCTTCTCGGTAGCGAGAATCGTCAGCGTCGTGACCTCCTTGCGGATCGCCTCGAGCGCGCGGTGCGTCTCGGTCTCGATGTCGCGCTTTGTTTGTTCGAGCAGCTTCTCGCGGCGCTCACGCGCCTCGATCTGCGCCTCTCGCTCGTGCTCTTTGCCGGCCTCGCGCGCGTGAGTGACGATCTCCTCAGCCTGAAGACGCGCCTGCGCGAGTTGCTCCCGGTATTCCGCGAGCACCTTGTCGGCTTCCGCGCGCAGCCGCTCCTGGGAGTCGATCGACTCCTCGATCGCCTTCTGGCGAGCGTCGAGCCCAGCCCGGATGCGAGGGAACACAACGCGGCTGAGGATGAACAGGGAGATCCCGAAGACGACGAGGGTCCAGAGCATCAGGCCGATGTCGGGCGAGATCAGAAACGAGCCGCTTGATGATGCGAGGGGCATGATCACTGACCTAACCGAGCACGTAGCCGATGAGCCCGCCGACCAGGCCATAGAAGAACGTGGCCTCCGTCAGAGCGAATCCAAGCCACTGGAGGCCGGTCAACTCGGCCTGCATCTCCGGCTGGCGGGAGGCCGATTCGTAGACCTTGCCGAACAGCATTCCGATACCGGCCCCCGCCCCTGCGGCACCGCCGCCGGCTCCGACGCCGATCGAGATCGCCTTGCCGGCGTTCTCGCCGATGTGCACGTCCGACGCCGCGGCGATCAGCGGGTGAACGATTGACAGGAACATGTGAGCGAACAAGTGGGACTCCTTATCGGGCTAGTGTTCGGAAACCGCGCTGCCGAGGTAGATCGCGGCGAGTATGGCGAAAATGAAGGCTTGGAGCCCGGCGATCAGTACCGCCTCGAAGAGGAAGATGGCGACCCCGAACGGGAGCAGGGCCCAGGCCAGGAACTTCAGGCCGAGTAGGACGGCGAGGCCGCCGCTCATGAACGCGATCAGCATGTGGCCCGCGAGCAGGTTGGCCCAGAGCCGGATCGTCAGGGAGAGCAGCCGCAGGATGTTCGAGAGGATCTCGATCGGGAAGATCAGCAGCAGCATGACGCCGGTGACACCCTTCGGGATCAGGCTCTTGATGTAGCCGATCGGTCCGTGCGCGCGTACGCCCTCGGCGTTGAACGCTATGTAGACGATCAGTGCCAGCACCAGCGGGAACGAGATATTCGTGGTCGCCGCGAACAGTTGGAAGGTCGGCAACGTCGTCCCGAAGACGTGAACCTCCTCCGCCGGGTTGGTGTTCACCGGTAGCGGGATGTACCCGAGGAGGTTGGAGACCAGGAGGAAGAAGAACAGCGTCGCAACCAGCGGGAACCACTTGCGCGCCATGTCGGCGTCCATGCTGTCGCGGGTGATCTGCCGTTCGCAGATGCCGTACGCCAACTCCACCGCTGTTTGCACTCGGTTGGGCCGCATCTGCATTCGCTTCGCGATGAAGACCATTGCGCCGACGGTGATCAGAGCGGCGAGGACGAGGTAGAACACGGCTTTGTTCAGGTAGATCGGGCCGAACAGGTGGGCCCAGTTGAAGAGCTTGAACTCGTCTTGCGGCAGGTAGCTCGTGTTCTTCTTGCCGTGCACGCCGAACGCCACGCCGATCAAGACCGTGCCGCCCAACCAGGCGACGAGAATCCCGACGATGATCTTCCGTCGCTTGCTCCACCCCCGGATGCTCGTCATGGCGCCGGCCGGCCCGGCGGAGGCCCGCCCGTTACGCGCAGCACGAACGTGACCGTGTAGGCGCAGAGGATGATCAGCGCCGCCGTCAGGCCGTAGGCGCGGTGCCCGATGACGGTCGCGGCGATGATGCCGCCGGCCAGCAGCCAGATTCGGCCGAACGCCTCGAAGAGCGAGTATCCGAGGTGGGCCACGGGCGCGGTGACCCGCGCGATCCAGAGCTTGTCGAGCTCCTGAACGACCCGCTGCAGAAGCCATGTGCCGGCGCCGATCGCGTAGCCGACCGCCGGCGCCCCGAGAGGAATCGAGATGGCGGCGCCGATCGCGATCAGGACCAAGTCGATGTAGCGGAGTGGGCTCACGCCGGGCTCAGATGTCGCGGAAGCGATTAACGACAACGCCGATTCCGATGAAGAAGCCGACTCCGAAGCCGGCGAGCATTAGCGGGACAAGCGCGCCGAGCAGCGCCCCGAGGCCGGCGCCAACAGCGGTGACCGCGAGGTTGACCGCGATCATGAGCATGCCGGCACCAGCCACATCCCGTCCGCTCGCGGGTTGGCGACGCAACCCGCTCACCCGCGGTCGAGGCGGTGAGGGGCAGCGGCGAGCTCGGGGTCTGTCGCTTGGAGGCGTCTTGTGAGGCGTTCATCGTGGCGCCCCCCAACAACCACGAAAGCCCGCGCAACAGCCTGCTGCACGCCCCGTCGAGCGCCGGGAGGCAAGGCGCAACGACGACGGCGCGAGTCTATACGGAAGAGAAGTTTGTAACAAGCTTGTGACATTCGCCGCGAGCCCTTCAGACGGCGAGCGTGGCCTCGAGGCCACGACTTGCGAGGCTGTCAAGGACCTGTGGCAGCGCAGCAGCTGTCCGCTGCCACGACCCGGCACTCGAGTAGGCGTCGGAGTCGTGGAGCAGGAGAACGGAGCCGTCGGCCACTTCGCCGCCGACCAACCGCTCGGCGATCGACGCCGCGGTCGCGCTGGCTTCCCAGTCGCGCCCCCAGTGCGTCCATAGCAGCGGGCGCCACCCGTTGCTCCTGGCGATCCCGAGCGCCGCGGCGTTGAAGATCCCGTACGGCGGGCGGTAGCGCTCGATCGCAAGCCCCGTAGCCTCCTCGATGCGGGCCTGTGCCCGTGCGATGTCGTCGGCGACCGCGCGCGGTCCTACGCGCAGTAGGTTCCGATGACGATCGCAATGCAGACCGACTCCATGCCCGGCCGCGACGATCTCGGCCGCCAGCGACGGATTGCGGGCGACCTGCTCGCCGACGAGGAAGAACGTCGCGCGGATCGCGCGCTCAGCGAGAACTTCGAGCACCGCCGGGGTGCCCTGAGGATGCGGCCCGTCATCGAAGGTGAGCCCGTAACCGCGGCTGTCGCGTGTCGTCGTCGCGATCCCGAGTGCCCGCCGCAAAGGC
Organism: uncultured Solirubrobacteraceae bacterium; assembly: GCA_964422115.1. Classification (GTDB taxonomy): domain Bacteria; phylum Actinomycetota; class Thermoleophilia; order Solirubrobacterales; family Solirubrobacteraceae; genus Palsa-513. Next base: position 148,807 of record CAYQZU010000002.1, on the reverse strand, counting down.
CCGATGTAGAAGGCCGACGCCGGCGCGATGTAGGCGCCGCTCACGATCATTGCGGCAGCCAGGACAGCCTTTCCCCGGCCGGGGGTGCGATGATCGCCGCCGGTCATGCTTTCGCTGCTCATTGGAATCCTGGCGGCAACCGGGGCATCGACGCTGTACAGCCTAGGGATCGGCGTCCAGGCTCTCGATGCCCGCGATACGAGCCACCGGCACACGCTGCGTATCTCGCTGCTGACCGAGTTGCTGCGCAGCGGGCGCTGGCTCGCCGGAACGGCGATGACCGCGCTCGGCTGGCCACTTCAGATCGTCGCGCTTCTGTTTGCGCCGTTGGAGGTCGTACAACCGGCACTGGCGATCGGCCTGTTGGTGCTGCTCGCGCTCGGCGAGCGACTCCTCGGGGAGCGCCCCGGCGGCCGCGAGCTCGCTGCTGTCTGCGCGATCGTTCTGGGGGTGATCGGGATCGCCGCCCTCGCCCCGGACCGCTCGACACATCACGCGCACGGGATCGCATTGCTGGTGGTGCTGGCGGTTCTGGGCGTTGCGGCGCTGATCCCGTTCCTCGCGCAGTTCGTCGGTCGACCCGTGGCCAATCTCTCGATGCTCGGAGCGGGGCTCGCGTTCGCATGGGGTGCGCTCGCGACGAAGCTCGTTGCCGACGCTGCGTCCGGCGGACACTGGCCCGCGGCGGTGCTGTGGGGCGCAGCGGCGATCAGTGCCTCGATCGTCGGCCTCACCGCAGAGATGAGCGCCTTGCAGCATCGCCCGGCGATCCTCGTTGCGCCGGTCGTGTTCGTTGCCGAGACGTTCGTTCCGGTGATGCTCGCCCCCCTGATCCTCCATGTGAGCTTCCTGAACACGCCGCTGTCCGGCGTGCCGTTGCTCATCTGCCTGCTCGTTCTGCTCGGTGGGGCGACCGTGCTCGCCCGCTCGCCGGCGCTGCTTGCGCTGAGCGGCGACCGTGCCTCGCAGGCCGCCCGTGGGTCCGCGCGAGACTCAGCCGGGGAGTGACGGGAGCGGCATCCCCGTCAGCCGCGCTGATCGCAGCGAGGAGGCGAGCGTGTCGATCTCACGGGCTGCCGCGGTCGAGCCGGGGAGTCGCACAACAACCACGTCGCCCGGCCCGGGAGCGCGCGAGAAGCGGGCCGGTCGCAGGTTGAACTGAACGGCGCCGGTCACCCCCTGCGCACCCGCGACGCGCGCGAGAACCAGCTCACCGAACGACGGGTCGGACGGATCGAGGTAGTAGAAGTGGCGGCCGAGATGCAGGCGGCGGGCGTCGCGCCTCAGTTCGGCCGTCGTGTGGATCCAGTGGAGCCAGCTCCCGCGGTTGATCGCGGGCATTGCGGCGTCGCCGAGGTTGTGCAGTAGGCGGATCGTCGCTGCGTTTGGCACGGTGGTGGACGCGAAGGTGGCTCGCAGTCCGTCGTGCCTCAGCTCGATCGCGACCTTGCGGATGTCGTGCAGCGGCGTCCGCACCACCACGGCGACCCCGTCAACGCCGTGCGTGGCGACGGTCTTGACCTGACGACTCAGCACGGCGGCGAGCGCGTCGAGGTCGTCGGTCGACATGACCCACACGCCGAGACCAAGCGCGAGCAGGCTCGAGGTCAGCGCGCTCACGGCACGCAGCCGCCAACGGGCGATCGGACGCACGCGCGCCGGCGCATTGAGCACGACGTCGGCGGCCTGCGGCGAAGCTATCGCGCCTCCCCGCTGCACGCTCGGCGCTCCGCGTCGGCGACTGAGCTCGACGTGCGCCACGAGCTCGTCAGTCGAGTTGGCGAGGGCGAGCAGATCGTGCTCCGCCATACGACGCGTGTTCAGCTTCGCATGCCCCACAGGAAGGCCGTAGGACACGACCGGGCAGCCCCGGGCCATCGCCTCGAGACACGTCACGCCGCCGGTCGAATGGACGAGGACATCGGCCGCGGCGAGAAGGTCGGCCATGCGGTCCGTGAAGCCGAGAACCCGAACGCGGTCGTTGGCGCTGAAACGCTCCGCGAGATCCTGGCGGGCCGCCTCGTTGCGACCGGCCACACAGACGATCGTCGTGTCGGGGAGGCGCGTCAGCTCGTCAACGGCCCCGGCGAGGTCCCCTACGCCCCAGCCGCCACCGGAAACGACCACCACGTGCCCGCCGCGCGGCAACCCGAGGGAATCGCGCGCCGCGGCCGGATCGCGCGGCTCAAGGAACTCAGCCGCGATCAACGGACGAACGACCTGAGCGCTCCCGCGGCCCGCGATCCGCTCGACGTCGCGGAGCGATGCCTCGTACATGACGAGGTGGGTGTCGATGCCACGCTGCGCCCAGAAGAAGAGGCCCGTCATGTCGGTGATCGTCGCCACCGCCGGAACACGGAGCATGCGCCGGCGGCGCATATAGCCGAGAACGACCGTGATTGCGGGGTACGTCGATACGACGACGTCCGGGTCGTACTCCGCGATTGCCCGCGCCAGCGGCTTCGCTCCGAGCTTGGTGAGGAGGAGCTTCGTCAAGCCTCGGATCGGCGGTGCGTGCCCGAGCAGCCAGTAGTACAGCGAGTAGGAGTGCGGCGCGACACGTAGCTGGCGCCGGTAGCCGTCCGAGACCACCGACCGCAGCAGCGCGCCCATCGCAGCCAGCCCGTCGATGACCTTCACCTCGACCGGCTCAGGGGAGTTTTCGAGCTGCTCGAGCAGGGCGCGAGCAGCGGCCGCATGACCCTCGCCGACATCGGCGGAGAGAATCAGGACACGGCGCGGACGGGCCGCGCTCGACGCGGGACTTTCGTTTGGATCTCTTGAGAGCAAGTGGTGTGGCGCCTGACTGCTCGCAGACACTCTATCGGCCTCTGCGCGCAAACGTAAGAACTCGGGCAGAAAGCCGCAACGAATCTCGCGAGCCAGCGGGTGCTCATCATCCCACCTCGCGCGGACAAAGCCCGGTCGGCGGCGCAGACGAGAAGCAGCCACTACAGACGAGAAGCAGCCACTATTCACCCCGTGGGCGCACCCGCAAGCGAGATCGAGCTGCCCGCCGGGCGTCCGCGTCCGCGTTGGCGGTGTGCGGGGCCGGCAGGAACGCTGGGTAGCGTCGCTCTGGTCGGGCTCGTCGCGAGCGCGCTGCTACTCGGTGCCACTGCGGCTCACGGACCTTCGAGCTACGTCCCCTCCGGTGCGCACCGATTCCCCGCCTGGCTCGCCGGGCCGTTGCGGCCGTTCGGCTTCACGTCTGCGCACTGGGCTCTGGAGGGTCTCGTGTTGGCCATCTGCGTCTGCTACGCGGCGGCCCTGGCCTGCGTGCGCTCGCTCCCCGCGCGCAGCATCTGGGCGGCGGTGATAGTCGCGACGCTCGCCTGCACGCTGGCGCCGCCGCTGCTCTCTAGTGACGTACTCGGCTATATCGGCTTCGGTCGTCTCGGCGCCCTTCACGGACTCAGCCCCTACAGCTTCACCGCCAACGCGATGGGGCACGACGCCGTCTATCCCTACCTCGGCTGGCGAGCCGTGACCACGCCCTACGGTCCCCTGTTCACCCTGCTGAGCTACGCCCTCGTGCCGCTCGGGTTGGCCGGTGGCCTGTGGGCGCTGAAGCTGATCGCGGCCGCCGCAACGCTCATGACCGTCGTGATCCTGGCCAGCGCCGCGCGCCGGCTCGGCGGATCGCCGACCTGGAGCGTGGCGATGTACGGACTCAACCCCGTCGTCCTCGTGTTCGCGGTCGGCGGCGCCCACAACGATGCCTTGTTCGGAGCGCTGCTCGCGGCCGCGGCGCTTTGGCTCATCAGCGGTCGCGAGAGCATCGCGGCGGTGTCGGTGATCACGGCTGTCGCGATCAAGGCGTCCGCAGCGCTGATGCTGCCGTTCGCGCTGATCGGCGCGCGTCGACGACGCGCCTTCCTGATCTGGGCGGTGGCCGCAGCGGCGGTCGTGGCGGTCGCCGCGCTCGCCATCTTTGGAACCCATCTGACGGGGCTTTGGCGCGCACTCGCGGGCGAGCAACGTCACGTGGCCAAGCACAGCGTCCCAGCGGAGCTCTCGATGCTGATCGGTGTAGGGCATGTGGCGGGGCGCGGCGCCGGGACTCATTTCCTGCTTCCCGTGGGCATTCGCATCGGCTTTGCCACGGCTTTTTGCGCCGCGCTAATTGGGACCCTGTGGCGAGCGTGGCGCGGGGCGGCTTGGCTGGACTGTTACGCGTGGGCGGCTCTGGCGCTCCTGGCTTGCAGCGCGTGGCTCCTCCCCTGGTACGCCATGTGGGCACTGCTGCCCGCTTCGCTCAGCTCTGACCGCCGCGTGAGCGCCGGCGCCTTGATCGCCTCCGCTTACTGCCTTGCGATCAAGATCCTCTAGCGGTTGGCCGTACGGTCAGCACCGGATTGCGCGACCGCAACGAGGCGGCAGTCGGCCCGGTGGAACCCGCGCATGGCGGCGGGACGGTCGAGATTGAGCAGTTGGGCGATATGCCCCACAACGCGAGGGTGTTGGCGAGAACGCCGTACGCGGGTCGCGGGACGCCGGTCCACGAGATGAGCGCCGAGTCCCATGTGTCGTGCGCGGAGACCGCTCTCCACTCGTAGAGGTACACGCGTTGTATCCGCGGGCTCAGGTTGACCAGCGTGCGGAGGATGAACCTGTCGACCTTCGCCGCGTGCTTTGCCCCCTGGCGGAAGCCCACGCTCGAACCGTTGCGGCGCCTGACTATCCCGCCGGTCTCGGCAAACCAGATCTTCCCGCGGACGGCGTGGAGCAGCTGCTTGGTGGTCTGCCGCTCGAGGCGGTTCGCGCCGAAGTAGTTGTTGAGGCCCCAGATGCCCGGCTGACCGTGCGAGTAGCGCAGGAACTGGTGGACCCACGTGACGATCGGAACGGCTTCGGTGCGGGGAACGTCGAGCAGGTCAGGCGAGATGATCGTGCAGGTCGGGCAGTCACGACGCAACGCGAGGTAGTACTGCGCCGCGCGTTTTGGGTTGAACGCGGTGCCCTCCAGGTAGAAGTTGGCCTCGTCCCACGTCTCGAACTCGGTGACGGTGGGAAACAGGCCGCGTAGCTTGAGGAAGGCGCGGCTGAACTGAGCGACCGTCGGCAACCGGCGCTGCGTGCGGACGCTGCCGATCACGTGATCGAAGGTGATCATCGGCGTGAGTCCGTCGGCCTGAGCGCCGGCCACCCAGGCCGCGAGGTTTGCTCGCTCGACCGGGACGTTCACGGCGTTCCAAGCGATGTCGTCGCGGACGTAGCGGATGCCGAGCGCGAGGAACCGAGGATCGGTGAAGATCTCCCTGTTGTTGTCGCCGATTCCCACGGCCACGTGCGCCGCGGCGACTGCCGGGACGCCCGCCATGGCCGTCGCGACGAAGATGGCCACCAGCGCGGCGCGCGTCCGCCGGCGCGTCATCCGCTGACGCCTGCTCGAGATCCGTTCCCAGCTGTTCAACGCGCTGAAGCGTCGCAGATGTCGCACTCGCGCGCCGGGGATCGAGGCCCGCTACCCGGCACGGCAGGTCGCGTCGGCGCGCGCTTGCAGACACAGCGCACGCATTCCCCACGACGCAAGCAGGTTCGCGACTGCGTGGTATGCGGGCCGCGGGACGCCATCAGGGGAGATCAACGCCGAATCCCACGTGTCGCGTCGGCTTTGTGCGTTCCACTCGTAGAGGTAGACGCGCTCGATCCGGGGGCTTACGGCCGCGAGCTGACCGACGATGTAGCGGTCGACGGCCGCCTGGCGCTGCAGGCGCGCTGCGGTCGCCTCGACCGCGTGGCCGCCGTCACTGATCACGCCCGCGGTTTCCGCGAACCAGATCTTGCCCGTTACGAGCCGCAGGAGCGAGATCGTGCTCGCACTGCTGAGCGCGTTTGCGCCGACGTAGTTGTTCAGGCCCCAGTACGCCGGCTGCGCCGGCAGATAGCGGAGAAACTCGCGTGCCCACTCGATCATCGGAACAGCGAAGCGCCGCCCGCTGAGGTCGAGAAGGTCGGTCGCCAGGATCGTGCATGAAGAACAATCGCGGCGCAGCGCCAGGTAGTAGGCGGCGACGCGCCCGGGCTGCCTTGCGGTCGGCTCGAGGAAGAAGTTCGCTTCGTCCCAGGTGACGAACTCGGTGACCCAGGGGAAGCGCGCGCGGAACGCGCGGAACGCCGCAGCGAACGTGGCGGTCGTCGGCAGCGTACGGCGGCGACCGTTGATGCCGGAGTGGTCGAAGCTGATCAGCGCCGTCAGGTGCTCGCGGCGCGCGTCGTCGAGCCACACCGTCAGGCGAGCGAGAGCCAGTGGCTCCCGGAGGATGTCCCATGGAACGTCGTCGCGGACGTGCGTTACGCCGAGCGCCAGGAACCGCGGGTCGGTCAGGAATCCGGGACGGTTGTCGCCAATCCCGACGATGACAGGGGGTCGCGGTGCAACCGCGTTGGTGTGCCGAGTCCCTGCGCGGCCCCGGCCGGCGCGGGGACCGGGTCGCTTCCGCGTCGACGAGTTGGTGTGCCCGCCCCGCGACGCGGAGGGCGCGCCGTGACCGGCCTGCGGACTGGTTGACCCCGGCGGGACGTTCGCCGCGCGGTTCGCCGCGCCACCGCAGGCAGCGCAGGTCAACGCGAGCGCGGCGAGCGCGAGAACCCCACGCACGCTCATTGCGGCGCCGGGGCGGCGATGCAGCTCGGAGGAGCCGGCGCGAGCGTACAGTTCGGGTCGATGCCCCAGGCGTGGAGCGTGCTCGCGAGCACGTCGTAGGCCGGCCGCGGATCACCGCCGTAGCCGATCAGCGCCGAGTCCCAGCTCGTGTGCTCGTGTGGCGAGCGCCACTCGTACAGGTAGATGCGCTGGATTCGCGGACTCAGACTTGGCAGCGTATTGAGCAGAAAGTTATCCACCGCAGCCTGGTGGTGCTGGGTCAGGGGGAATCCGGACTGGCCGTGGTGCGGGAGCGCCACGATGCCGCCGGTCTCGGTCAGCCAGATGTTGCCGCGGACGGCTCGCAGCAGCTGACTCACGGACCTCTCGGAGAACGAGTTCGCGCCGACGTAGTTGTGCAGCCCCCAGTACGCCGGTTCGCGGTGTGCATAGGCGATGAATTGGTGCGCCCACCGCGCCTCCCCGACCGCCTCGCGCGGGTTGTTGATGTCCAACAGCTCGGCCGCGAGCACCGTGCAGCTCGGACAGTCGCGCCGTAGCGCAAGGTAGTAGCCGGCGACGCGGCGCGGGTGCGACGCCGTCGGCTCCCCGTAATAGTTGGCCTCGTTCCAGGTGGCGAAGTCCGTGACCCATGGATAGGCGCGGTGAAACGCGGTGAATGCCGCGCTGTACTCTGCGACGCTCGGTAGCCGGCGATCGCGCCCCGGAAGGTCCGAGTGGTCGAAGGTGATCAGCGGCGTAAAGCCGAGCGCTCGCGCGTTCCCGAGCCATGCCGCAAGCATGTCGCGACGCAGTGGGTTGCTGTAGGCGCTCGAAAGAACGTCCCACGACACGTAGAAGCGGATCTGCGTGATGCCAAGGGCGAAGAAGTGCGCATCACCGAACATCTCGAGGTTCTCATCGGCGATCCCAACGAGCGGGTGGGGTGCGGGAATGGGCGGCGTCTGCGCGGTCGCCGCCGGCACGCAGGCGAAACCGCAGACACAGAAAAGGCAGACCGCCAGCGAGCGCAAGCGATGCATCTCAGTACAGACCGCATTGGGGGCGAAAAGTCGCGTCGGACCGCGCCACCGCCGGCCCACCCGCACCGGCTCAGGCGCGCGGACGTGTCGAGAGCTCAGCCGCGCGGTCCGGCGCCGGCCCGTCGCTCTGCCGGCTCCACAGTCTCTCCGGGAGCGGTCGGTTGGGGGCCGGACGGGGCGGCCCCCCGCCTACCAGCCTGCCATAGCGCTCGCCCGCGGAACTTGACGATCTCGAGGACGTAGACGAGGTAGACGCTGGCCGCCGCAACCACCAGGCCGTAGACGAGCAGGGCAACGCTCCAGCCGACGTTGAGCTTTCCGTGATGGTTGCTGTAGGGCACAAACCGCAGCGCCAGCGCCAGCCCGGCGAGCATCAGTGTCCACGCGTACAGGTAAATCACCGTGCGACGAACGCTGAAGCCGATCCGCGCCATCCTGTGATGGAAGTGCTCGGCGTCCGCAACGTATACCGGCCGTCCGTACTTGAGGCGCTTCAGCACCACGAAGGTCGTGTCGAGGAACGGGACCGCGAGCAGGATCAGGGGCAGCGCGAAGGCGATCGAGGCGGTCGTCTTGAGGTCGCCGGTGACCGCCACCGTTCCCATCAGCAGCCCGAGCAGGTTCGCTCCGGCATCTCCCATGAAGCTCGAGGCGGGATGGAAGTTGTGCGCCAGGAAGCCGAGGGACGCTCCCGCCGTGATCGCCGCAAGGACCCCGGCGGCGTCCTGCCCGAGGTCGAACGCGATCACCGCAAAGGCCGCGGCGATGATCGCGCAGACACCCGCAGCCAGGCCATCGACGCCGTCTGAGAAATTGACGACGTTCATCATCCCGACAAGCCAGATCACGCTCAGTGTCGGACCGGCGTTCGGAAAGTGGAGGGCCCCGATCAGCGGCAGCGTGATCTCACGCACGACCACCCCGTAGCGCTCGGCGACGACCGCGGCGCCGATCTGGCCAAAAAGCTTGAACACGGGGTGCAGCGGGAAGCGATCGTCGACGGCACCGACGAGCGTGATGACCGCCGCTGCGAAAAGGACGCCGCGCCAATGAACCGGATCGGCTACGAGCTGTCCGTGTCGATGAACCCCATGCGTCAGCGCGGGCAACCACACGAGTCCAGCGACGAGTACCGCGGCGAAGATCGCGAGACCTCCGAGCAGCGGGGTAGCTCGCGATGCCAGACCGCGGTCGCTCGGTTGGTCGACGGCGCCGACCCGCCGCGCGAGCGCCATCGTCAGTGGCGTCATGAGCGCAGCAACCGCCGTCGCTACAGCGAACGCGTAGAGCGCATCGAGCGATGAGAGCGTCATCGGCTGCGCCAAGCATCGCAGGCACGGCCGTCTGATGTCGCCCGCGAGGCGACGCCGAGGCTCTACACCGCGGCGTGCGCCCCGAGCTCGGCGTAGAGCGGGTAGCGCTCGACGATCGTGCCCACGCGCTCCACGAGGTCGCCGCGCAGCCGCTCGAAGTCAGGCCCGAGGGCGAGGCCGATGATGTCGCCGATCTCGGTGAAGTCGTCGGGGACCAGGCCCCTGGTCACCATCGCAGGCGAGCCGATTCGAAGCCCAGAGGTGACGCGCGGCGGTCGGGGGTCAAACGGGATCGCGTTTCGGTTGACGGTGATGTTGACCTGCGCCAGCCGGTCCTCCGCGTCCTGCCCGCTGAGCTCGCTCGATCGCAAGTCGACGAGGACGAGGTGAACGTCCGTGCCGCCCGTCAACACCTCGACGCCGTTTCCGGCGCGCAGCAGCGAGCGCGCGAGGGACCGTGCGGACTCGAGTGTGCGCTCCTGCCGTTCCCGAAACTGCTCGCTCGCCGCGATCCGCAGCGTCACCGCCTTCGCGGCGATCACATGCTCGAGGGGGCCACCCTGCTGTCCGGGAAACACTGCCGAGTCGATCTTCCTTGCCAGCGACGCGCGACAGAGGATCATTCCGGCCCGCGGCCCGCCGAGCGTCTTGTGCGTGGTTGTCGTTACGACATCGGCGTGCGGGACCGGGCTGGGGTGCACCCCGGCAGCGACGAGACCGGCGAAATGGGCCATGTCCACCATCAAGTAGGCGCCGACCTCGTCGGCGATCTCGCGGAACCGCGGAAAGTCGAGCACCCGCGGGTACGCCGACCAGCCGGCGAGCAGAAGCTTCGGGCGTCGCTCGCGAGCGATACGCGCGACCTCATCCATATCGATCAGGCTCGTCTGCGGATCGACTTCGTAGGGGGCGATGTCGTACAGCTTGCCGGAGACGTTGATCTTCATCCCGTGCGTCAGGTGACCACCGTGTGCGAGCGCCAGGCCCATGATCGTGTCGCCCGGGTCCAGTAGCGCGTGGTAGACCGCCGTGTTGGCCTGTGCACCCGAGTGTGGCTGGACGTTGGCATGCTCGGCGCCGAACAGCGCCTTTGCGCGGTCGATCGCAAGCTGCTCGGAGATGTCGACGAACTCGCAGCCCCCGTAATAGCGAGCTCCGGGGTATCCCTCCGCGTATTTGTTGGTGAGGACGCTGCCCTGACAGTCGAGCACCGCCTGCGGCACGAAGTTCTCCGACGCGATCAGCTCGAGCGTGTTCTGCTGGCGCTCGAGCTCTTGCGCGAGCACCGCGGCGATCTCCGGGTCAACCTCGCTGACCGGGCGGTTGAAGTAGTCGTTCGGAAGCGCTGGCACCTTCCGCCGAGCTTACCAGCGCCTTCAGCGGTCCCGGCGCCGTCCAGACCGGCGCCGTTGGGAGTGCCGGTGGGGCGGTCCTCCGCGGTCGCGCAGTCCGATCGAGGATCCGCGCCTGACCGAGCAGGCCCGCACGCGGGCCGTCGCAGTGGCCGCCGGACAATCCGATTATGCGGCAGCCGAGGCCGGTGCCGGAACGCCGTCGGCCGCCACCCCCTTGATGTGGCCGCTTCGCAGGAAGGTGACCAGCACCACGATCGCGATGAGCATGAACCCGGCCGCAACGAGGAATGCCAGCCGGTAGCCCGAGACCGTCGCGAGAGCCACGACGTGGCGTGACGGATGCGCCTTGGTGGCCAACGCGTCGCTCGTGTGGGTGACCGCAATCGTCGACAGGATCGCCAGGCCGAGCGCCCCGCCCACCTGCTGGGCTGTGTTGAACAGTCCCGACGCAAGGCCGGAGTCCGCGCCCTCCACGCTCGAAACGCCGATCAGCGTCGCCGGAACGAACGCGATCCCGAGGCCGATCGCGAGTAGGACGAACGAGGGCAGGAGCGTGCCGACGTAGGTGCTGTGGATGTCGACGCGCACCATCAGCGCGAGACCGGCGGCAGCGAGCGCCATACCGACGATCGCGACGGAGCGGATCCCGAACTTCGGGATGAGACGCTGGGCGGCCCCGGCGCCCGCGCCGATCAGAACCGCGACCGGCAGGAACGCAAGACCAGCGACGATCGGCGAGTAGTGGAGGATGCCCTGCACGTACAGCGTGCCGAAGAAGAAGTTGGCGAACATGCCGGCCGCCAGGAAGAGCATCGCCGCATCGCCGACCGCCAGCGCTCGCACGCGGAAGATCGCCAGGCGGATCAGCGGCGACCTCGTGCGCTGCTCGATCGCGACGAACGCCACCAGCAGGACCAAGGCCAGCGCGCCGAGCCCGATCGTCTGAGCCGAGCCCCAACCGTGGCTCTGGGTCTCGACAATCGTGTAGATCAACAGGGCGAGGCCGGCCGTCACGGTGAGCGCCCCGGCCGCGTCCGTTCCCTCCGCCACCGCCTCACCGCGCGAGTCGGGTACGAAGCGCAACGCCAGCAGGATCGCCGCCACCCCGATCGGCACGTTCACGAAGAAGATCCACGGCCACGAGAACGCCTGCGTCAGGATGCCGCCGAGGAGCAGGCCGATCGCCGCGCCGCCGGCAGAGAGGCCGGCCCACAGCCCGAGCGCCTTGCGCTGATCGTCAGGGTCGCGAAAGGTCGTATCGACGATCGAAAGGCACGCCGGTGCCACCAGTGCCGCACCGAGACCCTGCAGGGCGCGGGATCCGATCAGCATGCCCGACGAGGAGGCGAGGCCGTTGATGAGGGAAGCGACGGAGAAAACCGCCACGCCCGCAAAGAAGAGCCGGCGCCGGCCGAAGAGGTCGGCGGCGCGCCCGCCGAGCAGGAGGAAGCCGCCAAACGCGAGCGTGTAGGCGTTGACCACCCACTGCAGGTTGGCAGTGGACATGTGGAGGCTCGTCTTGATCGAAGGCAGCGCGACGTTCACGATCGTGGCGTCGAGCACCACCATCAGCTGCGCGATGCAGACGATCGCGACGGTCAACCACGGGTTGTGCGAGCGCGGCACGGTGTCACTCATCGATCGTCTCCATTGGCACGGTTAGACATTGGATTTCCACGTCAGGCTACCGCCCACCGGTCGCCGGCCGGTCGGCTCCGGACGGCTGGCGAACGGCGGTTGCGCTGTTTCATGCCCTCCGGTCACGCGATCGTCCCGAGAGCGCGCGCGAGCGCGCGCTCGTCAAGCGCGCCTTGGCGGACCACTCGCCAGCTGCTGTCGATCTCGAGCCGGCTGAGATCGACCACCGTCGATGGTACGCCCGGCAGTTCGCCGCCGTCGATCACGAGGTCGGCACGCTGGCGGATCTGCGACGGGACGTCGCCGAGGCGGCACGCGTCGGGCTCGCCAGCACGATTGGCGCTTGTTTGGAGCACGGCCAGCTCGAGAACCACGCCGATGTCGACCACGCGCAGTCCGAGCAGTTCGCCACCGGCTAGCGGGAAACGCCGCTCGTCGTTGGCCAAGAGCACGGTGACCGGTCCCGGCAACAGCACACGGAGAGCGCTGCGCGTCCGTTCACCGAGCTCCCCGAGCACAGCGAGCGCGGCGTCCAGCGAGAAGCACAGGAGCGCGGCCGGCTTGTCGGCGGCCCGGCCTTTGAGCTCGTAGAGACGGGCGACGGCGCCAGGGTCGGTCGGATCGCAACAGAGGCCGTACACGGTGTCGGTCGGGAAGACCGCAACACCGCCGGCGCAAATGCATTCGCGCAACACCGCCGCTGACCCGCGCACCGAGACAACGTTGGTCATCCGCGCTCCGCGACGGTCACGCGGGGAGCGCCGGCGAGGTCGTGGCGGATCTCCACTTTGGGGAAGCCGGCCTGCTCGCACAGCTTGGCCACAGCGCCAGCCTGATCGCTGCCATGCTCGATCGCGACGATCCGCGCCGTGCCGGCCACCGCCTGCACGATCAGCCGGCTGATCACGTCGAGTCCGTCCGTACCACCGTCGAGCGCCAACGCCGGCTCGTGCCGCGAGACCTCCGGCTCGAGTCCGGCAAGCGCCGCGGACGGAACATACGGCGGGTTGGCGAGGATCGCGTCGAAGCCGTCAAGTCCGTCGAGCAGATCGGCGTGCCGCCACGACACGTCGAGCCCCAGGCGCGCGCCGTTCGCACGCGCAACGGCCAGTGCGGCTTCGCTGACATCGCTGGCGCTGACCCGCAGGTCGCCGCGCTCGTCTTTGAGGGCGAGGGCAACCGCGCCGCTTCCGGTGGCGCAGTCGAGCACGGACGCCCCATGCTCAAGCTCGAGCCCGATCTCGACCAGCAGCTCGGTTTCCGGTCGCGGTACCAGCACGCTCGGGTCGACCGCGAGCACGATGTTGCGAAAGGCTCTGCGGCCGACGATGTAGGCGACCGGCTCCCGCTCGACGGACCGGCGCCTCACGTGAGACTGAAACCGGCGAACGGAGTCTCCCTCGACGACCAGCATGTCGTCGATGAGCAACCGCCCCCGCTCGACCCCGAGCACGTCTGCGAGCAGTATCTCGGCGTCAAGCCTCGGGCTTGCCGAGCCGCCGGCGGCGATCGCGGTCCGCGCGCCGTCGAGCGCGTCGCGCGCCGAGACTCCGGCGCGCAGGCTCAATCGCCCGTTTGCGCCTCGAGCAGGCGCCGCTTCTCGTCGGATTGGAGAGCTTCGGTGAACTCCTCGAGCTCGCCTGCCAGCACCGCGTCGAGGTTGTAGAGCGTCAGCTTGACCCGCTGATCGGTGACGCGCCGCTCGGCGTAGTTGTACGTGCGGATCTTCTCGGCCCGGTCGCCGCTCCCGACCTGCGAGCGGCGGTCCGCCGCCAGCGTGGCCTGCTGCTCGGCGAGCGCGCGCTCGTACAAACGAGCGCGCAGCACGCGCAGCGCCTTTTCGCGGTTCTGTAGCTGAGACTTCTCATCCTGCATCGAAACGACGATGCCCGACGGCTTGTGTGTCACTCGCACAGCGGAGTCCGTGGTGTTCACCGACTGGCCGCCGGGACCGCTTGAGCGGTACACGTCGACCTGGAGGTCGCCCGGGTCGATCTGTACGTCCACGTCCTCTGCTTCTGGCAGCACCGCCACCGTCGCCGTCGAGGTGTGGATGCGTCCCTGCGACTCCGTTTGTGGAACCCGCTGCACGCGATGGGTGCCGCCTTCGAACTTGAAGACCGAATATGCACCGGCGCCCTTGATCGCGAACGTGTGCTTTCCGTCAGCGTCGTCGAGGCTCTCGACCGTCAAACCGCGCCGCTCTGCGTAGCGCACGAGCATGCGGTAGACGTCGTCGGCCCAAAGGCCCGCCTCGTCACCGCCCGCGCCGCCCTGGATCTCGACTATGACGTGCTTGTCGTCGTTGGGGTCGCGCTGGACCATCGCGAGGCGAAGCTCCTCCTCCAGCTCAGCTGTGCGTGCTCGCGAGCTCGCGAGCAGCGCGCGCAGCTCCGGATCCTCGCCGCCGTCGGCGAGCAGTTCCTCGGCCCCCGCCGCATCGTCGGCGGCACGCCGCCACTCCGCGGCGAGTTTGGCAGCCGGCTCGAGCTGGCTGTAGGCGCGACCCACCTCCGCGAAACGCTGGCGATCCCCGAGGACGGCGGGATCGGACATCTGGGCCGAGAGCTCAGAGAAGCGCGCTTCGATCTGCTCGACCAGCCTGTCGATCACGCAACGACCTCGAGGCCGACGAGATCGCCGGCCAGCAGACCATCCCCCGCCTCCGCATCCAGCACGGCCCGCAGAGCAGCAAGCGCCACCGCGAGTTGAGCGAGATCCGGCTCGCGCGTTGTCAGGCGCTGGAGTGCCAGCCCGGGGGCGATCACGAGCGCCACGACGCGATGGTTGCGGTACCGCGCCGCCAGGCGAATGATCTCGTATGAGATGCCCGCGATCACGGGGACGCCGATGATCCGCGTCGCGATAAGCCAATACCAAGCCGGCAGACCCAGCGGCGCAAAGACGAAGATCGCCACGATCATCACGATCAGCAGGAAGCTCGTCCCGCAGCGCGGATGAAGGCGAGAGAATCGCGTCGCCTGTTCGGGCTCGAGTGCGGCGCCGGCTTCGTAACAGGCGATCGCCTTGTGTTCCGCGCCGTGGTACTCAAAGACCCGCCGGAGCTCGCGCAGGCGTGAGAGGAGAATCAAATAGCCGAGAAAGATCGCCGTCCGCACGACGCCCTCGATCAGCCAGAAGAGCGTCGCCGAGTGCAGCGATCCTTTGATCAGGCTAACGAGGCCGACCGGCACCACAAAGAAGAGCCCCACGGCGAAGATCACCGAAAGCAGGATCGCGCCGGCCCAGGCTCCGCCGGACATCTGCTCGTCCTCACCCTCGCCGATCTGGACTCCGACTGCGACGTTCAGCGCACGCAGGCCGATGCCCATCGACTCCCCTAGTGCAACGACGCCGCGGATCAGCGGCGCACGCAGGATGCGGTGACGGCGGAGAACCGACGCAAACGGGGTTGTCCGTACGACGATCTCTCCCGCGGGCGGTTCGCGCTTGGGGTTCTCGACCTGCTCCGCGGTGGGTGCGCGCAAAGCAACCGACCACGTGCGAACACCGCGCATCATCACGCCCTCGAGCACCGCCTGGCCGCCGATCGGCCGGTCGACGCCGGAGCGGACCGGCGGGCGGCGACGCACGCCTGCAGCGTGCACGGCCACGACGCGCCTGCCCTACTTGGTCGCGGCGGCGCGGCGCGTCGCGCTTCGTGCCGCGCGACGCTGGAAGCGCTCGACTCGACCGCCGGTGTCGATCAGCTTCTGGCGACCCGTGTAGAACGGGTGACAGTTCGAGCAGATCTCGACGTGCAGCTCCGGCTTGGTCGAGCGCGTGACGAACTCGTTGCCACACGTGCACCGCACGTGCGCTTCGTCGTATCCGGGGTGGATCTCGGTCTTCATCTCAATCAATTGTAGCGAGCGACGATCCGCCGCCGACTCATTGCGTGTTCAGCTCGTCGCGGGCGTGCCGGCCGCGGCCCCACTTGCCGCCGCGCCGGTCGGCGATGGGCAGGTCAACGTCACGGTGCGGCTCGGGTTCGCCGGTTCCACGATCGCGCCGGCCGGATCGATCTGCGCGGTGATCGTGCTCCCCGGGGTACAGCGCGGTCCGCTGAACTGGACCGTGGTCGTGGTGGCCGGCGCGAGCGCGAGCACCTGCTGGTCGGCGAGCGGCGCCCCGGCGATGCTAAAGGCAACCTCGAACGCCCCTGCTGCACCGGGTCCGCTGTTGCGGATCACGACGCCGTAGCTCTCGCTCGTCTTCGCGGGTGTCCCCGGAGCGTGGGTGATTCGCACGATCGACAGGTCGGGCTCCGGCACCGTTTCGACGCAGGCGGCGGTCACGCGATCGTCGTGGCGGATGAAGCGACCGCGGCGCCCGGTCCAGCGGTAGTGCACTAAAGCGCGGAAGGACGCGGGCGCCGGCAGGTTGACGACGTTGTCGTTTGCGGTGAAGCTGGCGGTCCCGCGGTTCGACGTCTGCCAGACGCCGAAGGCTGGAGCATTGACCGCGGCGTACCCCCCCGACGGGCTCGTGCGCTCGTACAGATTGAAGCTGACGGACATCGTGATGGTCCCGGGAACGGCTTGCATCGCCGCGCTGAACGTCACCGAGCGCTGCGTCGGGTCCGTCCCGGTCGTACATGCTTGAACGGTCGCCGAATCCAGCGGCCCGCTGGCGCGCTGGCCCGCGTACACCACCTCGCCGCGCGCGAGCGCCGCGGCGGGACTGGCGACCGAAAGCGCTGCCGCCAGCGACGCCACCACCGTGGCGACACATTGTCTGGGAAATGTCAACACGCCTGAATTGAACACCGCAGGAGCTCGGATGTTGCGAGGACGCGCAGTTCGGGCGTCAAAGCCAGCGTGCGCGCGCTTGGGCGAGGGCGGTCAGGTGAGCCGGTACAGCGGGCCGTCGCCCCCCTCGGGAGTGGTGAGGCGGCCACCCTTTGCGGTGATCGCACCACACTGCACGCAGTTGGTGTAGTTGACGGTAACGGTAACCGTGCCGTCACGCCGAGCATCTTCGGCGACCTCATAGACACCGGCCGGGCACAGCCAGACCCACGTCTGCGCAAGCGCAACGGGTACCTCCCGCTGGATGCGGATGTGGTTCGGGGCATCATCGCGCGTCTGGTTGCCGCTGAGGTAGACGCTGGACAGCTTGTCGAACGTGTAGGCGCCATCCGCCCTCGGGTACCTGGTCGAGGTCTCACCGATGAACATCGCGCGCTCGTCGTCGCGCCGCCAGCGCAGGCGGCCGGTCGGGAGCAGGCCGCGGGTCGCTATCGCCAAGCCCACCAGAGGCGCGCCACGGATGAAGCCGCGCCGGAAGGGCTGGCGTGCGTTGCGGACGCGGTGGAGCTCGCGGCCGGTCTGCGAGTCCTCGAGGGTCGTCTCGTAGGCGTTGAACGTCGACTCGCCACGGGCCAGTGCCCCGTGAATAGCCTGCGCTGCAAGCACGCCCGAGCGGATCGCGTGGTGGACGCCTTTCAGCGAGACCGTGTCGAGAAGACCCGCGCCGTCACCCACGATCACGGCACCTGGCATTACCGGCTTGGGCATCGACCACCAACCACCACCAGGCAGTGCCTTGGCTCCCCAGCCGATGCGCTCGCCGCCGCCAAGGATCCGCTCCACGAGCGGGTGCTGCTTGAGCAGCTGGAGCAGGTCGTGCGCGCTGGTGGTTGCGTCGGCGTAGTCGAGGTCGATCACGAAACCGATGCTGACGAGGTCCTCGCCGGTCCTCGAGTCCTTCATCGGGTAGATCCAGCCGCCACCGACCTGCGCGTTCCGCGCTCCCGCGCGCAGCGGCCACGGCCCGAGCGTGTGGATCACCCGGTCAAGCGGATTGGCGACCCTCCAAACCTCCTTGACCCCGAGCTCGGAGACCTGCGGCTCACGCCCCGCCCCGAGCGAGAACTCGCGAATCGCCGCCCCCGTCAACGACCCCCAGGAGCCCTCGGCGAGGACGGTCGCGAGCGCGGTTATGTCGGTGCCCGGCTCGAAGTTCGCGAGCGGCTCACCCGCGCGCCCGCGGCCCTTGTCGCCGGAACGAACGCCCCTGACTCGCCGGTCGGTGACGATCAGCTGGGCGGCGGCGGTCTCGGTCAGCACGGACGCTCCGGCGGCCTCCGCGCGTCGCTCCTGATAGCGGGCAAGCGCCGCGACGCTGATCACCTCGTTGCCGCGATTGCGAAACGGCGGGGGCGGCGGGATTCGCAGCTTCATTCGGCGATTGGGGAGCAGGTAGACGGCCTCCCTCCCAACTTCACCGAACGCGAATCCCTCGGCGCGCCAGTCCTCACGCGTGAGCTCTCGAAACAGCCCCTCGAGCGGGCCGGGCCGCATGAGCGCCCCCGACAGACTGTGTCCGCCGCACACCTTGGCCTTCTCGATCACGCAGACGGGGACCTCGCCCAGCCGCTCGAGCGTGCTCGGATCGTCGGCGAGCAGCTGCAGGAGTCGGTTCGCGCACGCGAGGCCCGCGGTACCGCCGCCGACGATCGCGACGCCAACCTCGATTCGATCCTGGGCGGCATCGAGCTCGCGCTTGATGAGCTCGCGCTGGGTTTCGATCGGCGGCGGATAGTCCGCCGGAAGCACCCGCGCGCGCTTGGTCACTACCCGTCCCTCCTGGCCCGCACAGCGGCAGCGAGCTTGGGAAGGATCTTGTTCAGGTCACCGACGACCCCGAGGTCCGAGAACTCGAAGATCGGCGCGTTTGCGTCCTTGTTGATCGCGACGATGCTCTCCGAGGACTGCATTCCGACCTTGTGCTGGATCGCACCGCTGATGCCAGCCGCGAGATAGAGCTTCGGCGATACGGTCTTGCCCGTCTGACCGATCTGTGCGGCGTACGGATACCAGCCGGCGTCAACCACCGCTCTGGTGGCGGCCACCGCGCTGCCCTGCCCGAACGCGGCTGCGAGAGCCTCGCAGAGCTTGAAACCGTCGGCGTTCCCCAGACCGCGGCCGCCCGCGACGACGATGTCAGCGCCTTCGATGTCAACGTCTGCGCCACGCTGCTCACCTCGCTTGAGCATTCGGGCGCGCGTCGAGAAATCAGAGAACTCAACCGACACGTCCTCAACCGTCGCTTGGCCCGTCGTCGGCTCGATCACATCGAAGGCGTTCAAGCGGCCGATGACGATTCCGAGCGGGCTTCTGTAGCTGATCTCCGAGATCTGTGAGTCGCCGAGGATCGGCCGCTGGGCGATCAGACTGCCGCCGTCGACGCGGACACCCGTCACCTCCATCGCGACGCCGGCGCCAAGGCGCGCGGCCAGCCCCGCGCCGATCTCGAAGCCGAGCAAGCCTCCGCCGAACAGCGCGTAGCCATACCCGCCGGCTCCAATCACGCTCGCCATAGCATCGACGACGGGCTGAGCCAGACCTTCGGGCCCGGCCACCCTGTACACCGTGCTCGCCCCGTAGCCGCCGAGCGTGGCGCACAGCTCCTCGCTGACCGAGTCGCCGACGACGATCGCCCTGGCCTCACCCCCGAGCTGCCCTGCGATCTTCGCCGCCTCGCTCAGCGCACCGAGCGAGTTCCGGTTGAACGCACCGTCGTGGTGAAGCGCGTAGACGAGGATGTGAGACATCAGATCAGCTTCCTTTCCTCGAGCCACGCGACGATCTGCGCGACCGTTGCGTCGGTGTCTTCGTCCTCGATGATCAGACCGGCCGGCTTCTTCGGCGGTGCGACAGCCGCGATCCACTGCGCTGCGGCGTTCTCCCCACCGACACGCGAGGAGTCGATCCCCACTGCCGCGGCGGCGAGCACCTCGAGCGGCATCTTCTTCGCTCCCATGATCGCCTTCAGGGACGGGTAGCGCGGCTCGTTGATCGCGTCGCCAACCGCGATGACGGCCGGTAGGTCGACCTCAACCGTGTCATATCCGTACTCCGCTTGTCGCTCGCAGACGAGCTTGCCCTGCGCCGAGATGTCGAGTCGGATCACCTGGGTCAACGACGGCATCCGCAGATGATCGGCGACGACCGCCCCGACCGTGTAGCACTCGCCGTCGTCAGACTGCTGACCGAGCAGCACGAGGTCCGGGCGCTCGCGTTCCAGCGCCTTCGCGAGCGCGTAGCCGGTCCCTGCGACATCCGATCCTGCAAGAGACTCGTCACAGAGGTGCACCGAACGGTCGGCGCCGAGCGAGACCGCCTTGTGGAGCGCGCGGCGTGCGCTCTCCGGTCCCATCGTCACAGCGACGATCTCTTCGACCGCCACGACTCCGCCCTCCCTGATCTGCATCGCCGCTTCGATCGCGTGCGTGTCGTAGGGGTTCAGCGTCCGCTCGCCCGATCGGTCGAGACGGCCTGTCAGCGGATCGGTTCGCTTACGCACCGCCGCGTCCGGCACTTCCTTCACGAGAACACAGATCTTCAAGTTCGCTCCTTCGGGACGCGCTGGTTTCGATGCGCCGGGCTCGGCGCCGGGATCACGACGCGGCTGCGACTGCGCCGCGGATGAAGTCCACCGCCGCCTGCGTCGAGGTGCCGGGCGTGAACACCTCGGCGACCCCAAGGCGCTTGAGCTCGGTGATGTCCTGAGCGGGGATCGTGCCGCCGAGCGTGACGACCACGTCGCCGGCATCCTGGTCTCGCAGCAGCTCGATGATCCGTGGGACTAGTGTCATGTGCGCTCCCGAGAGGATCGAGAGGCCCACAGCATCGGCGTCCTCCTGAATGACGGTCTCAACGATCTGCTCCGGTGTCTGGTGAAGCCCCGTGTAGATCACCTCCATGCCGGCGTCACGCAGTGCGCGCGCGATGACCTTTGCGCCACGGTCGTGGCCGTCGAGGCCCGGTTTTGCGACCACGATACGGATCGTGCGGCCTGTCTGAGGATCTGCGAGTGCCATTGGGGAAAGGAGTGGATGATCGTAATGGTCGCCGCTGTATTCTCGCCGTGCCGATGGAATGCGCCGCCACCACTGAGCCGCCCGAGCAGACCGAGGCCGACACGATCGTTCTCGGCGCCTTCGATGACGAGCGCGTTCGCGCCCCCGCGCTCCAGGCACTACTCGACTCCGGCGAGGCAAAGACGAGCGCCGGATCTCTTGGGCTGGCCCACGTCGACGGGCGCCGCTATCTCCTTGCCGGCCTCGGCGTCAGCCATGATTTCGATGCCGAGGCCGCGCGCGTCGCCGCTGCGCGCGTCGCGAAGAGGGCCGGCGAGTTGGGCGCGCGCACACTAGCCTGGGAGCTGCCGCGGGATGCCGACGACGCGCTCGCCGCCGCCATCGTCGAAGGAACGGTCCTCGCGAGCTACCGCTTCGATCGTTACCTCACCGCAGCCGAAGAACGGCCCGCGGTCCTCGATTCGCTGACACTCTGCGGTGGTCGCGACCACGGACCCGCGGCCGCACGCGCGAAAGTGATCGCGGACGCGGTGAACGCGGCACGAGTGCTGCAGGACACCCCCGGCAACGACATGACTCCCACCGACCTCGCTGACCGGGCCCGCGCGCTCGCCGCCGCCCACCCCGGTCTCGTGGTCGAGGTTGAGCGCAGGGATGCCATCGAGCAGCGCGGCATGGGCGCGTTCACGGCGGTTGCGCGCGGCTCGGCGCAGGAGCCCGCCTTGATAACGATGCGCTATAGCGGACCGCAGGCGCGCGGGCCACTGCTGGGATTCGTCGGCAAGGCAGTGACATTCGACAGTGGCGGCATATCGCTCAAGCCGGGGGCGGGCATGGAGGAGATGAAGTTCGACATGTCCGGCGGCGCGGCCGTGATCGAGGCTGTTGGCGCGATCGCCCAACTTCAGCTGCCGGTGCGCATTCTCGCCGTCATTGGAGCGACCGAGAACATGCCGAGCGACCGGTCGGTGAAGCCCGGCGACATCGTGCGAACCCTGAGCGGCAAGACGGTCGAGATCAACAACACCGATGCCGAGGGCCGGCTCGTCCTCGCGGACTGCCTGGCCTATGCGATTGCCGAGGGTGCCGAGCGTCTCGTGGATCTCGCGACACTGACGGGCGCGATCGTCGTTGCGCTCGGATCGACGCACGCCGGTCTGATGAGCAACGACGACGACTGGGCGGACGCCGTCGCGGTCGCAGCGGCGGCGACGGGCGAGCTGGTCTGGCGGATGCCGCTGCACGCGGAATACGCGAAGCTCGCGAAGGGCACCTATGGCGACCTCAACAATGCTCCCGACCGCGGCAAGGCGGGAGCGATAACGGCGGCGGAGTTTCTCGCGGCGTTTGTTGAGAAGGTGCCGTGGGTGCACCTCGACATCGCCGGAACCGGCTGGGATCTAGGTCGCGCCTACGCAGAGAAGGGCGGCTCCGGGTTCGGCGTCCGCCTGTTGATCGAGCTTGCCGGCGCCGGTACCTGAACGCCCGAATGGACGCCGGTTACTCAGGCACCGAGCTTCGGCGCAAGCTTGGAGCCGAGCCCGGGATGAGGGTCGCGGCGATTGGCGGTCCGGATGACCTCCCCGCGCGGCTCGAGGGCGCGCGCGTCAGCCGGCAGCTGCGAGGCAGCTTCGAGCTGATCGTCTTCTTCGCAACATCGCAACGGTCACTCGAGGTACGCCTGGCGGCGATCCTCCGGGCGCGGGACGCGGGCGGGCGCGTCTGGATCGCGTGGCCGAAGCGCTCCTCCGGCGTCCACAGCGATCTCGACGACGACACCGTGCGGCGCATCGGGCTGGCGAGCGGGCTGGTTGACAACAAGGTCTGCGCGATCGACGACACCTGGTCGGCGCTGCGGTTCGTCGAGCGGCGGCCGAGTCCGGCGGCTACACGCAAACGCACGGGCGACGCGGTCTACGATTCTCGCTAGTGGCGCCTCAGCAACAGTTCCCGCTTTTCCCGCTCGCGCTCGTAGCGCTGCCGGGCGAGGAGATCCGCCTACACATCTTTGAAGAGCGCTACCGCACAATGATCACCGAGTGCCTCGACGAGGGTCGCGAGTTCGGGATCGTCTGGCTGGCTGACGAAGAGCTGAAGCTCGTCGGGTGCGCGTGCGAGATCGAGCGCGTGCTCGACCGGATGGACGACGGCCGCTTCAACGTCCTCGCGCGCGCGACCCGCCCGTTTCGCCTTCTCGAACGCGACGACAGCCTCGCGTATCCGGCTGGCACGATCGACTTCGTGACCGATGATGCGGAGGCGCCCGACGAGGCAGCGGCCGAGGCCGCGCGTTCCAGCTACGGGGCGCTCGTGGCGGCGGCGACCGACGAAGAGCCAGAACCTGACGCCCTCGGGGCGATGTCCGCGTACGCGATGGCGGCGACGGTCGAATTCGGTCTCGAGGCGAAGCAGCGACTGCTCGAGCTTCGATCGGAGAACGCGCGGATGCGCCTGCTGACGCGTCTCCTCCGAGCGGCGATACGCCGGCTCGAGTTCGTCGATCGCGCTCAGGCTCGAGCGCGGTCGAATGGCAAGGTCCGCTTCGGCTAGAAGCCTAGGCGCGAGGCCCGAACTCGGGCACTTCGATCTGCGCGATCGCCAGGGCCGAACGCGAGCGCATGCGCTGTGGCGTGGTGCGGTGAATCCGCGGCTCGCCGTCGGGCTGGTCGATCACGAGGGCGGGGGGGCGGGCGCGATCGCCGTGCCCTGTCGCGACAACCGTTACCCATACCTCGTCACCGAGCTTCTCGTCGACCGTCGCGCCGAAGATGATGTTCGCGTCGGGATGCGCCGCGTCGCTGACCGCCTTCGACGCCTCGTTGACCTCCCAGAGCGAGAGGCTCGGACCGCCGGTGATCGACAGCAGGATGTTGCGGGCGCCCTCGACCGAGGTCTCCAGGAGCGGCGAGGACACGGCCGCCATGGCAGCCTCGACCGCGCGGCCGTCGCCGGCGCCCATGCCGATCCCCAGCAGCGCCGTTCCGGCATTCGACATGACCGTGCGAACGTCGGCGAAGTCGAGGTTGATCAAGCCGGGCAGCGTGACGAGATCGGCGACTCCCTGGACGCCCTGGCGCAGGACGTCGTCAGCGACCGCAAACGCATCGACCATCGAGACCTTCTTGTCGAGAACGGACAGCAGGCGGTTGTTCGGCACAACGATCAGCGTGTCGACGACGCCCGCCAGCTCCTCGATGCCGGCCTCAGCCTGCGCCGCACGACGCGACCCCTCAAAGCCGAAGGGCTTCGTCACTATGCCGACCGTCAGAGCGCCGACCTCGTGCGCGATCGCCGCAACAATCGGCGCCGCGCCGGTTCCCGTTCCGCCGCCCTCACCGGCGGTGATGAAGACCATGTCCGAACCCTTCAGCTGCGCCTTCAGCTCGTCGTAGCCCTCGATCGCAGCCTCGCGGCCGACCGCCGCATTCGAGCCGGACCCCAGGCCACGCGTCACCTGCGCGCCGATGTGGATGGTCGTGGTCGCCGTCGACTGCTGCAGCGATTGCACGTCGGTGTTGATCGCGAGGAACTCGACGCCGGCCACTTCGGCTTCGATCATGCGGTTGACCGCATTGACGCCGGCGCCGCCGACACCGACAACCCGGAGCGTCGCGCGGCCGAGCATGCGCCGCGCGGGCGTCTCGTCGACCTCGAGCAATACTTCGGCAGGTGCAGGCTTTGGCTTGCTCTTCGACTTGGTAGAACGGGTCGGTGCAGACGCGCGGATCTCGAGCATGTCCTGCGGGAGCTCGGAGTTGAACGCGTGACGCAGGCGATCCTGGGGGCTCGGGGCCGCCGGCGTCTCCTCCGACGGTTGGGACGCCGGTTCCAGCGCGACGAGCGGCGGCTCGAGGCCCTCGGTCTCGGTCTTGCGGAACAGTGCGGCCAGCGGACCCTCACGCATGCTCGCGCGCTTGCTAGGCGGTGCCATCGAGAACCTCCTTCGCGAGGTCGCGGTAGGCCTTAGCGGCGCTGCCGTCGGGGTCGTAGCGAAGGACGGACATGCCCTTCACCGGGGCCTCCGCGAACCTCACCGTCTTGCGGATACGCGACGCGAAGACACGGTCGCCGAAGTTCTCCTCGAGGATCTCGATCGCCTCCTTCGCATGGATCGTCCGCGAGTCGACGAGCGTCGGCAGGATGCCCTGGATGTCCACGGTCGGGTTGAGGTTCTCGCGAACCATCGCGAGCGTGTTCTGCAGCTGGATCAGGCCACGCATCGACAGGTACTCGCACTGCACCGGCACGATCACCTTGTGCGCCGCGGTCAGCGCGTTGATTGTGAGGAGCCCGAGGCTCGGGGGCGTGTCGATGCAGATGAAGTCGTAATCGTCGGCGACAGGCTTCAGGGCGCGCTCGAGGGCGCGCTCGCGCCCGATCGTCGCCGCCAGAGCGATCTCCGCGCCGGCCAGATCGATTGACGCGCACGCGACATCGACCTCGCGCTTGCGTATCACCTCGCGAATCGAGATCTGGTGAACCAGCACGTCGTACATCGACCGTTCCAGCGTGTCAGGATCGATTCCCTGTGACATCGTCAGGTTGCCCTGTGGGTCCATGTCGACGCAGAGCACGCGATGGCCCTCCTCGACGAACGCAGCGGCGAGGTTGAGGGTCGTCGTCGT
The DNA here is from genome assembly GCA_964422115.1 of uncultured Solirubrobacteraceae bacterium. Taxonomy (GTDB): domain Bacteria; phylum Actinomycetota; class Thermoleophilia; order Solirubrobacterales; family Solirubrobacteraceae; genus Palsa-513. The sequence goes on along the minus strand of CAYQZU010000002.1, from coordinate 123,417 downwards.
CTTCGCGACGCCGCCCTTCTGGTTTGCGAACGCGATTACCTTGGCCGGGCTCACGCGAGCCTCCACTGTTGAGCTTTGACCAGCACGGCGCGTTATTCGCAGGTCACGAGCGGACTCCTGCAAGCCGCTCGACCCGCTTCGTCGCGACCTGAAGGTGGGCGTTGGGACCCGTAGCATCGGCACGTGGCCAATAACCCATCCACGGCGCTGCTGAGCCGGCGGTTGATCTTTGTCGTCGGCAAGGGCGGCGTCGGGCGCTCGGTCACCGCCGGCGCCCTCGCGCTACTCGCTGCGCGCGGTGGTGCGCGGACGATCCTTGCGGAGAGCGGCGGCCGGGGCGAGCTGTCGCAACGGTTCGGCGTCGCGGTCGGCAGCGGCGAGGCCGAGATAGCGCCCGGCCTGTTCGCGATTCAGATAGAGACCGCGCGCGCGCTTGACGAATACCTCGGCGAGCACCTGCCCTTGCGCATGCTGGCGGACATCGTCGGCGCCACGCGCCTGATCGGCTACCTCGCCGCCGCGACCCCCGGTCTGCGCGAGATGCTGAACGTCGGCAAGCTCTGGGAGCTGGCGCAGCCGGACCGTCGGGTACCGGGCGCCTCGCCCTACGACGTCGTCGTTGTGGACGCTCCCGCGAGCGGGCATGCCCTCGCCCTGCTCACCGCTCCCCGCGCCTTTGCGCGCACGGCGGGGGCCGGTCCAATCGCCCGCCAGGGCAGCAGGATCGATGAGTTCCTTCACGACGCAACCAGCACGGCTGTGGTCGCGGTCGCACGGGCCGAGGATTCGGCGATCAGCGAACTGCTCGAGCTTCGAACGCGGCTCGAGCGGGACGCAGAGCTCCGGCTCGACCTCGTCGTCGTCAACGCGCTGAGCGGCCCGCCGCTCAACGACCAGGACGCCCAAGCGCTACGAGATGCGCTCGCCGGGCCGTCGCTCCTCGCGGAAGCCCGCGCGGCGATCGAGCTTTTGCTCTCGGAGGATCGGCTGTCGCGGCTCGAACTCGCGCAGGTCGCGCGGCTGCGTAACGCGCTCGGTGACGTCGCAATCGCGCAACTGCGCCGCACCGAGGGTGACGAGCTCCGAGTGGGGGAGCTCGAGACCCTCGCGACCGAGCTCGAGGGCGCACTATGAGCCTGAGCGACGATCTCGCCAACCGGCGGATCTGCGTCTGCGTCGGCGCCGGCGGCGTCGGCAAGACCACCACAGCTGCGGCGATCGCGCTCGGCCTGGCGGCCGGCGGCAAGCGCGTCGCCCTCATCACCATCGACCCTTCACGCCGCCTCGCAGGCGCCCTCGCTCTCGATGCGCTCGCCGCCGAACCGGTTCGGTTGAGCGCCGCCCACCTCGCGCCCACTGGCTTGCCGGTCCGTGGTGAAGTCTGGGCGATGGTGCTCGACCCTAAGCGAACATTCGATGACCTGATCCGCTCCGTCGCACCCGACGATGCGACGCGCGAACGGGTCTTCGCGAACCGCGTCTACCGCGAGATCTCAAGCGCCGTCGGTGGCTCGCACGAGTTCACCGCCGTGGCAAAGCTCTACGACCTCGACCGCTCGGGCGAGTTCGACGCGATCGTGCTCGACACGCCGCCCTCGCGCAACACCGTCGACTTCCTCAGAGCCCCACAGAACCTCATCCAGTTCTTCGACGCGCCGGCGCTGGCGCTGATGGCGGCTCCGGTCGGCGCCGGAGCGCGCCTCGCGAGGAGCGCCAGGGCTCCGGCGCTTGCTCTGCTCCGCCGCCTCGTAGGAGTCGACCTGCTCGGCGAGATGGGGTCGTTCTTTGGTGCAGTCGGATCGCTGATGGGCGACTTTCGCGTGCGAGCTGGAGCCGTCGCGGCGCTCCTCCGAAGTGATGCGACGGCGTTTGTCCTGGTCAGCACACCCGAACCCGAGCCCGTTCGCGAGTCGATCGCGTTCGCGGGAGAGCTGGTCGACACCGGCATGAGCGTCGCCCGTGGCGTCGTCAACCGCGTGACGCTCACTCCACCAGGAGTGGGGTCGGCGCACGCGCGCGCGACGCTCGTCGAAGTACTCGGCGAACGCCTCAGCGCCAGCGTCCTGAACGCGACCGAGAAGAGCGCGCTACGCGCCGCTCATGACGCTCGTGGCGTTGCTGAACTGCGCAGGGGACTGCAAGGAGTACCGCTCACGCTCGTGCCGATGCTCGATCGCTCGCTCGCTGAGCTCGAAACGCTCGGCGCTGTGGCTCGGACGCTCTTCCACGCTGGGCGCTAGCTGCGCGTGACGGCGCGCAGCTCCGTCGTCGGCGGCTCGCCAGCGTCAGAGAACACGGAGTCCTGCGCCACCCCGGGGCGCAGCGAAGGCTGCGGCGTGGCGAAGAGATCGGTCGCGAATGTTCCGGTTGCGGTTCGTGTCACGCGGAACTCCGCGCCCTGCACCGAGCCCGTGTCGCCGTCGGGAACGTAGATGCGCGCGTCGGCCACCGCTGCCAGGTCGCCGCGCAGATGGCCGGCGATCACGTCTCGGAGGATCTGGCGTAGACGTTCCTCGACCTCCGCGGCAAGGGCCTGCGATCCGTCCACACCCGGCTCGGAGAGCTCGGAGCCGGCCATCAGCCCCTGTTCGAGCGCGATCGCGCCCAACATCCGCCGCGTCATGTCGATTCGCTCCGGACCGTCCGCGCACAGCGCGGCAAGCCGACCGGCCAGCCTGCCGCTCCCCGGACCCTCGGGCTCGAGCAGCGCGCGAAGCGCCAGCAGGTGATCGCTCAGGCCGTCGAGCAGAGCCTCTCTGCCGCAGCCAAGCTCGAACCGCCGCAACGCCCAAGCGGTCGGACCCCCGCGTGGTGCCCGCCGGGCGACGGTCGCGATGAAGCTCGAGAGCTCCTCCTGCTGCTCGGCGACGAGGGCCACCCGGCCGTCGCTGCGCCCACCGCTGCCGAGGGCGAGCGCCCGCCACTGCGACCCGCCAGCGTGGATCCATGCGAGCGGCGCGAGCGAGACGCCTGCCGCATACAGACGCAGCGCTGTTTGCAGTTCAAGCATCTGAGCGAGCGCGAGGTCGAGGCCGTCCTGACCGTCGCCGGGATCGACCGCCACCACCATGGACGGACGGTCGTCACGCACCCAGGCAGGATCAGGGGGCACATGACCCAAGCGCTCGAGCGGCGCGAGCAGCATCCCCTCCCCCAGCGCGATCTCCTTCGCCGTCGTACTCACTCCACGCAACAGGCCGAGCAGAGCGATATCGCTCCGCTGTTCGACCGCGTTCTCGTAGAGCTCGCGGTACGCGGGTTCAAACCGTTCCGGGACGAGCAGGAAGGTCTTATCGCAGCCGTCGAACACGCGGGCCGTAAACGAGCGCAGCGCGGCCTCCGCCTCGTCGGCGCTCTCGTCATCCGCGACCGCCGCCGCGTGATGGAGGAGGTAGCTCCCCAGCCCCGGAATCGCGCTCAGTTCGGCGATTGCCCTCGCAGCGCTCGGCTGCGCGAGCAGCAGATGCCAGTTGCGCTCAATGAAGGCACCGGTCAGTGGCCGGTAGCAGTAGAGCGCCGGGCGGTGCATGCGCGCGCGCTCCTCGACCACCTCGAAGCCGACCTCGGCACCGGCGCCGGTCGCTGCCGTCAGCGCCTGTGCCGCTTCAGCAGCAAAGGCGTGCAAAGTCTGATGCAGCTGACCGGAGCGCATATGCCGCGATTCGCTCCGGGGGTGCGGGCTCCTGCCCGCGCAGCGACCCTTGCAGCAGGGAGCTACGCAGCGACCGGCTCACGCGGCGCCGGCGAGCGGGTCAGCTCCTCGACGACCCAGCGCCGACCGTAGTCGCGCATGCTGTCGATGATCGGCAGCAGATCGCGACCCTTCTCGGTCAACGAGTACTCAACGCGCGGCGGAACCTCGGGATAGGTATGGCGCTCCACTATGCCCTCCTCCTCGAGGGCACGTAGCCGCAACGACAGCGTGCGGGGGCTGATCCCCGCGAGCGAGCGCTCGAGTTCGCAGAACCGGCTGCGGCCGGCCGCGAGGTCGCGCACGAGCAGAAGCGTCCACTTCCCGCACACGAGCTCAGCGGTGTGGCAGACAGGGCACGTGTCATCCACGGACATGACCAAGACTTTACCAACTGAAGCAGCTCGCCGGTCGCCTTTGCCGACGCGGGCTCACCTGCTAGCCCGCGAGAGCGAGCAGGTTGTTGCCGTTGGTTTGATGCTTGCGGGGGCTGCTCTCGGCTTCGAGCATCAGGCGGAAGTCGTGCGGGCTCGTGGCTGCTTCGATCGCGTCCTCCACTCGAACGCGCCCCGAGCGAACGTGGTCGAGGAGAGCCTGATCGAAGGTCTGCATGCCGTAATAGCTACCCTCGGCGATGACCTCGGCGAGACCGATGTCGGCGTGGGTCGGGTCGCGGATCACGTCGTGCACGCGGCCCGTCATGCGAAGAACCTCGACCGCCGCTACCCGACCCCCGACCGCTGCTGGGACCAGGCGCTGCGAGACGACGCCGCGCAGAGTGCCCGCGACCATCGAGCGGACCTGCGCGTGCTGATGGGGCGGGAAGAAGTCGAGCATTCGGTTGATCGACTCGGCGCAGTCCACCGTGTGGATCGTCGACAGCACGAGGTGCCCCGTCTCCGCCGCTGATATCGCGGTCTTGACCGTCTCCTCGTCACGCATCTCGCCGATCAGGATCACGTCCGGGTCCTGGCGCAGGACGCGCCGGAGGGCCAGGCCGAACGATCCGGTGTCCGATCCGATCTCCCGTTGGCTGATCATCGAACGCACGTCGGTGTGGACGAACTCGATCGGGTCCTCGATCGTCACGATGTGGGAGGCCCGCGTGTTGTTGATGTGATCGATCATCGCCGCGAGCGTCGTCGACTTGCCCGAGCCGGTGCTGCCGGTCACGAGGATGATCCCGCGTGGCTCGTCGGCGAGGTTTGTGACCACCGGCGGTAGGCCGAGCTCCTCGACGGTGCGGATCCGGTGTGGAATCGCCCGTGCGACAAGGGAGATGTGCCCGCGCTGGCGGAAGATGTTGATCCGGAAGCGGGCGACCCCGGCAATCTCGTGCGAGACGTCCAGGTCATGGTGCTCGTAGAACTCGGCAAGCCGCTCGGTCCCAGCGAGCAGGTCGCGGGCGGCCCCCTCGGTGTCCGCCGACTCGAGCACCGGCCACTCACCGTCAGCGCCCATCTGGCCGAGCTCGCCGTCGACACGTGCCAACGGGACGGATCCGACTTTCAAATGAAGATCGGACCCGTCACACGCGACGAGTGCACAGAGAAGCTTTTCGATCTCGATCATTCACAACACCATTCGGCGTCCGTAGAAAGCCGTCTGAGCGCATTGAGGCTCTCTGGACCTGTGGACGAGCGCTGCGATGGCGTCCACCACGTACTAGGACGGGTCTGGACGACCCTCGCCGCGGCCGAGCTGCCGCGACGGGGCGCCGACGATCAGGCTACGTCGCGAAGCTTCTGCGCTTCGGCGAGATTCTGCAGCTTCTTCAGCGACTGGTTCTCGATCTGGCGGATTCGCTCGCGGGTCACGTTAAACGTCCGCCCGACCTCGTCGAGGGTGCGCGGATGCTCGCCACCGAGCCCGTAACGCAGCTCAAGCACGCGCCGCTCGCGGTAGGAGAGGTTCTCGAGCGCCTCGCGGAGGGCTTCCTTGGTGAGGATCTCTGCCGCCCGCTCGTACGGGGATTCGGCCCGCTCGTCGGCGATGAACTGACCGAACTCGGACTCCTCCTCGTCGCCGACGGGCTTCTCGAGCGAGATCGGGGCCTGCGCGGATCGCTTGATCGAATCGACCTCTTCCGGATCGATCCCCGTTACCTCGGCGATCTCGTCCGGCGTCGGCTCGCGACCCAGCTCGGTCACGAGCTTACGCTCAGCACGGCCGATCTTGTTCAGCTTCTCGACAACATGCACAGGGATGCGGATCGTGCGGGCCTTATCGGCCAGCGCACGCGCGATCGCCTGGCGGATCCACCAGGTGGCGTACGTCGAGAACTTGAAGCCCTTGCGATAGTCGAATTTCTCGGCCGCGCGGACCAGCCCCAGCGTTCCCTCCTGGATCAGGTCCAGGAACGGCAGGCCCTGATTGCGGTAGTTCTTGGCGATGGAGACGACGAGCCGCAGGTTCGACTCGACCATCTTCTGCTTGGCGTCCAGGTCGCCGCGCTCGATCCGCTTGGCCAGATCGACCTCCTCCTGAGCTGTCAGCAGGCGCACCTTGCCGATGTCCTTGAGGAACAGCTGCAGCGAGTCTGTCGTCATGTCCGGCTTGAGGTCAAGCGCAGTCTTCGCCTTGCGGCGCCCGCGCTTGTCGGGCGCGCGCTCGACCTCGGACCCCGCGGCGGTCGCCGGGTCGATGTCCTCGACCAATTCAATCTCGGACTTCTCGAGAAAGCCGTGCAGCTCCTCGATGTCCGACTCGTCCATGTCCAGCTCGGACACGGCACCCTGGATCTCGGCGTAGGTGAGCACGCCAACCTGCTGACCCTTCGTTACGAGGCCCTTGACCTCTTCAAGCTCTTGGAATTCAGCTACAGACATTTCTTTCCGTTTCCGTCGCGCACACACGATGGCGCCGCGCATGGCCGCGCCTGCTGCGCTGTTATGGGTGAGGAGCGCCAAGTCGCGCCGCCGACAGCGTCGCGCGAGCGCACCCCGATGATTTTACGCGCTTTACTTTGTGTAGTCAACGTCTCCGTCGCGTTCTAGCCCAGTTCCAGAGGGGTTTACCGGGTTCCGGTCCCACCCCTATCGGCATTCTCGCTCCGCTGGCTGCGTCCTGCAGACCTTTGTTCGTATGTCGGTTTCCTCAGTCCTAATACGTACAACGAGGCGAAGCGTTTCAAAGTAGCTCGGGTTTCCCGGGCTTTGCCCGGGAGCCCTCCCTCGCCGGACCACAGCGTGGCTGCGCGGGCGCCGCCGCACGGGACCGCGCCACCGTCCAAGCGAGGGAAAGGTTCCCGCGCAAAGTCCCGGGAGTCCCCGAGCCCAAGCCCGGGAGCCCTCCCTCGCCGGACCACAGCGTGGCTGCGCGGCCGCCGGCATTCGGGACGGGGAGATCGTCGGAAAAGCGCGGCCGCACGCGGTCGCGGGCGCCGCCGCACGGGACCGCGCCACCGTCCAAGCGAGGGGAGGGTTCCCGGGCAAAGCCCGGGAGTCCCCGAGCTTGCTTTCGCGTCCGCGGTTCACATATACTCGCTCTCGCCAGGCCCAATCACTCGGTGTCCGCACCGAACGAGCGGGGGAACCAATGCGGAGAACGTCTCCGCGGGGGCGAATCGGCCGGAAGTCCGGCCGTAGCGCGTACAGCGCGAGCCCGACAGCTCACCCCGTAGGCCAAGGCACAGCGGAGTGAACTGATGGTGCGCAAGCACATAGCGGCTCGTTTCCTGGCTGGGGGCCTCCTCGCAGCGATAGTCGCGTCCGCCATGACGACGACTGCTCTCGCGTCCAATGGCGGCACCTCGGCGAGCAACGCACCCGTCGGCAAGCCGGTTCCGGCGACGGTCGGATCGACGACCGGGACAATCACCTTCACCCCGACCAACGTGGTCGCCGGGGAGGCGACGATCGCGAGCGGGACTCTCGCCACGTCCGACGCCGGCCAGCCGGTCTCACTCGAGATCGAGGCGAAACCCGACGTTTGGGACGCCGTGGCGAATAGCACGGTCGGCGCCACCGGCGCGTTCAGCATCCGGTGGCGTCCAAACGTGGTGGGGACATTCACGATGCGCGTCGTTTCGGGAGCACTGGCTTCGTCGGCTGCGTCGGTCAGCACGCCGCAAGCGTCGCTCAATGTCTTCCACTCGGTGATCGCGACCTGGTACGGGCCCGGGTTCTACGGCCACCGCACCGCCTGCGGCGAGACGCTCACGCGCCACATCCTCGGAGTCGCTCACCGGACACTTCCGTGCGGCACACCGGTGACGCTGTACTACGGCGGCCGGTCGATCACCGTGCCGGTCATCGACCGTGGTCCGTACGCCAACGGCGCCACGTTCGACCTGACTTCCGCAACGGCACAGGCGCTCGGAATCACCGAGACCGTGAACCTGGGCTTCAGCGCCAACCGCGGCGCGCATCTCGCCCCGACCAACTGGTACCCGGCTGGGACGACTGGTCCAAGCGGCGTCAGCGGCGGGTCCGGAACTTCGGGCTCGACCGGCGGCGTCGTTTCCGGCGGGGCTACGGCCCCGGCCGGCTAGCTCTACAGCGCGGCTATCTTCAACCGGTCGTGGCGCGCGCTTATGCGCCTGACCGTGCCAGAGCGGGAGCGCATTACAAGCGACTCTGTGCTCGCCCCGCTCGCACCTTCGTAGCGAACGCCCGCCAGCACGTCGCCGTCGGTGACGCCGGTCGCCGAGAAGAAGCAGTCGTCACTTGAGATCAGCGTGTCGCAATCGAGGACCTGATCGAGGTCGTAGCCGGCGGCGAGCGCCGCCTCCCGCTCGGTCTCATCGCGCGGCCACAGCCGCCCGATCAACGCGCCGCCGGTGCATTTGACCGCCGCCGCGGCCAGCACCGCTTCCGGTGTTCCGCCGATCCCCCAAAGGAGATCCACGGCCGAGCGTTCGTCGCACGCCAGCAGGACCCCGGAGACGTCGCCATCGCTGAGCAGGCGAACGCGAGCACCGGCGTCGCGGACCCGGCGAAGCCCTTCGTCATGGCGCGGGCGGTCGAGCATCACGACCATAACGTCGCCAACGTCCGTCCCCTTGCGCTGGGCGATCAGCTTCACCGTGTCCTCGAGCGGCCGGTCCAGGTCGAGGAGGTCGGCGATCTGCGCCGAGGCGGCCATCTTCTCCATATAGACGATCGGGCCGGGATCGAACATCGTGCCGCGCGGGGAGAGCGCGATCACCGACAGGGCGTTCGGCATCCCGCGGGCAGTCAGCGTGGTGCCTTCGAGCGGGTCGACTGCGATGTCGACTGCCGGTGGGGTTCCGTCACCAAGATGCTCGCCGTTGAACAGCATCGGCGCCTTGTCCTTCTCCCCCTCGCCGATCACGACCACGCCGTCGAAGCGAACGCTGTCAAGCATGTGCCGCATCGCGTCGACCGCCGCCTGGTCGGCCGCCTCCTTGTCACCGCGGCCGATCTGACGTGCGGCGCCGAGCGCGGCGGCCTCGGTCACGCGCACGAGCTCCAACGCGAGATTGCGATCCGGTCTGGATTCTGTCAAGCGGTCACTCATGAGCGTGCGCACGGGTGGGCGCGCTGCGCGCAGCCTACCGCGAGAGCAGACGCTTCACAGCGGCACCCACGCCTGCTGATAGCTTGCGGATCGTGCGAGACCGCGCGAGCACCCGCTGATGCGCCCGTCGCCCGGAGCGGGACATCGCGAGGCTCGCTCGCCGACCGCGGGCGGCCAGAGCGCGGGCAGCGACGAGTTGATCGTCGGCGTCGATGTTGGTGGCACCAAGGTTTCCGCCGCCACCTTCCGCGGCGGCGTGCTGGGCGAGCCGGCGATTCACCCCACCGATCTGAGTAGCTCGAAAGCCCTGGTCGCACAGTTCATCGAATCGGTTCGATTGGCAGCCGCCGGCCAGACGCTGAGCGCGGTCGGCATCGGCATCCCCTCGGTCGTCGAGTTCGCAACAGGACGGGTGAGGACGTCGGCGAACATCCCACTTGCCGACATCCCTCTGCGCCACGTGCTCGAGGACGCGCTGGGAGTGCCGGTGTTCGTCGACAACGACGCCACCGTCGCGGCGCTCGCCGAGGCCCACGACGAGCGGGGTCGACTCGACGTGAGCAACCTCGTGATGCTCACGATCGGCACCGGTGTCGGCGGCGGTATCGTGATCGGCGGGCGGCCCTACCGCGGAACAACGGGCGCCGCCGGAGAAATCGGGCACACGCTGATCGGCATCGAGGCAGACATTCCCGCAGCACGAGATCAGCCACCGCAGCCCGGGACCTTGGAGGCGCTGGCCGCCGGGCACGCGCTCGACCGACTGACGCGCGAGGCGGCGGCCGATCACCCCGAGTCGGCGATCGGCGCGGAGCTCGCAAGGTCCGGCACGATTGCGGGGCCGGACGCGGTTCGCGCCGCGCAGGCCGGGGACACGATCGCGGTTGCCCTGCTCGCTCTGCTGGGGCGGCGTATCGGTATCGGCGTCGCAAACGCGATCAATACCTTCGACCCGGATGTGGTTGCGATCGGCGGCGGGGTCTCCGCCGCCGGCGATCTTCTGCTCGAGCCCGCCAAGCAGTCGGCACGAGAGTATGTCCGCGAGGGCGTGGGCACGGCGACCGAGATCCGCCTCGCCCGGTCAGGCCCCGAGGCGGGCGTACGCGGCGCCGCACTGCTTGCGCGCAGCGAGCTCCACCCCCACCACGACCCCTACCAGAAGGAAGCGCGATGACAACAGCCGCCCGCGACACAGAACTCGACGAGCTGTGCGTCAACACAATTCGTACGCTCGCGATGGACGCGGTGCAGAAGGCGAATTCCGGCCACCCCGGCACGCCGATGGCGCTGGCGCCGATCGCCTACACGCTCTATACGCGCGTCATGCGCCACAACCCCGCCGATCCGTCATGGCCGAACCGCGACCGATTCGTGCTCTCCGCCGGCCATGCGTCGATGCTCCTCTACGCCTGCCTGTACCTGTGCGGGTACGGGCTGGAGCTCGATGACCTGAAGAACTTCCGTCAGCTCGGCTCGCCATGCGCGGGGCACCCGGAGTACGGTCACGCGGCTGGGATCGAAGCGACCACGGGACCGCTCGGCCAGGGCATCTCGACCTGTGTCGGACTCGCTCTGGCGGAGCGGATGCTCGCCGCGCGCTACAACCGTCCCGGGCACGAGCTGGTCGACCACCACACGTTCACGATCTGCTCTGACGGCGACCTCGAGGAGGGGATCTCGGGCGAGGCGTCATCGCTCGCGGGGCACCTCGGACTCGGCCGACTGATCGCGTTCTACGACGACAACCACATCTCGATCGAGGGCAACACGAACATCGCCTTCACCGAAGACGTCGGCGGGCGCTACGAGGCCTACGGCTGGCACGTGCAGCACCTGGGCGAGGACCTGTCGCTCGACCGCCTCGAGGAGGCCGCACGCGCCGCGATCGCCGTCGAGGACCGGCCTTCGCTGATCGTCTGCCGCACGCACATCGGGTACGGATCGCCCAACAAGCAGGACACGGGCGAGGCGCACGGGTCGCCGCTCGGCGAAGAGGAAGTGCGCCTGACGAAGGAGTTCTACGGCTGGCCGACAGAGCCGCCGTTCATCGTGCCCGACGCGGCACTGGCTCATTTCCGCGAGACCGTCGTGGCCGGCGAGGCGCTCGAAGGCGAATGGCAGGCGCGCCATGCCGAATACGCGAAGGCCTTCCCGGGCGAGGCGGCCGAGCTCGCTGACATTTTTGCGAAGCGTGCTCCGAAACTGCCGAAGGGACTGTTGAAGCGGTTCGAGCCGGGCGAGAAGATCGCGACGCGGAAGGCCTCAGAGTCGGTACTGCAGGTGGCCGCCGCCCATGTGCCCTGGCTCGTCGGGGGCTCCGCTGACCTCGCGCCCTCGACGCTCACGCTCATCGCGGATGCCGGGAGCGTCACGCCGTCGGACTACAGCGGGCGCAACTTCCACTTCGGGATCCGCGAGCACGGCATGGGAGCCGTGGTCAACGGCTTGACCCTGAGCGGGCTGCGCGCATACGGCGCAACGTTCCTGGTCTTCTCGGACTACATGAAGGGAGCGGTCCGGATTGCGGCGATCAGCGGACTGCCGGCGATCTTCATCTACACACACGACTCGATCGGCCTCGGTGAGGACGGCCCGACGCACCAACCGATCGAGCAGCTCGTCGCCTTGCGAGCGACGCCGAACGTGAACGTCGTCCGACCGGCCGACGCGAACGAGACGGCGCTCGCCTGGAGCTTCGCGCTACTCGCGACGCACACGCCAACGGTGTTGGCACTGTCGCGCCAGAACCTGCCTGTGCTTGATCCGTCCGCGATCCCCGACGACGCGATCGAGCGCGGCGGCTACGTGTTGTCCGACTGTGAGGGCACCGCAGAGATCGTTCTCATCGGAACGGGTTCGGAGGTCTCGCTATGCGTCGATGCCGCGGCGGAGTTGCGTGCGGCGGGCGTTGGCGTGCGGGTCGTCAGCATGCCGTGCGTCGACCGCTTCGCCGAGCTGGCCACCGACGAACAGGAGGCAGTGATCGGGGCACGCGGCACCCCGCGGATCGCGGTCGAGGCCGCCAGCCCGATCGGCTGGGACCGGTTCATCGGCGAGAACGGCGCGATGATCGGCATGCACAGCTTTGGCGCCTCGGCTCCTGCTGCCGATGTGTACAAGCATTTCGGCATCACAGTCGACGCGGTGCTCGCGCGGGCACACGAGCTACTTGGAACCTGACGCCAAAGCAATCCGAGAGGACAACAGCATGGCAAGCCTCCCCCACACCCGGAACGCGAACCTCGCAGCCCTCGCGGCCGCAGGGACAGCGCCGTGGCTCGACCAGATCCGCCGCGGGCTGCTCAAGAGCGGCGAGCTGGCGCGTCTGCGCGACGAATGCTCGCTCGCCGGCGTCACGTCCAATCCGGCGATCTTCGAGCAGGCGATCCTCGGCTCAACCGACTACGACGAGGCGCTTCACGAACTCGCGAGCGAGGGCCTCGACGCCGTAGCTCTGTACGAGCGCATCGCGATCGCCGACGTGCAGAACGCCGCCGACATCCTCCGCCCCGTCTACGACGAGCAGGGGGACGGCTTCGTCTCCTTCGAGGTGGCGCCCGATCTCGCTCACGACACGCAGCGCACGCTGACCCAGGCACGCGACTACTGGAAGCGACTGGACCGCCCCAACGTGATGATCAAGATCCCGGGCACCGAGGCGGGGGTGCCGGCGATCGAGGAGGCGATCTTCGAGGGCATCAACGTCAACGTCACGCTGCTGTTCGCGGTCGAGCAGTACTCGCGGATCGCCGAGGCATACCTCCGCGGCCTCGAGCGCCGCCACGCCGAGGGGCTCGCGCTCGACATCCACTCCGTGGCGAGCTTCTTCGTTTCGCGGGTCGACACCGAGGTCGACAAGCGCCTCGAAGGGCTTGGCCACAGTGAGCTTGCCGGTACCGCGGCGATCGCCAACGCCCGCGCGGCCTACCTACGCTTCAAGGAGATCTTCCACAGCGACCGGTTTGCTGCGTTGCGCGCGGCCGGCGCGCTCTACCAGCGCCCCCTGTGGGCGTCGACCGGGACGAAGAACCCGGCCTACTCCGAGACGCTGTACGTGGACAATCTCGTCGCGCCGCACACCGTCAACACAATGCCGATGAAGACGTTGCTGGCGGTCGCTGAACGAGGCAAGATCGACCCCGGGAGCGCCGACCGAGACCCGAGCACAGAGCTGGCGGCGCTCGCGGCGGCCGGTGTCGACATGCAGGACGTCACGAAGACGCTGCTCGAGGAAGGGATCGCCGCGTTCGTGACGCCGATGAACAAGCTGCTGGCCGGTATCGAGAGCGCGCGCCAGGCCGTGCTCACGGGCCGGCCGGACGCGATCGCAGCGTCGATTCCCGCCGGGTACGCCGACGGAATCGCGCAACTCGTGGCAAAGGCGATGGCCGATGGGGTCGCGCGCCGCGTCTGGGCGAAGGACGAATCGCTGTGGGGCGGCCCCGGGGTGCCCGAGATCGCAGACCGCCTCGGCTGGCTGACGATCTCGGATGCGATGTCTGAGCGCGCCGACGCGCTGGTCGAGTTCGCGCGCGGCGTGGTGGCCGATGGCTTCAAGGATGCGGTGCTCCTCGGAATGGGTGGTTCCAGCCTCGCTCCAGAGGTGCTGTGGCGGACCTTCGGGGCCCCGCCATCGGCGCTCGATCTACACGTGCTCGACTCCACCGATCCAGCCGCCATCCTCGAGGTCCAGAACGAGATCGACCTCGAGCACACCCTGTTCGTCGTGTCGACGAAGTCCGGCGGCACAATCGAGACCCTGTCGCTGTTCGAGCACTTCCACTCGCTCGTTCCGGACGGCAAGCACTTCATTGCGATCACGGACCCCGGCAGCTCGCTCGTCGAGCTGGCCTCAGAGCATGGGTTCCGCGAATGCTTTGAGAACGATCCGAATATCGGAGGCCGGTACTCCGCATTGTCACTGTTCGGCCTGGTTGCAGCCGCGCTGATCGGGGCCCCTGTCCACGCACTGCTCGACCGGGCAGTAGTCGCAGAGCAGGCGTGCGCGCACTTCGATTCGAGCAGCTCAAACCCGGGACTCTGGCTCGGGCTCGCGATCGGCGAGCTTGCCCGCCAGGGACGCAACAAGCTGACGTTCGTGGTCGGCGACCCTGTCTCGAGCTACGGACTCTGGGTCGAGCAGCTGATCGCCGAGAGCACCGGCAAGCATGGGCGCGGCATCCTGCCGGTCGCGGACGAGCCACTGCTCGCACCCGACGCCTATGGCGCCGACCGAGTATTCCTGCAACTCCGGGACGACGAGCGACCCAACGCGGATGCCGACGGGCGAATCGCGGCACTCGGGGCGGCGGGCCACCCAACGATCAGCCTGCCGGTGGCCGGGAGCGAGGACCTCGGGCGGCTGTTCTTCACCTTTGAGTTCGCGACCGCGGTCGCGGGTTGGGTGCTCGAGATCAACCCGTTCGACCAGCCCAACGTGGCCGAGGCAAAGGCGGCCACCAAACGCGTCCTCGACGCCGGCGCACTTCCGCCGCTCCCGGTCGCAGACGGCGCAGCGCTCCGCGCACTTCTCGGCGGCGGCAAGCCGGGCGACTACATCGCGGTGATGGGCTACGTGACGCCGTCGGTCGAGTTCGACGAGGCCGTAGCGGCGTTGCGCGCGACGCTGATGGCGGCAACGAAGCTCGCGACCACGTTCGGCTACGGGCCGCGCTTTCTGCACTCGACCGGCCAGCTGCACAAGGGCGGTGCTCCGATTGGACGCTTCCTCTCGCTGATCTGCGACGGCGGCGAGGATGTCGCGATCCCTGGGGCGCCCTACACGTTCCGCACACTCAAGAACGCCCAGGCACTCGGCGACCTCGAGACGCTGCGTGCCCACGGCCTGCCGGCCGAGATCGTTCGACTCGAGGGCGACCCGGCGAGCGCGCTGCGAACGCTCCACAACCAGATCAAGGAGATGCTCTGATGCAGATCGGCTTCGTCGGCCTGGGCAAGATGGGTGGCAACATGGTCACGCGGATCCGCCGGGACTCCGAGCACGACGTCGTGGCTTTTGACTTCGACGCAAAGGCCGTCGCGCGGGCGCAGGAGAGCGGTGCGAGCGGGGCGAGCACGCTCGCAGACCTCGTGAGGCAGCTCAAACCGCCGCGGATGGTGTGGATCATGGTCCCGGCCGGCGAGGCCACCCAGTCAACGGTTGACGAACTCGCAAAGCTGCTGGAAGCGGACGACACGATCGTCGACGGCGGCAACTCGCGTTGGACCGACGACAAGCTCCGGTCGGCAGCGCTTCACGCCAAGAAGATCCACTACATCGATGTCGGGACGAGCGGCGGCGTGTGGGGTCTCGAGAACGGCTACTGCATGATGGTCGGCGGGCCCGAAACCGCGGTCAAGCGCCTGGCGCCGATCCTCGACGTGCTGGCGCCGCCGACCGGCGCCGAGAGCGTCCCGGCAATCGGAAAGTACGGCTGGCACCATTTCGGCCCAAGCGGCGCGGGCCACTACGTGAAGATGGTGCACAACGCCGTCGAGTACGGGCTGATGCAGGCCTACGCCGAGGGGTTCGAGCTCTTCCACGCCTCGGAGTACGAGCTCGACAACGCGAAGATCGCCCACCTCTGGAACCAGGCTTCGGTCGTCCGCTCGTGGCTGTGCGAGCTGGCTGCGCGCGCATTCGACGCCGACGGGAACGACCTGGCAGCGCTGGAGGGCTGGGTCGACGACTCGGGCGAGGGCCGTTGGACCCTGATCGACGCGATCGACAAGGACGTTCCGACACCGGCCCTGAGCGCGGCGCTGTTCAGCCGCTTTTATTCGCGCGCAGACGGTGACTACGCCGCCCGCGTGCTGGCCGCGCTGCGCAACCAGTTCGGCGGGCACGCCGTGAAGAAGGCGGGCACGTAGTGGCGAGCGGAACGAGCCTCGACAACCCTCTGGCCGAGGGGCTCGAGCGCCTGCCGGTCCGGCCGACGAACCTCGTCATCTTCGGCGCCACCGGCGACCTCGCGAGGCGCAAGCTCCTGCCCGCGGTCTACAACCTCGCGCACGAGGGGGCGCTGCCCGAGCGCTTCAACCTGATTGGCGTCTCACGCGGCGAGATGAGCCACGATGAGTACCGCGACAGCGCCGCCGAGTCGATCCGGGCTTTCTCGCGCACCCCGCCCGATCCGAGCGTGCTCGAGGGGCTGCTCGCGGACCTCCGCTACGTCGAGCTCGCGTTCGACGACACGCCCGGCTACGCACAGCTACGCGCAACTCTCGACGAGCTCGACGCTGCGGCCGGAGAGCCGATGTCGCGCGCCTTCTACCTCTCGACGGCGCCCGAGTTCTTCCCGGTGATCGTCGGTGCGCTGGGGCAGGCCGGGCTCGCAGAATGCGATGACGCCGACGTCGATATCCGGTGCATCATCGAGAAGCCTTTCGGTACGTCGCTCGATGAGGCGCGCGACCTGAACCGCAAGGTGCTGTCGGTGTTTCAGGAGCACCAGATCTTCAGGATCGATCACTACCTCGGCAAGGAGACGGTGCAGAACCTGCTGGCCTTCCGCTTCGCAAACGGAATGTTCGAGCCGCTGTGGAACCGCAACTTCATCGAGAACGTGCAGATCACCGCGGCCGAGGATCTCGGAATCGGCAGCCGAGCGGGTTACTACGACCACGCCGGCGCGCTGCGGGATCTGGTTCAGAACCACATGCTGCAGCTGCTGACGCTGCTCTGCATGGAGCCGCCGGTCACCTTCAGCGCCGACGACGTCCGCGACGAAAAGGTCAAGGTGCTCCACGCCATCCGGCCGCCCACCGCCGCCGAGGTCACCGACATGAGCGTTCGCGCGCAGTACACGGCCGGGGTCAGTGGTGGCGAGCGCGTTGTCGGCTACCTCGACGAGGAGGGCGTGCCAAACGACTCTCAGACCGAGACCTACGTCGCGCTGCGGCTGATCGTCGACAACTGGCGGTGGGCCGGCGTGCCGTTCTACCTGCGCACCGGCAAGCGGCTCGCCCGGAAGGTCACGGAGATCGCCGTCACGCTGCGACCCGTCCCGCACCTCGCGTTCGAGCAGGACGGATCGGGCGGTGTCCGTCCCAACCAGCTCGTGCTCACGCTGCAACCCAATGAGGGCGTGTCACTGTCACTCGGTGCGAAGGTGCCCGGGCCACGGATGCGGATCCGGCCCGTGAACATGGAGTTTCTCTACGGCACCGCGTTCCTCTCACAATCGCCCGAGGCATACGAGCGACTGATCCTCGACGCGATGCGCGGTGAGGCCACGCTGTTCACCCGCAACGACGAAGCCGAGGCGCAGTGGCGGATCTGCGACCCGATCCTCGAGGGCTGGCGAGCGAGCCGTAGACGCCCGGCCAAGTACGAGGCCGGCACGCAGGGGCCCGCGGAGGCGGACGGGCTTCTCCTGCCCAGCCACGTCTGGCGCGCAATCTAGGCGGTGCCCTGATGCCGGCCGTCGACGACACCGTTTGGGCCGCTGCGGCAACGACCCCGGCCGCCATCGAGGCCGCGCTCCGCGAGCTGCTCGCCGAACGTCACGCTGAGAGCGCGGCATACGTCCCCGCGCGTGTGCTCAATCTGGTTTGCATCGTCGACCGGCAGTGGAGCGGCGAGATTGCGAACCGCCTGCGGCGAGTCGGGCGCAACCACGCGTCGCGGACGATTGTGTGCGCCGTGAGCAAGAACCGCACGACGCTCGACGCCGTGGCGACGGTCGCGGCCGATGCAACACCAGTCGACGGCGAAACGACACTCACGTTCGAGACGATCGTGATCGACCTCGGGGCTGAGCATCTCCAGCACCTCGCGTCGATCGTCGACCCGCTCGTCGTGACCGACATACCGACGCTCGTCTGGGCGCCGCACGGGCACTGGACCGCAGTCGATGCACTGACCAGCATGTCGCAGTGCGTTCTGCTCGACTCCGTCGATGAACCGGACGTGGCGGTGGCTCTGACGCGCGCGGCGGACCTTCTGGAGAAGCGCACCGTCGTCGATCTGGCGTGGCTGCGGTCCACCCCGTGGCGCGAGCGGATCGCCACGATGTTCGATCCTCCGACTCAAAGGGCGAGGCTCCGGGACATCACGGCCGTAACGGTCCGCCACCACCCGGTGTCGGGCGCCGCCGCTCTGCTGATCTGCGGCTGGCTCGGCTCGCGCCTTGGGTGGCCCGCAGCTCCGCTGGTGCGCGACGGCCGCGGGCGCGCGCAGGGAGAGATGGGCAGCGTCGCGATCACGCTCGACTCGGTCCCCCAGGACGTTCCCGGGCTGTCGGGACTGACGCTGTCGATGGGAGACGGGAGCTCGCTGGCACTCGACCGCGGGCCGGGAGGGCTCCACGCGGTGAAGGTCGATCCGGCCGGCGTGGAGCGGGTCTGGCGCCTGCTCGGCGCCTCGCGCGGCGAAGGCGGCATCCTCGGTGAGGGGATCCGCCTGTCACTCGTCGGAGATCCGGTCTACGGCGAGGCGCTGCGGCAGGCGAGCGGACTGCTCGAGCGCAATGCCTGAGCGCTCCGCCGGCCCCGCGATCGTGCACGAGGAGGACGCGGACGGCGTCGCGCGTGCTGCGGCACGCCTGTTTGACGAGCGGATCGACGACGCACTGGCGCAGCGCGGCGTGGCGCACGTCGCACTCGCCGGCGGCACGACCCCGGCGCGCGCCTACGCACTGGTTGAACCAGCCACCTGGGAAGGGGTCGAGCTGTGGTTCGGCGACGAGCGTTGCGTCGATCCCCACGATGTTGACTCCAACTACAGGATGGTCGCCGAAACGCTGCTTCCCCATGCACGCGGCGCGGTCGTCCACCGGATCGAAGGCGAGCTGGGTGCGGAGGCCGCGGCGAGTGCTTACGAGACCAGCCTGCGCGGCCGGATCGGGATGAATGACGGCGGTCTGCCCGAGTTCGACCTGGTTCTCCTCGGGATCGGCGAGGACGGCCACACGGCCTCTCTGTTTCCCAGCAGCCTTGCGCTCGAGGCCCGCGGGGTCGCCTGCGTGGCGGTACACGATGCGCCGAAGCCCCCGCCGGATCGCGTATCGCTGTCGCTCGAGGTCCTGCGCGCCGCGCGCAGCTGCGTCCTGCTCGCCAGCGGCGATGCAAAGGCCAATCCGCTGCAACGAGCGCTCGGCGCCCCGAGCGTCGAGGTGCCGTCGAGCCTGCTCGAGCGCGAGCGTCTGACGATCGTTGCCGACGCGGCGGCTCTGACGGCGGTCGAAGGGCGATGAGCGGCGAGCTGGTCGTCGTTCGCCACGCGGACACCGACTGGACCCAGAGCGGGCAGCACACCGGCCACACCGATCTCCCGCTGAACGGCGTCGGACGCGCGGCGGCGGCGCTGCTGGCGGATCGTCTCTCCCCGTGGACCTTCTCGGAGGTACTGTGCAGCCCGCTCGAGCGTGCCCGCGAAACGTGTGAGATCGCCGGCTACGGAACGCGCGCGTTGCTGCGGGCGGACCTGATCGAATGGGACTACGGCCGCTACGAGGGCGTGACCACCAAGAAGATCGTCGCGGAGCGGCCCGGTTGGGATCTCTGGCGGGACGGCGCGCCGGGCGGCGAGAGCGCGGCAGACGTCGGAGCCCGAGCCGACCGAGTCCTGATGTCCCTGCCGCAATCCGGCGTCGTTCTCGTGTTCTCGCACGGCCATTTCCTGCGCGTCCTGCTGGCCCGATGGCTCGAGCTCGAACCGCAGGCTGGAGCGCTCTTCCTGCTTGCTCCAGGCGCGATCGCAACGCTGAGATTCGAGCACGGCCGGCGCGTGCTCGGATCGCTCGGCTGAGCAGGCGCAGCCGGAACGCCGGCTGAGGCATGCCAGTCGCATATTTTCGGGACCACCGGCACACGCCGCGGCCCGCCGGAGGTACCCATGCGCGAGCTCTCCATAACGTGGCGGTTCTCGCAAGTGGCCCGTATTTACTGCCTCTTTCGCATACACTAAGGCTCTAGTCCAGCCTTAGTGTCTCGGTTGTCATAAGGCTTCGGCCCGGGTCACGCCCATTCTGCCAACCACAGTGGGCGCGGAGACCTCGCGGTGCGCCCGCCATCAGCCCGCACGCCGCCGGCGGCGCTATCGTCGCGCGAGCGCCGTCCACTGCACCGCCCCCGCTCGGATGAGCACGAAACCGCCACCGACCCCCGACGAGAACCACGCGGAGCAGGTCGGCGCGCCGCCTGCACGCCTCGAAGGCTGGCGCGACGTGGTTCCCGACCTCACAGCCGGAGCGCTGCGTCGAGCACGCGCTGAGACGTTGATCCTTGCCGCCGGGTTCGTCGGCGTGATCATCGTCTACGACAACCGCCGGTCGCTCCTCGGCATCAGGCCGCACGTTAAGCCCAACTGCCACCACGGATGCGCGATGCCCAGTACTGCGACCACCACGTCGCAGATCGTGGCGGTGATCCTGCTGGTGATCCTCGGCTGGGCCGTCGCGCGCGATGTGGGACGCGCCCTCTCTCCCTCGCTCAGCAAGCGCCTGGACCCCGCGACTGCCGGGACGATCGGCTTCCTGATCCGGCTCGTGACGCTGCTCGGGGCGATCATCGTCGCCCTCCGGTTCGCCGGGGTCAACACCGCCGATCTCGCGATCGGCGCCTCGTTCACAGCGGTCGTCTTCGGGCTCGCGGCTCAGCAGACGCTGGGCAACCTGATCGCGGGGCTGGTGCTCCTGAGCGCACGCCCCTTCCGCGTCGGCGATCGCGTGCGGCTACAGGGTGGACCGCTCGCGGGCCAGGTGGAGGGCTCCGCGCGTTCTCTGGGCCTGCTTTACACGACCTTCGCGGCCGGCGAGGACCGCATCCTGATCCCGAACTCCGTCGTGCTGAACGTCGCAGTCACGCCATTGCGCGAGCCAAACGCGGTCAGCCTACGGGCGCGGCTCGAGCCCGGAACGACACCGCTCGAGCTGCAGGGACTCCTTGAAGACGGAATCACGGTCGCGGTCCGCGCGCGACCGTCCATCACGCTGGAGGAACTCGACGGCACGACGGTCGTCGTCAAAATCAGCGCGACCCCGGTCAATCCTGCTGACGGTGGCGCGTTGGCCGGCGAATTGCTGGCCGCCGTCTCGCCGCGCGTGCGCGGCGCTGCTCAGCCGACCACGTAGCGCGCGAACAGCGCGTCGCCTGCTGCCAGGAGCATCCTCAACTCGAGGCTCTGCGGCGCCGCCTCACCAGAATCGGCAAGGATCGTGCGACCCGGATCACCGCCGACGAGCTTCGGCGAGAGCGCCACGAACAGCTCGTCGAGCAGCCGCTCACGTGCCAGCGCCGCGGCAAGCGTCGGTCCTCCCTCGCAGACCACGACGCCGACATCGAAGCGCGAGTGCAGCTCCGCGAGTCCGGCGGCAAGGCTTTCGCAGCGAACGTAGGAGATCCGAGCACGCGCGCCGGCGAGTTCGCCCGTGCTCGGACCGAGCAGCACCACGTGCGAGTCAGGATCCGCCAGCAGCGGCAGCTGCGGATCGAGCTCGAGCGAGCTGCTCACGATGACACCGAGCGGCTGGTCGACCATCCCGTCGGCTCGCCGGCGCCGGCGAGCCGACTCCTCGCGAACGATCGGACCGTAGCGCTCGATCCGAACCGTGCTCGCACCCGCCATCACGGCATCTGCCTGCGCGCGTAGTTCGTGGAACAACTCCCGGTCCGCCGGGGAGCTGAGCGGCGCGGACCGTCCGTCGATCGTGACCCGGCCATCGACGCTCGCCGCCATGTTCAACGCCACGCGTGGAATCCCAGGCGGCCTCGCGCGGTCGCGCGGCGCCTCGCCACGCCAGCCCGCGAGCGCCTCGTGGGCGTCGCAATCATCCCCCGCCGGCAGCAGACGTTTGAACTGCGCTGTCAACGCCACGGTCCTGCGCCGCCGTGAGAGCCGGCGCACGCCGTCGGGCCGGCCGCGACCTGCCTACTTCGACTTGAAGTCAAGCGCCGCGGAGTTGATGCAGTACCGCAGGCCGGTCGGGTTCGGACCGTCCTCGAAGACGTGGCCGAGATGGCCGTCACACGTCGCGCAGAGCACCTCGGTGCGGCGCATCAGAAGGCTGCGGTCGTCCTCGGTCCGGACCGCGCCGTCGTCGGCTGGCTGCCAGAAGCTCGGCCACCCGGTGCCCGAATCGAACTTCTCGTCGGAGCGGAACAACTCGGTACCGCAGCCCGCGCAGCGGTACATCCCCGGGTCCTTGTTCGCGTTGAGCTCGCCGCTGAACGCCGGCTCGGTTCCGTGGCGGCGCAGGACCGAGTACTGCTCGGGCGTCAGCTCCGCCCGCCACTCCGCGTCTGACTTCTCAAGCTTGTCGGCCATGAAGAAAGCGTAGCGCGTCGATCCAGGCTGCCGCCTGAGACCACGCGTGCGTGAATCGCGATCGACGGGTTGCACGGCTCTCAACCTGCTAGCGTGAGCGGTGAAAGATGCCGGCGTAAAACCGGCCCAGCAGTGCGAGCGCTCGCAGTCGAAGCTTTCAAAGCGTCCTCCGCGTCGCAGCACGAATCAAAAGACAGTGGAGGAACGCAATGCCTACGGGCACCGTGAAGTGGTTTAGCGACGACAAGGGATTCGGGTTCATCACCCCTGACGATGGCGACAAGGATCTGTTCGTCCATCACACAGGGATCGTCGGCGAGGGCTATCGCTCGCTGCAGGAGGGCGCCAAGGTGTCCTTTGATGCAGAAGCCGGCGACAAGGGCCCGAAGGCCGTCAACGTCGTAACGCTGTAGCACTCGGCATACCACTCACTTCTATGTGACGCTCCGGAGCCCGTCCGCGTGGCGGGCTCCTACGCGCCGACGCTGCCTCGCGCAGCTCTGCCGGACGATATGCTCGGGCCAAGTTGACACGCGCCCGTCTCGCCAGATCGCGCCGAGCGCATTGATGTCGGCCGAGAGCCGGACTCGAGCCGCGCCAGTCGGGGCCACAGGGACCAGCGTCGCTGGGCGTCGTCTGCCTCGCAGCACCCGGCGCCCCCTGCTTCCCGCCACTCGGGGGTGGTTGGTCTGGGACCGAGGCGACGAGCCTCGGACCGCTGTCGCCACCGCCGTGTCGAGGGCGGCGCTGACAGCGATGGTGCTCGTGAGCCTCGTGATCTGCGCGCTCGCGGCCGCCCACCCCACCTATCTGTCACCCACCGCAAGGACGGGGGACTACCCGAGCTGGCTGGCCGGACCGCTCGCGCCGCTCGCCTCCTGGATCAGCTTCAGCACCGCGACACTCTCGGCCGTCTTCACGATCGCCATCGCGGTCATGTACGTCGCGTACGTCGCGGTTCTGATCTGCGCTCCTCGACTTAATCCGGCCTACGCACTTGGCGTCGTTGTCGCACTCCAGATCATCTTCTTCCTTGCGCCGCCGCTGCCGCTCACAGACATCTTCAACTACCTCAACTACGGGCGGATGGAGGTCGTACATCATCTGAACCCGTACACGACGATTCCCGCGCTCGAGCCGCACAACGACCCCACTTTCGCTCTGAGCAACTGGCACGGACTCGAAAGCCCCTACGGCCCTCTGCTCACGCTGATCGCGATGGCGGTCGTGCCACTCGGGGTCGCCGGGTCCTACTGGGCGCTGAAGTGCGCGCTGCTCGCCACCAGCCTCGCGTGCGTCTGGCTGGTCTGGAGATCGGCGGGGCTGCTCGGGCGCAATCGGCTGGGCGCCGCGCTATTCCTCGGGTTGAACCCGCTTCTGCTCGTCTGGGGGCTCGGCGCCGACCACAGCGACTTCCTGATGCTGTTCCTCATCCTCTCGGGGCTCTACCTGCTGCTCGAGGCCCGCGTAAGGCGCGCGACGCTCGCACCGCCGCCGCCCGGCAACGCGGTCGGCGCCGTTGTCGCTGCGTGGCGCAGGGCGCTCGGGTGGATCGATGGAGCTCCACGTCCGCTCGGCGCCGGCGAACCCGGCTGGGGCTGGGAGCTGACCGCCGGAATCGCGCTCGCCAGTGCAGTCGCCATCAAAGCTTCGGCGGCGATCCTAATCCCGATCGTCGTTGCCGGGAGCGCGCGGCGGATCAGGCTCGCGGCGGGCATCGCGATCGGCGCGGCGGGACTGGCTGGAGCCTCGATCGCGGCGTTCGGTCTGAACGTCCCCAACATCGGCCAGCAGGATGCGCTCGTAATTCCGTCGGGGATCCCGAACATCGTCGGCTACCTGATTGGCGCCGGCGGCGAGACGGTCGGCGTCCGCACAGCGTTCACCGCTGTCCTCGCGGTTGCGGTGCTGGCCGCCACGGTCTGGGCCTGGCGCAGCCGCGACTGGATCTCCCCTTGCGCCTGGGCAACCGTCGTCCTGTTGCTGACCCTCGGATGGGAACTGCCGTGGTACGTGGTCTGGCTCCTGCCGTTCGCAGCCCTGTCGCGTCTGCGGCGAGCCCGCATCGCCGCGCTCGCGATCGGCGTTTACCTGTTTCTCGGCGGGATGCCGTACGCGACGAGCCTCGAGAAGGCGATCGGGCTGCATCCCAACTCGACGATCGTCGGTCGGGAGGACCAACGCTTTGTCCACTCGCTTCTCTTCTGAGCGAAGATGAGCACAGCGGACGCTCACCTCGCCGAGAATCCGCGGCCGCCGAGTAGCCTCGATGAGGAGCTCCTGGCCGCCGAGTTCGCAGATGTCGTATCGCTGCACTCCGACGCGGAACGGATCGCGCGGATCGCAAACGAACTCGCGTACGGGTTTCGCGCGATGACCAACCTCGGTCCGGCCGTATCCGTGTTCGGCTCGGCCAGGGCGAGCGATCAGGACCCGCGCTATGGCGCAGCGCGTGCAGTCGCACGGGCGCTCGCGGAGGCTGGCCTCGCGGTGGTCACGGGCGGCGGCGGTGGCCTGATGGAGGCAGCGAACCGCGGCGCCCAGGAGGGACGCGGCCGCTCGGTCGGTTTGAACATCGAGCTGCCGCACGAACAGCAACCCAACCCGTACACGGACCTGGGGCTCAGATTTCACTACTTCTTCGTGCGCAAGTTGATGTTCGTTCGCTACGCGTGCGCATTCGTGGTGCTCCCCGGGGGCTTCGGAACTCTCGACGAGCTGTTCGAGGCTCTGACCCTGATCGAGACGCGCAAGATCCAGGACTTCCCGGTGGTCCTCTACGGCAGTGATTACTGGACCGGCCTGCGCGATTGGATCAGCACCGAGGCGCTCGCGGCCCGCTACGTCGACGCGCTCGACCGCGACCTCGTCACCGTGCTCGACGACCCCGCCGCCGTGTGCCGCATCGCCAGCGAGGCGGCCCGCCGCCAGCGCGGACACGCCGGCTGATCACGCACACCCCCACCAGCGCCGGCGCGACCCTCGACGCGCACGATGGACGAGCGCGAGAACGAGCGCACAACTCGCACCTGCACCACAATCCAGACGAGGACGGCTGCCCCGACAGGAGCAACCCCCGCAGTCAGTGCTCCGCGACGTAGCCGCCGTCGGGCTCGATCGGCAACCCGGCGTCGACCCAGGCCTGGATTCCGCCCGCCATCGTGTACGCGTCGTAGCCCGCTGAGCGGAACGCGCTCGCGGCCATTGCGGAGCGGACGCCAAGCCGGCAATGAAAGACGACGGGGCGCGAGCGGTCGACGGACTCGGCCTGCGACGCAAGCCGTTCAAGCTCGATGTGTCGCGTCCCGGCGATGTATCCGGCGTCTCGCTCGTAGCCCTCGCGGACGTCGATGAACGTGGCTCCCTCGCCGGCGAGCTCCTTTGCGCGCTGCGGGCTGACCTCGATCTTCGGGTTCTCGAACGCCCCCATGCCAAGCAGGATATGCGCGGAGGGGCGGTGACCGTCGCGAGCTACCTTGTTGGGAGCGATGAGATCAGGCCCGCCGACGCTCACGACGATCGCACGCTCGCTTGCCGGGGGCCTTTTCGTCGCGCTGGTGGTCGGGCTGCTCGCGACCCCTCCGAGCCATTCCGCCGTGGTGCGCGTGCTCGAGCTGATCGCGATCGTCGTGCTGGGGATCGTCGCGCTCGCAGCCGTGGTCGACCTCGTGACCGCCCACCTCGCGGGGTGGCAGCAAACCGAGTACGAGTTCGAACTGACCGTGACTCGCAGCGAGCGGCTGGCCCGCGAGGGCATGAGCGGCGACGTCCGGAACTTGGATTTCCTCGATCTGGATCCTCTGGACGACGACGATTTCGAGGAACTCGTTCGTGATGCGCTCGACGATCTGCCAGACCTGTTGGCGAACGCGCTGAGGCACGTTGCTGTCGTGATCTCCTCCGGCGGCCGCAGGGCAGGGCTCTACGGCCTCTACCATGGCGACGGGAGCCACCGCGACGATCACCCGGACCGAATCGTGATCTACCGCGATAGCCTGCGGCGAGATTTCGGCCATGACCCAGTGGCGCTGCGCGATCAGGTCACGCGCACGGTACGCCACGAGCTTGCACACCACGTTGGCTTTGACGAGCTGGGCGTCAGCGAGCTGGGGCTCTAGCGCTCAGGCCGGGCGCGCGAGCGACAGCGCGAACCAGCCGCGCTCATCGGTGTACCAGGCATCAAGGGCAAGGTCTGATGCCGCGAGGTCAGCCTCGAGCCGTGGCCGGGTGAACTTGGCGCTGATCTCGGTTCGGAGCTCTTCACCGGCCGCGAACCGCACCTGCAGTCCGATCGACGCGAGCGTCACGGTCTGCGGCGAGCGGGCTCGGAGCCGCATCTCGATCCATTCATTTTGCTCGTCATAGAGCGCGACGTGCTCGTACTCGGAAGGCTCGAAGTCGCCGTCCAACTCGCGATTGAGGACGTCGAGCATGTTGCGATTGAAAAGCGCCGTCACGCCGGCCGCATCGTCGTAGGCGGCAACGAGGGTCGCACGATCCTTGACGAGGTCGGTCCCGAGCAGCAACCGATCGTCGCCATCGAGCAGCGTGCCGATGCTTCGTAGGAAGCGCCGGCGAGCGCCAGGGCGGAAGTTCCCGATCGTCCCGCCGAGGAAGACGACGAGCCGGCGCGCGCCCGCCGGCGGCAGGCGACCGAGATGTCGCTCGAAATCACCGATCAGTCCGTGAACCGCGAGTCCGGGGTACTCGCGCGTGAGCCGGGCCCCGGTCTCCCGAATCGCGCTCTCCGTCACGTCCACAGCCACGTAGCGCTCGAGCGTCCCGGCCCGCGCCATGGCGTCAAGGAGTACGCGCGTCTTCGTGGCGCTTCCCGAGCCGAGCTCGACAAGCTCCCCCGCGCCGGTCCGAGCGATGATCTCATCCGCCTTGGCTTCGAGGATCGCCCGCTCGGTGCGCGTTGGGTAGTACTCGGGCAGCTCGCAGATCTGCTCGAAGAGCGCAGCGCCGCGCCCGTCGTAGAGGTGCTTGGGGGGAAGCTCCTTGAACGGCTGGGTAAGCCCGTCGAGCGCGTCCTCGGCGAGGGTTCGCGTCCCGGCGTCCTCAAACGCGTGGTCGACCGTCACGCGCGGCGGGGCGATGCGCGTCCGCGGGCTCAAGCGGCGTCCGCCGCCACTCGGAGTCCGGCGAAGATCTGACGACGCTGCGGCAGGTCCCAATTGCGGAAGGTCGGCGTCACGACATCGGCGCTGGCGGCGAACGAGCCACCGCGCAGGACACGGTAGCCCGAGCCGAAAAAGACCTCCGAGTACTCCCGGTAGGGGTACGCGGTGAAGCCGGGATAGGGGCGGAACTCGCTCGCCGTCCACTCCCAGACGTCGCCGATCATGCCGAGGGCGCCACACGGAGCAGCGCCGTCGGGAAGTGCGCCGACAGGCAACGGGGCAAACACCGCGGACTCGATCAGGTTCGCGTGCCGCGCCTGCGGTGACTGCGCTCCCCATGGCCACACAAGCTTGGTGGCCACACGCGCATCCCACGTCGCAGCCGTCTCCCATTCGGCCTCGGTGGGCAGGCGGACGCCGCGTGAGCGCGCGAACGCGTCGGCTTCGTAGAAGGAGACGTGCACGACAGGCGAGCGCGGGTCGAGCTCCGCGACGCCAGCCAGGCCACGTTCAGTGCTGTCTGACAGCCAGTGCAGCGGTCGCTCCGCGCCTTCCCGCTGACGCCACTTCCAGCCGGCCTGCGACCACCATTCCTTATGCGCGTAGCCACCGTCACCGATGAACTCGAGCCAGTCGCCGTTGGTGACGGCGACGCGCCCAATCGCAAAACCCTCTATCTCAACCTGATGTTGAGATCGTTCGTTGTCATACGCGAACCCATCCGCGCCGGCACCGATCGGCACCGTCGCCGTGGGCACATCGACGAGATCGAGTCCGCTGTGCTCACCCCGGGCAACGGCGGTCGCCGGGTCGGCCAAACGCGGCGGCTGCCAGCCATCAAGCGCCGCGAGCGCAAGGGTCTGGAGCATCGTCTCCGCGTGCTGGCGCTCGTGGCGGATCACAAGTTCACCGATCGTGTCGCCGTCGGCCGGCGCCAGTGAACGCACGCGGTCGCGCACATCGGCAAGGAAGCGCTCCGCTTCGTCGCGACGCAGGTAGGGGAGATCGCCGCGACTGGCGCGAGGTGTCTCGAACGCGTCGTAGACCGCGAGCAGTTCGGGGCGCAACAGCGGCAGCCCGTCGCGGTTGTGCGCAAGCCACAAATCCTCGAACACGGCGATGTGACCGAGATCCCAAACCAAGGGGCTCATGAGCGGAGAGTGCACGCGCTCAAGGTCGGCGTCATCAACTGCGTCGACCAAGGCGAGCGTCTGCTCGCGAGCTCTCTCGAGGCGATCGGTCTCGAGCAGCGCCATCCGCGCCAGGAATGCTAGCGACCCGCGTCGCTCGGTTGTAAACGGAAGTGCCTGGCGCCCCGGGCTCATGTCCTGAGCCCGGGGCGCCGGCCGCGTGTGGCCCTCGGCGCGACCCAGTTGGGGATCGCCGTACCCCCTTGATCGCTGCACGGGGGCTCGAGAGCTCGCTGGCGAGTTGGTCAGGCTCGCGCCGCGCACTTCATCAGCCAAGCGCCGCCAATTCGTGAAGATCCTGATAGCACGGCCGCTAGTTCACCGTCTGGTCACAAAAAGTGCCCACTTGCAGGCGATTCTGCCGGCATGACCAACACAACGCAGACAAGCGAAGACCGGTCCGTATCCCGCGTCGATCTGCACTGCCACTCGACCGCGTCCGCGGTGTCCCGCCTGGGCGTGCAGCGCGCGCTCGGGTTACCCGAGTGCGCGACGCCGCCGGAAGAGGTCTACGAGCTCGCAAAACGTCGCGGCATGGACTTCGTGACGATCACCGACCACGACACGATCGATGGCGCTCTCGAAATCGCTGACCGCAGCGACGTATTCGTCTCGGAGGAGCTGACCGCCCACTTCCGCGGTGAGCCCCAGGCCGTTCACGTGCTGTGCTTCGACATCACTCCAGAGGACCACGAATGGTTGGCGACACACGCAACCGACGTCGAGGAGTGCGCCGAATACCTGAGCGGCAACGGAATCGCCTGCGCGCTCGCTCACCCGTTCTACGCCGTCGGCGCCCCGCTTCGAAGCCGCCACCGGCGCCGCCTGGCGGAGCTTTTCAGCGTCTGGGAGACGCGCAACGGGTCGCGCGCGCCGGAGCTCAACATGCCGGCGAGCATCTACGTCGAGACCCACGGTGGAACCGCCGTCGGCGGCAGCGACGACCACGCCGGTGTCGACATCGGGCGGACGTTCACGCAGGCGCCCGCGGCGGCGACGCCGATGGAGTTCCTCGATCACGTCCGCGCCGGTCGTGTCCACCCTGGAGGCGAGCAGGGCAGCGCCGAGAAATGGGCACACGCGGCGATGGCGCTGACCGTGCGGGCACTCGGCCGCGACGGCGAGGTCTCCTCGCTCGAGGCCGCCACGGTGCTGAAGATCGCCGAACGGCTGCTGCGCGAAGGCGACGCTCGCGAGGGCGCTCCCAACGCCGATCTCCGGCCGGCCGACGCTCGCGCGCTCCTGCGCGCGTGGCTCGAGTCGGTCGGACTCGACGGCCTCTGCGAGCGAGACCTGGTCGCGTTCATGCAGGAGGATCGCTTCACCCACGCCGATCTCTACCGGCGGGCCCGGCGCGCGCACGAACGCCGGCTTCGTGGGGCGATCGAAGCTGCGTTCGCAGCCGCCGGACGCGGTGAGCTGAAGACGGTCGGACCGCTGCTGTTCGACGCCTGCCTGCCGGCGATTCCCTACGCCCCTGCGGCGGCCTTCGTGGCCCGTGAGCGGGCGAAGCTCGCAAGCCGCGGCAGCGAGCCGCCGCGCGTCGCAATCGTGGCCGACGGAATCGGCGCAATGCACGGCGTGACGCGGACGATCGAGGAGATCCGCGATCGTGGCGTCGAGGGGTTCGAGATCGATGTCATCGGCACCGACCCCAACGTCGACCGCCGGCTGTCGTCGGTCGCGGACATCGAGATCCCTCACTACGCTGGGATGGAGCTCGGTGTGCCGAGCCTTCCGGCCGCGGTCGAGGCGATCACCACGGGGCGCTACGACCTGATCCACGTCTGCTCCCCCGGCCCGAGCGCGATCGCCGCGATACTCGTCGCGAGGGCGCTCGAAACGCCCCTGGTGGGCTCCTATCACACCGAGCTCGCAACATACGCCGGCGTGCGGTCGGGCAACGCATCGCTCGAGTTCGCGGCGGCGATGGCACTCCGCACGTTCTACGGGCAGTGCCGGCTCATCCTCTCCCCCAGCAGCTCCGCCGACCGGGCCCTCGAGGCGCTCGGGATCTCCCGCGAGCGTGTCGCACGCTGGGATCGCGGAGTTGACACAGCGCGCTTTGATCGCGCACGGCGCGACTCGAGACTGTTCGGCGACGCCATCAACGTTCTGTATGCCGGGCGCGTCGCGCAGGAGAAGAACATCGACCTGCTCGCGGAGGCGTTCGAGGCTGCGCACGCGCGTGACCCGCGTCTGCACCTCGTGATCGCGGGCGATGGCCCAGAGGCGGCCCGGCTGCGCGACCGGCTCGGCGGCCGCGCGACCTGGCTCGGTTGGCTGGCGGGCGACGAGCTCGCCCGTGCATACGCGAGCGCCGACATCTTCTGCTTCGCCAGCGTGACCGACACCTTCGGCCAGGTGGTGCTCGAAGCGCAGGCGAGCGGGCTGGCGGTGCTGGCAGCCGACGCCGGTGGTCCACGCGACCTGATCGAGGCAGACGTCACCGGGATCCTGCGGGAGCCGACGGCAGAGGCGTTCGCAACCGCGCTGATCGAGCTGGCCGCCTCGCCGCTGCTGCGCGAGCGACTGGGAGCCGCCGCCGCCCGGGGCGCGGCGGCGCGCACCTGGCCGCGGGCGCTCGAGCGACTCGGAGCGGGCTACGCTTCGGCCCTTCGCCACACAGCGGAGCAGCGCCATGCCGCGTAGCTCGACCGGAACGATCGCCGTGGCGCTGCACGACGTGGAGCCGGGCACATTCGAGCGATGCGCGCTGATCCGCGACTGGCTCGACGACCACGGAATCGACCGCGTGACGCTGCTCGTGATCCCGGCGCGCGACCTACATCCGCTGTCGGACCGCCGCCCGGAGATCGCGGCGTGGATCGACGAGCGCGTCCGGGCCGGCGACTGCGTCGCGCAGCACGGCTTCCAGCACTTGAAGGCGCCGACCGCCCGCTGGTCGCTTCCAACCCGGCCGCGGCTGCACAGCGAAGCGGCCGAGTTCGTTGGACTGGACGAGCGTGAAACCGAGCGCGCGCTCGACGCGGGGCGGCGCGTCCTCAAGCTTGCAGGCATCGAGCCGCGCGGTTTCATCGCGCCGGCGTACGCCTACACCCCGGCGCTACGAGACATGCTCGCAACGCGGTTTCGCTGGTGGGCGGGGTCGTGGGGCCTGCACGCGACCGGAAACACCTCCTGTGTGGTCGCGGCACCTGCGATCGGCCTCGCCGGCGGCACAGCTGCCCGGCGGGCGATCTCACCGAGCGTGCTGCGCGTGGCGACCGTTCTCGCGGGTGAGACTCTTAGGCTGGACCTGCACCCGAGCGACCTGACGCTGCCAAGCCACATCCTCACGCTCGACTGGGTTCTGCGCCGCTCGGCAGGGAATCGCCGCCCCGTGACGTACGATGAGCTTGCAGCCGCCTAGCCGCGTCGAACACGCGGCCGCGATCCCGAGCCAACACATAGTCAGAGGGCAATGTCTTGACCGCAAGCCGCGGCGATGCCAACCAGTTTGCGCGCAACGCCGGGCGCGCGTGATAGAAACGCGGGGTTATGCAGATCTCCCGAGTGCCGCTGACGGCACTTGCACTGCTGGTTCTGAGCGCAGCAGGTGCCGCACCGCAGCTCGGCGACGGCGGCGCAGCACCTGACCCCACCGGGGCGACCGGCTCTACGGCGACGATCGGGACGACCGACGCATCCGGCCAAACGGGGGCCACCGACTCGACGTCCACCGACGGCGCCACCGGGTCGAGCGGGTCGAGCGGGTCGAGCGGGTCGAGCGGGAGCACAGGATCCGGCGACGCCACCGGGGCCAGCGGGCCCACAGGTGCGAGCACGGACACGGGGAGCAGCGGTGCGACGGGCGCAAGCACGCTCCCCAGCGGCGGCACAGCGCCCACTGGCAGCACCGCCGCCGGCGGAACGACCTCGCCCGCGACGACGAGCACAGGCCCAACGGGATCTACCGGCACCACCGCGCTCACCGGTCCGAGTGGAGTTACCGGCCCGAGGCCTCCGCTCGGGGCGATCACCGCCATTACGCCCCAGCCGCAGACCGGGAACGACCTGCTGAAGTCCACGGCGGGCAAGAGCGGCGGCACGAGCGTCAGCTACGCCGGCGGGGCACTCGCGCCGTCCCCGAGCCTCTTCTCGCAGGGCAACCCGCTCTCGGGCGTGCTTCCCGGCTCGGTCTTCGACCCGCTGGTCAACGCAGCGATCGGTGCTGACGTCCCCCAATGGTACGTCGATCACTTCAACGTCCCGGCGTTCCTGTTGCCGATCTACCAGTCGGCTGGAGCTGCTTACGGCGTCCCGTGGGAGGTGCTCGCGGCAATCAACCAAGTCGAGACGAACTTCGGCAGCGATCTCAACGTCTCGTCTGCCGGGGCGGTCGGATGGATGCAGTTCCTGCCAAGCACGTGGACCGGCTACGGGGTCGATGCGACCGGATCGGGCGTGGCCGACCCCTATAACGCCGCCGACGCGATCTTCTCCGCCGCGCGCTATCTGAGCGCTGCCGGCGCGGCCACGGATTTGCCGGGCGCGATCTTCACCTACAACCACTCGACCGCCTACGTGCAGTCGGTGCTGCTCCGCGCCGAGCTCTTGAGCGGCGTTCCGTCAACCCTCGTCAACACCGTCAGCGAACTGTCCGAGGGGCTGTTCCCGATCGAGCTTCGGTACCACCCGAGTTACAGGAGCGTCCAACGCGGCGGCAACAGCCAGGGCGGAACCGCGGCGCTCGCCGCGGGCGGCGGTGGGAAGGCCCCGAGCCCGGCGAACGTCGGGGCAGCCGCGAAGAATGCCGGCACCGTCCGCAGCACGCCGGCCGCGGACATATTCGCGAGACCTCACGCGGCGGCTGTCGCGGTGGCCGACGGCACGGTCATCGGCATCGGGCACAGCCCCACGGTCGGGACGTTCGTTCGGCTGCGGGACGGCTTCGGGAACACCTACACATACGGCAACCTGAGCGCGGTCGCCGCTTACCATCTCACCGTTCGGCCCGAGCAGCCTTCCGCCACGTCCTCACTCGCTACCCCGAGCGAACTCGCCAGTGGCCCTGCTCCAACCGCCGCGGCCAGCGCCGGAGACCAGGCGTCCGGGGGCGGTGCGAGCCCCGCGGCAGCAGCCGCTGAGCCGGCGAGCACGCGGACGCTAACGACGACGAGTAGCGCGGCAACCGCTTCCCCGTTCGCGGCATTCGATTTCCGCCCCGGGCTGACCGACGATGCGACGATCTTCGGTGGACCACGTCTGCCGAGCCGCTCGGCCGCGACCCAGGCCCTTGGTGCCCAGCAGGAGCGCAAGCTCGTCAACCGCTACTACACGAGCTCCCTCGCGATGCCGCGTGACCAGCTCGTTCCCAAACGGCTGCGCGTCGGGTCGCACGTACTGGCAGGGACGATCCTCGGCTACCTCGGGGCTGACAGTCTGGGCGGCGAGCCGCATCTGATCTTCCAACTGCGTCCGGCGGGACCCGTCGAGGCAGCTATCGACCCGCGACCGTTCCTCGACGCGTGGACCCAGCTCGCCACGCTCGAGCTTCATCGCAAGCCCCTGAGCGAGCCGCTCTACGGACCGAGCCTTCACACGAGCGATGCGGGCCAGGCGCTACGGATGAGCCAGATCGACCTCGAGCGCGTGATCCTGCAGGACCGCCGCGTCAAGCTATCGCTTTGCGAGCACCGCGCGATCGCCGACGGCGACGTCGATCGACGAGTCCTCGCGAGCGTCGAGTTCCTGGTGGAGAACGCCCTCGACCCGAAGATCAGCGGCGCGCAGTGCGCGGCGGACGGCATTCCGACCGCGAGCGCAGCGATCACAAACGCTTACAGCGTGACAATCACCCAGATCAACGATCTGCCCGTGGCCTCCGCCCCCGCGCCCGGCAGCCCAACCGACTCGACGATTCGGGCACTGCTCACGCTCACCGGCGCCAGTGCCCCCGCTCAGCTCGCTGGGCCCGTGGCGATCCCGGGCGCCGCCACCAGCATCGCCGATCCGACCGACAGCAGCCAGATCGTCGTCACCTTCAAGCCCGCGCCCGCCCAGCTCACGCTCGCGACCACCGCCAGCGTCGCCGCCCGCTTCGCGCTCGGCCCGAAGCGCTGGAAGCAGCTGGATGAACATCTGCTTGCGATCCCGCAGCCACGCGTGCCGACGAGCGTGTCGGGGCAGGCTGTGGCCGCCAAGCCGCGCGCCGCGCGCGGCAAGCGCAGCTGACTCAGCGTCAGCGCCGCCGGCGATCCCGGAGCACGATGCCCTCGAGCACGTGCGCGACCGTCTCGCACGCGTCGACCGCCGCCTCGAGCGACTCGAAGATGTCGCGCCAGCGGATCACCACCATCGGGTCGGTGCCGCTGACGAAGAGCGAGGCGACCGCGTCGCGCCGAATCCGGTCGCCCTCGTTCTCCAAGCGATGGATCTCGACTAGATGCGGCGCGATCCCGCTCCCGGTCCGCATGCAGCGCAGGGCATGAGCCACCTGCTCGCAAGCCCCGACCAGGACGTCGGCCAGATCGACGGCTGCCTCCATCGTCGCCTCCACCGCGTACAGCCCCAGCGTGTCGGCGGCCTGCTCTGCCTCATCGACGATGTCGTCGAGCGCGGTCGCGAGGCGGTAGCCGTCGCCCGCATCGAACGGCGCCCGCACCCGGCCGCCGTTGAGCCGGTGGATCAGGTCGTGCGTGATCCGGTCGCCCTCCTGCTCGCAGAGCCTGAGGTCCTGGGCCAGCGTCGCGTGCTCCGGGTAGTCGGTGAGGAGATCGCGCAGCAGCAGCGCGGTCCGCTGCACGTTGCGCCCCGACTCCTCGAGCAGCGCGAGCAGCGGCTCGTCGAGCGGTCTACGCAGCAGTGCCATCAGCGCCCAGCCTAGAGGGCGTGTCGCCGGCGCGCCGCTTTTTCACGAGTTTTTCACCGTTCTGTCACGGCATCGTAACCCGCCGAGCCACGCTGCGCGCGACGCTGGCGCAGCATGGTCGCAAGTGAACACGAGCGAGAGCCGCAAACGATCCGGATCGACGATCTCGAGATCAGGCTGTCCGAGGGGCTAGTGCTCGCGGGCGGCACGGCCCTCACGCTCTCGGTCCGCGAATTCCAGCTGCTCGTGGCGATGGTCGATCGTACCGGTGGCATCGTTCGACGTGACGCGCTCTGCAAAGCGGTCTGGGGGCGCGAACTGCGACCCGGCGACCGCTCCGTCGACGTCTACGTGAGCAAGCTCCGCGCCAAGCTCGAGGCCGCCGCTCCCGGACGCGAATTCATCCACACCCACCCAGGGTTCGGCTACCGCTTCCAGCCGCAGCTTTCACGAGAATTTGACACGGTCGGGAGCAGCAGCGTCGACAC
Organism: uncultured Solirubrobacteraceae bacterium; assembly: GCA_964422115.1. Lineage (GTDB taxonomy): Bacteria > Actinomycetota > Thermoleophilia > Solirubrobacterales > Solirubrobacteraceae > Palsa-513. The sequence continues at coordinate 87,363 of CAYQZU010000002.1, read as the reverse complement.
TGACGGGAAGGCGCAAGAACTCCCGGACGCGGACAGCCCGTCGACTGCGTAGCCTTCCCCTTGGCACTGCCCGCGAGCGAAGCGAGTCAAATGACGACAACGACGCCAACACACCCGTCCCGCCCGCATTTCCACGATGAGCTGCGCGAGTTGGAGACCCACACACTCAGCGGCCTCGACCTCGTGCTCGAGCAGCTCGATCGCTCACTGGAAGCCGTCGCCCATCAGGACGTCGAGCTCGCCTCGATGGTGATCGCCGACGACGACCGCGTCGACGGACGCTACCTGGAGGTCCACCAGGGTGTCCTGTCGCTGCTCGCGCGCCAGAGCCCGGTCGCAGGCGACCTCCGCGTCGTGGCGGCACTCCTGCACGTGATCCGAAACGTCGAGCGCATGGGCGACCAGTGCGTCAACATCTGCAAGCTGCTGCCGCTCACCGGCAACGAGCCGCCGACGCGCCCCGAGATCCTCGCGAAGCTGGCTCGCATGGGCGAGGTCGTCCGCTCGGAGGTGACGCAGTCAAAGCGCGCGTTTGCCGACCGCGATGTCCCTCTGGCCGAAGATCTCGTCCGCCAGGACCAGGAGGTCAACCAGATACAGCGCGAGATCTTCCAGCTCGCGGTCGCAGTCGGCGAGGACGTGGACACGCGCGAGTGGGCGATGTGCATGACGATGGTCGCACGCGCGCTCGAACGTGTCGGTGACAATGCGGTCGACATCGGTGAGCAGACAGCGTTTGTCGTGACGGGCCTGTTCCGCGAGTTCTCGGACTCATCGCAGCGCCAGGGCGCGCTCTGAGCGCCCGCGGTCGGCCCGAAAATCGCGCTTATCGCGGCGGACATGTGAACATCGTGTGACCGCATCGGGCTGCTCCTCGCGCTGCGCGCCGCAACGGCACTACAATCGGGAGCAGATGACGGAAGCCAGTTCCGCCGGGGGGGCGCTCCAAGGAGACGGTGTTTCGCTCGACCCGAGCCCGGCGTCTCTGCGTGTCGCGATCCTCGATCGCGACACAGGGTTCCTCCAGGTCCTCGACAAGCGTCTGGAACGGGTCGGCTGGGAGCGCCGGGTCCTCGGTTCGACGATCTCACCGGCGGCGATCGTTCCAATGCGACTGAGCGCGGTCATCGTCGACCTGGCGGTCCTCGGTCCCGGTTGCTGGGATTGGCTCGAGCGCCTGTGCACGGAGCTGCCGGAGCTGCCGGTGGTGGTCTGCACTGGCTCCTCGACGGTCGCCCAGCGCGTCCGCGGCCTGCGCCTCGGCGCCGATGACTGGCTGACCAAGCCGTGCCACCCAGAGGAGCTCATCGCGCGGGTCGAGGCGGTCGTTCGCCGCCGGCGCCGCCTTGAATCGCCGCAGGACAGCCTGCCGATCCTGGCGGGCGAGGTCGAGATCCATCGCGACCAGTACCAGGCCTTTGTGAACGGCGCCAGCATTGACCTCACGCGGCGCGAGTTCGAGCTGATCGAGCTGCTCGCCGGCTCGGGTGGGCGCGTTCTCGAACGCGAGTTCATCTACCAGCGCCTGTGGGGGTACTCGATGGTGCGCGGGGATCGCTCAGTCGATGTCTTCGTGCGCAAGCTGCGACAGAAGCTCGAACGCGTCTCCCCGGACTGGCGCTACATCCACACGCACTTCGGCATCGGCTATCGGTTCGCGGCGGAGCCGATCGACGCGATGCGCTCGCCCGAGCGGGCGCTGTCAGGGCTCGACGAGCTGGTCCTCACCAGCGACGAGCTCGATCTCGCGCGGACGTAAGAGCGCGGCGAGCTCCCCGGCACTCCCTTCGATCCGGACCGACGCAAGCCCGCCCTTCTTCATCGCGACATGCCCGCCTTGCAGGGCCAGCACAAGACCGGACATGTCGGGTTCGTGTCCGACGAGCAGCAAAGCCTGCCCGTCGCGCGTGGCAGCGATGAGTTCCTTGACATCGTCGAGCGAGAATCCGCCTGAGAGCGGCTGATGAACAATCGGCTCGATCCCGAGTTCGGCGCAGGCGAGGCGTGCCGTCTCGAGCGCGCGCACGCGCGGCGAAGCGAAGACGAAGTCGAACGTCACCCCGAGCTGGCGGAGGGCACGGCCCGCTGCCCGCGCCTGGCGCTCCCCACGACTCGTCAGCGCGCGGTCGAAGTCGGCGCGGCTGCCATGCGCCTCGGCGTCGCCGTGGCGCAGGAGCCAGAGCGTTTTCGACATCGCCTGAGGCTATAGCCTGAACGGGTGATTTGCGCTTGGATCGATCGCGCCGGCTGCGGCGTCCCGTGCGATCGGGATCGCTGGCGCGCGACCGTGGCGAGGGCGTAGCGGTGGCCGCGATCGGGTTGCGTACTGGGCAGTCTTACGGCGAGGCGGGACGCGAGGTGCTCCACGCCCGCACAACGGAGCTCTTTGCGCGTGCCGAGCTGGTGGCGCACATCGATGAGCCCGAGCGGGTGCACAGGATGCGCGTGGCGACGCGTCGCCTACGCGCCGCGCTCGAGGTGTTCGAGGACTGTTTCCCGCCCAAGCGCGTTAGCGAAGCTCGCGCCGAGGTGAAGGAGCTCGCCGACGCGCTCGGCCAGCGCCGAGACTGCGACGTGCTGATCGACCTGCTCGAGTCGCTGGCACCCGCGGCCGGGCGCGCTGAGCGGAGCACGATCGATCAGCTCGTGCACGAGCTGCGTGACGAGCAGGTCGCCGCAAACGAGCTCTTGTCGCGGGCCCTGGCCCATGCCCGCGACATCGGCCTCGAGCAGCGACTGCGGAGCCTCGCGGAGTGAGGGCACGCCGCGTCGAGGACCTCGAAGGGACGATGCCGCTCGCTGTAGCTGCACGCCGGATCGTGGCCGTCCGGGTCGACGAGCTGTTTGGCCTCGCCGACTCGGCGCTGGCCGGCGAGGATGTCGTTGCGCTCCACGACATGCGCATCGCCGCAAAGCGGCTCCGCTACGTGCTCGAGCTGGTTGGATTCTGCCTCGGAGACGTCGCGCGCGAGGCGGAGCGGCGGATGCGCGAGCTACAGACGGTCGTCGGTGACATCCACGACTGCGACGTGTTGCTCGAGCGGCTCGTGCGCCGCGACGACTTCGGCATCCGGGGGATGCGGGCGCTTGGGGCGCGGGTCAGCGTACGCCGGCGGGCTCTGTTCGTCGATTTCGTCTCGTGCTGGTCCGAAATCGAGGCGACAGCGCTACATGAACGAATCGTTGCCGCAACGAGCTATTCACCGAACGGCGCGATGAGCCGCGCATAATTGGCGCTCGCGATGAGCACCACCGACGAGATACCCCTCACCGAGGGCGACGGCGTGACCGAGCGCTCCCACGCTGGAGACCCGGCGCTATACATCAGTCGCGAGCTCTCCTGGCTCGACTTCAACCTCCGTGTCTGCGAGCTGGCCGAGGACCCGACGATCCCGCTGATCGAACGCGTCAAGTTCGCCGCGATCTACTCGTCGAACCTCGACGAGTTCTTCATGGTTCGCGTGGCGGGCCTGCATGACCAGCTTGACGCCGGCGTCGAGCGAACGAGCGTCGATGGGCTGACGCCCGCCCAAACGCTGGAGCGCGTCCACGAGCGTGCGCTCGCTCATTGCATGCGCCTGCAGCGCTGCGTCACGGATCGCCTGATGCCGGCCTTGGCGGAGCACGGCATCGTCGTCAAGGCGATCGAGGATGTCAGCGACGCAGAGCGCGAGGCGCTCGCGGCGCATTTCCGCCGCGTCATCTTCCCGGCGCTGACGCCGCTCGCGGTCGGCCCCGGCCAGCCGTTCCCGTACATCTCGAACCTCTCGCTGAGCCTCGGCGTGATCGTCAGCGACCCGGACTCGGGCCACACGGCTTTTGCGCGAGTCAAGGTCCCAACCGAGATCCTGCCGCGGTTCGTCCAGGTGGGCGATGGCGACACGTTCGTGCCGCTGGAGGACGTGATCGCTCAGAACCTCGAAGCGCTTTTTCCGGGCATGGTGATCGACGAGCGAGCATGCTTCCGAGTGACGCGCGACGCCGACCTCGCGGTGTCTGACGAGGCCGACGACCTGCTCGCGGCGGTGGAGAACGAGTTGCGACGGCGACGCTTCGGCGAGGTCGTGCGCGTCGAGGTCGGCGAGCGGATGTCCGCTCGCCTGCGTGGCGAGATCACGGCGGCGCTCGATCTCGAGCCTCGAGACGTCTACGAGGTGACCGGGCTGCTGGATCTGACAGGTCTGAACCAGCTGGCGAAGCTCCCCGGCTACGGCGAGCTTCGCATGTCCTCGTGGTCTCCGCTGACGCCCCCGCGGTTTCGTGGCGACGAGGATGGCAGGGCGGACATCATGGCGGCAATGCGGGCGGGCGACGTGCTCGTCCACCACCCCTACGACTCGTTTGTCGCCTCCGTCGAGCGGTTCGTCGAGCAGGCCGTGAGCGATCCGCAGGTGCTCGCGATCAAGCAGACCGTGTACAGAACGAGTGATGACTCCCCGCTCGTTCCGGCGCTGATTCGCGCTGCGGAGCGTGGCAAGCAGGCGGTCTGCATGGTGGAGCTTCAGGCGCGCTTCGACGAGCAGACGAACATCCAATGGGCCAAGTCGCTCGAACAGGCGGGCGTCCACGTCGTCTACGGCCACCCGGCGCTCAAGACCCACGCCAAGTGCGTGCTCGTCGTGCGGCGCGAAGGAAGCGGCGTGCGCAACTACGTCCATATTGGGACCGGCAACTACCACTCGACAACCGCCCGCCTCTACACCGACTTCGGCCTGTTCACAACCGACGAGGCGATCGGCTCCGACGTGGCGGAGCTGTTCAACTTCCTGACCGGGTTCGCTCGGCAGCGCAGTTACCGCAAGGTGATCGTGGCGCCGACGCGTCTGCGTAGCGCAGTCATCAACGAGATCGAGCAGACAGTCGCGGCGCATTCACCGCAGACGCCGTCGCGGATCACGATGAAGATGAACGCGCTCGTGGACCAGAAGTGCATCGACGCGCTGTACGCGGCTTCGCAGGCCGGTGTTCCGATCGATCTCAACGTGCGTGGCATCTGCTGCCTGCGTCCTGGACTCCCCGGTATCTCAGAGACGATCCGCGTCGTGTCCGTGGTCGGTCGTTTCCTCGAGCACTCGCGCGTGTTCGCGTTCGAACGCCGCGGCGAGCAGACGGTCTACATATCGTCGGCGGACCTAATGCCGCGCAACCTCGAGCATCGGGTCGAGCTCGCAGTCCCGATCGAGGATCCGCAGCTGCGAGCCGAGGTCCTCGAGACGGTTAGCCTGTGCCTGCGCGACAACCAGTTCGCCTGGCAGCTCGACGGTGACGGACGCTGGACGCGTCTGCGGGTGCCCGACGGCGAGGAGCCGCTGAGCGCGCAGGACGAGCTGATGCGCCTTCACCTGCAGCGAGCTGGCGAGACGCCGGCCGGCTGAGCGCCTCGCGGCCTGTTGCCGCGAGGCGCCGTGGGCGCCGGCCCTATGACTTGCTGACCCCGGTGCTTCCGGTTGTCCCGTAAACCGGCTCCCGAGTCGTGATCCACTTGCCCGACTTCGTCCTCTTGGCGAGCACGGCTATCGGGGGCGTGTTGCTCAGACGCAGATCCTTACTGAACTGGTCGTGATTGATGTTCACCGGGCGGCCCAGGTCGAACGGACCCGAGATGTACTGGGTGACCACCGGCGTGACGGTCACCGGCGCCGCCTTGCTCGCGCTCGTGACGGTCGTGGAGGGCGCCGTCGCGTCGGTCACGGTGAGGACCGCGTCAACCAGCGGCTCGGCGTTGATCTTCCCCTGAATCGCGAACTGGCCGGTGATGACCTCTCCCGGCGCGGTCGACTGACCCCAGCAGTTGAGCGCCACTCCGGGGGTGATCCCTTCGCACTCGAAGTTGTCGGTCACCGGGGCGTCGTTCACCGCTGCCGTCGGCGACGCGTCGAAGTAGACGACCTGATGCGGCTCGGTATCGATCTGGTACCCCGTGATCGGACCGTTGCACGAGAACCGGTACTGGACCTGGGTCCCGGGCGTGCCGGCCTCCGGCGTTCCCTTCCGAATCTGGCCGGTGCACGTGTAGTTGTTCGGGTCCGCGGTGGAGCCGGTCGCGCCGGTCGTGCCGGTCGTCCCGGTACCGCCGGTGGTCACCGGCTGGATGCTGTCGGCCTGAACGAGAGATACGCCGAGGACCGCAGCCAGCGCCGCCGCGGTTCCCAGCACCCCAAGCGTTGCCGCGAGGCGGCGGGCGGGCGAAGATTTGAGCAACTTGTTCTCCATTCGTGGTTGGTGAGGCGGGTAGCGTAGCGGAAATAGTTGTTTGTGCATCGGGTTTGTGGGCTTTATGCTAGGCTGCGGCCAATCCGCTTGTCAAACCAATTCACAGGGAGCCCCCTAACTCGATGCGCAGACCCCGTCGTCTTCTTGCTTTCGCCGTCGCGAGCGCCATCCTCGCGATATCAGTCCCCGTCGCCCTCGCCGCGACGACGGTCATCACGATCTCGGGCGCCACGGCGTCCTTCCCGCTGGTGGAGCTGCTCACGCACGCCTACTCGAAGCTGCATCACAACAAGATCAAGTTCAGCGTCTCGCAGGGCGGAGCCAGCGTCGGCATCGCCGACGTCGCCGCCGGCAAGGTCAACATCGGCGACTCCTCGCGCGGCCCGGCATCGACCGACCCGCCCGGCCTCGACTTCTACCCGATCGCCAAGTACTTCGTCTGCGTTGTGACGAACAAGTCGAACCCGATCTCGAACCTGACGCAGGCGCAGGTCCAGCAGATCTTCGAAGGCAAGGTGCGCAGCTGGAGCCAGGTATCCGGCTCGAGCCTCACGTCGACGATCGATGTCGACAGCCGCACATCCGTCGCGGGCGTACTGACGACGTTCCAGAACACGCTGCTCGCCGGCGGCAAGGTCGCGTCTCCCCCGGCAACGCAGTACGCGAGCGAGGGCCAGTTGCAGACCGCGGTCGAGAAGGACCCGAACGCGATCGGCTTCCTGTCCGACTATTTCGCGCTCAACAAGAACATCAACGCAGTCGCCTACAACGGCATCGGGTGCAACGTCGCGAACACCGTGAACGAGACCTACCCGGGCTGGTCGTTCTTCTACGAAGTCACGAAGGGCGCCCAGGTCGGAAACGACGTTGGTCACTTCATCAACTGGATCCAGACCAGCAAGGCCGCAAAGAAGCTGATTCAGACCAATTGGATTCCGTTGACGATCACCGCGCCGACAGCCGGTTAGCAGATCCGCACGCCGGCAGCGATGTTCGAACGACTTCGCCGACCGTGGAGTGACCGCCGCGCCGAGCTAGTGCTCGGCGCGGCGGCGTGTCTGCTGGCCGTCGCGATCGCGGCGATGATCGTCTTCATCGTCCGCGGGGCATGGCCGACGTTCCAGCACGAAGGACTATCGTGGCTTGGCTCCGGCGGGAACCCGGATGCCCAGCTCGGCGCGATGGAGAACACGACGAGCCATCCGCCCGCCTCGGCCTTCCTGATCCACGCCTGGCCGCTGATCTACGGCACGGTGCTCAGCGCCGGGTTGGCGGTCGTCCTTGGACTCGCCATCTCGGTGGCGACTGCGATCTTCATAGTTGAGTTCGCGCCATCGCCGGTGCGCCGCGTCATGTCGCCGATCATCCGCCTGCTCGCGGCCGTTCCCTCGGTGCTCTACGGACTCGTCGGCATCCTCGTTCTGGTCCCGTTCACTGCCAACCACATCGTGACCCAGGGCGAGAAGAAGTCGGTCGCCTACGTGGTCCAGCTCAGTGGCGGAGGCCTGGCGGTGGCCGTCGTGCTGCTGACGCTGATGATCACGCCGATCATGACCGCGCTGATCGCAGACGCTCTCCAGTCGGTGCCGCGACCGTGGCGCGAAGGGGCGATTGCGCTCGGACTGAACCCGCTGCGGGCGACTCTCGCGGTGTCCGTGCGAGCAATCCGGCCGGCGATCATCGCCGCGGCAGGCCTGGCCGCGGCCCGTGCTGTGGGTGAGGCGATTGTGATCTCGATGGTCTCCGGCGGCGTCTCCTTCAGTCCAAACCCTGCGGACGGAACGATCTTCTGGTTCGAGCCGTTCCAGTCGCTCGCCTCAGAGATCGTGCGCAGCGCGGAGGCGATCAACGCGCCCGCGCTTCATTCGACCCTTTACGCGTTCGCGGCGCTCCTGCTCTTCTCGAGCTTCGTGCTGTCGCTCGCGGCCTACCTCGTCAAGCTACCGCTGCGCCGCTACCAGGTGAGCGACTGATGGCCAGCGCCAATCCGCTGGCCGCGCCGCAGCTGTCCCCATCGCGCAGGCGCCGCCGCGGACGTCGCGCGCCCGTCCGGAGCTGGCGAGCGCGGGACCAGGCCCTGTTCGTGATCGCGTGGACAGCCGGCGCGGGGCTCTGCGTCTGCGCCGCGGCGCTCGTGATCTTCTTCGCCGTCCAGGGCATCCAGTATTTGCACCCAGACCTGCTCGTGACCCGGCCAAGCGTCGCCGCGACACAGGCGATGTCGGGCGGGATCCTCGATCCGATCCTTGGCACCGTGCTGCTCGCCGCAATCGGACTGCTCATCGCGGCCCCCCTTGGTGTGGTCAGCGCGATCTGGGTGGTCGAATACGGGCGACCGCGCTGGCTCAGCCGCATTGTCGAGTCCGCGGTCGAGATCATCGCCGGAACACCCGACATCGTGCTCGCGATCTTCGGCCTCGCGCTGTTCGAGCTCGGGGTCTTCTCGCCGTTCTCGCTGGCCGAGCCGGGAGGCGCCTTCGGCCGCTCCTTCCTGAACGCGGGAATCATCGTCTCAGCCGTGGCGCTGCCGTCCGTCTACACGGCGACCCGCAACGGACTGATCGCGACGCCGCGCCAGCTGCGGGAATCCTCCTATGCGCTTGGTAAGACGAGGATCGCGACGATCCGCCGGGTCGTGCTGCCCGCCGTCCGCCGCGATGTCGCCACCGGCGCGACGCTCGGCCTCGGCCGGATCATCGGCGACACCGCGATCGTCGTGCTGCTGCTCGGCGCGACGCTGCGCAACCAGCCGGCCAGCAACACGCCGTTCATTGGACTGCTCCGCGGCACCGGCTCGACACTGACGAGCTACGTCTTCAACAACTCGCCCGCCGGTGACGGGAACGCGCCCGATAAGGCGTATGCCGCCGCTGCCGTGCTGCTGCTCCTCGTCGTCCTGCTCAACTGGGGCGTGGGACGCATCGGCCGCATCGGCGGGCCACCGATTCACGAGCCAAGCCGGCGTCTCGGCGCATGAGCAGTGAACGTACGCCGCCGTTGTCGGAGACACTCGACCCCCCGGTTTGGGACAATATGCCATTGCCGATCGAAAAGCTCGACTTCGAAGAAGAGTTGATGACCATCGCACCGGAAAGAACCGATACATCCGTGCGCCGCGCGCGCACGGCGACCGAGACCGTCGAGCGGCTGCGCGTTGAGGACATCAGCGTCTTCTACGGCAGCAAGCCGGCTGTCAAGAACGTCTCCCTCTCGATCAACCAGGGCGAGGTCCTCGCGCTGATCGGCCCCTCCGGCTGCGGCAAGACCACCCTGCTGCGGACGCTCAACCGACTGACCGAGCTGACGCCGAACGCAAGCCACAGTGGACGCATCCTGCTCGATGGCGAGGACACCGACGAGATCGTCGACACCGAACTGCGCCGGCGGGTCTCGATGGTGTTCCAGCAGCCGAATCCGTTTCCCATGTCGATCTTCGACAACGTCGGCTTTGCGCTGCGCGAACAATCCCGCAAACGTCCGCATCGCCGCGACCTGCAGCCGCAGGTCGACAAGGCACTGCAGCGCGCCGGCCTCTACGAGGAGGTTCGCACCGACTACGATCGGTCCGCGTTGCGGTTGTCCGGCGGGCAGCAGCAGCGGCTGTGCATCGCACGCGCGATAGCGCAGGAGCCTGAGATCCTGCTGATGGACGAGCCGTGCTCAGCCCTCGACCCGCGGTCGACCGCAGTCATCGAGGACCTGATCGTGCAGCTACGACAGGACCTCGCGATCGTCATCGTCACGCACAACCTCCAGCAGGCCCGGCGGATCGCCGACCGCGTCGCATTCATGTACCTCGGTGATCTGGTCGAGCTCGGCGAGACCGAGCAGGTTTTCACCGATCCTGAGCAGGAGCAGACGCGCGAGTACATAGCCGGCGTCTTCGGATGAGGCGCAGCAGCGTCGCGCTGCTCGCGGTCCTGGTGCTCGCGGGCTGCCAAACAACGCAGGAGAAGAACGCCCAGATCGCGAAGCGCCTCGGCAAGCACAACGCCGACGCCGCCGTGACCAAGCTGAAGGGAAGCGATCCGAGCGTCCGGGTCCTCTCAGCCCAGATCGTAAGTACCTCAGGCAGCACTGCGGCGGCGCTCGAGCTGACGAACACGTCGAGTACCCCGCAAGCTGACATCCCGATCCTGATCACCGCCTACGACGCCGCCGGCAAGGCCGTCTACACGAACGCTACCGTCGGCGCCGGCTCGCCCAGCGGCGAGCTGTCCCTGCTCGCGGCGCACGCCACGGCCTGGTGGGTCGACGCCAGCGTGCTCTCGAGCGCCGGAGCGCCGGTACGCGTCGTCGCCGCCCTCGGCGCGCCCACGGCGAAGGCACCACAGCTGACCCTCAGCGCCGCGGGCATCGCGGGCGGTAGCAACTTCGTCGGCCCGCTGATCAGCGGCAAAGCGATCAACGGCACGAGCAGCGTGCTGTCGATGGTCACGGTCTACGCGGTTGCCCTCGCCGGCTCGAAGGTGCTCGCCGCCGGCCAGAGCGTTATACCAACGCTCGCGGCTAACCACTCGAGCGCCTTCCAGGTGAACGTGATCGGCCACGTGAAGGGTGCGACCTACGCCGCGACGATCGCGCCGGCCCACATCGGCCAGTAGGTAGCCTTCCTAGTAGTGAGCAAGATGCGCAACCGGCCCCGACGTGCCGGGGTGAGCGGGAAAGTTGTGATCGCCCTCGTCGTGGTGTCGATCGCGATCGGCGCAGGACAGTCGGCGGTCGACCGCGTGTTTGCCGGCAATACTGCGGCGATCCGCCACTCCGTCTCCGGCTCGCTCGCCGAGTGGCCGGAGTTTGGCCTAAACGCGCAGCGAAGCGACGCAACAGCCTCGGCGACGGGCATCACCGTCGCGAACGTCAAGCAGCTGCGCCGGCGCCAGGTCGCGCTTCCGGGAACAGTCGACAGCTCGCCGATCTTCCTCACCGGCGCGACCGTGGACGGCACGGCCCAGAACGTCGTGATCGTGACGACCACCTACGGGATAACGCTCGCCATCAACCCGGCGAGCGGTCAGATCCTCTGGAAGTTCACCCCGCCGGGAATCGGGGCGTGGTCGGGCAGCGTGCAGATCACAGTGGCCAGCCCGATCGCCGACCCAAGTGGGCAGTACGTCTACGCCACCTCGCCAAACGGCCTCGTGCACAAGCTGAGCGTGGCGAGCGGGACGGAGGCCCCCGGCTGGCCGGCACGGGTCACCGTGCTGCCCTCGCGTGAGAAGCTCACGGCGTCGCTCAACATCGCCGGCGGTGACCTGCTCGCTACGACCGGCGGGTATTACGGCGACGCGCCGCCGTACGTGGGCCACATCGTCGCCGTCAACCTTGCAAGCGGCCACGTCGATCACGTGTTCAACACGCTCTGCGCGCACCGCCACGTGATCATTGCGCCCGCCACGTGCCCGGCGAGCGACTCGGCGATCCTCTCGCGCGGCGGGCCGGTCGTGCTCCGCGGCAGCACCCGCGTGTTGATCGCGACGGGCAACGGCCCCTGGAACGGCAACAGCTACTTCGGCGACAGCGTGATCGAGCTCAGCCTGCCGAACCTGAAGCTGGTCGGCGCCTACACGCCGACCAATCAGGCAACGCTCAACTCCTCTGACACCGACGAGGGATCCGGGTCACCAGCACTGCTGCCTGGGCACCTCGCGCTGCAGGGCGGCAAGGACGGCCTGCTCCGCCTGCTCGACCTCCGGCGACTGGACGGCGCTCGCCACCCGCTGCCCGAGCGGACCGGGGGTCAGCTGCAGCTGCTGCCGACGCCCGGCGGCGCGGAGCTCTTCAGCACCCCCGCCGTGTTCGGCTCGATGGTCTTCGTCGCAGATGGTGGCGGGACCACCGCCTACCACCTCGCGCACAGACGCCTGCACGTCAGCTGGAGCAACGGCACGCACGGAACGAGCCCGATCCTCGCCGGCGGGCTGCTCTACGTGTACGACATGGACTCAGGCGGGGTCAACGTCTACGCGCCTCACACCGGGAGGCTGATCGCGACGCTCGCGTCCGGTACGGGCCACTGGAACAGCCCGATTGCGATCGACGGCTACGTGATCGAGCCGGAGGGTGACGCTAACGACCATTCGACTAGCGGCCTACTCGACATCTGGTCGCTCGCCGGCTGAGCTACCCGCTCACCTCGACGCCGCGCCAGAAGGCGAAGCGATCCCTGATCTCCGCCGCGGCATCCTCCGGGTCTGGGTAATACCAAGCCGCGTCGACGTTCTCGGTGCCGTCGACGACAACGGTCTTGTAGCTGGCATCGCCCTTCCAGGGGCAGTTCGTGTGCGTTCCCGAATTCTGGAAGTACTCCGGATTGATGCTGTCTGGGGGGAAGTAGTGGTTGCCCTCGACGACAACCGTGTCGTCGCTGTCGGCAAGGGTCACGCCATTCCATGTTGCCTTCATCGACATCGCCTCCGTTGCGCTCGGACTCCTTCCAGCCTACAGAGGCGGCACGCCGGCTCAGGCAGGCTCGGCTGCGACGTCGGAAGCGCCGGGGTCGACGTTCAGACGCGGGAGCGCCCGGTCGAGGCCGCGCGGTAGCCACCACGCTCGCGGGCCCATCAACGCCATGATCGCCGGCACGAGGATCGCGCGGATCAGGAACGCGTCGAGGAACACAGCCGACGCGAGTCCAACGCCGAAGAGCTTGATCGTGAGGTTGTTACCGAGGACGAACGAAGCGAAGACGCAGACCATGATCGCCGCCGCAGCCGTGATCACGCGACCGGTCGCGGCGAGGCCATGGCGCATCGCGAACGCCGCATCTCCCGTCCGCTCCCACTCCTCGTGCATCCGCGACATCAGGAAGACCTCGTAGTCCATTGAGAGGCCGAACACGATCGCGAACACCATCACGGGCAGGAACGCGGCGATCGGCGAGGTTGCGGAGATACCTACGACGCCCCCGAGCCAGCCCCATTGGAAGACCGCGACGACGACACCGAACGCCGCGCCGACGCTGAGAAGGTTCATAACGATCGCCTTCGCAGCGACGAACAGGGAGCGGAACACCGCGAGCAGCAGCAGCGCCGAGATCAGCACCACGGCACCGATGAACAGGGGGAGCTTGCTCGCCATGTAGCTCGAGAAATCGGCGAACAACGCTGTCGTGCCGCCCGCGTAGACGGTCGCGTGCGTTTTACGCTCGAGCGACGGGATCACGTCGTTGCGAAGCCGGTCGAGGAGCGTCGAGGTCTCCGCCGCGCGCGGGGTGGTCTTCGGGATCACGTTGATCACCGCGAGCCTGCCGTTCGGGCTGCTGAACGTCGGCGGTGTCACCGCTGCGACATCGGGGAGTCCGACGAAGGCGTTGTGGAGCGTCGCCGCGACCGACTTGTCGAACGGCCTCGGCAGCTGCGCCACGATCTCGATCGGCCCCGTCGAGCCGGGCCCGAAACCCTTCGAATCGAGCTGATACGCCTGGTAGGTGGTCGTGCTCTTGGCGTCGGTTCCGGCATCGGTGGCGCCAAGTCGCAGTGAGAGGACCGGCGAGGCGAGCGCCAGAAGGACCGCAAGCGAGGCGAGCGCGCACACAAGCGGGCGTCGCTGCACGAATGCGGCCCAGCGCTCCCAGAACCCACCGTCGGAGGCGCGTTCGCGACGACGAAGACGGAACGGGTCGAGACGGTCGATCCCGCGGCCGAGCTTCGAGAGCACTGCCGGTAGCAGCGTGATGGCCGCGAGCATCGTCAGCAGCACCGTGAGCGAGGAGGCCACGGCGGGCCCTCGTAGGAAAGCGACGCCGACGAGCAACTGGCCGAGCATCGCGATCACGACGGTGATTCCGGCAAAAAGCACGGCGCGACCCGAGGTGTCCATCGCGATGACGACCGCGTCGTTCGGCTCCAGCCCGGCGTCTAGGCCCGTTCGGAAGCGAGTGACGACGAACAGCGCGTAATCGATGCCAACGCCAAGCCCGATCATCGCCGCAAGCTCGGGGGTGAAGTTGACCACATCCATGACGTGGGTGAGCAGTTCGATCAGGCCGAGCGAGGTGCCGAGGGCCAGCAGGGCTGTCAGGAGCGGCAAGCCGGCAGCGACGATCGTGCCAAATGTGACGAGCAGGATCACGATCGCCGCGATGATCCCGACGCCCGTCGCGGGGCCCGTCGACGGCGGCTCCACCTGCTCGATCGGCTGGCCGCCGAGCTGAACGTCCAGCGTCGCGCTGCGCGCCGCCTCGGAGTTGTTGATCACTCGCTGGATCGCCGATTTCGGCAGCTGGAACGAGCGCTGGTCGAACAGGACCGTCGCGTAGGCGATGTGCCCGTCCGGCGCGATCTGGTGTGGACCGCCGTAGGGCGATACGACGCCGCTGACATGCGCGTCACCCTGGATCTGAGAAACCAGCGCTGTGATCTCCGAGCGAACGGCGGCGGATCTGATCGGGGCCTTCGACTCGAAGACGATCGACGCCTGATCACCCTTGCGGGTGGGGAAGTACTTGGCGAGCAGGTCGAGCGCGCGCTGTGATCCCGCGGAGCTCTGACCCTTGAAGTTGCTGTTGTAGACGGAGCCCGCAGAGGCACCCGCAACGTTCGCCGCGATCAGGACCGCTACCCAGGCGATCACGACGGTACGGCGGTGGGCGATGCACCAACGGGCGAGCGCTTTCACTGTTTGCCGACCTCCTGGCCGCAGCCATCCGGAATTGCGGGAGAACCGTAGCACAAGTGATAGTGCGGCCTCCGCTTTGGTAGGATGGATCACGACATGGCAACAGTCGCCGTCGAGAGGGGACTGCGAGCGGACGCGCAGCGCAACCAGGACCGCATCCTGGCCGCCGCCCGCGAGGCGTTCGCAAGCGATGGCTACGAGGTCCCGATCGAGGAGATCGCGCGGCGCGCGGGAGTCGGCCCAGCGACCGTCTACCGGCGCTTCCCGACCAAGGAACGGCTGATGCACGCGATCTTCGACACAGGCCTGAGCGAACTCGAGCAGTCGATCGTCGCCGCCGCAGAGATACCCGACCCTTGGGATGCCCTGTTAGCGGGCATGCGAGCCGTGATCGAGATCCAATCGGCCAACATGGCGTTCCTCCAGGTTCTCGACCAGGCGGGTGTGATGCCGAACGTCAAGGCGGAGCTTCACGAGCGCGTGTTCGACCGCCTGGAGGCATTGTTCGCGAGCGCACAAGCGGCAGGTCGCCTGCGCACCGACATCCGCCCCTCCGAGCTCCCCCTGCTCCTCAAGATGGTCACGGCAACAGCGCGCCAGGAGAGCCTCTGCGCCGAGCCCGCCGCTCCCGAGCGCTACCTCACGCTCCTCACCGACGCGCTGCGCACACCAACCCCCACCCCACTTCCGTGAGCAAAGCAATCGCGGACAACCAGCGCAGTCCGCCCTCGATTGAGGCGGGCAAAGCCCGACCTCAATCGAGCCTGGCCATCACGTGCTTCACAACGGTGTAGTCCTCGAGCGCGTACATCGAGAGGTCCTTGCCGTAGCCGGACTGCTTGAACCCGCCGTGCGGCATCTCGGAGACGAGCGGGATGTGATCGTTGATCCAAACGCAGCCGAACCGAAGCGCCTTCGAGACCCGGAAGGCGCGCTTGACGTCGGTGGTCCAGACGGACGACGCGAGGCCGTAGGGCGTGCCGTTCGCCCAGGCGATCGCCTCGTCCTCGTCCTTAAAGCGCTGGACCGTGATAACCGGGCCGAAGATCTCACGCTGGATCAGCTCATCGTCCTGGGAGAGCCCTGCGACCACCGCCGGTTCGAGGAAGAACCCTGCGCCGCCCGGTTCCTTGCCGCCGGTAACCAGCTCGGCGCGCTTGCTGCGGCGCTCGATCATGCCTTCGACGCGCTCGCGCTGACGCGCCGAGTTGAGCGGACCGAGCGTGGTGTCCTGCGCCATCGTGTCGCCGAGGACCAGGCCCTGAGCCTGTTCAGCCAGCCCCGCGACCACCTCGTCATAGACCTTTGCGGAGGCGAGAACGCGGGTCGCCGCGGTGCAGTCCTGCCCCGCGTTGTAGTACCCGGTGGCGGCGATCGTCTCGAGCGCGCTTTCCATGTCGACGTCGTCGAACACCACGACCGGCGCCTTGCCACCGAGCTCGAGGTGTACCCGCTTGACGGACGCCGCGGCGCTCGCAGCAATCCGCTTGCCCGTGTCGACGGACCCGGTCAGCGAAACCATGTCGACCTCCGGATGGTCAACGAGCGCCTGGCCCGCCGGGTCACCGTGACCACACACCACGTTCAGCACACCAGGCGGCAGGTACTCCGCCGCCAATTGGGCGAGCCTGACCGTCGTCAGCGGCGTCGTCTCGGCGGGCTTCAGGACGATCGTGTTGCCTGTCGCGAGCGCGGGACCGATCTTCCAGATCGCCATCAGGAGCGGGTAGTTCCACGGCGAGATCTGTCCGATCACGCCAACGGCCTCGCGCCTGGTGTACGACGTGTAGCCCTCCATATATTCGCCCGCCGCACGGCCCTCGAGGCAGCGCGCCGCACCCGCGAAGAAGCGCAGGTTGTCCGCCGCGACCGGGATTTCGTCGTTCAACATGGCCGAATAGGGCTTGCCCGCGTTCATCGCGTCATCGCGAGCGAGCTCCTCACCGTGCGCTTCGACGGCGGCGGCAAGGCCGAGCAGCGCCTCCGCGCGGACTGCCGGGGTCGCCTGGGACCAGCCGTCGAAGGCTTCCCTCGCGGCCCTGACCGCCGCATCGATGTCCGCGACGCCCGACAGGGGCGCGTGGGCCATCGCCTCGCCTGTGGCGGGGTTGAGCACGGGCTCGGTCGCGCCATCCACGGCCGCGACAGATGCGCCGCCTATGAAGTTCTCGACAGTTCGCATGACGCCTCCCTCAGGTCACTTGGCGACGGCGCCAAGCGCCGTCTCGACTGAAACCACTTCTGCCCCGATGCTGCGCGCGACCGCCGGGTGAGTCGTCACGCCACCGGCGACGTTGACGCCCAGCCGCAGACCCGGGTCATCGGCGATCGCGCCGTCGACCCCCTTGTCGGCCAGCGCCAGCACGTAGGGCAGGGTCGCGTTCGACAGCGCGTGCGTCGCCGTGACCGGCACGGCACCAGGCATGTTCGTCACGCAGTAGTGCGTGATCCCCTCGACCTGGAATGTCGGCTCGGCGTGAGTCGTCGGGCGCGAGGTCTCGAAACAGCCGCCCTGGTCGATCGCGACGTCCACGAGCACCGTTCCCGGGCGCATGAGGCGCAGCTGGCTCTCGCGGATCACGAACGGAGCACGATCGCCCCGGGCAAGCACGGCGCCGATCACGAGGTCCACTCGTGGCAGCATCTCCTCGACCGCGAGCGTGGAAGAGAAGACTGTCGAGCAGCGCCCGCCGAGCGCGACCTCGAGCTCGCGCAGGCGGTCGATCGAAACGTCGAAGATGAAAACGTCGGCGCCGAGCCCGATCGCGACGGCCGCCGCATGCTGCCCGACGTTGCCGCCACCGATGATCATCACGTTTGCCGCGGCGACTCCGGGGATGCCGCCGAGCAGTACGCCGCGACCACCGAGCGGCTTCTCGAGCATGAAGGCACCGGCTTGGGTTGCGAGGCGGCCCGCGATCTCGGACATCGGCGCCAGGAGCGGTAGGCGTCCCTGGCGGTCCTCGACGGTCTCGTAGGCGATGCAGGTGGCGCCTGAGCCGCACAGGCCGCGCGTGAGCTCGGGCGCCGGCGCGAGGTGCAGGTAGGTGAAGAGGATCTGGCCCGCACGCAGGCGCTCGACCTCGACCGTGAGCGGCTCCTTGACCTTGACGATCATGTCAGCCTGGGCGAACACCGTGTCCGCGTCCGGGACGATCGTCGCGCCCTGAGCCGTGTACTGGTCATCGGAGAAGCCACTCGCTACGCCCGCTCCGCCCTCAACGAGAACCTCGTGACCGTGCTCTGTCAGCTCACGGACCCCCGCGGGCGTCATCGAGATGCGGTACTCGTCGGCCTTGATCTCACGCGGGACGCCTACTTTCATGCGGCTAGCTCCTCGACTTCGACGGTTATCTCGCAACTGCGCGTCGCGACTTCGGCAAAAAGGTCCTCGGCTGCGATGCACCGCTCAGGGAACTGAGCACCGATCGCGTCGATCCGCCCGCGGGCAAGGAGGCGCACCGCCGCCGCTGCCGGCGCCGCGGTCGAAACGATGCTGCCGCCAAGGCCGAACGGCCGGTGCGGTTTCGTGATGCTGCGAACGGTCACCGCGCGGCCGCCGCCGCGGGCCTCGATCAGGTGGATCGAGACGGTCTCGCCCGAAGGCGGCGTCGCGGCGCGCTGCGCCTCGGCGATCTCCTCCGCGCTCGAACCCGCCAGCTCCCGCAGGCGGGCTTCGACCACAGGGGCAAGCGACAGCCGGAAGTTGCATTCGCGGCAGCCAAAACTCCCGCCGAAGCTGACGAGCTCGGAGTGGATCGTGTAGATCGTCGGCGCCGTTCCGATCGGATCGCCGAACTCGGCGGCGCCGGCGGAGGTGAGCGGCTCGATCTCAACCGGCTGGCCGTCGCGCAGCACAACCGGCTTCAGCGTGATCTCGTCGATCAGCGTCTGCACTGCGTACGGCGGGCTGAACGGACCTCGCGGATCGAAGTCGCGACCGCCGGCGATGATGTCGATCGAGTCGACCGCTTCGAGCTCCGCGACCGCACGCGCGGCCATCAGGTTGGTCTTCCCCGGCGCCGAGCCCATGCCCAGCAGCGCAAGGCGACCGGCCCGCTCGAAGCTGTCGCTCAGCTCCAGCTGGTTTAGCGTGACGTGGTAGAGCCCGCCCAGGTCGATGTAGTCGCAGCCGGCCGCAAGGCACGCCTCCATCGCGGCGATGTTGACGCGGTAGGACGCCGTGTTGACGAGCACGTCGAGCCCGTCCAGCGCCTCGGCGAGCCCTGAGCGCGCGTCGACGGCTCGAGCCGTGGTCTTGGCGCCACCGTGCGCGTTCGCGGCCAACGCGGCCCGCTCGCCGTCGATGTCGAGCGCAAGGATGCTCGCGACCTCGTCTGAGACCGCGAGGTCCTCGAGGATCGCGGGAGCGATCGTCCCCCCGGCCCCGAGCACGCCGACGCGCAGCCGTTCTTGCCCCCGTGCGTTCACAGCTTCGGCACTCAGGCGATGAGCTCGCTCGCGGCGGTCAGCACCGTCCGCAGCACGCGCCCGATCTCCTCGAACTGCTCGCTGTCGCAGATCAGCGGCGGCGCGAGCTGGATGACCGGGTCGCCACGGTCGTCGGCGCGGCAGATCAAGCCGTGACGGTAGAGCTGTCCGGAGAGGAACCCGCGGAGCAGATGCTCGGATTCCTCATCGTTGAATGTCTCCCTGGTCTCCTGATCCTTGACCAGCTCAACCGCCTGGAAGAAGCCGGCCCCGCGCACGTCCCCGACGATCGGGATGTCGCGCAGGTCCTCGAGCACGGCCCGGAACTCGCCCTCCTTCTCGCGCACGTGACCGCAGAGATCCTCGCGCTCGAAGATATCGAGGTTCGCCATCGCGACAGCCGCGGCGACAGGGTGCCCGCCGAAGGTGAAGCCGTGGGCGAAACTCTGCGTGCCGTGCAGGAAGGGCTCTGCGACGGCGTCCGAGACGATCATCGCGCCCATCGGAACATAGGCCGAGGTGAGGCCCTTCGCGGTCGTGATGATGTCCGGCTGGTAGTCGTAGCGTTCCGAGCCGAAGTAGTAGCCGAGACGGCCCCACGAGCAGATGACCTCGTCTGAGATCAGGAGGACGTCATAGTGGTCGCAGATCTCGCGCACACGCTGGAAGTAGCCCTCCTGGGGGACGAAGCAGCCACCGCCGTTCTGCACCGGCTCGAGGATCACCGCTCCAACCGTCTCCGGACCCTCGAACTCGATCCGCTCGGCGATCGCCTCAGCCGCCCACAGAGGATCCCTGTCCGCCGGCCAGTGATAGCTGTTCGTGTTCACGACATGGCAGCCGCCCGGCGCGAGCGGCTCGAACTGTTCGCGGATCGAGGTGATGCCGGTTGCCGACAGTGCTCCGAGGGTCACCCCGTGGTAGGCGATCTCCCGCGCGATCACCTTCGTCTTGCGCGCGTGGCCGGTCAGGCGGTGGTAGTTGCGAGTGAGCTTGAGGGCGCTCTCGACGGCTTCCGAGCCGCCTGATGTGAAGAAGACGCGGTTCAGGTCGCCGGGCGCGAGCGCGGCGATACGCGTCGCGAGCTCGATCGCGCGCGGGTGCGCGTAGCTCCAGGTCGTGAAGAAGTCGAGTTCACGCATCTGGGTGGCGGCAGCTTCGGCGAGCTCGGCCCTCCCGTGGCCGGCGTTGACGCAGAACAGCGCCGAGAGCCCATCGAGGTAACGCTTGCCCTCGGCGTCGTAGACGTAGCAGCCTTCACCGCCGACGATGATCGGAACGGGAGCATGCAGGTCGCCGCCCAGACGGGAGAAGTGCATCCACAGGTGACGGCGCGCAAGCTCGGAAAGCTCCGTGCTCGAGTACTGGTGAGTTGTGGTGGTGGACGCCATTCCCCTGCCTCCGATTCTCGTTGTCCTAGCTACACGCTAACACCGCCGAGGACCCAATAGGTCTGAGAATGCATCCATTGAGCAGGCTGCGCGGTTTTGCGATTCAATACCCGCCTTCCCAGGGGTGGGGGCAAGGTCAACGAGGGAGGTCAGCCGTGGAGAGCGCAACCGTTCCGGCAAGCACCGAGCCGCCTAAGCGATCGAGTGCGCCCGGGGAGAAGGGCCTCAAAACCGGGGCGATCGGCTACGCATCGAACGTCGTCATCGCCGTCGCCTCGACCGCACCCGCTTACAGCCTGGCGGTGACACTCGGCTTCATCGTCGGCGTCGCCGGGCTCGGGACCCACGCCCCGGCGATCATCATCATCTCGTTCATCCCGATCCTGTTCGTGTCGCTCGGCTACCGCTGGTTCAACTTGGCCGACCCAGACGCAGGAACGACGTTCGCGTGGGTGACACGAGCACTGGGCCCACAGCTCGGTTGGATCAATGGCTGGGCGATCTTCCTTGCGGACGTGCTCGTGATGGCGTCGCTTTCGGTGATCGCAGGCACCTACACCTATCTGCTGGTCGGCTGGACTGCGGCGTCGAAGTCAACGTTGGCCCTGATCATCGCGGCGGTCGTTTGGATCGCGTTGATGACGTGGATCTGCTGGCGGGGCATCGAGCTGTCGGCGCGGATCCAGCAGTTCCTGCTGACGTTCGAGGTTGCGATTCTCGGACTGTTCGCGGTCGTCGCCCTGATCAAAGTCTACGGCTCTGGCGCGCCCGCAGGCGCAATCAAGCCCGAGTTCTCGTGGTTCAACCCGTTTACGCTGGGCTGGGGAACGCTCGCCGACGCCGTGCTGCTCGGAATCTTCATCTACTGGGGGTGGGATTCCGGCGTCGCCGTCAACGAGGAGTCGGAAAACCCCCACGAGGGCCCGGGCCGTGCGGCCGTGGTCTCGACCGTCCTCCTGCTGCTGATCTACGTCGTCGTGACGACGGGCGCACAGGCGATCAAGGGACCCGGGTACCTGAGCGCCAACTCGAGTGACGTGCTCAGCCCACTGGGGACTGTCGTGTTCGGAAACGGCATCCTGAAGAAGCTGTTGCTGTTCTCTGTCCTAACTTCAGCGTCTGCGTCGACGCAGACGACAATCCTTCCGACCGCACGCACTACGATCTCGATGGCGAATTGGGGGGCGATCCCGCATATCTTCGGCAAGACGCATGTGAAGTTCCAGACGCCGGATGTCTCGACGATCGCGATGGGCGTGATCTCCGCTATCTGGACCGTCGCGATCATCGGTTTCGACCCCGGCCAGAACCTGCTGGGCGACTCGATCACGGCCGTCGGCTTTGCGATCTGTTTCTACTACGGCTTCACCGGGATCGCCTGTGCCGTGTACTTCCGCAAGGAGCTGTTCAAGAACGCCAGGCGGTTCTTCCTCGTCGGCTTTCTGCCCGTGCTCGGCGGCGGTCTGATGTTCGCCGTGTTCTACAAGGCTTACGCCAACTACAGCAAGGCGGGCGCGAACTACTCGCCACCGTTTGACGGCTTCCAGGTACCGATCGTGATCGGAATCGGTGGTTTGCTGCTGGGCGTCTTCCTGATGCTCGTCGCATGGCCGTTCCAGCGCGAGTACTTCAAGCGGCGTTGGGAGACCGCGGATCCGAAGGTCCTCGACGACCACTTCGCGCACAAGATCCCTGAATGACGGAGTTCGAGATCGCCCGGGTCACGCCGGGCGATATCGACGAGGTGATGCCGCTGCTGCGCGGCTATTGCGAGTTCTACGAGGCGGCGCCGAGCGAAGCTTCGCTGCGCGGACTGTGCGAGGCGCTCGTCGCGGCGCCCGACACGGCGGGGATCCAGCTGGTCGCACGCCTCGCGGACGGCACCGCCGTGGGACTCGCGACCCTGTTGTGGACCTACTCGACGCTGATTGCGGGACCGATCGGCCTGATGAACGACCTCTATGTCGCTCCCGCCGCGCGCGGCAGCGGCATCGGAGCGACGCTTATCGAGGCCTGCGCCGGCGAGTGCGTCCACCACGAGGCCGTGGCGCTCGAGTGGTACACGGCGCCGGGCAACAAGCGAGCTCAGGCCGTCTACGACCGCACAGGCGCCGAGCGCGAGGAGTGGGTCAGCTACTCGCTGCCGGTGTCCTGACCGGTTCGGCGGCGATCCGCTCCCACAGAGCGGCGAGCCAGGCCTGATCGGCTGGGTCGACGTGCGCCAAGAACCCTCGGCGCACATCGGCCC
Source organism: uncultured Solirubrobacteraceae bacterium (assembly GCA_964422115.1). GTDB lineage: Bacteria > Actinomycetota > Thermoleophilia > Solirubrobacterales > Solirubrobacteraceae > Palsa-513. The sequence continues at coordinate 64,461 of CAYQZU010000002.1, read as the reverse complement.
GGTGCGTCGCACGTGCGCGCTCCAGCAGCTCCCGTCCGGTCGCGGTCAGGACGAGCTCGAAACCCCGGCCATCGCCGGCAGCACGCTCACGGGTGGCGAGGCCTTGGGCGCAGAGACGATCGGCGAGACGCGTGAAGCCGCCCGAGGTCATCAGGACGGCGCCAGCTAGCTCGCTCATCCGCATCCGGCCGGTGGGTGACTCGTCCAGGAGGACGAGCACGTCATAAGCGCCGAGGGAGATCGCGTGGTGGCGCTCGAGGCTCGCCTCGAGCTCGCGCCAAAGTAGCGCGTGCGAGCGCAGAAACCCGCGCCATGCGGCCAGCTCGAGATCGTTGAGGCGATCCGCCACCCGACGGAGTTTAGTTGCCTGTGCAGGCAACGAGATCGCGCAGCCCGCCGCGCTGGTGCTCAGCCGACGCCGACGACCGTCAGGCGACGCGTGCCGCGTGGCGTCGTGACCGACGCGACCTCGCCGACCCGGAGGCCGAGAAGCGCCTTTGCGACGGGCGACTCGATCGAGATCTGACCGCTCGCGGGAACGGCCGCGCGAGAGCTGACGAGCTCGAAACGCTGCTCCTTGCCCTCGTCATCACGGATCCGCACGGTGGAGCCGAAGCCGACGACGACGCCGCTCTCCTCCACCTCCACAACCTGCGCGCGCGCGATCCGGTCGCGCAACACCGCAATCCGCGTCTCGAGGTGAGCCTGCTCGTTCTTGGCGTCGTGATACTCGCTGTTCTCCTTGAGATCGCCCCACTCGCGTGCCGTCTTGATGCGCCCGGCGATCTCGCGGCGACCCTCCCCCTCGAGCCGCGAAAGCTCGTCGCGTAGCTGCTCGAGGTCGGCAGCGGTCATCAGTGTCGCGTCGTCCATACCTGGAGAGTAGTGATGCCGGGCGCCGGCGCCTGGCCGCGGCCGCCGGCGCGGAAGCGGAGGGTGCCTCCATGTAGTACTATGCGGAGCGACCCTCCGCTTGATGAGCAACACCTCCACCGACACCACCTTGGCGCAGCGGCCGCTCCGCGCAGACGCTGCACGCAACCGCGAGAAGCTGATCGCCGCCGGCCGTGAGGCGTTCGCAAGCGACGGAGCCGGCGCGTCGCTCGAGGATGTCGCGCGCCGTGCCGGGGTCGGCATCGGCACGCTCTACCGCCACTTCCCGAGCCGCATCGACCTCGTCGAGGCGATCTACGTGGACGAGGTGCGAGCCCTTTGCGACTCGGCCGACGGCCTCATGGGCCTGCCGCCGTGGGATGCGCTCGTCGGCTGGCTTCATCGCTTCCTGCGCTACGTCGCTGCCAAGCAGGCCCTGGCCGCGGATCTTTTCGCGCACCTCGGCGAGGACGCCGACGTGTTCCGCAGCTGCCGTGCAGCGGTGTTCGCGACCGGGGAACCGTTGCTCGAGCGCGCACAACACGCCGGAGCGGTCAGGCCGGACGCGAGCTTCATCGAGGTGATCCAGCTCGTCGGCGCGATCGCCAAGATCACCTCGGCCGAGCCGGTCGAGATCGAACGCATCCTCTCCGTGGCGCTCGACGGCCTGCGCTACGAAACACAACCGTCAAGAACCTAGGAGCCAAGCCGTGACCGAGCACCCCACCCGGCGCCAGTCGCCCAACATCACCCTCGCCGTGCTCGCGCTCGGCGGCCTCACCTACGCCGTCCTGCAGTCGCTCGTGATCCCTGCGATCCCGAGCATCGCGCACTCACTGCACACGAGCGAGGACAGTGCCTCGTGGCTGCTCAGCGCCCCGCTCCTTGCGGCGTCGGTCTTCACGCCGATCGCGGGACGCCTCGGTGACATTTACGGCAAGGAGCGGATGCTCGTCGTCACACTCATCCTGCTGGCGATCGGGACCGTCTGGGCGGGCCTCTCGAACTCGATCCTCGAACTTGACCTGGCGCGTGCCGTGCAGGGCGCATCGGGCGGCATCTTCCCGCTCGCGTTCGGCGTCATCCGCGACGAGTTCCCGCCGATGCGGGTCGCCGGCGGTATCGGCCTCGTGTCGGCGATCCTCGGCATCGGATCGGGCTTCGGCATCCTGCTCGCCGGGGTGATCATCGAGCACCTCAGCTGGCATTGGCTGTTCTGGGCGCCGCTGCCCCTGGTGATCATCGCTGTGGTCGCCACCTACCTCTTCATCCCCGAGTCGCCGCTGCGAACTCCGGCGAAGATCAACTGGGTCGCCGCGATCCTGATGGCAATCGGCCTCTCAGCTGTGCTGATCGCGATCAGTGAGGCGACGATCTGGGGCTGGGGCTCACCCAAGACGATCGGCCTGATCGTCGGCGGCCTGGCGGTCTGCGTCCTGTGGATCGCGTGGGAGATCCGCAGCCACACCGCGCTGGTTGACATGAGGCTGATGCGCCTCAAGCCGGTCTGGACGACGAATCTCGCCGCGGCCCTCCTCGGCGGCGGAATGTACGCCTCATTTGTGATCGTGCCGGAGTTCGTCACGCTGCCGAAGAGCACCGGCTTCGGCTTCGGCTCCTCGGTGATCGGGTCCGGGCTGTTCCTGCTGCCGGCGACGCTGATGATGCTCATCATGAGCCTTCAAGCGGGCCGGATCGCACATCGGTTCGGCTCGAAGCACTCACTCGTGGTGGGTACCGGCGCCGGCGCCGGCGCGTTCGCGCTGCTAGCACTCGCACATTCAGAACCGATCTACTTCTACCTCGCCATGGGGATGCTTGGCTTTGGGATCGGACTTGCGTTTGCCGCGCTCGGTAACCTCATCGTCGAAGCCGTCCCGCCGAGCCAGACCGGCGTCGCCGGAGGCATGAACACGGTCATGCGGACGCTCGGCGGCGCCGTCGGCGCCCAGATCGCGGCGACGCTCGTGGCAGACCACGTCCGTCACGGTGTGCCGCTCGTGGGCGGGTTCACGCTCGCCTACGTGTTCTGCGCCGGGTCGCTCGTTGTCGGCGTGATCGCAGCGCTCGCGATACCGGGACGGACCCCCGCCGAGGAGCTGGTCGAGATGGCGGTGGGAATGCCCGCCGCCGACGCCGCTTGAGCGAGACGCCGCGCGGCATTGAGTACTGATCTACTGGCTAGAGGCCGAACGGATGGCGCTTAACGTAACCGACGTTGGTCGGACGCAGCGGGCGCCAACGCGGACCCTGGAGGTTCGATGGGTCGTTGGCCGAGGAAGTGTCGAGGCGCAGGCCGGCGATGTCCATGTAGATGTGTCCACCGTTGGCGAGGAGCGTCATCCATTGCCCCTGGCCGCGGCCGCCCCAGCTCATGAACTGACCCGAGTCGAGCGGTGCACGGAGCAGCTGACCGCCGTGCAGCGCGAACGACACGGTTCCCGAGCAGTCGTAGCCATACGAGTGAAACGATTTGTGGCCCCCGCCATAGACATACGGGCGCCCGATGATGTTGTTGGCGGCCCAGATGATCTGCTGCACGACGAGCGGCGCATCCTCAGGCGCCGCCGCGAGGCCGAGGCCGCCCACCTGGACCTCCTCGGCAGTGTTGCCCGGGACCTCGAGCTGCGGCAGGCCCGTGGGCGTCACGGTAGAGGCGCTGCTCGTGTCCGCGGTCGTTCCTCCAGCGAGCGTCGTCGCGCCGGTTGAAGGGGCGGTGACGGGCGCATAGGGCACGAGCCCGGTTGCCGTCAGCTCGAAGACCGGTCCGGAATAGACCGCAGTCGGGCTGTCGTGCTTGCTGAGAACGATCGGCGCCAAGTCGGAAAGCGGCCCCGTGGGGTTGGTCGCGCCCGTGCTGCCGGTGGTCCCGCTGCTGCCAGTCGTCCCGCTGGGGCCAGTCGCACCTGGCGCAACGGCGCCGCCGGCGCCGTCCGCGCTATGGCTGCCCCGCGCCGAAGCTGCGCCAGCGAAACCACCAAACAGGAGGATCGTCGTCGTCGCGAGCGTGCAGACAGGTCGTAGCCTCAAAGCTACCTCTCTCTAGGGCCTGCGGGGTTAGCTGACGGGCTAGCGCTGAAAGAGCTGCGCTTTCCACAGGTTCACTGTGGAATTAGCCCCGACCACTCGGGTTCCCCGCTCCCTGGCTCTTTCGCCAGGGACTCGGCATTTGCGCGGCAGACTAGCACGCTGCACGGACAATTGCAGCAAATCATCTTGCAGATCCACCGGCACACGACAGCCCCGGCGCGCAGACCGCGCCGGGGCCGGCCCACGCCCTCCCAGGATTCTCCCAGTCTTCACCGAGGCTCCACGCAGGATCCGCCAGCACGATCTGCCGCGCAGCCCACAGGTCCCGGGCGCAATAGCCCCACTACCGCTTATGGATTGGAGAGATGATGAGCACGATGGGTGTCACAGGGGATGTTCCGGCGCCTGGCCACGAGGTTTCTCGCCGCCTCAGGTGGATGCGTGTTGATCGCGCCGCCGAGGCACCGTGGGTTCGCCCGGCTTTCGCGGGGCTTATTGCGCTGACCGCGCTCGCCTACCTGTGGAACCTGAGCGCGTCGGGCTACGCCAACAGCTTCTACGCAGCCGCCGCCCAGGCTGCCACGGAGAGTTGGAAGGCGCTCTTCTTCGGATCGCTCGACTCATCGAGCTTCATCACGGTTGACAAGCCACCGGCGTCGCTGTGGCTCATGGGCCTCTCGGGACGCATCTTCGGCTTCAGTAGCTGGAGCATGCTGCTCCCGCAGGCGCTCGAGGGTGTCGCGGCGGTCGGGCTCCTCTATGGGGCGACCAAGCGCTGGTTCGGGCCGGCGGCCGCCCTGGCCGCCGGCGCGACGCTCGCGATGACACCCGTCGCCGCGCTGATGTTCCGCTTCAACAACCCCGACGCGCTGCTGGTGGCCCTGCTCGTCGCCTCGGCCTACTGCTTGACAAGGGCGATCGAGCGGGCCGGAACACGCTGGGTCCTCGCGACCGGCGCGCTGGTCGGCTTCGCGTTCCTCGCAAAGATGGGTCAGGCATTCCTCGTCCTGCCGGCGTTTGCCCTCGCTTACTTCGTCGCCGCGCCGGCCACCTGGCGCCGCCGCGCCACCCAGCTTCTGGCCGGCGGGGCGGCGGTCGTTGTTGCGGGCGGCTGGTGGGTGGCGATCGTCGCTCTGCTGCCGGCAAGCTCGCGACCCTTCATCGACGGGTCGCCGACGAACAACATCTTCAATCTGATCTTTGGTTATAACGGCCTCAGCCGGATCTTCGGCGGGGGCGGGCCGGGTGGCGGCGGAACGCCGGGCGCACGCGGCGCCGGGTTGCACGCCCCGCTGCTGGCTGGCGGCGGTGGCGGCGGCGCGAACTTCAGCGGCGCGACCGGCATCACCCGGATGTTCAACAACCTGATGGGTGGCCAAGCCTCATGGCTCCTCCCGGCCGCGCTAGTCGCGCTGCTCGCTTGCGCGTGGCTTTCCCGCGGCACTCCGCGCACCGATCGCAGACGCGCGGCCCTGATCATCTGGGGCGGCTGGCTGCTCGTCACCGCTGCGATCTTCAGCTTCAGCAGCGGGGTCATCCACACCTATTACGCCGTCGCGCTCGCACCGGCGATCGCTGCGCTCGTCGCGATCGGCGCAGCTACGTTGTGGGAGCATCGCACCGCGACCTGGGCTCGTCTCCTCGCCGCGGCGACGGTTGGCGCAACCGGCGCTTGGGCCTACGTGCTGCTCGACCGCGCCCCGGACTGGGAGCCATGGTTGCGCCCGGTTGTGCTCGTCGCGACGGTTCTGGGTGCCGCGGGGGTGCTGGCCGGCCCGGTGCTCGGCCGCCTCGGGCGGCGCGCGGCGATCCTGACGGCAGCGTGCGTCGCAGTCGCGTGCTTCGCCGGGCCGCTCGCCTACTCCGCGCAGACAATCACGACCGCGCACGCCGGCTCGCTGCCCTCAGCCGGCCCGTCCGTGTCCGGCGCGTTCGGCGGCTTCACGGGCGCACGAGGGTTCGGCGGCCCGCCGCCCGGAGCAACGCCCGGTGGCGGTCCGGGCGCCGGCCTGGGCGGGTTCCCGGGCGGGCCTCCGAGCGCAGGCCAGGCGCCGAGCGGAACCGGCGCGGCCACTGGCCCCCTCAGCGGAGCCGGCGGCGGCCTGTTTGGCCGACCCGGCAGCGGCGGTGCCTCGGGCGCCCCCGGCGAGGTAGCCGTGAACAGCACGCTCGCGAAATTCCTCGAGGCAGGATCCGGGCGCTACCGCTGGATCGCGGCCACCTCCGGATCGGGCAGCGCGGCGTCGATCGAGCTGGCCACGGGCGGCAAGCCGGTGATGGCGATCGGCGGCTTCAACGGCAATGGCGGCGAGCTGACGCTCAGCCAGTTCGAGCGGTACGTCGCGAGGGGCGACATCCACTACTACGTCGAGCTCGGGTCCGGCGGCGGACCGGGCGGTCTGTCGTCGACGCGCTCGTCTCAGATCGCGACCTGGGTAGCCGGCCACTTCCACGCCCAGACGGTCGGAGGCGCAACGCTCTACCGACTGTAGCCCGCTCGCGCGGTCCGGCGCCGGCCGGGCCGCGCCCACCCAGGTCGGCGACCCTGGGGCGGTTGCCGCCCGGAGCGCGACGCGACAGCTGGCAGGCGGGTGACGAAATGCCCCGGGGGATACGGAGAAATACGCCTAGCCTTGGTTCATGCGCTCCACGCGGATCTCCCGGAAACTCATGTCGCTCGGTTTGACCGCGTCGATCGCCGCCGGAGCGCTGGTCGCAGCCGGTTCCGCATCTGCCGCCGCGGGCGCTGCCGCCCCGCCGGCGAACATCCCAATCGGAGCGCTGCCGGCGGCTTGTGCACAGGCCGGCACCGGTCGAATATGCGTCGACGCCGTGGTGGCCGCACTGGATGCGGCGCGTGCCGACATCGGACTGGGTCCGTACGTCCTCCCGTCCGGGTTTGACTCGCTCGACGCAACAAAGCAGATCTTCGTTCTCTCGAACCTCGATCGGATCGCATACGGCCTGCCGCCGATCACCGGCCTGAGCGCGGCGCTCGCCTCACCGTCGCGCGACGGTATGCGCAGCGACGCCGACCCCGATCCCACCTCGCTTCTCGCGCCGCTCTCGACTTACGCGTGGACGTCCAACTGGGCAGGCAACTGGGCCAACGCCCCGTATGCCTACTACGAGTGGATGTACGACGACGGGTACGGCGGCACGGAGACATCGAACATCGATTGCACCTCGCCGACAGCCGCCGGTTGCTGGGACCATCGTCGCAACGTCCTCGCGTTCGCCGGCCCCGGAACGCTCTCCATGGGAGCCTCAGTCGGCAACGACCTGCACGGCAACCCGAGCTTCGCGACGACGCTCGTCTGGACACCCGTGCAGCACTGGACGACGTACAGCTACACGTGGGCGCAGGCTCGCGCGGCCGGCGCAGGCTCGGCTCACAGCGGACGCGTCAGGACGCTCCGACACCCCCGAGGATCGCGCCGCACTCGCATCCAGCACTAGTACGTGTTACGATACATCGCGATGCGAAGTACCGATCCCGGTCTCCTCGTGATGGCAAGCCTCGCCGCCGGGCCCAAGCACGGCTACGCGATCACCCGCGACGTCGGCGAGATCGCCGGCGTAAAGCTCGGCCCCGGGACGCTCTATGGAGCGCTCGCTCGCCTGGAGGAGCGTGGCCTGATCGAGCCGCTCGAAAGCGATGATCGCCGGCGGCCCTACCGCCTCACGGGATCCGGCGCCGATGCGCTGCGCGTGCAGCTGACCGAGCAGGAGCGCGTCGCGCGAATCGGACTTGGACGCCTCGCCGCGACCGCGAGCCTCGCATGAGCAAACGACTCCTCGGGCTCTATCCGCAAGCATGGCGGCGTCGCTACGGGGACGAGATGGCCGCACTGCTGGAAACGTCGCCGCCCGGACCGCGCACGGCGTTTGACCTGCTGCGGGGCGCAATGCTGGCTCACCTACGCAGCGCGGTCCGCGCCACCCCGCTCGAGCGCGCCCGCGTCAGCGTCAGCGGCGTACTGGGCTGCTTCATCTGCTTTTGCTTTGCCGGTTCGGCGTTTGCGAAGACGACCGAGGCCAGGCAGTTCACCGTCGCCGGGCGCTCACACGACCTCCTCGGCGGTGCGCACTACGCCGCAGTCGTCGCGGCCGTCGTGGCGGCCGGCATGCTCGCCGCCGCCGCCGCGCCACTGGCTGTCTGCGCGATTGCGCAGGCACGCCGCACGCACAGTCGCGAGCTCACGCGACTGATCGCCGTCCCTCCGCTCGCGGCGCTGGCTTGGATCGCCTCACTCGGCGGGCTCGCGCTCTGGCTTTCGGCGCACCAACACCGCGCCGGCGCAGTCGCGTGGGCACTGCTCGTGCTCAGCGCCATCGTGACGGTGGGTGCCGCCGCGTCGTGCTGGTTTGCGTCACGGGCGATCCTGCGCCGGCTCACGCTGACGCCGCGCCGGCTCGCACTACCGGTTGTTGCCCTCTGCGGCGTGACGGCCTGCATGGGCGCCGTGGCCCTTGCGACAGCGGTGTACTTCGTGGCGATCCTCACCGACGCGCCCGCACTGGCGGCAAGCGCAGACGGGCCCGGCGGCTGGAGCAACACAACGCTCGATATCGCGCTGCAGCTGACCGTCATGATCGTCCTCAGCGGGGCAGCTGCACTCAGCGCCGTGCGCGCCGCGCGCGGGCTCCGCGCGGCGTCCTAGCAGCGGCTCGCGTCGGCCTACCCGCAGCGTCCTAGCAGCGGCTCGCGTTCGGCTACGCTTTCCGCGATGCCACCGCAGAATCCGCTGACTCGGCTGCGTCAGCTCGCGCTGGATCTGGATCGATTGGCCGATGAGCTCGAGTCGAGCACCGACTTCGACCCGGCAGCGTTTCGATACCTGCGCGCGCAGCTGCTGGACATCGCCGAGGAGATCGAGCGGACCGGCTCCGTTCTGAGCGCGCCGGCGTAGTTCGCCGGGCCACACTGACAGCAAGCGAGTCCAGCATGGCAAGATTGGATGTCGAGGGCGAGCACATCGTGCTCCGGCTCTCAGCGCTCGAGAAGCTCGGCGCGATGCACAGGAATGTCACCGTTCCGCTCACGGCAGTGCGAGACGTGCGGGCAACCGATACACCGTGGAGCGAGCTGCGCGGTCTGCGTGCGCCCGGAACCGGCATCCCCGGCGTCATCGCGCTGTGCACGCTTCGCGGTCGCGGCTTCCGCGACTTTGCCGCGATCTATCGGCGCGGACCTGCGGTGGTGATCGACGCCGAGGGCGCAAAGTTCGATCGGCTGATCGTGTCGTGTGTGGACGCCGCATCCGAGGTCGCTCGGCTCCGCGCGGAGCTCACGGCTCCCGACCCGCCGGCGCCGGCCGCCTGACTACGCCCGCGCGCCCGCCAGCAGCCGCGCCAGGAAGCGCCTCGTCTCTGGGCGCTCCGGGTCGGAGAAGATCTGCTCGGCGCTGCCGCGCTCGAGGATCCTCCCGTCCTCGAGATAGCAGACCGCATCCGCGACCTGCCGCGCGAACCCCATCTCGTGAGTGGCGATCAGCATCGTCATGCCCTCGGCCTTCAGCTCGCGGATGATCTCGAGGACCTCGCCGACCAGTTCGGGGTCGAGCGCGCTCGTCACCTCGTCCAGCAGCAGTGCCCGCGGCTTCGTCGCGATCGCGCGGACGATCGCCACGCGCTGCTGTTGGCCGCCGGACAAGCGGTCCGGGAAGTCGTGCTCGCGCCCGGCGAGCCCGAACCGTTCGAGCAGCGCGTGGCCCGCCTCGAGCGCCTGTGCGCGGGGAATCCCCTGTGCTTTGACCGCACCGAGAACCACGTTTTCGATCACTGACTTGTGCGGGAAGAGGTTGTAGGCCTGGAAGACGAGTCCGAGCCGGCGTCGCACTGGAACCGGATCGCAGCCAGGGTCGGTGATCGCCTCGCCGTCGAGGTAGATGTCGCCGTCGTCGATCTCCTCCAGCAGGTCGACGCAACGCAGCAGAGTCGACTTCCCCGATCCGGAGGCGCCGATGACGGCGACCGCCTCCCGCTCGCCCACCGTCAGGTCGATCCCACGGAGCACCTCGCGCTCCTTGTAGAGCTTTGTCACCCCGCGGAGCTCGAGCACCGCCATCGCGCTCACAACACCACCAAGACGCCTTCCTGCTGGCGACGAGCGCGCGCCTGCCGGCTGTCAACGAAGCGGATCAGCGGGATCGTCACGCACAGGTAGACGGCCCCGGCCGCGACGAGCGGGGTGAAGTTGAAGTTGTAGTCCTGGATCACCTGGGCGGCGCGGAGGATCTCCTGCGGGCCCAGTACCGAGACGAGCGCGACGTCCTTCGTCAGCGATATGAAGTCGTTGAGCAGCGGCGGCACGACGCGCCTGACCGCCTGCGGAACGACGACGTGCGTGAGAACCTGAGTCCGCGTGAGCCCGAGCGCGAGCCCTGCAGCCGGCTGGCTTGGATGAATCGACAGGATTCCGGCTCGGAAGACCTCTGACACGTAGGCCGAGTAGCAGAACGCCAGCGCGGCGCCGCCCAGGATTGTCTCGTCCGTGGGCAGGAACGACGACCGCAGCGCCGGGACACCGAAGCCGATCAGGTAGAGCAGCAGGAGTAGCGGAACCCCCCGCATCACATCGACGAAGATCGCCGCGAGCCCGCGGAGCGGGAATAGCACCGGGGAGCGCATCGTGCGCAGCAGGGCGATCGCCATCCCGAGGACGAGCACGATCACCTCGATGATCACGAACATCCTGACGTCGAGCCAGAACGCATCGATCAGTGGCCGCAGCGACGAGTTGAACCAGTGCCACGAGAAGAACGTGGTTCGGACGAGGTGCCACCCCGGGCTCAGCAGGACCGCGAACGCGAGCGCAGCGAGCAGTGCAACCGTCGATGTGGCGGAGATCGCGAGGCCGCGACGCCTCGCTCGCCGGCGCGCTGCCTCGCGCTCATCGCGCGTCGTCGGCTGGCTCTTCACCCGCGGCTGCCGCGGCTAATGCAGTACCGGCACGCTGGCGCCGGACTGCGTCCAGCGAGCTGTGATCGCCTTCAGGGTCCCGCTCGAGCGCAACTGGGCGAGCGCCTTGTTGACGCATGGAGTCAGCTTCGAGCCCTTAGCGAGCAGCAGACCCCAGTTGTCGCCGCCGGGGGCACTGAACTGGCCCGCGATCGAGCCATGCGGGATCTCGGTCTGCACGAGGTCGAAGCCGGTCGCGAGATCGACGACGATCGCGTCCACAAGATGCTCGCGCAACGCCATCACCACGTCGTTGGAGGTGTTGAAGATCTGGACCTGTTGGGTCGGATGGATCACTCGGTTGACGGCCTGAAGGCTCGTTGTTCCAACCTGCACGCCGATCTTGGCGCCGCGGAGCGACGCCAGCGACGCGAGGTGCGCGTACTTGCTGCCGGCGGCGACGACGATCGCCTGCGGGTTGGTGTAGTAGGGCGAGGAGAAGTCGACCGCCTTGGCGCGCGACGCGGTGATCGAGATCTCGTTGATGTCGAAGTCGAACGCTTTCGGCCCCGGTGCATAGGAGTCGTCGAACGGCTCGACCGTCCACTTGACCTGCGAACGGCCGAAGCCGAGCTTGGCGGCGACCGCGTAGGCGACCGCGCTCTCGAAGCCCTTGCCGTTCGACGGCTTGTTGTTCTCGAAGTACGGCGGGTAGGCCGGCGAGTCGGTCGCGACGTTCAGCTGGCCCGCGCTGTGGAGCGAGAGGGATCCCTTCACGCACGTCCCTGACGCCTGGCTGGCGGGCGCGAGCACAGTGGACCCGGCGAATGCCAGTCCTGCGAGCAGCGTTCCGGAACTGAGGAGGGATGCGAGTCGCCGTGTCGGAAGCATCGGACTCCTTCGGTTTGGTTTGCGTCGAGCGGTTGCCGCGCGTGCCGTCCGCACGGCGCCGGCACGGAAATCTACACGCGCGGGCGCGCTGCGGGTCGCCGATCGCATGCCCTAGAGCCAGTCGCTCCGACGGAAGAGCCAGTAGAGCCCCACGGAGCCGACCAGGATCAGCGAGCTTGAGAACCAGAAGCCCCAGTGCGTAGAGAACCCGGGGTAGGGGAGGTTCTGGCCGTAGAAGCCGGTGATCGCGGTCGGGACGGCGATGATCGCGGCCCAGCTCGTGACCTTTTTCATCACGAGGTTCATCCGGTTACCCTGGATGGTGAGGTTCGTCTCGAGGATCGTCGTTACGAGGTCGCGGAGCGACTCCGTCCACTCCGTCGCTCGCAGAACGTGGTCGTAGACGTCGTGGTAGTACGGCGTCATCGCGTCGCTGAGGACGTGCAGGTCGCGGCGCATCAGTGAGTTCACGACCTCGCGCATCGGTAGCACGACGCGGCGCAGCAGTACGAGACTCTTGCGCAGCTCAAACGATCGTCGTTGCACCTCGGTGTCACGCGACTGAGAATCGAACAGCAGATCCTCCAGCGCCTCGATTTCCGTGTCGAGCGCTTGGACCGCGACGAAATGCCCGTCGACAATGACATCGAGGAGCCCCCAAAGCAGGAAGGCAACACCGTTGGCGGCCAGCTCCGCAGAATCGTTCCAGCGCTCGAGCAGCGGCTCGAGCGGCACCTCCTCGTCCTTGCGGACCGTGATCAGCGCCTGCGGCGTGATGAAAGCGCCGATCTCCCGCGTCCGCAGCTCGCCGCTCGCGGAATCCAGCCTGACCACGTAGGCACTCACGAACAGGTGCGAGTCGTAACGGTCGAGCTTAGGCCTTTGGTGCTCGGCGACCGCGTCCTCGACGGCGAGCGGGTGCAGGTTGAACTCATCGACGATCGTGGCGAGATCGGCTTCGGTCGGCGCGCAGTAGTCGAGCCAAACGCACGAGCGGTCGTCCAGCAGGTGCTCGGAGATGTCGGCCACTGGAAAGTCCTCGAGTACGAGCTTCCCGTCCCTGTACAGCCGCGTGTGGGCCATCGCCGCAACATACGGCCCGCCGCGGACCAACCGCCGGCGTCCGGCGGGTCGCGGGGACAGGTTGGCGACGGTAGCTCGCGTGATGATGATTCCCCAAACGGCGCTTCGCCTGCTGAGCTTCGCGTTGGAATGCTGCACACGACAGACGCCGGCCGAGGGAGGACGTGATGCGCAGGCTGATCTACTCGATGACTGTGTCCCTGGATGGCTTCATCGCTGGGCCGGACGGCGCGATCGACTGGTCGGTGCCCGACGAGGAGCTGTTCCGGTTTCACACCCAACAGGTGCGGGAGACGGGCGTGCAGCTCTGCGGACGGCGGCTCTACGAGACGATGCTGTACTGGGAGACAGCGCAGGAGAATTCGCTGCCCACCGAGCACGTCGAGTTCGCCGAGATCTGGAAGGCTTTGCCGAAGATCGTTTTTTTCACAACGCTCGAGAGCGTGGTGGGCAATACCACGCTGGCGACAGACGGTGTCGGCGAGGTCGTCGCTGCGCTCAAGGAGCAGCCCGGAAAGGACATCGCCGTCGGCGGCGCCGGTCTCGCCCGTGCGTGCATGAAACTCGGGCTGATCGACGAGTGGCGGCTGTTCGTCAGTCCGGTCCTACTAGGCGGCGGCACGCCGTACATCCCGCCCCTGCACGAAATGATCAAACTGGAGTTGATCGACACGCAGACCTTCGGCACTCGTGTCGTCTACCTTCGCTACCGGCCTTTGTCGAACGAGCCGGGCCGCCGTCGGGCCCCCGCGTCCGCACCGATCTGCCCGCGAGAGGCGCCATCTCGCGACCGGGGATCAGCCCAGCCGCTCGATCGTGATTGACGCGACAGCCGGATCGGTGCCTCCCGCGAGCGGCGTGATCGTCAGCGCGGTGGGCTCGCCGGCCGGGTTATGGAGGGAGAGCACAGCGTCAACGGCGCTTGTCTGTACGAGCGCCGTGCCCGTGATCTCGCTGGCGTTGGCCGCTCTGCCGTACACGGTGTACGGCAGCTCAACCCCGTTGAGGACAAGCACCAGCTGGCCCGGTTCGTCAACCGCGACCGAGAACGAGACGTTGTAGGTGCCGACCGCCGGCAGCTCGAACGTGCTGGCGCTGAGTCGCGTGATCTGGCCGCTCGTCGGGCCATCGTTGGGAAACCGGACGGCGGTCGCAGGCGCCACGGTCGCGGTGTTATCGGGCGGCATCACCGCGTAGAACTCGGTGAACTCCGAGACGCCCGCGGGTCCGGTCGCCCCCACAGCGCCAGCCGGCCCACCGGCCCCGGCGACACCAGCCGGCCCGCTCACACCCGCGGGTCCCGTCGCCCCCATAGCGCCAGCCAGACCACCGGCCCCAACGCCACCAGCCGGCCCGCTCACACCCGCGGGTCCCGTCGCCCCCGCAGCGCCAGCCAGACCACCGGCTCCGGCGACACCAGCCGGCCCGCTCATACCAACGCTGCCGGCGACGCCGGCTTGGCCGGTCCGCCCTCGCCGCCCTGTCTTCCCCCGTGGGCCTCGCAGCTCGCTTGCCGTCGGCGGCGTTGCGGCGCAGGTGGGAAGATGAGGATGAACGCTGCCCGCAAACCCAGGGCATGGTGGCGCGGCAGAGGACGTAGAGGCGCTTACCAAGATCGAAGCCACGAACACGGCAGAAGCAAACACGGCGAACAGCGACAGCCTTCGAAGCCATGAACCGAACATCACCGATCACCTGTCCTTCTTGGCGTCGGTCCCGGCGTCGCCGGGCGTCGAAGCCGCTCAAATGGCTGGGGGCGGAGCCCGGTGTCGGCTCAACCCGAGGGGGCCCAAAGTCGGCAGAAGAGCGACCGTCACAGCCAATATCGACACGCGCGCCGCAGATGATGAGCCGCGCGGTGCGCAACCAATGAGCAGCCACCCTGTCGTAAATCCAGCGCGCGGTCCGAATGAACGCTAACGATCAGGATTCCGACGGCGCGACGCGGGTGGCCTACATCCTCGGCGTACCCTTGGCCGAGAATGTTGTGCGACAGTGGCCGCAGATGGGCGAGATCGTGCGCTCGAGCAGGCTCGTCGCGGATGTGGAGGGCAACTTTCCAGAGCTCACGCTGGAAGTCGGCCGGCGCCTGCAACTCGATGATGTTGTCGTGGTCGAGTGGACCTGCGACTACGGTGACGGACGCTTGTACCGCAACGTGACGATTGGCGAGCTGGAGAACGGGCAGGCAGTGCGCGTCACCGACTACTGGGGCGAGCCCACGGTGACACCCGCGTGGCGCCAACCGCTAACCGATCGACTCGACATGCCCGGCGACGGCATCTGGCCGGATGCCGAGCACCTCGGCCGCCACTAGTCCGGACCCTCACCACACGCGGCTTGCCCCGACGAGAGGGCACTTCGCACACAGCGACTCGGCGTCATCGAGGCCACCTTCGATCCGCTCCCCGTCGACGCCGCCGTGGCACGCGCATGGGGCCACCTCGCAACGGCGCCCGCCGCGAGGGTGATCGAGATGCTGCCTGAGCGATGAAAGGCGTGGGGCGCGTCTGTCCGGACCTTTGAGTCGTGGCGCGGCGCCCGAGCCCTAACGTAGGCGATCCACTAGGCGGCTGTCGAACCGCCCTGCGCGTTCATCCACGCGCCGACGACAACCACGACAGCCAAAAGGATTCCAACGTAGAAGCCCCAGCCGAGGAAGTCCGTGCCGTGGCTCGGGAGGATGAGCTTGAACAGGACCAGTACAACCGCGACACCCGCCGCGGCGGTGCGGGTCATCGCTCGACCGAGTTGGGTCGTCGGAATCACCGTGCTCGGACTGAACCGCTCGAGCGTGAGGTCAATGACCACGACCAAGGTGACAAGGAGCGCGAGAACTGCCCATATCGCGCCCGGAGTGTCGGTGCCCGTCAAGGAGAACGGGCCATTCGCATGCCACGGAAAAGCAAGGATGTCGATGATGAGGAGAATGCCGCCCCCGCCGACCATCCAGTCGTTGCGGCTCAACTTTGAAAAGTCCAAAATGCCCCCAGTTGCTTGAGTGGACCGGCGGAGTCTACGGCGAGTTCCCAACGCGTGCAGCGCGCCGTGCGCTTGTCTGCCGTGACGAGCACGACCGGTCACGTGTCCGCCGCCGACCTTCAGCTCACGGGAAGCTACGAGCCGGTCGGCGACGTGCGGTACCTGTCGGCCACAGCGGACGATGAGGATACGCCAGCCCAAGAGACGCCGGAAGGCCACGCCGTCGGCCTAGATGACGATGGCCGAGTTACCCACATCACGACAATCAACGCCAAATGGCTACTCGACCGGGACGGCGATCTCATCGCCACGCTACGCGACGGGCGACGACTCCGTCTCCGCCGCGAGGACGTGCAAGAAACCCTCAGCTGAACGCACGCGCTCGATCAGGCCGAAAGCAGGAGCGCTCGAAATCGAAGTGCCGGCTTCTGCTCTTCGTCCGTTGGGAGCGTGTGACGCGAGCCTACGGTCGCTCCCGCATCCACTCGACGATGCCGTGAGGTAGCGTGTTTGGTCGGGACGGTCGCTTTGTTGCCGACCAGGCGTCGCGTGGTTGACCTTTTCTGTCGCTGCGACTACTACTCGCCGACGATCGAGTCTCCGCCCTCTAGAGGCAGTCACCCGCCGTCAATTGGCGGGGTCTGCGCGATCCGGGCAGAGGAGGAGTCATGAGGCGTCGGCGTGCTGTGAAAAGGGGCGGCTGCTCGCCGTCCACCCGGTCGGTGTGGGTGAGGGCGCTCGCTTTGTGCGCTGGCGTTGCGGCGATCACGTTGGCTGGCGCGGGGGGCGCAACGGCGGCACCACTCGGTCAGATCACCGAGTACACGGCCACCCCCGCACTCCACAACCCGGACGGGATGACGGCAGGCCCTGACGGCAACATGTGGTTCACCGACCGCGCCAACGACAAGATCGGCACGATCACACCGAGCGGCACGATCACCGAATACACCGCCAGCCCCGCACTCAGCAGCCCGGAGGGGATTGCCGCGGGCCCCGACGGCAACATGTGGTTCACCGACGCCGGGAATAGCAAGATCGGCAAGATCACGCCGAGCGGCACGATCATCGAGTACCCGGCCACGCCCGCGCTCAACCAGCCGTTTGGCATTGCGGAAGGTGCCGACGGCAACATGTGGTTCACCGACAGCAACAACAACAAGATCGGCAAGATCACGCCGAGCGGCACGATCACCGAATACACCGCCAGCCCCGCACTCAACGGGCCGCAGGGGATTGCCGCGGGCCCCGACGGCAACATGTGGTTCACCGACACCGGGAACAACGAGATCGGCAAGATCACGCCGAGCGGCACGATCACCGACTACCCGGCCACGCCCGCGCTCAGCCAGCCGTTTGGCATTGCGGAAGGTGCCGACGGCAACATGTGGTTCACCGACAGCAACAACAACAAGATCGGCAAGATCACGCCGAGCGGCACGATCACCGAATACGCCGCCAGCCCCGCACTCGGTTTTCCGCTGGGGATTGCGGCGGGCCCCGACGGCAACATGTGGTTCACCGACACCGGGAATAACAAGGTCGGCAAGATCACGCCGGGCGGCACGATCACTGAATACACCGCCAGCCCCGCACTCAACGGGCCGACCGGGATTGCGGCGGGTCCGGACGGGAACATGTGGTTCACCGACTACTACAACAACAAACTCGGCGTGATCGGCACGAACATGCCGGCGGCGTCGGTTCGCGCGCCGAGTGTGACGGGGTCGGGCGAGCAGGCGACCCAGCAGGTGTGCCAGGGCGATCAGTGGTCGCCGTGGGACAGCTTGCTGCCGTCGGCGAGCACCGTGTCGTTCGAGGGGTTCGCCGGGGTAGCCAACAACATCGATGGTTTTCAGTGGCTGAGCGACGACGTCACGCCCGCGGTGTTTGTGGCGATTGGCGGTGCGACCGCGCAGTCCTACACGCCCGTTGCGGGTGACGTTGGGCATCACCTCAAGTGCACGGTGACCGCGACCTACCCGCTGCTTGACGTCACCGCATGGGCGACCAGCGCAGCAGTGACGGTGATTCCGCAGAACAGCGGGCCCACCGGTTCGACCGGCCCGTCAGGTTCGACCGGCCCGTCAGGAGCACACGGGTCTAACGGTTTAGATGGGACGAACGGAACGAACGGCGTTCAGGGCACGCCGGGGACAGACGGCGCAACCGGTGCTGCGGGTGCTCAGGGTCCGGCTGGTGAGATCGAGCTCGTGACGTGCACGAAGGTCAAGGGGAAGAAGAAGTGCACGACCAAGCTGACGTCCTCACCGGTGAGCTTCACTGCGGGCGCGGCGAGCGCGAAGGTCTCGCGAGCCGGCCACGTCTATGCGACGGGCTCCGTGAGCGACGGGAAGCTTACATTGCACACGACACGCGCGTTGCGTGCGGGGCGCTACACGCTGAGCCTGACCACCGGGGCCGGCAAGGACAAGCGCACAACCAGGCAGTCAGTCACCGTCGGACAGACGACCACGATCACCTAACCCACCATCGTGAAACGGACCGGCGGCACGACACGAGCCGCCGGTCCGCATCACGAGCAAAAGCAAGCGTTTCAAGGCGCTCCGAGCGCCTGCCTGCTCTGGACGAAAAGCAGAACTACGGGGGAATGCGCGGTGCATGCGCGCTTTCGTCGGCAGCCGCCCCTTAAGCGCAAAAGCCCCCTGGCGAGAGGGGGCTCCTGCATAGCGGGGGCGGGATTCGAACCCGCGACCTTCGGGTTATGAGCCCGACGAGCTACCAGACTGCTCCACCCCGCGGCGTAACTACACGTTAGCAAGCGTCAGCTGGCGCGAACACGCGACCGTCCGGCGCAAGCGGGCCTGCAACGCGGCCGCCGTATTAGCGAGAATCGTCACATGGGCATTGTCTTCGTCACTCGGGAGATCGTCGGAGACGCGCTCGAGCGCCTGCGCTCGGAGCACGAGGTCGTCGTTTGGGGCGGGCCGCTGCCCCCCACTGCCGGCGAGCTGCGAGCCGAGGTGGCTGGCGCCGACGGCCTGTTGTGCATGCTCGCGGACCGCGTGGACCGCGAGCTGATCGACGCCGCGCCGCGCCTGCGAGCGATCGCGAACTACGCCGTCGGGTTCGACAACATCGACGTCAGCGCCGCGGCGACGAGGGGCATCGCGGTGGGCGTCACGCCGGACGTGCTGACCGAGGCGACCGCGGACCTCGCTTTCGCGCTGCTGCTAGCCGCTGCGCGACGCCTGCCCGAAGGCATGGCGGCAGTCCGGTCCGGAGAGTGGCGCACGTGGGAGCCGGCGCGTTGGCTGGGGGCCGACGTCCACGGGGCGACGCTCGGCATCGTCGGCTACGGACGGATCGGCCAGGCAGTGGCGCGCCGGGCCGCGGGGTTTGAGATGGAGGTGCTCGCGACGCACGCGACGGACCTCGACGAGCTGCTTGCGCGCAGCGATTTCGTGAGCCTCCACTGCCCGCTGACCACGCAGACTCATCACCTGATCGATGCGCGCGCGCTCGCCTGCATGAAGCCGACGGCGATCCTCATCAACACCGCGCGGGGCGGTGTCGTCGACCAGGTTGCGCTCGCCGCGGCGCTGCGGGACGGCACGATCGCCGGCGCGGCGCTCGACGTGACAGATCCGGAGCCGCTCTCGGCCGACGATCCGCTGCTCCGCGTGCCGAACGTGATCGTCCTCCCACATATCGGCTCGGCGACGCTCACAGCGCGCTCGCAAATGACCGAGCTCGCCGTCGAGAACCTGCTCGCGGCCCTGACGGGCCGGCCGATGGCGCATCCGGCGCGTGCGTGATGCGCGTCGCGGTCGTCGACATCGGGACCAACTCGACCCGCCTGCTCGTCGCCGATGTCGATTCGAGCGGGCGGATCACCGAGCTCGAGCGGCGCACGCAGGTCACACGGCTCGGGGAGCGGGTCGACTCGACCGGTGAGCTCAGCCGGTACGCGATCGCGCGAGTCCGAAAGACCCTCGACGGTTACCAGGCGGCGATCGATGCGTCGGGCGCGCAGGCGCGGATCGCGGTTCTGACCAGCGCCGTACGCGACAGCTCGAACGGTGAGCGTTTTGTCGCTTCACTGCGCGAGCGCTACGGGCTAGACGCGCGCATCATCAGCGGCGATGAGGAGGCGCAGCTGACGTTCTTCGGTGCGATGAGCGGTCGTGAGCCCTCGGACACGACGCGCACGCTCGTGATCGATGTGGGTGGCGGCTCGACCGAGCTGATCGTCGGGGCCACCGGAGCGGTCTCGTTTCACGTGTCGCTCCAGCTGGGCGTGGTGCGCCAGACCGAGCGCCACCTGCGGGATGATCCGCCCTCCGCTCGCGAACTGGTCGCCCTCCATCGCGACGTGCGAACGCTGGTCGAGCGCGACGTTCCGCCCGCCGAGCGTCACGGGATCGATCGTGCGATCGCCGTCGCTGGGACCGCCACCTCGCTGGCAGCGATCGATCAGGCCCTCGACCCCTACGACCGCGAGCGCGTTCACGGTTACAAGCTCGAGCTGGTGACCGCCCGTCTCCTGCTCGCGCGCCTGGCTGCAGTGCCGCTTGCGGAGCGCCGGCGGATCCGCGGCCTTCACCCTGACCGCGCGCCGACGATCGTTGCGGGCGCGGCGATACTGATCGAGGTGCTCGAGGCCTTTGGGCTCGACGGTTTCGAGGTCTCCGAAAACGACATCCTCCGCGGTGCCGCCCTCCAGCGCGCCGGTGTGCTTACGACGGTCTGAGCGGCGATGCCCGGGGCGGGACTCGAACCCGCAATGCCCACAGGGCAGCAGTTTTTAAGACCGCCGGCTGTACCGATTCGCCAACCCGGGCTGGTCGGACCGACCCAGCTGGCCATCGTAGCCGCTCGGGCAGCCGTGTTGAGGTTGGGTGAAGCCGGTGGGAGCGCAACTTAGGGGGCGCTAATGTGTCAACGAACGCGAAGGGGACGACGGACACGTGGAGGGCTACGCACTAAGACACGAGCAGCCCACCGCCGCGCGCGGGGCGTCTCCCCTGCTCCGGATGGCCAGCGACGAGCGGCTCGTCGCCCTGACACGCCGGGGCAACCAGGCAGCGTTCGAGGTGATCGTGGCGCGGTACCAGGCTCGCCTGCTCCCGTTCTGCGCACGCATAGTCGGCTCACGCGAGGACGCCGAGGACGTTCTCCAAGAGGTGTTTGCGGCTTCGTTCAACGCTCTGCTCGCCGACGATCGCGAGATCAACCTACGGCCGTGGCTGTACCGGATCGCGCGCAACAGGAGCCTCAACCAGCTGCGGCGCCACAAGGCCATCGGCGTCGACTCGATGGACGTGCATTTCGCGGAGATGGGCATCTCGACGAGCGAGAAGGTCCTCGGACGCGAGAACTTCCGCCAGCTACTAGCGGACATCGTTGGGCTACCGGAGTCGCAGCGCACCGCTCTGCTGCTGCGGGAAATCGAAGGGATGTCCTACGAGCAGATCGCCGTCGCGATGGAACAGACGGTCCCGGGCATCAAGTCGCTGTTGGTCCGGGCGCGAATCGGCCTCGCGGAGGCCGGCGAGGCGCGCAAGCTGACCTGTGAAGACGTCCGGCTCGAGCTCGGCTCAGTCGCCGAAGGCATCGGATCGCTCACGCAGCCAGCTCGACGGCACCTGCGCTCCTGCGAGCGCTGCAGCGCCTTCCGCGTGCACCTGCGATCCACTAACCGCGCGCTCACCGCTCTTGCGCCGTTTGGCCCGCTGCTGCTGCTGAAGCATTTTCTTGCCGCAAAGCTGGGGCTCGGTAGCGCGGGTGGCGGCGCGGCTGCCGGCGGCGCAGCCGCAGCCGGAGGCGGCGCCGCGGTCGGCGGCGGGACCGCCGGCGCGATCACCGCGACGGCGATCGCGACAAAGGCGGCAGCAGTCGTCGCAGCCGCCGCCATTGTTGCCGCGGGGGCTGTCGCCACCGTCCATCCGCGGCACGCCGCCGCGACGACGACCAAAGACTTGCTGCAAGGCGAGCCGGCGACGCTCCCGGCTGCGGCGATCGCCGCAGCCTCACGGAGCGCCGGAGCGAGCCATCGCTATCTCGCCGTGCGGACCAACGGCAGCGGTCAAGCTGGGATGCCGGCGCCCGCGGTGGGTGCCACGGTGGGTCCGTCCGGAGCGAGCACCGCTCCAGCGACCCAGGAGGTCACGACGACGACCGTCTTTCCGGGCGCGACCGCTGGACCGACCGGAGTGACCGGCAACTCGCCTACAAGCCTCGCGACGACGACCACAGGCACCGCCGCGAGCACCACCGCCGGTGTCGGCGCGAGCGGCGCCTCCGGCGCGGAGGACACGGGCGCGAGTGGCACGACAGGCGCCACCGCCGACAGCGGTCTGTCGGGTCCCACAGGCACCACCGCCCCGTAGGTTCAGCCGGACAGCCGCAGCGTAGCCAGCGGCAAGCTGAGCAAGCCGGAGGGCTGGAACAGCACGCCGACACCACCCTGTCCGGGCTCGTAGAGGGCCCCCGCTAAGGCGCCGGCGCCGTGCCCGATGACACCCGACAGAACCGGCTGGGCGAGAAGTGACACGATCAGGCCGCGACGCGGGTGCGTGGTGGGAGCCGTCAGGAAGATGACGCGGCCGAAGTAGGTGCCGGCGCGCTCGCGGCGGGTGTAGGTGAAGTTGTACCCCGCGGCTCCGTTCACAACCGTCGGCCCGGCGCCCGAGACCACGACGCCGGGCGTTCGCTTCGCGAACGCGCGCATGTAGTTCGCCGCGATCAGCGGCTCGATGCCGATCACGTCGCCCCCATAGGCAGGGAGGTGGAGCGGGCGCAACTCGATCTGGGCGATCACCTGGCCGCCGCGGCGCGCGTCGAGTAGCGCGAGCGCGCCGGCGGGTGCAGGTCTGCGCTGCAGGCCTCGGTAGCTGAAGCTGAACGAGATCCCCTCGCCCCGGCCGCTGATCGTGCTTGCGCTGCCGCGCAGCGCAACGAGCCCTACGACCAGTACGAACAACGCGAGGAGCAGAACCGCGGCGGCGCGCCAAATGCGCGGCATGCCGCCCAAGCGCGACCCGAGCAGTTGCGGAAGCGTCGGGCCGTACTCGGGCTTTACTGCCCCGGCAAGCCGCAGCCGGCGTGCTCGCTCATTCGCCGACAGTGAACATCGCCTCGAGGTCGTGTTGCGAGAAGGCTTCGAACGCAACCATCGTCTGCGTGCGGACGACCCCGGGCAGCCCTCCGATCCCGTTCTGGACGATCGCGGCGAGCTGGTCGTGAGCGCGCACCCGCACGATCGCGACGAAATCCCACGGACCGGTCACCGAGTAGCACTCGGCGACGCCGGCAAGATCCGCGATCTGCCCACCGAGCGATGACATCGCGCCGCGCTCAGCCTCGATCAGCACGACCGCGTGAGTCACGTGGTGTGGCGCTCCCCCGGCGCGAGCACGATCACCTCGGAGGCTGTCGAGGTCTCAACATCCGCCTTGAACGCCTCCGGGTCGGCCTTGATTGGTGGGAACGTGTTGTAGTGGCACGGGATCACCTGGCGGGCGCCGATCATCCTGACCGCCTCAACCGCGTCATGCCGGTCCATCGTGAAATGGCCGCCGATCGGGACGAGCGCGATGTCGATCGCGTGGCGGCGGCCGATCAGCTCGAGGTCGCCGAACAGACAGGTGTCACCGAGGTGGTAGATCGTCTTGCCGGCGAACTCGATGATCATCCCCGCAGGCGTCGAGACCGTTCCCTTCGGGGTGGTCGAGGTGTGCCACGCGGGAACGAGCTTGACTGACCCGCCCGGAAACGCGACCGTGCCGCCAAGGTTCGCGCCCACCACGTTCTCGACGCCCTCGCCTTCGAGCTCCGTTGCGATCTCGACGATGGACACGACGGTGGCGCCCGTTCGCTTCGCGATCGCAACGATGTCGCCGTAGTGGTCGCCGTGTCCGTGGGTGAGCAGGATCACTCCCGGGTTCAGGTCGTCGGCATTGATACGCGCAAGCGGGTTGCCGGTGATGAACGGGTCGATCAGGACGCTCGACCCGCCGTCCGTGAGCTCAAACGCCGCATGACCGATGAAGTTGATGTCCATTCCGATCAGGTCTCCTCGTCTCGGTTCTGTGTGAGTTCAGCGAGCTCGTTTGCCAGCTGAAAGCCGACCGCAACGCCGACCAACATCCCCAGCCGCGTCTGCTCGTCAACAAGCCCGCGGACCGCTTCGAGGCGTTCGAGGGGGTCGTCCTCGCCGCTCGCGCGCGAAAGCAGCTCCTCGTGCGCCTCCCCAAACCATCCGCCCTCGGCGAGGGCGCGATCGAGCACTCCCGCGAGGCTCGGCGCAGCGTGGGTGACGATCGCCGACGCGTGCGCGAAGCGTTCGGGATCCTCGAGACGGGACACCGCCGCGTCGACCTCGCTCGCGGTGTAGGTGCGCAGAGGCACGAGACGCGTCAGGAGATTTGCCCAGCCGGTGCCATCACGTCGGATGATACGGGCCCCAAAGCAACGCTCAGCGCCGATCGATTGGTCGCCTTGGAACGCCGGGCGGGAAACGCCACATGGCTCGGATCGTCCGGCACGGCTGCCGTTCCTGAACAACTCATTGGCGCGCACCTCGATGCGCGAGTGCGAGGCCCGCGACCACGCCCCAAACGACGCCAAACGCGCCAGCAACGGCGCTGGCCCGGTCGGGCCGGGCGAACGGCATCGCGAGAAGCACGAGCGCCACCACCGTCGCACCAAGCAGATCGCCGTCGTAGGGATGCTTGGCCCGCCGGGCGAGCAGATCGGGCACCGCCCAGGCGCACAGCAGAGCGAGCGCGCCACCGTTGGCACCAATAACCACCTGCTGGGATTTCAGCTCGAGGGCAAGGTAGGCGCCGCCGCAAGCGCCGATCACAAACAGTGCGAGCACCACGAGGGGACCGTGGCGGCGCTCCAAAAGCCAGCCGAACAGAGCGAGCGCAAAGAGCGTCGCGAATTGGTAGGTGCCGCTGCCGAGGCTCGCGCTCGGATCCCAATAGACGAACGGCGTCGTGAAAACGTGCCACCAGTGAGATCCGAGCGGGCGCACTGCGGCAAGATCACCCAACCAATTCGGCTGCGCGCGCGTCGCTATCCACACGCCGCAGGTCGCGACAACAAGCCCCCACGTGGCATAGGCCGGCCGATCGGCACGGATTCCCGGGATTTCGCCCGGGCGCAGCCGCCCGAGCGACGGGGTGGGCATCCGCCTGCTCCGCGATACTCGCTGCAAGCCCTTGTCGAGCTTGGGGGCGCGCTTGCGCAGACGCGTGCCGCAGTACGGGCATTCGGTGACGTATGGGCTCACCTCGGCGCCGCAGTCAGGGTTCTTGCAAACCACGAAAAGATCAGCGGGCGCCATGCTCGTTGATTCTAGGCCGCCGCGCAGCGCGGACAAGTCACGTTCCATTCGGTGAGCGCACCCGCTACCCTGGGATTCAAGCCGATGAGGATGCGTCAGAGCCTCAGCCACTTCGAACGCGCGTTCGAAGACGAGATGGAGATCGATCGCCAGCGTCGCGAGGCGATCCGTAGGGCGACGGAGCGGCGTGCACGCAAGCGCACGATCGAGCGCAACGTCCGGATGGGCAGGATGCGGTTCGTTGTCCTGTCGATCACGCTAGCGAGCACCGCGGTGCTGGTCAGCATCGTGATGTTCAAAGCGCTCTACATGCTGATGCAATAGGGACACCCGACCGGGCGGCGACCAGGCCCTGGCGGTGCTGGGCTGTCCGGGAGCCGCGGTTTGGGCTGCGCAGGTCCTAAGCCGCGGGCGGCTGTTCGGCCATGGGAGCCCGGGGATCCCGGGCCGCCTGCTCGCGCTGGATCTCGGCGTAGACCTCGCGCCGGTACACCGGCACCGCACGCGGCGCCTGGATGCCGATCCGAACCTTCTCGCCGACCACCGACAACACCGAAACCTCGATGTCGTCGCCGATCATGATGCTCTGATTCGATTTTCTCGTCAGCACCAACACGTGGTGAGCTCGCCTCCCCTATCGCCCGGGGTCATTAACCCCGTTCTGAGGGTGGAATGCAAGGGGCGCGCGGGAACCGACACCCTTTCCGCTAGTGTGCGCGCGATCGATGGCGCGAAAATCGCTCCGGCCACACCTCAACCAGATCCGCACCTGGACCCGCCAGGGGCGCACCGACGCGTGGGTGGCGCACCAGCTCGAGGTGACCGTGTTGCAGATCCAGAGCTTCAAGCGCGAGAACGGCCTGCTGGAGGATGACCAGGCCGCCGAGGCGAGCGGGGCCGCGGGGTTCGCCGACGAGATCGACCTCCGAGCCGAAGACGACGCACTGATCGCCGTGGAGCTAGAGGCTGCGGAGAAAGCACGCCTCGAGGCCGAGGAGGAGGAGCGGGTGCGCCGCGAAGCCGAGGAGGCTGAGGGCGCGAAGGCCGCCCCGAAGCGTCGAACCCGCAGCCGACGCGGCAAGGCCGCAACCGGGCCGCTCGAGGGAACCTTCGACCACGGCGAGGAGGGTTACGGCCTGTGGCTAGACCCCGCGGTCAGCGACAACCCGACCTACGCCGAGCACTGGGCCGGCCACCGTCCAGTGACTGTGACGGTCGAAGAGGACCAGATAGTCATTCGACGAGCCGAGTAGTTCCTCCGCCGAGTAGGCCCTCCGCTCCGCGGAGAACTACTCGGAGCGCCGTCGGCAGCGCTTGGGGGGAGAGGTCGCCGTGAGCTGGCGGTGTGAACAGACGCGCCAGCGCCGTGCGTCGGGACGTCGGCCGGACCGGCCCGGCGCCAAGCACTGAACGCGACCACCCGGTCGGTGTCCGCCCGCCCCTGGCCCCACACCCCCAGGGCGCCCGCGCGCGGGAACGCTCGCTGGTCACGAGGTCGGTCGCCAATGCCAGCCCGCGACGGTCAGCGCCCGCCGCGAACGGGACCCGCGCGGTAGTCGCGAGCGCGTCTCATGTGCCGGTGGAACGCCGCGTCGCTGACCCACTGCTCCCACGCAACTGGTTCGGTGGGCGATGCTTCGAGGGCGAGGCCGAGCGACCAGGCGGTCGACGATTCGTAGAGCTCGACCAGCTCGGCGGTCGCGAACGAGCTGCCGAGCCGCCGGCGCAGCTCGGTGACGATGCGCTCGACCACGCGCTCGAGCGCGCGCCGTTGTGAGGTGGGCGCCTGCGAGAGGCGCCGCTCGCCGTCCTGCCAATGGTGAAGCGCCGTCTCGAGCACGCTCAGGGTGCCGAGAGCGATGCGTCAGTTGCCTGGCAGCCCGCTGACGACGTACTCGCGCTCGCCGGGGCGCACGAGGCCGAGATTTCGCGCCTCGATCTCGAGCGTGCTGGCTTGGGCGAGCCCGCGTTGCTGCGCGTGCAGTCGCGCCGCGGTGCGCGCCAGGGCGACAACCTCTGCCCGGCGATTCGCGGCCTGGTGCAGGTCGGAGATGAGCCCGCGCACGGGACTGATGTAAAGGTAGGCGAGGGCAACGAGGACCAACAGCATCGCAGCCCGCCCGACGCGATCCCAGCGCATGCGCGTCGCAGGCCGGCGGGGCGTGGCGGATCTCGGGTGGCTGTGGGATGCGGCCGGCACAAGAACGCTTTCGCGACCGGCACGTCGGCTCCTGCAAGGTGTCGTTCCCCGGGGGGTCGCCGGCGCAGACCGGATCGCCGGCTTCGCGAGATGCGCACGCCGGCTCCTGCCAGTTGGGCGTCCTGCGCGGGTGCGACGGGCTTCGTTAGTTGCGGAACGCTGCGCGGCCGAGGAAACGAGCGCGGTCGCCGAGCTCTTCCTCGATCCGCAGCAGCTGGTTGTACTTCGCGACGCGCTCGCTGCGGGCCGGCGCGCCGGTCTTGATCTGCCCGACGCCAGTCGCCACGGCGAGCTCAGCGATCACCACGTCCTCGGTCTCGCCGGAGCGGTGGGACATGACTGAGCTGTAGCCGGCGCCGCGGGCGAGCTCGATCGCGGCAAGCGTCTCGCTGAGCGTCCCGATCTGGTTGACCTTGATCAGGATCGAGTTGGCGACTGCGCTCTCGATGCCGCGCGAAAGGCGCTCGGTGTTGGTCACGAAGATGTCGTCGCCGACGAGCTGGAGGCCAGCGCCGAGCCGCTCGGTGAGGTGGCGCCAGCCGTCCCAGTCCTCCTCGTCCATCCCGTCCTCGAGCGAGACGATCGGGTAGCGCCCGGCCAGCGTCTCCCAGTAGTCGCTGAGCTGTGCGGCATCTAGGGTGCGGCCCTCGCTCTCGAGCACGTAGGCGCCGTCGCGGTAGAACTCGCTCGCCGCCGGATCGAGGGCGATCGCGACGTCCTCGCCGGGACGCCAGCCGGCCTTCTCGATCGCCTCGACCAGCAGCTCGAGCGCCGACTCGTTGGATGCCAGGTCCGGAGCGAATCCGCCCTCGTCGCCAACCGCTGTCGCGAGGCCGCGATCGTGGAGCGTCGCCTTCAGCGCGTGGTAGACCTCCGTGCCGATCCGCATCGCGCCCCTGAAATCCGTCGCCCCGCAGGGGACAACCATGAACTCCTGGAAGTCGACCTTGTTGTCGGCGTGGGCGCCGCCGTTCAGCACGTTCATCATCGGTACCGGCAGCAGGTCCGCGCCCTCCCCTCCGAGGTGACGCCAGAGCGGCACGCCGCGCTCGGCCGCCGTCGCCTGCGCCGCCGCGAGCGACACACCCAGGAGAGCGTTCGCGCCTAGGCGTGACTTGTTCGGGGTACCGTCCAGCTCGATCAGTCTCGCGTCGAGCGCCTGCTGGTCGGACGCCTCGCTACCCGCCAGCGCCGCGGCGATCTCGCCGTTCACGCCCGCCACAGCGGTCCCAACGCCCTTGCCGCCGTACTCGTTGCCACCGTCGCGGAGCTCCACTGCCTCGAACTCTCCGGTCGATGCTCCCGAGGGGACGGCTGCGCGCCCGCGCGAACCGCCGCGCAGCGTCACGTCGACCTCAACCGTCGGGTTGCCCCGGCTGTCAAAGATCTGCCGCGCGTGAACCGTCTCGATCGCGCTCACGAGCAGTCGGCTCCCCGCATCGGGTCAGCCGGCTGTGGTCGCGCCGGTGGTGCCGCTTGCGCCGGTCGAGGACGTCGGCGCGTTGCCGCAAACCTGAGCGACGATGTGGTCGGACCCGCAGGTGGTGCGTCCCTTCCACTTCTTGATGAAGCTGATCCGAAGCTTGCTGATCGCGTTCGTCTGGGCGAGCTGGACGAGTTGCAGCTTGATCGCCGCACGCGCCTGGGAGAGAGTCTCGACGCTCGCCGGACTCGAGCTCGTCACCTTGAACACGTAGTAGCCGAACGGAGTCTTCGCGGTCGAGGAGAGGACGCCGATCTGCGCACCGAAGATCGCGGTGTTGAAGATCGGCGTCTCCTCACCCTGCTGGACGCCCGCCAGCACGCCGCCCGTGGCCTTGGTCGTGGGGTCGATCGAGTACTGCTTGGCGACCGAGGTGAAGCTCGCGCCGCCGGCGAGCCGCGCCTTCACCGTTGCGGCGGCGGCCGCCGTCGAGACGAGCACGAGCTCGATGTTGCGGCGGGCGGGCTGCGAGTATTGCGCGATGTGCGCCTTGTAGTAGGAGGCGATCTGCGCGGGCGTGACCTTCGCGGCGCCCTTCTGCACCTTTGTGACGATCGCCTGCTGCATCAGGTTGAGCATCGCGACCCATTTCAGGTCGGCGATCGTGTAGCCGGACTCACCAAGGAAGTTGTCGAGCTTGGTCTTGGTCGAAAAGTCACGCAACCGCTCGGCGTTCCACGCCTTATCGATGGCTTTCTGTGTCACCTTCACGTGCCGGTCGTTGGCTTCGCCCTGGAACCAGATGCCCTCGATCAGGAGCCCTGTGACGGCCTGGTTGAGTTGGGCGTAGGTCGTCTCGCACTCGGACTTGAAGGTGCTCGTGGCGCCGCTCGGATCGCGCTGGCGCTGGCTCGCGATGCAGGCAACGAAGTCCGGCGGCACCGGGACGGCGATCGGCGTGTTGCCCGTGTTCACGTACGGCTGGTTGTTCGCCACCGACATCCAGTGGGCGAACTGCGCGTTGGTGACCTGCGCGCTTCCGACGACCGCGATAGCGCCCGAGGGAACGCTCGATCCGCCGCAGGCGCCAACGCCGACAGCGGTGGCGATCGCGGCGCAACTGGCCACGGCTGTCCGCATCCATCTGCTCACGAGTCCGCGCATGCTAGCGGATCGTGCCAGCAGCCGGTGCGGCTGACGCCAGCGCACGCGGACGCCCGACCGCGCCCCGAGCGCGGCTCACGCGTGTGCGGTGCTCGCGGCAAGCACCGCATCGGCAGCGGCTAGCACCGCCGGGAAACGCTCCTGCGGCGAGTCTGGAACACGAATCAGCACCTGCGAGCGACCGGACTCGTAGACGACACCCTCGAGCCGCGAACGCAGCTCGCGCACGCCGGCCGAATCCAGCTCGATCGGGGTGATCGCGAGGCGGCCCGCGCGGAACGTCACGGCTCGGGCGCCCGCTGCGCCCAGCTTGATGCGTGCGCGCTGCAGGTCGAGCAGGTGCTCGACCGGCGGCGGCGGCGGGCCGAAGCGGTCGGCCAGCTCGGCGCGCAGCTGCTCAAGCTCCGCGACCTCGCGCGCCCCGGCGATCCGGCGGTGGACCTCGATCTTCGCCTGTTCGAAGCCGACGTACTCGGCCGGCACGTAGGCGTCGACATCGACGTCGAGACGGACCGGCTCCCAGTCGTCGCCGGCGGCGTCGGTGCCCTCAGCCTCGCGCAGCGCCTCGTCGAGCATCTGCATGTACAGCTCGAAGCCGAGCGCGGCGACGTGGCCGGACTGCTCGTCACCGAGCAGGTTGCCCGCACCGCGAAGCTCGAGGTCGCGCATGGCGATCTGGAAGCCGGCCCCGAGCTCGGTGAAGTCGGAGAGCGCCGCGAGCCGCTGCGCGGCCTCGGCGGTCAATCCCGCTGCCGAGTCGTAGAGGAGGTAGGCATAGGCGCGCTCACGGCTGCGCCCGACGCGTCCGCGGATCTGGTAGAGCTGGGCGAGCCCGAAGTGGTCGGAGCGCTCGACGATCAGCGTGTTGGCCTGCGGAATATCGATTCCCGACTCGATGATCGACGTGCAGACGAGGACATCGGCATCGCCGCGCAGGAAGCTCATCATCCGCTCCTCCAGGT
This sequence comes from uncultured Solirubrobacteraceae bacterium, assembly GCA_964422115.1. Classification (GTDB taxonomy): domain Bacteria; phylum Actinomycetota; class Thermoleophilia; order Solirubrobacterales; family Solirubrobacteraceae; genus Palsa-513. The sequence continues at coordinate 33,634 of CAYQZU010000002.1, read as the reverse complement.
CCTGTTCGTCCAGTTGGCCGTGCGCAACCTCGAAACGAAGGCCGGGACAGAGCCCGCGCAGCCCGGCGGCCACCTCCTCGATCGTCTCGACGCGGTTGTGGAGGTAGAAAGCCTGACCGCCGCGCGCGTGCTCGCGCTCGAGCGCCTGACGCACAAGCTTCTCCTCATACTCACCGACGTATGTACGCACGGGACGGCGACCCTCGGGCGGGGTCTCGATCACCGAGATGTCACGGAGCCCGGCGAGCGACATTTGGAGGGTCCGTGGGATCGGCGTGGCGGACATCGCGATCACGTCGACGCGGAGACGCAGCTGGCGCAGAAGCTCCTTCTGGCGGACGCCGAACCGCTGTTCCTCATCGAGGATCAGCAGGCCGAGGTCCTTGGCGCGCACGTCACGCGAGAGCACCCGGTGGGTGCCGATCAGGATGTCGGCGCGGCCGTCGCGGAAGTGCTCGATCGCCTCACGCTGCTCCGCCGCGGTGCGGAAGCGCGACACGTGCTCGACGGTGATCGGATAGTCCGCCAGCCGCTCGCGAAACGTGCCGTAATGCTGCTGGGCGAGGATCGTCGTCGGCACGAGCATCAGAACCTGCTTGCCGTCGGCCACGCACTTGAAGGCGGCGCGAAGCGCGACCTCGGTCTTGCCGTAGCCGACGTCGCCGCAGATCAGCCGGTCCATCGGGCGTGGCGCCTCCATGTCGCTCTTGACGAGGTCGATGGCCTCGTGCTGGTCGCGCGTCTCGGTGTACGGGAAGCGAGCTTCGAACTCACGCTGCCAGTCGCCGTCGGGGGCAAAGGCGTGGCCCTCGCGCCGGCGGCGCTCGACGTAGAGGCCGAGCAGCTCGCCGGCGAGATCCTGCGCGGCGCAGCGAGCGCGAGCTTTGAGCGTGTCCCAGCGCGTGCCGCCGAGCTTCGAGAGCGTCGGCTCCCCCGCTCCGGCCCCGACGTAGCGGGAGATCTTCGCGAACTGGTCGGTCGGGGCATAGACGCGGTCGTCGCCCTGGTATTCGAGCAGCAGGTAGTCGCGCGTCACGCCGGCGATGGTTCGCGTCTCGAATCCGGCGAAGCGCGCGACGCCGTGATCCTCGTGCACGACGTGGTCGCCGGCCCGCAGGTCGGCGAACGACCGCAGCGCCCCGCGTCGACCGGTCTGGGGCCTCGACACCTGGCGGCGGCGCTGGTAGAGGCGATGATCGGGGATCACGGCGAGCCGGAAGCCCGGCGCGACGAAACCCTCGCGCAGGCTCGCCTGAGCGAACGTCAGCTGATCGGAGGCCGGCTCCTGCTCAAGCCAGGCCGCCCGCAGGCGCGCGAGGTTGAGCGCCGCACGCTCGCCGTCTCCCCGCCGTGCCCAGGTGACGACGGTCCGGTAACCCGAGCGGAGCTGGCGCTCCAGCGCGGCCTCCGCCTCTGAGAGCGTGCGCGCCGCGGGGAGGCTCGCCTGGGCGTGGAACTCGACCGGTGCGCCGCCCGCGAGCGCCTGAAGGCGTACATGCGAGCGCTCAGCCAGCGCCCGCTCCAGCTCGGCCGGTGGGACGTAGAGCTGATTGGCGCCCTTGTCGTGGAACGCGGCGCACACGTCCGCCCAATGGTCGGCGAGCGTCGGTGCGATCTCCTCGCTCGCCGTGACGATGAGCAGCGCATCCGCCGCGACGAGGTCGAGGAGCGGCTGGAAGCGCTCGACGGGGAGCAGGTCGGCGATATCGGGCCGCGCACCCTCGCCCGCGGCGAGCGGCGCGAGCGCTCGATGCTCCAGGGCAAGCTCCGCCGCCGGCGCCACCTCGAGGCGCTCCACGCTCTCCAGCGAGCGCTGCGTGAACGTCGAGAAACTGCGCATCGACTCGATCTCGATGTCGAACAGCTCGACCCGTACCGCGCGCTCGGCCGTCGCCCCGAAGATGTCAAGCAGGCCGCCACGGACCGCGAACTGCCCGCGCTCCTGCACCTGCCCGACATGCTCGTAGCCCATCTCGGCAAGCGTCTGGACGCAGTCGTCGATGTCGAGCAGCTCACCGACCGCCAACTCAAAGGAGTGCGGGCGCAGCGCGGGGTCCGGCACCTTCTCCGCCAGCGCCGGCGCCGACACAACGAGAATCGGCGCCCCGTCCCGAGCGTCGCTTGCCAGAAGCGCGTCGAGGGCGGCGATTCGGAGGCCGACCAGGTGAGGCGGAGGCGCGAGGTGGGACTCGTAGGTGACTCCGCGCGACGGATAGAAGTTGACTCGCCGGGGGGCGAGCCACTGTGAGAGATCGCCGGCCAACTCGTGCGCGGCGCGGTCGTCGGAGGCGACGACGATGCCGGGACGTGCCGGCGAGCGGGCGAGCACGCCCGCGATCAGGAACGGCCGCAGCGCCGAGGAGCAGAACGCGTCGCCGCCGTCGCGAGCAAGCGCGAGGGCCTCCTCGCTCTCGGCGAGATGATCGAGCAACCGGGCGAGCATGCTCAGCGATCCAACACTACGGATGCGACCGCGTCACACGCCCGATCGACGAGCGCTTCCACCTCCCCGGACGGCTCGCGGAAGCGCCCGAGAACGTATGAGGCGACGATCTCCGGGTCGGTCGAGTCGGGCCGGCCGACGCCAACGCGAACGCGCGTGAAGTCTCCGCTCCCAAGCTCGGCGCGCAGCGACTTCAGCCCGTTGTGGCCCGCGAGCCCGCCGCCGACGCGCGTGCGGATCTCGCCGAACGGCAGGTCGATCTCGTCGTGGACCACCAGCACGCGCTCGAGCGCGAGGTGATAGGCACCCCGAGCGGGCCCGACCGAGCGGCCCGCCTCGTTCATGTAGGTGAGCGGCTCGAGCATCGCGATGCGTGGTCCGCCGGCGCCGGCGCGACCCTCACGCAGTCGCCCGCGGTAGCGCTCGCGCGGCCGACCGAGCTCCCAGCGCGCGGCCAGAGCTTCGATCACCGCGAAACCGACGTTGTGGCGGGTGCCCTCGTACTCGCGCCCGGGATTCCCCAGCCCGACGACGAGCCAGTCCACGACCGAGGCGCCGCGCGCGAACCGCAGGAGCTACTCGGCGCTCTCGGCGTGCTCGCCGGAGTCCTGCGCGTCGCCGGACGGCGCCGAGGCATCCGCGCCACCCTCACCGACAACCTCCGTCTCGAGCTCCATCTCGAGCTCGGCCTCGGTGCGCAGGCGCGGCGGCGTGAGCGTCGCGATGACCGTCTCCTGGGGGTCGCCGAGCAGGGTCACCCCGTCAGGCGCCACGATCGCCTCGAGCAGCACCGTGTCGCCGATCGACATCCCCGAGACGTCGTGCGAGATCGACTCGGGAATCGCAGTCGGAAGCGCCTCCACCAGAACCTCATGGGTGACGTGCTCGAGCACGCCGCCGTCACGAACACCCGGAGCCGACTCACCGCCGAGCAGCACGATCGGCACGCTCGCGTGGATTGCCACGTCGAGGCGAACGCGGACGAGGTCGAGGTGAACGGTCTGACCGCGCACCGGGTCACGCTGCTGCTCCTTGAGAACCGCGGGCGTCGGCTTGCCGCCATCGATCGCGACCTCGAGCACCGCACCGCGCGCGGCAAGGGCATGGCGCAGGTCGCGCTCGTCGACCGCGAAGGTGACAGGGTCGCCCTCGCCGCCGTAGATGATTCCCGGCACGAGACCCTCACGGCGCAGGCGGCGAACGTCGCGCGAACCACCTGGCGTGCGACCACGGACCTCGAGACGTGTGGGCGTGCTGGCCGACATTTCAGCAAGGCAGCTTAGCGGTTCGCAATCGAGCGTCTGTTCCGGTGGGGGCATGCCCCCACCGGCGGATCGGTGCATGCACCGATCCGGGCCGCGGCGTATACGCCGCGGCCTCCCTGCGCAAGACGCCGTCCGGCGCCCACGGCGCTGCGACGCTCAGCTGCCGAGCACGCCGCTGTCGCGCAGCCAGCGGTCGAGCGCGTCCTCGAAGGCGAGGAAGTCGCGGCGCTCCAGCAGCGATAGCGGGGTCGGCTGCGTGTCGGTCGAATGGACCCAGCGCGCGAGCGGGCGCTCACCGGCCAGCTGCGCCGCCTGCGCTGTGAGCCCGTCGAGGACCTCGAGCTCCGGAAGATGCTCGCGGTCGCCCCCGATCGCTTTAAGCGCGTCGAGCTGGAAGATGGCGAGGACCGCGTCGTCGGTCAGGTCGAGTCGAGCGGCAATCGAGGCCAGGCGACTGCCCTGGGCACTCAAAAGAGCTGGTTCTCCCCGGAGAAGACCTCGCTGACGGACCCGTCGGTGAAGATCTGGCGGATCGAGTTGGTCAGCAGCTCGGCACACGGCATCTGACGGATCTGCTCGGGGGCGTCGGGCCCCAGCGGGATCGTGTCGGTGACGACGACCTGGCGTAGCGGCGTGTCGGCGATGTTCTCGAACGCGGCGCCCGAGAAGACGCCGTGCGTGGCGGCGGCAAAGACGCTCTTCACCCCCTGCTCGAGCAGCGTCAGCGTCGCGGCCTTGAGCGTGCCGGCGGTGTCGATGATGTCATCGATGATGATCGCGTTCTTGCCGCGGACGTTGCCGATCACATAGCCGATCTCCGCGACCTGCTGGGCCGGGCGGTCCTTGGTCATGACGGCGAGGTCCGCGCCGAGGTTCTTGGCGAAGCTCTGCGCGAGCTTCGCGCGGCCGACATCGGGGGCGACCACGACAAGGTTCTCGAGCGCGAGGTCGTTGAAGTGCTGAGCGAGGATGAAGCGCGCGGTCATGTGATCGACCGGCTTGGAGGTGAATCCCTGGACCTGGCCGGCGTGGAGGTCCATCGTCAGGAGCCGGTCGGCCCCGGCAGCCTCCAGCATCCGCGCGACCAGCCGGGCGCTGATCGGCTCGCGTGGCGATGACTTCTTGTCCTGGCGGGAGTACCCGTACCACGGCATGACGGCGATGACGCGGTGCGCCGAGGCGCCAACCGCCGCGTCGATCATCACGAGCAGCTCCATCAGTGCGTCGTTTGCCGTCAGCCCGGTCTCCGGGTTGCCGCAGGTCGACTGCACGATGAACACGTCGGCACCGCGGATCGACTCCTCGTAGCGGCAATAGACCTCGCCGTTTGAGAACGTCTTCAACGTCCGGCGGCCAGGCTCGACCCCGAGCTTGCCGGCGATGTTGAGCGCGAGCTGCGGCGTCGCGCGGCCGCCGAACAGCATCAGTCGCTTCTCGGACTCGATCGGAAGGCTGGTGACCGCAGCCTGAGCCTCCGGCACGCTCATCGCCGCCAGTCTACGCGTCCTTGGCGTCGTTACGACGCTCTGCGTAGCCGTCCACGTTGCGCTGGCGAGCCCGCGCGACGCCGAGCGCACCACTCGGAATGTCGCCCGTGATCACCGACCCCGCCGCGGTCCACGAGTCGTCGCCGACGGTGACAGGTGCGATGTAGGAGGTGTCGACGCCGCCCCGCACGCGCGCGCCGATCGTCGTGCGGTGCTTGGCGAAGCCGTCGTAGTTGGCGGTGATCGACCCGGCGCCGAGGTTCGTGTCCTCGCCGATGTCGGCGTCGCCGACGTAGGAAAGGTGCGGCACCTTGGTGCCCGCGCCGATGTCGGAGTTCTTGATCTCGACGAACGTGCCGGCCTTGGCGCGCTCGCGCAGCAACGCGCCGGGGCGCAGGTAGGCGAACGGGCCGACCGCGGCGCCCGCGCGCAGCTCGCAGTCGTGCAGATGCGAGTGGACGACGCGCACGCCGTCCCCAAGCAGCGAGTCGATCACCGTGGTGTGTGGGCCGATCGTCGCGCCGGCGCCGACGCGGGTGTCGCCGATCAGCTGCGTGCAGGGCTCGATCACCGTGTCGGGGGCGATCTGCACCGCGATATCGATGCTCGTGCTCGCCGGCTCCACGATCGTGACGCCGGCGAGCATGTGGCGCTCCTGGATCCGCCGCTGCGCCTGTGCCCGCACCTGGGCGAGCTGCGCGCGGTCGTTGACGCCCAGGAGCAGCGCCGAGTCCCGCGCTTCATAGGTGGCGATATGGCCCCCGGCGGCGCGGATCAGCGGCAGGACACCCGGCAGGTAGATCTCGCCGCCGACGGGCTCAACGTTGCCGAGCGCGTCGAAAAGTGCACTCGGCTCGAAGGCGAAAACACCGGTGTTCACCTCGCGCAGCTCGAGCTCGGCGGGTGTCGCCTCACCGTCGTTCTTGGTCTCGACGACGCGCTCGACCTCGCCGTCGGCGCCGCGCACGACGCGCCCGTAACCGGACGGGTCATCGAGGCGGATCGTGACCATCGTCGCTGCCGCGCCGCTCCCCTCATGCTCGGCGTGGAGCGCGGTCAGGAGACCGGGGTCAACGAGCGGCACGTCGCCGGCCAGCACGATTACCGTGCCCGACCCTCCGATCTGCGCCCTCGCGGCGAGCACCGCGCCGCCGGTCCCGTCAGGAGCAGCCTGCGTGACGCTGAGCACGTCGTCGGGGACAATCTCCGAGAGCGGCTGCTGCACGCTGAGGACGGCGACGATCCGCGCCGCGCCTGCCTCGCGAGCGGCCGCGATCGGCCAGTGCAGCAAAGGCCTGCCGCAGAGGTCGTGGGCGAGCTTCGGCGTGGCCGAGCGCATCCGCGTCCCACGGCCCGCCGCGAGGATCACGACCGTCGCCTGTTTCATCTCGCCTGAGCGTAACGCGAGCAGGCGTCGGCCGAATCTACAATCGATGCGCGGCCGGCTCTGGGGGGTCGTCTAACGGCAAGACTCCGGCCTTTGGCGCCGGCTATCGGGGTTCGAATCCCTGCCCCCCAGCTTCAGAGCACGCGGACGGGGGTGGAGGTGCCTGCTCCGTGGCGTGCGGCGCCGCCGACGCTCGGTGCTTGCCGGCGCATGATGTAGGTCGCGATCGCGAACAGCGCGGCCGCGTAGAGAATGTTCGCGGGGACCGCGGCGCCGACCGTAATGCCCGGGTTGACCGAATGGTCGAGCAGGCGCTGACCCCCCCAGAACGGCAGGAACTTCGCCATCAGCTGCGTCGAGTACAGCGTGAGCTGCACGCCGACGACACCGATCAGCGCGAGGACTCCCTCCAGCTCGTGCGGCGCAAGACCGCCGACGGCCAGGCCGAAGGGCACACTCGTCAGGGCCACGAGTGCGACGCCTGCGGCCAGCGCCCAGGGATCGGAGGGGTTGCTGCCAAAGACCATCACGACGCTGAAGACACCGGCAACGAGAACGCCGAACAGCTCGAGCAGCAGCAGCCGGCCCAACAGCAGCTCGGTCGGGTGGTAGCCGGCGAGGATCAGGCGCGGGTCAACCGGCCGCGCCGTGAGTGCGACGAAGATCGAGGCGCCGGCGATCGAGAACGCCATTGCCACGCCGCCCGTGATCACCGCGCCGCCGCCACGACCGACCGATCCGCCGTAGAACGCGAGCGGGAGCGCTGTCAGCATCCCGAGGGCGACACGCCGGCGGACGAGCTCGACGCCCGTCAGCTTGGCGATGACGAGGATCCGCCGCGCTCTCAACTGGGCTCGCATGCTGCGATGTTCATCTCGACGACGCGGTCGACGAGCGCTTGGTCGGCGAGCAGGTGCGTCACCACGACGACGCCGATCCCGGCGGCGGCCCAGCTCGCGACGTGCTCCCAGAAGCTCACGTACGCGCCATGGTCGAAGCCTTGGTAGGGCTCGTCGAGCAGGAGCACGTGGGCACCGCCCAGGAGCGCGAGTGCGAGATTGAGCTTCTGGCGCGAGCCGCCCGAGAGGCGGCGGCACTGCGCCTGCTGGTGGAGCGGGAACGCGAACTCGGAGAGCAGCCGCCGCCCCTCGCGGATCGCCTGCTCGCGCGGGAGACCGAGCGCGGGAGCGAACATCGCGAAGTGCTCGTCGGCGGTGAGCAGGTCGAAGAGACCGGGCTCCTGCGGGCAGTAACCGACGCGACCGCTGACCGTTACGCCGCCGCCATCGGGCCGGATCAGGCCGGCGCAGATGCGCATCAGCGTGCTCTTGCCGGCGCCGTTCTCGCCGATGATCGCCACCGACTCGCCCGGCGCGACGGTCAGCGAGACGCCGTCGAGGACGCGGCGCGGGCCGTAGGCCTTCGTGACGGCGACCGCCGCCAGAGCCGGCGGAGAGGTTCGGGTGAGCGGCCGGGCTCGAGTCGGCTCGGCCCGGAGCGGTCTTTCCGCAGTAACCGGCATTGCGCTGCCCCTTCTGATTGTGCGTCGGCTGTCGAGCGAGGCGACCGGTGGAACGCCGGAACCGGGACGACCCGCTCACTTCGATTCTAGGCCGCACGCAGGGTTCCTGCGCCAGGATTTACCCCGGACCTGGAGTGCGATGTTTCTCGCTACAGGCCCGTTATCGACCTGGGACCCGGCCCCCTGTAGCGCCGGGCTCGCTCGCCGGTCCGCTGGCGCCGACGATGCCGAGGACGCGCATCGCCTTCAGGCCCAGGCTGAGCTTCTCGCGGCCGTCGCTCGAACCGACGTCCAGGCCGCAGAGCTCACGGACGCGCTCGAGGCGATAGCGAATCGTGTGGCGATGGGTGAAGAGCCGCTGCGCCGTCGCAGCGACGTTGCCGTCGGCATCGAGGAACGCTGCAACCGTCGTGACGAGGTCCGTTTCGTACTGCTCGTCGTAGGCGAGAAGCGGCTCAACCGTCTCGGCGAAGAAGCGCTGGAGCTCAGCCGGATTCTCGCTCATCGTCGAAAGCAGCAGGCGGTATGCCCCGGTCTCCTCGAAGCCGAGGACGCGTGCCTCGCCGTCACCCTCGGCAACGTTCGCCGCCAGGAGGGCCTCGTCGGCCGCGCGTGCGATCGCGAGCGGATCATCGGCTGGACGGCTTCGGCCGACGACGAACGCGAAGCCGCCAAGCCCCGCCTGAACGTCGCGCAGGACGTGCTCTGCGGCGCGTCGTCCCGCCGCCTCATCGGACCCCGGCAAAAGCACGATCACCTCCGCGCCACCGGTGATCTCACGCTCGGAGAGCACCGCCACGGCGCTTGGAGCGACGCCGCGCGCGCCGCGCGCAGCGAGCAGCCGCAACCGGCTGCGCCAGCCCTCCTGCGCCGGCGCCTGCGCCCTCGCGTGCACGACGAGAACCACGGTCCCGCGCTCGAGGTCGCGCAGGCCCACCGCGCGGGCGCGCTCGAGCAGCTCCTCGCGACCGGAGAACTCGTGCGCGAGCAGTGCGCGCAGGAACGCCGCGCTCTCAACCTCCGACTCGCGCTCGGGGGCACGCACGCGCTCCACCTCGGACGCCACGAGCGTCGCAACCAGGCGCACGAGGCTTGGACTCGCAGCGCCCCGTGTGCGCATTCGCATCAACCCGACCGGAACGTCGGCGACGCGCAACTCGAGCGCCTCGACACCGTCACCCGAGGCGAGCAGCGAACGCTCGTCAGCCGGCGAGCGGGCCGCGACTGCCAGCGCCTGGCCGCCGCGATCGAGCACGACGATGCTCGCCCCCAGCGCCTTCGCGGCCGAGCGCACGACGGTCGGCAGTCCGGCACCCGACTCGACGGCTGCGGTGATCTCCTCCAGCGCGCCGAGGTCCAGCTCGGCGGACCCTTTTCTCGTGCTCACGAATGGAGCCGGTCCCAAGCCCACGGGACGACGAACACGCCGAGGAGGATGCCGCCGGCGGCCATCGTCATGCCGACGTAGACCGAGAGCGCGGCCGCAACAAGCCGCTGCCAGACCCGGTTGTAGGCGGTCCACGCCGGAATCAGGATCAGCCAGGTCCACGTGCCGAGGCCGAGGACCGCCGCGACGCCGACGACGATGTAGATGATGTTGGTTCTGCTCACGCGGGGAGGTGATTGTGAACCGCGCCGGCCGCGTTCGCTCCGAGGCCTTGAGCCCTGAGCCCGGCGGCGGCATCGGCTGCCTCCTGCAGTGTAGGAAAGAGGCCGACGACCGTCGGTCCCGAGCCTGTGACGAACCCTGCGCCCGAGAGGCGTTCGAGTGTCGCTTCGATCGTGGGCTCGAGTGATCGGGCGGCCGGCTCGAGGTCGTTGACGGGCTTGGGATTGGTTGGGTCGATGGTTGTGCGGAGCGTTTTGAGCTCGTCGGGTCCTCTTGTGAGGCGCAGGCGGTCGGCTTCGGCGTAGACCGCGGCGGTGGAAAGCTTGGCTTGGGAGGGGACTATGAGGTAGCCGATGGGCGGGGCGTTGGGGAGGCGGGTGAGGCGCTCGCCGATGCCCTCGGCTAGCCAGCGGCCGGGGGCGAGCTGGCTTGGGACGTCGGCTCCGAGGTGCTTGGCGATCTCCTGGAGTTGCGCCGCGGTTCCTAGTCCTGCGCGACGGGCGAGCAGGCGGAGCGTTGCGGCGGCGTCGGCGGAGCCGCCGCCGAGACCGGCGGCGATCGGGATCCGCTTGGTGATCGTCAGCAGCTGAGACGGGCCGTCCCAGCCGGTGGCGGCGCGGAAGGCAGCGATCGCTTGCTCGGCGAGGTTGGGGCCGTCGACGGCGGGGCAGCGCACCTCGTCGCGGGCGCCGTCGGCGTCGCGCAACTCGAGCTCGTCGGCGAGATCGATCGACTGCATGACGCTCAGGAGGTCGTGATAGCCGTCGGGGCGGCGGTGCCCGACGTACAGGCAGAGGTTGATCTTCGCCGGCGCGAGCTCCCTCACAGCGCCTCCCAGAGCGCACGAAACTCGCGCGGCTCGAGCGTCTCCGCACGGGCTGATGGCGGCTTGCCGATCACGAGGAGCGCCTCACGAATGCGCGCTGGGTCCGCCCCGACGCTCTGCGCGAGCGAGCCGGCGAGCGTCTTGCGGCGGTGCGCGAACGCCCCGCGGATGAACGCTCGCAGCGCGGTTGGCGGGGCGGGTGCGGTCCGGCGCAGGCGCACCAGCACCGAATCGACGCGCGGCACCGGGTAGAAGACGGAGCGCGGGATGCGCCGGACCACCTCGACGTCGCAGGCGAGCTGGGCGAGAACGCTCGGGATGCCGTACGCCGCTCGGGTCGCGGTCGTCGCAGCGAAACGCTCGCCGACCTCGCGCTGCACCATCGCCAGCCACAGCGTGACGCTGTCGAGCTCCTCGATTGTGCGGAGGATCAGGCCCGCCGCGATTCCGTACGGGAGGTTCGCGACGACCTTCGTCGGCGGCGGCCGCAGGCCCCCGAGGTCGACCGCCATCGCATCGACCAGGTGCAGCGTGCTCGTTGTCCTGAACGGGTCGAGAGCATCGCGGAGCGCCGGCTCGAGAGTCTCGTCGAGCTCAACGACGTGCAGGTGCGCAACCCGCGGGGCGAGGTACTCCGAGAGGACGCCGAGCCCGCCGCCGACCTCGAGCACCACATCCGCACCGTCGAGCTCTGCGGCTGCGCCGATCACGCCCAGGATGTTCGAATCGATCAGGAAGTTCTGCCCGAGTGCGCGTCGCGGTCGGACCCCAAAGCGCTCCATGCGACGGAGCGTCGGCTGCTGTGGGCTGCTCACCAACCGAAGACTTCGGTTGCGGACGCGTCGAGCCCTCGTTCCAGCTCAGCGTAGGTGACGCCCCGCTGCTCCGCCACGAACTTGGCGGTCTCGACGACGCAGGCCGGCTCGTTGGGCTTGCCGCGGCGCGAGCGCGGCGCGAGATAGGGCGCGTCAGTCTCGACGAGCAGTCGCTCCGGCGGAACGCGGGCCGCCGCCTGCGCGAGATCCAAGTTCGCCGGGTAGGTGACGTTGCCCGCGAACGAGATCCACCAGCCCTGCGCGAGGCATTCCTCCAGTCGGTCCGCCATCGAGAAGCAGTGCATCACTACGCGCAGCCCGCCCGCGCGCTCTAGCAGCAGCGCGAGCGTGTCCTGCGCGGCCTCGCGGGTATGGATCACGAGCGCCTTGTCGAGCTCGCGCGCCAGCTCGACGTGAAACTCGAACGCACGACGCTGGACGTCCGCCGGGCAATGCTCACGGAAGTAGTCGAGTCCCGTCTCACCGATCGCGACACAGCGCGGATGGGCAGCATCCCGGCGCAGCTGCGCCTCGTCGAGCAGCTGCGCGCTGTTCGGATGGCAGCCGATCGCTGCGTAGACCTGCTCGTACTCCTCCGCCGCCCGCAATGCGGCCGCGCAGCTCACAGGGTCGGTACCCACGGTGACGAGCCGCCCCACCCCCGCAATCGCAGCGGACGCAAGAAGCTCCGCCAGGGGCTGCTTGCAGGCCGCGAGATGACTATGCGAGTCGATCACTTCGGGAAGAGCGGCGCGAGCTCCCCGACCGGGCCACCCCAGCCCTCGGCCGCGAACTCTCGGTCACCGAGATCGGGCCGGCCGAGCGCGTCGAGCAGGAGCGCGGTCTTCACGGGCATGTATGGGTGAAGCGCGACGGTGACGACTCGCAGCCCCTCGGCCAGCGAGGCGAGCACCTGCGCGAGCTCGGGCGAGCGCGTCTCGTCGCGAGCCAGCCGCCACGGAGCGTGCTCCTCGACGTAGCGGTTCAGCCGCCGGACCTGCTGCCAGATCTCGTCGAGGGCTGTTGACAGCTCGGCCCGGTCGAGCAGCTCGTCGACGCGGGCGGCGAGGCCGGTGAGCGCAGCCCGCAGCTCGGGGTCCAGCGGTACAGCGGGCACGCTCCCCTCGGAGTAGCGCGTGAGCATGTTGAGCGTGCGGCCGGCGAGGTTGCCGTACTCGTTCGCGAGCTCTGTCTCAAAGCGCGTGCGTACGCCGGCCAGCGACACCGGGCCATCCTGTCCGGCGGTGACCTCGCGGAAGAGGTAGTGGCGCAGGACGTCGGCGCCGAACTCCTCGATCACGGCGAACGGGTCGAGCACGTTGCCGAGCGACTTCGACATCTTCTCGCCATCGGGGCCGAGCAGGAAACCGTGCACCAGGATGTGGCGCGGCACCTCGAGCTCGGCGGCCATCAGCAGGGCCGGCCAGTAGATCGCGTGAAACTTGAGGATGTCCTTGCCGATCACGTGGAAGTCCGCCGGCCAGTAGCGATCGGTCAGGTCCTCACCCTCGCGCGCGTAGCCGAGAGCGGTGACGTAGTTGAGCAGCGCGTCGAACCAAACGTAGAAGACGTGGCCCTCATCCCACGGCACGCCGACGCCCCAAGTCAGCGTCTTGCGCGTCAGCGAGACGTCGGTCAGTCCGCCGGCGAGGAAGCTGGCGGCCTCGTTGTAGGCATGGCGCGGCAGCACGAAGTCGGGGCGCTCCTCGAACAGCGCCTCGAGCCGGCCCTGGAAGGCGGAGAGGCGGAAGAAGTAGTTCTGCTCGCTCTCGCGCGAGAGGTCGATGCCGTGGATCAGGCAGGTGTTGCCCGGTCCGGTTTCCGCCTCGGTCTTGAAGTCGGCGCAGCGCGGACAGAACCATCCCTCGTATGTGCCGAGGTAAACGTGGCCCGCGTCGTAGACCCGTTGCAGTATCTCCTTGACACGCACCGAGTGGCCCTCGTCGGTCGTCCGCACGAAGAAGTCGTTTGAGAGCTCGAGCGGCTCCCCGAGCGCGATGAAGCGCGCCGCATTTGCGTCGGCAAGCTCCTTCGGCGTCACCCCGGCGGCCAGCGCCGCGTCGGCGACCGGCTCGCCGTGCTCATCGGTGCCGGTCAGGAAGAAGACGTCCGCGCCTCGCGCGCGCTGGTTGCGGGCGAGCACATCGGCCATGATCGCCTCATAGGCGTGGCCGAGGTGCGGGACCGAGTTGACGTAGCTGATCGCTGTTGTCACGTAATAGGCCATTTGCCCGTGCGCGACTCAGCGTTCGGTGTGCGCCGCGTACAAGCGGTTCGCGGCGACGCCGGTCAGCTCGGCGAGGACCTTCGCCGCGACGCGGGGCTTGGCCCCGGCGTCGGTGAGCGTTCGCAGCGCGGCGATCGCACGCTCCTCGTCCCCGGGGGTCAACCCGGGTGGCGCGGCGCCCACGACGAGCACGACCTCGCCGCGCGGCGGCTGCGCGGCGTAGTGAGCTGCGAGCTCCTGCGCGCTCCCGCGACGAACCTCCTCGTGGACCTTGGTCAGCTCGCGGCAGACGGCGACCGGGCGTGAGGGGTCGACCGCCGCGAGCAGCGCGAGCGTTCCCGGCAAGCGCTTGGGCGACTCGAACGCGACGAGGGTATCGACGCTCGTCGTCAGCAGGCGCTCGAGCTCACCCTTCTTGCGCGGAAGGAAACCTGTGAAACGCCAACGCTCCGCGGGGAGGCCGGAGGCTACAAGCGCGGCTATTGCCGAGCTGGGTCCGGGGAGCACCTCAACTGAGAGACCGGCGGCGACACACGCTTCGACGAGGATGAAACCGGGATCTGAGACCAGCGGCATCCCCGCGTCCGAGACCAGCGCGACGATCGCGCCGGAGCGCATCCTTGGGACGAGCTCCGCCGCGCGCTCGCGCTCGTTGTGCTCGTGGTAGCTGACGAGCGTGCCGGTCACGCCATAGCGCTGGAGCAGCGTCCGCGTGCGGCGCGTGTCCTCGCAGGCGACGATGTCCGCCTCGCGCAGAGCTGCGAGGACGCGCAGGGTCACGTCCTCCAGGTTGCCGATCGGCGTCGGGCAGACGACCAGGCGTCCGGCGCTCATCGGGCATCCGCTCGTGTTGGCGGTGGACGTCGGGCGTCGTCCGGTCGGGTCGCGTCGCGGGTGCGTGCATCGTGGCTTCTCATGCGCGGACCCGGTCGCGCAGGCGATCGTGAGCGTAGGCGGCGGCACCAAGCATCCCGGACTCGGCGCCGAACCGCGCTGCCAGAACTCGGACGCTCTGAGCCGGCATGGCAAGAGCGCGCTCGGCGAGGACCCCTCGCGCCGGAGCAAGGATCAGCTCGCCCGCAGCGATGACACCGCCACCGATGAGCACCACGTCGGGGTTGAAGATGTTGACGATGTTGACGAGGCCGACCCCAAGCCATTCGCCGAGCTCGGTGAGCAGGGCGACTGCGGGCGCGTCGCCGTCGTGCGCCAGCTCCGTGACGAGCGGGCCGCCCACGTCACGTCCGGACGCGAGCGCGCGCCCGAGCCGGCTCGCGGGCTCGCGCTCGGCGAGGGCCCTTGCAGACTTCGTGAGCGCGCTGCCGGAAACCAGCGCCTCGAGGCAGCCATGGCTGGCGCAGCCCGGGCCGCAGTCAGGTCCGTCGGCGCAGACGATCATGTGTCCGAGCTCGCCCGCCGCCCCCTGGGAGCCGCGGTAGATCTCGCCGCCGAACGCGATCGCGCCGGCGACGCCGGTCCCAAGCGTGAGCATCACCGCTGCTCGCTCACCGCGAGCCGCGCCGGCGCGCAGCTCGGCGAGAAGCGCGAGGTTGCCATCGTTGTCCATGACGACCGGGAGGGCGAGGCGGTCGGACATGATGTCGGCGAACGCGAGGCCCGCGATCGGGAGGTGCACTGACGACGCGGCGATCGCGCGGTCGTGGTCGATCAGGCAGGGGATGCCGAAGCCGACTCCGAGGACATCCTGCGAGAGCGCGCCGCGGACCTCCTCGACCAGCTCGGTCAGCGTGTCGAGCAGCGCAGCGAGGTCGGTGCTCGGCACCTCGCGGCGCGCGCGGTAGTGGACGGCGAGGCTCCGATCGATCGCCCCGGCGACCGCCTTGGTGCCGCCCACATCGACACCGATGACGCATTCAGCCGACACCTCCGCCACTATAGACGGCGCTCTGATGGTCGATGCTCCCGATCCCGGGCGCGGGAAGTACAAGCGCTACCGCCGCTCACGGGGCTCCCGTCGCGGTGCCCCCGTGGACGCGGAGACGGGCCTGGCGGAGCTTCGGGCGGCGAGGACGCTGATCGCCGCCGGCGGCGCTCAGAGTTCCCCCAAACGCGGTGTACGCCTGCGACGCCGGCGCCCCGTGGGCCGGAAGCGGCGGTGGTGGGTGCGGGGCCTGCGCTGGCTCGTGGCGCTGGGCGCGGCCTGGGTCGCGGTCTCCGTCGTTCTGTTCGTGATCAGCTCGATCGTCGCAAGCGGGGTGCCGGGGTCGGCGGTCGCCGCGCTCGACTCTGGTGGCGTGCCCCCTTTCTCGGCCACGACGATTCTCGTGTTGGGATCGGATGGGCGTCCGGCGGGATCGAAGGAGCCGGGCGCCTCGTCCGACACGATCGGGGGACCAACGCGGTCGGACACGATGATGCTGATCAGGACCGGCGGTGGATCGACCTCGCGGCTGTCGATCCCGCGCGACACGGTCGTCGAGCTGCCCGGTTATGGGCTACAGAAGATCAATGCGGCGTTCTTCCTCGGTGGCCCAGCGTTGGCGATCCGGACTGTCGACAGCTTCCTCGGCGTCAGGATCAACCACGTGATCGTCATCAACTTCACGAACTTTCCCGCGCTCGTCGACGCGATGGACGGCGTGACGTGGACAGGCGGATGCATCGACTCGCAGATCAGCGGCGGGCGGGCCGCCGGCGGCTACTCTCTCGTGCTGCGCGCGGGCACCCACCACCTGAACGGCGAGCAGGCGCTCGTTCTCGCCCGCACGCGCGAAAACCTCTGCAACCCCGCGTGGACCGACATCCAACGCGAGCGCAACCAGCAGCAGCTGATCGCGGCGATGAAGAGCCAGGTCCTGTCACCGACCGGGTTCATCCGCCTGCCGTGGATCGCGTGGGACGCGCCGCAGACACTCGAGACGGACATGGGGGCGCCGACGCTGGCGGGTGTGGTCGCCTCGCTCGGCATGTTCGGCAGCGGCACCACCACCGTGCTGCCGACGGCAGGCGAGTACCTGCCGGGCGTGGGTGACGTTCAGACGATCAGCCCGGCGGCGAAACAGGCCGCCGTCGCGAGCTTCCTCGCCGGCTGACTAATCGGACTTGGTCGCCGCCTTCTCGGGCTTGGGCTTCTCGGCCGCAGGCTTGTCCGATGTGCTCGTGCCGGCGGCGCTCTCACCCGAGGAGCTCGAAGCCTTCTCCTTGCTCGAGCTCTCCGCAGCCTTCTCGCGCTGACGGTTGCGAGTGCCGTAGTCGGTGTTGTAGAAGCCGCTGCCCTTGAACTGCACCGCGGGTGCGTGAAGCACGCGCTGAACGGGCGCACCGCAGACCTCACATTTGGTGAGCGGATCGTCGCTCATGCTCTGAACCTGCTCGAACGTGTGACCCTTGGTGCAGCGGTATTCGTAGGTCGGCATCGGGACCAATGATAGGCGGGTCAGCGGCGCCGGCGGCTCTCACCGGCGGGGCGGCTGGCTAGGATCCGCCGGTGCCCGACGTCGTCACGATGGACAAGCTCGTGTCGCTCTGCAAGCGACGCGGCTTCATCTTTCCGAGCTCGGAGATCTACGGCGGGGTCGGCTCGACCTATGACTATGGCCACTACGGGGTGCTGTTGAAGACCGCGGTGAAGAACGCCTGGTGGCGCGCGATGCTCCAGGAGCGCGACGACATCGTCGCGATCGACTCGGCGATCATCCAGCACCCGCGGACCTGGGAAGCATCGGGCCATCTGGCGAACTTCACCGATCCACTGGTCGACTGCCGCTTCTGCAAGCAGCGCTTTCGCGCCGACCATCTCGACCAGCTGGCGTGCGGGCAGCGGCCGTCGAAGCACCCCGGCGAGACGCCTGACTGCGACCTGACGGCGGCCCGCGAGTTCAACCTGATGTTCGAGACGACGATCGGACCGGTCAAGGAGAGCGGGTCGAGCGTGTACCTGCGTCCGGAGACCGCTCAGGGAATCTTCGTCAACTTCAAGAACGTGCTGCAGTTCGCCCGCAAGAAGCCTCCGTTCGGGATCGCGCAGGTCGGCAAGTCGTTTCGCAACGAGATCACGCCGGGCAACTTCATCTTCCGAACCCGCGAGTTCGAGCAGATGGAGATGGAGTTCTTCGTGCCGCCGGGCGAGGCCGGGAAGTGGTTCGAATACTGGACGGCGGCGCGCCGCGACTGGTACCTCGATCTCGGAATCCGGCCCGACCATCTGCGCCTGCGGGCACACGAGGCGGACGAGCTGTCGCACTACTCGAGCCAGACGAGCGATGTCGAGTACCTCTTCCCGATCGGGTGGTCGGAGCTCGAGGGGATCGCTAACCGCGGCGATTTCGACCTGCGCCAACACACCGAGTTCTCCGGCGAGAGCCTCGAGTACTTCGACCAGCAGACGAAGGAGCGCTATGTCCCGCACGTGATCGAGCCGGCCGCCGGCGCGGACCGCGCGACCCTCGCATTCCTCGCCGACGCCTACGACGAGGAGGAGGTCGAAGGGGAGGTGCGGACGCTGCTGCGACTACACCCACGGCTCGCTCCGATCAAGGTCGCGGTGCTGCCGCTGCTGCGCAAGGACGGCCAACCCGAGCTTGCCACGGAGGTCTTCCACGGGCTGCGCGGATCGGTTCAGGCCGAGTACGACGACGGCGGGTCGATCGGACGCCGCTACCGCCGCCAGGACGAGATAGGGACGCCCTGGTGCGTGACGATCGACCACGAGTCGGTGGCCGAGGGGACCGTCACGCTCCGCGATCGGGACTCGCTGACGCAGGACCGACTGGCGATCGGCGAGCTTCGCGCGGAGATCGAGCGGCGTCTGCAGGCGAGTTGGACCAGCCCGAAGCTAGGCGGCTAGCCGTCGGGGGCGGCGCTCTCGCCGGTCGGTGCCCACCAGTCGCGGGGAGGCTGAGGCGGGGCGCCAGTCACAGACGGCGGAGTTGCGTCGACGCCGACCTCGTCGTGCCCGGCTGACGCACGCCAAGCCGCTGGCGACGGCGCGATCGAGGAGCTGCCGCGCGCCTGGACGTCCGCTGCGCCAAGCGCCACTTCGCCGTCTTGCGGCACATCAGAGGTCGGGGGCTCGTCCGGGGCGATCGGCGTGCGCACCCACGGCTCGGTCGGGGAGGGCGCACCGCCGGGCTGCGGTGGCGGCGGCTCGGTGACGGAGCTGTAGTTGAACTCCTCCTCGGCACCAAAGAGGAGGTCGAGAAGGTGGCCTCGCATTTCTTCGTTCAGCAGCACGGCTGCCGCTCCGCCAAGCGCCGCGACCTTAAGCAGGCGGTGTCCGTGCCTTGCCCCGCGCGGGGCAGACTCCTCGGGTTCGGCGTGCGGATCGGAGCGGCCTGACATCGGAGGCCACTATAGCTCGCGACCCCCGACGCTCAGCGCTCAGGGACGGCGGTCAGGCGCCCAGATGGCTGACTCCCCGGTCGGGTCCGCTGCGGCGCGCGAACAGTCGGCGCCCTGCCGAAGCGGCCCGGTCGCAGAGTCAGCCATCTAGGCGATCGCCTTGTTGACCGCGGCGATGAGCCGCGACTCCTCGAACGGCTTGACGACGAAGTACTTCGCACCTGCCTTCATCGCCTCGAGCACCTTGCTCTCCTGCCCGAGCGCGGAGCACATCACGACGCGGGCACCCGGGTCGAGCGCGATGATCTCGCGCAGCGCGGTGAGCCCGTCCTTCTCCGGCATCGTTATGTCGAGCGTCGTCACATCAGGCCGCAGCTCCTTGAAACGAGCCACAGCCTCCATGCCGTTCGCGGCCTCGCCGATCACCTGGTGACCGCCGGCGACAATCGCGTCGGAGACGACCTTGCGCATGAAAAGCGCGTCGTCCACTACGAGCACCCTTGCCATCAACCACTCCCTTCTGTCGCATCTTCGGTTAGGGTCGACCCATTCTGCGCGCCGTCCGTGGCGCCCGCCGGGCTCGACTCGGCGTCGGCGCCTCGTGGCGCGCCGGCAAGCTCTGGCTCATCGACTGCGTCTGCGGCGCTCGCGAGATCGGGCTCCCCCAATGGCGCGTCAGCGCTCGCGAGATCGGGCTCCCGCACCGGCGCGTCTGCGCTCGCGAGATCCGGCTCCCGCACCGGCGCGTCTGCGCTCGCGAGATCGGGCTCCTGGACTGCCGCGCGGGCATCCGATTGGTCGGCCCGCACCGAGGTGCCGTCCACGCTGACAGGCGTGTCCTCGTCATAGCTCGCGGCGTCGGCGGCGCTCACGAGGCTGTCGCTCTCGGGGGCGACCATTCGCGGGGTGAGCTCCTCGATCACAACGGCCCACTCGTCGTCGTCGAGCAGGAGCCGACCGAGCCCGTAGTGGGTACCGTTGACGTAGAGGTCGATCGGATCCTCGACCGCCCGATCGAGGACCACGACCGCGCCGTCCTGAAGGCCTAGCACTTCGTCTGCGGTCAGCCGCGCGGAGCCGAGTTCGGCGTCCAGGCGCAGAACCGTGTCGTGTACCCAGCTCGAGTCGAGCGTCGGGCCGCTCAGCGAGCGATCGTCGAACGCGAGAGCGTCGCTGTCCTCGAACGCCGCGGTCATTCGCATCACGAAGGCCTGCGGGATCAGTTGCACGAAGAGACAGGTCTCACCCGCCACCGTCAACGAGACGCGGGTCATGTACGGCGCGGCGACGTCTGTCACGTCCGGTGCTTCGCCGACGAGGGTCGTCTCGGGAGGGCCCACATCCACCGCGCGTCGCAGGACCGCCGCCGTAGCGCCCGCGGCCGACGAGAGCATCTGGTTGGCCGCCTCCTCGAACGCCGACTTTGCGATGTCGCTCAACTCGAGGTCGGACGGATCGTTCCCGGCGCCCATCGCAGCCGCGATCTGGTTGGCGCCCTTTACGGTGGTCGCGAAGACGTTGCCGCCGCTCACGCCGCCGACATACGCAACTTTTGAGATGACGGCAGGCATGGGAAGGATCTCGAGCGGATTCGACCCGCGTTCGACGATTCCTGGCTTGCCCGTCTCTACACCGGGTACGCCCGCACCTACGAGGACATCCGCGATCGCGCGAGCGGTGGCCTCTGCGAGGCCGATCTGGGGATCGGAGCGGCTCAAGTTCTCCCCCCGTCGCAGATCTGGATCGCGCGCTTGTTGCCGTCGCGACCGGGAAGTCCTCGATGAACCGGCACTTCGTCGGCGTAGAGCGTGACGCCCGCTGCCGGTCCGACGCGAACGACGTCGCCGACCGACAGGGCGAGCAGGTCGTCTGCGGTGAGTGAGATCGACCCGACCCGCGCGTGCAGCTCGATCGCGATTGAGCCAAGTGCGCGCCGCACCGCGTGGGCGGCAACGGGATCCTCCGCGCGGGCGGCGGACTCGCGAGCAAGGAACGTCGCGGAGGCCTCACGAACGGCCGCGTGCGGCAGCATCAGGGTCAGCAGGAACGTATTCCGCGAAAACCAGCATTCAACCGTGACGACGACCGTCGGCTCCGCCAGCTGGGCGACCTGAATTCCGCGCGTGTCGGACTCGAGCTGCTCGAACGCGAGGCGGACATCGAACCACTGGTTCCAGACAACCGACAGCTGGTCGACGAGCCCGCGCATGACGCCCTCAGTGAGCACCATGTCGATCTCGCTGAGCTTGCGGTCCTGAGCCGGCGCGCCGTCGGCGCCGCCGCACATGCGGTCGATCAGGGTGAGCACAAAGATCCGCTCCAGCGCCAACACGATCTGCGAGCCGCTTTCGCCGCCAATGCGGATGACCGCGTAGATCGCGTTGTGTTCGGTCTCACGCACCGCGTTGGACCAAGTGAGCTGTCGGACGTCGAGAACCTCGAAGTCGACCGGCGTGCGGGCCTCGCCGCTGATCGCAGTCGTGGCGTTTCGGCAGAACACCTCGTGCGCGCGCCGTAGGCGTCGCTCCTGCTCCTTGGAGAAGGTGCTCGGGCGCGAGAAGTCGACTGTCCGGATCCGCCGCCGTCGGGTGGCAGGCGGCGCCGCGGCATCCGCCACGGCAGGGCCCTCGCGGGAAAACAGAGCCTCGATCTGGTTTTCGTCCAGCTGCTCGCTCATCGACCGTCTCCTGCTTGGTCGGGGGCGCCGGGTGGGCGGTACAGCTCGGCTTCGGTGCCCGCCTCGCGCACGCGAACGACGCCATCGCCGGCGCGTACGCGAATGCTGCGACCGGTGATGCCGCCAGTCGCGGATGCGCGAATCGGGATGCCCGCGCCGGCCAGCGCGTGCTCTGCCGCCGCGACGTTGCGCGCGCCGATATCGCCACCAGCGGCCCGGTCGAACGTGAACATGCGGGCGCCACCGGTCAGCACGGCCGCGAGGGCGCCGGCGCGAGCACCGAGCTCGCAGAGCGCCGCGATCAACGCCCCGACCGCCGTGTCGGCGTACTTGCCGGGCAGCGCCACATCGCCGTCGGGCGCGAACGGAAACATGACGTGCGCGAGGCCGGCAACCCGCCGCTTGGGGTCGAGCAGCGCGATACCCACGCACGATCCCAACCCGATCGTCGTCAGGACGTCACCTGCATTTGCTGTGACCGCGAACTCACCCATGCCTACGAATATGTCCGGTTGGCTCACTCGCCGACACGCAGCCGCACGAGGATGTCGTTGACGGAGCCGCGCATCGGCACGAACAGGAAGGTCGGCGAGCACTCCTCGCCCGCGACCGTGAGGGTCGATTCGAGCACGATCACCTGGTCAGTCGAGGCCTCTGTCAGAAGCGCACTCGTCAGCACCGCATGCAGCATGTCGCGAACCCGCTCCGGCGGCGCCGGGTCGAGGACGAGGCCGGTCAGCGTCGAGAGCGCTCCGAGGTAGGAGGCCGCGAGGATGTTCCCCATCTCAACGAGGGCCGAGCGGCCGACATCGCTGTCCGCAACCACGCCCAGAAGCCGGCACGCCGCCTCTTCGCTGGCCGGGCGCATCACCATCAGGACGAGCGCGTCGAGGTCGCCGGTGACCGGGACAACAACCGTTGTGACGATCATCTCCCCGGGCCCAGCCTGCTCGATCGCCTGCGAGAGCGTCATCGCGTGGGCTCGCGGCGTGCTCACGTCGACCGGCATCCCGATCAGCGACGACAGCGCTGTCGCAGCTGTGCTCGAGCCGATGTTCGCCACCTCGCGGAGGGCATCGAGCTCAACGTCGGAATACGTCTCAGGCATCCGGCTCCTTTTCGGGTTGTGGTGACGGGGAGTTTCAGGCAGCGAGTGCACCCGCAGCCTCCTTTGGCACTACTTCGGCAACTGCCTCGCAATCCACGATCAACGCAATCTCGCCTTCGGCCAGCATCGCCGCCGCCGAGACGGGGCGGCTCAGCGCCAGCTCAGGCGGTAGCGGTCGCGTCACGAGCTCGCGCTGACCAACTAGCTCGCCCACCGCGAGGGCCAGCAGGTCCTCGCCGACGCGCACGATCACCGCATGTTCGGGCGGCTGCTCGGCGTCCGCGCCCATGAGCAGGCGTGACGCGTCGTGCAACGGGACCACCCCATCGGGCAGCACGAGCAGCGTCTGCCCCGCCGCGCGGCGCACGGTGTGCTCAGCAAGTGCGAGCGTCCACTCGACGCGGTCGAGCGGCACCGCGAACGGCAGGCCGCCGACCTCGACAACGAGAGCCGAGGTGATCGCGAGCGTCAGCGGCAGACGGATCTCGGCGTGCGTCAGCACGCCCGGCTCGGAGTGGATCACCACGTCGCCGCCGAGTGCCCGCACGACGTCGCGCGCGGCGTCGAGGCCGACCCCGCGCCCGGATATGTCGCCCACCTCTCTGGCGGTCGAGAAGCCCGGCGTGAACAGCATCTCGTGCGCCTGCTCGCTCGTCAGCTCCTCGCCCGGGAGGAGCAGCCCGCGCTCGTGGGCGCGCCGGGCGACGCGCTGCGCGTCGACGCCGGCTCCATCGTCGCGGACGGTGATCACAACGCCGCCTCCGGCTTGGCGGGCCGAGACGAGTAGCCGCCCGACCGCAGACTTGCCGGCGGCGATCCGCTCCGGTGGTGACTCGAAGCCGTGGTCGATTGCGTTGCGCACCAGGTGCGTGAGGGGATCGCCGAGCGCGTCGACGACGGTCCGATCGAGCTCGGTATCGCCGCCGCTGAGCACGAGCTCGACGTCCTTGCCGAGCTTGGCAGCGGTGTCGCGCACGAGGCGAGGCAGACGGGCGAAGACCGCCTCGACCTCGATCATCCGCACCTTCATCACCATCGCGCCGAGGGCCGCGGAGGTTCGCTCGAGCTCCGCCATCGCCTGAGCGATGCCCGGGACCTCCGACTGCGCCACGAGCGCAGCGAGCTGGGTTCTGTGCACGACGAGCTCGCCCATGTGGTGCATCAGCTGATCGAGGCGCTCGGAGTCGACGCGAACCGTCCGGGCGCGGGCGGTGGCGGGCGCCGGCGAACGCTCGCCGCACCGCTCGTCGAGCGGCTTGGGGAGCATCGGCGCGTCGAGTGAGACGAGCGGCGGCGCGCCGGCGGGGGCAAGCGACACCACGCCGTCGACCGCAAGTGCGACCACCTCGATCTCGGCCAATTCCCACTTCTCGCCACACACGACCTCGACAGCTCTGCCCTCCCAGCCGGTCAGGTCGTCCTCGGCCGGCGTGGAGGAAACGAGCATTCCGCGCTCGCGCAGCTCGTTGAGCAGGACGTACGCGAGGACCGATGGCATCTGGATGTTTTCCGCGAACTCGACACGAATAGCCTGCGGTCCGCCGGCCTGGGTCCGCTCGTCGGGTAGGTCGGGCGCGCGCACCAGGGCGCGAAGGCGGGGGATCAGCGGCTCGGGGGCGATCCTCTCCGCGCCGGCGGCTTCGACCGCGTCGACCGCGGCGGAGAGGGCATCGAGGCACTCCAGGACGACGTCGATCGTGTCGTGCGCGACAGCTCCACTGCGCCGGCGGATCAGCTCGAAGACCTCCTCCATCTCGTGAGCGAGCCTCGCCATGCCGGTGAACCCCATCGTCCCGGCGGAGCCTTTGACCGAGTGCACGGTGCGGAAGATCGCATCGACGCCCGCCGCGTTGTCGGCGTTCTTTTCCAGCGAGAGCACGGCGACGTTCAACTCCTGAAGGTGCTCTCTGCACTCGGCGACGAACAGCGGCAGGTACTCGGACGGGTCCATCAGGCCTTTCGGTAGGTGAATGGGTGAGCTTGCTCGAGCCCGTAGATCTCCGCGCTGACGATCCGCTCGGTCGCGCCAACCATCAGGTAGCCGCCTGGGCGCAGCGCTGCGGCTAGTTTGCGGTGCAGCTCGCCACGGCTTTGATCGGTGAGGTAGATGACCGTGTTGCGACAGGTGATCAGGTCGTAGGCCTCGCGCGGCGGCCGGCAGCTCAACAGGTCCTCGGCCTCGAATCGCACCAACTCGACCAGCTCGGGGGTGACCTGCCAGCCGGACGGCCCGTGCTGGAACCAGCGTGCCCGCGCCGGCGGCGGGACGGTCCTCATGTCCGCGTCGCTGAAATGCCCGATCCGCGCGCGTGCGAGCATCCGCTCGTCGATGTCGCTGCCGCGCACCGCGAGGCGCGCCGCCGGCGCAGCCTGCCGACAGACCGCGGCAAGCGTGTACGCCTCGGCGCCGTAGGAGCAGCCCGCGCTCCAAGCGCGGATCCGCCCGCCGCAAGCGATCAGCGGAATCGCCGTCTCGGCCAGCGTCTGCCACTGCAGCGGATTGCGCCACAGCTGCGACACGTTGATCGTCACACGGTCGACGAACCGTTCGACCTCGGCCTCGTCGTGCGCAAGCAGCGCCAGGTAGTCGAGCAGCGCCGGCTTCCCGCATGCCTGCGCATGCGAGCGAATGCGGCGCTCCATCTGTCCCCGCCTGTAACTGGTGAGGTCGAGTCGGCAGAGGCGCCGGACGCCGACGCAGAACGCGGCGTAGTCGTCATCGGTGACCGAGTCGAGGTCGGTTGTCGGGGCAGCCGTGCCCATCACGCTGCCTCGGCGAGAATCGCGCCCGCGAGAGAGCCCAGGTCGAGCTCCTCGTCGGCGAGCCCGGCTTCGACGATCGCGCGTGGCATCCCGTGAACCACGCAACTCGACGCCGCTTCCACGAGGACGTGACCGCCGCTGTCGTGAACAGCTGCCGCGCCTTCCAGCGCGTCTCTGCCCATACCTGTCAGGACCACCAGCAAGACCCGGTCGCCCCAGACTGCGACGGCATCCTTGATGGTGAGGTCCGCCCGCGGGCGCAGACCGCCGATCGCCGGCTCCTCGGTGAGAGCGATTGCGCCATCCGCAGTCACCCGCATGTGTCTTCCACCCGGGGCCAGGAGTACGCGTCGCGGATCGGGGCGATCGCGCTCGACCGCCTCACTCACCGCCAGTTGCGAGACGTGGTCGAGCCGCTCGGCGAGCGACGCTGTGAACCCCTCGGGCATGTGCTGGACGATCAGCGTGCCCCCACCGAGCCGCTCGGGAAGGCTCGGGAGA
This sequence comes from uncultured Solirubrobacteraceae bacterium, assembly GCA_964422115.1. GTDB lineage: Bacteria > Actinomycetota > Thermoleophilia > Solirubrobacterales > Solirubrobacteraceae > Palsa-513. Next base: position 7,703 of record CAYQZU010000002.1, on the reverse strand, counting down.
AGCTCGCCGAGCGCGCGCGGCCCACCGGTGGAGCACGCGATCACGACGATGCGCCCGGCGTCAGCCGCAGTTGCACCGCTCAGGCGCCTCCCACTCCGCGAGCGCCGGCCGAGGCGACCACGCGGGACGATCGCAGCGCGTCGCCGCCGTTCGCTCGCCGCTAGCCTGATGCGGTCCACGAGGGCGCTCGCGAAACCGTCGATCTCCTCCCGCGAGGTCGGCTTGGCAACGAGGTCGAAGGCTCCCTCCGCCAAGGCGTCGACGGCCGTCGCGCCCGCGGCGGCCGAGAACGCGGAGACGACAACGACCGGAATGCCGACTCCGCGTGCCCGCATCTCGCGCAGGACGCTGACCCCGTCGCGCCCGGGCATCGCAAGATCGAGCGACAGCACATCCGGCGCGAGCTCCTCGCAGCGAACCAGCGCCTCGTCGCCATCGGCGGCGACCGCGACGACCTCGATTCCCGCCTGGCGCAGCGACGCCGTCAACACCGTTCGCATCAGCGCCGAGTCATCGGCGACGACGACCGTCGTTGGCGCGTGCTGGGCCACCAGCTCAGACCGCGTCGGCGAGCGTGGAGCTCTCGAAGATGCTTTCGCCCGAAAGCAGGACGATCAGGCGCTCGCCGACCTTGGCGACCGAGTGAGCGCCGCCGCTGACGAGATTGAGCTGCTCGATGGCCGCTTCATCGATCGTCAGCACCTCGATAACGTCGTCGACGACGAGGCCGACCGTATGCCCTGCTCCCTCCACGACGATGATCTTTGTTGCCTGCCTCTCGCCACGAGCCACTCCCAGTCGAGCCGCGAGGTCGCAGACCGGGATGATCTTCCCGCGCAAGGAGATTACGCCGAGGATCCATGGCACGTCAGAGGCGACAGTGCGCGGTTCGACGTGGCGAATGATCTCCTGAACGTCGCCGATGCTCAGTGCGTACTCCTCCTCGCCGAGGCCGAATACGACAATCTGGCGCGTGCTCACGCTCACGTTCTTCTCGCTCATTTGACCTTCGAGTCCGGGTGCCACCCGCGTCCCCGCCCCTGGCGAGCGGGTCTTCGAAGTTCATCGGCAAGTGTCGAAGCAGCTGTAGGGCACATGCGCCATGCGCAAAGGGCCAAACAGGAAGGTCAAGCGTGGAGCGCGGCTTGCTCCTGGGCAGTCGGGAACGCCCACACGGCGCGTGGACGCTGCTCGCTGCGAAAGACGAAGCGCAGCTGCTGCGGTGGGCGAAGCCCGTCAGGGTGATCGGGACGGAACGTGGCGCAGGGCTCCGGCTCGGGCAGCGCGCAAAGCAGGTTGCGACCGAAGTAGCAATCCTCACAACTCGGCTTTCGGACAGCGCTACGCGCCACGGCAACCCCTCCGGGTTCGACAGGGACGACGACCGCGGGCATCAAACCAAGCAGCCCCCGCGACCACAAGTCGGCTTCCCGCAAATGCCGAAGAAAACGATTTCGGACTTCAAAAGTGCCTGCACAACCGGATAATCTTTGTGTTATCGCTGTAAGCGTACGCTGTATGTCTCGCGCAATTGCGGCTGGTGTGACTCGCTGCGACCCGCGAGCGCAGTCGCGCGGTCCGAGCCGTCAAGCACTTCGTCGAGCTCGCGGCGCGGTCCGGCGGGTCGCGGCCGGCTCGGGTTGTTCGTGCGCGACCGCGCTGCGCCCGTGCGGCGATCGCCCGCACGATTCGTCACAGGCACCGTCGCGCTGCCGGGACGCTCGTATAATGTGAGTAATCAATATGGCGCGCGTGTGTAGCACGACGTGCGTGAACCTTGGGGGTTACGAAAGGGCGATTTGGTGAGTGATTTTCTGGAGACCAAGCGGAAGGAGATCGACGCACGGCTGCGCGAACTCAGACCGTTGATCGAGGAGTACCGTCAGCTCGAAGCCGCGCAGGCGGCGCTAGCCGGCCTACCCGGCGAATCGCGCACGACCGCGCGGCGCGGCCGCCCGAGTCGTCCAGCGCCAGGAGGCGCTCCACGCCGACGCGGACGACCACGCGGCAGTGGCACGCGTGCACTTCAGGCGCTCGAGCTGGTGAAGGCGCAGCCCGGCATCACCACAAGCGACATCGCCAGTGCGATGGGAATCAAGCAGAACTACCTGTACCGCGTTCTTCCCTCACTCGAACGTGACGGCAAGATCGCGAAGCGTGGCCGGGGCTGGTTCCCGGGCTGAGCGCTGGGCGCACCCTCATCCTGCTGGCGCGGGATGAGGGTGCGCCAGGCTCAGCCGCCGAGCAGGGACAGTCCCTCGACAGCTGCGCGCTCCTCGAGCAGCTCACCGACAGACCCGTCGATCCGCTCGCGGGAGAAGGCGTCGATCTCAAGTCCCTGAACGATCTCGTAGCGACCGCCGCTGCACGTGACCGGAAAGCCACTCAAGACGCCTTCGGGGACACCGTAGGAGCCGTCCGACGGAACCGCCATCGAGACCCAGTCGCCTTCTGGCGTTTCCCCAAGCCAATCGCGGACGTGATCGATCGCCGCGCTCGCCGCGGACGCCGCGCTCGATGAGCCGCGAGCCTCGATGATCGCCGCGCCGCGCTTCTGCACCGTCGGAATGAACTCCGCCTCGAGCCACGACTGATCGTTCACCACCTCGCGGGCGCCGCGCCCCGCTACCTTCGCATGCGTGATGTCCGGGTACTGAGTGGCCGAGTGGTTCCCCCACACCGTCATGTTCGTCACCTCGGCGACCCCGACACCGGCCTTGGCGGCAAGCTGAGCCTTGGCGCGATTGTGGTCCAGTCGCATCATCGCGCTGAACCGCTCTCGGGGGACGTCGGGCGCGTGGGACATCGCGATCAAGGCATTTGTGTTCGCCGGGTTGCCGATGACGAGCACGTGCACGTCACTCGCTGCGTGCGCGCCGATCGCCGCTCCCTGCGGCTTGAAGATGCCCCCGTTCGCCTCGAGCAGGTCCGCCCGCTCCATGCCGGCGCCGCGAGGACGTGCGCCCACCAGCAGCGCCACACGCACACCGTCGAACGCGACGTTCGGATCGTCGGTGATATCGATCGAGCGCAACAACGGGAACGCGCAGTCGTTCAGCTCCATCGCGGTCCCCTCCGCCGCCCCGAGCGCGGGGGTGATCTCCAGCAGGCGGAGCGCCACCGGCGTGTCGTTCCCGAGCATCGCGCCGCTGGCAATCCTGAACAGCAGGGAATAGCCGATCTGGCCTGCGGCACCTGTCACTGCAACCTTGACTGCCGTGTTGCTCATCAGCGGTTCAGCTCCTCGATCACGGCATCGGCGAATGCCGCCGTGCCGACTGCTGTTGGGTCGTCGCGATCGTCCTTGAGGTCAAAGGTCACCTTCTCGCCCTTGCGGATCACCTCGGCGATCGACTGCTCGAGCCGCGCGCCGGCGTCGACCTCGCCGAGGTGGCGCAGCATATAGACGCCCGAGAGCATCAGCGCCGTCGGGTTCACCTTATCTAGGCCCGCGTAGGTGGGCGCGGAGCCGTGCGTCGCTTCAAAGACCGCCGCGTGCTCGCCGACGTTTGCGCCGCCGGCGAGCCCGAGGCCGCCGATCATGCCGGCACCGAGGTCGGACACAATGTCGCCGTACAGGTTTGGCAAGACGAGCACGTCGTAGTCGTCAGGCCACGAGACGAGCTGGTTGCAGAGGTTGTCGACGATCAGGTCCTCGAACTCGATCTCGCCGTGTCGAGCCGCGACGCGGCGCGCCACCTCCAGGAACAGCCCGTCCGTGAACTTCATGATGTTGGCCTTGTGCACCGCCGTGACCTTACGGCGGCCGTTGCGTTTCGCGAAGTCGAACGCCGCCTCGACGATCCGCTCACTGGCGAACACGGAGATCGGCTTGATGGACAGCCCCGAGTCCGCGCGCACGCTGGATCCGAGCTCGGCGATGAGCTCGATCATCGCCTTCGCTCCAGCGCTTCCGTGCTCGTACTCGATGCCGGCATAGAGATCCTCGGTGTTCTCGCGCATGATCACTATGTCGAGCCCCGGGTAGCGGGTGCGCACGCCCTCGTAGGCCTTGCACGGGCGCATACACGCGTACAGATCGAGCTGCCTGCGAAGCTCGACGTTGACCGACCGAAAGCCGCCTGCGACCGGCGTCGTCGTCGGTCCCTTGAGCCCGACACGCGTCTCGCGGATCGAGTCGAGCGTGCCGGCGGGCAATGGGTCGCCCGAGCGTTCGAACTCGGCCAGGCCGGCCTGGCGAACGTGCCACGTGAATGCGACGCCGGTCGCCTCTAGCGCGCGACGCGTGGCCGCCACCAGCTCCGGGCCCGTCCCATCCCCCGGGATCAAAGTCACATCGTGGGCCACTCGCGGATCCTTTCGCTCGCGGTTGGGACTCGGCGCGTTTGCCCGATGCTATCTGGCCGTCGTGCGGCGGCTGTCGGGCACGCATCGCTTCTCGCTGCCCCGCGCCCTTACCATTCAGGCGTGCGGCGGCGCGACAACGTCCAGCTGGCCAAGGTCTTCGGAATACGGGTCGGCATCGAGTGGAGCTGGTTCATCGTTCTGTTCGTCGTGATCTTCGTGCTGCGCGACTACTTCGCGCAGATCCTCCCGAACGGCACGCAGGCGTTCACGGTCGCCGTGCTCAGTGCGCTCCTGTTCTTCGCGTCGCTCCTTGCGCACGAACTCGGCCACGCGCTGGTCGCGCGGCACCTTGGACTTCAGATCGACGGCATCGACCTGTGGCTGCTCGGCGGCTTCACGCGGACGCGCGGGGACGTCGGCACCCCGGCAGAGGAGTTCAGCCTCGCCGCAGCCGGTCCTGCGGTGACCGCGGCGGTCGCGCTGCTCAGCGGTCTCGCGGGACTCCTTTTCGGGAGCCTGCGCCAACTGGTCGACGTCGCGCTGTTCACCAGCAACGTTCATGTGAGTGCGCCTCTCGCCCTCTTCAGCTGGCTTGCGCTGATGAACCTGTTTCTGCTCGTCTTCAACCTCGTCCCCGCGTTTCCGCTGGACGGCGGGCGCATGGCTGAGGCGGTGATGTGGCGCACAACCGGCGATCGCAACCGCGCCGCTCGCGCGACCGCTCGTCTCGGGCAGGCGTTCGGCTGGGTCGTGATGGCCGCCGGCGTCGTGCTGATCGCACGCAGCACACTGTTGGACGGTGCCTGGCTGCTCCTGATCGGCCTGTTCCTCGAGCAGTCGGCTCGCAGGTCGGTCGCCCAGACGAAGGTGGCGGACCGGTTGCGGGCCGTGACGGTGGCGGACGTGATGGATCCCCACCCGCTGACGATTCCTGGCTCGACGCCGCTGATCGATGTGGAGGAGACGTACTTCAATGCGCAGCGCTGGCCCTGGTTCGCTGTCGTGGACGAGACCGGCCACTACCTTGGGCTCCTGCGTCACGACCGCGTCGAGCGGGAGCTGGCCGGCGGGCGCCCGGCGCTTACAGCGGCCGAAGTCACCGACGACGCTCCGCCCTGGCGGATCGACACGTCGGCAACACTCGAATCACTGCTTCGGTCCGATGGGCTGCGCGTACTCGGCGCCGTGGTCGCTGTCGACTCTGAAGGCATCCTCCAGGGGGTCGTGACCTTGCAGGCGATCCGCGCTGCGCTCGGCGCCCCAGCCGGCGTATAGAGTCCAGCCCGAAAGCAGAGATGCCTGAACACGACGTCCTGATCATCGGCGCCGGACTTGCCGGCCAACGCGCAGCACTCGCCGCCGCCCAGAGCGGCGTTTCCGTCGCGATCATGAGCAAAGTCCACCCGGTCAGGTCGCACTCGGTCGCCGCGGCTGGAGGCATCAACGCGGCGATCAGCGTCTCGGACGATTGGCGCTCACACGCTTACGACACCGTCAAGGGCTCCGACTTCCTGGGCGACCAGGACGCGATCGAGGTGATGTGCCGCGAGGCCCCGGGAGAGGTCATGCACCTCGAGCACATCGGCGTCACGTTCCACCGCAACGACGCCGGCGAGCTCGACCTGCGTGCGTTCGGGGGCGCCTCGATCAACCGGACCGCGTACGTCGCCGACATCACGGGCCAAGCGATCCTGCACGTGCTCTACGAGCAGCTGATGAAGCACTCGAGCACCGTCGAGCGCTATGAGGAATGGTTCGTGACCTCGCTGATCCTCGACGAGACGGGCAGCTGCGCCGGCGTCGTAGCGCGCGACATTCGCAGCGGATCGATGGAGACGTTTGCGGCAAAGAACGTGATCCTCGCGTCCGGCGGGGCCGGCCAATGCTTCAAGCCGACGACCAACGCGCTGATCTGCACAGCGGACGGAATGGCGCAGGCGCTGCGAGCGGGGGCGCCGCTGATGGACATGGAGATGATCCAGTACCACCCGACGACGCTCGCCGAAAACGGCTTCCTCATCACCGAGGGAGCCCGCGGCGAGGGGGCGCACCTGCTGAACAAGAAGGGCGAGCGCTTCATGTCCAAAGCGGCGCCGAACAAGATGGAGCTTGCTTCCCGCGACGTCGTCTCCCGCGCCGAGCAGACCGAGATCAACGAAGGGCGCGGGGTCGGGCCCGACGGGCAGGGCATATATCTCGACATCACCGTCGTGCCGCGCAAGCGCACCCTCGAAGCACTTCGGGAGATCGTCAACATCGGCCGCGACTTCGCCGGGGTGGACATCACGCGCGAGCCGATCATCATCCGGCCCGGGCAGCACTACATCATGGGCGGCGTCAAGACCGACGTCGACGGCCAGACCCCGATCAGGGGGCTCTACGCGGCGGGAGAAGTCGCCTGCGTATCGGTGCACGGCGGCAACCGGCTCGGCGCGAACTCTTTGCTCGACACGCTGATCTTCGGGCGGCGCGCCGGCGAGCACGCGGCCGCTCGCGCACGCGATACAGCGATGCCGGCAGTCGGTGACGAGCACCTGCGAGCAGACATGAAGCGGATCGAGGAGATCATCGCGCGGCCACGCACAGGGCGCCGCGTCTCCGAGATCAAGGATGAGCTAGGCACCGTGATGAACCGCCACGTCGCCGTCTTCCGCGACGAGACCGGGCTGCAGAGCGCGGCGGAGACCGTTGCCCGGCTCAAGGCAGAGGCGGCGAGCGCCTACATCGACGACCGCGGCACGGTCTTCAACCAGGACGTGCTCGGTGCGATCGAGCTGGGGTACATGCTCGACACCGCGGAGACGATCGTGATGGCGGCGATCGAGCGCAAGGAGTCGCGCGGTGCGCAGTTCCGGACCGACTACCCGGAGCGCAACGACGCAGAGTGGCTCAAGCACATCGACGTCACGCTCTCCGCCGAAGGCGAGCCGGAGCTGTCCTACTCGCCGGTGACGATCACGCAGTGGCAGCCGGAGGAGAGGAAGTACTAGTGCCAACGCAGCCCGACCGCTCCCCGGAGGCAACCCGCTGATGGCCAAGTTCAAACTCCGCCTACGCCGCTACGACCCCGAATCGGGAGAGCCGCCGTATTGGGACGAGCACACGATCGAGCTCGAGCCCCACCGCTCCGTACTCGAGGGCATCCTTCAGGCGAAGGGCCGCTTCGACGGCTCGATCGGGATCCGCTGCTCGTGCCGCGCCGCGATCTGCGGCTCGTGCGGTGTGCGCATCAACGGTCAGCCTGGACTGGCCTGCCACACGCATCTCGACGAGGCCCTCGCCAGGGGCGACGGGGCGGTGATCGAGGTCGAGCCGATGGGCAACATGCCGGTGATCAAGGACCTGATCGTCGACATGGACGCCGTCCACTGGAAGAAGATCCAGTCGGTCACGCC
>CAYQZU010000001.1:317313-336554 GCA_964422115.1 uncultured Solirubrobacteraceae bacterium | reverse complement strand
CCCCGCGCTCACGCCGGACGGACTCAGGCGTCGCGTCAGCGATTACGTGGGGGCGAGCGATCCAGCGGACGGACTTCTCAGCCCGATCTTCGCCGATCTCACCGGACTCCCACCGCTGCTCGTCCAGGTCGGCTCACACGAGATTCTCCTCGACGACGCGACGCGGCTCGCAGCCCGAGCGGCAGCCGCGGACGTGGCCGTGACGCTCCAGGTCACACCCCAGGTCCCACACGTGTTCCAAGCATTCGCCTCGATGCTCGATGAGGCCGGCGTGGCTCTCACGAACGCGGGCGACTTCCTCCGCGCGCACCTCGCCGCCGGCTCCGGCGACGTGCTCGGCCAACCGGTCACCGCCGGGAGCACTACCTGATCGAGTTGCCCCCGAGCCGTCGTTACTCGCTGACGTGGGGATCAACAGACCAGCAGCTTTGCTGCCGGCCGCAGGAGTCTTTCACGGCTGCGGCTCGCAGCCTATGCGGTCGGACCGCCCGAGCCGGCCACCCTCAACGACACAGCCGAAAGTAGGAACACAGAATGAAGGTCACGACGATTGGGAGAGGCAACATAGGCGGGACACTCGGACGGCTCTGGGCTTCCTCCGGGCACGAAGTGAGCCAACTGGGCCATGACGGAGGGGACGCCAGCGACGCCGACGTGGTGCTGCTGGCGGTACCCAGCGCCGTCGTGCCCGACGCCCTAGCTGGCGTTTCCGGGTTGGACGGAAAAGTCATCTTCGACGCCACAAACCGGATCGGTGATCAAATCCCGCCAATCGGACATCAGTCGATCGCCGAGTATGTGAAAGCGACCACCGGTGGCCCCGTCGCGAAGGTGTTCCACCTGAACTTCGCAGCCATCTTGGACCAGGCCGCCGGCAGCGCGACGCGGCCGAGCAACGTTTGGGTCGGTGACGAAGGCGCCCGAGACGCGGTTGAGCAACTGAGCCGCGACATCGGGATGGAGGCTGTGTACGGAGGGCCGCTGGAGCGGGCGGCGACAGCCGAAGCATTCACCGAGATCTTGATCACAATCCTCCAGGGAGCCGGAGCTCCGGTCTTCTACCGATTCGCGACCCCGCAAAACTTCTGAAAGCCCCTGGCTCGCCGGTCACGGATCCGTGACGGGTGAGCCAGACCGGCTTTGACAAAAGCCGACGCTGGCGGGACCGCCGAACGCCCGCTTCGGACGAGCAGCAGCACTCTGGCGCGTGCGGGGCGAGACGCTCGCTTTCGCCAGCGAAAGGAGCTGCGCGACTCCCGCCCCATCTCGTGACCCCTTCCGCGTGAACCCAGACGTGTAGGCCTCCCTGCCCCGGCCCGCGGCGCTCCCCGCGCGAGCCGCGAGCTTGACACAAGAAGCTTCGGCGCCTAAGCTTCGGGACCGAACTATTTGGCGCCTCACGATTGGGAGTTCTAGATGGCTGAGCGGACCGAGCATTTGGACAAGATCGACCCCTGGGTCTGGCGCGCGGCGGGTGTCGTTGTGCTCGGCTCGATCATGTCGATTCTCGACACGACGATCGTCAACGTCGCGTTGCAGACACTTCACAAAGAGCTGCGCAGTCCCCTGGTCGACATCCAGTGGGTGATCACCGGGTACCTGCTCGCGCTCGCCGTCGTGATCCCGATCAGCGGCTGGGCCTCGCGTCGCTTTGGCGCGAAGAACATCTACCTCGTCTCGATCGTGCTGTTCACCGCAGGGTCGGCTCTGTGCGGGTTCGCCTCCTCGTCGACCGAACTGATCGTCTTTCGCGTGCTTCAGGGAGTCGGCGGCGGCATGATCATGCCCGTCGGCCAGATGATCGTGGCCGACGCGGCCGGTCCTCGTCGCATGGGGCGCGTTATGGCGATCACGGGAGTGCCGACGATGCTCGGTCCGATTCTCGGGCCGACGATCGGCGGTCTGCTGATCGACAGCACCAGTTGGCGCTGGATCTTCTTTGTCAACGTCCCGATCGGCGTCATCGCGACGGTGCTCGCGGTACGGATGCTGCCGTCGCGCGTGCGCGACGCGGAGCCCCCGCGCCTCGACATTCGCGGGCTCCTTTTGATGGCCACCGGCCTGCCCGCCCTCACCTACGGTCTTGCCGAGATCGGCGCCACGCACGGCTTCACGTCGACGAAGGTCGTGATTCCGCTGATCGCTGGCGTCGCGCTGATCGGCATCTTCATCCTGCACGCCCTCCGGGTCCCCAAGCCCCTGCTTGACCTGCGCCTCTTCAAGCGCAGCACCTACGCCTCGGCGGCGGGCGCGATGTTCTTTCTGGGCGCTGCGCTGTTCGGCGTGATGATCCTGCTGCCTCTCTACTTCCAGGACGTTCGCCACGAAAGCGTCCTCAACACGGGCTTGCTGCTCGCGCCCCAGGGTCTCGGCATGGCGATGGTGATGCCGGTCGTCGGGCGCATGACAGATCGTGTCGGCGGCGGGCCGTTGACGATCGTCGGGGTAATCATCACGGCGCTGATCGGGATTCCGTTCGGCCTGATCGGTGCGAACACATCGATCTTCTGGCTTTCCGTCGAGCAGGTGATCCGCGGCATCGGAATCGGCTTCGCATTCATGCCCGCCTACATCGCCGCGATGGCCGCCCTCGATCGGCACGAGCTGCCTGACGCGGCGCCGCAGCTGAACGTGCTGATGCGGGTCGGGGGCTCGATCGGCACTGCGGTTCTAGCCGTCGTGCTCCAGCGTTCGATCACCTCGCTCGGGGGCCGGCCGACGGTCGGCGCGGTTGCCGGCGCGTACGGGACCGCGTTCTGGTGGGGGACCGCAATCATCGCCGTGGCGATCGTGCCGTGCATCATTCTCCTGCGCGCGGAGTCGAAGGCGCGAGCGCTCGCTCGCCAGCGCTCGCTTGCGGAGGGTCTGGACGGTGGCGCAGGCATACCCGCGCTCGCCGAGGCTGCGGCATGAGCACGGCGACCGGCCGTCGGGCGCGCGACGCGGCTGCGCAGGGCGACCGCGAAGTGGCCGTCGTCCGCTTCTCGACCGCATTCAAGGGGGCGATGGGCGCGGTGCGGAGGTTGCGCGGGCGCGACACGCATCGTCCCGGTGAGCTGAGCTACGCCCAATTCGGCCTGCTTTTCGGCCTGCTCGACGGCGGCGAGCTGTCGGCGAGCGAGCTCGCGCTGGCGGCGGATGTCGCCCCCGGTACCGCGACCCAGCTGCTCGACGGTCTCGAGGCGCACGGACTGATCGAGCGCCATCGCTCCGAGCGCGATCGCCGAAGCGTTCTCGTATCGCTCACTCCGCTGGGGCGCGAGGTGGTTGCCGAACGCCGCGAGACCTACAGACGTCGCTGGGACGAAACGCTCGCGCAGTTCACCGCCGCCGACCTGGAGGTAGCTGCGGCGGTTATCGAGCGCGTGCGCGAGATGTTCGTCGGCTTGGCGCTCGAGGCCGAGCACAAAGTGTCCTGAGCGTCGCCGCAGCTGTGGCGGCGTCCCGCCAGAATGGGCGTCGTGCGGCACGAGAGACACTTCACGGTGGACGAGGCCCGCGGGTTTCTGCCCTGGGTCGCGGAGCGGCTCGCCCGAATGCGTGACGCCCGCGCCCGCCTTACCGACGAGGACACGCGCCACGCGCTGGCCGGCGGCTCGGCCGGGAACGGCGGCGGCGCCGCCGGCAAGCAGGTCGGCGAGGCCTTTCTCGAGCTGCAGTCAACCGTCGCCGAGCTCGATGCGCGCGGGATCGTCGTGCGCGACCTCGACCGCGGCCTCGTCGATTTCCCGGCGATCCGTGATGGCGATGAGGTGTATCTCTGTTGGGTGGAAGGCGAGGACGACATCCGGTTCTGGCATGAACTCGACGCCGGCTTCAGCGGTCGCCAGGAGTTGTAGGATCGTCAGATGCGGCAGGGGATCAGAACGCGACTCCTTGCACTCGCTGCCACCGCTGGCGTGGCAGCGACCCTCGGCGCAGGAGCGGCTTGGGCATCCCCGCAGAACACGCTGCCCCACATCAAGGGTTCGAAGTACTGCGAGACGATCACAAGGCCCGCCGACTACACGCTCTACGGCTACGCCAAGGGCACGACCTGCGCGACGTTGAAGGCGTTCGTCAAACGCTGCGAGGCCGCGCCCGGCCTGCAGGGTTGGAAGCTACGCCTCACCAACCAGGGCGAGATCCTGACGAAGGGCACGAAGACGCTCGATCTCGAGATCGCCGGCGGCAGCCCCCTCTGCATCACCCGCGCCCTGACCTGAGCGCCGCCCCGTGTCCGGGCCCCGGCGTTTCGGGAGCTGCGCGCGGCTACTTCGCGACAGTGAACTCGAGCGAGGACGCAGTCGCCGTCAGCGCCGAGCTGGTCGCGCCGATCGCTACGGTGTAGGAGCCGGGCGACAGCTTCTGCGCCGCTGACACGCGACCGTCGAAGACGACGGTGTTGGTGCCCGAGTGGCCGGTGAAAGACAGCGTCCCGGCGGCCGTCGTCAGCGCGCACGACGGCTTCTTCTTGTTGCCCTTCGTCTGCGCGACGCACTTTCCGTGCGTCATCCGCCCCTTCACGTTCTCCGTAAAGGTGAGCGTCACCGACGCGCTCTCATTCAGCGCGAACGTGAACGTTGTCCCGATCGGCGGGCCATGCGCCTTCTGGTGGTGGTGTTTCGCCTTACTGATCACCGCAAGCGCGCTCCCCGCCTTCCACTTCGGATGCGTTTGCGCGGCGCCGCTGACGGTCGGCGCGACCGGCGAGGGCGCCGGCGGCGTCGGGTTTGGCGCGGGCTTCGGCGGCGAGAACATCGTCAGGCACGGCGACGTGCAGCCGGCACAGGTGCCGGTTGCAGAACACGCGGACGTGACGCAGCCGCTGCCGCTCGTCGAGCAGTCCGAGGTTCCGGTGGCGGGCGCGGCCGTGCTGAACGGCGGCGGCGGCGGCCCAGCCAGCGGGCTCCCGATCGTGTTGAAGAACTGCCAGTTGCCGTAGTAGGTGCCCGCCGCGGCGGCCGGCGACGTGACCGTGGCGACGAGTCGCCAGCAGTAGGAGGTCGCGGGGTAAAGGCCGGTGAACGTGTAGGGGTTCCCAAGGATCACGGTATCCGGACTCTGCAGCACTGCAACCGGTAACACCGAGTACGGGTAGGAATACGTTGCGGCGCTTACGGTCCCGCCGACGTTGTACGGCGAACTGCAGCTCGTCGTCTGGGCTGTGTGCGGCGCAGACGGGAGCGTGATCTGGGCGGTCGCCGTCCCGAGCGCAGAGTTGTTCCACACGTATCCCGTCGCATCGACGCTGACGCTGTGGTCGGCGGCCTGCGCCTGCGTCGTCACCGACGGGCTTGCGTAGGAGACGGAGACCTCGTAGTTGTGGTTCCCGTTCCCGCTGCTCGGCGCCTGCGTCGCCGCGTTGACGATCGAGTTGATGTAGGGCGTCAGCTGAGGTTCGAGGTCGCCGTCGGCTAAATGGACGTTGCCGACGATCTGGTTGGCGCTCTGAGTGGCGCCCGTGACCGTCGTCTTCACCGGCACGTTGACCTCGACCGTGCCGCCCTGTGGTAGCGGCCAGAATCCTGGGTTCCCGAGCGGGTCGAGCGAGTAGTCACCGTAGGCGCCGAGGCTCAGCGAGCCCGACTGGCCCGGGCAGTCCTGCGTGTCACGCGTGTACGAGCTCGAGCTCGGGAACTGCAGGAAGCACTCAACCGGGTGGGTGCTGTCGATCGCCAGCGACGTGCCGGCAGGGAGGTACAGCTCCACATCGGCATAGATCCCGGCACACGTGTTGCCGATGCCGGTGGTGTTGATCGCGACATAGTAGGTCTGGCCGCTGAGCGGCGGTGAGGTCGGATCGAAGTAATAGGACATGTACGACCCAGCCTCCTGCTCCACGGAGCCGGTGATGCAGTTGAAGTCCTGGGACTCCACAAGCGGGCCGCTCTGCCACTGGTAGGCGGCCTGCGCAACCGACGCAAACGCGAGCGTCGCAAGCATGGCGATGAGCGCCGCGAGAACGAAGACGAGGCGATTACCACCTCGCAAACCGGCTGGGACTCCCGCTCCCTGGCCCTGCATTGGCGGCATCATGCCACTTACAGCACGGTTTGTCGCTGCGGCCTACGGTGATCTTCGCCATCGTGCCGCTCCCGCGCGCGACAACAGGAGGTCGCGGGAGCCGTGGCCGTCCGAGCGCGGCGCCCGGCTGTGACTAGCCGCGCGAGCCGTGGCCGTCCGAGCGCGGCGCCCGGCTGTGACTAGCCGCGCGAGCCGCGGCGTTCGGGGCGCGGCTTCGGCGGGTTCTGCTTGCGCTCGGTCGCCGTCATCTTGCGGACGCGGAGCGTGCCCTGCTCGATCTGGCGCTCCATCTCTTCGAGCTTAGCCTTACGCGCATCCGCGGCACGATCTGCGTTTGTGGCCATCAGGTCACCTTACACGGTGACGTGGACCCGCTTCTGGGGCGGCGGCTCAGCGCCCGCCACGGCGGTGGCCATAGCTTCGCGTAACGCCGCGTCGCGCCCCGCCGGAGCCCGCTCCGGGGCGGCCCGGACGCTGCGCTGTCGCGGTGCCGCCGTGGTGGCGCTCGACCGGCAGATCCGCCCCGAGCCCGTGCTCGATTCCAAGGCCGCGAGCCAAAACGCTCATCTCACGCCGCTGGTCAGCGGCGACCAGCGTGATCCCGATGCCCGGACGACCGGCTCGGCCGGTGCGACCGACGCGGTGAACGTACGCGTCGCGGTCCTCGGGCGGGTCGAAGTTGATCACGTGCGAGATGCGCGCGACGTCGATCCCGCGCGCCGCCACGTCGGTGGCGACCAGTGTGTCGACCTCGCCCGACTGGAAGTTCGCGAGCGCCCGTTCGCGCTGGCGCTGCGACTTGTCGCCGTGCATCGCGACAGCGCTGACGCCGAGCGTCCCGAGGCGCTTCACGAGCCGGTCCGCTCCGCGCTTGGTGCGGACGAAGACGAGCGCCAGGTCGCGCTCGACCGCGAGCTCCGAGACGAGCACTTCGACACGGCGCGCGTGATCGACCGCCACGAAGCGGTGTTCAACGGCCGCGCTGCGCGGCGGTGTGGGCGGCGTGTGTTCGTGGCGCGTGGCATCGTGCGTGTAGGCCTGCGCGACCCGCCCGGTTTCGCCGTCGAGCGTGGCGGAGAAGAACAGCGTCTGGCGCTTCTTCGGGCACTGCGCGACGATCCGGTCGACCGCTGGGCGAAAGCCCATGTCGAGCATGCGGTCCGCCTCGTCGAGCACGAGGATCCGGATTGCCGACAGGTTGAACGCACGGCGCGCGAGAAGATCCTCGAGCCGGCCCGGCGTGGCGATCAGGATGTGCGAGCGCGCCGCGTCGCGCGCCTGCTTGGTCAGCCCGACCCCGCCGTAGACCGCGGTCACCTTCAGCGCACGCGCGTGCGCGATGTCGGTGATCTCCTCGACGATCTGCGTCGCCAGCTCGCGCGTGGGTGCGAGAACTAGCGCCGCCGGACGCGGGCCGTCGGCGGCGATCCGATCGGCGATCGGGATGCCGAACGCGAGCGTCTTGCCCGAACCGGTCGGCGACTTGGCGAGCACGTCGCGACCGGCAAGCACGTCGCCGATCACCAGGCGCTGAACTGCGAATGGCTCGTTGAAGCCACGTGCGGAGAGCGCGTTTACGACCGCGTTCGACACGCCGAGCTCGGCGAAGGACTGTTGTGACATGTTGTGTTGCTCCTTGGCGGCGCTTTGGGCCGCGGACGATTCGGAGACTGCAAACCCGAACCGCTCTCTGCGGGACCCAAGTGAGCTGCCTCGCGGCTGACGGAACTGTCAACCGCTCCTTGAGGCTAGCAGCTGGGCCAGTCGCGCCGCGGCGATGGGCGCGCGCTCGCAGGCCGTGCGGGCGCGAATGGCGCTATACCTCCTCGTCGGATGACGCCGCCGCCGAACGACTCGCCGGCGCAGCCGGGCCGGCTGACAGCCGCTTTCGCTCCCGGTCGCGTCAACCTGATCGGCGAGTTCACCGACTACAACGACGGTCTCGCGCTGCCGTTCGCGATCGCCGCCGGCGTGACTGTGCGGGCCACCGCGCTCGACGAGCCGCGGATCACGACGTTTGCCGCAGACCTTGGCGCGCGCGACGAGTTCTGGCTGGGACGCGAACGTCCGACTCCGCCAGGCTGGCGCGCGTTCGTGCGCGGGATCGCGGCGGAGCTGCCGGCGGCGGGCTTGCCGGTGCTCGGCGCCTCGTTGGAAATCACGGGCACCGTTCCGCGCGGCGCGGGCCTCTCCTCGTCCGCAGCCCTGGAGGTCGCGCTCGCACTTTCCTTGCTTGCGCTTTCGGCGGCGCCGAGGGTGGATGATCTGAAGCTGGCGAAGATCTGCTCGCGAGTCGAGAACGAATGGGTCGGCGCCAAGACCGGGCTGCTCGACCAGCTGGCGTCGCTCTGCGGTCGCGCGGACGCTGCGGTGCGAATCGACTTCCGCTCCGGCGAGGTCACAGAGGTGCCGGTGTCGCTCGGCGAATGGCGGCTCGTCAGCCTCGATTCCGGCCAGCGCCACCAGCACGCCCAATCCGAGTCGGGTTACAACGAGCGCCGGCGCGAGTGCGCGCAGGCCTGTGCGGTGCTCGGGATCGGTAGCCTGCGCGATCTCGACCCCTCAATGCTCGAACGCCTGCCCCCGCCACTTGACTTGCGGGCGCGTCACATCTTCGAGGAGAACCGCCGCGTCGACGCGGCGGTCGCCGCGCTCTCCGCCAACGACCTCTTCGAGCTCGGGCGCCTCCTCGACGCATCGCACGCGAGCCAGCGCGACCTCTACGGCGTCTCGACGCCGGCGGTAGAGGCGACGGTCGAAGTCATGCTGGCGGCTGGTGCCGCCGGCGCGCGGATGGTCGGCGGCGGCTTCGGCGGCCACGTCCTCGGCCTTCTCCCTCCCGGCATCGAGCCTCCCGACGGCGCCTACGAGGTGCGCCCGAGCCCCGGCGCGCATTTGATCGACGCTACGGCCTAGACGTGGAACTCCCGCTTCCGCCGCCGCGCCGTCGCCCGTGCGTCGAAACGCATGAAGCGGCCGCGCCGCGGTCAATCCCCGGGCCGCGAAGGCATTCGCACTAGCCGTGGAACGGGTGGTTGCCGACGCTGCGATCTTCGACTTCGACGGGGTGCTGATCGACTCGATCGCTCCCGTCACCACGTCGATCAACGACGCGCTCGTCGAGCACGGGCACGCCACGAGACCGGTGAGCGAGTTGATCGGCCTCATCGGACCACCGACGTTCGTCGCGTTCAGCGAGCTGATCGGCGAGCCATCCGACTCGGCGGCCGTGGCGGCAATCGTCGCCACCTACCGAGCCCGATACACGGAGCGCTACCTGACCCAGACGCGCGTCATCGCGGGCGTCGTCGACGTGCTGAGCGTCCTCGCCCCGAGCATGCGGCTCGCGATCGCGACCTCGAAGTCCGCCACCTTCACCCGGCCGCTGCTCGACGCGCTCGACCTCACCCGCCACTTCGCCGTCATTGAGGCCGCGGCCGTCGATGACACCGCCGACGACAAGACGGCGATCGTCGCTCGCGCGCTGGCAGCCCTCAGCGTCGCTCGCGCCGTGATGGTCGGCGACCGTTCGTTCGACATCGCGGCTGCGCATGCCCATGGCCTGTTCGCGGTCGGCGTCACCTGGGGGGTCGGGAGTTCCGAAGAGCTCCGCGCCGCCGGCGCCGACTGTCTGATCGACAGTCCCGGCGAGCTGATTGAAATGCTTCAACCACGCGGCGACCCGCGCGCCTGAGCGCTATTGTCTCGCGCCGCGCGCCTGCGTCGCGACGCGGTGACGCAGCGACACCCTGAACGGAGGACCCCGATGGCCGACCAGTTTGCAGCCACGTCCGACGACCGCTTCAGCTTCGGGCTGTGGACGGTCGGTCACCGCGGAAGCGACCCGTTTGGCGTCGCCACTCGCCCGCCGACCTCGCCGGAGGAGATCACCACAAAGCTCGCCGAGGTTGGCGCTTGGGGGGTCAGCCTCCACGACGACGACCTCGTCCCATTCGGCTCGACGCTCGCCGAGCGCGACAAGATCGTCAGCCGTTTCGGTGAGGCGGTTCGTAGTGCCGGTCTCTGCGTTCCGATGACGACCGTCAACCTGTTCACCCAGCCTGTCTTCAAGGATGGGGCGATGACCGCAGCCGACCCTGCGGTGCGCCGCTTTGCGCTACGCAAGACGGCGGCGGCGATCGACCTGGGGGCCGAGCTCGGTGCCGGGATCTTTGTCCTGTGGGGCGGGCGTGAGGGCGTCGAGTCAGGCGCTGCCCGGGACCCGCGTCTCGCGCTCGAGCGCTACCGCGAGGGCGTCAACTTCCTCTGCGAGTACGTCCGCTCGCAGGGGTTGAAGACCCGGTTCGCGCTGGAAGCGAAGCCGAACGAGCCGCGCGGCCACATCTACTTGCCGACCACCGGCCACATGTTGCATTTCATCGAAACGCTCGACCACCCGGAGATGGTCGGCGTGAACCCCGAGATGGCGCACGAGTCGATGGCGGGCCTGTCGTTCTCCCAGGCCGTCGGTCACGCCCTCTGGGCCGACAAGCTCTTCCACGTCGACCTCAACTCGCAGAACGGTCCTCGCTACGACCAGGATTTCCGGTTCGGTGCCGAGGACATCAAGGAAGCGTTCCTCACGGTCCGCCTGCTCGAGCGCGCGGGCTACGACGGTCCGCGCCACTTCGACGCGCGCGCCTACCGCAGCGAGGACGACGTCGATGTCTACGCCGCGTTCGCGCGGGGCTGCATTCGCAACTACAAGATCCTCGCTGCTAAGGCTGCCGCCTTCGACGCGGACAAGACGATCGCGCAGGCGTGCGAGAAGGCGGGAGCGGCCCAGCTCGCGCAGCCGAGCCCCAGGTTCTCGACCGAGGTCCTCGAAGCAATCCGCGGCGAGGACTTCTCGGAGCTGCTCGCAAGCACGGAGGGCCGCCATCACGAGCCCGCCGACCAACTCATGCTCGAACTGATCTTCGGCGCCTGAAGCTCGCACGCGACCCGGCCGGGCGCAGGTCACGGGCGCCGCGGCTGCGGCGGGCAACCGCGCCCGCGCCCGCGAGCCGGCCGGCCGCTAGGCTGGCCGCCGAGATGGCCGGTGGCGACCAGCACGTGATCGGTGTCGACTTCGGCACGCTCTCGGGGCGCGCCGTCGTCGTTCGCGCCGCCGACGGTGCCGAGCTGGGGGACGCCGAGCACGCCTACGAGCACGGCGTGATGAGCGGGCAGCTCGCCGCGACCGGCGCGCAGCTACCGCCGAATTGGGCCCTCCAGGACCCCGACGACTACATCGCCGTGCTCTCAAACGCGGTGCCGGGTGCGCTCGCTGCGGCGGGCGTCGACCCGGCGAGCGTGCTCGGGATCGCGACCGACTTCACCGCATGCACAGTGCTGCCGGTCTTTGCCGACGGCACGCCCCTATCGCACCACGAGGCCTGGCGCGCACACCCTCACGCCTGGGTAAAGCTCTGGAAGCACCATGCGGCACAGCCGCACGCCGACCGGATCAACCTGCTGGCCGCGGATCGCGGTGAGGTCTGGCTCGCTCGCTACGGCGGCCAGATCTCCTCCGAATGGGAGTTTGCGAAGGCACTCCAGCTGCTCGAGGAGGACCCCGACGTCTACGCGGCGATGGCGCGCTTCGTCGAGGCCGCGGACTGGATCGTCTGGCAGCTCTGCGGGGTCGAATTGCGCAACGAGTGCGCCGCTGGCTACAAGGGAATCCTGCAGGACGGCCGCTATCCGAGCGAGGAGTTCCTCGGCGCGCTCAACCCCGGCTTCGCCCGCTTTGCCGTGGACAAGCTGAGTCCGCAGGTCGCGCCGCTCGGCGCGCGCGCCGGCTCGCTGACCGCGCAGGCGGCGCTGTGGACGGGCCTGCCCGAGGGGATCGCCGTGGCGGTCGGCAACGTCGACGCTCACGTGACGGCGCCGGCGGCCGGCGTCACCGAGCCGGGTCGCATGGTCGCGATCATGGGAACCTCGACCTGTCACGTGATGGTTGGCGAGGGCCTCGCCGAGGTCCCGGGCATGTGCGGCGTCGTTCGCGGCGGGATTGTCCCGGGGCAGTGGGGCTACGAAGCGGGCCAGAGCGGCGTCGGCGACATCTTCGGTTGGTTCGTCGAGCAGGGAGTGCCGGCCGCCTACCACGACCAGGCGCGCGCGCTCGGGATCAGCGTCCACGAGCACCTCTCGGCGCTCGGCGCGGCGCAGGCGGTCGGGGAGCACGGCTTGGTCGCGCTCGACTGGTGGAGCGGGAACCGTTCGGTTCTCGTCGATCACGAGCTGACCGGACTGATGGTCGGGATGACGCTCGCGACTCGCCCGCACGAGATCTACCGGGCGCTGGTCGAAGCGACCGCGTTCGGTGCGCGCAAGATCGTCGACTCCTTCGGTGCCGCCGGCGTTCCGGTGCGCGACTTCATCGCCGCCGGTGGGCTGCTCCGCAACGTTCCGCTAATGCAGTGCTACGCCGATGTGCTGGGGCGGCCGATCAGCGTGATCGGCTCAGACCAGGGCCCGGCCGTTGGCTCTGCCCTCCATGCCGCGGTCGCCGCCGGTCTTCATCCGGACATCTACGCCGCCGCGCAGGCGATGGGATCGGCACGGCCCGACGTCTACGTCCCCGACCGGCGGCGCACGGACGCATACGATGAGCTCTATGCCCTCTACGGTCAGGTGCATGACTACTTCGGTCGCGAGCAGCGCGGGTTGATGCGCTCGCTCCAGTCGATCCGTGAACGCGCTCTGCGGGAGGCGGGAGCGTGAGCGCGGCGCGCACGACGTTGATCGCGCAGACCCGCAGCACGGTCAGCGCGCTGCACGCCGAGCTACCCCGTAACGGCCTCGTCGCCTGGACCGCCGGGAACATCTCGGCCCGCGTTCCCGGCCACGACCTGTTCGTGATCAAGCCGAGCGGCGTCGGCTACGACGACCTGACGCCGCAGACTATGGTGCTCCTGGACCTCGACGCGAACGTCGTCGAAGGCGACCACGCCCCATCGAGTGACACCGCGACGCACGCCTACGTTTACCGGGAATTGGACCGCGTCGGGGGGATCGTCCACACGCACAGTCCCTACGCGGCGGCCTGGGCCGCCCACGGCCTCCCGATCCCTTGCGTGCTGACGGCGGTAGCTGACGAGTTCGGCGGCGACATCCCGGTCGGCCCGTTTGCTCGGATCGGTGGTGAGGAGATCGGAGTCGGCATCGTCGAGACGCTGCGCGAGAGTCGCTCGCCGGCGGTGCTGATGCGAAGCCACGGCGTTTTCGCAATCGGCCGGAGCGCGCGCGACGCGGTCAAGTCCGCGGTCCTCTGTGAGGACGCAGCGCGCGCAACGCTGCTGGCACGCGTACTCGGGGAGCCTCCGCGCCTTGCGGCGGCCGACATCGACGCGCTGCACGACCGCTACCAGAACGTCTACGGGCAGCGACCGGGCCAGGCGCGATGACCGCAGGCCCGCTCGCCGACCTCGAGGTCTGGTTCGTCGCCGGATCGCACCACCTCTACGGCGAAGGACCGCTCGAGCAGGTGGCGGCGCACGCGCGCGAGGTCGCTGCGGGGCTCGACGGCGCGACGGCGATACCGGTTCGCGTCGTGGCGCGGCCGGTCGTCACCTCACCAGAGGTCTTCCGCGATATCTGCCTGGAGGCAAACGCCACCGATCGCTGCGTCGGTCTGGTCGCCTGGATGCACACGTTCTCCCCGGCCAAGATGTGGATCGCCGGGCTCGGGGCGCTGCATAAGCCGCTGCTTCACCTCCACACGCAGCTGAATGCGGCGCTGCCCTGGGCGGAGATCGACATGGACTACATGAACCTCCACCAGTCGGCGCACGGCGACCGCGAGTTCGCACACCTTGCCGGCCGGGTCGGCCTGCCCCGCGCGATCGCCGTCGGGCACTGGCGCGAGGCGGCGACGGTGGCGCGAATCGGCGACTGGACGCGTGCGGCATGCGGCTGGCGCGAATCCCAGCACCTCAGCGTCGCGCGCTTCGGCGACAACATGCGCAATGTCGCGGTCACCGAGGGCGACAAGGTGGCGGCGCAGCTGCAGCTCGGCTTCACTGTCAACGGGTACGGAGTCGGTGAGCTCGCGGCCGCTGTTGACAAGGTCGCCGATGATCGCGTCGCTCCGCTGCTCGCCGAGTACGCGGACCGCTACGAGCTGGCGGGCGAGCTCGCGCAGGCCGGTGCGCGGCGCAGCTCGCTGCTTGACGCCGCGCGGATCGAGCTCGGGTTGCGCGACCTTCTCGACGCCGGCGACTTCAAGGCGTTCACCGACACGTTCGAGGATCTGGGCGAGCTGCGCCAGCTGCCCGGGCTCGCCGTGCAGCGGCTCATGGCCGACGGCTACGGCTTCGGCGCGGAGGGCGACTGGAAGACCGCGGCTCTCCTTCGCATCGTGAAGGTGATGACCGGCGGCATGGCGGGCGGGACCTCGTTCATGGAGGACTACACCTACGACCTCGCCGGGCCCGACTCGCTGATTCTGGGCGCTCACATGCTGGAGGTGTGCCCGTCGATCGCAGCGGCGAAGCCCTCGTGCGAGATCCACCCGCTGTCGATCGGCGACCGCGAGGACCCCGTGCGACTGGTCTTCGACGCCGCGGAGGGGCCGGCGATCGCTGTCTCGATGATCGACCTCGGTGATCGTTTCCGCCTCGTGGCGAACGCGATCGATGTCATCGCTCCCCCCGAGCCGCTGCCAAAGCTGCCGGTGGCGCGGGCGCTCTGGCGGCCGCGCCCGGACTTTGCGACGGCCGTTGAAGCCTGGCTGCTCGCGGGCGGTGCCCACCACACGGTGTTCAGCTCCGCGCTTTCGCTCCAGACGCTGACGGACTTCGCCGAGATCGCCGCCGTCGAGCTGGTGGTGATCGACGAGCACACGCAGCTGCGCCAGATCCGCGACGAGCTGCGCTGGAACGAAGCCTTCTACCGGCTCGTTGGGCGGAGGCGGTGAGTGCCGGGTTCATTGAACATTTGCAACGCCACACTGCGCCGCGGTATGCTCGCGCCCGTTTCCTGACTGGTCGTTCGATCGAGAGAGGTGGGACTTCGGGTAACCCCGGATGGGGGTTGGGAGATTCCCGAATGGCGATCAAACCACGAATGTGCGATTGTGAGCACACGCGCCCGGGCGACAGCAGCGATGTCGCAGAGGCCCGGAGCGAGTCGGATGAAGGGAAGCAGCAAGCCTGTGTCGAGAGTGTTTTTGTGATGGAGAGAGGAGCAGGTATGTCTGTGCATGACGACTTCGGCAACGAGGCCATCGAGCGCCTCGAGTGGAGCGATTCGAAGCAGGACCAGAGCCCGCAGACGAAGGCTCGTGCCGTGACCCGGCGCGCAGCTCTTGGCGGCGGTGCCGGTGCCCTCGCAGCGTTCATGCTGAGCCCCGCGGCTCAGGCGCTCGCCGCGTCCGGCCCGGGAAGCATCTTCGGCAGCCAGAAGAAGTACCACTTCGTGTTCGTCAACCACGTGACGACGAACCCGTTCTTTACGCCGACGATCAACGGCATCCAGGACGCGTGCAACCTTCTCGGTTGCTCGTATCAGTGGACCGGTTCTGAGACCAGCAACGTGGGTCAGATGGTCACCGCGTTCAACGCGGCGATCACCGCCGGCGCCGACGGCATCGCCGTCCCGCTGATCGATCCGACGGCGTTCAACGCGCCGACGACAAAGGCGCTTGGCAAGGGCATTCCGGTGCTCTCCTACAACGCCGATGAGCCGAGCAACGGCCGTCTGGCCTACATCGGACAGGACCTGTTCGTGTCGGGTCAGCAGATGGGCGCGCACATCAAGGCGCTCGTCCCGTCGGGCAACGTCGCGCTGTTCATCGCGACGCCTGGTTCGGCGAACATCCAGCCGCGTATCGACGGCGCGAAGGCTGCGCTGAAGGGCTCGGCGACGAAGTTCACGGTCACGGCGACGGGTGCGGCGCTGCCGCAGGAGCTCTCGACGATCCAGTCCTTCTGGCAGGGTCACACGAGCTACAAGGGCCTGTTCGCGGTGGACGGCGGGAGCACGCAGAGCGTGTTCCAGACGATCCAGAAGTACAACCTGCGCGGCAAGGGCATCAAGGGCGGTGGCTATGACCTCACGCCGATCACCCAGAAGCTGCTCGCGGCCGGTCAGGGCGACTTCACGATCGATCAGCAGCCCTATCTCCAGGGCTTCATTCCAACCCTGGAGCTGTTCCTCTACCACGCGTCGGACCACCTGAGCGGCATCGCCGACGTCGATACCGGGCTGAAGTTCCTCGACAAGACGACGGTCAAGCCGTACAACAACACGAAGAGCCGCTACGAGGGCACCAGCACCAAGGCCGGCGTCTCCTAGCGAGCCCGTCAACCGGTTCGCAAGGCACGATGGCTGCCACGACCGGCACTGACGCTCCGGCGTCCGCCCCCTCGGGGGGTCCCGCGCGTAGGCGCGGGGTCCCCCGAGGCGCGGCGGCACCTCTACTGCTCCTGAAGCGCTTTATCACGATGCGTGAGGGGAGCGTGACGATCGTCACGATCGCCCTGGCGATCTATTTCTCGGCGACGATCCCGGTGTTTTTCGGGGTCGCCAACTTCCAGACGCTGCTCACGTACTTCGCCTGGCTCGCGATCATCGCCGCTGGCGAGGTCTTCCTGATGATCAACGGCGAGATCGACCTGTCGATCGGCGGCGTCTACCTCTTCGCACCGCTGATGTTCTACGAAATCAACGGTGGCGGCATCCCCCTGGTGCCAAGCGTGATCCTGACGCTCACCATCTGCATGGCGATCGGCTTCGTCAACGGCGTCATAACCGCGGTGCTCGGCGTGAACTCGTTCATCACGACGCTCGGAACCTTGTTCACCCTTGAGGGCCTCACGCTGATCATCTCGCACGCCCAGCAGCTGATCATGCCCGGCTCACCAGGCACCAATCCCACCACCGGAGCCCAGGAGGTCGGGACGTTCGCGCAGGTTTTCGGCGCCGGCACCTACTCCGAGTTGATCTGGGCCGCGATCATTGTCGTCCTCCTGCAGGTTGCGCTGACGCGAACGCGCTGGGGCCTTCACACGATCGCGGTCGGATCGAACAAGATCGCTGCGGCTGAAGCAGGCGTGAAGGTTCGCACGGTCGTGATCCGAAATTTCATGGTCTGCAGCACGCTCGCCGGGCTCGTCGGCATCCTTGAGGCGGTCCGCTCGAGCACGATCACGCCGGACCCATCGGCGGCGAACTCGATCCTGCTCTACGCGATCGCCTCGGCGGTGATCGGCGGCACGCTGCTCGCCGGCGGCTCCGGCACCATCATCGGCGCGTTCATCGGTGCTCTGTTCCTCGGCATCCTTCAGGACGGTCTTGCCATCAAGGGCGTGAACGCGGACTACCTCGACTTCTATCTTGGCCTTGCGATCATCTTCGCGATGTTGATCAACGTCTACATCGGCCGCACTCGGAGGCGATCCGGCGTTGGCTGACAAGGCTGTCCCCAAAGAGACGATCGTCCAGCCGAAGGCCTCCGACGACGACGTCCTTCGCGTCGAGCACATCGCGAAGAGCTTCGGACCTGTCACTGCGCTACGTGACGTCAGCCTGCACCTGAAGAAGGGCGAGGTCCTCGGACTGCTCGGTGATAACGGCGCCGGCAAGTCGACGCTGATCAAGACGATCTGTGGCTTTCAGAAGCAGGACTCCGGCGAGATGTGGCTGAAGGGCGAGCCCTACGCGCCCAAGAGCGTCGAGCAGGCGCGCGCGCTCGGCGTCGATGTCGTCTACCAGGACCTCGCACTGATCGACGAGCTGAGCGTCTACCAGAACATGTTTCTCTGCCGTGAGGAGCGCGTCGGACGCCTGCCGTTCCTTGCGACGCGGCAGATGAAGCGTGAGGCGCGCAAGGCGCTCGACGACATCGGCATCAACCTGCCGCGCCTTGATGTTCCCGTTGCGCGCCTTTCCGGCGGCCAGCGCCAGTCGATCGCGGTCGCGCGCGGCGTCTACTCGGACGCTGACATCCTCCTGCTCGACGAGCCGCTCGCGGCAATGGGGGCGAAGGAGGGAGCGATGATCCTCGAGCTGATTGCCCGCCTCAAGGAGGAGGGCAAACTATCGATGATCATGATCCTCCACAACTACGTCCACGTGCTCGAGAGCTGCGATCGCCTGAACATGATCGTCGACGGCGTGATCGCGCTCGACAAGCCGACAGCCGAGACCTCGGTTGAGGAGCTGACGGAGATCGTGGTCGACGAGTACCGTCGCGCCCGCCTCGCCGCGCAGGCCGAAGAGGCCGCCCGCGCTGCCACCGCGGTGTAGGCGACGCCGGCACGCTCCGGTCTTCTGCGGGCGCTCGCTTGTGCCCACACCTCAGCGGGCGACGATCAGGACGCGTCGATTGAGCGGAGACGTGTGTGGCGACGCCGCATAGTCCGACGCGCCTCGACCGACAAGCGAGATCCGCACGCCGCTCACGCCCAGCGCCGCGACGAGCTTCTTGAGCGACGCTCCCGCCGTCGCTGCGCGCTTGATGCTGAGCTGCATGTTTGACGCCGGCGTTCCGGGCGAACTGCAGTAACCGGTCACGGTCACGCGCGTCAGGTGGGTCGCCTTGATCGCGCGAGCAAGGGCCTTTAGCTTGGCTCTTGCGGCCGAGCTCAGTGTCCAACCGTTGTTCGCATAGTGGAGGGTCCGAGAGACGCCTGCCGAGGCCTTCACGGTCGCCGTTGCGACGACAACAGTCTGCTGCGCCTGTGCGGCAGGTCCGAAGGTTGAGTCGCCACGCTGATTCGCGTCGATCGTGCACTTCCCGGAAGTGATGAAGCTCACGACTCCGGCGGCGTCCAGCGCGCAGACCGAGATTGAACTCGCGTCGATCGTTATCGCCACAGCAAGGCCGGACGTCGCCGTTGCCTTCGGGTCGTAGGTGCCCGTCGCGACCGCGTCGCTCGGGGCGGGACTCGTGAACATGATCGCCTGGGGGCGCAACTCGACGAGGAGCGTTTGCTTTGCCTCGCCGGCCGCCAGGTAGCTTGCGTTGCCAGCCTGGTTGGCATCGATGATGCAGGTGCCGGCCGGTAGCGAGAGCGTAACGACGCCGGTGCGCTCATCGTAGGTGCAGCCGGACGTCGAGCTACCGTCGATCGCGAACGTGACCGGGTTGCCCGACGCGCCACCGAACGCCTGCGGCGTGTAGGTCGTGCCGCCGCTCACCGTGGCCGGAACAGGGGAGGTGAAGGCGATCACCTGAGTTCCGGTCGTGATCGTTTGCTGTGCTTGGCCGGCGGCGGCGTAGCTGCCGTTGCCTGCCTGGTTGGCGT
>CAYQZU010000001.1:269152-317213 GCA_964422115.1 uncultured Solirubrobacteraceae bacterium | reverse complement strand
TGAACGTGACCGGGTTGCCTGACCCGCCACCGGTCGCGCCCGGCGTGTAGGTGCCGCCGACCGTCGGCGAGCCGGCGCTGCTGACGAAGCCGATCGTCTGTGTGTCGCGGCCAACGGTGATTGTTTGCTGTGCTTGGCCGGCGGCGGCGTAGCTGCCGTTGCCTGCCTGGTTGGCGTTGATTATGCAGCTGCCCGCGGGGCCGCTGAAGGTGACGATGCCGGTACCGGAGTCATAGGTGCAGCCGGAGGTCGAGCTGCCGTCGATCGTGAACGTGACCGGGTTGCCTGACCCGCCACCGGTCGCGCCCGGCGTGTAGGTGCCACCGACGGTCGGCGAGCCGGCGCTGCTCGTGAACGTGATCGTCTGCGGGGTCACGCTGCCGCCGCTAATCGTGAACGTCACGGGGATCGGCGTTCCGCTCGCGTAGGTGGAGGAGGCCGCCAAGCTCGCAGTCACGGTGCAGCTGCCGCTAGAGGTGAAGCTCAGGGTCACCGGTGCCGAGCCGGACGCGAGCGAGCAGCCCGCGGTGTTGCCGGTCGAGGACACCGCGTAGGTGACCGCCCCGTCGGAGTTGCTCGTCACCACGGCCAGCGTCCGTGGTGACTGGGCCGTCGTAAACGACCTCGGTGACGGGGACCACGTGAACGTCGGCAGCGCCAGGACCGTGAATGTGACCGTGACCGAGTCGGCAGCGTAGGTCGCGGTCGCGGCCGTCGAGACCGTGACCGCGCACTGGCCGTTGGTCGTGAAGTTCAGCACGACCGGGGTTGACGCCGAGCCCAGCGTGCAGCCGGCCGTGTTACCGGTCGAGGCGACCGCGTATGAGATTGCACCGTCGGAGTTCGTGACCGGCGCGCCAGTGAGCGTCGTGCCCGACTGCGCCGTCGTGAGAACCGTCGGTGACGGGGACCACAACAGTGTCGGGATCGACAGCGCGCTGACCGTGAACGTGAGCTGCGTCGCGGCTGCCGAGTACGACGATGTCGCCGCCGCGGTCGCCCCGATCGTGCACACGCCCGCGCCGACGTAGGTGATGGTTCCGGCACTCGGATCGACCGAGCACCCGGCGCTGTTGGTGGCGCTCGTGATGACCGAGTACGTGATCGGAGCTCCTCCGAGGTCCGTCGCGGCATTGGGAGTAGTTGACGACTGCGATGTACTCAGCGCGGTTGGCGTCGACCAGGTCACCACCTGCTGCTGAACCACGTTGATCGTGACGGTCGCCGCAGTTGCCGAGGTCAACGTAAACGGCGCCGTTTCCACGAGGTTGTACGTGAACGATTCCGATCCGGTGAACCCGGTCGCCGGAGCGAACGTGAAGTAGCCGTTGCTCGCGTCCGTGACGCCAAGGGTGCCATTTGCGCCGGCGAGCGTTCCGTTCGTCGTGCCGGCACTGAAGGTCCTGCTGGTCTGGCCGGCGCCGCCGGGCTCGAGCGTCGTAGCGCCCATCGTCACGCTCGCGCCCGAGATGATCTGGTCGTTGGAGAGAAGTGACGCACCTTGCGAGCCGCTCACGGTCAGCGTGTGGCCGGCGACGACCGTGTACGTGTCGTTCTCGGGCGTCGGAGCAGAGAACGGGCTGGATGCCGTGGGACAGTCCGCCCCGTCGTTGGCGCCAGTCGATAGGCCGGTGCCGCTCGCCTGATATGCGAGCTGGAACGCGCTGCCGGACTGAACTTGGGCGGCGGTGGCCTCGTAGAGATTCTTCTTCGTGTTTGCATAGAAGAAGACGTCTCCGGCGGCGTCGGTGTACGCGGCGCCAAAACTGTCGCTGGTCGTCGGCGTCTGCGCGGTCGGAAAGCTGATTCCCGCAAGCACAGTCACGGTCACGGCGTTCGCGATCGTGCTAGCTGACAGGCTGCTCCAGACGCCGCTGTCGTTGTTTGCTGCGATCACGCTGACCGGAAGGACGAGCTTGTACAGCGTGGCGGTCGCGGGGCTCGTTGACGCAGTCATCGCGAGGCCGTACCCGACATAGTTGGAGCCGACCTGGCTCAGTGCGATGTCATTGGCGGAATATGTGGCAGATGCGGATGTCAGGCCGAGCTTGACCGACGCGGGCTTGACGGCCGATGCTGGGCTGGTGCTGACGACGTCCTCGAGGTCAATCGAGCCGCCGCCTTCGGTGAGCAGGAAGTTCGTTCCGGGGACGAAGTCGCCGCCCGTGCTCTGAATGTTCGTCGGAGCGCCGATCGAAGTCTCGTTGCCGTCGGCGCCAACCTGGTAGATCGTCGAGCCGCCGACTCCGTATATGTAGTTGTTTTGGTTGTCGTAGCCGATCCCGTTGAGGCTCGTGGGCTGCGCGGTCGAGTTGACCTTGACGTAGGCGCCCGACACGGCATCGAAGCGCCACAAGTACCCGGTGTTCGCTTGGTAGAAGTCGGGTGTGCAGACGAAAGCGGCGCCGGTCATCGTCGTCACGTTTGTCGTCACGCTCCACGACGTGCTTCCGGCTGACTGCGACGCTCCCGCCGCGTAGTAGTACTTTGTCCCCACCGCCAAACCTGTGACGGTCGCCGAGTAGCTGATCGTCGTGGAGCTCGACGATGGGCTCTGGCTCGCGGTCGCGTAGCTGATAGAGCCCGACGACACCGTGCAGTTGCCGCCACTGACGGTGATGGCAGAGGTCGAATAGCAGAACGTCAACGTCGTCGCGGTCCCCGCGGGGTTTGCGGTTGCGTTGAGTGTGACCGCGTTGTTGGAGAGATTTGTGGCCGCGTAGACGGTAGGCGTCGGTGCAGTTGCCGACGCGGGCAAGCTTCGTGTTGTCCCGATGACGAGGAGCGCAACACACAGGGTCGCGATGGCGACCGACCAGAGGCTGCTCCGAGCTCGCCGGGGAGTCGTGCGAGCCACGGACACCGGCGTGAGAGGCAGGCGCAATATTTCTCCGGAGTGAGCGGGTCTAAATCACTCCTATCGGCTCCCGTGAAGCGGTTGAGTAATCGGCTGTGTGAGCGTGGTGCGCCGCCGACCTCGCTCGCGACCGACGTAGCGGCGTGCTCGCGTGCGGGGCGGGCCGCGTCCTCGACGGCGCCCAGCAGATGCCCCCAACTCGTCGTCGATCGGCGTTCGATCACGCGGGGCGACCTGTTCGGGAGACGTGTAGGCGGCTCACCGCCTCCAGACTCGGCTGTGTCCCGGCCCGCCGCTAGTCAGACCACGCCGCCGCGCGCCGGTCCCACCGGTGGCGGCGCAGCGCGGATATCAGGTCCGCGTCGAGCGGCTCGCTGTCGCTCGACGCGATGTTCTCACGCACATGCTTCTCGCGGCGCATCCCGCAGATCGAGGTCTGGATACGCGGCTCCGCGAGAATGAAGCGGAGCGCGATGTCAGCCATCGGCGCCCCCTGCGGGAGGTCTGCGCGCAAGGCCGCGACGCGTTCGAGCGTCGGTGGCAGGTTCTCAGGCCCGAAGTAGCCCGCACGCCAGTCATCAGGCGGGAACACGGTGTCCGCGGTCAGTGTCCCCGTCAGCGAGCCTTCGTCGAACGGCACTCGCGCGATCACGCCGACGTCGTGCGCGGCGCAGGCCGGCAGGAGCTCATCCTGCGGCGACTGGTCAAAAACGTTGTAGATCACCTGCACGACGTCAACGAGGCCGGTTTCGATCGCCTTGATCCCGTTCGCGGGCTCCCAGCGGTTGAGGCTGAGTCCGAACGCGCTGATCAGACCGCGCGAGCGCAGCTCGCCGACGACCTCCTCAAACGCGCTGCTGCCGGCCCATGCGTCGCTCCAGACGTGGAACTGCAGCAGGTCGATCGTGTCAGTGCCGAGCGCCTCGCGGATCAGCTCCGCGTAATGCAGGCAGTGCGTGAGCGGAAAGACGTCCGCAAAGGCGTCCGCCGCCGACGCCGGCCACTTGCCGTTCTTTGGCGGGATCTTGCTCGCGGCGAAGATCCTCGTGCTCGGATGGCGGGCGATCAGCCGGCCAAGCAGCGCGTCACTGTGCCCGTCCCCGTAGGACCAGGCCGAGTCGTAGAAGTTGCACCCGAGCTGAGCCGATAGATCGAGCGCGTCCGATGACTCCGAGTCCTCGGAGCCCGACCACCCGCCCATGCCCCATAGCCCGTGGCCGACCTCGCTGACTTCGAAGCCCGTCCTCCCGAGCGCCCTGTATCTCATCGCTTCGTGTCTCCCGCGGTCGTATGCCGTCGCCGCGGGCCACACTACGCGCTTGCAGTCCGAGGTGCCGGCGAGACCCGGCGGGTCCTACCGAGACTCGGCCGCTCAGGCCGCCTGCGGGGCGAGCGGCCCGCCGAGCTCGACGGTGTGGGGCGCGACGTCTCGCTCGAGGGCGCCCGTTGGGCGCGACGCGGTAGGCACCTTGGAAGCGGAGTGGCGGTGAGTAGGCTTGGACGGTCAGCGAGTTTCCACCACCGCCGTGACGTACGCGATGTATCGCCACCGGCGGGAGGTGAAACGTCTCGGACAGGCCACGATGCGGCTCGACGACCGTCTGTGGCAGTGTTCGGTCCAATCGATCACGCACCGGCATCGCGGCGCGTCCACGACTGAGCCGAGCGGCGAGCTGAATTGCGACCGACACCAAGGAGCTCGACTTGCCCGTAACCGTGATCCTCGGGGCGGCCCGGACTCCGATCGGGAAGCTCGGCGGTGCGCTGGCGTCGCTCGATGCGCCGACGCTCGGCGGCATCGCGATCGCTGGTGCTCTCGAGCGAGCCGCCGTCGCGCCCGAGCAGCTCGAGCACGTTGTGATGGGCACGGTCCTACAGGCCGGTCAGGGCCAGATTCCTTCGCGCCAGGCTCAGATCCATGCGGGCGTGCCGACGAGGGTCAGCTCGGAGACGATAAACAAGGTCTGCGCGTCTGGTCTGCGCGCGGTCGGCTTGCTCGACCTCTCGATCCGCCTGGGCGAGCTCGAGCTCGGCGTCGGGGGCGGAATGGAGTCGATGTCACGCGCGCCCTATCTCCTCGAGGGTGCCCGCTTCGGCTACCGGATGGGCGACGCGACAGCGATCGACTCGATGGTCGCCGACGGCCTGACGAGCGCGTGGACTGGAAAGCACATGCTCGAGGAGGCGACTGAGGTCGCGGCCGAGCTCGAGATAACGCGTGCCGACATGGACCACTTCGCCTTGCGCTCCCAGCAGCTCACCGCGGCGGCCGCGCAGGCCGGTCGGCTCGCAGAGGAGACCGTCCCGGTCCGGCTCGACTCACCCGCCGGGACTGTGGTGGAGGTCGACGAGGCGCCGCGACCGTCCACTACGCTCGACTCGCTGGCGAAGCTGCCGCCGGTCTTCATCAACGGCGGGACCCATACCGCCGGGAACGCTCCGGGCGTCAACGACGGCGCCGCTGCGCTCGTCGTCGCGAGCGATCGCTGGGCGAAGGCCAACGGCAGGGACGTCCTCGCCGAGATACTCGCGCAGGCTCAGGTCGCTGACGACTTCGCATACCTCGCACGGACTCCCGCAGCCGCGTCGATCCAGGCGCTCGCCAAGGCCGGCCTCAAGCCCTCGCAGGTGGACGTCTGGGAGATCAACGAGGCGTTTGCTTCGGTCGTGCTCAGCTCGATCAGCATCCTCGGGATCGACGAAAACCGGGTCAACGTGAACGGCGGCGCGATCGCGCTAGGGCATCCGATCGGCGCCTCAGGCGCACGCATACTGCTCGCCCTTGTCGGCGAGCTCCGTCGCCGCGGCGGAGGTATCGGCGTCGCTGCGATCTGCTCCGGCGGCGGGCAGGGCGACGCGATCGTCGTGCGCGCCTAGCCGCCGCGCGCCAGGTCGTGTGGCACCACGACCTGGGCGGCTTCGCCCGGCGTGACATCGGGGTAGAGCGCTCGCAGGACCACAATTGCTGCGACGGCGCCGACGAGTTGTGCGACTACGAATCCCGCGACTGACGCGGGCGCGATGCCGGCGAACGTATCGGAAAAGATCCTGCCGATGCTGATCGCCGGGTTGGCGAAGCTCGTCGAGCTGGTGAAGAAGTAGGCGGCCCCGATGTAGGCCCCGACTGCGGCGGGTGCCGCGTTCGAGCGTTTGGTGCGGGCGAGGGCGAAGATCACGAGCAGCAGGCCGAGCGTCGCGATCACCTCCGCGAACAGGTGTGACGGTGAGGCGCGGTGCTTTGCCGAGATCGTGATCGCCGCCTGGGCGAACATCGCGTTGGCGGCGATCGCGCCGGTGATGCAGCCGGCGATCTGGGCCGGTGTGTAGGCGAGTGCGTCCCGCCAGCGCAGTCCGCCAAAGCTCGCATCGACGAGCGAGACCACCGGGTTGAAGTGCCCGCCGGAGACGGGACCGAACATGAGGATGATCGTGAACAAGCCGGCTGCGGTTGCAGCGGCATTCTCGAACAGCTCCAGCCCAACGTCGCCAGGCGAGAGCCTCGCGGCTGTAATGCCCGAGCCGATCACCACCGCGGCAAGGAACGCCGAGCCGAGGTACTCGGCAAGGAGGCGCCGTGCGAGCGTTTGATTCATGGCGCGATCAGGGCGCTGCAGTGCTCTTCGAGCAGGCAGTCGCGCGTGCGTTTGTGTGCAAGCGTCATGATGTGCGAGCGGACGGGCACGTCGTCGTAGTTGTTGAGCACCGCGTCCGCGCACGAGCGAATCTCCTCCGCGGAGCGACGACCGTCGAACTCCTCGACGAGCCCGGGAAGCAGGCGTGCGAGGCGGTACTCGTGTGCGGTGCGGTCGTGCTGTATCTCGTCGAGGTGGTCGTGAACGAGCGTGGCGACGCGCTGCTCGATGTCGTCGCGGATCGCTCGCACCTCGTCGATCGAGCGGTGTGCAGGGTCGATGAGATCCCAGTCCTCGACGGTCGTCGGGACGTAGGGACAGGCGTCGCCGCAGCCCATGGTGATGGCCCAGTCGGCGTGGAGTTGCATCTCTACCGTGAGCTTCTTTGGCCTGCGGTCGGACAGATCGAAGCCGACCTCGCGCATCGCCTCGACGACGACCGGCCAAACCGCTTTTGCCGGTTGCTGGCCGGCGGACTCGGCGCGCACGTTCGGCGGTGCGATCCGCTCGAAGAACGCTTGCGCCATCTGCGAGCGCCCAGCGTTGTGGTTGCAGACAAACAGGACGAACTTCATTGCTGTCTCCCTCTCCTCTAAGCCGCGAGCACGAGCTTCTCTGCGA
The DNA here is from genome assembly GCA_964422115.1 of uncultured Solirubrobacteraceae bacterium. Lineage (GTDB taxonomy): Bacteria > Actinomycetota > Thermoleophilia > Solirubrobacterales > Solirubrobacteraceae > Palsa-513. The sequence continues at coordinate 310,103 of CAYQZU010000001.1, read as the reverse complement.
ACTCGCCCGGCAAGCCGGCTGCGGCGACCTCATCGGCGACGGCCCGCGCGTCGTACGCCACGCGCTCGATAGATACGGCAATCTGGCTTGCTTCGTCGAGCTCGAGCACTGCGAACGCGGCGCGGGGGTCGCCGTCCTTCGGCTTGCCAACCGATCCGCAGTTCACAAACAGCACGCCCCCGTAGGAGTGAACCCACGGCTTGTGCGTATGCCCGAAAACGAGCACGTCACAGTCCGCTCCGGCCGCGATCCGCTCGAACGTGTGGCCCGGCTTGTCCTCGAACAGATACTCGTTGACCTTCCGCGGCGAGCCGTGGACCAGCCGGACGCGCAGCCCGCCGAACTCGAAGCGAAGATCGAACGGCAGCGCGCGCATGAAATCCTTGGCGTGCTGGTCGGTCTGCGCGAGCGTCCAGTCGACCGACAGCTGGCCCAGATCCCGATCGTGCTGCGTGAGGTAGGCGCACCCGCAGTCCTCAAGATCGCGGCCGATCGCGTAGTCGTAATTGCCGTAGATCGTCGGAATGGCGCGCTGCTCGATCAACCGGCAAACCTCGTTCGGGTGCGGCCCGTAGCCCACGAGATCACCACCGCAGTAGATCTGATCCACGCCCAGCGCGTCGATCGCAGCGAGGCTTGCCTCAAGCGCAGCAAGGTTCCCGTGGATGTCGGTGATCACCGCGACGCGCTTCATGTTCCGAATCCTATCCATTGACAAACGTCAGTGCAATCGATATACGTAGATAGATGAGCGTCGATTTGGAGCTCGCTCCGAAGACCAAGCGGCCGGCAGGAGTGCCGTGCTGCGAACCAGTCGTCTACCCCGACGTCGAGCGTGAACACGCCCAGCGGATGGCGACGATCGCGAAGGCCCTCGGCGATCCGGTCCGCGTGCAACTCGTGGATGTGCTGCGCAAGCACGCCGGCAAGGTCTGCGTGTGCGAGCTCGTGCCGCTGTTCGACCTCCAGCAGCCGACCGTCTCCCACCATCTCAAGGTGCTGCGCGAGGCAGGCATCGTCGGCTCAGAGCGACAGGGCCTCTGGGCGTACTACTACGTCAATCCCGGCGCCCTCAAGGAGCTGTCCGCATGGCTGAGCTGACAGACATCCGTGAAAGCGTGCGCGACCGCTATGCCGCGGCCGCCCGGGCAGCGGCGAGCGAAAGCGCCGAGGGTTGCTGCGCCGGCGGACCGAGCAACTGTAGTCCCGCCGACCGGACCGGCGTGTTCGGTGGCGCGCTCTACTACGGTGCCGACACCGACGGCGCACCCGACGCCGCGGTCGCTGCATCGCTCGGCTGCGGCGTTCCGACCGCGGTCGCCGAGCTGCGCCAAGGCGAGACGGTGCTCGACCTCGGCTCAGGCGGCGGCGCTGACGTTCTCATCTCGGCCAAGCGCGTCGGTGCTAGCGGTCGCGCCATCGGCCTCGACATGACCGACGAGATGCTCGAGCTCGCCCGCCGCAACGCAGCCGAAGCGGGCGTCGAGAACGTCGAGTTCCTCAAGGGCTACCTCGAAGACATCCCGCTTCCCGACGCGAGCGTCGACGTCGTGATCTCCAACTGCGTCATCAACCTTGCCGCCGACAAGGCGACCGTGATCCGCGAAGCCGTGCGCGTACTGCGACCCGGCGGCCGCTTCGCCGTCTCAGACGTCATCGCCGACCCCAACCTCGACGAGCGCGCCAGGACCCAAGTCGCCGCTTGGACCGGCTGCATCGCCGGCGCCATCACCGATGCCGAGTTCCGGGCCGCGCTGACAGAGGCGGGACTCGAAAACATCGAGATCAAGCCCACCCACCGGGTACACGAACACGCCGGCGCTGCGATCATCCGCGCGTCCAAGCCGCCCGCATCCGCCTGCTGCTCGACGGCGACCCTCGCAGTGTGCTGCGAGCCCGCCGCAAAGGCGGACTGCTGCGGCGCCGCCACCACCCAAGCGCCGGGCAGCTGCGGCTGCAACTAGGTGCTGCCAAGGTCACCTCCCGCCACAGGATCGTCCCGACGCCGAACCGGTAGTGCGCGGCCTGGGACTCGAACCCAGCCCGCCGGATTAAAAGTCGCGCCCGCACACGTCCCATAGCCTTATTTTGCAGGCATTTCGCTCCTCTGAAGTACTCTGAGATACCCTCAGATCCGCTAAACTTGGTACCCGGTTCGGTACCCGGTTTCGATCGCCTCACGCCATCCCAAGCGCGGCGTATCGTGAGCTCCAGAGGCGATGATGCCGATGACCACCCAGCTAACACGCGCAGGGTCCCCGTCCGGCTTTGCGTACCGGGTCGAGCGGAAGCGCGGCCCCAAGTGGTACGTCATGTACAGGCTTCCCGACGGGCGCCGAGTCAAGCGGTTGCTCGGCCCAGCATGGACGGGCAGCGGCCGCCCGCCCGCCGGCTACTGGACCAAGCGCCTCGCCGAGGCCGAGCTGCGTCGGATCCTCACCGATGCCCAGCGCGGCACGCTGCCCGGGATGGTGCGGACCGGCGTCACCTTCGAGCAAGCAGCGGCCGAGTGGCTGCGCTACACCGAGCAGGAGCGCGACGCTAAGCCCTCGACACTTGCGGACTACGGCAACATGGTGCGCGTCCTCAACCGCGGCATCGGCCATCTGCGCCTCGAGGAGATCAACGTCGACACGCTCGAGCGCTGGCGCGACGGATACATCGCGGCGCGCTCGCCGTCCAACCGCACCCTGCTGAAGTACACGATCGCGCTCGGCGGGATCTTCAAGCGCGCGATGCGCGTGCACGGCCTCCCCAACAACCCTGCGGCGTTGATGGAGCGTCCGCGCCTGCGCCGCACGAAGGAGATCACCGTGCTCAGCGCGCCGGAGGTTCACGCGCTGGCGCGCGCTGCTGACTCGCCTGAGGACGCGACGCTGTTCCTGACCGCCGCGTTCACCGGCCTTCGCATGGGCGAGCTGCTCGCGCTCCGCTGGCGCGACCTCGACTTCCCCCGCGAGTCGATCCACGTCCGGACGAGCTTCGCCAAGGACATCGAGTCAACCCCGAAAAGCGGCGCCGCCCGAACCGTGCCCATGGTCAACGAGGTCGCCCAAGCGCTCGCACGCCACGGCGAGCGCCCGAACTTCAACACGCCCATCGATCTCGTGTTCGCCGGAGCACTCGGCGGCCACCTCGACCCCAACCGCGTGCGCAAACGGTTCCGCGAAGCGCTCGCCACGGCCGGCCTTCCCGAGATGCGTTTTCACGAGCTCCGCCACACGTTCGGCACGCTCGCGATCCAGCGCGCGTCGATCCTCCAGGTCCAGAACTGGCTCGGCCACTCCGACATCAAGACGACGCAGGTCTATCTGCGCTACCGAAGCCAAGCCGAGGACGCCGCGCTGCTGTCCGAGGTGTTCGCCGTTCAGGCGGCGGCGGGTGTGCGCCAGCACATGCCTACCAGAGAACACGGCGCGTAGTCCGTCGGCTTTGCGTCGGAGGAGACGTGTGCGCCCCTTGGTGCCGCACGAGCGCTGGTGGCCGATCGGGGCCGGCACAGAGGGGCGGACCCTCGAGATCGACTGACGTCGGTCTTCGGCTTAATGTGACCCCATGTCTGCTGCCGCTCGGATCGGACCCTGGACCGTGGCTGAACAGTTAGGCAGGGGTGGCAACGCGACGGTGTGGCGGGCAACCCGTGATGGTGCGGCTACAGAAGTCGCACTCAAAGTACTGAACGCCAAGAGAGAGGACTCGGAGCGATATCAGCGGTTCCGGCAGGAGGTGAGCGTCCTCAGATCTCTGGGCAATGCCGCGGGTGTCCTGCCCGTGATCGACGCCTACATGCCCGAAGCGCGAAGCCGCGATCAGGCATGGCTCGCGATGCCGATCGCGACACCGGTCAGAGACGCGCTTGCGGAAGCCTCGCTCGACAAGGTTGTGGAAGCGGTTCGCACGATCGCCGAGACGCTCGCGCGCCTCCAAGCGGAGCACCAAATCGGGCATCGGGACATCAAGCCAGGGAATCTCTATGAACTCGATGGGGAGTGGCTCGTCGGCGATTTCGGACTTGTGGATCTTCCGGGCGGCGATGACCTGACACAGAGCGATAAGGCCCTCGGCCCGGCCAACTTCACCGCCTACGAAGTGATCGCTCATCCCAAGACGGCCGCATCAGGCCCCGCCGACGTCTATTCCTTGGGGAAGACATTGTGGGTGCTTGCGACGGGCCAAAATTGGCCGCCGCTTGGTCATCAGCCAGCAGAAAGTCCTGGGTATCGACTCTCCGACCTGCGCGCGCACCCAAAGGCGCTAACGCTCGACAAGCTCATCGACCGGATGACCCTGACGGAGTCATCCCTCAGACCAACTATGTTGGAGGTGGCTGAGGAACTCGCAGCATGGGAGCGTCTGGCACCTGACCAGGTCGCGGTCGATCTGTCTCCGCTAAAGGAGCAACTGCGAAGGAAGCTTGGCGAGCACTTGGCGGCGCAGGATCTCGATGAGCAACGTAAGCGGGCCGCCCGTGCCGCAATGCGGACGCTCACCGAGCAAGTGCGTCCCCTGAACGACCAGCTACGCGAGCTGTACCCGCAGGCAGAGATCGAACTCCAATACGACAAGCTGACGCAGGACCTCCTGTCGTCCAAGCTTCTCCACTACCGCATAACGCCACTCGTTGATTGGACGCGAACCACCAAGATCACCATCAGCGGCGAGCGTCGCCTTCCATTCTCACTGCGAATGGCGCGGGCCGTGCGCTTGCTACCGGACGGGACCCTCCACCTCCGTTGGCTGCTGAACGTCGGCGCGGACGGAGTCATGGGAACCAACTTCTCCGCGCAAAGCGATGACTTCAGTGCTCCTGTCGGCTCGGTCCAGCAGGACGAGATGATCACCACGTTCGCAGCGGAGCTTGCCAGCCATCTGCCGACGGCGGTGCAGGCCTTCGTCGATGCGCTGCCCGAACCTAACTAGTGGCCAGCGCGCCGCAGATCAGGCAGTGAACCGGCCCCGACCAGTCGTCGAGCACCTTTAAAGGCTCGGACGGGTGACACGGGAAGTCAACCCGGCGCATGTCGTCCGGCTCCAAAAGCTCCGGCGGCTCGGGGGATCGGTCGCGGCTGCTGTTGACCTTGAACATGCCCGAGGTACTGCGCTGAAGATCTCGGCCGAACTTATCGAGCATCGGATCAACCACATCTCTCATGACCGCCGCCCGAGCGATTTCTGCCTGGGGCTTGGTGAGCCACCCGTCGTTGGCCTGGACAGCGCAGTAGGGGCAGTAGTAGCCCGTGGGATCGATGTCCCCCACAGTCTCGTCCTCGGAGTGCAGCCACTTGAATTCGCGCTCACAAGTTGGGCACTCGCGTCGCAGGAACCCGTCGCCATCGAGCGGCACGCTCACCGATGTCCTAACGATGTCGTCGCTCATGGGGGAACGACGTTACCCCATGTCGAGGACTGGTTAGAGAACACTGGCCGCGCTCTGGAGCGAGTCGGCTGAGAGCAGATTGCTAATTCGGCAAGTACCGTGCTTGTCACCATAAGCGCGACCCGCCCCGCCACAGTAACCCTAGAACGACAGATGCGACGGAGTTCCAATGACGACGCGAGCGTGCGAACCGCCCGCGATCAGATCCTCGAGAAGGCACAGAAGGTCGTCCGGGGATACGCGGCGTCGAGGGGCGACTGGAATCCCGCGTCGAGTCTGACGACGCTGTTGCAACAGATGCGGCGCGAATACGAGGATCGCTTTCTATACGAGCTAATCCAGAACGCGTACGACGCGCATCCGTCGGATGCTGAAGGCCGGATAACCGTGCTGCTCAATGCGCTCGAGGGCGACCACGGCGTCCTCTACGTTGCCAACGGCGGCGATCCCTTCGACACCGCCAATTTCGAGGCCATCTGCGAGCTGGCGCAGAGTAACAAGGCGCCGGATCAGTCGATCGGGAACAAGGGCGTCGGGTTCAAGAGCGTCCTACAGGTCTGCACTTGGCCCGAGATTTACTCCGGCGGCGCTCCCGGATCGTCCAGCTTCGATGGATTCTGCTTCGGGTTCGCCCGCCCGGATCATTACGAGTCTCTATGCGACGGCGATGAGGAGCTCGCAGAGGCACTTCGACGCGACGTGGCGCAGTACTTCCTTCCGGTTCCGATCGACGAGGTGCCGCCACGGGTCGAGCGGTTTGCAGACGAGGGTTTCGCCACCGTCATCCGCCTTCCACTCGATAGCCAGGCTGCGCAGGCTGTAGCTGCCCATCGGTTGGAGAGGCTCACAAGCGACACGGTCCCACTGCACCTATTTCTGCCGCGCCTGCGCCGTCTTGAGATCGCTCGTGAGGATGCTGGAGAGCGGTCCACCGTAACGCTCAGCCGCGACGCGATGGCCATCGACGACCCCCTCGGGGACCCTGACCAGCGGTACGAGTTCGTCGATCTCGGCGATCAAGGCGAGTGGTTCGCGAGCCATCGTCGAGTTCGTGCCGAGGAAATGCGCGCGGCCATATCGGCGAGCATCGAGGCGGGAGACCTCGATGCAACGTGGGGTGAGTGGTCGGAGGATGCGTGGGTCTCGGTCGCTGTGCGGCGTGACGGTCACGAGATAGAGCCCCGGATGTATACGTACCTTCCGATGGAGGGCGACGCCGGGGCGCCTCTTTACGGGCACCTCCACGCACCCTTCTCGACGAAGCTCGCACGGACGGCGGTGAGCGAATCGGTTGCGCTGAACGCGCGCCTATTGGACCACGCTGCGCAGGCTGCCACAGCCGCGGTCGTCTCATTCGCGGAGCACGAAGAGGTGCTGCCGTCGACCGCGCTCGCTGACCTGCTCGCCTGGGACCCGCATCATCACGACCGCGTCACCGAGAGCTTCGTCCAGAGAGGCATCGAGATGAAGTCGGCGCAGGTCGTACCCATTCAGCGTCTGCCTGACGGGCGCACCCGGGGAGGCTTCGAGAGCACGTTTGTCTGGCCGTACGACGTCGACTTTTTGCGGCCCGAGCTGATGGCACGAGACGCGGGTGTCGAGATCGTCGCGGATGCGATCGCCGGAGCACGCCTGGCCAGGCTGGAGCGCTACTGCGCTGCGTTCTTCGGAACTGGCTTCACGCCGTCTGCAGCCAGCAGGGCGGGATGGGTCGCCTCAGCCGCCGCGGCGACGCTGCAGCGAAAGGCTGCAACGCGGACTTGGGACCGCTTCTACGGCGACCTAGCGATCATTTTTGAAGACGATCCTGATGCGCTGCGTGGCCACTGTGTGCTTCTAGGGGACGACAACGAGCTACATGCGCCCCCGGCCGATTCTCAGGATCTCGATCAGCCGCTCGTGTTTTTCCCGCCGGCGCGGGAACGCTCGGATGACGACGAGGCCGTTGAAGGCGACCTTGACCTTGCGCCCCCGGCGATCCTCCGGAAGCGGCTTGTTCTGCTCAATGAGAATCTGCGCTGGAATCGGCAGGAAGGACGCACCAGGCGCGCCACGCCAGCTCGCCGCTTCCTGCAGGACAACCGACTGGTCCGTCGCTTCGACACGATCGATCTGCTGGAGCACACGGAGCGGGCTCTAGCCTCGAGTTCGAGTACAGCGCTCGCCCGCGATGCGCTGAGTTTTGCCTTTCGGCTGTTTTCGTCTGCTCGCAGCATCCGGGAGGAAGACCTACGACGCATGGACCTCCGCGTACCGTGCCATGGGCGATGGATCGCAGCGTCAGAAGCCATCTTCTCGGGAGACTGGAACACGACATTGGGAGGCGAGCTGGCCGAACTCATCGAACGTGCTGGGCCAGTGTCAGAGGAGCTCGCGAGCCTCGAGGGCAGGCTCATCGATCCGCCTGGCCAGCGCCCGTTCGCGGTCGCAAGCGTCGACCGGTGGCGGAAGTTCCTGAACGCAATCGGCGTTAAGGACGGCCTATGGCCACAACCTGTCGCCCACGCTACCGATAGCTGCGAAGGACGAGATCTCGACGATGTCCAAATGCTCGCGCGCCGCTTCGGCCTGTCTCCGCGCGACGCCGAGTCGTGGATAGCCGCCGTGGAGGCCGGAACCGTTCAAATCGCCAGGTACCCGTTCACCCGGTATCAGCCAACCCGGCCGGTTACCGTACTCCCGGGTCAGCGCGACTACGCGTCGTTCGACGAGCGCACGAGAAGCGTCTGGTCTCGCCTCGTTGTAGCTGGCTTCGAGCACTGGGGCCTGGCTTCTCTCAACGTCACCTGGTCTCGCTACCTGCCCAGGCACCGCAACGATCGCGATGAGATGACTTGGCCGAGCCCGGTGAGCTCATTTCTCGCGGACACAGAATGGCTCCCGATCACGGAGCCCGGCGAACGCCGTGACGAGGTGTTCGTCCGCCCGCGCGAAGCGTGGTTCTACTCCGAGACCGCCGGCGACCGCGCGCCCCAGTTCAGTCCGCTCGTCAGCATGCGCGCACGCAGAACGCTGAGCGACAGCTCAACGGCGCTCGAGGCGATGAAGAGACTCGGCCTCGGCGACTGGCACGATTCGCAGCAGTGCCCGCAGCTTTTCCGCCACCTTGCTGCCCTGGTAGCGGACGGTCGTCTTCCGGAGTCCGGACAGTGGCCATTCCGGAATGCCTTGCTCGAGGCGTGGGGACGTGCGAAAACATGGGACGTCGGAGACTTCGCAGCCGCAATGGCGGATACGCCGCTCGTGACTACGCGTGCCGGCGTTTTCGAGACGGTACTCCCAGCCGATCTCGACGCTGAAGACCTCTACGTGGTTCCGACCGGCAGGTCGTTCGCGGCGCGCGTACTCGACGCCGCCAGCCTGCCTCTCCTGACCGTAAACGAGGGTGACACCGAAGCTGTTGCGTCGCTCCTTACAGGTGTCCTCGGAGAGCACGTCCGGACTGCTGAGAGCATTGATGTCGAGTTCATCGTCGATGGCGACGCATTCGAGCCTAGCGCGTCCGCGCCGAGACTCACCGAGGGAGACCGCCAATGGCTATCAAAACTGGTGCAGCTCGTCCTGGAGGCCAAGCGGTCGCACTTCGACACCTCCAGCGCTCGACGAAGGCGCGAGGTCATCGACAAGCTCAACAGCATCCGCGTGCATCACGCGGACGAGGTTCTGATCAAGGTCGGAGATCTGACGGTTGCCCCGAGCGGGCCGCACCGCGACGTCGTGCCGGTCGATGATTCTCTCCACCCCACGCTGATCTCCCGAGGGCGAGACGGAAGCAACGATCTGATCAACCTGGTCGCACTCCTGCCGGGCGTGTGCGAGCTCGTAGGGATCGCTCCTTACGAAGATGCGATCGGTCGGGCGCTCGAGAAGCTCATCGCGATGGGCGTCGCAACGCCGACGGTAGCTGACTTCGCCCAAGCGCTAGACCTCGACCCTGGCCGAGTCGGTGAAGTCATCTCGCAGCACGGCGAATCGATCGACACTCTCATCGCCACAATCGCACCCGTGATCGCATGTGTTCTGGGTCACGCTGAGGCACTGGCACTGTTAGCGAAGACTGGAGCGATCGATGATGACGCCTCTCTCGAGCGGGTGCTCGAGGTGCTGCTCGGCGACGCGGCCACCCTTGACGTCAAGCAGCTAGTTACGGCGGCGCGCGTCGCGGGATCGCTTGACGACCTCCGTCGGACGCTGGGCATCGACTTCGCGCAGTTCAACGCCGCCCTGCGAGACCTAGGCGGCGATTACCAGCCGATCAGGAACGATGCGGGTCACGCTCAGGCGGTGCGTCATTATGTGGACGCCCACCGCGAGGAACTTCTACACGCGCTCCGGGGTAGGTTCCTGAGAGCGTTCGACGACGGAGAGCCGCTCGATGCCTACGTCAAGAACCGGGAGCTTGGAGGCCTCGGCCCAGACCCCGCGTGGCTTGACGACTTTGACATTCCTCCAGACGAGCTGATTGGGAAGCACGCGGCCCGGTGGATCGAGGGCTTCGGCGAGGCGCCGCTTCGCCGCACCGACTCGCTGCTCCCACTCGACACGCTCAGGCCCGCAAATCGCGACGTCGTTGCGTCAACCGCCTCGCTGGCCACCCAGTGTGTCCTCGCCTGGAGCCGCAAACACAACAGCATCGCGCCGGATCTATGGCAATCCGAGGACCCCGAAGGGGCAGTTCTCGACGAGGCGCTTCGGAGCGGCCAGCTCGATTTCGAGCAACTCGATCAGCGCGCAGTCATTGGACTACTTTTGCGCCGCGGACACTGGCCTGAAGCCATGCCGCCCTCGCTGGACTTGGCCGCTCTCGGGCTTGAGGCCGCCGACCTCGAACAAGAGCAAGACGCTGAGGCACAGGAACGTCGCGAGCGGCTTGAACTCCGCCGCCGCATCAGTGTCGACGGACAAAGCTTCTCTGCTGAACGCAACGGGTACGTAGCTCTCGCCGATCATGTCCGCTCGACGATCCGACCGGACCTTCTGACGGCCGGACGTAGATTCGCTCGACTCGGCTTCATGCCTGAGCTTACGCCTGCCAGTAGGGAGCGTCCGGCCCGAGCGAAAGGACTGATCGTCCGGTCGCCATCGATGAGCGATCACCAGACGAAGGCGATCGGCCTCGTCGGTGAAACGGTCGCTTACGAGTGGCTTCGGCATCGCTATCCTGACGTGTGCACGCCAGCTTCATGGAAGTCGGCTTATTGCGAGACGATCGGCCAGCCGGCTGGCGACGACACGCTGGGGTACGACTTCGAGATCGCGTTGAAGACCGTGACGATCTTCTTCGAGGTCAAAGCTACGTCCGGCACTGCGACTGTGGTCGAGCTCGGCGAGAGCGAAGTCGGCAAGGCACGGGACTGCACCCGCAGTGACCGGTTCGATTACCGGATCGCATTCATCACTGACGCTCTCGACGCTGACCGACGCCAGATATTCATTCTCCCGAACCCGATGGATCCTGCCAATCGCGACTACTTCCGCTTCCCAGGCTCAGGATTGACGTGCGCCTTCCGAATCAACGGCTGATTCGCGCACGGCAATCTCGACAAACCGGCAGAGAGCATTAGCGAGCCGCATGTGCTCGATCGTCTTGCAATCCACCTCGAGTAGGCGCGGCGAGCAGACCAGGTAGGCGAGACACTGCGCCCGCGAAACGGCGACGTTGAGGCGGTTGCGGGAGAGCAGAAAATCGAGGCCGTGCGGCACGTCCTCGCCGCTCGAGCTCGCCATCGAGTAGATGACGACGGGTGCCTCCTGGCCTTGGAACCTGTCGACGGTGCCGACGCGCACGTCGTCAGGGAGACCCTCTCCCAGCAGTTCGACCTGAGCGTTGAAGGGCGCAACGACCATCACCTCGCTACCAGGCACCCCGGCCTCACGCAACCGCGCGATCTCTCCGGCGACCGCGGCTGCCTCCTCCTCGGATGATTGGCGGTTGCCTTCGTGTTCGACCGGCACGTAGCGAAGCCCGGTTCCGAGCGGCGTCGTGCGCGACACCGCTCGCTCGTCGGAGTACAGGCGCCCCTCGTAGAACACTTCGGAGATGTAGCCGCAGATGTCTGGGTGCAGGCGATAGGTGCGCTCGAGGAAGAGGCCTCGGTCGGGCGGGACCGTTGCGTGCCCACCGAGGAGGTGCGTGAGGACCGAGGCGTCTGCACCGTCGGGGTGTGTGCCCTGGAGAACCTGTGCGAGCTGAAGCGGATCGCCGATCAGAATGAGGTTGCGTGCGCAGGTTCCCATCGCGAGCGCGTCCGCCAATGACACCTGTCCGGCCTCGTCGATGAAGAGGTAGTCAAGCGTGCGGTCGTGGTCGGAGTGGCAGAACAGCCAAGCGGTGCCGGCTGCCAGGTCGGCGCCTGCCGTGTCGGAGGGCTTCCAGACGTTCGTGATCGTTGGGCCCGTGTACTCCGATTCGGCATTCCCGCCGGTTGCCTTCTTGCGCCCGTCGAATGTGACCCCGAGATCGTGAGCGGCGGACTCGACCTCATCGAGGAGATTGTGGATCGCATTGTGGCTCGTCGATGCGACTCCTACCGTCTGTCCGGCATCCATCAAGTCGGCGATCAGTTGCGCGGAGGTCCAGGTCTTGCCCGAGCCTGGTGGCCCCTGGATCACGAGATGACGCCCCTCTAGCGAGCGAACCAACTCCTTCATCTCATCGAGGTTGGTGGTCTGGATCGACCCGGAGAACGGCTCGCGTCGGAGCACTGACTCGAGCGCGGGGTAGCGGCCGTCGTTCGCGAGCAGCGACTCGCCAAGTCGCATGAGTGCCGCTTCCTGCTCGGTGGTTCGGTAGGGCTCCCCCGGGATTAGCGCCTCGGGTAGCGGCACGCTGGCGAGCGATGGCCCGCGTCGCAGCTCGAGCACGCGCGACTCGCGGTCGATCCCCACGACCTCTCCGGCTGGCCCGCCATCGGTCGCGGGATCCTTGGGTGAGTCACCCAGCCGTAGCTTGTGCTCCTGCGGTGGGTACGTAAACGTGTGGACGTTTGAGCGCGCGACTCGGCGAGGCTCGCCGACCGGTTCGAGCATTCCGATGCATTCCGGATCGTCGACGAGATCCTCGGGCGCCTGTTCGACGCGGTCGAAAAACGCCCACCAAACGGGCTTGCGCTCGCGGTCGTGGTAATCGAGCAAGTGGGCCACGAGGGCGCGCGCCGGATCGCCGGTCGCGACAAGTGCCTCCCGCAAAGCCACTCGATCGAGGTCCTCTGGCTTGGGCGGGCTTGCCGGTAGCGGCTCGGGGGAAACGACTTCGCCCGCCTGAGCCTTGAGCTGCAGCAGCCAGTCCCGCAACAGCCGAGTCGCGATCACGTCCTCGTTGTTGTACTCGGCGATCGCCGCCAGGCACTCCGGGTCGCCCGTTTCCACCCAGCGCTCGTACTCCACGATCGACGTGCTGCCGTCCTTGATCGGTGCCTGCCGGTCAAACGAAAGAAACGCCTCCATCTCCTTCAGCCCGTAGCCGGGAACGGACGCCACGAGGCCGCCGCGCACCACCTTCAGAAGATCAACAAGCACGTCGCGGCGGAGCAGCTCGTCGACTTCCTCCTCGCGCGTTCCGTAACGAGCGGCAAGACGACGCAGCACGCTGAGCTCGTACGCCGCGTAGTGATAGACGTGCATGTCTGGGTGCCGACGCAGGCGTGCGTGTACGAGGTCGACGAATTGCTCGAGTGCCGCCTGCTCATCGGCGCGGCTGTGCGCCCAGATCGCAGTGAACCTGTCTTCCGGATCGAGGACGCCCCACAGGTACTCGAGGCTCCCATCGACAGCGTCCCAGAACGGGTTTCCCTCGAGGTCGAAGAACAGATCGCCTGGCGACGGGTTCGGCAACAGAGCGAAACCGGTTGCGGGTTCAAGCAGTTCGAAGCGCAGCTCCCCACTGATATCTCGCTCGTGCTGCAGACGCGCTTGACGGCGCAGCTTGGCGAACACGTCGGCGCTCAAACCGGACGGTGCGTCAGCGCCGGACGCAGCGAGCGCGGCAACCGTGGAGATGCCAGCGCTTCGCAGCGGCGCGAGATAGCGCGTTCCGAGACCGGCGACGCGCGTCGGGTGATCGACCTCCTCCCACCAGGCCTCGCAACTCTCAACGAACTCGCAGGTCCCACAAGCCGCGCACGGCAGCGCCTCGGTCAGTGGCGGCTCGTCTAGGAACTCAGCGACCTGCGCCTGGACACGCCGCGCATACGCGGCGAACTCGTCAGGCCGAAAACTCTCCTGCTCGCCATTCCCAAGGAGCACATGCATCGCGGCAGGCGGGACGCCCTGGATACGACCGACCTCCGCGCTGTAAAAGCACAGCTGCAACACATAGGCCGGCTTCGCGTGGCGGGCGAGCTTCGTGTCCAGCGCCTCGTAAGAAAACGCCCCAAGTGCAGGCGACCGGCTTCCTACGCGGACCAGAAAGTCAGCGACACCGCGCCAACGCCCCGAGCCGAGCACCCCTTGATAGACGACCTCGCGTCCCGCGCGCAGCGCATCCTCAGTCTCGCGGGCGGCTCGCTCCCAATCGTCTCGGGAGGGCGCCTCGCTCGTCGCAGCAAGCGCGATCTCGCAGACATCAAGCCCGTCGGCGCGGAGCCGAGCAAGATATCCCGCCTCGTGCTCCCTGCCCTTTGCAAAGACGAGCTCCGCGTCCGCGGAAAAGCTCGGACGTGGCATATCGCCTCGAGCCACCGCACGCGAGAGAGCTGAGCTGTGCCGGCAGCCCAGAAACGCCGTGACATCGGAAGGCGAAAGAACGAGCTTGCCGCTAGCGAAATGCATCGCAGTGAGTATCGCGCCGACGCTCGCGACGGAGAACCCCGACACGGGCGGGGTACGTAAATCGCGAACTGCAGGCAGAATCACCTCCGGTGGAAGCTGAAACGCGCCCGCCGGTCCTCCCAGACGGGCCTCGTCCGTATCGGCACGGGGGTTCCCGTCGCGCATGGAATCCCGCGTTTGTCGCGTACGCCTATTCGGTCGTTGGGCATCCGGCTTACGCTGGAATGCCAGCGACTACGGATTCTGCCGGCAAGGTCGACTGGACTATCCCTTCCAATCGTGCTCCAGGATCCAAGAACTGGGACGGTAACGCCGAGCGCCGCAAGTGGTGGGCGGGAAAGGCGCGTCAGATCGGCGTCCCCCTAGACGGCAAATGGATCAGCACCGTCGCGAAGCGGATTCATCCTTGGGGCTGGAAGCCATGCCAAACATGTGGGCGATGGATGCGCCTCAGCTACAGCTACCCCACCTCGCGGACCGTTGCCCGCCTCAATAGACACCTTCGGGAGGAAGACGAACTCACGGTATCCGACTACCTAGACATTTACGAGATCGTCGATCACATGAGCGAGGCGATCGGCACAGTCGAAGCTGCGGCAGCTCTCGGCGATGTCTTTCCCGAACTCGGCTCGACCCAGGGCATGACCATGGCAGGACTCAAGTCTGCGCTCGAGCTCTTCGTGGTTGGCGCAGAAAGCAGGAAGCTGTCCCCGGGCTCGATGAGTAATGCACCGGACCGCCTCGACGGCTTCCACACGTACAACCTCTGCTGCCGTTCGAAGCAAGACACCGGCCGCTCGATCGACAACCTGAAGACATATGGGGTCGACCGGAGGGCCTTTGAATTCTGGTCCGAAGGTGACTGGGAAGCCGCCAACCTTCTGATGAGTCGCGTGACTCGGGGCACTTGTCCTCGCTGCGGGCGCTTCACGCAGCTGACCGCCGACCACATCGGGCCTATCTCGCTTGGCTTTCAGCACATGCCTGTTTTCGACGCGGTCTGTGCGTCGTGCAACAGCGCAAAGAACAACCGGATGAGTCACGCTGACGTCGCTCGACTCGTGCAGCTCGAAGCTGCTGGTTTGCCGGTGGCGTCGTGGCACGCAGTGCCGTTGTGGGCCGCGAGTCACCCCCGCGTTACGAACGATGCCTCGGCGCTTCGCCTGTCGAAGCTCATGAATGTCAACCAGCACGAGTTCCTTCGACTACTGGTTCGCGTAAGAGTCGCCGGGGCGCCTGATGCGCTGCTCCAGTTCCTCTCGCCCGGGTTCGCGGAGGAGCGAGTGGAGTTTGTGGGGCTCGATCGGCTCACCTTGCGCTACGACCGGATCGATCGCCGCCCGCGTCAACGCACGTACGCGCTGGGTAAAGCGTCCCGGCTAATCCGCATCGCGTTCGAGGCGCTCGACGAGTACGCCCGCAAACCGAAGCGCAACATCGCGATCGTCCCGGCCGAACTTCTGGTCGAGGAACAGGCAGCGATAGACGCCGCCGTCGCGCGTGCACGGGCGGACAGCTCGGACTGGCGCGAGCCGCTCGTCGACGCTATTAACGCTCCGGCCGCGAGCGTGCGCGAGAACCGTCTCAAGGAGCTCATCGGACGTGGGACCTATGAGCCGGACCATGACTTCACGTACGTGCGAACTGCGTTTGAGGGCTATATGACCAAGGTCGGCGAGATCCTCGCTGCGCGTCTGGATGACGTGGATGCGATCAAGCTCTGGGAGACTGCGCTGGCGGCGGCTGACGCACCGGCGGAGCCTGATGACCACCAGCGGGCCTAAGCCGCGAGGCTAAGCTGCTTGTCGCGCGAGCCGCTACCCATCGCCGCCAGGTGCTGGAGATACTCCTTTGGCGTTATCGCCTCGCGGCAGAGTCTCTGGTAGTCCGTAGCCGGCTCCGCCATATCGAGCTCGCTTCCATCCTGGCCTGGCTGCAGCGCAGGCAGGTCGGCGATGGCGGCCGCAGCGCCAGGCGTGATCGCCAAGCCGTCCTCCTGCGCGGCGGACTGCGGAAATGACGTCAGGCGACCTGGCGAGCTCGCGCACGACCCGTCGCGCCGGGCAGTCACGAACACCCGCCAGCGCCGTTGCGCGACTCCATAATGCTCTGTTTTGAGCACGTCTGCACGAATATCGCTCATGGACTCCCCGAGCACCGCGCAGATGTCGCGAAAGACCCGGCCGTCCTGCATGTTGAGCAACCCCGTGACGTTCTCGAACACGAAACCGTCAGGCGATAGCGCATCAACGACGTCTCGATAGTCCTGGAACAGGTGGTTGCGATCGTCGTCCATGGATCTCCGCTTGCCGGCGGTCGAGAATCCTTGGCAAGGCGGCCCTCCGAGCACAAGGAATTGGCCGTCAGGCGCCAGTCTACGAGCCGCGCGCGAACGTTCGATGAGCTCGCGCCGCACGTCGGGATTGCGGATGTCGCCAAGAACAACATCGTCGTGCACGTTGGCGGCATAGCTCCGGAGGGAGCTCGGGTCAAAATCGTTTGCGGTGAGCGGTTTCCAGCCCGCCCACAGGAACCCCAGAGACAGGCCGCCCGCGCCAGCGAAAAGATCGACGAACACTCCCGGATCGCCCATCTCTCGGGCTACTTGGTACGCCATGAGCGGCGCGACGGCATTACCTATCTGCTTGTTGACTGCAGCTTTCGAACCCTGGAAGACGAACGAATCCGGGAACGACTGAAAGCGAGCCGCCTCACGTTGCGAAATCACTCGGTCTTGCCCAAAGTGGATATGACATCCGTTCCCTGGGCGCGCGAAATAGGTGTTGATCGTGTAGCTGGGCGCATCACGGCTGAGTCGCCCGTAGTACGTCGAGCGGCTTCCCTCGCCACGGGCGAAGGAAGCCCGGATCGTCTCGAGACGCTTGCACTCGACGGAGTGCGGCACGTCCTTCCAGTTCCCGCCGGGCGGAACCGAGCGGACGATGCGCATGTCGAGATCGCTAAGAGCGGCGCTGTAATGGTTGGCTGGCATCAGACGTGGCTCCAGGCGCGATCCAGCGCTCGAAGCTCAGTATGCGCGAGATCGAAATGCGCGGCGATCCCGCTCCACGTCTCGCGGTCAAGCCCATAGCTACGTGCAGCCGCAACCTCAAGTCTTGCTTCGGCGCCCGCCTGCCCACCTAAGCAAGCATCCGCGGCTGCGGCGAGATGCCGAACGCACGAAGTGTCGAGAACAGGCACGCGCGACGCGCGCATCACCGACAAGGACACGTGGTTCGTCATCAAGAGCGACCGCACCTGAAACTCAAAAGGCAAGGAGCACACCAGAGCAAGGAGCGCTAGGAGTCGCTCGCGATCGTCGTCGCGAAAATACGCGACGCTCACGGAGTTACCGGTGACGTTGCCGCGATCGAGCAAGGTTGCGTGGATTCGTCTCTTCTGCGAGGGCCGCGAGATGTCGCGCCACACAAGGCGTACGTGGCTTGACGACCGGGGTAGTGCTCGCATGGTCGTATCTACGTACTCGTCCGGACGCGCCACGCTCCCGAGCCGCGTAACGTGAATGGACCGCACGAACGGATGATTCCCCGCGCCCGATGTGAAGGCAGCTCGACCAGTCTCGTCCAACTCGCGGCCTGCCCAGAGGTTGCTCTGGGCAGGACCCTCCAGAGTCGCAAAGCGAGGATGTGAGTCGAGCTGGGTGAGCAGGGCAAGGCCCGGAGCACCGAACTCGACGGGGATTGCGAACTCGCGCTGTGCTAGCCAGCGCGTGTCTAAGGAGATCTGGGTCTGATCGGCGATCGTCCGGTCGGCTCGGACACGCGTGAGGCGCGTCCCATGCTGTTCGGCACCACGAGCGGCAACGAAAGTGCAGCAGGGCACGTCCACCGATTCGAACAGGCGCGCCTCGGCTGGGTAGTGGGAGATGTCCAACACCGCAAACTCCTCAAACAGCCAGCGGCGGAGGGCCGATGTCGTGCTGTCCGCCAGCAGGGAGGAAGGACACACGACGCCACACACGCCGCCCGCCGCCGTGAGCTGTAAGGCGACGTTGGTCCCAACTCTCGAGAGGTTTGTGCCCCAGCCAGCGAATCGTCGGCTCGGCTGAGCCCTCGGGAACTCACGCGCGAGTCGTTGGTCGACGGCCCTGAGTTCGGACACATACGCGGCCCGCAATTCCTCTGGGAGCTGTTTCATCTCGCGCCGGTCAGGCTTCAGAAGCTCCCAAGGGGGATTCGTTACAACCGCCGCCCAGCTGCGCCTGTCACTGATCGAGCGGTCGAAACTATCGCCCGTCCAAGCCTCGAGGTCAATCGTTAGCCCGAAGGCTGATGCCGCGACTAGGACGTTACGAGCGGCGCACCGCACTGCGCTGTCGTCGTAGTCCCACACCGCCACGGCGAGATTGCGAATGCCGCGCTTCGCCAAGGCCTCCATCGTCCACACGACAAGGCGTCCGTCGCCCGCGAACGGATCAATGATTGAGAGCGGCTCTTCGCGCACCCCGAGCCGCTCGGCAACCTGCGCGGCGAGCGCGCTGCCGATCACCTCGTGCGTGTAGAAGCTACCCGTCGCCCGGCGTTGGACGCTCTTGCCGTTGAAGGCCGTTGAGTCAGCGTGTTCGAGGACCGCGAGATGTTCCAAGGTGTTCGCATCGTATGGGCGGACGGCGACGGCACTGTGCGATTCAAGCCTTCCCGCACACCAAACGACAACGCCGCGTTCTCTGCCCACGATGGCAGCCCCGGGCGGTACGGCGGCGGACCGCAGCTCCTCCGGGGCGCGACCGAAGGCCTTGCGGCGCTTCGACGCCGCGTCGGAGCGGCCACCTCTCCCGCCACTGCCTGAAGTGCCAACAGCCCACGCAGACAGTACGCACTGCGTGCCGCTCGAAGGTGCCGAAGCTTCTACCAAATATTAAGCCTCATCCGCTGAGGCACGCTGAAGTGCGCTGAAGTTCGCTCAGGTCGGGCGCCGCTTGCGCGTTCCGCAAGCCGCTTCTACGGTCGATCGCATGCAGTCGACCCACAAGATTTCGGGCAGCGCGGCCGCCGGTTTCGCCGCCTACCTGACGGCGTCCGCGAATCGCGGCGACTACTACGTCGGCGGTGAGCTGGAGGGCGAGGGCGGGACGTGGCACGGCTCGCCCGACGCACTCGCCGAGCTCGGTCTGGATCCGACGCGCGCGGTCCACCGCTACGACCTGACCACGATGATGGGTGGCCGCTCGCCGCGGTCGGGCGAGCCGCTGCGTCGCGTCGGCGCTGGTGGGTCGCGGGTCGCCGGGATCGATGTGACGTTCAGCGCACCAAAGTCGGTCTCGGCGCTGTGGGCGGTGTCCAGTCCGTATCGTCGCGCGCAGATCGAGGTTGCGCACCGCCGGGCAGTGGGGAGCGCGCTCGCGCGGATCGAGCGCGAGGTGCCGGTCGTGCGCCGTCGCGAGGCTGGCGTGTTGCGTCAGGAGCCGGCGCGGAGTCTTGTGGCGGCGGAGTTTGTTCATACCGCGTCGCGGTTGACGCGCGATCAGGAGCGCGACGGGGTGCCTGATCCGCAGCTTCACTCGCACGTTGTTGTGCTGATCGCCCTACGCCGGGACGGTAGGTTCGCTGCTGTTGATTCGCGCGAGTTGTTTCGCTCGCAGCGTGTGAACGGCGCCTGGTATCGGGCGCAGCTCGCGCAGGAGCTGCGCGGCCTCGGATTGGGGCTCGACCGCCGGACCGGACGCGAGGGCCGCTTCTTCGAGATCAAGGGGATCCCGACTGATTTGACGAAACGCTGGTCGCGGCGCACGGACGTGATCGAGCGCGCGGCTCGGGAGTTTCGCGAGCGGTACGGTCGCGCTCCCCGCGCGGGCGAGCTCGCGGGCATGTCGATCGCGACGCGCGGCACGAAGACGGTCACCGCCGACGTTGATGTGTCGTCTGCGTGGCGCGCGGTCGGCGAGGAGTATGGGCTCGACCACGCTCGCGCCGAGGGTCTGTTCGCGTCGCGCGCCGTGGAGCGCGAGCCGGACGTTCGTGGCGAGTTGCTCGAAGGGCTTGTCGCGCAGCGCTCGATGGTCACGCGGCAGGAGCTCGAGGCACGCGCGCTTGAGATCGGCACCGGCGTCGAGCCGGCGGAGCGCGCGATCGAGCGCGTCGGCGAGCTGGCGCGCGACGGTGAGCTGGTGGAGCTCGAGAATGGCTTGTGGACGACGCGCGAGTTACGCGAGATCGAGCTGACTGCGTTGGCCACGGTGATGGAGCGCTCCGAGGAGACCGCCGCGGTCATCTCGAGCGAAGCGCGCGACGAGGCGGCCGAGCGAGCCGGAGAGCGTGTCGGCGGATCGCTGAGCGAGGAGCAGGAGCGCGCACTCGAGCTGCTGACCGGCCGTGGCGGTGTAAGCGTGCTCGTCGGCGAGGCAGGAACCGGGAAGGGGGTTGTCCTCGGAGCGGCAGCCGACGCCTGGGAGCGGGAGGACTACCGCGTGATCGGCACCGCAATCGCCGGCGCCGCCGCTCAACGGCTCGGAACAGAGGCGGGGATCAGGAGACGATGACCGCGGACGCGCTCGCCTACCGCGTCGAGCACGGCCGGCTCGATCTCGACTCGCGCTCGGTCGTGATCTTCGACGAGGCGGGGATGGCGGACACGCGCCGTCTCGCGCACCTGGTCGAGCTGACGCGCGACGCGGACGCGAAGCTGGTGCTCGCCGGCGATTCGGCGCAGCTGTCTTCGATCGGTGCGGGCGGCCTGTTCAGCGAAATCGCCGACCGCGCGCCGACCGCGACGTTGACCGAGGTCTACCGCGCGAACCACGGGTGGGAGCGCGAAGCGTGGGCGCACCTGCGCGAGGGCGAGGCGGAGCGCGCGCTCGCCGCCTACCACGCCCGTGACCGACTGCACCTCGAGGAGACCCGCGGCGAGGCGGGGGAAAGGATGGTCGCCGACTGGGCGAGGACGCGCGAGGAGCACCCGGGCGAGCGTGTCGTGATGATCACCGACGCCTCCAACCACGAGCTCGACCGGCTCAACCAGCAGGCGCAGGAGCAGCGCGCGCTCGCTGGCCAGCTTGGAGCGGAGCGCGTCGCGTTGCCCGACCGTCCGTACGGTTTCGCGCGCGGAGACGAGATCCTCTTCGCCTCGCAGCATCGCGTCCCTGGCGAGCAGCGCGTCGAGAACGGCACCCGCGGACAAGTCGTCGCGGTAGACGAGCGCGCGAGCAGCGTGACGGTGCGGACCGCGGAGCCGGCGCCACGCGAGGTCGAGGTCAACACGAGGGAGTCAGACGGGCTGCGGCTCGCCTACGCCCAGCACGTCTACAAGGCGCAGGGCCTGACTACCGATCGCGCGCTCGTGCTCACCGGCGGCTGGCAGACCGACCGCGAGCACGCCTACGTCGCGCTCAGTCGCGCGCGCGAGCAGACCGACGTCTACGCCGCCCGCGACGACCTCGGCCACCAGGGCATCGACAGCGACGCGATCAGCCGGCTCGCCGAGCGCATGAGCGAGTCCCGCGCCCAGGAAGCGAGCGTCAGTCGGTTGCCGCTCAACGAGCCCGCCCGTAGCGAGCCCAGGCAGCAAAGCTCTGTCGAGCTCCCTGAGCCGCCGCTCCAACCCTCCCGCGACAGCGAACGCGATGAGGACCCGCGTAGCTGGTTCGCGCACGAGCTTCAGGAGATACGAAGCCCGCAGGCCGAGCACGCGCTCGAACACCAGTCTCATCCGGCAGTCGAGCGCAACCGCGACCAGGAGCCCCAGAGCTGGTTCGCGCAGCAGCTTCACGAGCTGCGCAGCCACCCGGCCGAGCACGAGCTCGAGCGCGATACCGACCCTGCCATCGACCGCTCGGCCCAGGACGAACGCGACGAGCGGCCCCAGAGCTGGTTCGCGCAGCAGCTTGAGGAGATACGAAGCCAACAGGCCGAGCACGAGCTCGACCACAACAGAGGAGAAGGCATTGAGATCTGACCAGACAGCCACACCGGCCACGATCGTCGGGACGCGTAGCGTCCTGCCCTGGCGGCGCCGCGCCAGCTACAGCGTCGCGCGGCACCGGCGTGTCCCGCTCGGTCAGATCGCCGCGATCATCACGGGCAACGCGCTCCTCATCACCGGCGCGCGCCACCGGCGGCTGCGCCTCACGCCCCACCACACAAGCGAGCCATGGCGAACGAACAGCGCTCCTCGCCTCGTAACCAGCGCGCACGCTACCGTTACCCCGACGACCTGAGCTGGGTCCACTGAAGACACCGTGGACAAGCACGTGCACACCACGATCCGAAGCCGCGAGATCACGCCGACTCGCGACGCGCGGGCGCGACTCGACCAAACACGTGCCATCAGCCGCGCTAACCCGCTCGTCGCGGCCGACGAAGCGGCGAAACTGCTCGGCGTCCCTCCGCGCTGGATGATGGAACAAGCACGAGCCGGAAAGGTGCCGCATCACAAGCTCGGCCGCTACGTCCGCTTCGACCTCGACGAACTGATCGCCTGGCTCGACGAGACGAAGCGGAGTCCGCGGTCTGACGTGTAGCGGCACTGAACCTCACGGCGCGCGGCCGCCTGCGGATCGCGGTCTCTGGTGCGTTGGGTCAGGCCGTCGTTACTGCTGCGATCTCTTCCGGGGCAAGCCCGTCGCTGAGTTCGTCAACGTCCGACTGCGAGAGGGTTTTGTACTTGCTCCGCCGGCCGCGAGTAGCAGTCGAGTCATCCTCGCGCGAGAGGGCGCCCGCTTCGACGAGGATGTTGAGTCGCTGGTGCAGCGCTGGGAGCTTGATGCTTAGGCGATCCGCTAGGTCGGGCGCCGTGAACTCGCCGGCTTCCTGGGCTGCTCGCAGCGTGTCGGCGAGTTGCGCCGAGCCGCCTAGGAGCTCTACCTGGTCGTTGGCCAGGGCTGCGACGCTCATCTTCTGTCGACGCGCAGCTAGTTCGAGGCTCTCTCGCACGTCTTCGTTCATGCCTGCGAACAGGAGCAAGGATCGGTCGTCCGCCGCGAGATGCGCTCGGAGCGCAATCAGCATCTCCGTAAGAAACGGGAGCGAGGCGACATCGACCTGCCATAGGCTCGCGAGGACTCCGTCCGACCCGCCCAGGATGTCCGCCATGTGGCGCCCGACTTCGCGCCCCAGCTCGCGTGTTGCGAGGACGCGCCCGTGACGGACGAGATCGTAGCGCTGAAGATTCATTGACATCACTAAACGCTACCCTGCGGCCGGCATGCTAGTCGCTCGGCTGGACGAGCGTCGTACCGGGGTTCGACGCCCCCCAGCGATGAACCTCCCCGCCAACGACGAAGCCAGGCACCGTGCCTGGCGATGTGTCGAAGTGCCACGAGTCGCCAGTGCGGAACCACGCGCGCCCAGTTCCCCACGAGAGCCGGACCGATACGTCAAGACCTCCACGGCGGGGCACCACGAGATCGTTCAACGAGCCACTTGAGCCGCCGCCGACTGCAGCGCGCAGAGCCACTTCAGCCGCGTCTCCAGCTGGGACGTTGCCGGCCAGGTCGAGCGTAACGAGCTGCAGATCGTTGGCCTGCGGCTCGAGCGACGCGCAAACGATGGGCGGCACCGGGCTATGTTCGCCGTGCTTCTGGGCGTTTGCGAGGAACACTTGGGCGGCCTCTTGGAGGAAGTGCCCAGCGTGGTCACCGTAGCCGAGCGCGCCGGCAGCGCGTCGAATTGTCTCGTCGACGAGGAGGCGTACGTCTTCCTCATCGACGATCGGTGTTGCCGGCACTAGTACCTCGCTGCCACGCCGTCCCGCGGACCTGCTCCCAGCCCAGCGCGATCGCAGCGGCAGCAACGATCCGCCGAGGAGATCGAACGTGAGAGCCCAGGCTGCATCGTCGACGGGCTCGACGATCGTTACGTCGTTCAGAGGGTCCCGAGCCACATGCATCTCGACGGCGGCTCGCAGCACGCTCCCGCCGTACGCATCAACTCTGCGAACCGCGGACATGTTGAGAACCAGGGACTGAGCCGCAGGCGCCAAGAGGGTCGACAGGACTGCGAGTGCGCGATGCCCGCGGAACACACTCGGGAGGATGCGCTCCGTCGGCACCGCTGAGCTCATAACCCGGGCTGCGGCTTCAGGGGCGGCGTCGCGCCCCGCGGCCGTCGACCATCTTGAGCGGGTAAGCCGACCGCGGCGCTCCGATCGCGGGCGCCAACTGCATTCCTCATGCTCGGTACGCCTTGGGGTTTTCCGTCTGGGTCATATGGAAGAGTCACGTGCGGGCGGCAAGCGGAGTGCCAGCTTGCCGTTGCCACCGCGGGGCCGCATATCGTCCCTCCGACCTCGGACGGATCGAGAGCGCTTGCGCTCCACGCGATCCGACTCGCCCTGCGTTCGGCTGCTTCTTGCTCCTTGCGGCCCGGCGCGGAGTCTCGCGAGATGTCCATGACGCAGGTTGTTCCACGACCGGCGCCGCAGCGTGTATACTTCAGTGAACTCACTGAAGTAGTATACGTGGAGGTCTGATCATGTCCCAATCACCACTGCTCGCAGCTGTCGACGCGGCTCAGGACGACCGATCACTGCAGCACGACGTCGTCGTGCACGTCAACGAACGCCCTGTCGTTCTGCCACGAGCGACCGTTACCGGGCTTGAGATCAAAGAGGCCGCAATTGACCAGGGCCTGCCAATCCAGCTCGACTTCATCCTCGTGGAGGAGTTGGGTGGCGGCCGAACACGCATTGTCGACAACGGGGACGTAATCCATGTCACCCCCGAGACCCGATTCCTCGCCAACGACGGAGACGACAACTCGTAATGACGTCCGAGGTCATAAACGCGCTGAACGAGCTGGCGCGCGGTTTCCCCGGTGCGCGAATCGAGCACCGGGAGGACGGGCAAGGCGGGGCACACGTTGTTGTCTTCGGGCTGACTCTGGGCAGCGGCTTCGTCCCGAGCACAAGCTGGATTGGATTTTCAATCTCGGGCCTGTACCCGCGCACCGACGTGTATCCGCATTTCGTGCGAGCCGACGTGGCCCGTGCCGATGGGCGGAACCTGATGCCTCCCCTGAATCCCGGACACATCATGCCCGGCTTCGACTACCCAGCGGTGATGCTGTCACGACGGTCCAACCGCTGGGACCCCAGCCGAGATACCGCCGCGCTCAAGCTCCTGCGTGTCCTGCTGTGGTTCAGCCAGCAAGGGCAGGAACTCGAGGTAGCTGCGTGAGCGGACCACGATTTATCACCGCAGACGCGGCGCGCGACGAACGATCCGAACCGTGGCAGCTCGTGATGCCGCGATCGATCTGGCAGCAGCTCAACGAACACCTCTTTCCTGGTGACCACGGTGAGCACGGAGCTGTTGCCACAGCCGGTCTTGTGCAAACGGCGCGGGGGACGCGGATTCTGGTTCGGGAGCTCTTCTGCGCTCGGGATGGGGTGGACTTTGTCCCGGCGAAGCATGCTCACCGGCGCCTTACACCCACGTTCGTGAACGAGCGCATCCGCTATTGCCGCGATCACGGACTCGCCTACCTCGCCATCCACAACCATGGCGGTACTGATTCTGTCGGGTTCTCGAGCACCGACTTGCAATCGCACGAGCGAGGCTACCCGGCCCTCTTAGACATCGCTCGCGGCCAACCGGTCGGCGCGCTCGTACTGGCACGCGGGGCGCTCGCCGGCGACATATGGACGAGCGATGGAAAGCGCCGCCCAATTGGCGAGACGGTCATTCCCGGACGCAACCTCGAGCGCCTGTATCCGGAGCGTCGCGTGGCACCAAGGGAGCGGTGCGCGATCGATGACCGCCAGGCCCGCATTTACGGGGATGCCGGTCAAGCGCTGCTCGCGCGCCTGAAGGTCGGAGTCATCGGCGCCGGAGGCGTCGGATTACCAATAGTCGCCACGCTGGCGCGACTCGGAGTCGGGCATGTCGTTGTTGTTGATCCCGAGCGTGTCGACCTGACGAACCTCCCACGCCTGCCCGAGAGCACACGACGTGACGCGATGACATTCCTCACGTCGCCGCGACGCCCGGCTTGGATCCAGCAGCTGGGTCAGCGCCTCACCACACCCAAAGTTCGGCTCGCGCAGCGGGTAGCCCATCGCGCGCGCACCACGGTTCATGTTGACGGGCTGCGGTGCGATGCGATGAGCGAAACGTCGATCGCGGCACTGATGGACTGCGACTACTTGTTCCTGGCTGCCGACAGCCACGTCGCGCGAGCAGCGTTCAACATGCTCGTCCATCAGTACCTGATCCCCGGCGTACAGGTCGGCAGCAAGGTGGAGATCGACCCAACCGACGCGCTACAAGGGATCTACTCCGTCGTACGTCCCGTCTACCCGGACAGCGGCTGCCTTTGGTGCAACGGGCTCATCAGTGCCTCCCGCATCACCGATGAATCACTCCCCAACGCCGTTCGCAACGCCCAGGCCTACCTGCCGTCCGACGATGCGCCGGCGCCGAGCGTCATCACGCTTAACGCACTCGGTGTAGCCCAAGCGACAAACCACTTCATGCTCGCCGCCACAGGCCTTCTACAAGACTCACCGACAGCCGGAGACTATCGCCGCTACGAGGCTCGTAGCGAACGAACGCGCACAGAAATCCCGCGACAGGATCCGGCCTGTATTGACTGCGGGCTGACCGCTGACAGCGTTCGAGCGCGCGGAATGAAAGTGCGTTGGCGGGTAGCCTCCGACTTCGGCCTTGTCAACGTCGGGCTGCGCCCGCCTTCGGCGCCGCTGTCGCGGCGACGTTGACAAACCTCCGTCTCCGGCTTTGGATCGATTAGGTCGGCCCGGAGGCCGACGTCGGTCACGAACTACCCCAGTGGCCTCTTCGCTGGGGACGGACCCTGCAGGCGATCGCGGGCCGGCAGGTTAGCTCGAGCAACCCGCGACGCAGAACGCAAACAGTTTCGGTACCTATTTGGTACCCGCTTTAGATTTGGCCGCGCTCTTCGACTCCATAAAGCTGCCGTTTTGCAGGTCTCTGCCCCGATGCGCGGCCTGGGACTCGAACCCAGCCCGCCGGATTAAAAGTCCGGTGCTCTACCCGATGAGCTAGCCGCGCCGGAGCAGTTTTCCAGCTATCACAGCTCGATGAGGGCGCCGTTGGCAACCCGGTCGCGCTCGCGCCCCAGGCGGGTGAGCGCGAGCCTGATCGACAGCGCGTGGCAGACGACGAGCGCCGGCTTGGGGCCGGCGGCGATCTCGCGCAATGCAGCGAGCATGCGCGCCGACTGCTCCGCGTAGGACTCGCCACCCGGGAAGGCGAACTCCGGGGCCGCGCTCATAAACGCGGCGAACTTCTCCGGATCCTCCTTTTCGATCTCGCTCCAGGGGCGATCGGTCCAGTCCCCGGCATCGGTCTCGGCGAGCCTCACGTCCTCGATCGGCACGAGGCCGATCCGCGCGCCGACAATCTCAGCGGTCTCGCGCGCCCGGGCGAGCGGGCTGCACCAGAGGACACAAAAGTCGTGCCCCGCCGCCAGCTCCGCGAGCTCGGCAGCCTGCGCCCGACCTTTAGCATTCAGCGCAACCGGCAGCTGACCTTGGAATCGTTGGCCGGCGTTGTAGTCCGTTTCACCGTGCCGCGCGACGAATATCCCGCGCAGGTGCGCGGCCAGCTCTTGCGTAGACTCCGTCACCACTGCCCCCATGGTGTAGCGGTCAGCACGCGGCCCTTTCACGGCCGTAGCGGGGGTTCGATTCCCCCTGGGGGTACTGGCCGGTCACCCGCTCAGACGAGGTGGGTCAGCCCGCCATCGGCGAGCAGCGCGGTTCCGGTGATGTAGCCGGCTCTCATCGAGCAGAGAAACGCGACAGCCGCCGCGATCTCCTCCGGCGTCCCGAGTCGGCCGATCGGGATCTCACTACGGGCGTTTTCCTCCGCCTGCTCGCGCCCGCCCGCGAGCGAGAAAATGCGCTCGGTCCCGATTCGGCCTGGGAGCACGCTGTTGAGCGTCACGCCGTCACCTGCGACGTCACGCGCGATCGTCTTGAATGCTGCGAGTGTCGCCGCGCGATGGCTGTTAGAAAGCATCAGGTTGGGGATCGGCTCGCGAACCGAGAACGATGCGACATTGACGACACGGCCAAAGCCGCCCGCACGCATTTCCGGCATCACCGCCGCGATCAGGGAAAGCGGCGCGAGCACCAATGTCCGATACGCGCCCTCCCATTCATCGCGGCTGCTGCCCAGCGGGTCGGCGTTAGCGGGTGGCCCGCCGGTGTTCGTTACGAGCAGCTCGACCGGCCCGAGCTTCTCCCGAACCGTGTCGATCAGCGCCGGTACCCCGTCGAGATTCGCGTTGTCGTGAGCGAACGGTGTCGCGCCGATCTCCTCCGCGACGCCTCGCAGCCGCTCAAGCGACCGCGAAGCGATCGCCACGCGGGCGCCTTCAGCGGCTAGCTCGGCCGCCACTGAGCGTCCGATCCCCTGCGATGCGCCCAGTACGAGCGCTACTCGGCCTGCAATGCCGAGGTCCATCAGGCGTTCAACGCAGCGATCGGCAGCGGAGCGCGCCAGCCGCACCAAAGCGCGAACAGCGCGATCGCGACAACCTCGCCGAGCGTGTGGGCGCCGGCCAAGACAGCGATCGCGCTCGGGACGCCGGTGAGAAGCGCCCCGGCGACGGTCCGTCGGCCGGGCAGGCGGAGGATCAGGGCCGTCCCGTACGCGCACAGGAGCCAGGCGGCAGGTCCGATCAGCCAACCCCAGTGCTTGAAGAACGCCGATCCGAGCGGGACCACGAGCGCGACCGACAGCACGCCGACGAGCACGGTCTGCGACGCTGCGGCGAGGACGATCGTCCTGCGACTCACGACCACATTGTCGCGGGTTTGCCCCTACCGCGTGACGAAACCTCCTTTCGCGCGTAGTCCTAGTAGATCCCGACCAAGGAGAGCCGCATGATCAAACCGAGAACGACCCTACTTGCGCTGAGCGCCGTGCTCGCAGGAGCCGCGCTCAGCGGGCTCGGCGTGGCCCAGGCCGACACGTCCACGACCGCCTCGAACACGATCGTTGTCAACGGCAGCGACACGATCACGATCGACCCGAATTCGAGCAACGCGACCCAGCAGTCCACCTACCAGACAGCTCTCGGGGACGCGATCACCAACGCGCACCAGAAGGCGACATTCATCGCGGGCCAGATCGGCGTGACCCTCGGCGCCGTCACCAACGTGACCGAGCAGTCCGACTCCAGCAACATCTGCTCGAGCCCGATCCTCTACGCGCAGGGCACCGCCAAGCCGCCGACCGCCACGACCACGCCTGCAGTCAAGAAGCACAAGCACAAGAAGGGCCCGATGCGGATCGCGATCATCAACCCGAGTTCACAATGCTCAGTCCAGGCGAGCGTCACCGTCACCTACGGGATCACGCCTTAGCCAAACGGCCGGGCCGGGATCGCTACCCTGGGGCCTGCGCAAACCCTGCGCAGGCCCACCGGGCGGTTAGCTCAGTTGGTTAGAGCGCCTGCCTTACAAGCAGGAGGTCGCTGGTTCGAGCCCAGCACCGCCCATTTTGCAGGGACTTTGTGGTGTGATCTTTCCTGTCCTTGCGCGATAGGGCTCGCTGACGGCCCATCGTGACCAACGTTCTCTCAACAGATCAGCGCGCAAATCAGCGCGGGGTTTGGGCACTACTAGGACGTCGCCAGTGCCTTAACCGGCGTCGGGAGCCGGGGTCTCTCGCTGGCGTGGCTGCTGGTCGGGCGCTGGTCACGCCGGGGCCTCCGGGTCTGGTGGTCGCGTTCAGGTGGTCATGCCGGTCGGGGGTGGTGGGGCGTGACGGTAGGTCCTTGGCGGACGTAGCGGCGTCGCGCCGGCGATCTCGTCGCTCTCGCGGAATAGGCAGAGCACGAGCGAGTCGGGCCGAGCTGCGCTGGGTGCAAGGACGCCGGTGTAATCCTCGCGCCAGAGTTGCTCGCCGGCGCTCTGGAACGCGTGCCATTCGCTCCGTGTCGGGCGTGGCGGCGCTAGCTTGAGTGAAGCGAGCTTCGCGGTGGTCGAGAGGTCGGCTACGCGTTGCGCGTCGATCTGCCAGTGCCAAAGGTCGCGTGGCATCTGGCGCTCGGGCGGGATCGCAAACTCGGCGAGGGCGCGGTACCACTCGGCCCACGACGTCGGCTCGTCCGCGGCGAAATACACGCCGGCGACGACCTCGCCGCGTTGCCAGCGGCCGTCACTTGGTGGGTCCGCGCGGAAGAGCGGGTCGCTGCCGTGCGGAAGCTGGCGCCACCAGACGCCGTCGACGGCGACCTGGTCGACAGGCACCTATACCGACGGGGACTCTTCGAGCGCGGAAACGATCTTCGCGACGCGGCGATACTCACCGCGGCCAATCACCTCGAGCGGCTTATCGTCATCGAGCGCCGGCACCGGCTTGCGAAGCCAGACGGGAATGTAGCTCGGATCGATCACCCTTGTGAGGCGCTCGACCAGCGCGGAAAGCTCGACGAGTCGCTCAGCGCGCTCGCCGGTCGGTGCACGCGTGCCAGCAAGCCAAGCGCGAGCCGTGCTAGGTGCGGCGCCTGTCGCGCGCGCGATGTCAGTGTCACTGAGATGTCCGACCTCGTTGACGAATGTCGCCTCCCGCAGGAAGGGCGAGGGGGCGAGTGTTCCTGTGCGAGCCACCCAGTAAGAGTAGCGCGATTGCATCGGGATTGCAGCGCACGGTCACGTGGCAAGGCGCCTCCCGCCACCGAACGCAAGACGACTCCTGGTCGCGCGAAGGGGGGCGCGTGCGGTGTGGCCTTGAGCGCAGCTCCTCCCTGTGACAGCGGTCGTCTTGCTCGTGCTAGAGGTTGCGGTAGACGCCGCTGCGGTGAGCGATGCGGAGCGCGAGGACGAGCGCCACTTACGGCGCTCCCGGCGGCCAGCCGCAACTCGTTTCACGCGCGAAAGGGGTCACCGGGCGGGGTCCGTGGTCCGTGCCTCCTCTGACTGGGCAAAGCGACAGCGAGAGCCGCGCTCTGGCTCAGGCAACGACGGACCGTAGATCTGTGGACCGACGGCGGCCGTGCAGAACCCGTTCGTCACGGGCTGGTTGGAGCGTTGGAAACGCAACGGCTGGCGGCGGGCCGGTGGCGGTGATGTGCTCAACCGCGATCTGTGGAAGCGTCTGATCGCTGAGGTCGCCCGGCAGGAACGTGTCGACTGGTGCGATGTCCTTGGTCACTCTGGCGTCCGGCTGAACGAACGGGCGCACGAGCTGGTGACCGCGGCGCGGGAGCGAGCCAGCGCCGGTCCAGAAGGGTTCGCCCGCGCGTGAGGCTCGCGCTCTGCGGGGACTACCCGCGCGGCAGCTAGAGACCAGCGCGACATCGATTACCTACCGCACTAGTGCTTGCTGCTGGGCGCGCGTTGGGCTGCGCTAGATTGCGACGGTACTCAGCTGAAAGGAACGGGCATGGCGAGCGGCCGGTTGGCGCGGAGTCGAGTTGGCGTGTTGGGGAGCGGCGAGGTTGGGAGGCGACTCGCGGCTGGCTTCTCCGGTTTCGGTCACGACGTGATGATCGGCTCGCGGGACCCGGGCAAGCCGGAGCTGCGCGAATGGTTGTTCGACGCGGGTGCGGCCATAACCGCCGGGACGTTCGCTGACACAGCCGAGCATGGCGAGCTGCTCGTGCTTGCCGTCCTCGGTAACGCCGCGGAGGAGGCGATTGCCGATGCGGGCGCCGACAGGTTCTCTGGCAAGGTCGTGATCGATGCGATGAACCCGCTCGACTTCTCTGGCGGTTTCGCAAAGCTTTCGATCAGTGGCGAGGACTCACTTGGTGAGCGAGTCCAGCGCGCGTTACCCGACGCCAAGGTCGTCAAGGCGTTCAATACGATCGGCAGCCCCTACTTCGTCAACCCTCAGTTCAGCGAAGGACCGCCGACGATGCTGATCGCCGGCGAGGACGCAGCAGCCAAGGGCACTGTCGGGGATGTGCTGGCCGACTTCGGATGGTCGGACACGATTGACCTCGGCGGTATCGAGAGTTCGCGCGAGCTGGAGGCGATCTGCATTGCGTGGGTCAAGGTCGGCGTCGCGCGGGGCGCATGGGACCACGGCTTCAAGGTGCTCGTCGGCTGATCAGTCGGCGAGCCGGCGCACGTCGTGTGCGTGGCAACGTCGCAGCCCAATCTGCGTCCGTGACCGTGTCGCGCGGGACAGGTGTGTCGCCGGCGGACGCGTGAGTCTGCGGCCTCAGCGACCTGGTCGGATCGCGTACCGTGCGCACCACGATGGCCAGCGTGACCCGCGGTGGAGCAGCTTGGACGGTCGACGAGCCACCGATGCCGAACGGGTGGGTGTTCTGGGATGCATGGGAACGCGGCTGGGAGGAGGAAACCCTCGGAGTTGTTGATCGTTACGCCGCCGCGGGCCGCACGGTTGTTGACATCGGGGCCTGGATCGGACCGATCAGCCTGTGGGCGGCACATCGGGGCGCGGACGTCGTCGCCGTCGAGCCCGATCCGGTTGCCCTTCCGTACCTCAGGCAGAACGTTCTCGCCAATGCCGCCAACGTCACGATCGTGGCCGGGGCGATCGCAAACGAAGACGGCACCGCTCGGATCGCGTCGGAGGAGCCGTGGGGATCGTCCACTACGCGCCTTGCCGAGTCCGGCCTCGAGGTCCCGGGCTGGACCCTGGCGAGCCTGTTCGACCGCTTTGAACTTCACGGCAGCGTCGCACTCGTCAAGATGGATATCGAGGGTGGGGAGGCGACGGTGCTCGAGACGGTCGCGCCGTTCCTGGCGCGGTGCGGCGTGCCGCTGCTTGTCTCCATGCATGAGCCGTGGTGGCCGCGAGCGATCGATTCGGCGTGGTTCTCAGGCTATGCCTCGATCGAGGGGGAGCTCGGCGGGTGGGGTCAGGTGCTGGCGCTGCCCGCATCCTGACCAGGATCTCAACGAGTGGGCGGGCGCCGGCGCAGGCGGTAGCGCGCGCTCCACCAGTAACCCGCGACGCGGACCACGCGAGTGGCGAGGAGATCGTCGCGTTCCGTTTCGGCATTGTGCGCACGCCGCTCCGCCGCCGCCACGCGCGCTGCCAACTGCGCGACCACGCTGTCTGGGTGCTCTCGCGCCTCGTCGCCGCCGATGTTCACGTATTCGTCGAGCGCCCGCGCGAGGATCGGCCCCACATAGGCGCCGCTTGCCTCGCGGCACAGCTCATAGTGACTGCCGGGCACGTCGACGATGTGGAGTGCGCGACCCACCAAGTCGCTCCAGCCCCGGTCCGGGCACTCGCGACCGCCCCCGGTGCGTAGCAGCACGACCCGATCCGCAACCGGCGGCCGCGGGCGGTAATTGCCGGTCAGCCGTTCGAAGTCGCGCAAGAGGTGCGCCTCGCGGTCGAGCAATGCAACGGTTTCACCGCCCCGCGGCGTGGGGTTGGAGGGCGCGCGGCGCCTGCGCGCCCAAAGAGTGGGCTGCGCGGGCGCCCAGGTGTCACCGAGGATCACCAGCGGGACCTGCTCAGCGGCGCTCTTGAGCTGTCGCGCCATCTCCATCGCAATCGTCCCGCCATCCGAAGGGCCGTACAGGACGTATGGCCCGTGCGGGTAGAGGTCTCTGATGCGCTCGACATACGTCTCGGCCAGATCCTCTAGCGAGTCCGCGCGGAGCGGCGTCCCGTTCAATCCTTCGCAGCGGATTCCGTAGATTGGCTGTTGGGGGCCAAGCTCCGCTGCGAGAGAGCGACTGCACGCGATGTTCCCTGCGCCGTCGTGCACCACGAACAGGGGTGGTCTCGATCCGGCGGTCTGTGCCGGCAGCAGGGCGCTCCAACCGGAGCTGTCGGCAAGCGCCAATGCGAGCGTGGCGATCGTTGGCGCTTCGAAGATCAGCGACATGGGGCGGTCGATGCCGTGGCGGCGCTCGAGCGTGGCGAACACGCGCGCCGCTCGGATCGAGTCGCCACCGAGCTCGAAGAAGTCATCATCCACGGCCACCGTACCGACACCAAGAACGTCGCACCAGATCTCGGTTAGCAGCCGCTCGAGAGAGCCACGCTCGGTGGCCGGCGTGGCAGATCGCGCAGGCCGTGTGCGTGCCAGCGCGGACACGCGTGAGCGATCGGTCTTTCCGCCTGGCAGCTGGGGTAGCTGGTCAACGACGGTGAGCTGGTCGGGGAGCATGTAGCCAGGAAGGCGTCGCGCCAGCATCGCTCGCAGGAGTCGCGGTTCGAGCATGGCGGCGCGACGCGGAACCACGCATGCGGTGAGGCGCGTGTCGCCAATGTCGTCGACATAGGTCGCGGCGGCGGCGGCGGCGACGCCGTCGAGGTTCGCCAGCGCGCCCTCGATCTCCGCGAGCTCGACCCGATTGCCCGAGATCTTCACCAGGTGATCGAGCCGCCCGAGATGCTCGAGGAGTCCATCCCCGCGTATCCGTCCGGCATCGCCGGTGCGGACCCGACGATGCCCGCTGGGCGCATCGGCGAAGACCGACGCGGTGAGGGCCGGCCGGTTCCAGTACCCGAGCGCGCAGTCCGGTCCCTCCACCACGATCTCGCCGCGCTGACCCTGCGGCACCGGCTCGCCGTCTTCGCTGACAATTGTCACGCGGGCAGTGGTTGACACTTGTCCCGCCGGCACCGGCCCGTCACCGGCCGGTAGGTCGCGGGTTATCCGCAGTGAGGCGATGCCCGCCGCCTCGGTGAGTCCGAAAGCGGTGATGACCGTCGCCTCCGGGGAAAGGTGGGCCTGCAGCCGTCGGACGTCCTCCCACGTGCACGTCTCGCCGCTGAGCACGACCACGCGAAGGTCGGGGAAGTGCTGGTCGGCGGGTAGCGTCGACAGCAGGTGGCGCAGCACCGTGGGAACCATCGAAACCTCGACGATCCGCTTGCGCTCGAGCCAAGACCCGAGCGGGGCGATGCCTTGAACTCGGATCTCATACGAGACCAGGGTCGCCTGCCGAAAGAGCGCGCCGGCAATGAGTCGCTCAATGTTGCCTGTTGTCCCTGCGAACAGGACTCCCAGCCGTATGCCAGGAGACCGCTCTGCGTCCAGGAGCGAGGCGAACGTCTGATCCATCTGCCGGCGCCCGACCATGATGCCCTTCGGGGCACCGGTAGATCCTGAGGTGTAGACGATCGACACGAGCTCTCCGCGAGCCCGATCGATCGCTCGGGCGACGGCGTCCTCGACGCGAAACAGCGGATGGCCCGTTGGCACTGCGAGGTCCTCGTCGCCCGCCACGTCGCTCAACAGGAGCAGGGCCCCAACGTCATCGAGCACGTCGCGCACCCGCTCTGCAGGGGCCGTTGGATCGATCGGAATCGACACCATGGCCGCGCGCTGAATCGCCACGAATCCGGCGGCACTGGCGTGTGTGCCGTTGGCGCGCAGCGCGACTGGACTCCCGTTGGGGAAGCGCTCCGCAAGGTGTGTCGCGAGGCGATCCGCCTGTGCGTTGAGCGCGCCAAAGCTCACGGTTTGTTCGCCGACCTCGATGGCGATGGCATCCGGCCGCCTGGCCGCCGCGTCTCGCAGTGCGAGCGACGCTGCACAGGCGGTCGCGTCGGCACCGCCGGACACATTCACAGACGCCATCGCCTAGGTTCCCGTGATGGCCACGATGTACCCTCCGAGGTCGCTGAGATGAGCCTCACCGACCTGCACTCGCCCGGGTCTTCGTGGGGGCCTGGAGCGCGGATTCGATTCGCCCGGGACGCGAGCGTTGATCTTGCGGTAGTGAAGGTCACCGAAGAGGGGCCGCTCGGACTGCGCGCAGCCAATGCCCTGCTCGGTGCGGCCCCCGCATCGCATCGCTCGGCGCTCGACGACGAGCGGCGGTCGGTGCTCGCACGGGCGCTCATCGCGCGACTCGTCGCCATCCGGACCGGCGTCGACCCATCGCTTGTGGAACACGGCCGCGACGCGCGCGGCCGCCCGTTCCTTGTTCGTTCGGATCTGCATGTGAGCATCGCCCACAGCGGCGAGTTTGTTGCCTGTGCAGTCTCCGGCTGTCGTGTCGGGGTGGACATCGAGCGCACCGATCGGCCGGAGGTCGACGGCGCGCTCGCGCGTCGGGTGTGCTCCCCGGCGGAACTCGCACAGCTTGGGGAGTGCAATGCGCCGGCCGTCATCCGGCTGTGGGCCCGCAAAGAGGCGGTTGCCAAAGCGCTCGGGTTCGGTCTTGGCGTTCGGTTCGAGCAACTCGACGTCAGTGCGGTGGCGCCGCTCATCGCGGGGCAGCCGGCGAGCACCATGACCGTTCGCGACATCATCGGTGGCCCACGTGGCTATGTGTTGGCGATCGCGACGGAACAGTGGTGCCGCGTGCGTGCTCGGCTCGTTGTCGAGTGCTCCGAGTCGCCACTCCATACGCGCCCGCACCGGCGATCTGGATGAGTCACCCATGCGGCGGACTCGGATGCTCGGCGGTCGCGGTCCTTCGATCGGTCGGCCTCACAGTCGACGCCGGCACGGGGTACCGCGGCCTCGCGCACGCAGCGACGCAATCATAGGGGCGGAGCCGCTCGAAGACGCCTCCCCCGCGGGACTGATCACCGTCGTCGCCGCTCGTGGTGTTCCCCTCGATCGTGCGCATGACCCGTCGCGCCGGATCGTTGGCGATCACAAAACCAGCATGTTCGGGGTCGCCTGTCGCGTTCCAAGATAGGACGCAAACGTCGCCTGGGCCTGCCTGCGCGGCGGGAACCACGCAAGACCAACCGTGACGACCAGCCCGGGCATCCTCGGCAATAAACGGGACCCAGACGACCCGGTCGTCGATCTCCGCGATGCCTGCGACAACGCGCAGACCGTAGCCAACGAAACAGCCGCACCAGGCGACTCCGCGGAGCCCGAACTCTCGCTGCCACGCATCGATGCGGGTGTGGTCCTCTCCGGGCCTGCTCCTGTGCGTGGGCTCGGCCGTGCCGACCTGGGCGCCAGCCCACGCAAGCAAACGCACCCGCGAAGCCATCGGGTCTGGAGCGGCCATACGTGTGGAGCCCATTGTGCTCAAGTATTGCCGAGCCGCGTTATGCTCCGAACAAGAGTTCGAATAGGGCGTGGTATTGCGGCTGCTATTGGGAGTGGTTCTGGGTTGTGCAGGCCTCTTGGCCTGCGCGTTTGTCGCGACTTGGTGGCAAATCAAACGGGCCGGGCGACTATGTCCATCCAGCAGCGGAGACCTGATCGTCGTGTTCGGGGCAGAGGCGATCGGGGGGCAGCCAAGTGCGGAGCTCGATGCTCGACTGCGCTTCGCCGCGTCGCTTTACCGCGCCGTGGGCGCGCCTCGGATCCTTTGCAGCGGCGGTCACCCCGGCCCACAGTCGGAGGCGCGCGTGATGCGTCACGCGCTCGTAATGCTCGGCTTGCCGGCGTCGGACATCGTGATCGACGAGGACGGTAGTTCGACACGCAGAACGGTCAGCGCGGCGAGGCGCATCCCGGCTCACGTTGCAGGGCGCACCCTGCTGGTGTCCTCGCCCTACCACATGCACCGCATCGATCGCGAAGCTCGCCGCCAGGGACTCGCGGCGGTCTGCTGTCCCGCCGCGACCACTCCGATCATGCAGCACGCTCGCGCGCTCCGCCGCCAGATGCTGCGCGAGGTCCTCGCGACATGGTGGTACGCGGCACGGGGGCGCTGGACGCGGTGCGGTTCCGCCTCCGGCCGCCTTGCTGGTCGGCCGGGCCCACGCGACCGTTCGGCGTCAGTGGCTCTTCGACCGTACAGGTGGCTTCGCGGCGGGTAGTTTCCGGCGCCGTCCGGGTTCCAAAGTCAGTCGCCGGCGAGCACGCGCTCCATCTCGTCCGCGAGGTCCGGGTGCCGGTACGGTCCGGGCTCGCGCAGGGCGGCGATCACCCCTCGCCGCGTGACGGGGTCCTTGTCCTGGCTCAGCTTGACCTTGCATTGGAACCGAGCGATCGGCAACCGGATGCCAACCGTGCCCTTTGCGACCGGTGCGGCCCAGTCGAGATCGAGCAGCATCGGCTGCGCCACGTGGCGCTCGAAGTGCTCTACCAACCGCGCGAGCGTGAGCAGGTTGGTCTCGGTATCGAGGATCTCGGGGACGCCGTAGCAGTGGGCGGCGGTGAAGTTCCACGTTGGTGCCCGCGTCGCGCCCGGTGCGTACCAGCTCGGTGAGATGTACCCGTGGCGACCCTGAACGACCAGCATGATCTCTCGCTCGCCGAACCGGTGGAGCTCTTCGTCTGGCCGACCCACGTGTGTGAAGACGGCCAGGTCTTCGGCGTCATCATCGAGCAGGATCGGGTAGTGCGACGCTACGAGCGCACCGCCGTTGTTGCTGACGAGGAGTCCCCAGGGGTTCTCGCGGATCAGGCGGCGCACCACCTCCGGATCGTCGGTGAAGTGAGCGGGATTGTGGCGCACCGAACGGATTGTGCCTGGCAACGCGGCCGTACCGCGGCGCCGCTCAGTCGCGCCGCCGCAGGGGCCCGAGCGTCTTCTACCTCTCGGGGGTTGTCCTCGGCGCTGAAGTCAGCCGGTGCTTCAGAGAGCGCAGCGGAGCGGTGTAGCGCCAGCTCCGTGATCTGCGAAAGCTCTCGCACTGGCGGTATAGGCGCGTCAATTCGCTTTGCACGATCGGCGGCAGCTCGTCGCCGGTCCGGATTCGCAGCCGCACCTGCGCACCCAGTGGGTCAGCCAGCTGCTGCTCGGCGACCAGCAGCTGCGCTGCTACCCGATCGCGCTCGCGCGCCAGCTCTTTGATCTCGCGCTTCAGCTCGGCAATGCGAGCGGCCGAGGCGGTCTCCGATCGGAGCCCGGGCTGCTCGGTTGCTTCGCCTCTCATGCCGGTACTCCGCTGGCCTGGGGACCGGCAAACGCGACAGCACCGTCCGCCGAGGGGTCGTCGATCAGCTGAGCAAGTGCGCGGGCGAACGTCACGCCATAGCCCGACGCACCTCGCTGCGCTACCGCGACACGGGCGCGGTCTCCGACGACCTTGCGATCCGCGGTGGACATCCGCAGCACCAGATGGAGGCGCCCGATCAGGCTCTCGAGGTCGCGCGCGCCGGTGAGCCACCCGGTCCGGCCGTCCTCGATCAGCGAGTCGATGCCAAACACATCGGTCGACACGATCGGCAGGCCGAAGGCCATGGCTTCCAGGATGGACCGGGGCAGCGACTCGAGATCGGAGGCGCAGAGCATCACGTCCGCCATCGCGAACCATGGATAGACGTCGGCGGTCACCGGCACAACCTGCACGCGCGCGCGCGACTCACAGCGGCGCAGCTGCTCGCGTAGGCCGTCCGTGTAGGCGCCCGGACGCGCTCCGACCAACACCAGGCGTAAGTTCGGATGCATGACGGCTAGCTCGTCAAACGCGGCGATCACAGCCGCCTGCGCCTTTCTCGCCTCGAACACTCCGACAACCACCACCACGACGCTGCCGTCGTCGAACCCGCCCGCGCTGCGCAGCGCGGATCGATCGACGTCGGCGCGGTAGCCGGCGATCGCACTCACGTCCACGTTGTAGTCGACCACGAGTGGCTGATCCGGTTCGCACAGGTGCGCGAACATGTCGGCGGTCTGACGGGCCACGAACACAACGGAGCGGGCTGTGCGGAAGCAGTCGTCGAAGCGCGCGCGGATGTGCGGGTGCGTACCGCGACCACCGGAGCTGATGTGGTGATAGGCGGCCGGCTCGATGCTGTCGTGGATCGCCCACACGCACGGGACGTCCGCTCGAGCGGACGCGTCGACGGCCGGGAACACGCCGAGAGTGTTGACGAGGACCGCTCCCGCGTCGTTTGCGTTGATCAGCATTGCCAGCTCGTGCACCCTGCCCTCGTAGCCGGCAACATCGTCAAAGCGCCAGTCGCACGTGACGTGTACCGGTATCCCGAGTTCCTCCAACTCGACGCGCAGAGGACCATCGGTCATCGAGACGACGCTGCATTCGAGCGTCGAGCACTCGGTGAGTTGTCGAAGCAGTTCGAGCAGCCAGAGCTGGCCGCCGCCAAGCGTCATCTCGTGCGTGAAGATCAGCACGCGGGAGCCACCGCGGGGCATGCCCGTCAGAGCGTCGACGCTGCGACGCAGGAGTACGTCGCCGCGGTCAAGCCCCGCGTCCGGTGGTGGCGTCCAGGTCACGCTGTGCGTGGCCGAGCGCCAGCGTCGGCCGTCGAGGCTCGTAGCTTCCACACTCACCAGGCACTCTTCGCCCGCGCTGCCCGGCTCGAGGCTCGTCAGCAGCTCAAAGCCCGCAACCGGCGCGTCGGGGTGCCCGTGGATGCTGGCGATACCCGGCGTTTGCACGTAGGCCCTTGCGAGGCCGAGTGCCCGACCGTTCAACGTGACGTCAACGCGCGCGACCCGCGATCCGTCAAAGAGGCACCACCCGTGGATCTCGAGAACCTCGCGGTCGACGAACCCGTGCTGTGATGGGTGGTCGAGCGCGCCGAACACTCCGGGCTGCGGCGCCATCGTGTGCCCGCCTCTCACAGCTTGATCCAGACTGCTGGTCGGCCTGCTCATACCACCATCTCTCTCCCACGACCGCGCCTGACACGCGCCTCGCCGCCATCCACGCGCCGCTTCCCACGGTCCGCGCCGCGCCCGCCACAGTGACCACCCCAACCCGGCTTCCAGAAGGACCCGGGCGGGGATAGTTGCATAACTCAGCGGAGCCCCGATGTCTCGCGATCGACTCTCGTGCACGTGATCGGGTCGATCAGCACGCTGGCGACGTTCCCCGCGTCGCGTTTTGCGCATCAGGCGGCGAAGGACGCGCCGCCGCACGCCTGCGCAGGATCTGTAGCGCCACGCAGCACTTCGCCGCCGGACTTGCTGGGTCCGCGGGGTGGCCGCGCCCTGGCCGCCCGCTCCAGGGCGCGCCAGACTAGGCGGTGGCCGCGCTCCGGCCGCTCCGCGCTCGGGCGCGCCAGACTAGTGGGTGGCCGCGCT
>CAYQZU010000001.1:5357-269052 GCA_964422115.1 uncultured Solirubrobacteraceae bacterium | reverse complement strand
TCGGCCGCTCCGCGCTCGGGCGCGCCAGACTAGTGGGTGGCCGCGCTTCGGCCGCTCCGCGCTCGGGCGCGCCAGACTAGTGGGTGGCCGCGCTTCGGCCGCACCGCGCCGTGGCCGCTCCGCGCTGGGCGCGCCCGACTAGGCGGTGACGCGCTCGACGCCGTCGAGCAGTTCCCAGTTCGCGCGCAGGACTCGCTCCGCTTCCGCTAGGAGAGCGCCGTGGTCGGCACCGTCGAGGCGCGCGTCGATCAGTTCGCGGGCAGCCTGCGCGTGCGACACGTCCAGCTGCTCGTGCAGCTCGAAGTAGGCGACGGCGCGGCCGCTGATTCCGTAGCGCGACTCAAGCCCTTCGCGCTTCGTCGTCGAGATCGCGGGCTGCGCTGACTCGATCGCGCACAGCGCGACGAGCGTCTCGAGCTGGCTGCGGCCGCTTCCGCCGCTCCAAGCCTCGGCGCACGCCGCCGTCTGCGGCAGCGCCGCGGCGCTGCGCTCACCGCCGACCGCGTCGACAAAGCGATCCCAAAGCTCGACGTGCTCGGCCTCCTCCGCCGCATGGGCGGTCAGTGCGCGACGGTCCTCTTCACGGGCGCCGACGGCGGCCTGCGCGCTGGCCGCGGCAAGCGCGACTACCGCGTGGCGGTATTGGCCCGAGTATTCCGCCAGCTCAGAGACGGTCAGCTCTCCCGCGGACCAGCGCAAATAGAACGGGTGACGCAGGACATCGTTCTCGCGGGCGATCGCATCGAACCGGCACCAGAAATCCATGGGGCTCCTCTTCTTTGCTGGGCTCGCGATCCTACAGGCCGCACCAGCCGCGACGCGCGCTGCAGATCAGGCGTGGAGGGCGTGCGCCTCGAGATCGGACACCGGAGCCGACGTGCGGCGAATGTTGCGATCGACGGAGCCCGGCTCGCTACTGCGGCCCTCGCGGTCAGAGATCGGCGTGATCGCTGTCGGTGGAGTCCGGGCAGCCCCGTCGCAGCAGCTCGCACGTGAGCTCGAAGCAGTCCTCGAGCGGCCCCCGTAGCTTGCCTGCCTCGGCGGCGCTTCCTGCGGTGACCGCCTCTTGGATGGCGACGCAGATCTCCTCGAGGCGGCGCGCTCCGACAGCGCCTGCGCTCCCCTTCAGCGCGTGCGAGAGGCGCTGCATCGTCGGATGATCGCCCGCTGCCTCAGCGGTGAACAGCTGGCTAAGTCGTGCGCGCGATTCCTCGATGAAGACGCCGATCAGGTAGCCGCGCGACTCGCTGTTGTGTCGAAACACGTCCGTCAGGATCGAGTTCTCGAGCAGCGGCGCCGGCGGGGCTCCAGCAGCTGCGCGCCGCTTGCTGTTGCCCTTCGCCGTCCTGGCCTGCGGTGCCGGGGCGTCGTAGGCGGGGAGGCGGCGCGCAAGCGCGGCGTCGAGCGTCACCTGGTCGAGCGGCTTGGCGACGTAGT
The DNA here is from genome assembly GCA_964422115.1 of uncultured Solirubrobacteraceae bacterium. Taxonomy (GTDB): domain Bacteria; phylum Actinomycetota; class Thermoleophilia; order Solirubrobacterales; family Solirubrobacteraceae; genus Palsa-513. The sequence goes on along the minus strand of CAYQZU010000001.1, from coordinate 267,615 downwards.
CGTCCATCCCACTGATCGCGCACAGGTCCCGGTCGGACTCTCGAGCGCTCGCGGTCATCGCGATGATCGGCGTGTGCGTGTCGCCCGACTCCTGCGCGCGGATCGCGCTAGTCGCGTCGTAGCCGTTCAGCTCGGGCATCTGGCAGTCCATGAAGATCGCGCCATAGGTCTCGCTGGCGTGAAGCTCGATCGCCTCGCGTCCGTTCCTCGCGACGTCGACCGCGTAGCCGCGCGCCTCGAGCTGCCGAGTCAGGACCAGCCGGCTCACCGGGTCGTCGTCGGCGATGAGCACGCGTGCACTGCCGCGCTTTGCGGGCGCCCGCTTCCGCGGAACTTCGCCATCGCGCGTCGGGGCCGACGCGACGACGGCCGCCGCCGGCGTGAAGCGGATCTTCTCCTCCGCATAGGGCCGCGCACCGTCGAGTCCGACGGGAGTCGTGAACCACAGCGTCGTCCCCTCGCCGGGTGCCGCATGAACTCCGATCTCACCACCCATCAGCTCGACGAGCTGTTTCGAAACGGCCAGCCCAAGCGCCGTCGGGCGATCCTCCTGCATCGCGCCGAAGGAGTACGAGGTGACCTCGAACAGAGAGTCCGGGTCTCCCTCGAGGACGCCGTCGGCGACCACCTCAAAGCGGAGCAGCAGACGTTTCGCGCCAAGCGCGGTGGACGCCACCCGAATCTCGAGACTTCTTCCGGCGGCGTGGCCGAGGGCGCTCCCGACGAGCTTCGTCAGGACGTGACGAACCCTGTTTCCGTCACCCGCGACCGCGTCAGGCACCTCGGGCGAGAATACGGAGCCGATCGCGACTGCTGCTTCGCCCGAACGTGTCCGGTCGCTGAGCGCGACGCTTTCGACCAGACGGCGCACCTCGAAGGTGCCGACATCCAGCTCGAGCGTTCCGGCCTCGAGCATCGAGAAGTCAAGAACGTCATTGACCACCACCATCAGCGTCGTCGCCGAGGTCATCGCGGCGGTCGCGTACTCGCGCTGCTCATCAGTCAAGCCCGTGCCGAGCAACAACTCGGTCATCCCGACCACGCCATTGAGCGGCGTGCGGATCTCGTGACCCATCTGCGCCATCAACTCTGCCTTCGCGCGGAGGGTCTCGGCGAGGAACTCGTGAGCGCGAGCCAATGCCTCCTCGGCTGCCGTCGTCTCCCCGAGCTCTCTGGCGACGATGTCGCGAGTCATGTCTGTTGCCGGCCCCATCAGTGCTTCGACCACCGTCCCTTTGTCCCGCTTCCGGTCAGATCGACAGTCGTGCGGAAACGGTGGGTTGACCCGTTGGCGTTCCTCAGGCTTTATCGACGCGACGCACCGCCCGCTTGAGCCGTGCAGAGTGGGCTGGCCTTCTGGTGGGTCCGCTCTGGATGCGGTGGACCGAACCTGGCGCTCAACGCCGCCGCGCGAAGGCTAGAGCGGCGAGCCCACCGCGCTCGCCGCGCCGAGCGCAGCGAACATCGCAGCGGCGGCGAGGACGGCGCCGTCGAGGGAGTAGGTCAGGATCGACGGTCGTGCATCGATCGCGCTCGCCGCGCGGTACCAGAGGAGCGCCGACAGCGAACCGCTCACCGCGATGTTCGGTCCGAGGTTGAGTCCGATCAGCAGCGCAGCCGAATGATGGGCCGCTCCGGATGAGAGCAGCACCGCCGCCGGCAGGTTATTAACGAGGACCGCCGCGAGCGCACCGATCGCCGCCGTCTCGAAAGCGGTGGCGCTTGCGAGGATCGAGGCGGGGCCTCCCCACGAGCGCGCCAGCGTGCCAAACGCCACCGCAGTTGCGAAGAGCGCCACGAGCACGAGCGGCCCGACAGCACGCAGCACGTCTCGCAGGCTGACCCGGCCGCGTAGGACCTGGGTCCCTGCCGCCAGCGCTCCGACGGCGAGGACAGGGACAGCCGCGTTGCGGAGGGCGACCGTTAGGCACGCCGCGGCGAGCGTCGCGACTGTGCCGACAAGTGGCAAGCGGACGCGTGTGCGATCCCCGCGCAGAGCCGGGGATCGCTCGCGGAAAAACTTGCGGAACAGCAGAACAAGACCGAGCGCCGTAGCGAGCGTCGCCGCGAGCGCCGGAGCGATCAGGCGGGCTGCAAACGTGGATCCTGAGATCGGGGAGTGCGCGAGCACGAGCAGGTTCGTCAGGTTCGAGCCGGGCAGGTAAAGCGAGGACGCGTTTGCCATGAACACGGCGCTGTAGAGGAAAGGCTTCTCGCTCACCCCGCGGGTTCGCGCCGCGTGTACGAGCACGGGCGTGAGGAAAACAACCGCCGTGTCGAGATTGAGGAGTGCCGTGACGACGGCGACCAGCGCCATACCGCAGAGCAGCAGCGCGACCGGTCGCCCGGGCATTCGCTCGAGCTGGCGTCCCGCCAGCACAAACAGTCCGTCGGCGTGAGCGACGATCCCGACAAGCAGCAGCCCGCTGACGAGGACGAACGCGGGCCAGGCCTGGCTTGCCGCCGCCGCGATCCGCTCGCCCATCAGGATCCTTGTGCGCGGATCGTTGCGTGCGTGCCAGTCATCCGCGTGAACACGTGTTCGCTATTCGCTTCGCCGCAATGGTCAAGCCGCTCGCGCCGAGCACGAACAGGAGCGGCACGAGCCTTAGCGTGTCGCGCGGCGCGGGGCCGAACCAATCGTTGAAGAAGACGATCGCGAGCAGTGCGAGCGCCGGGACGATCACCGACCAGCGTCGGCGGCACAGCCAGAGCGCGAGCAGCAGACCCAGCCAGGCTGCGGCCACCGCAGCGAGGTCGAGCGAAGCGGCTATTCCGGCGGGGGCGAGCCGGGTGCCGTTTCCCCCGCTCCAGGGTGCGGACCACATGCCCCAGAGCTTGCGCGCGAGGAGTGCGGCGAACGACAACGGCCGGCCGAGCATGTACTTGCGCAGGTTGGACAGGACCGCGGCGGTGATCGCCTGGTTTCGGCTGTCACCCGGGTGCTGCGCGGTAATCAGCGCGAACATCGGCGCGGCGTCCCCGGGCGGGGTGTTGCAGTCGCTCGGGAACCGGCGGCAGACCGCTGGTCTGAACGCCTCGACCGTCTGGAACTGCGAGCCGTCGCCAGGCAGGTAGGTCCCGATGAACAGGGAGTCGGTGCCCCCGGTCGTGATCGCCACGAGCGTGTGCTGCTCGACCGATGCGAACGCGACCCATGGTGCGAGCGTCACGAGTGCGGCGGCGAGGTAGATCGTGGCCCGCCGCAGCGCGCGGCGTCGAGACCCGGTGCGCGCGAGCGCCAGCGCCAAGGTCAGAGTCACGAGCCCGGGAACGAGGTCCTCGCGCGCGAGGCAGGCGAGGCCGCCGAGCGCGCCCGCCGCGACCAGCCAGCGCCATTCGCGCGCGCGCGCGTACGAAGCGACGCCGACCATCACGAGCGCCATCAGCCCGCCGAGTGGCTCGCTCAGGTAGCTGTGGGTGACAGCGATCAGCGGGCCGTATGTGGCGAGCCCGAGCACCGCAAGGAGAGCTGCCCAGCAACCGGCGAGACGCCAGGCGATCGCTCCGGCGACGCCCAGCGTCGTCACCTCTACCAGCCACTGAACGTACTGAGCGATTCCGTGGGAGTGCGTGACCGCTGAGATCTCCGAATGGCCGCTCAGCCATGCGACGACGGTGAACAGGATCGGCGTGCCCGGTGCCCAGTGGAAGCTGCCATAGCCCGAGAGGGTGATCAGCCTGTTGGCGGCGCCGATGTAGCCGAGTTCGTCGCTCGAGAGTCGGTCGTCAGCACCGATCGCGTGCAGGCGCAGGGCGGCGCCGGCGAGCAACGCGATCGCGGCGAGCGCGAGCGCAACCTGATCCGAGCGGCGCAGTCGCGCAAGCCGCGGGCCGATCTGCCGGAGGTCTCCGAGCGGCCGTGCCAGAGCGGACGAGATTTGAACGCTCCGAGCCATCGACTGGCAGGCCAGTCTATTCGGCTCCACCGAAACCACTGCGCTGACCGGCCACGCGTCCGCCCGGCGATCCAGACTGCGTCGCGATGGCAGGCCTTGCGACGATCGCGCTGATCGGGATCTTTGCGGCCGCCGCCGCCGCCACGTGGTTCGCGGGCGGTCTGTTGTCGCGGGCGACCGATTCGCTCGACGTGCGCTTCGGGCTCGGCGAGGAGATCGGCGGAATCGTCCTGCTGTCGATCGCAGGCACGCTCCCCGAGCTCGCGATCACGGTCTCCGCGGCGGCCGGTGGGCATCTCGCGCTCGCCGCAGGCAACCTGATCGGCGGCATTGCGATCCAGACGATGGTGCTCGTGCTCTGCGACATCGCTACGGGGCCTGAGCGGCCGCTCACGTTCCTCGTCGGCGCGCTGACCCCGGCGCTCGAAGGTTTGCTCGTCGTGCTTGTGGTCTCGGGGGTGATGATGGGCTCGCTGCTTCCACAGAGCGCCGCGATCGGAGGCGTGGTCAGCCCCGCCTCCCTGGCGATCGCGCTGTTTTGGGTATTTGGTGTGTGGGTCATCAACTTCGTTCGCAAGAACCCGCGGTGGAAGATCGAAATGCCCGGGAGCAGCCGCGGTCGGCGCCACCGACGCGAGTCTCTTCCTGGCCACGAGCACCCGTTCGCCGGCTCCTCGACCGCCCGGGTGGTCGCGCTGTTCGGGCTCGCCTGCGGCGTGACGCTCGCCGCGGGAGTCGCCCTGGAGCTGACCGGAAACGTGCTCGCGGACCGGGCTGGCGTAAACGGCGTGATCTTCGGCGCAACCGCGCTGGCTCTCGCGACCGCGCTGCCCGAGATCAGTTCCGGCATCGCCGCGGTGAGGCTTGGCGACCATGCGCTTGCAATCGGCGACATGTTCGGCGGCAACGCCTTCCAGGTGTGCCTCTTTCTGCTCGCGGACCTGATCGCCGGTTCCGCCGTGCTGCCGAAGGCCGGCGACCTCAACGCATGGCTCGCGGCGCTCGGGATCGCCCTCACCGCCGTCTACTCGGTCGGCCTGATCGTCCGCCCATCTCGCTGTTGGCTTCGCCTCGGCCCGGACTCAATTCTCGCGATCGCGATCTTCTCGCTTGGCGTCGTCGGCCTGCTCGCGTTACCCGGTTGACAAACGCTCGCTCGGCCTGCGGCCGAGTCTCACCGGCCCCTCGGTGGTTGCGCGCGCGGCGGGCGCGCGGTACCGTCGCGTTACGACAGACTTGGGCCTGACCGGCGCGTCGTCACGACGACGTTCAAGATCGCCGGCGCAAGCGGGGTGACGGGTCGCGACCCGGGCGTGTGTCCTGCACCGCCCGGGTCGCAAGACTCGGGTCGCGCCGGCACGAGACGGCGGCTTAGTGGCCCGAACCCGCTCCGGCGGCCTCCTTGCCATACTTCCCGCTCCTTGGGGGCGTAGCTCAGTTGGTTAGAGCGCCGGCCTGTCACGCCGGAGGTCGCGGGTTCGAGTCCCGTCGCTCCCGTGAGGAATACCTGGAGCATCGCTGCCCTCCATGGCATGGTGGCGTTGTTTTCGGTTACCGAGCCGCAGGCCACGCCTGGCGCCCAGGCGCTGTCGGTTGGCCTATCGTGCGCCGGCCGACGGCGGCAGAGGTCTACGATGGACGCACCTTGACCGACTTGCATCTCAACAACCACCATCGCGACACGCTCGAACAGATCTTCAGGCATCCGGCGAGCAACAACGTCGAGTGGCGCCGCGTGCTGTCGTTGCTGGAGGTGGTCGGCACTGTCACCAAGGAGCACAACGGCAAGCTCAAGGTCACGGTCGGGGCGGAGACCGAGTTCCTTCCGGTCTCGCATGGCAAGGACGTTGACGTCCAACTCGTGGTCGACCTTCGTCGGATGCTCACGCAGGCAGGGTTCACACCGAGCGGATCGCCGGCCACCAGCGATGCCCGTTCGCGTGACCATGCCGACGGCCGGTCGGGCGAACCGCTCTAGCCAACCTGGCGCTCCTCGCCCCCCGACAAGCAAACGCCGACAACGCTCGCATTCCGCGCGCGCCGTTCCGGCCGCGATCGGGATGACCGGCGGAGGTACACACTGAGACGCTACTCCCCGGCCGCCGGTCCGATCTGCTCGCGCATCCCGGCCAGTGCCTGGCGGCCGAGGCGGTTCAGGATGACCTGGAGCAGGGGGTCGGCGATCTGCAGTGGGCCCTTGAACCGTAGGTCCGCGTCGTAGGTGACGCGCGTGCCAGCGCCGATTGGCTCGAACGTCACGCGATCGACTGACAGCACCGTCGCGTTCTCACCGCGGAAGGTGACCGCTCGCGGGGGGTCGTGTTCGCTGATCTCGTAGGTGATCGAAGCCCGCCGCCCAGCGAACGAGGTTGTCAGCTTGAACCGGCTGCCGGCGCCGATCGGCCCATCGCCGACGCGTTCCGCGTCGAGCACGTTCGGATCCCATTCGCGCGTGGTCGAGAAGTCGCTCACATAGGCGAACGCCGCGGACGGTTCGCGGTCGCTGTCGAGGCTTGCGACGTAGCGGGCCACTGTTCGATCCTACGCCACCGCGCGTCCCGACCCGTGGCGTGCGTCAGATCGCCCGCATACGGTTGCCGCGAGCCTCGTGCGTCAGCTCCGCAAGCCCGAGCGCTTCCAGCAGCGGTGGCATGTACACGCCGAAGCGACCGCGCAGTCCTTTCTTCACTCCGTACCAGCCGCCGACCGGGTTCTCGGGCGATCGGCCCCACGCCTCGACCGTGCCATCCGGCGCGGGCTTCTGCTCGTCGGTCCCGCCGAGGTCGATCCAGTCTCCGTGAGCGAGGAGCATCGAGTGGAGGTCGTCGATCGCGCGAAGCATGTAGCGGAGTTGCGTTCCGCCCACCTGACAGACGATCGTTGGCGGGTCTGACGCCTCGTCGCGCCACATCGTGTACTCCGCCTTACCGGGTGGCGTCCGCAGGCGCCACGGATCCTGCGCGGTTCCACTGACGGCCGGTTCTGCGCTCACGTGAGCTTGCTGCAGACGAGCAGGCCGAGCTTCTGGTCGGCGAAGTAGACGGCCGTTGCGGATGGGAGTACGCCCTTCGTGAACTTCCGCGCTTCACCGAGCTTGTTGGCGAGCATCGGGGCAACGGATTCGCGAAGGATCTGCAGCTGCTTGGCGGTGCCCCGGACGAGCTTCTGGTAGGTGGCGGCAACAGAGGATGGGGGCGTCACCGCCTGCAGCTGCGCCAGCTCTTTCGCGTAGATCGGTATGTCTCGCTGGACCTGGCGCCCAAACGACGGCAGGCTCTTGATCGACGAGGGCGAGGTCCCCAGCGCCAGTGCTGTGTGGTAACAGATGCGGTTCACGTGAGTCGTGAACGCCTTTACGGAAGCTGAGTCTCCAGAACCGCATGCGGCGACAACGACCGCCATCGCGGCGACGACGACTGCAACTCGGATTCGTGACAAGGGTCCCCTCACGGTTGGGCTCGCTCTGCGCGGCGCGCGTCACGCGAGCCGGCCTTCGGCCTCGACCAGCGCGCAATCGTAGCGGAGCCTGCCATGGCGGTGCGCAGCTTCGGCCCCAGCTCGGCGCCGTGCCCGCAGCCGCCCCGGCGCCCAAACGATCCAGCCTGTCCCGCCATCAATCCGACACCGCGCGCGCAAGGTCCCCGAGCACCGCGACCATGTCGACGTCGCCGTGGACCAGGTGCTGCAACATCACGCGCTCGACCCCCACCGCTTGGTACTCGCGCAGATGCTCGGCGACCTGCTCGACGCTGCCGACCAGCAGCGGCGGCCCGCCGAGCGAGGTGAAATCGGTCCAAGCGCGCAGGCGGTCCTGCGCCTCGGCCTCGTCGCGTCCGATCGCGCAGCCGATCAGCATCGAGAATGTGAGTGGCTCGCGTTTCGCGACTTCGGCTGCACGCCGCACGATCTCGCACCGCTCGCTCGCCTCGGCGACGGTCGGCATGATCGTGTTGTACTCGTCGGCGTAGGCGATCGCTGCGCGCACCGAACGGGGCTTCGCTCGCCCGCCAACGATTATCGGCGGGTGCGGCTGCTGCAAAGGCTTTGGCCAGACATCGTCGGCGTCAGTCCACTGCCGGTGAATCTCCGCGAGCTGGCGTTCGAACTCGTCGAACCGTTCCGGCGCAGTCCCGAACGGGAAACCGTAGGTCTCGTGTTCGGACTCGAGCCATCCGGCGCCAATTCCAAGCTCGGCGCGCCCACCCGAGATGTGGTCAACGGTCACGACCGATTTCGCAAGCACCGATGCGGGCCGGAAGGTCGTTGGCGAGACGAGCGTGCCAAGGCGAATTCGCTCCGTTCGCGCGGCGAGCGCGGCGAGCGTCGCCCAGGCGTCGAGTGCGCCCACCTTCGGGCCGCTGTGGATCGCGCCGTAGTGGTCGGAGCGAAACAGCCCTTCGAGGCCGGCCGCTTCGGCGGCCAGCGCGAGCTTCAACCAGTCGTCCCAGTCGAGGCCCTCTTGCCCTTCGAACATCACGCAGATTCGCAATTCGTTTTCTCCTAGGTCTGCAAGGTCCGCAGGGTCGGATAGAGGCGCCGGTAGCGCTCGTACCCCGCTTGATAGGTGGCCTGCCACGCCGCGTCGGGTTCAACGCGGTCGCGCACGCGTACGCATCGCGACACGGCATCCTGAACGTCGGCGAAGACGCCCGAGCGGACGCCGGCGAGCAGCGCGGCGCCGAACGCCGATCCCTCCTCGGACTCGGTTCGCTCGAGCGGAATTTCGAGAACGGACGCGACGATCCGCGTCCAGAGCTCGCTGCGACTGCCCCCTCCCGATATGCGCCCGGCGCTGGCCCGCACACCGAGATGACCGAGCAGCTCCAGCGAGTCGCGCAGACCGTAGGCGACGCCTTCGAGGGTGGCGCGGGCAAGCGCGCCCCGATCGTGGCGCAGCGAAAGCCCGGTGTAGGCGCCGCGGGCGCTTGCATCGGCATGCGGGGTCCGCTCGCCGGCGAGATAGGGCGCATAGAGCAGGCCCTCGACGCCCGCCTCCCAGCGAGCAGCCTCGGCGTCGAGCGTCTCGTAGTCCGCTCCAAGCACGCCGCGCAGCCACGAGAACGATCCGGCCGCGCTCAGCATGACGCCCATCGCGTGCCAGGTGCCGGGCGCCGCGTGGCAGAAGACGTGGACCCGTGCCTGCTCGTCGGGTTCGTAGTGCGGCAGCACCGCGAACACGACGCCGGAGGTTCCGAGCACCACCGAGATGAGCCCGGGCTGGATGATCCCGACGCCTAGCGCGGCGGCTGCCTGGTCGCCCGCGCCCGCGATCTCCGTCGATTCGAATGCCTCGGGCAGCCATTCGATCGGGATCTCGAGCGCGTCGCAGACCTCGCTCGACCAGCGGCGACCCGCCACGTCGAAGAGCAGCGTCCCGGAGGCGTCGGCGACATCGATCGCGCGCTCTCCTGTGAGGCGGTAGCGGACATAGTCCTTTGGCAGCAGCACGTGGCTGATCCGCTCATAGATCTCGGGCTCGTGGTCGCGCAGCCACAGGAGCTTCGGCGCGGTAAAGCCGGTCAGCGCGCGGTTCCCCGTCAGCGCGATCAGGCGCTCGAGGCCCACACGCTCCTCGATCTCGGTGCACTGCGCCTCTGTGCGCTGGTCGTTCCAGAGAATCGCGGGACGCAGGACCGCTCCTGCGTCGTCAAGCACGACGAGGCCGTGCATCTGTCCCGAGAATCCGACCTCGCCTTCCGGCAGGCGGGCAAGGCAGGCCTGCGCTGCGAGCCACCAGTCCTCAGGGTCCTGTTCGGACCAGCCGGGGTGCGGCGTCGACAGCGGATACGCCTCCGTCGCGGTTGCGAGCAGCTCGCCGTCGGGCGAGATCGCTATGCCCTTGACGCCGGAAGTGCCGACGTCAAGGCCGATCAGTGTCACGCCGGTTCAGCCTGTCGTGATCCGAGCGCCGGTCTGAGCGTCGAAGAGCAGGATCGCGCCCTCCTTGACGTACAGCTCGATCTTCGAGCCGCTCTTCGGTGCGCTCCGCGGATCGACCCGCGCGACGATGTCTGGCGATGCCGTCAGCGACTCGCTCACGTTCGCCGCGAGCTGCGAGTAGATGTAGGCCTCGGACCCGAGCTCCTCGACGAGGTTGACGACCGCAGGGATCCCCTTTCCGCTGCCGGCAAGGTCGAGCGACTCCGGCCGCAGACCTACGGTGACGGTGTCGGCGCCCTTCGCGGCGGTCATCAGTGCGCGTGGCAGCGGCAGCGTGGTCGAGCCGACGTTGACGCCATTGGATCCGAGCTTCCCTTCGACGAGGTTCATCGCGGGCGAGCCGATGAAGCCGGCGACGAACGCGTTGACTGGCTCGTCGTAGAGCACGCGAGGCTCGGCGACCTGCTGGAGGACGCCGTCCTTCATTACCGCGACGCGGTCGCCCATCGTCATCGCCTCGACCTGGTCGTGCGTCACGTAGACGGTCGTGATCCCGAGCCGGCGCTGCAGCGCCGCGATCTGCGTGCGCGTGGCGACACGCAGCTTCGCGTCGAGGTTCGAGAGCGGCTCGTCCATCAGGAACACGCGCGGCTGTCGCACGATCGCACGACCCATCGCGACGCGCTGGCGCTGACCGCCCGAGAGCTGCCCGGGCTTGCGCCGCAGGTAGTCCTCGAGGTCGAGGATCTTCGCCGCCTCGGCGACACGCGTCTCGATCTCCGCCTTCTTGACCTTCGCGATCTTGAGCGCGAAGGCCATGTTCTCAGCCACGTTCATGTGCGGGTAGAGCGCGTAGTTTTGAAACACCATTGCGATGTCCCGGCTGCGTGGCGGCAGGCTCACAACGCTCTTGCCATCGATGTAGATCTCGCCCTCATCGACGTCCTCCAATCCGGCGAGCATTCGCAGGCTCGTCGTCTTTCCGCAACCGGATGGCCCGACCAGTACAAGGAACTCACCGTCGCCAACCGACAGGTTCAGGCGATCGACGGCTTTGCGCTTCGTCTTCGGGTAGATGCGGCTCGTGTCCTCAAACGTCACAGTCGCCATGACGGTCCTTTCGATCTGAAATCGGCAACCGCCCCAAAGCGACGCCTCCGAGTGAACGGGTTAGTGATATCGGTCGCAGCTGCGCTCGCGCAGCTGCGCCGACACCGCACGGCGACGTGTTTCGGCGCCGTGTAGGTTTCTCGCCAATGGAATTCCTGGTGGAAATAGACATCAGCCTGCCCGCCGATCTCGATTCGGCTCGTCGCGCGGAGCTCCTCGAGGCCGAAGTGCAGCGCGGCGGAATGCTCGCCGACTCGGGCATGCTCCGCGCCGTCTGGCGCGTTCCTGGCCGGTTCGCAAACCGCGCGATCTGGAGCGCCGACGATGCGACCGACCTCCACGCAGCATTGACGAGCCTGCCGCTCTGGCCGTACATGGACGTCCGCGTTACCGCTCTCGCGCGCCACAGTCTCGCCGACCGCTGCCCGGGGCTCCCGGCCGGTCTGCAGCCCGTCGCACCGGCCGCCGGCTGAGCACTCAGTAGGTCGTTCCGACGGAGCCATCGGCTCTCAGCAGCTCCTGTGCGTCGAACGGGCGCTCGGTGAGCGGCGCGACGGCGGCGTGGTTCTCGACGAGGCTGATGCCGAGACCGGGGACCTCCGGAATCTCGCAATAGCCGCCGTTGCGAACGACGGCGGTCGAAAACGCTGCCGCCGACGACGCGGGATCCTCCTCCTGCGGGAGGTACTCCATCGTCACGAGGTTCTGGATCGTGGCGCAGAAGTGCAGTGTTGGCGCGGTCAGCCCTGGGCCGAGCACGTTGTGGGGGGTGACCCCGCAGTGGTGGGCTTCGGCGATCGCGGCGATCTTTCGGCAGGCCGACAGACCGCCGGCGAGGCCGACGTCGGGGCGCACGAGGATCGCGACGTTGCGCGAGAGCAGCTCGCTGAACTCCCAGATCGAGCAGAGCCGCTCGCCCATCGCGATCGGCGCGTTCACGCGGGTGGCGATCTCGGTCTGTGTGTCGATCGAGTCGATCTGCACCGGGTCCTCGATGAAGAGCGGGTGGAACTGGGCAAGGGCGTTGCAGACAACGATCGCCTTCGTCGGATCGAGCTTGCGGTGAAGCTCGAAGATCAGGTCGATCTCATCACCGCCGGCTTCGCGCGCAGCGGCCGCCATCGAGCAGGTCGAGCTCACGAGCTTCTCGATCGAAAGATCCTCGTATCCGTGCGCGAGCGGGTCGAACTTGACCGCGGTGAAACCCTCCTCGACAGCCCAGTTGACCGACGAGACGATGTCGTCGGGCGTGCGGCCGCCGACCAGAACGTGCAATCGGACGCGATCACGTGTGCGCCCTCCCAGAAGCTCCCAGACGGGCAGCTCGAGCGCCTTGCCTTTGATGTCCCAGAGCGCTAGATCGATCGCGGATACCGCGCCCGCGAGCAGGTTGCCGCGAAAAGGTCTTGCCCGGTAGGCGAGATGCCACAGGTGCTCGATGCGGAACGGGTCGGCGCCGATCAAGAGCGGCGAGAGCTCCTCTAGCGCGCCCGCTACGCCGCGCGGATAGCCCCAACAGCCGGATTGACCGAGACCGCTGATGCCAGTGTCGGTCGTCACCCGAACGAGCGTGCTCTGCGGCGCAAGCTCCGCGCCGACGCCGAGCACCTCTACGGAAGCGATGCGCATCCGCTTCTCCGATCTCCCCGCATTGCCGAGACGGTAGCGGTCTGGATCGGCCGGTGACGCGCTCGCCGAGCGTGGCGGGTTGGCAACGGAGCTGCTCAAAGGACCCGCCCCGGCGCCCGCGCCGGGGCGGACGCCCCGGTCAGCACCGAAAACAGCACGTGCGCCAGCGCCACGATCCGCAAATCGTTCGCAGTCAGAGCCCCTGCGGGGCGCTCTGCGCGGCCGTCTCCCACTGTCTCGTTGATCCCCATACGGTTCCGTGCATCGGCGTCACGCCCCGTAGCCGTGGCCGCTTTCACGGGCGACGGTTCCGGCTTGACAGCCGTGCGGAGCGTGCTGTAACGTCGGCGCCCGTTGAAACATTACAACGGTGCCGACGGTGGGCACACTAACAGACGGGGTGTTGGAGCGAAGTAACTCGCGACAACGCTTCAGTCCGGTCAGGGACGCAGCCGATCAGCTGCGTCCAAATCGTTGGGAGAGGAGATGCAATGACGAGATGGACCCCTGTCCGTATGGGCAGGAAGCTCGCCGCAGCGGCGGGCGCGTCAGCGCTCGCGGTCGGCGTCTTTGGCGCGTTCGCAAGCGAGTCGGGCGCGGCCACGGCGCACAAGGCGGGCAGCGGCAACCTGAGCATTACCTTCAGCACGTTCGACGCCTCGACGCTCGAGGTGGGTCTCAAGGCTTGGGAGGCGATCAACCCGGGCGTCAACGTGAGTGTCTCGGAGCAGTCGAACAACCCGAGCACCTACGTGCCGGAGCTGCAGACGGCTCAGTCGGCTCACAACCAGCCTGACATCAACGAGTCCTACGACGCCGAGACGCCGACCCTCGAGGTCGACGGGCTCGCCGGCGACATGAAGAACGTCCTCACGTCCTCGGCGATCTACCCGGTGAGCTACTGGTACAAGCCGTTCATCGGCTCCTACATCCCGGTCTCCTCGACCGGCGGTGTGACCGTCGGTGATCCGTACGGCGTGCCGCTCGAGGCTGACGCGACGGTGATTCTCTACAACGAGAACGAGTTCAAGAAGGCTCACGTCGCATTCCCGAAGGACGGCTGGACCTGGCAGCAGATGCTTGCGGACGCGAAGAAGCTCCGTAAGGGCAGCGGTGCCAACCAGACGCAGTACGGCATCTGCCTGCGCTCGGACTGGCAGGCGCTCTACAACCACGTGATGGCCGCCTACGGCGCGACCGCGTTCACGCAGACGAAGGCGAACTTCGACTCGCCCGGTGCTGTGAAGGCGTGGCAGCTCCTGCTGGCTCCGTTCAAGAACGGCGACGCTGTCCCCGAGTCGCAGATCGGCGCGAACGCTGCCGGCGACTGTGGTGGCGTGTTTGCCTCCGGTGAGGCCGCGATGGCGATGGCCGTCCGCGGTGGTGCCGCTGGTTATGCCGCGAACATCGGTAACAAGTTCAAGTGGGACGTCGTCACGATGCCGGCCATCAAGGTCGGCAAGGGCAAGCCGGTCATCCCGTCGGGTGGTGGTAGCGTCAGCTTCACCATGTCGCCGTCGGTGCTGACGGGCTCGGCCGGTGGTAACCACACCGCCGACCTGCCGAACGCCGAGTCGTTCATGAAGTTCCTGTTCTCGGCGCCCGGTCAGAAGGTGCTCGAGGACACGTTCGGTGTCATTCCGTCGGTCCCGTCCCTGAACGGCCCCTCTGCGGAGTGGCGCCACCTCGTGGGCGGACCCGGTCCGAACCAGACGTTCCCGAAGAACAACGCCGCATGGACGATCGACGCCGCGGCGGCGCTGATCGCCCCGAACCCGCCGGGTACCGTGTTCAGCCTCTCGAACACGGCAATCCCGAACATGGTTCAAAGCGTGACCACGGGCGGACAGAGCCTGTCGTCAGCGCTGAGCAGCCTGCAGTCGCAGCTGACCGCGGCGTACGCGAGCCAGTAGGGACGGCAGTCTCAGTAACGGTGAAAGAGTGAGATGAATGCAGAACGGTCGGCTCGCAGATGATCCGGCCGTTCTCATTCGTCCCGCGATCACCAGAGATGACGGTGGAGCGGTCGGCTCGAAGGTGAGCCGGCCGTTCCCATCTCGCAGTCACCAACCACAGCAAAGTCGCTCGACCCGCAGCTTCGATGTCTGAACCAGCCACCGCAGACAACATCTCCGCCGCCGTCACGCCAGCGCGTCGGCGCACCTCCCGACGGGACGGCCGCTCGGCCATCCTGATGATGGGCCCGAACCTCGGGATGTTCAGCCTCTTCATCTTGATCCCGATCGTCAGTGGGCTCTACATCAGCTTCACGACGTGGAACATCAACAACGGCTCGCCGAAATGGGTCGGGCTAGCGAACTACACGAAGCTTTTCAACGATCCGCTCGTCGGCGTCGTGGTCGGAAACACGGTCAAGTTCATGCTCTTCGGCGTGATCCCGACGGTCCTGATCGCACTCGGGCTCGCGATGCTGATCAACGTCCGGTTCCGGTTCGTCGGCGTCGTGCGCTCGCTCTACCTGATCCCCGCTGCTATGTCGTTCGCCGCGTCGGCGATCGTCTGGCGCTACATCTTTCTCGACGGCCCCGGCTACGGGGTTGTCAATTGGGTGATCTCACAGTTCGGCATCCCACCGCCCAACTGGCTGGTCAGCACCACCTACGCGCTGCCCGCGCTTGATGTCATCGCAATCTGGCTCAGCCTTCCGGTCGCGACTATCCTCTACCTTGCCGCGCTGCAGCGAATCCCGGTGTCCGTCATTGAGGCCGCCACGCTCGACGGCGCAGGCGTCGTCAGGCGCCTGCGGTACATCGTCTGGCCGATGGTCCGGCCGATGACGATTCTCGTCGCGATCGTTGCGCTCCTCTCGTTCACGAACGGGTCCTTCGACCTGGTGAACATCCTGACGCCGACCGGCGGCACGAACTACGCGACGACCACCCTGATCTTCTACATCTACCAGCAGGCGTTCACATATGGCTTGTACGGCTATGCCGCGGCCCTCGGCGTTCTTCAGATCGCGCTGATCGGCGGAGCTCTTGCCGCCCTGCGGGTGTTTTCGGTTCTCGGTTCGAGGCGCGTGTGATCTCAACCCCAAAACTCGCCCATGCAGCACGAATCACGGTCGCGACGCTCGTAGGCCTGCTGATGGCCGCGCCGCTCCTCTACCTCGTTGCCAACTCGCTGATGACCGCAGCGCAGACCGCAGATCTCACCCCGCAGATCATTCCGCACAACTTCGACCTGCACTTCAGCAACTACTCGGCGGCCCTCTCGGGCATCACGCAGGTGATTCACGCCCAGAGTTTCATCAACTCGGTGATCTTTACGTTCTTCGTGGTGCTTTTGCAGTGGGCTTTGTGCATCAGCGGTGGGCTCGTCATCGCCAAGATGCGGTTTCGCTCCCGCAACGTGATCACCGCGCTGCTCGGCGTGTCGCTTTTCATTCCGATCCTGACGACGCTCATCCCGACGTTTTTTGTCACGCTCAAGCTCGGGATCATCAACACATACCCGGGGCTGATCCTGCCGATCGTCGCGCAAACGGGATTTGGGACGCTGCTCTTCCGGCAGTACATCTCACAGATGCCCGAGGAGCTCTTTGACGCGGCGCGAATCGACGGCGCGAACTGGTGGATGATCCTGCGGCGGATGGTCATACCGCTTGCGCGTCCGGCGACCGGTGCCTACGTCGCGATCTCCGTCCTCACGGCCTGGAACATGTACCTCTGGCCGCTGGTCGCGGCGCAGTCGGGCCACCTCGAGGTGCTCACGCAAACGCTGGCGAGCCTCGGCAATCAGACGTTCGGAGCGACCAGCCCGCAGAACATCGTGTATGCCGCGATCGTCCTTGTCACGCTTCCGATGGTCATCGTGTTCCTCGCCGTCCAGCCTGCATTCATCCGCGGTTTGACGGGATCTGGCGTCGAGTGATCGCCGCCCCTTGCGGCATCGCTGATCGAGTACGACAGCATGGCTGAGCCGAACGGACAGATCGCTTCGGACCCGACGTTCAGCGGTCGACGCTCGGTTGTCACGGGTGGCGGTCAGGGCATCGGCGCCGCGATCGCGAAGGGGCTTGCCGCTCGCGGCGCCCACGTGGTCGTGAGCGGCCGGCGCAAGGCGACGCTCGAGGCCGTTTGTGCGGCGATCACCGCCGACGGCGGCTCGGCCGAGCCGTGCGTTGGCGACATCACCGACCCGCTCCACGTCGATCAGTTGATGGCGACCGCCGGTGGGAGTAGCGGGGTGATCGACATCCTCGTCAACAACGCTGGAATCGCCGGCCCGACGGCGCCGCTTGCCGAGGTCACCCTCGCCGACTGGAACGAGACGCTGGCAGTCAACCTGACGGGGGTATTCCTCGCCTGCAAGGCCGCTCTGCCCTACCTCGGGCGCTCCGAGCACGGGAAGATCGTCAACATCGGGTCGGTGACCGGCAAGCAGCCACTTCCGAACAGGACGCCGTACGCCGCCGCGAAGCTCGGCGTCGTTGGCTTCACCCGCACGCTTGCGCACGAGCTCGGCCCGAGCGGCATCAGCGTGAACGTGATCTCCCCCTGGCTCGTCGGCGGTGAGCGCCTCGATACGGTGATCGGCACGATGGCAAAGGAGCGTGGCGTGAGCGCTGACGAGCTGCGCGCCGAGATGACGGCGGGGACCGCGTTCAAGCGGACGGTCGCGGAGGAGGACATCGTCGCGATGACGTTGTTTCTCGCATCGACCGCGGCCAACAGCATCACCGGTCAGGACATCAACGTGTCCGCCGGCGCGGTGATGTACTGATGCGCGTCGCGCCCTGCGGAGGTTGAGCTGAGATGGCGCCGGCGGACGCTCCGGCGATCGGGCTGGTGGGCTGCGGCGGCATGGGCCACCGCCACCTGCGCGCATACGGCGCGCTACGGCGCGTGGGTGCCGACCGCTTCACTCTCGCGGCGGTCTGCGACCCGCGTCGCGACGCCGCCGAGCACGCGGCGGACCTGGTCGAGGAGCTGCTCGGAGCGCGGCCCGCTGTCTTCTCGAGCTCGGATGAGCTGATCTCGAGCGGCGCTGTGGAAGCGATCGATCTCGTCACCGAGCCGTCGATCCACCACCTGATCGCCGCTCCGGCGCTTGCCGCCGGCATTCACGTTCTGAGCGAGAAGCCGCTCGGTGTCACGGTCCGCGCTTGTCGCGAGATGGTGCAAGCAGCGGCCTCGTCGGGCGCGGTGCTTGCAACGGCCGAGAACTACCGGCGTGACGGTCCCAACCGGCTGGCTCGCGCTGTGATCGACAGCGGCATGCTCGGCGAGATTCACCTGATGGTCGAGAGCAACATCGGCGGCGATGACGCAGTCCTGATCAGCCCGTGGCGGCACCTGCGCGAGAAGGGATCGATCGCGCTCGACATGGGGGTCCACTACACCGACATATTCGCCTACTTCCTCGGCGACCTCGCGCGCGTCTGCGGCGTCGCCTTCATCGCCGAGCCGGGACGCGTCCTCGGCCCCGGGATGGTCGCGGGCGGCGAGATCGAGGAGCGCTCGCCCGGCGTAATGCAGGTGACCGGCGATGACTCGCTGCTCGCGCTCTACGAGACCGAAGCGGGCGTCCGGATCCAGTTGACCTACATCCCCTCCGGGCCGGGGCGCCGGTGGATCCAGCGAAGCCTCCATGGGCGGGCGGGCTCCATGAGCGTGCCGTTTGATCGCACCGGTGGGCCCGTCGTCGTCGAGTTGGGCGAGCGTCGGCTGAGCGGCGCGGAGTTGCGCGCCGAGCTGGGTGGCTTTCGTCTCGACGGAGTCACGGCCGACTTCTTCGGCCCCGAGGGGACCGAATACGACCTTCCGTTCGCCGAGGTCGACGCTGCGACGATCGCGATCGAGCTCGACGACTTCGTCGGGGCGTTGATCGAAGGTCGCGCGCCGGAGGTCGACGGGCGCGCGGGTCTGCTCGCCGTGGCAGGCGTCTGGGCGATCGCCGAGTCGCGCCTGGCCGGAGGCTTCGTTGAGATCGACGATGTGGCAGACGGGCTGATCTCCGCCGTGCAGGATCCCATCGACGCCGCGATCGGCCTACTATCGAAAGCGAGCTGAGCAAGCGATGACCGACGACATCTCACCGTTCCTCGGACCCGACATCAAGCAGTGCGCGATCGTCGTTGCCGACCTCGACGAGGCGGTGCGCCGCTTCCATGCGAAGCTTGGGATCGGACCGTGGACCGCGTACCGGCTCGAGGCACCGATCCTCAAGGGGATGCGCTACGGCGGCGAGGATGTCGAGTTCTCGCTGCGCCATGCGCTCGCCTGGCAGGGGGAGATGCAGTTCGAGCTTGTCCAGCCACTCACCGGTCCGAGCATCTTTGCCGAGCATCTCGAGACTCACGGCGAGGGGCTCCATCACGTCGGCAAGTACGTGCCCGACCATCCCGCGGCGGTTGCAGAGGCTCTCGCCGCGGGCTTCATCGAACTGCAAAGCGCACGTGGCTTTGGCGCCGAGGGCGATGGCGCGTTCGCTTATTTCAAGCATCCCTCGGTGCCGCTGATCGTTGAGCTCATCTCGGCACCGCGGGTGCGGATCGAGCCGGAGTTCGTCTACCCGCCGACCGGCGGCTGACGGTACAACGGCATCTGGAGGAGTCCCGCGTCAGCGCGAGGAACAACACGAACATGCTCATCGAAAAGATCGAAGCGATCCCCGCCGGGAACGCCTGCTACGTTCGCATCAGCACCGACGACGGCACGACAGGCGTCGGGGAGTCGACCTTCTTCGCCTGGCCGACCGCCGTCGCAGAGCTTGTGGCGGGCTTCGCCGGCTACCTCATCGGGAAGGACCCGCTCGACGTCGAGCACCACTGGCTCGCGATCTACCGCAACCTGAGCTTCCGCGGCATGGCCGTGTCCGGTGCGCTGAGCGCGATCGACCAAGCGCTTTGGGACATCAAGGGCAAGCACTACGACGCCCCGGTCTGGCAGCTGCTCGGCGGCCGCGCGCGGCGCGCGGTCCGCGCGATGCGCGTGATCGAGCCCGGCAGCTTCGACGAGGTCGTCGAACGCTCGCGGGTTGCGGTAGCGGAAGACCACTACACGGCGCTGAAGATCATCCTCTTCCAGCACGACCATCATCTGCTGCGGCAGGCTTCACGCATCGAGGATCTCGTGTCGCGCTTCGCGGCGATTCGCGAGACCGTCGGCTGGGAGATTGACCTGGGCGTCGAGCTTCACCGCAACATGCAGGCAGGGGATGCGGTGATGCTCGCCGACGAGCTGCAGCGCCTGCGCCCCCTGTTCGTCGAGGACCCGATTCCGCCCGACAGTGTCATGGCGATGCGCGCGTTTGCCGCCAAGGTGAACGTGCCGGTCGCGGCCGGCGAGCGCAACACGACGCTTTGGGAGTTCGCCGAATACCTCGAGCGGCCCGGCATGAACTACGTTCGTCCTGACGTCGGGATCGCCGGCGGCTTCACGCACGTCAAGAAGATCTGCGCGCTGGCCGAGGCCTTCCACGCCGGCATCCTTCCGCACGCAGTTCCGTCGGGACCGGTCGCTGTCGCCGCGCACGTCCAGCTCGGCATGTGCGTTCCCAACTGGGAGGCGCAGGAGCACATGCCGCCGAGCGGAACACAGTGGACCGATGTGGTCGACCGCGTCATCGAGCTACGGGACGGGTATCTGATCGCCCCGGATCGGCCGGGTATCGGGATCGAGCTCGACGACGTCGGGCTCGCAAAGTACCCGGTTGCAGAACGCGAGCTCTCGGGGTCGGCGCTCGGCTTCGATCTGTCGCATCCGCCCCTGCGCGAGGATGGTTCGGTAGCGATCCGATGAGCGGATCGCGAAAGCGCGTCGGCCTGGTCGGCAACGACTACGTGCGCGAGCGCTACATCGGTGCTGCCGACCTCGCGCGGCTGGAGGAGATCGCCGACTTCAGCTACCTACGCTCGGACCTTTCGGGCGGCCTGCACGGTGCCGTGCCGCGCGACGCCGCGGCCGAGCGGGCGCTGGCCGAGTTTGCCGCGGAGCTCGATGTTCTGATCGTCTGTCACGGCTCTCCCTTCGTCGGCGAGGACGTGCTGTCGGCCGCACCGCGGCTGGCGTTGTTGGGCGACCTCGACGGCGATCGGTTCAGCTACCGGATCGACATCGAGGCGGCGGACCGCCGCGGTCTGTGCGTCGTGGACACCTCCCACGGTTCGTCCTATCCGACCGCCGAGTGGGCGCTTGCGCTCGCGCTCATCGGGCTCCGCAACGCGGGTGCCAATTTCCGCAAGATCATCGCGCACGAGCCCCCGTTTACGGTCACGGCCGAGAAGCGCTCCGGTCCGGGCTACGACAAGGGCGAGCTGTCCGACAAGCTGGTCGGGATGGTCGGCTTCGGCTACCTCGCGCGGCGGCTCGCCGATTTCCTTCGCCCCTTTCACGTGGAGATCCGGGCGTTTGACCCCTACGCGCCGCGCGTCCTCGCGGAGCCCTACGGCGTCGAGTTCGGGCCGCTCGATGTCGTGCTCGCCTGTGACGTGGTGTTCGTCCTGGCGCCGCTTACGCCCGCTACCGAAGGGATGATCGGCGCCGCCGAGCTCGAGCTGCTTCGTCCGGGCAGCGTGTTCGTCAACGTGGGTCGAGGCAAGGTCGTCGATTCGGATGCGCTGGTGGTGCGCCTGTCGCGCGGTGACGTCATCGGCTGCCTCGACGTCTTCGACCCCGAACCGTTACCGCTCGATTCACCGCTCGCCGACCTGCCGAACGTGTTCCTCAGCCCGCACATCGCCGGCGTGACCGAAGAGAGCCGCCGACGTTTCTTCACGTTGATGGTCGACGAGTGCGTGCGTCACTTCGAAGGCCTCGAGCCGCTCGCCCGGCTGACGCCGGAGAACGCGCGCCTGAACCCCGCGCTCAACCCCTCGGGCTGAGCGTTCTAGCCGCTCGTCAGGCGCGAATCGAGGAGACGCCGCAGATTCGCGCCGAGGATCAGGCCCAGGTCATCTTGTGAAAGGAACGGGCAGTGGCTGCGGATCGCTTCGAGCGACTGGCGGTAGGTCGTGAAGCGCTTCGACGCCGGGAAATCAGACCCCCACAGCAGCCTCGTCGGGCCGTACGCGTCGTAGATCCGTTCGATCGACGCGAGCACGTCGGGCCACGGATGGTTCCAGCCCCGGTCGCTGCAGTAGTGAAGCCCCGCGAGCTTGATGTGAATGTTTGGGACCGCCGCCGAGGCGATCACCTCGGCCAGGCCCGGCGAATCGAGACCCTGCTCCGCACGGATTCCCCCGACCGTGTGGCACAGCACCGTCACCGTCGGATGCCGTGCTGCGATCTCTCGCAGATCGGCGTGCCATGCCGGGTGAGCGGCGAGATTCACGATCAGGCTGCGCTGCGCCGCGAGCGAGAAAACCTCGTCGGCCTCTGCGGTGCGCAGCCAGCCGTCGTTCTCCTCAAAGACATAGTGCGTGAAGCCGATGAGCTGGTAGCGGTCGGCGAGCGCCGCCAGCCGCGCGGCGCCACCGGGAGCGTGATAAGTCCCGCTCCACTGGCAATCGTGATCGGCGACCATCGCGAGCCGGTCCGGGTAGCGCTCGCACGCAAACGAGACGTAGTCGAGGTTGTCGGGGTTGTTCTCGATCGACGCGCACACCACTGTCGCGAGCTCGACGCCGTGAGCGTCCATCTCGTAGATCAGCTGCTCGGCGCTACCGCGCCCGTCCTCGTCGGGAACGAGCGGAGCGTAGGGCCAGCGTCGCCAGGCGTGGCAGTGGGAGTCGAGGATCACCTGCTAGCCGCCGCGCGGGTTGTACTGGTTGAGCCGTGAGCGAGCCGTCGTCGATTGGCGCTCGACCAGCTCGGCGTTGAAGCGGATATCGCTGTGGCGGTGATGGGGGTCCGCCGTCTCGGCGAACAGCAGCTCGGCGGCCGCTCGGCCGAGATCGTACTTCGGCAGGCGGATCGAGGTGAGCGAGGGCGACAGCATCGCCGCGAACTCGACGTCGTCGTAACCGACGACGCTGACATCGCGCGGCACGCGAACGCCCCGTTCCACCAGCGAGCGCAGCACCGTCAGGGCGATCTGATCGTTCACGCAGACCACCGCCGTCGGTCGTTCTTCGAGTTCGAGAAACGAGCCGACGATCGGCTCCACCTGGGCGAAGGCGGTCAGCGGCTCGATCGTGTACTCGATGATCGACTCGTCGGGGTCGAGGCCCGCGAGGCGCGCCGCGCGGCGCATCCCGCGTCGCCGCGCCTGGCACTGGGCGAGGTGCGCGGGGCCGTTGATGAAAGCGATCTTCGTGTGGCCAAGGCCGAAGAGGTGCCGTGCGGTCAGCTCCCCCCCGCCGGCGTGATCGACCGACACCGAGGAAAGCTCCCCGCTCTGACCGTTGCGGTCGAGCAGAACAACGACCGTGCCGCGATCGCGCAGGGTGTGAAGATGGCTGACGTTGCGCGTCGCCGGGGTGATCACGATCCCCTGAACGCGCTGTTCCTCGAGCAACCGCAGGTAGCGAGCCTCGCGCTCGGGCGAGCCGTCGGTCGAGCAGACGACCACGGCGCAGCCCTGCTCGTGCACCGCGTCCTCCAGGCCGCGAATCGTCTCGGTGGAGGACGGGCTCGAGGCATCGAGCACCACCGCGCCGAAACAGCGGCTGTTGCCGCCACGCATCTGGTGAGCGGCGGAGCTGCGGACGAAGCCGAGGCGGTCGATCGCTGCGAGCACGCGGGCGAGCGTTTCGGCGGCAACCCGGTCGGGTCGGTTCAGTACGTTCGAGACCGTTCCGAGCGACACCCTCGCCTCGTCAGCGACCTCCCGGATCGTCACGCGACCGACCTGCGGTTGACGGGCCGAGGCGTCGCCGGGCAGTGGTCGCTGAACTTTGGAGTTGTCGGTCCGGCGGGGCGTCAACGCTCTGCTTTGCTTGGGGAAGACCCGGGCAACGACGAGCGCGCCGAGTCACGCGGAGGCCTCCGACACAGCATACCGTCGCCCTTGAAGGGCCCTGGGGCATTAAGGCCGTCGGGGGCACCACCCCGCGGCACCAGCCCGCGGCACTTCCTACCGCGGGCTGGCGGCGGGGCGGCCGTCAGCCGATGCCGAGGCTCCGCAAACGCTCGGGTGAGGGTTGAAGCAGCTCGAAGGTGATTCCGTCAGGGTCGTGGAAGTAGCACGCGAACCCGCCCTCGTTGGCGCCGGCAGTGATCGCGACCGGAGCGTTGCGGAAGGTGACGCCCTGCGCCGCCATCCGCGCATAACGCTCGTGGATGTCATCGACCATCAGCGCCAGATGGGCGCAGCCGACGCTGTTGGTTGCAAGCTCGCCGAGATCTCGCCCGCGCGGCTCGACGTACTCGACCAGCTCCAGCATGTGCGATGAGCGCGCGGGCGGCACGCCCGGGACCACGAACTGAGCGACCTCGAGGACAGCGCCGGGTATCCCAACGAGCTTCTGCGTGTATGCGTTGTCCTGCCGCTGTCGGTGCACCAGCTCGAGGCCGAGCACACGCGTGTACCAGTCGATCGACCGCTCGAGGTCGCTGACCGTGAACGAGAAGTGGAGGACGTCGGCGATCATCGTGAGATCGGCCTCAGAGCAGGATCCGCATCGGCGCTTCGAGCAGCTCGGCCACCGACTCGAGGAACATCGCGGCCTGGGCAGGATGGGCAACGCGCTGGTCGCAGACGAGTCCGAGCGAAGCGGACACGACCGTCGCGCCGTCTCGCCGGCTGGCCTGCGTCGGGTGAAGCGCCCCGACGCCCAGGCTGGCGGTCTGCGGCGGGCTGAGCACCGGTGTGAACCGGGTCGTGCCGAAACCGCCCAGGTTTGTGACCGTGAAGGTGCCGGGCGCGAGGTCCGACGGTTGCAGGGAGCCGGTTCTCGCACGCTCGGCGAGCTCGGCGCTGCGAGCCGCGATCGCTGGAAGCGACAGCGAGTCGGCGCGCGTGATCGTCGGGGCGAAGAGGTCGTCGCCGACCGCGATCGCCGTCGAGACGTCGATGTGCTCATGGACCTCCACTCTCCCGTCTCGCCAGGAGCTGTTCAGCCGAGGGTGCTCGCGTAATGCGAGGGCGAGCGCCTTGACGATGATGTCATCGAGGGTGGGCGGCGGTTGGACGCTCGTGCGCAGCTGGTCGCGTAGCTCGATCGCTCGACCAAACGCGACCTCGATCTCGACGAAGATCGTCGCAAACGCGATCACCTCGCCGGTCGCGGCCGTGGCGAGCCGCAGTGCGCCCCGGCTCGCCGTTGCGGAGGAGCCGTTCGCGCCGCGTGGGGCGACGTCGCGCGCCAGGATCCGCGAGTAGGGCCCGCTGCCGGTCACCGATTGGAGGTCGACGCCGAGCCGGCCTGCGAGGCGCCGCGCGAGCGGCGATGCGTTCAGCCGGTCGGGTCGCGATGGGTGAACAGTCGCAACGAGCCCTGGCCGTGTGGCGGGTCCGCCCGCGATCGGCCCTGGGCCCGTTGGCGGCGCCACGTCTGCGGACGGCCCGACCGACGGCGCCCCCGTCACCGCCATCGATGCTGAGGCGCTCACTGCCGGTACCGCTGTCGGCAGGGTCGCCGACGACGCGTCGCTCGGCGGCGGCGTGTCTGTCGCCGCCGGTTGCCCGATTGCGATCTGCGCCGCGGCGGCCGGCCCGCCCTCGCCGGCTACGATCGTCGCGATCGGCTGGCCGACCGCCACCGATTCGCCCTCCGCGGATCCGAGCCGGAGCGTCCCGCTGGCCTGCGCCTCAAACGCCATCGTCGCCTTGTCGGTCTCGATATCGACGATCGCCTCACCACTCACCACGGACTCGCCGTCGCGCTTGAGCCAGCGGACGATCGTCCCCTCGGTCATCGAATCCGAGAGTCGCGGCATCGTGACGGCCACCTGCTCGCTCACAACACTTCCATCTCAGTAGGCGAGCGTGTGCCGAACCGCGTCGGCGATCCGTTCCGGGCTTGGCAGCCAGGCGGCCTCGAGCACCCCGGCGTAGGGGATCGGCGTCTCGTCGCCCCCGACCAGCAGTGGCGGCGCGTCGAACAGTTCGAGCGAGTCGGCCGCGAGCGTGGCAACCAGCGACGCGCCCCAGCTCCCGCCAGGAGAGCACTCCTGAACGCAGATCAGGCGATTCGTCTTCGCCAGACTCGCACGAACCGTGTCGTAGTCGAACGGGACCATCGTCCGCGGATCGATGACCTCGGCCGAGATGTCCTCGGCAGCGAGCAGCTCGGCCGCCTCAACGGCACGATGGCGCATCATCTGGTTTGCAACGACGGTGATGTCCGAGCCCTCGCGCACCGTCACCGCGCGTCCGATCACATCCAGATCGTCGTCACTGACCGGTCCGGTGAGGTTGTAGAGGTTCTTGTGCTCGAGGTAGAGGACAGGGTTGGGATCGCGAATCGCCGCGCGCAGCAGTGCGTACGCATCCCCCGGCGTGGCGGGCGTCAGGATCGTCAGGCCCGGAATGTTCAGGAACCAATTTTCAACCGCCTGCGAGTGCTGCGCGCCGAAGCCGCCGCCGGCGCCGTTGGCCAGCCGGACGGTGACGGGTACGGTCACCTGCCCGCCCGTCATGTAGCGGTATTTCGCCAGCTCGTTGCCGAGCTGGTCGAAGCACACGCCGGCGAAGTCGGCGAACATGATCTCGATCACCGGTCGCAGGCCGCGGAGCGAGCACCCGATCGCGCAGCCCACGATCGCCTGCTCCGAGATCGGCGTGTCGAGGACACGCGAGGAGCCGAAGCGCTCGAAGAGCCCCTCGGTCGCCTTGAAGACTCCGCCGGCTGCCCCGACGTCCTCGCCAAACAGCAGGACGCGGTCGTCGGCCTCCATCTCGTCCCCGATCGCCCGGGCGATCGCCTGGCGGTAGGTCAGCTCGGTGCTGCTCATACGAGAACGTGTTCGAAGCGGGCCTCGAGCTCCGGCTCGGGCCAGGACTTTGCGCGCTCGAGCGCCTCGAGCACGCCTTGCGCCACTGACTCCTTGAGCTCCGCGATCCGCTCGGGGTCGACGCCGTCCTCCAGCAGCTTGCGTTCGAGCAGGACGATCGGGTCGCGCGCAAGCCACTCCTCGAGCTCGCCTTCCGGACGGTACTTGGCCGGGTCCGAGCGCGAGTGGCCCACCTGCCTGTAGGTGAGCGCTTCAATCAGTGTCGGGCCTTCGCCGGCACGGGCGCGAGCCACCGCCTCGCGGGCCGTGTCGATGACCGCAAAGACGTCGTTGCCGTCGACCACCACCCCCGGCATCCCATAGGACGCCGCGCGGTCGGCAAGTCGGTCGATCGGGGTCGTCGCGCGCAGCGGCGAGTACTCGCCGTAGAGGTTGTTCTCGCAGACGAAGATCGCGGGCGTCTTCCAGATCGATGCGAGATTGAGCGCCTCGTGGAAAGCGCCGATGTTCGTCGTCCCGTCGCCGAAGAAACAGACGCTGACGGCGTCATCGCCGAGGTAGCGCGATGCGAAGGCGAGGCCGACGGTGATCGGCAGGTGCGCGCCGACGATCGCAAACGCCCCGTAGGCACCCACGGTGACATCCGTCAGGTGCATCGATCCGCCCTTACCGCCGCACAGGCCCTTCGCCTTGCCCATGATCTCGCCGAACACTGCGTCCGCCTGCGCGCCCATCGCGAGCACCGCGCCGTGCCCGCGGTAGGTGCAGGTCATGGTGTCGCCCTCCTTCAGCGTGGCGCACACGCCGACCGCGACGGCCTCCTGGCCTTGGCAGAGGTGGGTTGTTCCGCGGACGAGCCCCTGAGTGAACATCCGCTGAACCTCGTTCTCGACGTCCCTGATTTCCGCCATCTTCGCGAGCAGCTCGAGTCCACGCTCGTCCTCCTTCGCCTTGCTTGTTGCACGCCGCTTCGCGGCGGTGCGATCCGCTGCCATGTAGAGCTCCTCGAGGGGGTTTGTCCCAGCCTCGCATCCTACGGAGCGGCGACGGGCTGAAACCTTTCAACGCAGAAGCCTAGTCTGATCGCTGCGGGCAACGCTTGTCAACTGACGCCGGCGCGCTCATCGAAACGGCCGCGCCGCAAAGGCGGCGCGGCCGCTCCAGTCCCCCTCGGGGCAGTCAGGCGGCGGTTGGCGTCATCTCGACGGTCTCGCGTGTCTGTACGGCAGGCATTGGGATACTCACCTCGAGGACACCGTCGTGCGTGGTCGCCAAAGCTCGCTCAGCGACCGCGCCTGCCGGGAGCACCATCGAGCGGTGGAAGGAACCGGAATGCCGCTCGCGTCGCAGGTTGCCCCGCTCTCTTTCCTCCGTGCGTTCAGCGAAAGGACCCCACCGCGCCAGCGCGTTCGGCATGATCGGCTCCCTTCGAATCGACTGACGGGACCGCCCAAACCTAGATCCAGCGGGCGCCGTGCACATCCGTGAATCCCCCTACGGGGATTTCACCGATCCTCGAGCGACCGCTGCCTGTGCCGCGGCGACGCGCGCCACAGGCACTCGGAACGGTGAGCACGAGACGTAATCGAGGCCGACCTCTGCGAAGAACGCGATCGAGTCGGGATCGCCGCCATGCTCGCCGCAGACACCGAGCTCGATCTTCGGATTGCCCGCCCGCCCGCCCGCGACAGCCATCTTGACGAGCGCTCCGACCCCCTCGCGGTCGATCGTCTCGAACGGAGAGCTCGACACGATGCGATCGCGGATGTAGCGCGCGAGGATCGTGCTCTCGATGTCATCGCGCGAGAAGCCGAGCGCGGTCTGCGTGAGGTCGTTGGTGCCGAACGAGAAGAAGTCGACGTCGCGGGCGAGATGCTCGGCGACCACGCAGGCTCGTGGCAGCTCGATCATGGTCCCGATCGTGAAGTCCGCTCCGACGTGCATTCCTTCGCGTTGTGCCGTCGCGACCACTAGCTCGCGCATCAGCGACAGCTCGCGCTCGTAGTCGACCAGCGGGATCATCACCTCGGTGCGCGGTCGCTCCCCCGTCCGCTCGTGCATCGCCTGGGCCGCGCGCATAATCGCGGTCACCTGCATCTCGTAGATCTCCGGGTGGAGGATGCCAAGGCGGCAGCCGCGAGTCCCCAGCATCGGGTTCGTCTCGGACAGCTGCGCCACGCGCGCGAGGGTTCGCTCGAGCTCGGGGACCGCCGCCGGATTGCTCGCGCGCGCCTCGCGCAGCGCATCGAGCAGCTCGATCCGGCCGGGGAGGAACTCGTGTAGTGGCGGGTCGAGCAGGCGGATCGTCACCGGGAGGCCGGCCATCACCTCGAACAGACCCTCGAAATCCGCCTGCTGGAGGGGGAGCAGCTCGGCGAGCGCCGCACGACGATCGGCTTCGCGCTCGGCCATGATCATCGCCCGCATCTTTGGCTGGCGGTCCGCGGCCATGAACATGTGCTCAGTGCGGCAGAGTCCGATCCCCTGCGCACCGAATTCGTGCGCGCGCCGCGCGTCCGCCGGCACGTCGGCGTTGGCGCGGACGCCGAGGGTGCGCAACTCATCGGCCCAGACGAGCACTCGCTCGAAGTTCGGGTCGAGCTCCGGATCGACGAGCGCGACGTCGTCGGTGGTGATCTCGCCGGTCGATCCGTTCAGCGCGATCAGGTCACCTTCGCGTAGGACCACGCCGCCGACCTGGACCGTGCCCGCGTCGGGGTCGATCGCGAGCTCGCTGGCGCCGCAGACGCAGGGGCGGCCCATTCCGCGCGCCACCAGCGCCGCGTGCGAGGCTTTGCCGCCCTCGCTGGTCACGATGCCCTGTGCGGCAAAGAAGCCGGCGACGTCCTCGGCTTCGGTGAACGGTCGCACGAGAACTACGGCACGGTGCTCCTCTGCGGCCGCGACGGCAGCTGGCGCGGTGAAGACGATCGCGCCCTTCGCCGCGCCGGGCGAGGCCGCGACCCCGCGGGCGAGAACCTCGTAGTGGACGGTGGGGTCGAACGTCGGGTGAAGCAGAGCGTCGAGCGCCGAGGCGTCGATCGTCGAGATCGCCTGCGCCTTCGTCAAGAGGCCCTCGGCGACCGCATCGACGGCGAAGCGGACCGCCGCCTGAGCGGGGCGCTTGGCGTTGCGTGTCTGGAGCATGTAGAGACGCCCCTCCTCCACGGTGAACTCGGTGTCCTGCATGTCGAGGTAGACCGCTTCGAGGCGACGCAGGATCCCGGTCAGCTGCTCGTAGGCCGCCGGCATGACTGACGCCAGCTCGCTCAGCTCCTGGGTGTTGCGCACGCCGGACACGACGTCCTCGCCCTGCGCGTCGATCAGGAAGTCGCCGGATGGCTCGGGCGCGCCCGTCACCTCGTCGCGGCTGAAGGCGACACCCGAGCACGACCGCGCGCCACGGTTGCCGAAGACCATCTGCTGAACGGTCACGGCGGTCCCCCAATCGTCGGGGATGTGGTTGATCCGCCGGTAGGCGACCGCGCGGTCCCCGCTCCAGGAGTCGAAGACCGCGATCACCGCCTGGTGGAGCTGGTCGGCCGGCTCCTCCGGGAACGGCTCGCCGGTGCGCTCAGCGAAGACTCGCTTGAACGTGGCCGTCAACTCGCGCAGCGCTTCGGGGTCGAGTTCGGTGTCGAGGTGCACGCCGCGCCGCTCCTTGAGTTGCGCGATCTCCAGCTCGATCGTCTCGCTCGAGACGCCGCGCACGACGTTCGAGAACATCTGGACGAAGCGACGATAGGCGTCCCAGGCGAAGCGCTCGTTTCCCGTCACGCGGGCGAGCCCGACAACCGACTCGTCGTTCAAGCCGAGGTTCAGAACCGTGTCCATCATCCCGGGCATCGACTCCCGCGAGCCGGAGCGCACCGACAGCAGCAGTGGATCGGCGGTGTCGGCGAACAACCGCCCGACGCGCGCCTCGAGACGGGCGAGGGCCTCCCTGATCTCTGCGGCCAGCTGCTCGGGCTCGCCACCGGTGCGCATGTGGTCGACGCAGGCCTCGGTTGTGATGACGAAGCCGGCGGGAACGAGGTCGGCGCCGAGGCGGCGCGTCATCTCGCAAAGGTTGGCGCCCTTGCCGCCGAGCAGGTTGCGCATCTCGCGCGACCCGTCGGCGAAGTCGTAGACGTAGGTGGTCGTCTCGGTTGCTGGCGCTGTCGTTGTCATGGTTGTGCCTCCTGAGCGGCCTTCAGCAGGGAGTGGCCGGTCATCGCCGCGGGCTGCTCGAGACCGAGCAGGGCGAGGACCGTCGGTGCGACATCCGCGAGCGTTCCCGAAGCTTCGAGCGCCACGCCCGAGACGGTCACGATCAGCGGAACCGGGTTGCAGGTGTGCGCGGTCTGTGGCGCGCCGTGCGCGGTCAGCATCTCCTCGGCGTTGCCGTGGTCCGCGGTGATCACGCAGGCGCCCCCCGCCTCGTGGACCGTCCTGACCACCTCGCCGAGACAGCGATCGGCAACCTCGACCGCGTCGATCACGGCGGGGAGAACGCCGGTGTGCCCGACCATGTCGGCGTTGGCGAAGTTGATCACGACGAGGCTCGGGTGCTCGGCGGCAAATGCGCTGCGGAACGCATCGACGATTCCCTGCGCGCTCATCGCCGGCTTGTGATCGTAGGTTGGGACCTCGCGCGCCGAGGGGACGAGCTCGCGGTGCTCTCGCGGTTGGGGCTCCTCACGACCGCCGCCGAGGAAGTATGTGACGTGGGCGTACTTCTCTGTCTCGGCCAGGTGCAGCTGGCTCGCGCCGGAACGGGCGACCGCCGCGGCGAGGCTGTCGGCCGGATGCGCGGGCGCGAACAGGACGGGGTAGGGCCAGCCCTCCTGGTAGCGGGTCATCGTCGCCAGCCGGCGAACGGGAGCGACGCCGCCGCGGCCAACCTCTGTGAACTCCGGGTCGGCGAGCGCGCGGACCAGCTCGCGCATCCGGTCGGGACGGAAGTTGAAGCAGATCACCGAGTCGTCGGGGCGGATCCGGCCCTCGGCACCGACCAGGGTCGGCGCGATGAACTCGTCGGTCTCGCCGCGAGCGTAGGCCTCGCTTGCGGCGTCCGCTGCCGAATCGACGTGGTGGCGCGCGGCGCCGCCAACCAGCAGGTCGTAGGTGGCCTGCACGCGCTCCCAGCGGCCGTCGCGGTCCATCGCCCACCAGCGCCCCGCGACGGTCGCGATCCGTGCGTTCCCTGCCGCCCCGCACCATCCGTCGACCGTGTCGAGGTAGCCGGCGCCGGCGCTCGGCGAGGTGTCGCGCCCGTCGGTAAAGCAATGAACGACGAGATCGTCGACCCCAAGCGTTCGTGCGACGTCGATCATCGCGCCGAGGTGTGCGAGGGTGGAATGGACGCCGCCATCGGAGGTCAGGCCAAGCAGATGGACGCGCTCCGAGGCCAGCATCGCGTCACGCAGCTCGGCGCTCGACGCGAGCGTCCCGTCGGCGACCGCCAGGTCGATACGCGTCAGCTCCTGCATGGTCGCCGCGCCCGCGCCGATCGTGAGGTGGCCCACCTCGGAATTCCCCATCTGGCCTTCGGGCAGGCCGACCGCAAGACCGCTCGCCGCGAGCTCCGCGTGCGGATAGTGCGCCGTCAACTCGTCGATCACAGGCGTCCCCGCGAGCGCGATCGCGTTGCCGGGACCCGGCGGGGCGATGCCCCAGCCGTCGAGGATCACGAGGCACGCGCAGCTGACCGGAAAGCTCTCGGGCCCCGCGGGGAGACTCATCGCCGGCCGGCCGGCGCTCGAGCGGGGCACGACATCACGACTCCTCGGGGATCATCTCGATTGCGCCGCACGGGCATTCGGCGACACACATCCCGCAGCCCTTGCAGTAGTCGAGATCGAAGGCGTAGGGGGCGCCGTCGTCGCCGGGTTTGAGGACCGCGTTGTCGGGGCAAACGCCGAAGCAGTTGTCGCACGAGAAGCAGTTGCCGCAGGAGAGGCAGCGCCGCGCCTCGTAGAGCGCCGAGGACTCGTCGAGTCCTGCCACGACCTCCTCGAACGTGCTCTGGCGGCGGATCGTCTCGAGTTGTGCGCGTACGGTCCGTGGCGCATCGCTGTAGTACCACGGGTTGAGGTGCTCGAAGCTCGCGAGCTCGGCGACCGGCTCAGGGAGCGTCTGCACTCCGCGCAGCCAGCCGTCGACGGTGCGCGCAGCGAGCCGCCCGTGACCGACGGCAACCGCCGCCATGCGCTCGGACGCCACCATGTCGCCGCCCGCGAAGACCCCCGGGTGCCCGGTCATCATGCTTTCGTCGACCGTAACGACGTGATCGTGGATCTCGATCCCGTCCAGGCCTTCCAGGAGATCCAGGTCGGCGTCCTGGCCGAGCGCGAGAACCACCGAGTCTGCGTCAAGCTCCTCGAACTCGCCGGTCGGCTGGGGGTAGCCGCTGGCGTCGAGCTCCATTCGCTCGATCCGGAGCTTGCCGGCGTCGGCGCCGACGATCGTTGAGAGCCAGCGGAAGGCGATCCCCTCCTGCTCGGCTTCGGCCAGCTCGCCGGGGTGCGCCGGCATCTTCTCGCGGGTGCGCCGGTAGATGATCAGTGGCTCGGTGGCGCCGAGCCGCTTCGCGCTGCGGGCCGCGTCCAGCGCCGTGTCGCCGCCGCCGTAGACGACCACGCGCCGGCCGAGTTTCGGCTGCGAGCCCTCCTCGAGGTCATGTAGCAGCTCGACCGCGTCGATCACGTGCGACGCAGCGCCGCCCGGAATCTCGGTGTGCTTCGCGACATGGGCACCGACCGCGAGATAGACCGCGTCGTAGGCGCCTTCGCGCATCGCTCCGGCGAGATCGTCGACGCGCTCGCCGCACTCGAGCTGCACGCCGAGCGCGAGAATCCGGTTGATCTCCGCGTCGAGGACATCGCGCGGCAGCCGGTAGGCGGGTATTCCGTAGCGCATCATCCCGCCGGGCTTGGCCGCCTGCTCGCGGATCGTGACGTGGTGTCCGCGCAGCGCGAGCTGGTAGGCGACCGAGAGGCCCGACGGTCCCGAACCGACGACCAGGACCCGCTTGCCGGTCGGCGGGTGCGGCTCTCCGAAGTCCCAGCCGGCTCGGAGCGCCTCGTCGCCAAGGAAGCGCTCGACCGAATTGATCCCGACCGTCTCGTCGAGTTGGGCGCGGTTGCATTCGCTCTCGCACGGGTGAAAGCAGATCCTCCCCATGATCGCCGGCAGCGGGTTCGCCGACACGAGCGTTCGCCAGGCTCGTTCGTAGCCGGCGGCACCCGACTGCGCGTCAAACAGCCAGGCCTGGATGTCTTCACCCGCGGGGCAGGCGTGGCTGCACGGCGGCAGACGCCGAACGTACTGCGGGCGCTCGGTGCGCCAATCGCCGGTCCGGTTGGCGAGACTCGAGCCGACGTCGAGCGTGATCGCGAACGGCCTCTGGGGATTGGTCATGGTGCGCCTTCCGCGTTTGCCGCAAGCGCCGCGAGCAGGTCGATTTCGCGCGTCCCCTCGTCGTCGCCTGCGCTTTCGCGCAGGAGGCCGAAGCGTTCGATGTTCCGGTCGGCCTGCGCCTGCAGGCGGGCGACGACGTCCGGCCGCCCGGCGCCTTTGAAGAGGTGGGCGAAGCGCCTCTGGGGGCGGAGGTATTCCTCGACCGGCGTCCTGCGGCGGATCTGGGAGACGCTCGTGATCGAGCCGTGCCTGGCTTCGAATACCGGGAACAGGCCAGTCTCCTTGGCCAGGCGCGCCAGATGGACCGTCTCGGCCGGCGCCGAGCCCCAGCCGAGCGGGCAGGGGACGAGGACGTGGATGTAGCGCGCGCCGTGAATCGCCATTGCAGCGGTGACCTTCCGCTCGAGGTCGCGCGGCTCGGCGACCGTTGCCGTCGCGACGTAGGGGATCTCGTGTGCCATCGCGATCAACGGCGCGTTCTTGCCCTGGCCGAACGCGTTGCCCGGGTGATCGCCGATCGGCTCGGTCGTCGCGGTCCGTGCCGCCGGCGGCGTTGCGCCGGAGCGCTGGACGCCCGTGTTCATATAGCCCTGGTTGTCGTAGCAGATGTAGAGCACGTCGTCGCCCCGTTCGAACATCCCGGACAGGCAGGCGAAGCCGATGTCCACGGTGCCTCCGTCCCCGCCTTGACCGACGACGCGAACGTCGGTCCGTCCCTGGGCGCGCAGCGCGGCAGCGACGCCGGTCGCGACGGCGGGAGCGTTGGCGAATAGCGAGTGGATCCACGGCAGGCGCCACGAGGACTCCGGGTAGGGGGTCGAGAACACCTCGAGGCAGCCGGTCGCGTTCGCCGCGATCATCCGGCCGTCGCTCGCGCGGAGAGCCGCGTCGAGGGCGTAGCGGGCGCCAAGCGCCTCGCCGCAGCCCTGGCAGGCCCGGTGGCCCTTGGTGATCGCGTTGGAGCGGTCGGGATCTGACTGGACCGAGCGCTCGTTCTCATCGAGCAGCCGTCCGCCGACCGCGAACGTGCCGGTCTGGTAGAAGGGCAGGCCCTCCGCGGCACGCCGCTCATCGGGCGTGACTTCCTTTGCCCTGCTGGGCGGCGCGCTCATACCGGCCCCGCGGCGACGCTACCGAGCTCGCGCAGGATCGCTTCGGCGTGCGGCCCCGGCCGCGGTCCGCCGGGTGTCCGCGGGCCGGCGAGGCCGATGCCCGAGCGCCCCAGCTCTCGCTCCACGACGTCGAGATCCAGATCGAGGAAATGCAGCTCGCCGAGGCTGCCGGCGAGCAGTTGGTCGATCATCCGGTGCAGCGAGCGGCGCGTGATTGCCCGCCCGCCGAGCCCGGCGATCACGGTGTGGGCCTCGACCGGGAGGCCGGCAAGCGCCGTGCGCACGTTGTCGCACACCACCCCGCCGATGCCGACAGCGAGCGCTCGCTCGAGCACCACAACGCGCGAGGCGTCCTCGAGGGCGGCGCGCAGCTCCCCGAGCGGAAACGGGCGGAAGGACTTCAGCGTGACCAGGCCGACCGGGATGCCGGCGTCCCAGCGCTCGTCGATCACCTCGGCGAGTGTCCCGCTGACCGACCCGAGCGCGAGCACGATCGTCTCGGCGCCGTCGCAGCGGTAGCTCTCGAGGAGCCCGCCCGACGCATGGCCGAAGCGCGCGCGGAACTCCTCCGCGACGGCCGGGATGACATCGAGTGCCTGGATCTGCTTCGCGTGCTGGAGGTAGCGGACCTCCGTGAAGGCTTCGGGGCCGACCATCGCGCCGATCGTCATCGCATCGTCGGGGTCGAGCACCTGACGCGGCTCGAACGCTGGCAGGAACGCGTCGACATCCTCCTGTGAGGGAACCGTGAGCGGCTCGAACGCGTGCGTCAGGATGAACCCGTCCATGCAGACCATCACCGGCGTCGAGAGCTCCTCGGCGATCCGGAAGGCCTGGACGTGGAGGTCGCAGGCCTCCTGGTTGTCTGCTGCGTAGAGCTGGATCCAGCCGCAGTCGCGCATCGCCATCGAGTCCGAGTGGTCGTTCCAGATGTTGATCGGCGCGCCGATCGCGCGGTTCGCGACGGTCATCACAATCGGCAGTCCGAGACCGGCGGCGTTGAAGAGCGCCTCGGCCATGTAGAGGAGTCCCTGACTGGCGGTGGCGGTGTAGGCCCGCGCGCCGGTGGCGGAGGCGCCGATCGCGACCGACATCGCCGCGAACTCGGATTCGACGTTGATCACCTGGCAGCTCCCGAGCTCGCCGGCCAGCGCGATCCGCGAGACCGCCTCGACGATGTGGGTCTGGGGCGTTATCGGGTACGCGCAGACGACCTCGGGCCGGCAGCGGGCAACTGTCTCAGCGACCGCCTGCGAGCCTTCGAGTTGCCTACGAAGCGGTGAGGGCATGCGCCGCCACCTCCGAGACCTGGGCCGCGGCGGCGCGAGCCGCGGCAATGTTGCCCTCGGCCGCGCCGGCGGAGAAACGATTGCCGATCGCCTCCTCGAGCGACTCGAGGGAGACGGCGTCGGTCATCGCCGCAAACGCGCCGAGGAGCGTTGCGTTGGGGATCGGGCGCCCGGTGTTGGCGAGTGCGAGCTCGGTGGCGGGGACGGTCAGCAGTCGCCGGCCCCCGTGGCGCTCGCGCAGGTCTGCGAGCCCGAGCTCGCCGATCGAGCGCTCGCTGTTGATCAGGACGTAGCCGTCCTGTGCAAGGCCGCCGAACACGTCGACGTGGTGCAGCAACGTGGAGTCCGACACGATCACCGCGTCGGGCTCGGAGATCGGTTCGCGCAGGCGGATCAGCCGCGTGTCGATGCGGCAAAAAGCAATCACCGGCGCCCCCATTCGCTCCGATCCAAAGCTCGGAAAGGCCTGGGCCTCCTTGCCGTCCGTGAACGCAGCAACCGACAACAACTCGGCTGCGGTCACGACGCCCTGGCCGCCGCGCCCATGTATCCGAACCGAGAACATTCAGGCCCAGCGGGCTTTGACGGTGACGGTCAACGTGTACTCCTCGGGTGTTTTGAACTGCCGACACAGCTTCGCCCTGGCCCGCGCCGCCGGCATCGTGCTCTGGCCGCGCGGCATCTACGTAGTTCGCCGAAGGGTCGCGCCGGACCCTCGCCTCAGGACACCGCGGGGGCGTCAGGCGGGCGCGAGGCGTCAGGCGGGCACGAGGTCGCGGCGGCGGAAGCGCTCGAGCGCGGCGAGCCCGGCGGCGAGCCCGATCGCGACCATCCCCACCGCTGAAGCGGCGCGGAATCCCTGCACCGGGACGAAGCCGATGTGCGCGAAGGGCGTCAGCTGTACGACCCAGCTCGGTGCGCCGACGACGGCGCCCACCAGATACCACAGGAATGTGACGGCCACGAGCCCGTAGGCGACGGCGATCGCGGCACGCGGGATCGCCGCGTAGGCCAAGGCTGCGAGGCCGAGGAAGAGCACGCCGACCGGCACGCAGTTCGCCCCCGCCTCGAGGCCGTCCGCGAGTGAGATACCGACTCCCTGGGAGGCCGCGCCGGCCCACGTCAGGAGCCCCGCGACGAGCGACAGTAGAGCCACCCCGAGCGCCGCGACCCGGAGTCGCCCGGCGAGCCAGCGCCGGCGTCCGAGCGGAGCGGCGAGCAGCGTCTCCAGTCGCTCGCTGGACTCCTCGCGGCGCGTCGCGGCGAGCTGCGAGCAGCCGAACAGGCTGACCGCGAGGATGAAGAAGATGAACACGAAGGCGAGGTAGCCGCGCGGCGTGGTGATCGCACCCGAGCCGAGCTTCGCGATCTCGCGGCGCACGCTCGCCGGGATCCCCGCCGAGGAGACGCTCCTTGACACGACACCGAGGACCAGCGCAAACAGCGCGACGCCGACAGACCACGCGGCGAGGCTCGCGCGCTCCGAGCGGAAGGCCTGCGCTCCCGCGGAGGACAGGAAGCGAAGGCGCGGTCGCGCGCTGGTGCGGGAACCGATCAGGCCCGCCCCGAGGTCGCGCACGGCCGCGATGCGAGCCGCCAGCGCAAGCAGCACGGCGGTCCCCAGGAGCGGCGCCAGCAGCACGAGGGGGTGTGGCCCGGTGAACGGGCGCAGCTGTTCGGCCCAGCCGAGCGGCGTCAGCGATCGCACCCAGCCCGCTCCGCCGGAGCTGTCGGCAAGCACCCGCAGCAGCAGCGAGAGCGCCACCACCGCCATCCCAAGCTCGACGGCGGTCCGCCGCGTGGAGGCGATCTGGCTCGCCAGCGCGCCGACGGCAGCAAAGACACACACCACCGACGCCGTCGCGAGCGCGGCATAGGCGCTGCCGCCGGCCGCCAGCCCGCCCGCGAGAAAACCGACCGTCTCGCCCAGCCAGACGGCGAAGATGCCTCCGGCGACCGCCGCGATCGCGGCCCAAAATGCGCCCGCTCGGGTGAGCGAACCAGCCAGCACGAGCTCCAGGCGCCCCGTCTCCTCCTGCGCTCGCAGCGCGCCGACAGCGGCGAGCACCCCAAGCACCGCCGCCCCGATAGCCAGCGTCCCGCCCACCCGCCAGGCGGTGTACCCGGCGATCGTGACCGCGTCGTATGGATACCCGTAGAACAACCTGATCGCATCGTTGTTCGCGAAGCTGTGAGCGAACGCGAGGCGGTCCGACAGCGTCGGGTAGGCGCTGCGGTAGCCCGCCGGCTGGATGTAGCTGTAGAGCGCGAACAGGCCGGCGAAGGCGAGTGTGCGCGTGCGCCCGTCGAGGAACGCGCGGCGCGCGAGGGCCGCTCTAGCCGCCACCGGCCGCCGCACCGTCGTAGTGGTGCAGGAAGATCTCCTCGAGCGAGGGCTCGCGGCTCGTCAGGCCCGCGACCGGGTGCCCGGCCAGTGCGGCGATCAGCGGACCGATCTCGCCCGTGACCTCGAATCGGGTGGCGTTGCGGCCGGCGCTCTGGGCGGCCACACCCGGCAGCGGCGCCAGCGACGGTGCGCGGCCCGCGAAGGTCACCTCGACAGTCTGCGCGCCGAGATGGCGAAGCTGCGCGAGCGTGCCCTCATCCACGAGGCGGCCCTCGCGCAGGATGCCCACGCGGTCGCAGAGCGCCTCGACCTCACTGAGGATGTGCGAGGAGAGGAAGACGGTCTGGCCGCGCGCCTTGGCCTCCTCGATCGCGGCGCGGAACTCGGCCTCCATCAACGGGTCGAGGCCGGATGTCGGCTCGTCGAGCAGCAGCAGCTCGGCCCGCGTCGCCAGCGCGGCGATCAGCTGGACCTTCTGACGGTTCCCTTTCGAGAGCGCGCGGACCTTCTTCGAGGTGTCCAGCTGGAAGCGCCTGATCAGCTCGGCGCGGTAGGCGACGTCGGTGCCACCGTGCAGGCGCGCGAGGAACTCGAAGGTCTCCTCAGAGGTGAGCGCGGGCCACAGGAACGGCTCGCCGGGAACGTAGGCGACGGCGCGGTGCGCGGCGGCGGGATTGCGCCAGGCGTCGATACCGAAGAGCTCCGCCGAGCCGGAACTCGGGCGGTGGAACCCGAGCAGCAGGCGGATCGTCGTCGTCTTGCCGGCGCCGTTGGGGCCGAGATAACCGTAGACCTCACCGGGCGCCACGACGAGGTCGAGCCGGTCGAGCGCGACCGTGTCGCCGTAGCGCTTTGTCAGCCCCACGGCCCGGATCGCGCTTTCGGGCCCGCCCACGCCGGCTACGCGCTCGCCGGCACCCGGACGACCACGCGGGCGGCGAGATCCGCGAGTCGGCTCGAGTAGCCCCACTCGTTGTCGTACCAGGCGACGACCTTGACCTGCGTGCCGTCGTTGACGGCGGTCAGGCCGGCGTCGAAGATCGACGAGTAGGACGAGCCGACGATGTCGCTCGAGACGATCGGGTCCTCGGTGTAGGCGAGGATGCCGGCGAGGGCGCCGGTATCGGCATGCTCGCGGAAGACCGCGTTCACCTCCTCGATGCTCGTCGGGCGCTCGGACTCGACCGTCAGATCGACGAGCGAGCCCGTCGGGGTCGGCACGCGCACGGCGAAGCCGTTCAGCTTGCCGGCCAGCTCGGGGACCACGAGACCGAGGGCCTTCGCGGCGCCGGTCGAGGTCGGGATCAGGCTGAGCGCCGCCGAGCGGGCGCGGCGGAGATCCTTGTGCGGGCCGTCGAGCAGGTTCTGGTCGGCGGTGTAGGCGTGGATCGTGGTCATCAGGCCGTGACGGATGCCGACGGCCTCGTGCAGAACCTTCGCGACCGGGGCGAGGCAGTTGGTCGTGCACGACGCGTTCGAGATGATGTGGTGGCGCTCGGGATCGTAGACCTCGTCGAAGTTGACGCCGAGCACCACGGTCGCGTCGATCGCCTCCTCGCCCTTGGCCGGGGCCGACATGATCACCTTGCGCGCGCCCGCGGTGAGATGCTCGGCGGCGGCGGCGCGCGTGCGAAAGCGGCCGGTGGACTCGATGACCACGTCGATGTCGAGCTCCGACCACGGCAGATCGGAGGGCTTGGCCTCGGTGAGCGCGCGAACCGGCTGCCCGTCGATCACGATCTCGCCGTCGCCGGCCTCGACACTGACCGGAAAGCGACCGTAGACCGAGTCGTAGCGGAGCAGGTGCGTCATCGTCGCCGCATCCATCAGATCGTTGACGGCGACGATCTCGATGTCGGGGCAGTTGCGCTGCGCCGCGCGCACGACGGTGCGCCCGACGCGGCCGAAGCCGTTGATTGCGACTCGTGTGGGCATGACGGTCTCCTGATGTTCGGCAGATGGGGGTCGCCTTAAAGGCTAGGTCCGGGATTGCGGCGCGCCATCGGGGGTAGGCGCTGCGCCGAGTGGTGGGTAAATACGTAGGTGACGGGTCAGGCGGCGTTGCCGCCGGCGTGCCGTCGCCTGGGGTTGCGTGGCGGGTGGGGCTCCGGGATGGCCGCGACCGGAGTGGGTGTGCCGCGCGCGCCGCAGCGGGTGCGAGCTGCCGGCGGGCGTGCCACCACGGCGAGGCCTGCCGGGCTCGCTAGGGCGCCTCGAGCACCGCGCGGGTCTGCCGTGCGATCTCGAGGTCCTCGCGAGCCTCGATCACCACGACCTTTGCCGTGGCCCCCTCGGCGCTGATCTCAGCGTCGCCGGTCGCGGCACGATTGCGTGCGCTGTCGAGGGCCAGCCCGAGAAAGCCGAGCCCGGCCACCGCGAGTTCCCTCACTGCCGGTGCACGCTCCCCGATGCCGCCGGTGAACGCAAGGACATCGATCCCGCGGAGCGACGCTGCCATCGCGGCTATCTCAGCTCGGAGGCGGTGGGTGTAGACCTCGAGCGCGAGCTTCGCGCGCTCCTCGCCCCGCTCGGCCTGGTCCAGGACCTGGCGCATGTCCGCGGTGCCGGCCAATCCGAGCAGTCCGGCGCCGTGCTCGAGTCCCTCGGCCAGCTCCTCTACCGGTAGGCGCCCGTCGGCAAGCCAGAGGAGCAGGCCGGGGTCGATGCTGCCCGAGCGCGTCGCCATGACGACGCCTTCGAGCGGGGTGAAGCCCATTGTCGTGTCGAGCGAGCGACCGCTCTCGATCGCGCAGAGCGAGGCACCCGAGCCGAGGTGGGCGCTGAGGATCCGAAGCCCTTCGGGGTCCGCGCCGATCAGCTGCGGTGCACGCCTGGCGATCCACGCGTGCGAGAGGCCGTGGAAGCCGAAGCGGCGCAGCGGCCAGCGCTCGCGCCACTGCGCCGGCAGGGCGTAGGTGGCTGCCGCCGCCGGCAACGTCGCGTGGAAGGCCGTGTCGAAGCAGGCGACGGCTGGGAGGTCGATCCGTGAGCTGACCTCGTCGAGCGCAGCGAGCGAACGCCGCTGGTGAAGCGGCGCGAGATCGGTGAGCTCCGCCAGCTCGCGCTCGATCGCAGGGTCGATACGGACCGCCTCGCGGAAGCGCAGTCCGCCGTGGACGATCCGGTGTCCCACTGCCTGCGCGCCGGAGAGCTCGGCGAGTGCGTGCTCGAGCGCCTCGCGATCGATCCCCTCACCGCGGGCGGCGATCTCGCGACGTCCGAGAGGCTCTTCGCCCGGCCCTATCAGCGACAGCTTGAGCGAGCTCGAGCCGGCGTTGACGACGAGGACACGCACCGTCTAGACCGCGGGAACGCCGTGCGGCCAGGTCCAGTCGCGGACCTCGACCGGATCATCGCCGTGCTCGCGCGTGAAGGCGCGGCAGCGCAGGCGGAGATCCTCCATCTCCTGGCGCAGGTGAGCGGCGCGCTCGCCGAGGATCGGGACACGGTCGATGACGTCCATCACGAGATGGAAACGGTCGAGGTCGTTCAGCATCACCATGTCGAAGGGCGTCGTCGTGGTCCCCTCCTCCTTGTAGCCACGCACGTGCAGGTTGTGGTGGTTGTTGCGCCTGTAGGTCAGCCTGTGGATCAGCAACGGGTAGCCGTGGTAGGCGAAGATCACCGGCTGGGCGGCGGTGAAGAGGGCGTCGAACTCGTTGTCGGACAGGCCGTGGGGATGCTCAGTGTCCGGTTGCAGCCGCATCAGGTCGACGACGTTGATCACGCGCACCCGCAGATCCGGCAAGCGTTCGCGGAGGATCGCGGCGGCGGCGAGAGTCTCCAGCGTCGGGATGTCGCCGGCGCAGGCCAGAACGACGTCCGGTTCGCCATCTCCGTCCGTGCTCGCCCAGTCCCAGATGCCGAGGCCGCGAGTGCAGTGGATGATCGCGTCCTCGACGTTCAGGTAGTTGAGCTGCGGCTGCTTGCCGGCGACGATCACGTTGACGTACTGGCGCGAGCGCAGGCAGTGGTCGGCGACCGATAGCAGTGTGTTCGTGTCGGGTGGCAGGTAGACGCGAATGATCTCGGCTTTCTTGTTGACCACGTGATCGATGAAGCCGGGATCCTGGTGCGAGAACCCGTTGTGGTCCTGCCGCCAGACGTGCGACGAGAGGAGATAGTTGAGCGAGGCGATCGGCCGCCGCCAGGGGATTTCGTTCGTGACCTTGAGCCACTTGGCGTGTTGATTGAACATCGAGTCGATGATGTGGATGAACGCCTCGTAGCAGTTGAACAGACCGTGGCGGCCGGTCAGGAGGTATCCCTCGAGCCAGCCCTGGCAGAGGTGCTCGCTGAGGACCTCCATTACGCGCCCTTCCGGGTCGAGGTGATCGTCGCCCGCGACGGTCTGTGCCTCCCATGTGCGATCGCTCGCATCGAGCACCGCGCCGAGACGATTCGAGACCGTCTCGTCGGGGCCCATGATCCTGAAGTTATCGGCGTTGTCTCGTAGCACGTCGCGGAGAAACGTTCCGAGCACGCGAGTCGCCTCGTTTGACGTGGTCCCCGGAGCCGTGACCGGGACCGCGTAGTCACGGAAGTCGGGCAGCTCGAGCTCGTGGAGCAGCAGGCCGCCGTTCGCGTGCGGGTTTGAGCCCATTCGCCGTGAACCTTCCGGGGCCAGTGCCGCGATCTCCGCGCGCAGCGCTCCGCCCTCTTCGAACAGCTCCTCCGGTCGGTACGAGCGCATCCACTCCTCGAGCTGAGCGCGGTGGGCCGGGTTCGTGTGAACCGCCGCGAGCGGCACCTGGTGAGAGCGGAACGACCCTTCCGCGGGCAGGCCGTCGACCATCTTCGGCCCTGTCCAACCCTTCGGCGTGCGCAACACGATCATCGGCCAGCGCGGGCGTTCGATCACGCCATCCTCGCGCGCGCGACGCTGAATTTCGGCGATGTCGGTGGTGACCTCGTCGAGCGCGGCAGCCATCAGCTGGTGCATCGAAGCCGGGTCCGCGCCCTCCACGAACCTGGGCGCGTAGCCGTAGCCTTCGAGCAGCGAGTCCAGCTCCGCGTGGGGGATGCGGGCAAGCACCGTCGGGTTGGCGATCTTGTAGCCGTTGAGGTGCAGGACAGGCAGCACCGCGCCGTCACGACGGGCGTTGAGGAACTTGTTGGAATGCCAGCTCGCCGCGAGCGGGCCCGTCTCTGCTTCGCCGTCGCCGATGACGCAAACGACGACAAGTTCCGGATTGTCAAATGCGGCGCCATGGGCGTGGACGAGGGCATAGCCGAGCTCGCCGCCCTCGTGGATCGATCCCGGCGTCTCGGGAGCGACGTGGCTCGGGATCCCGCCGGGGAAGGAGAACTGCCGAAACAGCCGCCGCAGACCCTCGACGTCGTGGCCGATCCGCGGATAGAACTCGGTGTATGTGCCCTCCATATAGGTGCTCGCCACGAGGGCCGGGCCACCGTGACCGGGGCCGGTCACGAAGATCGCGTCGAGATCGCGAGTCTTGATCACGCGGTTCATGTGTGCGTAGATGAAGTTCAAGCCCGGGGTGGTGCCCCAGTGGCCGAGCAGGCGGGGCTTGACGTGCTCCGCCAGGAGCGGCTCGCGCAGCAACGGATTGTCGAGCAGATAGATCTGGCCGACCGACAGGTAGTTCGCCGCGCGCCACCAAGCGTCGATCGTCTCGACTTCTCGGGTGCTGAGCGGTGAGGCGGCCGGCGCGTTCATCTCAATCGGTCGATCGTACGCCGGGTGCGTGTGCCGCTAGGCTCCAATCGAGGGTCGCGCCGGCTCTGGCGGCGGCGGCTCGAGTCGCACCCGGGCGTCGATGACCAGCGGTCCCTCGGGTAGGGCGATCACCGGGTTGAGGTCCAGCTCGGCAACCTCTGGATGGTCGTCGACCAGCGCGCTGACGCGCAGCAGCAGATCCTCGAGCGCCGGCACGTCGCACCGGGGCGCGCCACGGTACCCGTCGAGCAGCGGGAACAGCCTCAAGGAACGCAGCATCTCCGACGCGTCGAGGTCGGTCAGAGGTGTCAGCCGCGCCGCGACATCGCCGAGCAGCTCGGTACTCGTTCCCCCTGCGCCGCACGCGATCAGCGGGCCGAACGCGCGGTCCTGCACGACGCCGACGATCAGCTCGACGCCGGTCGGAGCCATCCTTTGGACGAGGAACCCCTCGATCTCGAAACCGGCCTCCGTCACCGCCTTCGTCATCCTGCCGGCGGCGCGTGCGACCTGGCCCGCCTCGAGTCCGATCACGACCGCTCCGGCG
Source organism: uncultured Solirubrobacteraceae bacterium (assembly GCA_964422115.1). Classification (GTDB taxonomy): domain Bacteria; phylum Actinomycetota; class Thermoleophilia; order Solirubrobacterales; family Solirubrobacteraceae; genus Palsa-513. The sequence goes on along the minus strand of CAYQZU010000001.1, from coordinate 222,919 downwards.
TCGCTCTTGTGGAGCAACCGCGGCGCGATTGCCTTCAAGGCCACGGGACCGCCGAGCTCCGCGGCGGCGCGGGCGGCCTCAGCGCCCGTGCGCACGACGCGCGACGCCGGCGGGTGCAGCCCGTAGCAGTCGAGCAGGGTCGCGACGCCCGCCTGCGAGAGCCAACCCTCGCCGGCGCCGAGCGCCTGCGCGATCACCGCCGCCGCCTCGTCGCTTCGTCGATCGCGGAACTCGGGGATCGCCCCCGGCGGCGCTTCGCGCCAGGCCCCGTAGCGAGCGGCGTGCCCGACGGCCCGTGCGGCGTCCTCAGGAAACGCGTATACGGGTATCGCCCTGCCACCTCGGTGCAGCTCCAGGGCTGCGTTTCCCGCCGCCATGAAGACGCTCGTGAGAGTCACCTCCGGGGGGATCGACTCCGCCGCTTGCGAGATCGCGATCGCGACATCCGTGGCTTCGGTGACGAGCGGCGGCACGAAGATTACGATGATGGCGTCGGCGATCCCGGAGCGTCCGACCGCCTCTAGCGCGCGGCGGTAGTCGTCGGCGCTGGCCGTCGCGACCATGTCGATCGGGTCGCTGAGTGCGGCCTCCGAGGGGAGGAAGTCGTGGAGTGCGCCACGTACGGTCTTCGTCAACTCGGCGACCTGCAGGCCACTCGTCTCGCAGGCATCGGCGCAGAGGATTCCGGGCCCGCCGGCGTTCGTGAGGATGACGACGCGCGACCCGCGCGGCGCGGGCTGCGAGCAGAGCAGCGCGGCGACGTCGAACAGCTCGCCGAGCGTGTCCGTGCGAATCACGCCGGCCTGGCGGAACAGTGCGTCGACCGTAACGTCGGAGGTCGCGAGGAGCGCTCCAGTGTGTGACGCGCTCGCGCGTGCTCCGGCCACCGACCGCCCGCTCTTGACCGCGACGATCGGCTTGGTCCGGCCGGCACGCCGCGCGATCCGCGCAAACTTGCGAGCGTTGCCGAACGATTCCAGGTAGAGCAGGATCACGTTCGTGTGTGGATCCTGCTCCCAGTACTGGATGAAGTCATTACCCGATAGGTCGGCCTTGTTGCCGATCGAAACGAAGGCGCTGAGCCCGAGCCGCAGCCGGTTCGCGGCCTCGACGATCGCTATGCCCAGGCCACCGCTCTGCGACAGGAAGCCCACGCTTCCCGGCGTCGCGGCGAGCGGGATGAACGTCGCGTCAAGCGACACGTCCGGCGCCGTATTGAGGACACCGAGGCAATTCGGGCCAACGAGTCGCATGCCGTGTGCGCGGCAGACCTCGACGAGCTCGCGTTGCATCTCCTCACCGGCCGGGCCGACCTCCGCGAAGCCGGCGGAGATGACGACGAGCCCGCGAACACGCGCCGCTCCGCACTGCCGCGCAACGTCGAGCACCGCTGCTGCGGGGACCGCGATCACCGCCAGATCGACAGGTTCGGGAACGTCGAGCACGGAGGCGTAAGCGGGCATCGATTGCACCGCGCCGGCCGCCGGGTTGATCGGGTAGACGACTCCTTGGAAGCCGTTCGAGACGACGTTGTGGAGGATCTCGCCGCCGACCGTGCCACGCCGGCGTGACGCGCCGATCAGTGCGATCGATTTCGGCGCGAGAACGGCGTCCACCGCGGCGACGCTCGCGATCTGGTCACGCTGCTCGAATCGCCGCCACCCGTCGGCGCTCAGCTCCGTCGGGAATTTGACCTTCACAACGTCGACGCCTGAGCGGACCTCGACCGGGAAGCCGCTCTCACGAAACACCTCGATCATCCCGTGGTTGTCGGGACGCGTCACGGCGGTGAACGTCGACACCTGCTGGGCGCTCGCATGCGCGGCCAGGTGGGCGAGCAGCGTGGTTGCGAGCCCGCGCCCCTGGAAAGCGTCGGCGATCGCAAACGCCACCTCCGCCGAGTCGCTGCCGGCGCGGACGTAGCCGGCATGGCCGACGATCTCGCCCGCGGTCCCGAGCGTTGCGATGAGCCCGTACGCGCTGACGCCGTCGACGTCGGCGAAGCGGCGTGCCTGGTCACGCAGGTCGGCGCCCGCGGAGAAGAAGCGCAGTAACCGCGAGCGCTCAGAGAGCTGGCGGAGGAACTCGCCGATGGCCGCCTCGTCGGCGGGGGTCACCGCGCGCACGCGAACCGTCGATCCGTCACGAAGAACCACGTCCGTGTCGGCCGGTGCCCGCGGGGAGATCACGCTCACGCGCTGATGTCCGGTCCGTGCATCAGGCGCCGGTCGAGTAGCGCGACCACATCGGCCGTGATCTCGTCCACCGGTTGGTCGGCTTGCAGCAGCATGTGACGGCCTGCGGGGACCACCCCGTCGAGGGGCTCGAATTCGAGCGCAAGCCGCTCGGCAACAGCCGGCGTGGCGTCAGAGACGCGGTTGGGGTCAGACATCCGGGTCAGTGCTCGCCGACGGATCGTCGCGATCGGCAACCGGCACTCGCAGAAGACCGTCGGCGCGGCCGACGCGAAGCTTTGCGCGAACGCACGACGGAGGGATCCGGCGGCGAACGTCGCGTCCACGATCACCCCTCCGTTGCTTGCAACCTCCTCGGCGGCGCGCCGCCCGAGCTCGCGATACGTGTCGGTGTTCTCGGCGTCGGCGTATGCCGCCTCACCTGCCCGAGCAGTGGCGGTGAGCCCTTGGCGCTCCTTGCGCACGACATCCGAGGAGACGACGGGGAGGCCTGAGCTCGCGGCGAGGCGTGCGGCGAGGCTCGACTTGCCGGCTGCTGGTGCTCCACACACGAGCAGAGCCAGCGGCATTCGTGCCTGCCAGGCAAATCGCTCGCCCAGAGCGAAGAGCTCCTGCGCCTCACGCTCAGCGCTCCGCCGCGCCCGGCTCGAGCGGCCTGGGTCCGAGGCGCGGAGCAGCGCAACCTTCGCGCGGACCCACGCTTTGACGGCGGCATGGAAGGCGACCAGCTCATCTCCTCCGGCGTCACCGCCCGCCGACCGGTAGCCGTCCAGCAGCTCGCGGGCCAGATCCCGCCGTCCGAGCCAGGTCAGGTCCATGACGAGGAACGCGAGGTCGGCGGCGACATCGCCGTCGCGCAGACTGGCGTCGAACTCCGCACAGTCGACGATCTCCCACTCATCGCGAGCGGGCGGATCGCAGAGCAATATGTGCTCCGCGCGCAGATCGCCGTGGCCCTCACGCAGTCGCCCGTTCGCGACGCGCCCGACGATCGTCTCGGCGTGCCCACAGAGGAACGCGTCGACGAAGCGCTGCGCGGCGGCGACGCGCCCACGCTCGATCAGGTCGTTGCGGCCAATCATGGCCTCGAAGTTGGCGTCGCCGATTGCCTTGAGCGCGCCGAGCGGCTCCGTGACCGCGCTCGGGACCACGGCAGCGCCGTGAAAGGCGGCGAGTCGCGCTCCAAGCCTCGCCACGAGCCCCTCCTCGACGGTTCCGCTAGCGACCGTGGCGGCGAGCGTGCGGGACTCGTCGAACCTGCGCATCTCGACGACGTGCTCGAGCGCTCCGTCGCATCCCGGGGTCCCGAGCTCAACGTGCCCACCTCGCTCCACTACCGGCCGGACGCCGACGTACACACTCGGCGCAAGCCGGCGGTTCAACTCCACCTCGAGCTCGCACATCGATTGCCTTCGCTCGACGCTGCCGTAGTCGAGAAACGGGAAAACCACTCGTTTCTTCAGCTTGAAGGCGCGAGCGCCGACGAGGAACACCCAGGAGATGTGGGTTTCGCGCACCTCCACCTCGACGTTCTCCGCCTCGCCATAGAAGCCGGGGCGCCGCATCGCGGCGACGATCTCGCGCTCGGTAGGCCTGCGCGCCCCGTCTGTGGTGTTCGCGATCCGGCTCACCGCGTCTTGCCACGCCCAGAGGTCAGTGCGCGTCAGGTGGGTCTCGTGGTCGTAGAGGACGCCGTAGCTGCGGGCGCGCCCTGTGCTCCGGCTCGGCTCCATCACGGGGTTCATCGTCTCGGCCCACGACGCCGGCGTCATCGGCGTGCCTCCGCGCGGCGCATCCGTGTGGAGTACTGAGCCGACGGCCACCGGCGCCCGCGCCCAAGCACGCAGTCCGCTTACCGATGCGCCACCACCCACGACGTATCAGGGGTCGCGGGACTGTCGCAGTTGTATCTTTATTTCAGGGGCAAACACACACTTGACCGCGGTAGCCCGATCCCAGACAAGCTGAAAGACTCGCGTCTGCACGCGCTGATCGACCTCGGCGCGATCATCGTGTCGGAGCTTGAAGTCGACGCGGTCCTCGCGCACGTGCTCGACGCCGCGCTCGAGCTGACAGGTGCGCGCTACGCCGCGATCGGCGTTCTCAGCGCCGACCGCAGCCGGCTCGAGCGCTTTCTCACAGCGGGGATCGACAACGAGAAGGCGAAGCGGATCGGCGATCCGCCCAGGGGCCTTGGAGTTCTCGGGGTGCTGAGCGTCGACCCCAAGCCGCTGCGGCTCTCCCGGGTCGGTGATCATCCTTCCTCCTACGGGTTTCCCGCGGGCCATCCGCCGATGGCCAGCTTCCTCGGTGTTCCAGTCGTCATCCAGGGCGAGGCGTGGGGCAACCTGTACCTGACCGAGAAGAAGGACGGCGAGTTCGACGAATCAGATGAGGAGGCTGCGGTCGCGCTCGCCCTCTGGGCCGCGATCGCGATCCAGAACGCGCGCCTCTATCACGATGTCGAGACGCAGCGCGTGGAACTCGAGCGGGCCGTCAGCGGGCTGCGGGCGACCCAGGCGGTCGCGCTCGCCGTTGGCGCCGAGGTCGACCTCGAGCGTTCGCTCGAGCTGATCGTCAAGCGCGGGCGCGCGCTCGTCGAGGCTCGTACCGTCCTCATCCTGCTGCGCGACGGTGACGATCTGGTTCCCGCGGCCGTTGCCGGGCACGGAGAGCGACCCGGAGGCGTTCGACTCCCGATCAACGCCTCGACCTCGGGCGAGGTGATGCTCCGCGGCACCCCCGAGCGAATCGGCGATGTCGGAGCGAGACTGCGGATCAGTGCCGACACGTTCGGCGTCAGCGGCGCGCGGACTGCGCTCGTCGTGCCGCTCCTCTACCGCGGGGATCCGCTCGGCGTGCTGATCGCCTTCGATCGCCAGCCCGGTGCACAGCAGTTCAGCGACGACGACGAGCGAGCACTGCGAGCGTTTGCCGCGAGCGCTGCGACCGCGGTGGTGATCGCTCAGAGCGTTCAGCAACAGCGCCTTCGCGACACCCTCGCCGCCGCCGACGCGGAGCGACGCCGCTGGGCGCAGGAGCTTCACGACGAGACACTGCAAGCCCTTGGAGGGCTGCGTGTCCTCCTGGCAACCGCGCGGCGTGCCGGGGACGCCGAGACCCTGGGAAGGGCCACCGAGCAGGCGCTCGAGCAGATCGAACAGGAGATCACGAATCTGCGTGCGATCATCACCGAATTGCGCCCCGCGGCGCTCGACGAGCTCGGTCTGCAAGCCGCACTCGAGGCGCTATTCGAGCGCCATCGTGCAATCAACGACCTCGAGATCGCGGGTCGGCTTGAACTGCCGGACGCGGGCGCGGAGCCTGGCCTCGAGCCAGAGCTGCAGGCCACCGTGTACCGCATCGTGCAGGAGGCGCTGTCGAATGTCGCCAAGCACGCGCAGGCGCGCGTCGTAAACGTTTTGGTACGGGCCGACCTGGAGCGCATCGAGGTCGTCCTTGCGGATGACGGTCGGGGTTTCGAGGCGCCGGAGCACGCCGCGGGGTTCGGCCTGACGGGGATGCGCGAGCGCGTGCTCGCGTTCGGCGGCGAACTGTCGATCGAATCCTCGGCAAGGGGGACGACCGTCAGCGCTTGGCTCTCAGCGAGTCAGCCGATGCTGCTGCCGGCGGCCGGTGCGAGTAGCCCACGCCGCAGCGCGTAGCGCACGAGCTCTGCGCGCGTCGCCAGGCTGAGCTTGCGGTGGATGTTTGCCCTGTGCGTTTCGATCGTGCGCACGGAGAGTTGGAGCAATGCCGCGGTCTCCAGGTTCGTGTGACCGAGCGCGATGAGTCGCAGCACGTCGAGCTCACGCTTCGTGAGCCCGTCGTTGCTTCCGCCGTACGCTGCCAGGATCGGCGCGAGCTCAGGAGCGACGAAGCTCTCGCCGCGGGCAGCACGGCGAATCGCCTGTGGCAGGTGGCGCTCAGCCGAGTCCTTCAGTACGTAGGCGCTGGCCCCGGCCGCGATCGCCTCGCGCGCAAAGCGCGGATCGTCGAGCATCGTCGTGACGACGATCGCGGTTTGGGGGGCGCGCTGGCGCAGCTCTCGGATCGCGCTCAGAATCGGCCCACCCGGCATGCTCACGTCGAGCACGAGAACGTGAGGGCTGTGCGTCTGCACGTGGCGCATGACCATCGGAACGTCGCTCGCCTCGGCTACAACGTCGAACTCGGTCTCCGTGTCGAGCAGGCCACGCAGACTCCTGCGGACGAATGCGTGGTCGTCCGCGAGCAGCACACGGATGGCGGGGGCCAGCACGCGAAACCCGGGCAGATCTGGAACCGCGCGGAGCTGAGGTGGCGCAGTGGCTTCGATTGGGGTCGATTCGGTCATGTCTCGGTCCACCTCGAGACATCGAACCACCTACGACGCCCACGGCCATCGTGGCTCCCCCCGCTACCGCATTCGGCGAACTACGCGATTTGGGGAGCGGTCCTCGACGGCCGCCGCGCGCGGCCGAGGACATCCAACCTCCGTGGGGGCCCGCGGACGTCGCGCGCAGCAGCGATTTCTCGCCGCCCTCAGCCCACGAGCCCTCGTTGCAGCGCGTAGCTGACCAGCTCCGCGCGAGATGACACGCGAAGCTTCTGCTGGATGTGCGAGCGGTGCGTCTCGACTGTGCGGACGGAGAGGTAGAGCTGCTGCGCGATCTCGGAGTTCGTGTGCCCGAGGGCGATCAGGCGCAGGACCTCGACTTCGCGCTCGCTCAGATCGTCGGGCGGGCCCGGTGGTGGTTCGCGGGCGATCCGCGCGCCGAGCGCAGGGTTGAGGTAGGTGTCGCCGACGGCGGCGCGGCGCACCGCCTCGACGAGTTCGGTGTCGGCCGCCTCTTTCAGCACGTACCCCGACGCACCGGCGCCGAGCGCCTGGCGCGCGAAGGCGGGCTCCTCCTGCATCGTCAGGATCACGATCTGCGTCTCCGGCGCCTCGGCCCGGATCTCGGGGATCGCCTCAAGGCTCGACCCGCCCGGCATGTTGAGGTCGAGTACCAGAACCGCCGGGTGATGGCCGCGGACGTAGCGCCTGGCGGCTCCGATATCCCCTGCCTCTGCGACAACCTCGAAATCGGGCTCCGCTTCGAGCAGCAGGCGCAGTCCGCTGCGCACGACGGCGTGGTCGTCCGCGATCACGATCCGGATCGGGTCGGCCGCCGGCCCGGGGGTCTCTTCGCCTGGGCTCATCCGGGCAAGTTAGCGTCCTGCGCGCGACGCCGTTCGCGTGGCCATTACCCTTGTCGCTGCGTAGTTTGCCGCAGCCACGCGGCGGCTCCGATCGGCTGTCGCGCCAGAACCGAATGCGCCATAGTCTGGCTCGATGAGCGCTGCCGACCCATTGAAGGTGGTGATAGCCGGCGGCGGCGTGGCGGCCCTCGAAGCTGCGCTCGCGTTGCACGAGCTGGCCGGCGAGCGCGTTGCTCTCACGCTGATCGCGCCAAACGCGCAGTTCAGCTACCGGCCGATGACGGTGCGCGAGCCGTTCGCCTACACGCCGGCCGCGCACTATCCAATCGCCGCTCTCGCCGATGAGGTCGGCGCTGAACTGCTCGTCGACGAGTTCGGCTGGGTCGATCCGTCAGCGCGCGTCGCTCACACGGTGGGCGGCGAGGAGGTCGCCTACGACGCTCTGCTGCTCGGGCTCGGCGCTCGCATCACGGAAGCGTTCTCGCACGTCGTGACGATCGACGACCGTCGTTTGGACGAGCTGCTCCACGGCATGATCCAGGATGTCGAGGAGGGGTACGTAAAGAGCGTCGCGTTCGTCGCGCCCGCCCGCCTCGCGTGGCCGATGCCGCTGCCAGAGCTGGCGCTCATGACCGCAGCGCGAGCGTACGACATGGACGTCGACGTCCACCTGACACTCATCACGCCAGAGTCCGCGCCACTTGCCGTGTTCGGAGCGCAGGCGAGCGAGGCGCTCGCCAAACTGCTCGCCGATGCCGGTGTCGAGACGATCACCTCCGCGCACGCACAGGTTGTTGAGGCGGGCGAGGTTCGCATCGAACCCGGCGACCGGACCGTTCACGCTGACCGCATAGTCGCGCTGCCGGAGCTGTTCGGGCCCGCGGTTCGTGGCCTGCCTTCGGGGGAGCACGGCTTCATCCCGGTCGACCAGCACTGCAAGGTCCACGGCGTCGAGCGTGTCTGGGCTGCGGGCGATGCGATTGACTTCGCGATCAAGCACGGCGGTTTGGCCGCACAGCAGGCCGACGCGGCGGCGCGAGCGATCGCGGCGCTCGCCGGCGCGCCGATCGAACCGGCACCGTTCCTGCCCGAGATCCATGGAATCCTTCTAACCGGCCGCAAGCCGATCTATATGACAGCCCGAATCACCGGTAGTAAGGCTTTCAACTCGCAGGTCGCCACCGAGCCGAACTGGGAACCCGTCGCAAAGATTTCGGCACAGTACCTGGCGCCCTACCTGGCTCGGAGCGGCTGACGTCGCGGACTGCCTGCGGGCGAGTGGGTCGTTCTAGGTGCTCGAGGTCCAGGTGTCGGTGAACTGTGAGCCGGCGGCGCTCAGAGGGCCTGGGGCGGCGAGAAGCGTCGATCCGACCATCTCGAGGGGCGCGTAGGCGAAGCTCGAGATCGGCGCGTTGGTCTGGCTTGCGTCGGTCGCGGTTGCGTGAGTGAAGCTGAAGCTGCCGAAGTTCGAGAGGTTTGCGAGCCCGCAGCTGCTCGAGCACACCTCGGGGCGCTCGCCGATCCACTCCGCGGAGGACTGCGCGGGGGCGGGGCTGGCGCTTGGAATATCGGTCGAGAAGGTCCAGTTCTGGGTGGAGTCCGCGATGGCGAGCGTCCAAGTGGTGCCGCTGATGCTGACAGTCGCCGTCATCGCGTCACCCGCGTGGACGGGGTTCTCGAGCGGCACCTCGTAGCCGCCGCTGACGCTCGGATCGCCGTACATCTCATACCACGCGCCGTAGTAGGGGCTACCGGAAGAGCAGTCGGCTTCGGTGCCATCCTGCTCGACCGTGTTGCTGTTGAACCCGTCGATCCCGATCCACTGTGACGAGAAGCTCGTGCTCGCGGGCGGGCAGGTGATCGTCGGCACCGTCCAATCAGCGCTGACGGAGCTGAAGAGGCCACCGCTGACTGCGTAGCCCGACCAGTTGCTCGACTGGTAGGCAACCGTCAGGGTCGCCGCCGTCGTGTCGACGCTGCCGAGCGAGTTCGTGAAGACCGCTCGGTACTGGTTGCCGTTTGCGCCGATCTGTGCGGTGAAGCCGTAGGTCGCGGAGGTGGCACCGCTGACGTTCGTCCACGAGGTGCCGCCGTCGGTTGAGACCTGCCACTGGGCGGTCGGCGCGGGGTTGCCGCCCGCTGCCGCGCTGAACGTCGCTGTTGCGCCGGTGGCCGCCGTGACGTTGATCGGATCTGTGCTCACCGTCGGTGCGCCGGTCGTTGCGACCGCGCCGCTCGTGACGGTCAGGGTCGCCGCGGCGCTCGCGGCGCTGCCCGTTGCGTTTGCGAACACCGCTCGGTATCGGTAGCCGTTCTGCGTCACGGCGGTCGTGAACTGGTAGGTGGGCGCTGTCGCGCCGGAGACGTTGCTCCACGTGCTGCCGCCGTTGGTCGAGACCTGCCACTGAGCGCTCGGCGCCGGATAGCCCGACGCGGCGGCGGTAAAGGCGACGACGGTGTTCTTCACGACGGTCAGGCTCGCCGGCTGCGCGGTCACGGTCGGAGCGGACGCGGTGGCGCCCGACACTGTCAGCGTTGCCGCGCTCGTGTAGACGCGTCCCAGCGAGTTGATGAACACCGCACGGAACAGGTATCCGTTCTCGGCCGCGGCGCTCACGAGCGAGTACGTCGGCGAGTTGGCTCCCGGCAGGTTGGCCCACGTCTTGCCCCGGTTGGACGAGCGCTGCCACTGGAGGCTCGGCGTCGGGTTGCCGCTTGCTGCCGTCGTGAAGCTCGCCACCGCTCCGGCAGCGACCGTGGTGCTCCGCGGCTGCGTGGTGACCGCCGGTGGGTGCTTTGCGCCCGTGTTCCTCTTGGCGGCGCCTGCACGGGTCGGGTGGCTCGCGCGTGAACCGGGGTGGACGCGGCCCGTGATGATCACTGGCCGCCCGCCGGTGGCCGTCGCCGTAGCGCCCACGGCGGGCCGCTTTGTCGCCGCGGCGGCTGCGAACGCGGGGGCCCCAAGACCGGTTGCGCCAGCGAGCATCATCGCGAGCGCCGGGCCGAGCATGACGGCGGCGAAGCGCCGAGCGCGATTGCCGCGGAGCGGTCCGTGTTTGCGGCCCATGCCTCACCTTCGGCCGCCACCGAGGTATCTCAAACGATTAGGCGAGCGGACTAGGCGGTCGTACTAGGCCGCCTGCCTACGTGCTGCCGCGGCGAGGCCTCCGCGACAACGTCCCGTTTCCTGCAAGGCCCCACCGACAGGGCGCGCGTCGGTCCGCTAGATTCGCGCGCGACGATGAGCACACAGCACGCGAAGCGTCTGGTCAGCCCCAAACAGGAAAGCCGCAGCCGCGCGGTGCTCGGTCTCGAGTTTCCGGCGACGATCGACTTCGACAATGCTGCGCTCGAGTGGCGCCGGCTGTTCGCCGAGCTGTTTGGGACTTTTCTGCTGGTTCTGGTGGGCGCCGGCGGCGGTGTGGTCGCCGCAATTAGCCACGGCGCCGTAACGCGCGCTGCGGCGGTCACAGCGCCAGGGTTGATGGTGATGGCGATCATCCTCTTCATGGGCGCGGTTTCTGGCGCGCATCTCAACCCGGCGGTTACGATCAGCTTCACGTTGCGCGGTGACTTTCCGTGGAAACGCGTGCCGGGATACGTCATCGTGCAGCTGCTCGGGGCGGCGCTCGCCTGCCTCTTCGTGGACAAGGTGCTGGGCGGAGCGGCCGGGGTTGGTGCGACGCTTCCGGGCGCTCACATCGCGGACTGGAAAGCGATGCTGATCGAGTTCGTCCTGACGGTCGGTCTGCTCAGCACGATTCTTGGGACGGCGTCGCGGGCGCAGAACGTCGGGACGTTGTCGGCCGTCGCGGTGGGAGGCTACGTCGCACTGTCCGGCTTGTGGTCGAGTCCGATCAGCGGTGCCTCGATGAACCCGGCGCGATCGTTCGGGCCCGATCTGATCAGCGGGCATTTCGCGCATTACTGGGTCTACGTCGTCGGACCCATCGCCGGCGGTGCGGTTGCGGTGGCGGCTGCGTGGATCCTTCGCGGGCCGGGCGGGGATCCCGGCGGCCTCGCCGCTGCCCAGGGACGACTGGAGCGCGTCTTCAACGCCGGACTCGAAGCGGAGTCGAGCGAGCCTGCGTCTCCGCGCGGCTGACCGGCGCTCGCGTTCCGCGGGCGCGTGTCGCAGGCTCTGCGCCGTCGCGTGCCTCGGGCTCGTGACCGCCGCGTGCGGGTCGGCTGCTGCAGGGCAGCCGGCGCCGGTGCCGCGCAATCGCACATTCATCGATCTGGTCCCAGCGCTCCCGGGCGATCTCGACGAGTCCGCGACTCCGGGCGTCGCCGGTGACCTCCTGCAGAGCTGGTCGAGCGAGCTGGTTCGCCCGCAGGCGGCGCGACCGGGCGCCGGCGCGGTTCTGCCGGATGGCGCTGCGGTCGTTCCATACCTCGCGACCTCCTGGCGGGCCGATCGGCGCGGTGACTACACCTTCCAGCTGCGCCGCGGCGTGCGCGGCCAGACAGGCGACCTCTTCACCGCCGCGGATGTCAGGTGGAGCATCGCCCGCGACCTCGCGACATCGCCTGTCGCGCCGTTCCTGTTCGCGCTCGCCCGACTGGACACGCGCAACCCGGTGACTGTCCTGGGTCCCTACGCCGTGAGGATCAACGTGACTGCGCCGAGCCCGTTCATGCTGGGAGCGCTCTCCTGGTTCAGCGAGGGCATCTACGATCGGCGGCGCTATCTCGCCCATTCGAGCACGTCCGACCCCTGGGCGCAGCGGTGGGGCGCAACGCACTCGTCGACATTCGGCGCGTACTACGTCAGCGACGTGATAGCCGGGCGCCGCATCGTCCTGCTCGCGAACCCCCACTCGTGGGTCAGGCCGTATTACCGCAGGGTGGAGATCCGGCAGGTGGAGAGTGGCGGTCGGCGCGTGAGCGACGTGATCGCGGGCGCGGCAGATCACACGAGCGGCGTCGACTGGGCGACCTTCACGCAGGTCGCGCTCTACGGCTCGGCCAGCCACGTCCGCGCGAGCATTCTCCAGAGCGGTCCTGCGGTCGAGTCGTGGCTTCTCGGAGAGCAGCACGGAGCACTAGCCAGCGTGCTGGTCCGTCGTGCGCTCAGCCTGGCGATCGATCGGAGCGCGATCAGCGGGCGTATCTACGCCGGACGCGCAACGCCGGACGTGTTGTCCATTCCGCCGATCTACGGCCACAGTCAACCGGCGGGCTACTTCGCCGCGCAAGCGCGCGAGCTCCTCGCGGCCGCCGGCTACCGGCACGGTTTGACCCTCAGGGTCTATGTCAGCGCTCTGCTTGCGGGCGGCGATGTCGCGAAGGAGCTTGCCTTGCTCAGCACCGAGCTCGCGCAGGTGGGTGTCACGCTGCGCCCGACGATCGTCTACAACGACGACCAGTTGCTCGCGCTGCGCCAGGCGCACCGTCTCCCATCGACGATCGAGGACATCGCTCCGTTGATCGGGGGCGCTGCGTTCAGCCTGATCGAAAACTACGACGCGCGCATTGATCCCGCGAGCCCGGCCGCAGCGGACGGCTACACGAGCCCTGCCGTAGCCGCGCTTCTCTCTGAGATCGACTCGACCCTGCCGGGAGCACGTTTGCAGCGACTCGTGTCCCGGGCGGGGGAGCTGATCGACGCTGACGTTCCCCAGGTCAACCTGGTCGAGGTGCCGGTTCAGAACGTTACGCGCTCCGAGGTCACCGGCTACGGCGCCTACGCGGTCCCCGTGACCTATTACGAGTACCTGCACCCATCTCGCTAACGTCCAGGGGCGCATGGCAAACGAGATCGAGCTGCGGATCGACGGCGACCGCTTCCGCGATGTCCTTGGTCACCTGCCGACCGGCGTGACGGTCGTGACGGCTCATCACCGCGGGGTGCCTGTCGGCATGTCGAGCAACTCCGTGACGTCGGTGTCGCTCGAGCCGCCGATGATCCTGTTCTGCCCGGCCAAGGCGTCGCTGACCTGGCCAAAGATCCGCGAGTCGGGCAGCTTCGCGGTCAACATCTTCGCCGCTAACCAGGAGGAGGTCTCGCGCCAGTTCTCGCTCGTCGGCGTCGACCGCTTTGCCGGTGTTCGCTGGCACGCTCGCGCGGCCGGCCCGGCGCTCGACGACGCGGTCGCTTGGATCGAGTGCAAGATCGACGCGGTACACGAAGCGGGCGACCACTTCATCGTCGTCGGCGCCGTCACCCACCTCGATGTTCGCGACGCGGACGTTGACCCGCTCGTCTTCTTCCGCGGCCGCTACGGCTCGTTCACCGGCGATCAGCCGAGCGTCACCTCACCCGGCGACCGGGACTCCTAGGACCGATGTCAGACCGCCACGCACCCGCCGGGGAGAACGTTCGCAATCACGCAGCGAGCGCTTACGCGAGTGCTGCGCAGCCGGTTCAGACTCGCCGCGTCACCTTCTCGCGCAACGTCACGCTGTCGCTTTCGCGAACCTGCGTTTCGCACTGCAGGTACTGCGCTTTCGCGACCCACCAGCCGCACCTGCACGAGCCGGCCGAGGTCATCTCGCTGCTCGACCACGCGGCGCAGCGCAACATAAAGGAGCTCCTGGTGCTCACCGGCGATGACCCCGGCCACCATCCGGGCGTGGCCGAGCGCCTGGCGGACCTCGGCCACGCCGATTTCGTCTCCTACGTGGTCTGGTGCTGCGAGCGCGCGCTCGAGCGCGGGCTTCTGCCGCACACGAACCTGGGAGCGCTCCCGCGCGCCGCGCTCGCCCGTCTGCGTGAGGTGACCGGGTCGCAGGGTCTGATGCTGGAATCGCTGCGCGATGACCTGAACGCCCATGCCGCCTCGCCGACCAAGGATCCGCACCTGCGCCTGCAGAGCATTCGCGATGCCGGTGAGCTACAGATCCCCTTCACCAGCGGCATCCTGATGGGGATCGGCGAGAGCCCAGCCGACCGGATCGCGGCGCTCGAGGCGCTCGCCGAGTGCCAGCGCGAGTTCGGCCACCTCCAGGAGGTGATCCTCCAGAACTTCGTGCCCCATCGTCGCTACTACGGCGAGGAGCCGGCGGCGATCGCCACCGCCGCGGCCACCGACTACTGGCGCACGGGAATCGGCCACCATCCCGATCTGCCGTTGCCCGATTGGGCTTGTGAGGTCTCGATCGAGGATGTCCGACGCGTCGTGGCGTCTGCGCGCGAGCTGCTCCCCGGGGTGGCGGTCCAGGTGCCACCAAACCTCTCCGATTGGTGGCCCGCGCTCGTCCGCGCCGGCGCCAGCGACCTCGGTGGCCTCTCGCAGAACGGCGACCACATCTCTCCGGAGCACCCCTTCCCCTCGCCGCATCAGGTCCGCCGCCGCCTGGCGCAAGACGGGGTCGCGCTGACGGAACGGCTCTGCGTCTACGGCACGCACATCGGTCCGCACTGGCAATCGCAGGCGGTCCTCGACGTGATCAAGGCGCGGTACTGGTCGTTCATTCCGCGTGGCGGTTCCGGCCGGCGGTCCGACCGCGTCATCCGCGCCGACCTCGCGGCCGGCGCGATCGACAAAGGCCGCGCCGGCGCGAGGTTGAGTGCGGACGAGCTGACGGCGTTGTTCGCCGAGTCAAGGCCGGAGGTCATCGAGGCGATCCGCGAAGCCGCCGACGATCTGCGCGCGCAGCTCGCCGGCGAGACCGTCACGTTCGTCGTCTGTCGCAACATCAACGTCTCGAACATCTGCATCGTCGGCTGCGCGTTCTGCGGCTTCGGTCAGAGCAGGCGCTCCCCTGACGCATACGAGCACGACCGGGCAACGCTGGAGCAGAAGGTGCGTGAGGCAGTCGACTACGGGGCGAGCGAGATCTGCATGCAGTCGGGTATCCATCCCGACTGGACGCTTGCGGACTACGAGCATTGGCTGTCGGTCATCAAGGAAGCGGCGCCGGCGCTCCACGTCCATGCCTACTCTCCGATGGAGATCGCCCACATGTGCGACGTCTCCGGGCTCTCTCCTCGTGAGGTACTTGTGCGGCTGCGTGAGGCGGGCCTCGACTCGGTTCCGGGAACTGCCGCCGAGGTTCTCGACGACGGCGTCAGGGAGCGCATCTCGCCAAACAAGCTCCCGGTCGCCCGGTGGGTCGAGGTGATCGAGGCGGCGCATAGCGTTGGTCTTCGCTCGACCGCGACCGTGATGTTCGGGCACATCGAGGAGCCGTGGGAGCTCGCGGAGCACATGCGGGTCGTTCGCGAGCTGCAGGCGCGAACAGGCGGGATAACCGAGTTCGTGCCGCTCTCCTTCATCCCGTTTCAGACGCTGCTCGGGCGCACTCACGGGATCGAGGAGCTCTCGACGGACGAGAAGCTGAAGCACACCGCGGTGTTCCGCCTCGCCCTCGGCAACTCGATCGCGAACCTGCAGAGCTCGTGGGTGAAGATGGGTCTGGATGCTGCAACCGAGTCGCTGCGCTGGGGCGTCAACGATCTCGGCGGCACGCTGATGGAGGAATCGATCAGCCGGATGGCCGGCTCCTACCACGGTGTCAAGCTTGATCCGGACGATCTCGTCGGCGCCGCGCACCGAGCCGGCCGCCCGGCCGCCGAGCGCACGACGCTGTATGACATCCGTCGCCGCTACGACCTGGCGGCCGGCGTCGCCAACGGTGACGCCGTCGCCGGCAAGGTCTGACTAGGCTGCTTGCTTCGTTGAGTACCAAGCCGACCACCCGCGCCCCCGGATCGCGGCCAGCCGCCGCGCCGCATCCCGCTGCCACCGAGCACGGCTCGCACCTGGACCTCGACGACCGCGTTGCGCTCTACCGCTACATGCTGCTGCACCGCGCGATCGAGGAGCGGGGTAACAGCCTCTACAAGCAGGGCAAGGTGCCGGGCTCTTTCTACGACGGCCGCGGGCAGGAGGCGACGTGCGTCGGCGCTGCCTTTGCGCTGGCCGCCGACGATCCGGTCTGCCCGCTGATCCGCGATCTCGGTGCGCACCTGGTCAAGGGGACCGAGCCGGCCGCGATCCTCGGCCACTACCTCGGGCGTGTCGACGGCGTCAGCGCGGGCCGCGACGGCAACGTCCACTTTGGCGACGCCTCGCGCGGTGTGATCGGGATGGTGTCGATGCTGCCCGACATGATGGCCGTCACGGTTGGAATGGCGCTCGCCTTCAAGCTGCGCTCGGAGGCGCGGTGTGCGCTCACGTTCTTCGGCGACGGCGCGACGTCCGTCGGCGACTGGCACGAGTCGATGAACCTGGCGGCTGTGCTGCGCGTGCCCGCGATCTTTGTCCTCGAGCACAACGGGTACG
Source organism: uncultured Solirubrobacteraceae bacterium (assembly GCA_964422115.1). Taxonomy (GTDB): domain Bacteria; phylum Actinomycetota; class Thermoleophilia; order Solirubrobacterales; family Solirubrobacteraceae; genus Palsa-513. The sequence continues at coordinate 206,310 of CAYQZU010000001.1, read as the reverse complement.
CCTACTCCACCCCGAGCGCGCTTCAGTTCGCCGTCGACCCGCTCGACCGGGCGGCGGCCTACGGAATGGCGGGTGTCGCCGTCGACGGTAACGACGTCGAGGCGGTGTTCGAGGTCACTCGCGAGGCGCGTGAACGGGCTATCGCGGGTGGCGGGCCGACCCTGATTTCAGCCCAGACGATGCGCATGCACGGTCATGGCGCGCACGACGATGCCCGCTATGTTCCGCCCGAGCAACTCGAGTACTGGCTGTCGCGGGATCCGATCGAGCTTCAGCGTAGCCGCCTACTCGCCCTGTCGATCGATGTCGAGGGCGTTGTCGCTGCGGTCGGCGCGCAGGTCGACGAGGCCACGGCGCAGGCGCTTTCGATGGCTCATCCCGAACCGGCAAGCGCTACGGCGGGCGTCTACGCAACCGACGTCCCCTCGCCGCTCGGGCGCGGCGATGCGCCGTGGAGCGGATTCCGATGAGGTGCGTCACACCATGGAATTGACCTACCTCGAAGCGATCTCCGATGCGTTGAGCGTCGCCATGGAGCAGGACGAGAGGGTCATCCTGCTCGGCGAGGACATCGGTGCTCACGGCGGCGCGTTCAAGGTGACCGATGGGCTGCTCGCGCGGTTCGGAGCCGGGCGCGTGCTCGACACCCCGATCTGCGAGGAGGCGATCGTTGGCGCCGCGGTTGGCGCGGCAGTCGTCGGGATGCGCCCGGTCTGCGAGATGCAGTTCGCCGACTTCGTCGCCTGTGCGTTCGACCAGATAGTCAACGTCGCCGGGAAGCTGCACTACCGCACCGGCATTGCAGCGCCGATCGTCGTTCGGCTCCCATCGGGCGGCGGGTTCTCAGGCGGTCCGTACCACTCGCAGAACCCGGAGGCGTGGTTTCTTCACTCGCCTGGTCTGAAGGTTCTGGCACCGTCGACCGCGGCTGACGCAAAAGGCCTGCTGCTCGGCGCGATCGCGGACCCGAATCCGGTGCTCTTCCTCGAGCACAAGAACCTCTACAGACGCGTGCGCGGCGAGGTGCCCGAGGGCGTCTATGAGACCCCGTTCACCGCTCGCACGGTTCGCGGCGGAGACGAGCTACTGGTGATTGCCTACGGGGCCATGGTGCACACAGCTCTCGAGGCGATCGAGCAGCTGCCCGATGCGAGCATCCGCCTTCTCGATCTGCGTTCGCTCGCGCCGCTCGACGAGGATGCGATCCTTGATGGCGTGCGCGAGTGCTCAAAGGTCGTGATCGTCGACGAGGCCAACTACACCTGTGCGATCGGAGCGCAGGTCTCCTCTGTGATCGCGGAGCGCGCGTTCGAGCACCTCGAAGGGCCGATCGTGCGGGTCGCCACACCGGACGTCCCGATTCCGTTCGCGCCGGTCCTCGAGCGTGCCGTCCTGCCAAGCGTCGAGCGCATCCGCGCCGCCTGCGATGACCTCCTCGCGTACTGAGGAGCACGCGGCTCGGGTCGAGGTCGTGATGCCGCAGCTCGGCATCTCGGTCACCGAGGGCACAATCGTGCAGTGGCGTAAGGCGGTCGGCGAGGAGGTCTCCTACGAGGAGCCGATCTGTGACATCGACACCGACAAGATCGAATCGGAGCTGCCCTCGCCCGCCGCGGGCATCTTGGTCGAGATTCTCGTCTCGGTTGGCGAGACGGTTGCCACGGGGGCGCCGATCGCCGTCATCGCTGCCGACAAGGCCTACGCCGGACCGCTGGCTCCAGCGGACATCGGCCCAGCCGCGACGCCGCAGGAGCCGGCGACCGGCCGCGAGCACCTTCATTCGCCGCTCGTCCAGCGTCTCGCAGCGGAGCACGGCATCGATCTCGATGCGATCGAGGGCACCGGGACTGGCGGGCGAATCCGCAAGCAGGACGTGCTCGCGCTGATTACCGAGCGCCGCCGCGACTCAGCCCCGCCGTACGTCCCGCCGGCCCCGGTTCCGCTGTCGCGCATGCGTCGCTCGATCGGCGATCACATGAAGCGTTCGCTCGAGACCGCGGCAACCGTCACCTCGTGGATCGAAGTGGATTTCAGCGCTGTCGATGTGGCCCGCGCGAAGCTCGGGACGACGGCGCTACCCATCGTCGCAGCGGCCACGATCGCGACCCTCGCGGACTTTCCCGACCTGAACGCATGGCTCGACGGCGGCGACATCGTGCGCCACGAAACCGTCAACCTAGCCGTGGCGGTCGCCTTGGGGGCCGAGGGCCTCCTGGTACCCGTGATCCGCGAGGCGGAAAGCCTCGACGTCGCCGAGCTCTCGGTTCGGATTCGCGATCTCGCGCGCCGCGCTCGCGGCGGCGAGTTGACTGCCGATGAGACGCGCGACGGCACCTTCACGATCACCAACCCCGGCCAGTATGGAACGATCATGGCGACCCCCGTCATCAACCAGCCGCAGGTTGCGATCCTCGACATCGAGGCGATCGTCCGACGGCCGGTCGTCGTCGTCGAGTCCTCGGGCGAGGAGCGGATCGCGATCCGCCCGATCTGCGTGCTCGGCCTGTCCTGGGACCACCGCGCGCTGGACGGAGTGGTGGCTGCCCAGTTCCTCGGCGCGCTTCGAGACCGTTTGGAGAGCCTCGCGCGATAGGGCCCCGGGGGCGGCGTGGCCCGCGTCGGGCGGGACGTGGTCTTGCGGGCGGCTAGCGACCTAGCAGGTCTGAAAGGCAGCCGCGAAAGAACTCGAGCGCGGTCGCCCGCTGGTCCGCGGAGGCGACCAGCCGCGCGTAGCCGAACTCCGCTCCCGCGAAGCCGGTGGCTTCCCAGCGATCGCCTTCAGGGACGGTGGACCACGGGACAACGTAGAGGTAGGGCTCGTCGTGGAGCTCGTCACCAGGGGAGACGCCGTAGCCCGCTCGGCGGCCCGCCGCTTCGCCGCCCAGCTCGACCGAGACATCGAAGTGTTCGGGCCAGAGCTGGCAGCGTGATGGTTCGAGTTTCGGGCCTGCCCCGTAGCGAAGCTCTTCGAGGACGGAGGTCGCGAAGCCGTACAGCTCGGCCAAGGCGCTCGCGGCGGCCGCGCTGACCGTGAGCGTTTCATCGACCGGTGCGCCGTTGGTGGGCGCGGCAAGCTCCCCGATCAGCTCACGCGCAGCGCGGATCGTCGTGATCGGCCCGCTCCGCGCAGCACTCCCTTCCTGGACGACGATGCGCTCGCCATCCGTGCGGATCTGCGCGTCTGGGCCGAAGAACGGTGTGCCGAACCCGCCTAGCGTCCAGCGCAGCCCGATCTTCGTGTTCGCCTTTGCGCGTGCGGGCGAGATCACCTGCTCGGCGAGCCGGTGGAGCGCCAAGCGCGTTCCGGTGAAGTCCGCCGGGAGCGGCTCGAGTCGCCCGTACGGTCCAAGCCAGCGCTCCTCGCACCACGAGCGGAGCGTCGGATCCGCGTCGGCGAGCGTCGACCAGCGCCATTCCTGCGCTCCGTAGGGGCCAACTACTCGCGAGCCGGTCCGCTCCGCATCCGCGAACCACGGCGGCTCGCTCACTGCCGGCGGAGCCGGCTCGAGGATCTGCACGTCTAGCTCGCCGGCCCGCAGCTCCTGCGCACGCCCAACCGCCTCGGCCCGAGCGTCACGCGCGGGGATCGATTCAAAGCTCACAGCCACAGTCTTCCACCAAAGTCGACCGTGGCTTCACCTGCGGCGCCAGGTGAGCCGGCCGCGACGACACCGGCGCCACGCCTCCTGCGGCGAGCCGACCTTCTGCCACAAAGCGCGAGCTAGGGTTGATACTCCCCGGCATAAAGCCAGAGCGGTGCACCTTCGGGATCGGTGATCATCGCGACCCGCGCCATCGGCAGGTCCGCTGGTCCGATGCGCGTAGCGCCGCCGAGCCGCTCGGCCGTGGCGATCGATGCGTCGAGGTCCTCTACGCCGAAGTAAGGGAGCCAGCACGGCGGGACCGGCTCGTCGGGGACGGCGATCCCACCGTTGCTCCGCTCACCGTTCATGATCACCGAATAGGGCATCGGCGCGCCTTCGAACGGCGTGAACGTCCAGCCGAACAGGCCGCCGTAGAAAGCGCTCGCGCCTTCCAGGTCCGGGGTGGCAAGCTCGTTCCAGACCAGGGCGCCGACCTCGGTCACGAGTTCCGCCCCATGCACTTGGCCCGCCTGCCAGACCATAATGACCGCGCCCTGAGGGTCTGCGAGGACCGCCATACGGCCGGCCTCCATGACGTCGAACGCGGGCGAGAGAACGGTGCCGCCCAGCTCCTTCGCGCGCTCGGCAGCGGCGTCGGCGTCGGTGACCGCCACGTAGTTGTTCCACATCGGCGGGACGCCGGCCTCGCGCTGCGCCGGCTGCTGCGGGGAGATGGCAGCGACCGGTTTCCCGCGGTGGGACATCATCGAGTACACCACGCCGTCGCCGATCGGCGTGTCGTTCGCCTCCCAGCCGAAGAGCCCGCTGTAGAAGGCCTTGGCGCCGTCTTGGTCGCCGGACGAAAGGTCGCACCAGCAGAAGGTTCCCGCCACGTATTCGCTGCGCTCGGCCACGGTAGAAGAATAACGCCTCCCTGGGGGCGAGCTGGTCTCGATCACACCAGGTGCGCGCGTACCGCCAGACGGTTCCCCGCGGCTTCTCGCCGCCGTCGCCAGGCGATAGGATCCGTCGCGATGCTCCTCGCCTGCGCATACCACTGGTACATGGTGGGTCTCTACGCATCGCCTGTGATCCTGCTCGGTGGCTGGGTTTGGCTGAGTGGACGGCGCCACCGGCGCCGCGGTAACGGCGGCGAGCCGCCCGAGGCCGGCACGCCGGCGACCAGCGCCGGCTAGATGAGCCGCACGATCGCGACGATTCCGACCGCGACGATCAGTGCCCGTAGGGCGTCCGGCGAGAGCCGCCGTCCGTAGCGGGCGCCAAGTGCACCGCCCGTGACGGAGCCCACGGCGAGCAGGGCAGCCGCGGTCCAGTCGACGTGCGGCGCGGCGAACGCGAACACGATTCCCGACACCAGGTTCGCGAGGCCTGCGAGGAGGTTCTTGAGGGCGTTGACGCGCTGGAGGCTCTCGTCGAGGCCCAGCCCGAGTATTGCCAGCAGCATGATCCCCTGGGCCGCGCCGAAGTAGCCGCCGTAGACCCCGGTTACGAACACAGCGCCGAAAACGGCGGGCCCTTCCTGGCCTCGCACACGGTCGCGACGCTCAGCGTGTGCCGCGAGCGCCCGGCCCAGGCGTGGTTGCGCAAGGATCAGCAGCAGCGCGAGGACGATGAACGCCGGCACGATCGTCTTGAATGCCGACGCTGGAAGCTCGAGCAGGAGTACGGCACCCAGAACGGCGCCGCTGATCGAGAGACCGGCGAGACGCCGCGCCCGCCGGCCCTGCCCTTCGAGCTCGCGCCGATAGCCGAAGGCGCTCGTCAGCGCGCCCGGGGCGAGGCCAAGCGTGTTCGACACGTTCGCCGTGACCGGTGCGAAGCCGAAGGCCAGGAGCACCGGAAAGGTGATCAGCGTTCCCGACCCCACGACCGCGTTGATCGTTCCCGCGGCGAGCCCGGCGGCGAGAATCGCCACAACCTCGAGCGCGCTCAAGCGTCGGTTTCCAGGCGGTGGCATGCCACTACCTGAGCCTATTCGAGCGTGACAGCGTGTCTCGGTCCGCGATAATCGGTGGGCAAGCGTTTTCGAGGAGGTCCTGTGTCAGGCGACAGTTTTGCTGCCCGCGCCGTGTTGGAGGTCGGTGAGCGGCGCTATGAGATCTTTCGGCTCGACGCTCTCCAGCGCCGCTTCGATGTCGCGCGACTGCCGTACTCGCTGAAGATCCTGCTCGAGAACCTCCTGCGCACCGAGGGAAACGGCGCCGTTGGGGCGGGTGACGTCGAGGCGCTGGCGACGTGGGACCCTACGGCCGACCCGAGCATCGAGATCGCGTTCAGCCCGGCGCGCGTCCTCATGCAGGACTTCACCGGCGTCCCCGGCATCGTCGATCTTGCAGCGATGCGCGACGCGATGGCGCAGCTCGGCGGTGACCCGCAGAAGATCAACCCGCTCGTGCCGGCTGAGCTGGTGATCGACCATTCCGTCCAGGTCGACGTATTCGGGCGCCGGGACGCTTTCCAGCGCAACGTCGAACGCGAGTTCGAGCGCAATCTCGAGCGTTACGCCTTCCTGCGGTGGGGGCAGACGGCGTTTGACAACTTCGCTGTCGTCCCGCCCGACACGGGCATCTGCCACCAGGTCAATCTCGAATACCTCTCGCGCGTCGTTTTCGTCCGCGACGGCGCCGCGGAGCTGCCGCAGGCCTACCCCGACACCCTCGTCGGAACCGACTCGCACACGCCGATGGTGAACGGCCTCGGTGTGCTCGGATGGGGCGTCGGCGGCATCGAGGCGGAGGCAGCGATGCTCGGGCAGCCGCTGTCGATGCTCGTCCCGCAGGTCACTGGGGTGCAGCTCCACGGCGCGATGCGCGAGGGCACAACCGCGACCGACCTCGTCCTGGCGATCGCCGAGATGCTTCGCGCAAAGGGCGTCGTCGGACGTTTCGTCGAGTTCTTTGGCCGTGGCATCGCGAGCCTTCCGCTCGCAGACCGAGCGACGATCGGGAACATGTCTCCGGAATTCGGCTCGACGGTCTCGATCTTCCCGATCGACGCGGAGACGCTGCGATACATGGAATTCACGGGTCGTCCGCGAGAGCAGGTCGAGCTGGTCGAGGCCTACGCGCGGGAGCAGGGGCTATGGCACGACGCCGACACGCCGCCACCCACCTTTACGGACACGATCGACCTCGACCTCGGCGCGATCGTCCCGAGCATCGCCGGGCCGCGCCGCCCGCAGGATCGTGTCGCGCTCAGCGAGTCGCGCGAGCGCTATCGCGACGCGCTTGCGAGCTACCCCAAAGACGCTGCTCGCGTCGTCGAAAACGGCAATGGCGAGCACCTGCTCGAGGACGGCCATGTCGTCATCGCCGCCATCACGAGCTGCACCAACACCTCGAATCCGAGCGTCATGGTGGGCGCGGGCCTGCTTGCCCGCAAGGCACTGGAGCGAGGTCTGCAGGTCAAGCCGTGGGTCAAGACGTCGCTCGCGCCCGGCTCGATGGTGGTCACCGACTACCTGGATCGTGCGGGCCTGACCGAACCGCTCGAAGCGCTCGGGTACAACCTCGTCGGTTACGGCTGCACGACCTGCATCGGCAACTCTGGTCCGCTCGCTCCGGAACTCTCGCGCGAGATCGAGGACCGCGATCTGACAGTTGCGGCGGTGCTCTCCGGCAACCGCAACTTCGAGGGTCGGATAAACCCCGACACGAAGATGAACTACCTTGCGTCACCACCGCTCGTCGTCGCGTATGCCCTCGCCGGAACGATGGACATCGACCTGACCACCGACCCGCTCGGCGAGGACGAGGATGGCGAGCCGGTCTACCTGCGCGACATCTGGCCGAGCGCCCGCGAGATCTCGGAGACCGTTGGGAGCGCACTGAAATCGGACATGTTCCGCAGCCGCTACGCAGAGGTCTACGAGGGTGACGAGCACTGGCGCGCGCTCGAGATCCCGAGTGGCGACCGCTTCGCGTGGCAGGGCGATTCGACTTACGTTCGCCGCCCGCCCTTCTTCGAGAACCTCGCGCCCGTGCCCGACCCGCCGCAGGACATCCTCGGCGCGCGGGCTCTGGCGGTGCTCGGCGACTCGGTGACGACCGACCACATATCGCCGGCCGGCTCGATCAGGCGCGACAGCCCGGCCGGCCGCTACCTCGAGGAGCGAGGCGTCGCGCCGGCCGACTTCAACTCCTACGGCTCGCGCCGCGGAAACCACGAGGTCCTGATTCGCGGCACGTTCGCGAACATCCGCCTCCGTAACCGGCTCGCTGCGCAGCGGCTCGGCGCATTGCCCGAGGGCGGCAACACCTACCACCTGCCCGACGGTGAGCCGATGTCGATCTACGACGCGGCGATTCGCTACGCGCAGGAGGGGGTCCCGCTCGTCGTGCTCGGCGGAAAGGAGTACGGCTCGGGCTCCTCGCGCGACTGGGCCGCAAAGGGATCTCGCCTGCTCGGCGTGCGTGCGGTGATCGCCGAGAGCTTCGAGCGGATCCACCGCTCGAACCTGGTCGGCATGGGGGTGCTCCCACTCGAGTTCAGCGCTGGGGAGAGCGTCGCCTCACTGCGCCTCACGGGTGAGGAGATATTCGCGGTCGAGGGGTTCGCGGCGCCGCTTGCGGCCGGCGAACTGCCGCGGACGGCGAGAGTCCGGGCCGACGACACGGCGTTTGATGTGCGCGTGCGGATCGACACACCGATGGAGGTCGCCTACTTCTGCCACGGCGGGATCCTGCAGTACGTGCTTCGTCAGCTGCTCGTCAGCTGACGTCGACCGCATCGCCGCCGAGTACCGCCTCGACGTCGATTCGGCCGCCATCCGCCTCGCTGTCACGTTCGGAGGCGATGTCACGCGCGACCTCGAAAGGCTCGACGAACCGGGACTGGCCGTACCGGCTCCAGTAGCGGCTGGTCGCGCGAAGCAGCTCGGCGTCGAGGTGGCGGCGTTGGCGGACCTGTGAGGTGTAGGCACGCAGCACGGCGAGCTTGCGGTCCATGAACTCGTCGACCGCGACGAAGTGGCTCGGCTGGAACTCGACCGTGCTCGAAGCGCTCTCGTAGCAGTAGATCCGCGGAACCCCGGTGGCCGCGGTTAGCGTCGCCTGGTGGACGATTCGATGGTCCTGGTTGAAGTCGTGTTCGCTGTGGGTGTAGATCGTGTCCGGGCGGACCTCATCGAGCACTCGCAGGATCTCGGTGGCGGCCGCGGCCGCGTCACCGATACTCGACTCCGTGACGTTCACGTGGAAGAGGCGGATCGACATCAGCTCCGCCGCCCGCGCGGCCTCACGAGCCCGGTCGGCGGGCAGTCCGCCGATCTCGCCCCCGGTCAGCACCAGTGCGGTGACCTCGTGCCCCTGGGCGACGTGTCCAAGCAGCGCGCCTGCGCAACCGACTTCGATGTCGTCCGGATGGGCGCCGATCGCCAGCACCGCTGCGCTGCTCTCGGCCTTGCGGCGCGCGCTGAGCTGCGCCAACTCGTTGATCTTGTCGATCAGCGTCGCGCGGTCGACGGGCTTTGTCAGGAAGTCGTCGGCACCGACGCGGATCGCCTCAACCGCGTTGTCGAAGCTGCGGTGCCCGGTGAGGATCAACGTCGCGACGTGCGGCTGGGCAGCTTTGATCTTCATGACGAGCTCGAGGCCGCTCATGCCCGGCAGCTCGATGTCGGTGATGATCAGGTCCCATTCCTTCTCGCCGGCGGCCGCGAGCGCTGCCTCGGCGGTCGGAGTCCAGCGCACGAGCGCGCGCTCGCGCATGACCTCAGCGGTCACCGCCGCGAAGATCGCGTCGTCCTCTACGAGCAGGATGCGCAGGCGCGGTGGTGTGCTCACACCGGCACCTGGACGAATGTCCCAATCGTCATTTGTCGCCCGATAGCCGTTCTATTCTCATGGCCATGACCCCCGCCAAGCGGCGCGCCAGCGCTGCGCCCGCCACGCCGAGGCTGGCCGGCCGCGCGAAGGCGGCCGGTCGTGCCGCGACCGCCAAGGCCACGACGAAGCGCGTCGGCGCTGACGCGGTGCAACCCGGTCCGTCCGCCGAACTGGCCGACGCGATGCTCGCCGCGATGGATGAGGCGGTGATCGTGTTTGGTCTCGACGGCGAGCCGATCTACTGCAACCAGCGCTGGACCGACATCACCGGTTTGACGCTCGAAGCGACGCTGGAGCTGGGCCCGGAGCGCTGGGCGAAGCGTCTGATCCGCACCGACGGCTCGCCGATCGACGTCGATGACCTGCCATCCCGCGTGGTTCTCGCCACTGGTAAGAGCCACGCGGTGACCGAGGGACTCGTGGGGCCGCAGGGCGCCGTCACCTGGGTTGAGATCAAGGCCGCTCCGATCCATCGGCCCGGCACCAAGGAGTTGTTCGGCTGCTGCTTCGTCATGCGCGACGTCACCGAAACGCGTGGCGCGGTGGAAGCGCTGCGGACGAGCGAGGAGACCAAGAGCGCGGTGATGGCGGCAAGCGTCGATGCGATCCTGATGCTGGACGGCGACGGCCGGATCGTCGATCTCAACCGTGCGGCGGAGCGTCTCTACAAGACCACGCGAGCCGCCATCGGCGACGCTTTGGAGAGCTTCATCCCGTGGCGTGACAGGCAGGTTTGGGCGCAGATTCTCGACCGGCTGCAGAGTGATCCCAAGCACTTCCGCGGACGGCGCCTCACCGGAACCGGCCAGCGAAGCGACGGCAGCGAGTTCCCGCTGGAGGCGACGATCGACTCGCTCGAGGCCACCGGACATCAGCTGTACGTGACGTTCATCAGGGACGTCACCGAGCGACGGGCGGCCGAGCGCCGACTGGCCGACGCCCGTGACGCGGCGCTGCGAGCGTCGGTCGTCAAGTCCGAGTTCCTGGCGACGATGAGCCACGAGATACGCACACCCATGAACGGTGTCATCGGCAGTCTCGATCTCATCCTTGATTCAGACCTCGCCGACGACCTACGCGAGCTCGCGACGATCGCGAGAACCTCGGCCCACGACCTCCTGGCGATCATCGACGACATCCTCGATCTGTCGAAGATCGAGGCCGACAAGCTGGACAGCCAGGCGATCGAGTTCGACCTCGCGGCGATCGTCGAAGGCGTCACCGACATCGTGGCTGTCCCGGCGCGCCGCAAGGGGCTTTCGCTCTCTTGTTTCGTCGATCCGCGCTCGCCCGAGGCGGTCTGCGGCGACGCCCGCCTGCTGCGCCAGGTTCTCGTGAACCTGGTCGGCAACGCTGTCAAGTTCACGGACTCCGGCGAGGTCGCGATCCGCGCCGAGATCGAGTCTTCCGACGAGAGCCGCGTGATGGTGCGGTTCGCGGTGAGCGACACGGGTATCGGAATTCCCCACGATGCGGTCGAGAAGCTGTTCGAGCCGTTTACTCAGGTTGACGGTAGCTCGACGCGCGCCCACGGCGGGACCGGACTCGGACTCGCGATCTCCTCACGGCTCGTCCGTCTCATGGGCGGCAACCTCGAGGTGACATCCAGCGTGGGGGGTGGCTCCAGCTTCTTCTTCACGGTCCCACTCGAGGTTTCCGAGCACTCTGCACGCCCCGCGTATCCGCAGGGATCGACTACCCAACCGCTGCGCGTTCTCGTGGTCGAGTCGACGCCGAGCGCCGCGGACACCGTCGAGCGCTACCTTCGCGCCTGGGGGCTGTCCACGACCACCACCGCTGAGCCGACCGACGCACTCACCGCGTTCCGCGACGCCGTGGACGCCGAGCCGTTCGACGTGGCGGTCGTCGCGGTGACGCCCGGCGACGACTCGGCCGCGGATCTTGCGCGTGAGCTGCACGAGATCGCGGGTGACCGGGGTCTCTTCGTGATCGCCCTCATCGACATCGGTGAGCGCGTCGCAGAGACCGCGGACGGCGGCGATCGCGTGTTCGACGCAGTGGTCGCCAAGCCGATCAAGCAGTCGCGACTCTACGACGCGCTCGCCAGTTTCGATCGGCAGGCGTCCGCGCCGCAGTCGCCCGTGGACGAGTCCTCACCGGCGCCGGAGTTGCGCGGCATGCGCATCCTGATCGCCGAGGACAACCCGGTCAACCAGCAGGTCCTGATGCGCCAGGCCGGTCGCCTCGGCCTCGTCGCAACCGCTGTCGAGAACGGCGCGGCGGCGCTCGAGGCGCTCGCCAGCGGCGGCTACGACGCGGTGCTGATGGATTGCCAGATGCCTGTCATGGACGGATACGCCGCCACCAGGGCGATCCGCGAGCGGGAGAGCGAGACGGCGGGCGGGTCACGCACGCCGATCGTTGCCGTCACCGCCAATGCGATGCGCGAGGACTACGATCGTTGCCGCGACGCCGGGATGGATGACTTCGTCGCCAAGCCGGTGACGCTGAACGCGCTCGCCAACGCCATCGAGCGGGCGCTCGCCTGCGGCCGGACGACTGGGAGCGAGGATGCGCGGGAGCCCGGGGCTGCCGGGGCACGGCCGGCAGACCAGGGCGTCGCACCGCGCGATGAGGGGGGGGTCGACCGCGCGGCCCTGGCGGCGCTTCAGGAGGACGTCGGTGGCGCCGCTTCCCTCGGACGGATCATCAGGCTTTTCCTCGAGCAGCTCGACCCGCAGACCGACCAGCTGCGCGAGGCGGCCACCGCCGGCGACCACGAGACGGTCGGGCGAATCGCGCACCGGATGAAGTCGAGCAGCGCGACGCTCGGGGCGACGACGCTCGCCGAGGTGCTGGAGGAGATCGAGGCGCTCGGCGGTGCCCCAGGTCTCGATGGCTGGGAGCAGCTCGGCCCGCGACTCGATCTTGCGGTCACCGACGCGCGCACCGCCTTCGAGGGCGTCATGGAGGGTCTCGAGGCCGCGAACTAGGCGGACTCGGGCAGCCCGAACCGCACCGAACTTAACAGCCCGAGTTACCGCACTCGGTGATCCGGTTGACCTCCCAGCCGGCGCTGACAGGGTTCAGGAAGTAGGGCGGCGACAGCGACTGCAGGCGCGTGTCGTAGTTGTAGTTCTTGTTGTAGCCGCTGGTGATCGTGCCGCCGTTGTGCGTGCCGACCAGTCCGCGATAGTTCTGCGCGATCGTCCCCCACAGCGTGATCGTTCCCGGGCTCGAGCCGCACCCGTAGTCGTCGACCATGAACGAGTGGTTGATCGCGAGGATGGCCGCGTCGATCACCGGGTTGCTGATGACGCTGTAGATCCCGACCGTTTGGTTGCTCCCGCCCGTGCACGGATGTGCGACCCGCACGAAGTCGTTGGCGATCAGGCCGATCAGCGAAGTACCGGTCGGAGCGCTCGTGCCGCCCGGAGTCGTCGTGATGTTGCCGTAAATGATCACGTCGTTGGCGGCCCCGATGGTCAGGCTTTTGGTGTAGTTGCCGGCGACCGAGGCGTTTCCGCACCCGCCGTTGGTCGTGTAGTCGGTGCTTGACGGGTTGTAGGTGACGCTACATGTGGCGCTGTTCCCTGTGTTCTCGATGTAGATGACGCCGTTTGAAGGCGCGAGCCCTGTCTTCGTGCCGCTGTAGGACGCATTGGTGACGGTGAAGGTGTTGCCCGTCAGCTGGATCTGGGTCGGTCCAACGAACACGCAACCGGCGCCGGCGTAGCAGCCGTTGTTTTGCGCGCTGTCGCCGCCGTCGGCCACCTGCTCCAGCTGCGAGTCGTCGGCCGGAATCTGCAGCGTTGGCGCCTGCGTGGTCGTCGGAGACCCGGGCGAGACACCGTTGACTCTTGGCGAGTTGGTGCAGGAGGATTCCCCGATGAATCCCGGCGTCTCGACGACGTTGGTCACTCCCGTCGAGCTGGTCGCGCCGAAGCTCGGGTTGCCGCAGATGAACATGTCGTCGTTGCTGTGGACCGGGCCGTTGAGCGCGTCGCCTGTGATGAAGTCGATCGCACCAGCGCAGTTCGTGTTGCGCGTGTTGCCAGTCGCCGGGTAAGGAGTCGCCCAGTAGTACACGGCGCACGCGGTCTGGCTGCTCCCGCTCGCCGACGGGTCCTCGATCTCGAAGTTCGTAAAATAGATGTACTGAAGGAAGCTCGCCGGCTTGAACTGCGCAACGATCGTGCGCGTCGCCGTCGCGCTCGAAGCGCCCGACGGGTTCGATGAGCCCGTGAACTTGACGCGGAATGTGCCGGCGGTCGGGCCGCTTCCGGACTCGATCATCGATGAGATCGCGTTGTTGGGGTCGCAGCCGCTGGAGCCGGTCGCCGGAATGTTCTGGTAGGTGTAGCTCTCGATCACGCCGTTGTCGTTCGAACCAGGCACCGTCACCTGCGTGCCCGTGGCGCCGGTCACCCCGCCCGACGCCGGGCATGTGTCCCAGTAGTTTGGGTTCGCGTTGAGCTGCTGAACGTAGGCGGCCACCCCGGCATCGGCGGCCAAGAGCGCACGCTTCTGGTCGAGGTCGTTGCGCGTCGTCTGTGCGCCGTTCAGGACAGCGTCGATCGCCGCGAACAGGAGGAGGGTGGCGACCGAGAGCACGATGAGCGTCACGATCATCGAGAAGCCCCGTTCGGCTCGAGCTGCCCGCAGTTTGGTCAGGAGCATGGCGTCGGGATGGTCGCGCCGGTGTTTGGAACGTTGTCGGACACCGGCGTCAACCGCAGCACAACGCTGTTGGAGATATCGACGGTGCCACCAGGGGACTGGCTGTTGCTACCCGGCTGCGAGTTGAAGCTGATCCCCACCTCTGCGGTCGTGGCGGCGTTCGTGTAGCTCAGCCCGCCACTGATCGAATAGGGAGTGCTCGACAGCGTTCCCGTCGTCGGGTCGTAGCCGTAGTAGCTGAAGATCGCCGAGCTGCCGGTCGGGTTCGCAGCGTGCTGGAGCAGCGTCACCGTGCTGGCAGCCGTTGTCGAGAACGTCCAGGACGGCGCGACGCCGCTGGTCGCGTTGTAGGTCGTCTCCACGAGCGCCCCCCCGGTCAGCGCGATCACCACCTCCTTCGGCATCAGGGACGCCGAATCGGCGAGCGAACTGACGAACGTGATCGAGTCGCCCGAGCTTGGCGTCGACGTCCCCCCGCTGACCGATTGGCCGCCCGTGACCGATGAGGTCGTTGGGCTCCCCACGATCGGCGACACGCCGCCGCCGTTGATGATCCCGTTGACGCAGCTCGAGTTGAGAGCCTGAACGATGTTCTCCATCGCGGCGCCGCCCTGCTGGTTTGCATCCACGCGGTTGCCGGCGTTCGTCGAGAAGTTGAGCGAGGTCAAGAGAATCGCCATCGCGGCGCCCGCGACGACGAGCCCGGCCGTAGTCGCGACGAGCAGTTCGACCAGCGTGAGCCCGTCCTGCGCACGAAACCGCTCGATCGCCGCTCGTCCGCGCACACTCACGGACACGTCCCGCTCGTGAGCCCGACGGCTCCGGGCGAGAGGTCGATGATGACGGCGTTGCCGGTGTAGAAAGCGGTGTTGCTGACCGTTGCGGTGTTCCTGTTCGTGCCGTTGTCGGCGCAGACGGTGAAGGTCCCGTAGGGCTCGCCGGGGTTCACCAGCGCCCCGCCCGCAGCGGTCGGGATCTGCTCAGGCGGATTCGTCTTGTTGCTCGAGCAGCCGGTGTCGGTCAGCGTGATGTTCGGCACGGTGCTCAGCAGCGCGGGCGCGCCGACGATGATCGCGTCGATCGAGACGTAAGTGTTGGTCGCGGCGGCGTTCTTGGTGCCGGTATAGGCAATCTTCAGTGTGTGAGTGGCATTTGTGAGGTTATTCACGGAGTACAGCGTCTGCCCGTTCGCAGTCGGATTGCCGTAGCCGTCGACGGTCGCGACCTGCGTGCCGTCGATGAAGACGTTGGCGATGCCGTGGCTGGGCGCCAAGGAACCGATCCAGGCGACACTCGTGCCGGTGAACGTGACGCTCATGTACGCGCCCGCTGCGCTGGTGAAGCTCTCGGTCGAGTTGAATTCACCGGTGAAGGGGGAGGCGTGGGCCCAGCTGCCGCTGTAGGTGAGCGCGGTCAGGTTCGAATCGTCGTAGATCGCCGAGGCGTTCGTCGTGGTGCCGATGATGATCGCGTCGATCGACACGTAGTAGTTCGAGGCCGCCGCGTTCTTGGTTCCGCTGACGACGATCTTCAGCGTGTGGCTGGTGTTTGTCAGGTTGGTCGCCTGGTAGAGGATCTGTTGCTGCAGGTTCGAGCTCGAGTACGAGTCGACCGTGGCCACCTGGGTACCGTCCAGGTAGACGGTCGCGATCCCGTGGTTCGAGTTGTAGTTGCTGACCCAGAAGACGCTCGTGCCCGTGAAGGTGACGCTCATGTAGTTCCCGGTCGTGTTGCTGAAGCTTTCGCTAGCGTTGTAGTCGCCGCCGTAGCCGGTTCCGTGATTCCACGAGCCGCTGTAGGTGAGGGCTGCATTCCCGTCGTCGTACAGGGTCGGGCTGTTGCCGTAGACGATCGCGTCGATCGCGACGTAGTGCTGGTGGTTGGCCGAGGTAGGCTTGCCGTCGTCGGTCCCGTTCACGGTGATCGTCAGCGTGTGCGAGCCGCCGGTCGCGAGGATGTCGCTGAACATCACCACGTTGCCGTCAGACGGCGTCGCGGAGTAGCCGTCGACGTTGGTCGCGACGGTTGTCCCGTCGATCGCCACGTTTGAGTAGCCGTAGTTGGTGGACGTCGGGCCGAGCCACTCGATGAAGTTGCCCGTGAACGTGAACGTCACCTTGTCGCCGGCGGTACCGTCGTAGTGGGCGTCGCTCTGGTAGTAGTTCTTCAAGTACTGCGTCGAGGTGCTGTGCTCGTAGAGCCAGTTCCCGTCATTGCCGGCGCTGCCTGAGGTATGACTCGCGCCGGTGTAGTAGTTGATCGACGGGTCCGTATCGTTGAGCTCGGTCACGCTGTTCCCGCCGGCCGAGACTCCGCCGTACACGTTCAGGAGCATCGCTGGCTCGGGAATCGTCACTGGCGTCGTGGCCCCTGCGCTCACCGTGACGGGAGTCGGGCTTGGCGGCGCGTCGGCGCTGCAGGCGCCCGCGTAGACGGAGTAGCTGCCCGTGTTGATGCTGGGAGTCGTGACCGTCGAGCCGTAGCTGCCGGCCGTCCCGTAGACGTTGGCACCGGCGGAATTGGATGCTACGAACGTGTCGTCGGTCGCCGCGACAGTCGAGCCGCCGTAGGTCGTCGAGAAGCTGGCCTGGATCGCGCCGGTCTGCGCCAGGACCCATTGCAGCGACGTCGTGAATCCGACTGCGACGCTGGCCGACTGCGTCGTGATCCCGTTCAGCGGGGCGTAGTTGGAGCTCGGACCGGATTCGGTCACGGTGTAGGTGCCGCCGTTGAGGTTGCCGAACACGGCGCACCCGCCGCTGTCGGTCGTCAGCGTCTTCGTTGGTCCCCCGGATCCAGGTCCCTGGACTGTGACCGTCACGCCCGCGATCGGGTTGGCAGGCGCGCCCGTGTCGGTGACGCTGACCGTTAGACCACCACCCGGTGGCGGTGTGATCAGGCCGTGTACCTCCACCGGCTGGCGTCCGTCGTTCGAGTTGCTCCAGCTGACCGTCGAGTCGGTCTCGATGTAGTCCGCTGTGCCGTTGGTCGAGCAGGAGCTGTTGCCGCTTGTGGCAGAGACGAACTTGCTGCTCGAGGTGATCGTGTAGACGACGTTGTTGATCGTCTGCGTGTAGCAAGTGTTCCCGTAGAGGCCGGCGCTGGTCCCGCAGGAGCTCGACGGCGAGATCGAGGAGAGCTCGTTGACGGTCAATCCGCGCAGGCGCTCCTCGTCCTGCTGGGCGAGCGCGTTCGCTCGTGTCGCGTTGCGTTGGCCCTGGGAGATGTGCGCGACGGCCGAGAATCCGGTGAACACAGCCGCCGCGATCAGCCCGACGATCAGCGCCGCCACGATGACCTCGATCAGCGTGTCGCCGGCCTCATCGGCGCACGCCGCTACCGAGCGCCGAAGGGCGCCGCGCGTGAGGCGACGAGGGAACGAATCGACCATCACCAACTAAGTCTTCGGCTCATCCCGACGGACGGTTGAGTTTGGGGACCACTCGATCCGTTTCGCGCGAGCCCCTGGGTAACCAGCGTACCGCCTGCTCCGGGCCGATCAGCTCACTGCCAGAACGCTTGCGCGCTTCAGCGCGCTGGACGGATGTCCGAAGGCAAAAGCAGAATCGCGCGAGTATGTGCAGCGGTGCTGCTTCTCTTCGACATCGATGGCACGCTCCTACTCAGAGCCAGTGCCGCGCACCGTGCTGCTTTGCTCGACGCTCTGCACGGCGTCTACGGTCTCTCGGATCCCGGCGCCGCCACCGTTCTCGCCGCCGGGCGAACCGACGGCCAGATCGGCCGGTCCATCGCCGTGGCCTGCGGCCTCCCGGCCCGCCGCTTCGATGAGCTCGCAGGGGACTTCCAAACCGCGGTCATCACCGCGTTTGAGCGCCGCTGTCCGCCAACCCTCGCCAAGCACGTCGCACCCGGAATCCGCGAGCTGTTGGACGGGCTCTCGGCCGACCCGGCGGCTCGCACCTCACTCCTCACCGGGAACTACGAGCCGATCGCTCGGATGAAGCTCGACCGCGCCGGCATCGGCCACCACTTTCCCCCCGGTCAGGGGGCATTTGGATCTGACGCCGAGCAGCGCGACCT
This sequence comes from uncultured Solirubrobacteraceae bacterium, assembly GCA_964422115.1. Lineage (GTDB taxonomy): Bacteria > Actinomycetota > Thermoleophilia > Solirubrobacterales > Solirubrobacteraceae > Palsa-513. The sequence continues at coordinate 188,198 of CAYQZU010000001.1, read as the reverse complement.
GCTCGGGCCGATCGCGAGGGCGCGGGCCGGCACAGAGCAGTCTCCGTACCCGCGCGAGCAGACGACGATCATCGGCGACACGCCACTGGACATCGCCTGCGCACGAGCCGACGGCCTGCGGGTCATCGCGATCGCGACGGGGCCCTACGCGGCCGCGGCGCTCGCCGCCGCCGACGCCGTTGCAGCTGACGCCTACGCCCTAAGAGTGATCCTGCGCTCGGCGAGCGGCTGATCGCCGCCGCTTCGCGGCGCGCCGATTACCTGACGAGCCGCTTGTAGGAGATCCGCTTCGGCCGGTCGGCCTCGGGTCCGAGCACGGCGCGACGATGCTCCTCGTACGCTTCGAAGTTCCCCTCGAACCACGTGACGCGGCTGTCGCCCTCGAACGCCAGCACGTGCGTGGCGACGCGGTCGAGAAACCAGCGGTCGTGGGAAATCACAACGGCGCAGCCCGCGAACGTGAGAAGCGCCTCCTCGAGCGCGCGCAGCGTGTCGATGTCGAGGTCGTTGGTCGGCTCGTCCAGGAGCAGCACGTTGCCCCCGCTCTTCAGGAGCTTCGCCAGGTGCAGCCGGTTGCGCTCGCCGCCTGAGAGCTTCGAGACCCGCGTCTGCTGGTCGGAGCCCTTGAAGTTGAACGAAGCCGTGTACTGGCGGGAGTTCATCCACTGGTCGCCGACCTTGATCTGCTCGGCGCCGCCGGAGATCTCCTCCCACACCGATTTCGAGTCGTCGAGCGCCTCGCGCGACTGGTCCACGTATGCGAGCTCCACCGTGTCGCCGACCCGCAGCTCGCCGCCGTCGGCCTCCTCCTGCCCGGTAATCAGGCGCATCAGCGTCGTCTTTCCCGCGCCGTTGGGGCCGATCACCCCGACAATGCCGCCTCGCGGCAGCGAGAACGACAGGTCCTCGAAAAGCAGGCGGTCGCCGTAGCCCTTGCGTAGGTCGCGCGCCTCGATCACCAGGTCGCCCAGGCGCGGCCCTGCCGGAATGTGGATCTGCACCTCGTCGAGCTTGACGTCCGACTCCTCGGCGAGGAGCGCCTCATAGCTGGCGAGGCGCGCCTTGGAACGGGTTCGCCGTCCCTTCGGGTTGGTCCGCACCCACTCCAGCTCGGCGGCGATCGTCCGCTGCCGCGCGCGCTCCTGCTTCTCAGATTGGGCCAGCCGCGCCTGCTTTTGCTCGAGCCAGCCGCTGTAGTTACCCTGATAGGGGATCCCGCGACCGCGATCGAGCTCGAGGATCCAGCCCGCGACGTTGTCGAGGAAATAGCGGTCGTGGGTAACAGCCACGACCGCGCCCTTGTACTCGGCCAGATGGTGCTCGAGCCATTCGACCGACTCGGCGTCAAGGTGGTTCGTCGGCTCGTCGAGCAGCAACAGGTCGGGCTGGCTCAGCAACAGCCGGCACAGGGCGACTCGCCGCCGCTCGCCGCCCGAGAGATGCTCGATGCCCTCATCACCAGGCGGGCAGCGGAGCGCGTCCATCGCGTGCTCGGCCATCGCGTCGAGATTCCATGCGTCGGCTGCGTCGATCCGCTCCTGCAGCCGCGCGAACTCATCTGCAGTGTCCTCGGAGTAGTTGGCCGCGATCTCGTTGAAGCGCGCCACCAGCGCGACCAGCTCGCCGACCCCTTCGAGCACGTTCTCGCGGACGTTCTTGCTCGCGTCCAGGTGCGGTTCCTGCTCAAGCAGCCCGACACTCGCCCCGGGCGCGAGCTGAGCGTCGCCGCGAAACTCGCTGTCGAGGCCGGCCATGATGCGCAGCAGGCTCGACTTTCCCGACCCGTTGTAGCCGAGAACCCCGATCTTCGCGCCGAAGAAGAACGACAGCGAGATGTCCTCGAGGACCTTGCGATCGGGCGGGTAGACCTTCGCGAGCTTGTAGGTCTGGAAGATGTATTCGCCGGGCACCAACGGGCAGCATATGAGTTCAGCTAACGTGAAATGCCCAGATGCCATCAGTCTTCGATCTCGAGCAGGCGATGCTGTTGCTCGAGCTGGAGCCGCCGTTCGGCGTGCGTGACGTCCAGCTCGCGCGGCGGCGCATGGCCAAACGCTGGCATCCGGACATCGCTCCGCCGGGACGCCAGCACGAGCACCAGCGCCACCTTCAGGCGATCAACGACGCCGCGGACGAGCTCGAGACGCTCGCCGAGGGCATGCGCGGCGGGCGGATCTCGGCAAATGCGGTGCGCGTCTCGGCACAGGCGACCCGCCGTGCCCGCGAGGAGGAGGGGCAGCGCAACTATGAGGCCCAGGAGCGCGCTCGCAAGGCCGCGCAGGACCGCGCCCAGCACGATCCGTTCGGTGACCGCCTGCCGGATCACTCAGTCGTTCACCGCTACGCGCGCTGCCTCGCCTACCCGGAATGGGGCGTCGGCAGCGTCACGGGGATCTACTTCAGCGGCGGCGGCGATGAGGTGCAGCAGTGGGCGCGCGTGCAGTTCGCGCACGGCATCCGCACCGTTCCCGCCGGCAGTCTGAGCTTCGTCGACTTCTCCAAGCCCGACGCGGGCTCTGACAGGCTCGAGCGCTTCATGACCGCCGCCACCCACGCGATGGCGGAAGGCAACTACGCGTTGGCGGCACAGCGCCTCATCTACGCGCGCGACGCCGACCCCGCGAACGTCGCGGTCCTGCGCCTGATGACGCTCGCCTTCTGGCAGGCCGGCAACCTTGCCGCCGCGGGCCGTGCGGTCCGCGACTGGGCGCGGGTCGATGGAGCCCGCCCGGCAGCGCACCGCTTCGCAGCGCGGATCTACGAGGACATGGGTGCGATCGACCTGGCGGCGCAGGCGGCGGAGCGGGCCACCGCCCGAGCGCCCGCCGACTCGGGCGAGTGGGAGCGGCTCGGCCGGCTACGACTGCGGCTTCACGACCCGGCTGCCGCGCTCTCCGCGCTCCGGCGCGCGCAGGCATTGCGTCCGAGCATCGAGGGCCTGCTCGATCTCGCGCTCGCCTCGTCCCTCTGTGGCGATCTCGGCGGCGAGGTTTCCGCCTGCGAAGCGGCGACGCGGCTTGACCCGCAGTCGGCCGACGCCTGGTCGCGCCTCGCCCACGCCCTCGCGCGCACGGACAGGATCGGTGACTGCCTCGCGGCCTGCGAGACTGCGATCAAGCTGGGGGCGCACGAGGAGGTCCTGGACCTGCGCGAGCGAGTCAGGGCGGCGCGACAGCGAGTCCTGCCGGTGGCCTGATCCGTCCGCGACCCGCCATAGCGTCACCACGATGCGCCTGATCGTCGCCCGCTGCGAGGTCACCTACAGCGGCCGGCTGGCGACCACGCTGCCGATGGCGGTTCGGCTGCTTGTGCTGAAGGCCGACGGCTCCGTGATGGTCCATTCCGACAGCGGCGGCTACAAGCCGCAGAACTGGATGACGCCGCCGACGACCATCGACGTTGAGGGCGACCCGCCGCAGCGGATCGAGGTGCGCAAGCGCAAGGGAGCCGAGGTGCTCGAGATCGCGATCGATGAGGTCCTCTCCGATGTGACACACGAGGCGGACATCGATTCATCGCTCGAGAAGGACGGCGTCGAGCGCGACATTCAGGAACTTCTCGCCGCGAGCCCGGCCTACTGCGGCGAGGGCTTCCGCCTGGTCCGCCGGGAATGGCCGACCGACATCGGCCCCGTCGACCTGATGTGCCGCGAGCCGGGGGACGGCTGGGTCGCAGTCGAGATCAAGCGAAGCGGCACGATTGAGGCGGTCGAGCAGCTCTCCCGCTACCTCGAGCGCATCCGCCTCGACCCGGCGACGGCCGACTGCCGCGGCGTCCTTGCTGCCCAGTCGATCAAACCCCAAGCCCGCGTCCTCGCACAGTCCCGCGGGATCAGCTGCGTCGAGGTCTCCCTCGAAGAGCTGCGGGGAACAAGAGAGCCCGACCTGACCCTGTTCGCGACCTGATCGCTCCGCGATCAGGCTCGCTCACGAGCGTCGAGGCAGACCACGCGCATCAACCGGCCCCACTGACCGGATCAGGGCGCCCCGCCACACGAAGCCGCTGTAAAGCGCAAGCGCTTGATTCGCTCCCGCCCGCGCATAGCCGCGCAAAGCACGGCGAGCACCGCCGGGCACTGCCGGGCCTCAGCGTTCGCCCGGCGTTTTCGCCGGGTACTGCGAGACGGGCTGCGAAGCGTCGAGCGCGGTCCGCACGATGCGGCTCTGCTCCTGGGCGTGTGCGGCAGGGTAGCCCTCGCCGGGGCTCGCTCGCTCGGGACGGCCGATGTACCCGAACTCGAGCTTTGTGCCGGCCATGATCTGACGCAGGCGCTGCGACATGTAGGCGCGCGCGCCCATGTTGCGCGGCTCCTCCTGCGTCCAGACGACCTCGCGGAGGTTGGGGTAGAGGCCGATCAGCTCGCGTAGCTTGCCCTCCGGGAACGGGTAGAGCATCTCGACGCGACCGACCGCGACCTGTTCTGCGCCGATGCGGTCGGGGTGGCCGACAAGGTCGTAGTAGATCTTGCCGGTGCACAGGATCAGCCGTACCACCTTGCTGTCGTTGACGCCAGGTTCGGCGAGCACTGGTTGGAGCTCGCCGTCGGCCAGGTCGGCGACGCTGCTCGTCGCCTGCGGCAGGCGCAGCAGCGACTTCGGCGTCATCACGATCAGCGGTCGCTGTTTGACGACGAGCGCCTGACGGCGAAGGAGGTGGAAGTACTGCGCGGGGGTGGTGAGGTTGGCGACCCGCAGGTTGCCCTCGGCAGCGAGCTGGAGGAATCGTTCGAGCCGGGCGGAGGAGTGCTCCGGCCCTGAACCCTCGTAGCCGTGCGGCAGCAGCAGTACGAGCCGTGACGTCTGGCCCCACTTCGCAAGTCCCGAGGCGATGAACTGGTCCACGATCACCTGCGCCGAGTTGACGAAATCCCCGAACTGCGCTTCCCAGAGCACGAGCGTCTGCGGAGCCTCCTGGCTGTAGCCGTACTCGAAGCCGAGGCAACCGATTTCGGACAGCGGGCTGTTGTGCAGCTCGAACGGCGCGGTTGCGCTCGGGAGGCTCTGGATCGGGCAGATCGTCTGACCGTTCTTGGCGTCGTGGAGCACGAGGTGGCGCTGACTGAAGGTTCCGCGCTCGGTGTCCTGGCCGGTGAGCCGGATCGGGCTGCCTTCACGCAGTAGCGACGCGAATGCCAGCGACTCAGCCTGCGCCCAGTCGATCCCGGAACCCTCGGCGAAGGCTTCGCGCCGGCGTTCGAGCTGCCGCACGAGCTTCGGGTGCACGGTGAAGCCCTCGCTGATGCGCAGCAGCTCCTCGTTCAGCTCCCCGAGCACGTCGGCCGCCACGGCGGTCCTCACCTCGGGCGACCGCGTGCGGTCGAGTTGGTATTCGCCCGTCGGGTGCTCGTGGACTCCGCCGGCGCGCGCCTCGTCGATCTTCGCCTTGAGCTGCTGGTGTTGCTCGGTCAATCCGTCCCAGACCGCCTGTTGCTGGCGGTCGACCTCCTCGCGAGTGATCACACCACGTGCGATCAGCTGGTCCGCCCACAACTCGCTCACCCGCTTGTGGCCCTTGATCGTCGCGTACATCTCCGGCTGCGTGTAGGCCGGCTCGTCGGACTCGTTGTGTCCAAAGCGCCGGTAGCCGATCAGATCGATCAGCACGTCGTGGCCGAACTCCTCGCGGAAGGCGAAGGCGAGCCTGACCGCGGAGACGCACGCCGCAACGTCGTCGGCGTTGACGTGGATGATGGGGACGTCGAATCCCTTGGCCAGGTCCGAGGCCCAGCGTGTCGAGCGCCCGTCGTCGGGATCTGTCGTGAAGCCGACCTGGTTGTTGGTGATCAGGTGAAGCGTGCCGCCGACCTGGTAGCCGTCGAGCGCCTGCATGTTGAGCGTCTCCGCTACGACGCCCTGCCCCGGGAAGGCGGCGTCACCGTGGATCACGATCGGCACGGCGAGGCGAACGTCCTGGGTCAACCGCGAGCCGTCGTGGCCGCTCTGCGCGGCCCGCGTGGCGCCCATGACGACCGGCGCGACGTACTCGAGGTGTGACGGGTTCGACTCGAGGTTGACGCGGATCGTCTGCCCACTGAAGAGGCGCTTTGACCCCTGGGCGCCGTGGTGGTACTTGACGTCGCCGGTGCCACCCTGGGGCTTCGTGGTCACCGCTTCGAGTGCGGAGGCGCCCTCGAACTCGGCGAAGATCGAGCCGTAGCTGCGCTCGAGGTTGTGTGCGAGAACGTTCAGTCGTCCGCGATGCGCCATCCCGATCACGACCTCCTGGGCCCCTCCGCCGGCCGACAGTCGAATCATCTCGTCGAGCATCGGGACGGTCATGTCGACGCCTTCGATCGAGAACTGGTGCTGGCCGAGGTAGGCGCGGTGCATGAACCGCTCGAGCGCGTCGACCTCGATCAGGCGCTGAAGCAGGGCACGCTGCTCGTCGGCGCCCAGCTCGCCGCGGAACGCGCCGCCCTCGATCTTCTCGCGCAACCAGACGCGCTGGCGGTGTGAGCCGATGTGCTCGATCTGGTAGGCGATCGTCCCGCAGTAGGTCTCGCGCAGATGCGGGTAGGCGTCCGCCAGTGTCTTACCGGGGACGTACATCCGGAAGATCTTCGCCGGCAGCGCCGCCATCACGGCATCCGTGAGGCCGAGCGGACGTGGATCGAGCGCCGGGTCGCCGACCGGCTCGGAGCCCAGCGGATCGAGGTGCGCGGCAAGGTGTCCGTAGGTCCGGTGGGCGCGGACGAGTGAGTCGGCGGCCTGGACGCCCGCCAACACCTCCTCGTCCGCGGCAGCGCTGGTCGGCGGGGCACTTGAAGTCGCGGGGCTCGCGCGCTCGGGAAGCGGCGGCAGCGCCACGCCGAGCGCGCCGAACACGTCTTCGTAGAAGCCCTCCGCTCCTGCGAGCAGCGAGTCGACGAGCGCGAGAAAGCGACCTGACTCGGCTCCCTGGATGATTCTGTGGTCGTAGGTCGAGGTCATCGTCATGACCTTCTCGGCGCCGATCTGCGCTCCGATCGCTCCGATCCCCACCGGGTAGGCGATCGATCCCGTCGCGACGATCGTTCCCTGCCCGGGCATCAGGCGCGGGACCGAGGCGACGGTGCCTATCCCGCCGGGGTTCGTCAGCGTCACGTTCGCGCCGACGAGGTCGGCGGCGCTCAGCGAGTTGGTCCGTGCCTTCTCGACGAGCGCGTTATACGCGGCGAGGAACGCGTCGAAGCTCTTGCCGGCGGCGTCGAGCACGACCGGCACCATCAGGGTGTGCGAGCCATCCTTCTTCTCGACGTCGACGGCGAGGCCGAGGTTGACCGCGCCGTCGTCCAGGCGGTTCGGCTTGCCGTCGATCTCCTCGAAGTGGTTCGCCATCGCCGGCAGCACCGCGACCGCGCGCGTGATCGCGTAGGCGATCAGATGCGTGTAGGAGACCTTGAATCCTGCCTCCTTGAGCTGGCCCCGCCGCGCGTCGAGCACCCCGACTGCGATCGTCCGGAAGCTCGTCGCGGTGGGGATCGAGCGGCTCTCCTCCATGTAATGCACGAGCATCGCCGCGCCGCCCTTGATCACGGTCGCCGACGGTCCGTCGAGCGTCTTCGCGCGCGACGCGCCTGCGGACGGCGCGGGGTTGGACGCGGCGTCGAGTACGTCCGCCTTGACGATCCGTCCGCCGCGCCCGGACCCCGCGACCGCTCCGAGATCGACGTGCAGAGCGCCGGCCGCCCGTCTCGCGACGGGAGTTGCGTTCGCGCCGTCGCCGTTGCCGTTCCGCTGCGGCGCGGCGGCGACCTGTCCCGAGCCTGCAGCGGTCTCGGTCGGACTCGCTGACAGTGGTGCCGCCACGGCTCCCGCGGCCATCCGGCCGATAACTTGGCCGACAGTCACAGTGTCGCCTTCGGCCGCCAGCAACTCGATGATCGTCCCATCAGCCGGCGCCGGCAGCTCGACATCGACCTTGTCGGTCGAGATCTCGACGACCGTGTCGCCGGCCTTCACCCCGTCGCCGACCTTCACGGTCCACCCGAGGATCGTTCCCTCCGTCACCGACTCACCCGCGCTCGGGGTGATGATGTCAACGGTTGTCTGGGCCCCGTTCGCCTCAGCGGCACGCGGCGGCCGCGGGGCGCCCGACGGAGCAGCGGCGGAACCGTTGCTCGGCGCGATCTCCGCGAGCAGGCTGCCGACCGTCACGCTCTCGCCCTCGCCGGCATGGATCTTCACGATCGTGCCCGCGGCCGGCGCCGCAACCTCGGCGTCAACCTTGTCGGTCGAGATCTCGACGATCGTCTCGTCGGCGTTGACGCGCTCGCCCACGGCCTTGCGCCATTCGAGTACGGTCCCCTCGGCGACGGAGTCGCCCATCTGCGGCATGACAACCTGGATCGTCGTCGCGACGGCCACCAGTTGCACTCTAGCGCGGCGGCGGGGCGGATCGGACCGCTTCGCGGCGTGCGCGGGAGCGGCGCCGATCCTCTCTGATGAACTCGGCGCTACCGAAGAACGGGCCGATGCCTCCGAGCACCGCGACGGCGACGGCCACACGCAGCGGAACGATCCGCCTGCGCGCGGCGTACACGCACGTCAGCGCCATCGCGATCCACAGCACGCCGTGCGTGTAGCCGAGGATCACCGTCGCCGGCTGGGGGTTGTTGAGCGCCAGCCAGCAGAAGAGCAAGCCGAAGTAGATCAACGAGTGCGCGATCGAGACGCACTCCAGTCGCCGCAGCGTGATCACGACGCCAGCACCGCACCGACCTCGCGAACCGCGCCGTCAGCTTCGGCCGGCCACCGCGCCGGATCGGCGGGCCACCACGCGTAGGCATCGTGCTCGTCATCGGGGGTAACCGTCGCACCGTCGGCCAGCCACGCCATGCCGACCATGAGCACAAGTCGTTGCGGCAGACAGTCGAGCAACTCGACGGTCAGCCGGTCGGGGCGGACCGACCACTCTTCCTGGAGCTCGCGAGTGAGCGTCGCCACCGGGCTCTCTCCGGAGTCGACCGATCCGCCGGCGCCGAGAGCCCACCGCCCCGGCCACGAAGCGACCCAACCCGCGCGGCGGCCCGCGAGCCAGCTGCCATCGGCCGCGCGCACGACGCACATCGAGGCGAGGCTCTGCCCGGCATCGACCGGATTCAGCCGCAGCGCCCAGCGGGTTGGCTGAAGCTCGAGGGACAGCCCACCGGGGCCGCTCTCCAAGCCTACGAGCCGAGTGCTCGTGCCGTCGTGCGACGGTGAGCCGCGGGCGGCGAGTGCGGCTATCGCCGCGTCCGCCGCAAGCGCCGCGTCGGCGGATGGCTCAAACGGCTCCTCGTGCCAGGTACACCGGACCTTGTCGGGCTCCCACGGGCCGCGGGCCAGGATGCCGGGGGCGATCACCATTGCGCGCACAGGCTACGCGCTGGCTGCGATGGCGCCCTCGGTATGGTTGGAGGCGAGCAGATGCGAGCCGCCAACGACGTCCCCAACTTCGCCGCATGAGCATGTTCGCGGCGGGCGGCGGCCATGGTGATCACGGGCTCGGCGGCGGCGGTCGCGGTGGGGGCGCGCGCGGCAGCCGTGTACTCGGTCGCAGCGAGGAGCCGCCGCCGCTTCTTGATCCGAGCCGCGAGCGCGACACCCGCCGGATCGTGCGGCTGTTCGCGCCCTACCGCCTGCGCCTGCTGTGGGTTCTTGCGCTGATCGTCGTGTCGTCCGGCCTCGGAATGCTGTCGCCTTTTCTGCTGCGCGCCGTGCTCGACAAGGGCATTCTCCACCACAACACGACGTTGCTCAGCGAGCTGGTCGGCGGGATGATTGCGATCGCGATCGCGACCGCCGCGTTGAGCGTCGTGCAGACCTACGTGTCGACCGAGGTCGGGCAGAGCGTCATGCACGACCTGCGCGTGGCCGTCTACCGCCACCTGCAACGGATGTCGATGGCGTTCTTCACGCGAACGCGTGCCGGTGAGGTCCAGTCGCGCATCGCAAACGACATCGGAGGCATCGACAACGTCGCGACGAGCACGGCGACGACGATCGCGCAGAACGCGACGACCGTGATTGCCACAACCGTCGCGATGGCGCTCCTCAGCTGGCAGCTCGCGGTGATCTCGCTTGGCCTGCTCCCCCTGTTCGTCTGGCTGACCCGTCGCGTTGGGCGCGAGCGCCGCGCGATCACCTCCCGCCTGCAGGGTGGGCTCGCCGACATCTCCTCGCTCGTCGCCGAGTCGCTTTCGGTCTCGGGGATGATGCTCGGCAAGACGATGGGGCGCAGCGAGGATCTCGCGACTCGCTTCACCGCCGAGTCTGACGAGGTCGCGAAGCTCGAGGTGCATTCGCGCATGGCCGGACGCTGGCTCATGTCGACGATCAACATGGTCTTCTCGGTCCAGCCGGCGATCGTCTACTGGCTGGCGGGCGAGCACGTCGCCGGTAGCGCGATCACGCTGGGAACCGTCGTCGCGTTCACGACCCTCCAGACGCGGCTGCTCTTCCCGATGGCGCAGCTTCTGTCGGTCGGCGCTGACGTCGAAGCCTCGCTCGCGCTGTTTGATCGGATCTTCGAATACCTCGACCTGCCGGTCGACATCGAGGAGCGGCCGGGCGCAATCGACCTTCGCCCCGACGAGCTGCTCGGCGAGGTGCGTCTCGAGGGAGTCGCCTTCCGTTACGCCCCGGCCGCGCCGTGGACGCTCGAGAACATCGACATCGTTGTCCCGGCGGGCACCCGCACGGCGGTCGTGGGGGAGACGGGGGCGGGGAAGACGACGCTCGGCTACCTGGTCGCGCGTCTGTACGAGCCGCAGGAGGGCCGGATAACGATCGACGGCGTCGATGTCCGCGACGCGACATTCGCATCGCTCGCCGCGACGGTCGGCGTTGTCGCCCAGGAGACCTACCTGTTCCACGCGTCGGTTCGCGAGAACCTTCGCTTCGCCCGCCCCGACGCAACGGACGAGGAGGTCGAGGCGGCGGCGCGGACAGCGCGCATCCACGATCTCGTCGCTTCGTTGCCGGCCGGCTACGACACGGTTGTCGGCGAGCGCGGCTACCGCTTCTCGGGTGGCGAGAAGCAGCGGATGGCGATCGCCCGCACGATCCTGCGCAACCCGCCGGTGCTCGTACTCGACGAGGCGACCAGCTCGCTCGACACCCAGACCGAGCACCTGGTGCAGCAGGCGCTCGACGCGCTCGCGGAGGGCCGCACGACGATAACGATCGCTCACCGTCTCTCGACTGTTCGCGACGCCGACCAGATCGTCGTGCTTGACCACGGGCGGATCGTCGAGCGCGGAACCCATGACGAGCTGATCGAGCGCGCCGGGCACTACGCCACGCTCGTGTCCCACGACCGGGCAGCGGAACCTCTAAATTAGCCGGTGAGATGGCCTCGCTCGAAGCCGAGATGCTCGCCTTCATCCGCCGTGGCCTCGACCACCACGCAAGCAGCTGCCCGATGGCGCCGCGCGCGATCCTGCTGAACCCGGGCAACTTCGAGCTGTTCGGCTGGGATGAGCTTTGGGGGGTTCCGGTGCTGCCGGACGACCGCGTGGCGCCCAAGCGCTTTCGGATCGACTGCGACGGCTCGGCGTTCGGGATCGAGGACGAGGTCGCTCAGGAGATCAGCATCTCCGAGCCGCTGGTCGTGCCGGCCTACCCGGGCCCGTCGCGGACCGGTGCGCCGGGCGACGCCGAGTAAAGAGACCGCTCGCGTCGTTCGGCACGACCTGGAATCTGCGCCCACGGTACGGCCGGGAGGCCCAGCAAGTTCTAGCCGGCGCGCTCGGCCGAAGCGAGCCCGCCACGCGCCCACGCGCCCATCACGACCGCGCCGGCTGCGAGCAACACGAAGGCCAGCCCCACGTCGATTGGTGAGCCCGCCAGTAGGCCGCGAGCCGCTTCGAGAACCGTGGTCGCCGGGTTGACGCTTGCGACCGAGTGAATCCAGCCGGTCAGCAGGTGAAGGGGGACGTAGATCGGCGCGAGGAAGATGACGACGAAAACCGGCATCTGGATCAGCGCGCCGGCTTGCTCGGTGCGCAGGAACATCGCGACGCCGCACGCCCACAACCCGGCGACCACGTTGACCATGACTCCGATTCCCACCATCCCGGCGAGTTCCTCCGGGTTGCCCGGGACGTTCATACCGGCCGCCAGCGCCGCGATGGTCACGACCGACCCGGTCACGACCCAGCGGGCGAGCGCCCCCAGCGCGTAGCCGGCGATGATGCCGCTGCGTCGCGGGGCGCTGAGCATCAGTCGACGTGCAAAGCCTGAATCGAAGTCGCGCGCGATGGCAAACCCGGTGAACACGCCCCCGAACGCGGCCGACTGTAGAAACACGAATACGTACTGGAAGGCTGTGTACCCGGGCGGGTAGTCGAAGTTTGGAACCTGCGCGATCTTCGAGAGCCCTCCGGCGAAAGCCGCGAGGAAGAAGAGCGGGAAGACGATCGACGGCACGATGATCGCCGGGCTGACCAGCGTGTTGTGGATCGAGCGCCACGCGACCGCGCGGGCGACGGAAAGGAAGCGGCTCATGTACGCGCCAACCTGTTGGTCATCGCGCTTCCGGCGAGTCCGAGCGTGATGATGACGAGCGCGGCCGCGAAGCCGAAGCCGAGCGCGAGCGCCCGGCCGTCCCAGCCGGTTATCACGAGGCTGCGGATTCCTTCGATCAGGTAGGAGACCGGGTTGTAGGTCGCCACGTCGCGGAACCACGTCACCGCGATCAACGGGCGCGGAATCGAAGCCGAGCTGAGGAAAAGCGTCACGAAAAGCAGCGGGAAGATCGCCTGGACCGCCTCGCCGCTCCCTGAGCGCAGCGCGATCAGCGCGCCGACACCGGCAAACCCGAACGCGATCAGGATCGACAGCGCAAGCAGGACGAGCGCACCTCCGACGCCACTCGCAATCCCGACGCCGGTCGCGAGGCCGACTAGGAGATAGACGACCGACTGGATGAGCGCCACGACGAGGGCCCCGCCGAGCTGTCCCGCGAGCAGGGCCGGCCCACTCAGCGGCGTCAGCGCCAGCCGGTTGAAGAAGCCTGACTCGATGTCGCGCGCGAGATCGATGCCGGCGGTGACTGCGATGAACAGAGCGCCCTGCATGAACGGCACCGCGAGCACGAAGGCGCGATAGCTGACCGGCGGGAAGCCCGGGATCCGCGTGGCCGCGTTCAGCGCGCTGCCGTTGATCGCAAACAGGATCAACGGAAACAGCATCGGGAAGACGAGCAGCGCGCGCTGGCGAAGCGTGCGGGTTATCGAGCGGCGGCCGACAGCCCCGATCTGCTCGATGAGCGCGGGGTGGCCCGCGAGCTCAGCGACCACGTCGCCTGCGACCCCGCGCCGGTGCCGCGACCGGTTCCGCATCGCCGTCGTCGGCCGAGCCCTCGAGCTTCCGTCCGGTCTTTGCCAGGAACACGTCGTCGAGTGACGGCTGGTGAAGGTGAAGCGAAGCGACGTGCAGGTTGGCGGCGTCGAGCGCCCGAACGAGCTCGGCGAGTTGGGCCTCGCCGCCCGGTAGCTGAACGGTCAAGCTGCCGCGACCGCTGCGGGCCGGCGCGCCGAAGGTGCTGAGCGCATCGGCGAACGCATCGCCCGCGCTGAGGTCGGCCGGCAGGACTTCGACCGTCGGGTTGCCGATCTCCGCCTTGAGCTTGGCCGGCGTGTCCTCCGCAACGATCTTCCCGTGGTCGATGATGCCGACGCGGTCGGCGAGCGCATCGGCCTCCTCGAGGTACTGGGTCGTGAGGAAAACGGTCATTCCCTCCTCGTGGGCGAGCCGCGCAACCTCGCTCCAAAGCGCCGTCCGGCTCTGCAGATCAAGGCCGGTCGTCGGCTCATCGAGGAACAGGATCCGCGGGCTGTGCACCAGCGCCAGCGCGAGATCCAGGCGCCGCTTCATTCCCCCGGAGTAGCCGCCCACCCGCCGGTCGGCGGCCTCGGTCAGCCCGACGCGTTCGAGCAGCTCCTGGGCGCGAGCCGCGCGCGTGACCTTGGGGATTCCTTGGAGCGTCGCCTGGAGTTGGAGGTGCTCGCGGCCGGTGAGGATCGGGTCGAGCGCGGCTTCCTGCAGCGCCGCGCCGATCGACTCGCGCACCTGCGTGCCCTGGTGGACGATGTCGTAGCCCCCGACCGTCGCCGTCCCGCTCGTCGGCGGCAACAGCGTTGTCAGCATCAGGACCGTCGTCGACTTGCCGGCCCCGTTGGGTCCGAGGAAGCCGTAGATCTCGCCGGGTGAGACCTCGAGGTCGATTCCGTCGACCGCCCGGGGGCCTTTGCGGAACTCGCGTACAAGGTTCTCGACGACGATCGCCGCCTTTGGGTCACTCACGTGCGGGAGGTTACCTACCGAGCCCGCGCAGCCCAGGGCCGCCCGAGTTTTCGGCGGCGGCGGGCTGCCGAGACCTCGGGCCGCTCGGGGTTAGGCGTGAAGTTCGCTCGTCGTGCCGGCGCTTGATGGGCTCGGCTAGGCCGCGGTGTCAGCGGCGACAAGCCCGCGGTGTCCTGGCGGTCAGCGCAGGGGCTCGGTCTCCGACCAGCCCTTTGCCTCATCGACGATCCAGACCTTGCGACCCAGGGCCTGCTGAAGCTCGGCTGACAAACTCCGCTCCGGCAGGGAGGCGAGTACCGCGGTCGGCACGACGAAGATTCGCTCGTCGTCTCCCACGAGTCGTGCGATTCGTAGCTCCCCGTCGTAGCCGTGCGCCAGGAAGAGCTGTTCGGCCTTTCGGCGCTGGTCGTCGGTGAGCACGGCGGCGCCGGGGTTACGCCGCGATCTCGATCAGCTCGATCCGGTACCCGTCCGGGTCGCGCACGAAGCACAGCCGCGAGCCGCCGTCGCGCACGGTGTACGGTGCCCGCTCCGGCTCGATCCCGAGCTTCGAGAGCTCCTCCAGCGTGGCATCGAGGTCCGCGGCGCTGATCGCGATGTGTCCGTAGGCGCTCCCCATCTCGTAGCTCGACACGCCGTGGTTGTAGGTCAGCTCGAGACGCGGCTCCTCGCCGTCGCCGGGCTGGCTCATAAAGACGTTGATCGCCTCGTCGCGGATCGGCATGCGGCGGACCTCCTCGAAGCCGAGCGCTCGGTAGAAAGCGACCGAGCGGTCGATGTCGGTGATCCGGTAGCAGGTGTGAAGGAACGCCATCGGTTGGATTCTAGGGAGGCCGCCGCCGGTCAGCGACCCACGCGGCCTGCGAGGATGGGACGGTGATCATCGAGAGTTCGATGAACGAGTCCGACTTCTCGAACTGCTACCTGGTGGCTGATCGACCGGACGGAGCCGCGGTCGTCATCGACGCCGGGAAGCCGGTGGATCGCCTCATCGCGGCGGCCGAGCGTCTCGGGGTTACGCCGGCCTATGTGCTCCTGACTCACCATCACCGAGACCACGTGGACGCTATCGCGACGCTGACTGATCGCTGGCCCGACGCCCACGTCCTCGCCCATCCGCTCGAGCACCACTTTGTCGGTGGGTCGGCGGAGACGATCGAGCCCGGGGCGCGCCTCGAGGTGGGCGAGTTGCAGATTCGCGCGCTCCACACCCCCGGCCACACCACCGGGATGCTGTCGTTTCTGGTTCAGCACGGCGACACCGCGAGCGTCTTCACCGGTGACACGCTGTTCCGCGGCTCGGTCGGCGGCGTTCGAGCGCCGGGACACGCCACCTATCAGGCGCTCAAGGATTCGATCATGGGCACGCTGATGGAGCTCGACGCAGAGGTCGAGGTACGTCCAGGCCACAGCGATCCGACCACGGTTGGGCGCGAGTGGGAGCGCAACCCGTTCATCCGCATCTGGCGCGGGCTCGACCGCGAAGGAACGGAGCCTTGTGTTGCTCTTGGCGAACCGGCGACGCTGATCCTGCTCGCTCCCGACTACGACGGCGGCACGAAGGCTTGGGTCCGCTGGCCGGGCGGTGAGGACGACATCGTTCCCGGCTCGCGCGTCGAGCGCGTGAGCTGAGACGCGGCCGTGGCCCGCGAGGACATCCCGACATCGCGCGTCGGACGCTCGGCGACAATCGGCCGTCTCGCAGCCGAGACCGCCGCCAAGCGATTCGCGACTCGCGCCGCGAACGTGACCCGCGGCGAGGAAGCCAGCCACGAGGCGCTGGCACGCCGCCACGTCGAGACCGCGGAGCAGATCGTGGCGGTGCTGGGGACGATGAAGGGCGCCGCGATGAAGCTCGGCCAGGTGATGTCGTTCCTCGACGTCGGGTTTGTCGACGAGCGCTATCGCGAGGAGTTCCAGCACAAGCTCGCCGAGTTACGTGACAGCGCTCCGACGGTGCCGTTCGCGCAGATGCGCGAGGTGATCGAGTCCGAGCGCGGCGAGCCGCTTCAGCAGACGTTCGCCGAGTTTGACCCCGACCCGATCGCTGCGGCCTCGATCGGCCAGGTCTATCGGGCGCGGACGCCCGCCGGTCGCGCGGTCGCGGTCAAGGTCCAGTACCCGGGCGCCGCTTCCGCGGTACGCGCCGACCTGCAGAATTTCGGCATGCTCGTGCGGCTGATGGGGCGGATGGCGCCCGAACTCGATGTGCAGGCGATCGCCGACGAGGTTCGTGAACGGATCAGCGAGGAGCTCGACTACGAGCTCGAGGCGGCCAACCAGCGGGCGATCGCGCGCTTGCATGCGGGCCACCCGTTCATCGTCATCCCGGAGGTGGTCGAGAGCCTCTCGGGGGAGCGGGTGCTCGTAACCGACTACGTCGACGGCACGGGGTTCGAGCTGGTCAAGGAGCGGTCGGCGCAGGAGCGCAACCGCGTCGCCGAGATCATCTTCCGCTTCTACTTCGGCTGCATGTACCGCCACCACCAGTTCTCGGGCGACCCGCACCCCGGCAACTTTCTCGTCCAGGACGACGGCCGCGTCGCTTTTCTCGACTTCGGGCTGTTCAAGCGCATCGATCGGTCGGTGGCCGAGTTCGAACTCGAGGTGGCGCGGCTTGGGATCGCCGGAGACGCGCAGGGATTTGCCGAGCATCTCCATCGCGGCGGCTTTTTGCGCGACCCGGAGCGCTACCCGCCGCAACAGCTCCTTGAGCAGTTCTTCGACCTCACGTGGTGGTACACGCGTGACGGCGAGGTCGAGCTGACGCCGGAGATCGCGACGCAGATCGTCATCGACATGTCAGACCCGCGCTCGCGGCACTACAAGCAGATGCGCCACGAGAACCTTCCGCCCGACCACCTCTTCGGCCGCCGGACCGAGACGCTCACGCTGGCCGTCATGGGCCAGCTCCGAGCTCGCGGCAACTGGCACCAAATAGCGCGCGAGTGGATATTCAGGGACCCACCCACCACCGAGCTCGGCCGCCAAGAGGCCGCCTTCTACGGAGCAAGCGGCGCCTGAACCGGCCACGACCGCCCGCGCGCTACGACGATTCCGCACCCCCGCCCCACCACCTGGAAGCCGTCAAGCCGCGACGCAGTGACGCCGGCGGTGTGAGCCGGCTTTCGGCTGCAACGCCGCCGAAAGGTCGGTCACAGCCGCTGTATCTGGAGCAGGCTCGTGGTCCCCGGTGCGCCGCTCGGCAATCCGGCGGTGATGCCGATGCGCTGGCCGGGCTTGCACCAGCCGAGGCGCACCACCGTCTCCGCGGCGTCCAGGATGAGCTCCTCCGTCACCTCGTGGCGGCGGATCCAGCTTGCCTGCACGCCCCACATGAGACCGCAGCGGCGGACCGTCTCGCGGCCCGGCGATAGCGCGTAGATCGGGACCTCCGGGCGGTGGGCCGAGACCAGGCGCGCGGAGCGGCCCGAGAGCGTTGGGATCACGAGCGCGTCGAGCGCCAGCTCGCGCGCAGCTTTGCACGCTGCGTAGGCGACGGTGTAGGCCGGATCCTGCGCGGTTCGGCGTACCCGGGTCTCGTTCCACTCGCCGTAGTCGATCGTCTTCTCCGTGACCTCGGCGATCGCCGACATCATCGCAACCGCGCCGACCGGGTAGGCGCCGACCGCCGTCTCCTGCGAGAGCATCACCGCGTCCGTCCCGTCGAGGATCGCGTTTGCCACGTCGGCGACCTCCGCCCGTGTCGGTCGGCTTGATCGGACCATCGAGTCGAGCATCTGCGTGGCGGTGATCGAAGGGCGCGCCAGCTCCCCCGCGAGCTTGAGCAGCTGCTTCTGCACCAGCGGCACCTGTTCGATCGGCAACTCGATGCCGAGGTCGCCGCGCGCAACCATCACGCAGTCGGCGGCGCGGATCACCTCGTAAGCGTTCTCGACCGCCTGCGGCTTCTCGACCTTTGCAATCAGTGGGAGGCGGGTGTGCTCGCGGACGAACTCGATGTCGCTCGCCGAGCGCACGAACGACAGCGCCACCAGGTCGACCCCGATCGACTCACCGTGCGCGAGTAGCTCGAGATCCTCTTCGGGGACTGCCGGCAGGCCGACCGCCGGTCCCGGGATGTTGAGACCCTGGCGTGAGGCGACGAGGCCGCCGACCTCCACCTCTGCGTCGAGCTCGAATGAGTCGGGCCGCGTCGCGCGCACGCGCAGCCGGATCGAGCCGTCCGCGAGGTAGAGAATCTCGTTCGGCTCGAGCGCACCGGCGAGGCCCTTCCATGTGACCGACATGCGGGTCGCGTCGCCGATGCTCTCGGCACCGCACTCGAAGGTCACCTTGTCTCCGGGCGCCAGCTCCGCGACGCCATCCTTCAGTGCGCCGATTCGCAGCTTCGGACCTGGTAGGTCCTGCAGAATCGCGACCGGGTGCCCGGCGCGGCCGGAGGCGTCGCGGACGCGCTGTGCGGTCTCGGCGTGCTCCTCGAGCGAGCCGTGGGAGTAGTTGAGACGCGCGACGTCCATGCCGGCCTCGACAAGCTGGAGCAGGACCTCGGGCTCGCGCGAGGCGGGGCCGATTGTCGCGACGATCTTCGTGCGGCGCATTTGCGAAAGCGGACAGTAGCGGTAGCGGCCCTCGGCCCGATCCAAGGTGAGCGGAGTCGCGCTTGCGGCGCTGGTCGCGCTCAGGGCGCGGCGAGGTCCGGGAAGTGCTCGGCGCAGTGCTCCCGCAGGCAGTCGCGGACCCAGCTGCGCTCCTGCGCGCTCGCGAGCCGCAGCCGCCCAAGCAGGTCGCGCTGCGTGCTCAGCGCGGGCGCTCCCGCGATCGTCCAGCTGATCGCCAGCCGCTCGAACAGGAATTCGACGGCGCGCTGCCACGAGTCCTCGCGGCTCGCCCCGGGAGCGAGATCCTCGCCGCTCGCGACGCGCGCGTAGCTCGCGCGTGTCGCAGGCGTGAGCGAGCCACGCAGCACGAGCGCGTTTCCTTCTGCGTCGCGATACTCCGACGGCTGAGCCCGCGGCGCACCGGCCGCGTCGCGCTGTCGCTGACGGCGACCCATCGAGCCCAGTCTAGCTGCGCCGGCGAGCCTGGATAATTGGACGATGCGGATCGACCAGATCATCGAGCGGCGGACCGAGCCGGTCTTCTCGTTCGAGTTCTTTCCCCCGAAGACACCGCAGGGAGAGCGCAATCTCGAGAACGCTGTGCGGTCGCTGCGCGAGCTCGATCCGGCTTTCGTCTCCGTTACGAAGACCGGCGGCTCGACGCAGGCAGCGACGATCGAGCTCGTCCGCCGGATCCACGCCGAGCACGGCTTCGAGGCGGCGGCTCATTTGCTGTGCGCCGGCTCGAGTCGCGCGGAGCTTCGCGAGAGACTCGACAGCCTGCGAACGAGCGGTCTCGAGAACGTGGTCGCGCTCCGCGGCGATGCGCCGGCCGGCGAGTCCTTTGCGCCGACCGACGGGGGCTTCGCGTACGCGAGCGACCTGGTTGAGCTGATTCGCTCGGAATACGACCTCTGCACGGTCGCCGGCTGCTACCCCGACACGCACCCGGAAGCGGCCGATGCCGCCAGCGACATGGCGCATCTCGCCGCCAAGGTCAGGGCCGGGGTCGACGTGCTGATCACCAACCTCTTCTTCTCGAACGCCGCGTTCTTCGACTTCGAGCGGCGGGCGCGGGAGGCGGGCATCACGGTGCCGATCGTGCCCGGGATCATGCCGATCACGAAGGCCGACCAGATCAAGCGGTTCGCCACGATCGGTGGCATCACGATCCCGCCGGAGCTCGGACGCGCGCTCGAGCATTACGGCGACGACGTCGACGCGGTGACCGACCTGGGCGTCTCGTACGCCACCCTGCAGTGCGCCGAGCTCCTGGCCGCCGGCGCCCCCGGTATCCACTTCTACACCCTCAATCGCTCACCGGCAACCCGTGCGATCCTCTCCGCGCTGCGGATCCTCCGACCATGGGAGTCCCCTCGCTCCTGAGCGCGTCGTCCCAGGCGGGTACCGTGCCGCTCGTGACCGCGCATTTCAGCTACAGCGTCCGCCGTGCTCCGCGTGCGCGTCGCGTTCGGGTGCGCGTCGATCCCGTGCACGGCGTCGAGGTCGTGCTGCCGCCCCGGGCGTCCGAGCGAGCTGCTGCGGCTGCGGTCGCCGAGCTGTCGCCCTGGATCGAGCGTCGGCTCGCGGACCTCGCGAGCGCGCGCGATCGGTTGCGAGGCGACGGGACCTCGGTCCCGTATCTCGACGAGCGGATGACGCTGGTGGCCGAGCATGGCCGAATCCGCGCGCATCGCGCCGGCGACACGCTCCTGGTCCCCGACGGCGCGCAGGCCGGCGCGGCGATCGAGCGTTGGTACCGCCGCGCCGCTCGTGAGGAGATCGGTGCTCGGCTCGACGCGGCGACGGCCGCCGCCGGAACTCGCTACGGGACGCTCGCGATCCGAAACCAGCGCACGCGCTGGGCGAGCTGCGCCCGTGACGGCGCGATGAGCTTCAACTGGCGACTCCTGCTGGCGCCCGAGCGCGTGCTGCAGTACGTCGTCTGGCACGAGGTCTGCCACCTCGAGGTTGCCGATCACTCGCCGCGGTTCTGGGCGCTCCTCGAGGAGCGCCTGCCCGCCTGGCGCGAGCCCGCCGCCTGGCTGCGCGATAACGGCTCGGCGCTCGTCCTCTAGCGCCGGCTACTCAGCGAGCTGCGATCGGGACGTACTCGCGGGTTCGCTCGCCCGTGTAGATCTGGCGCGGGCGAGCGATCTTCTGCTCGGGATCCTGGACCATCTCGAGCCACTGAGCGATCCAGCCGCTCGTGCGCCCGATCGCGAACATCACAGGGAACATCGCCATCGGCATCCCGAGCGCCTGGTAGATGAGCCCCGAATAGAAGTCGACGTTCGGGTACAGACGCCGTGAGACGAAGTACTCGTCGGCGAGCGCGATCTTCTCGAGCTCGGTCGCAATGTTGAGTAGCGGGTTGACGCCGGTCACCTCGAAGACGTCGTCGCAGGCCTTCTTGATGATCCGCGCGCGCGGATCGTAGTTCTTGTAGACGCGATGCCCGAAACCCATCAGCCGTTCGTTTCCGGCCTTCACGCCGTCGATGAAGTCGGGGATGTTCTCCTTCGTCCCGATCCGCATCAGCATGCGCACGACCTCTTCGTTCGCGCCGCCGTGTGAGGGTCCGTACAGCGCCGCGATACCCCCGGCGACCGCCGAGTAGGGGTCGACGAGCGAAGATCCGATCGCTCGCACCGCGCTCGTCGAGCAGTTCTGCTCGTGGTCGGCGTGCAGGATGAACAGCACGTCGAGCGCACGCTCGATTCGAGGGTCGGGCTTGTACTTCAGCTCGGTCATCTTGTAGAGCATCCCGAGGAAGTTGCCGGCATACTCGAGATCGTTATCGGGGTAGACGTACGGCTGCCCCATGTTGTGCCGGTAGGAGAAGGCGGCGAGCGTGGGCATCTTCGCGATCAACCGCACGGTCTGGTTGTGGCGGTTCTCCGGATCGTGGATGTGGTTGGCGTCCGGATAGAACGTGGAGAGGGCGCCGACAGCGCCGAGCAGCATCCCCATCGGGTGCGCGTCGTGGCGGAAGCCCTGGATGAAGCTCTTGACGTTCTCGTGAACGAACGTATGGATGCGGATCTCATGGGTCCAGGCCTCGAGTTCGGCGCTCGTCGGCAGGTCGCCGTGGACCAGTAGGTAGGCGACCTCGAGATAGCTCGAATGCTCGGCGAGCTGCTCGATCGGGTAGCCGCGATATTCGAGCACGCCGAGATCACCGTCGAGGTAGGTGACCGCGCTGCGACAGGACGCCGTGTTCATGAACGCGGGGTCGTAGGCGAGCAGCCCGAAGTCGTCGTCGCTCGTCTTGATCTGGCGGAGATCGAGCGAGCGGATCGTTCCGTCCTCGATCGGGACCTCGTAGGTGCGGCCGGTTCGATTGTCGGTGATGCTCAGCGTTTCGGCGGCCGCGCCGTTCGTCGCGGCCGCGGGGCCCGACGTCTCCGACTTGGTGCTCATCGTCATCACCGTCCCAATCTTGCGTAGCGGTCTAGGAGATTATGCGCCACCCGGCTCCCCGCGACCCCCGTAGCGGCTGGCCGTGGCTTCGATCTGTCCCTGGTAGTGGCTGCCGAGATCGGCATGACCGTAGGGGCGCTCCGCCGGAGCATCGAGCGCCATGAACGAGAGCTGTGCGATCGGCAGGCCCGCCCAGAGCTTGATCGGCACGCGCGTAAGGTTGTTCAGCTCGAGCGTCAAAGTCCCGTGCCAGCCCGGGTCGCAGAAGCCGGCAGTCGCGTGGACGATCAAGCCGAGGCGCCCCAGCGACGATTTTCCTTCGATTCGCGCGACGATGTTGTCGGGCAGGCTCACGGTCTCGAGCGTCGCGCCGAGGCAGAACTCGCCTGGGTGGATCACGAACGGCTCGTCCTGCTCGATCGTGTGCGGCTCCGTCAGGTTGCGCGGTGGCTCGCGCAGGTCGATCGCCGACGCCCGGTAGTTGTGAAACACGCGGAAGCTGTTGCCGAGCCGCAGGTCGATGCTCGCCGGCTGGACAAGCGTCGGGTCCCACGGGTCGACTTTGATCGTGCCGTCCTCGATCAGACGGCGAATCGTCCCGTCCGACAGCACCGATGACGGTGTCATCGGTGCGCTCACCTCGGCCATGGTCTCAGCTCCCGACCTTGCAGGCGCGAGCGTTGACGCGACGGACCCGCGTCGGCACAGGCGTCGGGGCTGCGGCGTGCGGTCCGCGACGCGGTGGTCGCGGCACGCGCGGTCGCGGGTGCTTATCGAAGCGGAACTTCGCGCCGCCGCCTCCGTCGTCGCTCGCCGGCAGGGGCGGGCTCTCCTCGCGGTCGCGCAGGGCGCGCCAGACGAGCCAGATGAACCCGATGGTCGGAGCCTTGAGCAGCAGGATCAGCCAGATATAGGTCGAGGTCATGCGGTCGGGCGATGCTACTACCGCTCGATTACGCTCGCCAGTCGCCGCGCCCCACGGGCGCCGTCCAGCTCACGTCGAGAACGCAGTCATCCGGCGCAGATCGACGACCCGCTCGTCGATCTCGTCCATCCGCAGCCGCGCGACGCGGTCGGTTCCGAACTCCTCGACGTTGAAGGACGCGATCGCGGTCCCGTAGGCCATCGCACGCCGCAGCGCGTTCGGCGTCAGCCGCCTGTCGCGTCCGTGCGCGGCGATGTACCCGACGAACCCGCCCGCGAACGAGTCGCCCGCGCCGGTCGGGTCCACCACCGTCTCGAGCGGGAAGGCTGGGATCGAGAAGTAGCCGTCGGCCGTTATCAGGGCGGCCCCGTACTCACCGAGCTTTGCGACGACCGCACGCCCCTGCGAAGGGCTCCACGAGAGCACTTCGCGCGCAGCCCCGACGAGGCTCGGTTTGCGGGCCAGCTGGCGCAGTTCGGCGTCGTTGAGAATCAGGCAATCGACCGCGTTGATCGCGGCGACGAGCGAATCGCGCGCGGTGTCGATCCAAAGGTTCATCGAATCGAGCGCCGCGAACCTGGTGTTCGCGACCTGCGCGCGCACCGCGCGCTGCAGATCGGGCTGGATGTTGGCGAGGAACACGACATCGCTCGCGCGCGCAGCCTCCGAGAGCTTCGGCTTGAAATGCTCGAACACGCCGAGCTGTGTGTCGAGCGTCGTGCGGCTGTTGAGGTCCCAGCCGTATTCGCCGCGCCAGAAGAACGTGCGGCCACCGTCCACGTGCTCGATGCCCGACACGTCGATGCTGCGTCGCTCGAGTACCTCGAGCTCGGCGGCGCCGAAGTCGTCTCCGACCGGCCCGATGATCCGTACCTCGTCGAAGAACGACGCGGCGAGCGCGAAGTGCACGGCGGCGCCCCCGAGCATGCGCTCGCGCTCCCCGAAAGGGGTTGTTACGGCGTCAAACGCGATCGATCCGACGACTGTGACTGGCACGGGGCGGCTGAAGGCTAGCCACATCGGCGGTCTGTCGGCGATCCAGGTCGATTGAGCGGTCCGCTCAGCGCTATCGGAGCGACCGTTCGCCCCCCGCCGCTACCGGGTGCGCCGGCCCAATAAGCTGGACGGCGTGAAGGGATTCGATGAGCTCGGTCTGTCCGAGCCGGTGCTGGCGGCGCTCCGCGACGTCGGCTACGAGTCGCCGAGCGCGATTCAGGAGCAGGCGATCCCACCGCTTCTGGCGGGTCGTGACGTGATCGGACAGGCGCAGACCGGTACCGGCAAGACCGCTGCGTTCGGCCTTCCGATCATCGAGTACGTCGACCCGGATCTCGAAGAGGTCCAGGCCCTCGTGCTCACGCCCACCCGCGAGCTATGTATTCAGGTCACTCAGGCGATCCGCGCCTACGCCGCGACGCGCGGGATCGATGTGGTGGCGGTGTTTGGCGGCGCTCCCATTCGCAACCAGGAAGCTCAACTGCGCGGTGGGGGCCAGATCGTGGTCGGAACGGTCGGCCGCGTGCTGGATCTCGTCTCCCGAGCGTCACTCGTGCTCCACGACTGCCGGTTCGTCGTGCTCGACGAAGCCGACGAGATGCTCGACCTCGGCTTCCTTGAGGATGTTGAGAAGATTCTTGCCGCGACGCCGTCCGGTCGCCAGACCGCTCTCTTCTCGGCGACGATGCCGCCGCCCATCCGGCGCCTCGCCGACAGCTACCTCTACGACCCCCTCGTGATCGCGGTCAAGGCGGCGACGCTGACGATCGACACGGTGGAGCAGTTCCAGCTCGCGGTGGAAACGCGCGAGAAGGCGGCGAAGCTCGTCGAGGTGCTCGCGGCGGAGCGACCCGATCAGGCGATCGTCTTCGTCCGGACGAAGGTGCGTTGCGACCAACTCTTCCGAACGCTCCGCGACAAGGGTATGAACGTGCGAGCGCTGCACGGCGACCTGAGTCAGGGGCAGCGTGACGGGGTCATGCTCGCGTTCAAAGCGGGCCGCGTCCCGATCCTCGTCGCAACCGACGTCGCCGCCCGTGGCCTGGACATCTCGACCGTCACCCACGTGATCAACTTCGACGTGCCGACTTCCCCCGACACCTACGTTCACCGGATCGGACGGACTGGTCGCGTCGGACGCTCCGGTCGCGCGATCACGTTCGTGGAGGACCGCCAGAAGCGTGAGCTGGAGGCGATCGAGCGCCACATCGGAACGACGATCGCGCCGTGGTCCGCCGGCGCGACCGCCGCGCCGTCGAAACTCGAGCCGCCGCCGCGCCGCCACGAGAAACCTCACGTGACGCGCCCGGCCGACGAGCCGCGGACACGCCTGATCGCAAGCGGCGGTCGCGCGGCCGGCATCGCCGTCTCGGACCTGGTCGCCGCGGTGACCCGTGCCACCGGGCTCGACGGCGAGGCGGTCAGCGACGTGACGATGCTCGAGCGCTTCGCCCTGCTGAGCGTCCCCGCGCCTGAAGCCGACCGCGTGATCGCTGCCGCCGGCGGCGTGGAAGTCTGCGGTCACCGGCTCGCGCTCGAGCGCGCCGGCGACTGATCGCGGCCGCCACGAGCGGCCCGCACGGCGCCTGGCGGCTGTTTCGCTAAGGTGGCTTGCCCGCAACCGAGCACAGGAGTACCCGCGATGTCTGTCGCAACGTTGGCCACCTCAGAGGGCGAGATCGTGATCGAGCTGTTCGACGAGGACGCCCCGAATACCGTCGAGAACTTCCGCAAGCTGGCCGGCGACGGCTTCTACGACGGTCTCATCTTTCACCGCGTGATTCGTGGGTTCATGCTGCAGGGCGGGTGTCCGCAGGGCACCGGTACCGGTGGACCGGGCTACACGTTCGACGACGAATTCAACGATCACAAGGTGGTTCGCGGGGCACTGGCAATGGCGAACGCGGGCCCCAACACGAACGGCTCGCAGTTCTTCATCGTGACCGCCGACGAGTGCTCGTGGCTCGACGGAAAGCACACGGTTTTCGGCCGCGTCACCGCCGGGATGGACGTGGTCGACACAATCGACGCCGCGGAGACCGACGGGCGCGATCGTCCGAACCCGCCGGTCGGGATCGAGAGCATCACGGTCGCCGCCGTATAGGCGCGCAAGCCGACCGGACCGCCCGCCGGGCCGGCGCTGGCGGGTACACTGCCCCGCCCGGCTCATTGTTGTGCGTGGCTAATAATTGGCTAAGCGCGCAACATTCGTCGCCAGCCGGAGGTTCACGATTAGAGTTGCGCGGCCCGGTCCGCCGCAGCGAAGTGGTCAACTGATGAGATTCCCCAAGCTCACGACAATTCTCAGTGGCGTCGCGGCGCTTGTCGCGTCACTGGCGCTCGCCCCTGCGGCATCCGCTTCGCACAGCGAGATCAACTTCTTCGAGGCCCCGCAGCAACTGCTCGTCAACCCCGGATCGCGCCCGGCGGCGATCGCCCAGCTGCAGAGCCTCGGCGTACACGCAGTCCGGATTCAGCTCATCTGGTACGAGGTGGCCCCGAATCCGAGGTCGAAGCGCGCGCCGAAGGTCGACCTCACCAACCCCGCGAACTACAACTGGGGTCAGTACCAGCCCCTGATCGCCCAGATGCAGTCGCTCGGCTGGAAGGTGCTGTTGACGGTGACCGGCTACGCCCCCTGCTGGGCGTCCCAGTGTGCGAGCACTCGGTATACGAACCGGGAATTGGTGACGAATCCAAATCCACGCGATTACGGGCAGTTCATGCAGGCCGTTGGTCGCGAATTCGGGAGCTACGTGAAGCTCTACTCGGTGTGGAACGAGCCGAACCAGACGCAGTTCCTGCTTCCACAGTTCCAGGGCGGCAACCCGCACAAGACTCTCGAGTCGGCCGTCATTTACCGTCAGCTGTTTCTCGACGGCTACAACGGGCTGAGGGCTTCGGGCAACTTCTCGGGTATGAAGCTCCTGATGGGCGAGACATCGCCGGTTGGTGTCTCGGCCGTCGACATCTCCGCGCCGCTGCAGTTCATGCGTGGCGTTCTCTGTCTCAGCAGCAACTACGTCAAGTCGCGAAGTTGCGGCATGCTGCCCACGGCCGGCTACGCGCAGCACCCCTACGATCAGAAACAGGGACCGTTCTGGCGCCCGCCCGCCAATCTCGGCGGCGCTGACGACGTCACTATCGCGACACTCGGCCATCTCGAGACGGCGCTCCGCCGCGCCGCGACGGCTGGCGCGATCCCCCGTGCGACGCCGATCTACATCACCGAGTTCGGGGTCCAGAGCTACCCGAACCGGCTGAACGGCGTCCCGGTCGCCCAGCAGGCCGAGTACTCCGCGATCGCCGAGCGCATCGCTTGGTCGGACCCCAACATCGCCTCCTTCGACCAGTACCTCCTGACCGACGATCCCAACCCGGGCGAGGGCAGCTTCCAGACCGGTCTGGACTATTTCAATGGGCTTCAGAAGCCTGCCTACGCCGGCTACCGACTGCCGCTGACCGTCAGCGTCACGGGCGGCTCACATGTCTCATTTTGGGGTCTTGTCCGGCCTGCGATCGCGCCGACCCAGGTCGTGCTTCAGTACTCGAACGGCGGCGCCGCGTGGGCGGCCCTGCTGACCGCTCAGACCAATGCCTTCGGCTACTGGACTGCGAGCGGAAACTTCGCTCGCCATCGCCTGTGGCGCGTGCAATGGACGGCCCCTGATGGAACCGTCTACGACGGGCCGGCGGTGCGCGCGTACGTGACGGGGAACCCAAAGCCGCAGTCCTAGCGCAGCCACGGCGTACTCTGAGGGCAGTGCCTGAGCTGCCCGAGGTCGAGATAACCGCGCGACTGCTGGATGCCGCGCTCGCCGGGGCTGTCGTCGAATCGGTGCTCGCTCCTGGTATCAACACGCTCAAGACGTTCACGCCGCCGCTGTCGTCGCTGGACGGTCGCACGCTCCAGGGGATCGCCCGTCGAGGCAAGCAGTTCATCGTCACGTTCGACGGCGGCTTGTTCCTGCTGATCCACCTGATGTCCGCCGGCCGGCTGCAGCTCTACGAGGTCCGCGCCGGTCCGCGCGACCGCACATCTCGCCTGCTCGTTCGCCTCGCCGGCGGGCGGGAGCTCCGCCTGCGTGAGTTCGGCACCAAACAGTCAGCGTGGGCGAAGCTCCTGAACGCGCCTGCGCTCGAGCATGACGAAGGACTGGCGAGCCTCGGGCCGGAGGCCTGGCCGGGGCCGGTGGACGACCTCGGCGAGCGGCTCGCCGCGCCGCGCCCGCTTTACGCGGCCCTTCGCGACCAGCACGTGATTGCCGGCATCGGACGCTCGTGGGTCGACGAGATCCTCTGGGCTGCGCAGATCTCACCGTTCAAGCGCGGCACGGACCTCGCGCCGGCCGAGCTCGCTGCGCTCAGCGACGCGATCGCCTCGACGCTCGGCGGCGCCGTCGCGCACTATGAGGCGGCGCTCGCGCTGCCGCTACCCGACAAGCTGCCGCTCCCGCTGCGGATCCACCGTCACGCCGGCGAGCCGTGCCCGCGCTGCGGAGTCAAGCTCGAGTCGGTCAGCTTCGAGGACTACTTGATGGCCTACTGCCCGACGTGCCAGACCGACGGCCGCATCCTCAAGGACCGCCGCCTGTCACGGCTTCTGAAGTAACGGCGTTCATCCAGCGCCGACGCACCCCGATCCGTCACGCCGGTCCGGCGGCTAGGGAACCGCGATGTCAAAGCTCAACGCGTCGGTCAGAGCGTTGGCGGTGTCGAACGTGAGGACGGCCACGGCGTCGCCGCTGGCGATGGGGCACTCGAGACCGTAGGGATCGTAGACGGCGTATCCGACCGCGCTCCCGTTGCCGGACCGCACGAGGCCTACGACTCCGGCAACTCCTCGCCCGTGCCCGTAAAGGCAGTACACCCCGGTGCTGATGTGGCCCACGGAGGTGAATCCCGCCTTGCTCACCTCGAAATAGGGCGACGTGCCCCCATAGACGATGGCGAACAGGCTCGGCCCGGTAGCGCCGGTTGCGCCGGCGGGTAGCTGTCCCGTCTTGAAGTCCCTGGCGAGCAGGGAGCCGTCCTTCACCTTGCTTGATGTGATCGCGTTGTTCGCGATCTGGCTGCCGGTGATCTTTGCAAACACGCTGCTCGCGTAGCTCGGCCCGCCGAGTGCAGCAAACAACGCCGCGCAAGCAATCCCCAGCGTCAGTCGCCCCATCCAAGTCTGGCGCATCGGTCCCCCGCCTTCGATTGTCGCGTCCGCCCTGCGCCGTTGGACGGCGCCCTGCAAACATGCTAGCGACGGCCTACGAAAGCCCGCGCTAGGCGCAACGCACGATCGCTACGATCCGTCGATGATCGAGCCCGGCGCCACCGCCCCTGACTTCGAGCTGCAAAACCAGGACGGCGAGACGGTCAAGCTCTCCGTCTTGCGGGGCAAGCCGGTTGTCGTCTACTTCTATCCCAAGGCGGACACGCCCGGCTGTACGAAGCAGGCCTGCGGCATACGCGACCGGCGGGCCGACTACGACGCGTCGAGGGCGATCGTGCTCGGTGTCTCCCCCGATACGGTCGCTGCCCTGGCCAAGTTCGCCGGCAAGTACGGACTCGCTTTTCCGCTCCTCTCCGACCCCGATCACGCGACCGCGCAGGCCTACGGCGTCTGGGGAGAGAAGTCGATGTACGGCCGGACCTACTGGGGAATCCTGCGAACGACGTTCATCGTCGACGCCCACGGCACCGTTGCCCAGGTTCTGCGGAACGTGAAGCCCGCGACTCACGACGAGCACGTGCTCGCGGCCCTCGCCGAGCTGCCCTGAGGCTGACGCGTTCGTGCCCTGAGCTATGACCGCCGGACGGCCGCCGGTGCCCACCGGAAGCCAGTCCCCCGCCGCGCCCACTAGCGTTTCATCTGAGTTCGTACGGCGTGCGCGCGTGTGCGTCGCCGGCGCCCCAATGACACCACGGAAAGGAGCCCCGATGTCGACGATCACGGTCCCCTCGCGAGCTGGACGCAACGACGGCACGACGCCGCGCGCGACCGCGGCGCGCTCACCTCACTGGCTTCGCAGCGAAGTGGAGGAGGACGACGAAGACCTCTACGGCGACGATGACGACATGCCGGACCTCGACGACGACGATCTCGATGTCGACGATGACGACGATGTCGACGACGACGGGGCGCTGGAGGGCGAGATCTAGCCGGTTCGCGGCTACTGGAGGCCGGCGCGTGCTTCACGCACGAGTGTGACGGCCTCCGGGAACACGACGGCCATCACCGCACGGATCTGCTGCGCCTGGTCCTCGGCGCTGCCCTGGAGGTTGATTCGGTTGATCGCGGCGACGGTCATGTCGACCGCAAGCTTGATCGCGTTGTCGGCCCAGGCAAGCCGTTGCTGGCCCTGCATCTGCTCTGCGAACTCGGCCATCCGCCGCTGCAACTCATCTGAATCGCCGAACAGGCCGCCGAACCCTTCCATTCCGCAAGCCTAGCGCGCAGAGCCTGACTCGAAGCGTGCGGTTAGACTGCGCAACCATGGATGACCGCGAGCGCCAGCTCGAGATTGAGGGCGCTCAGCGTAGCCGCGTCGCCGCGATGGCAATCGCAGGCGGGATCCTCTACCTGATCGGCCAGCTCATCCTGCTCGTGCTGATCAGCGCGAAGGAGCCCGCCGTCGGCATCCTGCAGGGCCTCTCGCCGGCGTTGCATGGCCTGAAGGCGGCCGCCGTCGATCCGCGCGCCATCGACGAACACTTCCTCAACAAACATGCGGCCGAGAACATTGTCGCTTCGGTCATCAGTGCACTCGGGCTCGTGGCGATGGTGTGGCCGCTTCGCTACCTCCGCGAGGCGGAGGTAGCGCGCAGCGGTCGTCCTTCGCGCGTTACCGCCATCGTCGCGACGTGGGCGGCTCCGACCGTGGCGGTCGGGACGATCGTGCTGACGATCTCGGAGGTGGTGGGAGCGCATAAGTTCATCACCCACGCGGTCCAGAACACTGCGGCCTACGAGGCCGCGACCGGCGGCGCGTTTCGCGGCAGCTTCGACATCCTGTACCTGCTCGGCTACCTCGGCGTCGCGATTGCGTTCGTGCTGATTCCGCTGCGCGCGATGCGTGTTGGGCTACTCACCCGTCCGATCGGCATCATCGGAATCATGGCGGGGGTTCTGTTCATCCTCCCCGTCATTCCGATACCCGTGCTCGCGCTGCTCTTCCTCGTCGGCTTCGGCGTGACGTTGCTCGAGGTTGGCGGGACGGTGCGTCCGCCGGCGTGGGACGCGGGCGAGGCGATTCCGTGGGTCAGCCCGCAGCGAGGACCGGCACGTGGCGCTGCTCCGGCCCGGCGTCGTGCCAACAAGCCTGCAACCGTGCCGCCGGCGCCGAAGGTCTCTGGGGCGCCATCGCCCTCCGCTTCCAAGAAGCGCAAGCGCCGCCGCGGCTGACGCGGCGATGGGGCGTCCAACGCCCGCAGTGCGCTGAGCGCACCGATCGCCATCCGGCGGTCAAAGTTTTCTCATTTTCCATCCGCGACGTGGTTATGCTCATCCCGTTTCAAGGGCGGGCTCCCCCGAGCCTGCACAACGGAGCCGCGCGGCTCGTCCGGGCGGCTCAGGAGAGGAGAAAGATATGGAAGGATCGAGCGGCTCGTCGTACACGCCGGCCAACCCGGCACCGCTGGGTCTCGCTGGGTTTGCGATGACGACGTTTATCCTGTCGATGGTCAACTCGAACCTGGTCGGCGCCACGTCAACCGGCGGCGCGGTAGCGCTTGCGTTCGCCTACGGTGGTCTCGCTCAGCTGCTTGCCGGAATGTGGGAGTTCCGGATGGGCAACACGTTCGGGGCACTCGCGTTTACGTCGTTCGGTGCGTTCTGGATCGCGTTCTTCCTGATCGCGAGCGGCGATGCGGGCGCGATCAGCGCTCACGGGCTGGGCCTGTTCTTCTGGGCGTGGGCGATCTTCACGGCCTACATGACGATCGCGGCGCTGAAGCAGAGCGGCGCTGTTCTGGTGGTGTTCGTCCTTCTGACGATCACGTTCATCCTCCTCGCCCTCGGCCAGGACGGCGGCGGCAGCACGAGCCTGCATCACGCGGGCGGCTACGTCGGCATCGCTACGGCGATCGCCGCGTGGTACGCGTCGGCCGGCGGGGTCATCAACAGCACGTTTGGCAAGGCCGTAGTGCCGCTCTTCCCTGCTAAGAAGTAACGACACGGACGTACGGCGCCGTCCGGCGGCGCGTGGAGTCGCACCGCCGGACGCGCCGCCCCGAACGCAAAGTGAGGTGAGTGGAGATGGCGACTGACAAGACTCAGTCGGACACGAGCGATCCCGAGCTCGACCGCGAACTCGCAACGCTGCTCGACGTTGAGCGCTTCCCGCCGCCTGCGGCTTTTCGCAAGCGCGCGTTGCTGAGTGACCCAAAGATCTACGAAGAAGCTGAAAGCGACTGGCAGGGGTGGTGGGTGCGCCAGGCGCAGGAGCTTCACTGGGACAAGACCTGGGACCAGGTGCTCGACGACTCGAATCCGCCGTTCTACAAGTGGTTTGTCGGGGGCAAGCTGAACGTCTCCTACAACTGTCTCGACCGTCATGTGGAGGCCGGGCGCGGCGACAAGGTTGCGTTCAACTGGATGGGCGAGGACGGCAGCGAGCGGAAGCTGACGTACTCGGATCTGCTCGCCGACGTGGAGCGGTTCGCAAACGCGATGAAGGACTTGGGAATCAAGAAGGGTGACGTGGTCGGGATCTACCTGCCCATGATTCCGGAGGTCGCCATCGCGATGCTCGCGTGCGCGCGAATCGGCGCACCCCACAACGTCGTGTTCGGCGGCTTCTCGCCCGAGGCCGTGCGCGAGCGGATGGAGTTCTCGGAGGCCAAGGCGCTGATCACGGTTGACGGCGCGTCGCGCAAGGGCACGGTGGCCCCGATCAAGCAGAGCGTCGACCTGGTGATGGGAGACCTCGAGACGCTCGAGCACATCATCGTGATCGCCTCGAAGGGAAGCGAGTGCGAGATGCGCCCTGGGCGAGACGTCTGGTACCACGAGATCATGGAGGCGGCGCAGGCCAAGTGCCCGGCCGAGCCGATGGACGCGGAGGATCCGCTCTACATCCTGTACACCAGCGGATCGACGGCGAAGCCGAAGGGCATCCTCCACACCTCGGGCGGATATCTGACCGGCGTCAGCGCGACGCATCGCTACGTTTTCGACCTCCACCCGGAGGACGATGTGTACTGGTGCGCAGCGGACGTCGGCTGGGTGACCGGCCACTCCTACATCGTCTACGGCCCGCTCGCCAACGGTGCCACCTGCGTGATGTGGGAAGGCGCTCCGGACTACCCCCACAAGGGGATCTGGTGGGAGATCATTCAGCGCTACGGCGTGACGATCTTCTACACGGCGCCGACCGCGATCCGCGCCTGCATCAAGTGGGGAGCGGACTACCCGCGTAAATACGATCTCAGCTCGCTGCGCCTGCTTGGGACGGTCGGGGAGCCGATCAACCCGAAGGCCTGGCTCTGGTACCACAAGATCATCGGCAGCGAGCGTTGTCCGATCGTCGATACGTGGTGGCAGACCGAGACCGGCGCGATCATGATCACGCCGCTACCGGGGATCACCGAAACCAAGCCAGGGTCGGCGACGACGCCGTTCCCGGGGATTCGTGCCGACGTCGTCGACGAGCACGACGGGAAGACGATCGAGGAGGGGCAGGGGCTGCTTGTCCTGACCCGTCCCTGGCCGTCGATGCTGCGCACGCTCTACAAGGACGACGAGCGTTTCGTCGAGACGTATTTCAAGCGGTTCGGCAAGGAGACCTATCTCGTCGGCGATGCGGCGCGCCGCGACAAGGACGGATACATATGGGTGATCGGTCGCATCGACGACGTGGTCAACGTCTCCGGTCACCGGCTCTCGACGGCCGAGGTCGAGTCTGCGATCGTGGCGCACGAGTCGGTCGCGGAGGCAGCGGTCATCGGGCAGTCCGATGAGTTGACCGGCCAGGCGATCTGCGCCTTCGTGACGCTCCAGGGAACGATCGAGGGCACGCCTGAGGTCGAGGCGGGCATCCGCCAGACGGTGGCGGAGCGGATCGGCAAGTTCGCGCGACCAAAGCGGATCATCTGGGCCGATGATCTGCCGAAAACTCGCTCGGGCAAGATCATGCGTCGACTGCTGCGGGACATCGCGGAGGGTCGCGCGCTCGGCGATGTCACGACCCTGCGCGACCCGAGCGTGGTCGAGCTCCTCGGGCAGGCGATCGCGACCTCCGACGAGGACTAGCTGCGGGCCGTGGGGGCGCCCGCGAGGCGGGTGCCCCCACGGTTTTGTTGCCTGGTGCCGGCGGCTTTGGCCGCTGCACGCTCCCGTGCGAGAGCTCGGCCTGTGCAAGCGCCGACTCATCCGTCGTGTGCTTCGCTCAAGGCTGCGGGAAACCCGCCGACGATTCGTGGACCGCTTTGTCACGGGGCCGCACGGCGGCCGGGAGATCCATGGTCGATCGCGAGTCCGAAACCGCCACGCTGGTTGCTCCGAGCCCCTTGGATCCCAGCGGCGGATCAGCGCTCGTCGTAGAGCCGCAGCAGCGGATGTCGACTGGTCGGCTGCGGCGGGCGGACGGCACCTGGGACCTCCACGCCGTCCGCTCGCAACAGAACGGCGAGTTCGCCGCGGCGACCGACGCGATGATCATGGCGTTCCGCGAGATGTCGCAGATCACCAGCGACTTCTCGATCAAGGCTGCACGCAACTCGCAGTCCGTCGCGGTGATCGGCGCTCAGACTGAGCGCTTGCGCGAGGATCTCGAGGCGGTGGGCGCGATGGTCGACTCCGTGCGCGCGTCCTCGGGGGAGGTCTCGCGAGCCGCGAGCGAGGTTGCCGATCTGACCGGAAAGCTTGCCAGCGAGACCGACCACGGGCTCGATACCGTCGTGCGCGTTGTTGACGCCATCGGGCTTCTCCACGACGAGGCCGTGCAGGTTGCTGAGCTGATCGCGGGACTCGTTGCCAACGAGCTTGCGAGCATCGGGTCGATCTCCTCAGTGATCGCGGCGGTCGCCAGTCAGACCAAGCTGCTGGCGCTGAATGCCGCGATCGAGGCGGCACGAGCCGGCGAGCACGGGCGCGGGTTCGCCGTCGTCGCCGACGAAGTCGGTCGCCTCGCGCTCGAGACCGGTACGCAGAGCGCGCAGATCAGCCAGACGATCGAGCAGACGGCGCGGCAGCTCGAGTCGCTGAAGCTGATCACCCAGTCGGCGAGCGAGCGAGCGCAGAAAAGCGCCAGCGACGCCGACGCGGGTCGCGTGGCGCTCGAGCGGATCGCGCAGCTGGTCGGTGCCTCGACGGGTCCTGCGGCGCGCATCGCACAGCTGGCGGGCAGCCAGCTCACCGACGTTGACGGCGTCGCTGAGCGGGTCCACAGCGTCGTCGACGCAGGTGCGGAGATCGAACGACAGACGAAAGTCGTGGCAGAGAACGAGCTGTCGCTGGCGCAGGGAACCGAGCTTGCGTCTCTGACAATCGCCCGCTTCGACACGGGCGGGCAGATCGATCGGCTTTACTCCCGAGTCGCCGCGCTGTCCGAAGAGCTCGGCGCGATCCTCGATGAAGCAATCGACTGCGGTCAGGTGAGCTTGGATGCTGTACTGGCGCTCGACTACGAGGAGGCCGTCGGCCCTGGCATCCATCGCTTCGCGCGGCTGTTCGACGTCAGTCGCGTGCCCGCGACGGGGTTCACGCCCCCGAAATACCACACGGCTTACGACGCCTTCGTGGACCTGGCGATGATGGAGCGAATGGACGCCGTCCTCGAGGCGGAACCGAAGCTCACCTTCGCGCTCCCGTTCGACCTCAACGCCTACGCCCCGGCGCACAACCGGGTGTTCACCCGTGACTTGACGGGCGATCCGGCGGTCGATCTCGTGGGGAACCGCAGCAAGCGCTTCTTCCTCGACTCGGGCGCGCTCACGCGGGCAGCGCGGATGGAGCTGAACGTGCCGTTGCCGATGCGAGCGGTGACGCGCGCCGCGATCGCGGAGGCGGGGGCGGACCTGCTGCGACCACTCGCGCCGCGCCGGACCTTCCTGCTGCAGACCTACTCGCGCGACACGGGCGCGATCCTGAGCGCGCTCTCGGTGCCGCTATACGTCAAGGGGCACCGGTTTGGCTGCGTCACGCTCGGCTGGGATCCTGAGCTATTGCGCCACTAGCTGTTTGATCGCGGTCGACCCTCGAATGCCGGGTCAACGATCTAGTGCGCCGAGCCGGCTCAGCCTTTGAACGTGAACGTCTTCGTAACGGCCCCGTTGCGCCGCGAGCCGGGCCGCACCAGGACCAGGCGTAGCTCGTAGACCCCCGCCGCCGGGAAGGCCGACGACGGAAGTGTGTACCGGTTCTTTCCGGCGCGAGCGGAAACCGTCTCGGTGTCGACCGGCACGAAACGGTTGCAGATGTGCCCTTCGACGCCGCCGGTCGGCGGAACGCACACTCCGGTGTTGATCACGCCATCCTCGCGGCGAAGCACCTCGATACGCGCGGACGCCTTGACGTTGACCTTGTAGGTGAGCGATATCCGAGCTGAGGCTCGCGCGAGGCGCACGGTGGCGATCGGCGCGCCGCCGATGTGAACGGCAGCCGGGACAGGGCCCGGCAGGGCCGCTCCCGGCACGAAGTGGTAGACGTCGGCAATGCCCGCACCAGCGCTGCAGCCGGCGCATGTCGTCAGTCCCGTCTGGCCGTCGCTCGAGAGCGAGGTCTCGCCTCCGCCCGTAAACGCTGTCTGGAACTCCGACCAGGTGCCTGCGGTCGCTGTGAACAGCGCCGAGTCGCCGCCGCCGAAGAACGCGCTCGTCCCGTCGGCCGAAAGCGCGGCTCCGTAGCCAAAGGTCGGGCCGCCGACGCCGCAGGCACCGAGCAGCCCGACGTTCGTCAGCTTCGCGCTCTGCTGCGTCCAGCTGCCGCCCGACCGCGCGAAGACGTATCCCGCCCCGTCGTTGCAGTTATCGAACGGCGCGCCAATCGCCGCCGTGTTGCCGCTGGCCGACAGAGCTGTGCTGCCGCCGAAGCCGCCGTCTCCAAGCTCGCCACTTGCCAGCGTCACCGGGCCCGCCTGCTCGGACCACACGCCGCCTGTGGCGACGAACATCCAAACCGCTCCGACGCCGCCGCCGTCCGCGGCGTTGCCGACGATCGCCGTGCTGCCGTCGCTCGAGAGCGCGACGCTCGCGGGAAAGAACGTCGAGCCGTTCGAGAACTCGCTCGACGGCGTCAGGACGGCCTGCTGCACCCACGCGGAGCCGACCAGGTGGTAGACGAGCGCGGTCGTGAGGTTGCTCGGGCCCGTCGAGCCGTTGTCTCCGATCAGTGCGGTCGTTCCGTCGCCCGACAGCGACACGCTCGTGCCAAAGCCGGTGATAGTTGCCGGCGCGTCGATCGTGCTGCGCAGGGTCCACGCGGTTCCACTGCGGCCGAATACGAGCACGACACGGGCGTTTGGCGCGCCGACGAGTGCCGTGTTGCCGTTCGTCGAAAGCGCGGCGCTGTAGCCGAGGTAGGCGGACGCGGGAAGGCTCGCGTCCGTGAGCTGGGCCTGCTGGGCCCAGGCGGCGCCGGACGGCACGAACACGTAGGCGGCACCGCTCGAGCCGTCGCCAGGCGCGCCCACGAGCACAGTGCTCGCATCGCCGGAGATCGCACCGGACGCGCCGAACAAGCCGCTCGCCGCCATGCTCGACGCGGTGAGGTCCGCCCCGACCTGAACGTAGGGATCGCCGCGCAGGAAGGCGCGGTTCTCACGAGCGCCACCCGGCGCCGCAGCCGCCAGGAAGGCGAGCGCGCAGAACGCCGTTGTCATGAGCGCGGCTCGCCGCGCCGAAATATGCGCTCTCATCACTCCGTCCCCCTCCGTTGCGAGGGATACTAACCGCGGTTGCGCCGGCGCGCTACACCTTGCGGTAGGTCGGAACCCAGCTGCCGTCGTCGCGCCGGCTGAAGTCCTGGAGGAGCAGCGGCGCCTCACGCTGCGCAATCCGCGCGATCTCGTCGAACACAAGCCGCAGCTCCTCCTCGGCTCCCTCCGCCGTCCGCATCTCGATCACGTGTCGCAGCGTCCGGAGGTTTGCCGTCCAGATGATGTCGGTCGAGAGGCCGAGCGGTGCGAGCCGGCGCAGCGCGGATGTCGCCTCCTTCTTGACGTGGAAGGGCACGCCGTCTTCGTCGAGGCCAAGCTTCTCAGCCGCCTCGCGCTGAAAGTCCTCGAGTTGCTCGACGATCTCGAGCACACGCTCGCGGACAGGTTCGAGCACGTCCGGGACGCGGAATCCGATGTCGGTCAGCCGCACATAGCGCAGGCTCTCCTGGCTGAACGCGGACCCTGCACGATGGCGAACCAGCTCGTGCGTCAAGACGCGGCTCACGTCGCGCAGGGCGAAGCTGAAGTTCGCGTGCTCGAGCACGCTGCCATGCGCGCTGCGCAGAATGTTCTCGAGGTACTCGCGCCGGTCGGTGCGCACGCGGGTCACGTTGACGTTCAGCCCCGGCTCCCAGCTGCGATAGCAGGCCCGTCCACAGAACTCGACGAGTAGCTCGGCGCTGTTGGGGTCGCCGCCCGACTCCTCGAGCTGGCGCTCGAGCCAGCTGGCGCCGCCCACCTCCTCGAGATAGCCACGGATCCCGTCGAGGTCGACCGCCGGTCGTGCGACAAGGAAAATCCGGGGCTTCGTCTCGTGCATCGGCGGCGGATCGTAGCGCCCGCGCCGGAGGCTCACGCGAGGCTCGCGGAGCTCTCGCCTGCAGGACGGGCGAGCCGCACCGGTCTCTCGCACGCTAGCGCGGCCTACTACAGTGTCGGCATTCGGCTGCCCGTCAAACGACCCTTACTCGGCCTCGTCGCCTTCACGCTCGTGCTCGCGGCCGCGGCCGGCGCTGCGACGGTCAGTCCCACTCCGGCGGCGCGGCGCGCGATCATCGAGGCGTTCGGTGACCCTGCCGCCGCTGCGCCGTGCCTGAGCGTCCGGCTCGCCGCCTCCAACCACGCCTATGCCGCCGTGCGCTTCCGGGCGACACAGCGTTGCGGACGCTGGGGGTTCGACGGCCGAAACGTGCTTGCGCGCGACCGCGCGGGCCGCTGGAACGTGCTATTCGAGGGGAGCAGCTACGAGTGCCCCCTGCCACGGATTCCGCGCCAGGTGCAGCGCGACCTGGGCGTCTGCCACTAGCAGCGACTCGGCGGCTACAGCGCGCCGCTGAGCGTGTGTGCGGCGTG
This sequence comes from uncultured Solirubrobacteraceae bacterium, assembly GCA_964422115.1. Classification (GTDB taxonomy): domain Bacteria; phylum Actinomycetota; class Thermoleophilia; order Solirubrobacterales; family Solirubrobacteraceae; genus Palsa-513. Next base: position 148,804 of record CAYQZU010000001.1, on the reverse strand, counting down.
TTGCGCGAGGTCGAACAGCGGTTGCGGCACGATCCCAAAGAAGATCGTCGCGGCGGCGAATACCACGGCGACGAACGTGAGCTCGTGCTCGCCTGCGGCGAGCACGTCGGCCTCGGGTGACCCGCCCGCAATCAGCGGCACGCCCCTGGCGTTCGCCACGCTCGGACCAGGCGCCGGGCGCATCCAGACCGCCGCGATCACGCGCAGGTAGTAGGCGAGCGAGATCATCGATCCGACCACGATCACGATCGCGAGCCAGGTGTAACCGCCGCCGACCATCGCGTCGATCAGGAAGAACTTGCCGATGAAGCCGGCCGTCGCCGGAATACCCGCCAGCGCGAGCATCGCGATCGTCAGTGGCCAGGCGAGCAGCGGTTGCTCGGCGCCAAGTCCCGCGACCGAGTCGATGTCATCGCCGTACGGCGTCGAGCGCTCGCGAGAGATGATCACGGCGAACGCGGCAACGTTCATCAGCAGGTAGACGATCAGGTAGAGCAGCGTCGCGCGCGCTCCGAGCTGGGTGGCGACGGCGACGCCGGCGAGGATGTACCCGGCCTGCGCGACCGACGAGTACGCGAGCATTCGCTTGAGCGAGGACTGTCCGAGCGCTCCCACATTGCCGACGATGATCGTGATCGTCGCCAGTGCGGCCAGCATCGGCCGCCAGTTGCTGCGCTCGCCGATCAGCATCACGTCGAGTACTCGCAACAACACGCCGAACGCCGCGGCCTTGGTCGCCACGGCCATGAATGCTGTGACGGGCGTCGGCGCGCCCTCATACACGTCCGGCGTCCACTGATGGAACGGGGCGATCGACGCTTTGAAACAAAGTCCCACGACGACCAGTGCCACGCCCGTCAACAGGAGCGTGTCCGAGCTGTGGCCGTGCCCGATCGAGGCTGCGATCGCGCTGAAACCGGTCGCTCCGGTTGCACCGTAGATGAGGGCGAGCCCGTAGACGAGGGTCGCCGATCCGACCGAGCCGATGATCAGGTACTTGAGCCCTGACTCGAGCGAGGCTGCGCGGTGCATCTCGGTCGCGCAGAGCACGTAGAGCGGGATCGAGAGCAGCTCGAGGCCGATGAAGAGCGTGACAATGTTCTGCGCCGCGACGAGCACGACCATGCCAGTGACGGAGCCGAGCATCAGCGCAAAGAAGTCCCCGTGCGCGGAGGCGCGAGGCGCGAGCGCCCTCCAACTCATCAGCGTCGCGGCGGCCGCGGCGGTGGCGAAGATCAGCGTCATGATCAGCGCGAGATCGTCAATCGCCAGCGCGCCGGAGATCACAGCCGTGTGGGCGTGCCACTGCCAGAGCGTCAGCCCGATGGTCGTGCCGAGGCAGACGAGCGTCAACGCCGGGACGACCTGCGCGCGTACGAAGCGTGAGCGAACGAGACCCGCGAGCAGCACGACCACCGAGCCGACGACGAGCGCTTCGATCGGCGAGAGGGCGGCCCAGTTGATGTGCGGGCCGTGGAGGTGGACGGCGGCCGCGATCATTTGCCGTTCCCGGCGGCGAGCCTCGCCGCGAGCGCGTCGGCGTGAATCGATGTAAGTGCCTGCTCGTGAACGATCGCAGCGGTCACCGATTTCTCGCTGCGGCCGAGCTGAAGCTGCGGGTAAACGGCGAACAGCGCGATCGCCAGTAGAAACGGAACTATCGCGAGCCCTTCGCGCCAGCTGATCTCTCGCGACTGAACCTGCGGCCCGGTTCGGTTGTGCATGACGCGAATGAACGCGCGAAGCGCGTACACGCTCGCCATCACGACTCCGCTGAAGGCGATGATCGAGAACACCATCTTGGTCTGGAAGAGACCGAGCAGGATCAGGAACTCCCCGATGAAGTTGCCGGACCCCGGCATCGCGAGCGTCGCAAAGCTGACGATCAGGAAGAAGGTCGCGAGGATCGGGGCTCGCATCGCGATGCCGCCCATTTCGCGGATGTCATCGGAGCCGCCGACCCGCGCAGCGACGAGGCCGATGATCAGGAAGAGCGGCGCGACCACGATCCCGTGGTTGACCATCTGAAGCACCGCCCCCTGCGCGCCCTGAGGCGCGAAGGCGAAGATCCCGAGCGTGATGAAGCCGAGCTGCGCGACCGACGAGTAGCCGGCGATCAGCCGTATGTTCGTCTGGGTGAAGGCCATCGCGGATCCGTAGATGACGGAGGCGAGCGAGAGCACGAGGATGAGCGTCTGGAAGTGGACCGACGCTGCGGGCATCGTCGGCAGGACGATTCGCAGGAAGCCGTAAGCACCGACCTTCGACAGGACGCCGCTGAAGACGGCCAGCACCTCGACGGGCATCTCACGGTAGGCGTCAGGCATCCACCCGTGCAGCGGGAACGCCGGCATCTTCACGAGGAAGGCCGCGGCAAACAGCAGAAAGATCCATTCCTGCGACCCCTTGTGGAGTGGCGAGGCACTGAGCGCCTGGAGTGCGAAGGTGAGCGGGTGCCCCGTGTGCTCGGATGTCAAGATCGCCAGAGCGATCGCGCCGGCGAGCATCAACAGCGAGCCGACGAAGGTGTAGATGACGAGCTTGAGTGTCGCGGCGATCCGGTTCGGCCCGCCGTAGACACCGAGCAGCAGGTAGAACGGGATCAGCATCAGGTCGAAGAACGCGACGAACAGCGCGAGGTCCTGGGCCAGGAACGTGCCGAGGACCGCGGACTCGGCGACCGCGAACAGCAGGAAGAAGACACGCGGACGCGGCCAATCGCGAATCGTCGCCGCCCCGATCGCGAGCGCGAACGCGAACGTCGTCATCGCCACGAGGAACAGGTTGAGCCCATCGAGGCCGAGCGAGTAGTGAATCCCGAGCGAGCGGATCCACACGACGTCGGTGACGTGCGTCAGGCCGCCGTGGTGGCCGCTGTAGCCGGCGATCAGCGCGATCGCGATGCCCAGCGAGCCCAGCGCTCCGCCGAGCGCGAGCAGCCCGGGTGCGCGACGGTGGGGCACCAGTGCGCCGAGTAGCGCCGCCGCCGCTGGAAGCCAGATCAGGATCGAGAGCATTAGTGGGCCTTCTCGGAACGTCGGGCGGGAGCCTGCGAGTCGCTGGGGTCGGCGGGGGAGGACGCAGGGAGCGAGCAATGGTGGGGCCATTGCCGCGACCGAGGACGCTGCCGGACGGCGTCCAGACGCCGCCGCAACCGGTCGAAGGTTCCGAGAAGGCCCACTAGCTCTGGACCAGGAAGTAGAGGGCAACGGCGGCGAGGCCAACGACGAGGAGAGCAACGTAGTAGCGAACGAAGCCGCTCTCGGCTGAGCGTACCGCCGCAGAGCCGGCGCGCACGACGCCGCTGGTCCCGCCGACGAGGGTTCCGTTGACGAAGACACGCTCGAACGTCCCTTGCGCGAAGCGTCCGAACCACGCGGCGGGCCGGACGACGACCGCGTCGATCAGCTCGTCGAAGTACCACTTGTTCTCGAACAGGCGATCGATGAAGCGCAGCCGCGAGGCGACAGCGGGAGCGATCGCCGGTCGCGCTACCCAGACGAACCATGCCACGGCGATACCGAGCGCTCCGACGACCGTTCCGAGGATCAGCCCGAACGCGATCAGACCGTTTGACGGGTGCAGATGGATCGTCGAGTCAGCGAAGGTCGGCGCGAAGAACCTCTCGAGCCACGTCGTCGTCTTCGGGATCCCGACGACGCCGCCAACGACCGCCAGGACGGCCAGCGCGCCCATTGCGAGCTGCATCGGTCTGGCGCGCTCAGCGATCACGTGCTCCGGCCCGGGGAAGCCGACGTTGGTGTCCTCGACCTCGCCATTGGCCGGGTTGGTCGGCTGCTCCGGGTGGAACAGGTGCCCGTGGTCGAGCAGCTCGCGCGCCTCCGGGCACGGCGCGCCGAGGAACGCCCGGAAGATCATGCGGAAGGTGTAGAGCGAGGTGAGGAACGCTCCGAGGTAGCCGGCGACGTAGAGCGCCCAATACCAGCCGCCGTGGCTCCCGATCTGGGCGAGGATGTCGTCCTTCGAGAAGAAGCCGCTGAACGGCGGGATCGCCGCGAGGGCCAGACCGCCGATGATGAAGCACGCGAACGTGAACGGCAGGGCCTTGCGCAGTCCCGACATCCGGTCAAGCGACTGGGTGCCGCCCATCGCGCCGATCAGCGAGCCGGCCGCCATGAACAGCAGCGCCTTGAAGAACGCGTGGGTCATCAGGTGGAAGAGCCCGGCGCTGTAAGCGCCGATCGAGACGCCCATGATCATGTAGCCGATCTGGGACATCGTGGAGTAGGCGATGACGCGCTTGATGTCGACCGCCGCGAGGCCGATCGTGCCGGCGACCAGCAACGTCACCGCTCCGACCACCGCTCCAACGTCCTCCGCCGCCGGCGCCAGCTGGAACAGCGGGTGCATACGCGCAATGAGGTAGACGCCCGCCGTCACCATCGTCGCTGCGTGGATCAGCGCGCTCACCGGAGTCGGGCCCTCCATCGCATCCGGCAACCACGTGTGCAGCGGGATCTGCGCCGACTTAGCCATCGCCCCGACCAGCAGGAGTAGACACCCTGCCGTCACGTCACGACTGCCAGACGCAAAGACCTTTGGGGCGACGTGAAACGTGCTCACAAGGTCCAGCGTGTGCGTGTGGCGGAAGAGGAAGAACGTTCCGAGGACCAGCCCCACGTCGCCGACGACGTTGATCACGAACGCCTTGATGCCGGCGCTCGTGGCGCTCGTGCGCCTGTACCAGAAGCTGATCAGGAGGTAGGAGGCGGCGCCGACGAAGGCCCAGCCGACGATCAACAGGACGAAGTTCCCGGCCAGGACCAGCAGCAGCATCGAGAAGACAAAGAAGTTCAGGTAGGCAAAGAAGCGCGCATATCCCTCATCGCCGCTCAGGTAGCTGACCGAGTAGAGGTGGATCAGCATCGACACGCCGGCGACGACGCAGATCATGAACACCGAGAGTGGGTCGACCAGGATCGACGCATCAGCGTTCACCCCAACCGTGTGCGTGACGCGCCACAGGCTCGAGACGAGCTCCCGATGCGCGGGCGAGCGGGCGAGCAGCTTTGCCAGGGCGTCGAGCGCGAAGATGAACGAGACGGCGATCGCAAGCGTGCCAATCCACCCGGCGCTCCGCCCGGGCAGCTTCTTGAAGCCCAGCCCGATGATGAGCGTGCCGAGCAGCGGCGCTGCAAGGACGATCCAGGCGTCGGTCGTCGCGCTCATCCCTGAAGCTCCCGCATCGCGTCGACGTCGACCGGGAGGCGGTGGCGGTGCATCGCCACGATCACGCCGAGCCCGACGGTCACCTCACACGCAGCGACGACCATCACGATCAGCGCGAAGATCTGGCCGTCGGCGTTGCCCCACATCTTCGAGAAGCCGATCAGCGCCAGGTTCGCCGCGTTCAGCATCAGCTCGAGGCAGAGCAGGATCACGAGTGGGTTGCGCCGCACGAGCACGCCGCCGGTCCCGATCGCGAAGATCAGCGCGGAGACGGCGAGATACCAGGCGATCGTCACGTCCGCCGCTCCCGGCCCTGGCCCGCGCCCAGCGTCTCGGGGTGCCCCAGCGTCTCATGCTGCGTGCCCGTGTAAAGCGGTCGCGGCCGCATGAAATCGGCGACGCTGATCGACGGCGGGCCCTCCACGCCGTCGTCAAGCCCGCCTCGGCGGCGGGCGAGCGTCACGGCACCGACGGCGGCGAGCAGCAGAAGGAAGGAGGCGATCTCGAACGGAGCCAGGAACGTCGTGAGGAACAGCGTCCCGATCTGCTCAGGATTCCCAAAGCCGGGCGCGACGTGCGCTCCAGTCGTGCCGATCGCCCGGAGTCCCGAGCCGAGGGTTGCGATGAACAGCTCGATCACGAGCGCTCCACCGCAGGCGAACGCGCCGAGCGTCCCGGCGCGACCCGGTCCCTGCCCGCTCTGCATGTTCTCACCGCCGACGTATGAGACGACGAAGACGTAGAGCACCATCACTGCGCCGGCGTAGACGACGACCTGCGCCGCGGCCACGAACTCGGCGTGCAGCAGCATGAACAGAACCGCCAGCGAGATCAGATGGACGACCAGCGCGAGCACGCTGTAGAACGGATCCTTCAGCGTGATCACGCCGATCGCTCCAGCGAGCGTGCCAATCGCCGCGATGAAGAAGACGATGTAGGACATCAGCGCTCGGGGGTGCCGCGTCTCATCTACTCGCCCTGTGCCCGCAGCGGCGAGGCGTCGAGCGGCTCGGCGAGCAGCATCTCCTTGGTGAAGATGAGATCGCCACGGTTGTAGTCCGACAGTTCGTAGTCGTGGCCCATCGTGATCGCGTCGAACGGGCACGCGACCTCGCAGTAGCCGCAGAAGATGCAGCGGCTCATGTTGATCTCGTACACCGCGGCGTAGCGCTCGCCCGCGGACACACGCATCTCCGGTGTGTTCTCGGCCGCGACCACGCGGATGCAGTCCGAGGGGCACGCGGCGGCGCACAGCGAGCAGCCAACGCACTTCTCGAGGCCGGCCTGCCCTTCGCCGTCCTCGAAGCGATGCAGCTTGTGGCGACCGCGGAAGCGAGGGTAGACGGGAACCTTCTGCTCCGGGTACTGGATCGTGTTGACGCCTTCGAGCACGCGAGCAAACGTGGTCTTCAACCCGCGCAGGGTCTCGCCGAAGGCCCGGTAGGTGCCACCGGCAGCGCCCGGCGCGGGTGCGCGCTGCACCGTGATCTGGTCGTCCCCGGGCGTCCAGCGCGCAGGCGTCGTCGCGCTCACTTGTGCACCGCCACGACGACGATCGCGGTGATCAGCGTGTTGAGCGTGGCGAGCGGCAGCAGCACCTTCCAGCCGAAGCTCATCAGCTGGTCGTAGCGAAGGCGCGGAAGCGTCGCGCGGATCCAGATGAAGAACACGATGAAGAGCGTCATCTTGATGAGGACAACGAACGGATCGAGCCACGCCGGCTCGCCGTGCCAGCCGGGGATCATCCAGCCGCCGAGAAACAGCGTCGTCGCGACGCCCGACACGACGACGATGTTCAAGTACTCGGCGAAGTAGTAGGAAGCAAAACGGCCGCCTCCGTACTCGGTGTTGTAGCCGCCGACCAGCTCGGCGTCGGCCTCGGCGAGGTCGAACGGCGCTCGGTTGGTCTCGGCGAACGCCGCAACCATGAAGATCAGGAAGCCGACGATCTGGGGCACGATGTACCACATGCCCTGCTGCGCGTGAACGATCTGCGTCAGCGACAGCGTGCCTGCTGTGATCAGCACGCCGACGAGCGCGAGGCCCTGCGAGACCTCGTAGGAGATCAGCTGCGCCGCGGCCCGCATCGCGCCGAGGAACGAGTACTTGGAGCCGGAAGCCCAACCGCCGAGCATCAGGCCGTAGAACGCGATCGCCGACAGCGCGAAGATGTAGAGAGGCCCGATCGAGACGTCGACGCCGTAGAGGCCGACCCGGGTTCCGAAGATGTGGGGGGCGTCGCCAAACGGGATGATCGCGAACGTTGCCACGGCGGCCATGATCGAGATCGTCGGCGCGAGGATGTACAGCGGCCCGATCGACGTGTTCGGCCGCGACTGCTCCTTGCCGAGCAGCTTGATGATGTCGGCGAGCGGCTGGATCACGCCGTAGGGGCCGACGCGGTTGGGCCCGTAGCGGCCCTGGAAGCGACCCAGCAGTTTGCGCTCGGCGAGCAGCACGAACGGCACGATCTGCAGGCCGATGGCGAAGATCACGATGCCCTTGATGATCTGGATCCACCATGGTTCGTAGTAGTCGACGAGCGCGAACGGGGTCACGCGCCCACCTCGCTCTCCCGCAGTTCGCCCTCGCCCGCCGCCTGCGCGGCCTCCTGCTCGGAGAGAAGCGCTGCCGCCTCGGCTTCGACGCTTTGCACGGAGCGGATCCTGACATGCGAACCGTGGAGCACGTTTGCGCCGTCCACGTTGAGCGAACGCTCGAGGAAAGCCGTCCCGCCCGGAGCGCTGTCTCTGAGGGCGACGCGTGCCCGTACCTCGGCGTGACCGTCGTCGACGATCACGGCCTCGTCGTGGCGCAGGCCAAGTCGTACCGCGTCCGCCGGGCAGAGCTCGACGCGCTGGAGCGGGGCGAGGAACGAGAGCGCCGGTGACGCGCTCACCTCGGGCCCGGCCCAGATCGAGCGATAGCTCCCCAGGAGCGCCGTCTCGGCCTGCCGGTCATGCGGGCGTCGCAGCTTCGGCTTGGCGCTGGTCTTCTCGCCCGACGTGGAGCGCGGCGAGCCGGGTTCCGCGGGCCAGCGGATGCCGTGACCCGCGAGCCGCGTGAGCGTCAGGCCCTTGTAGAGACCGACGGTCGCGAAGAGGTCCGCGCTCAGTGCCGCTGCGACCGCCGGCCCGATCTCGCTCCCGAGCGCCCGCGCCAGCTCAAGCAGGACGCGCCATTCCGCGCGCACCTCGCCGACGTGCCCGATCGCCGGCCGCAGCCTCTGCACGCGGCCGTCGGGGTGGGTGATCGTGCCCTCCTTCTCCGCGCTCGACTCGCTCGGGAAGACAACGGTCGCGTGCTCGCGGATGCCCGGGGTGAGAAACGAGGCGTGCGCGATGACCGTGGTGGCGTGCTCGAGCGCCGCCTGCCAGGCGCGGCCTTCCGGGTAGGAGAACACGGGGTCGACTCCCAGCAGGTAGATCGCGCTCAGATCGCCCTTCCCAAGCGCTCGCGCGATCGCCGGGGCGTCGCTGCCGGCCCCGCCGGCGGGTCGCGTGAGCCCGGGCCCGGCGCCCGGCATAACCCCGGCCTCGCGCAGACCGCGCCCGTTCGCCTCGCTGGGAATGCCGAGCAGTCCGGCTCCCTCGCGAGGCAGGCCGAGGGCATCGGCGAGTGCAACGAGCGCGGCACTGTCCCCGTCGAGAACCTGCTCGCCGTAGAGGACGACCACCTCCTTGCCCGCCTCGCGCAGCCCGCGGGCAAGCTCCCTGACCGCCGCGACGCTCACGCCGGCTGCCGCCGCCGCCTGCTCGACCGGCTCGCGCCTCAGCGCGGCGACGAGCGCCCACACGAGCTCCGAGCCCCGCCCCGGGGCGAAGCGCAACGAGGTCCCGGCGAGCGGATCGAGGGCGCTGGGGCGCGCCGACGCCACGAACAGCCTCACGCCGCCCCGCCGCACGCCCTTGCGGATTCGCAGCTCGAGGATCGGCGCGTCGTCGACGGGCTCGCAATCGAGAACGAGCACGGCGTGCGCGAACTCGAGGTCTGAGACCGATGCGGCAAGTGTCGGATCCGACAGCGCGCGCCAATGGGCGAGGCTGACCGCTGCGCCTGGGCTCGATGCCAGGTGCGGCGATCCGATCACGTCACGCAGCAGGCGCGCCAGCAGCAACCCCTCCTCGTTGGTCGCGCCCCCACCGGCCAGCGCAGCGACCGCCGAGCCGGCGCGACGCAGACCGCCGGTCGCCTCCGCCATCGCGCGCTCCCAGCTGACGGTCCGCAGCTCGCCGCCGTCGCGGATCATCGGCGCGGTGATGCGCTCGTCGACGTGGACAGCCTGGTAGGCGAAGCGTCCCTTGTCACACAGCCAGCCGTCGTCGACCTCGTGGTGCTCGCGTGTCAGCACTCGCATCACACGCTCATCGCGCACGGTGAGCGTCGTGTTGCACTGGGCCGGGCACAGCGTGCAGATGCTGCCGGCGCCCTCGATATCCCAGGGTCGAGCGCGGAACCTGTACGGGCGCGAGGTGAGCGCGCCGACGGGACAGAGCTCGATGATGTTGCCCGAGAACGGGGCGACGTAGGGGTGTCCGTCGAACGTGCCGACGAATGAGTGCTCGCCACGCTCGAGCAACACGAGCTGGTAGTCCTCCGCGACCTCCTGCGAGTAGCGGACGCAGCGGTAGCAGAGGATGCAGCGCTCACGATCGATCGCGATCAGCGGCGAGAGCTCCAGTGGCTTTCGGAAGTGGCGCTTGGGCTCGATGAAGCGCGAGATCCCTCCGCCCCAGCCGTAGGTGATGTCCTGCAGCGGGCACTCGCCGCCCTTGTCACACACCGGGCAGTCGAGCGGGTGGTTGATCAGCAGAAACTCGACGACCGCCTGCTGTGCGACCTGCGCGCGTTCCGAGCGGCTGTGGACGACCATGCCGTCCTTCACCGCCGTCGAGCAGGCGGTCTGGAGCTTCGGCATGCCCTCGATTTCGACGAGGCACATACGGCAGGCGCCGACCGGCGCCCCGAGCTTCGGCTCGTAGCAGAAGACCGGAATCTCGACGTCGCCGAGCTTGGCGGCGTCGACCAGCATCATGTTCTCCGGCGCCTGCACCTCGCGGCCGTCGATCGAGAAGGTGATCGTCTGTGTCTTGGGTCGCGGCATCGTTGTCCTAGGCGACCGGCGCCAGCTGCCGGGACTGGATGTGCGCTTCGAATTCGTCGCGGAACTTCGCGATCATCGATCCGATCGGCATCGCCATCGCGTCGCCCAGGACGCAGAGGCAGTTGCCGATGATGTGCTCCTGGACCGAGGCCATGATGTCGAGGTCCATCGGGGTCGCGTCGCCCGACTCGATCCGCTCGAGCATCTTGACCGTCCAGTTGGTGCCCTCGCGGCACGGCGTGCACTTTCCACACGACTCGTGGCGGTAGAACTTCGCCGTCTTCAGCGCGATGTCGAGCACGGGGGTCTTGTCGTCGGCAACGATGATCGCGCCCGATCCGAGCATCGATCCGGCCTTCGCGAGGCTGTCGAAGTCGTAAGGGATGTCGAGGTCCTTTGCCGTCAGAACGGGCGAGCTCGACCCGCCCGGGAACCACAGCTTCACCTTGCGCCCGCGCGGCGGGCCGCCGGCCAGGTCGAAGATGATCTCGCGCGAGGGAATGCCGAGCTCGATCTCGTAGTTGCCGGGCCGCTGAACGTGGCCCGAGACGGAGACGACCTTCGTCCCCGACGACCCCGAGACGCCCAGCTTCGCGTACTTCTTCGCGCCCATCGCAATGATGTGCGGCATCGTCATCAGCGTCTCGACGTTGTTGATCAGTGTCGGCCCCTGGTAGAGCCCCTGGAGCGCCGGGAACGGCGGCTTCAGGCGCGGGTTGCCGCGCTTGCCTTCGAGTGAGTCGAGCAGGCCGGTCTCCTCGCCGCAGATGTAGGCGCCCGCTCCGCGGTGCAGGACCAGCGACAGCGAGAGGTCCGAGCCGAGAATCCGGTCGCCGATGTAGCCCTTCGCGGCGGCCTGAGCGATCGCAGCGTCGAGAATCTTCGCCTGCTCCTCGTACTCGCCGCGGATGTATATGAACGCGTGGTTGGCCCCGCCGGCGTGAGCCGCGATCACGATTCCCTCGATCAGCATGTGCGGCGACTTCGCCATCAGCTCGCGGTCCTTGAACGTCCCGGGCTCGGACTCGTCGGCGTTGCAGACCAGGTACTTGTCCATGTCGCCCTTCGGCAGGAACGACGCCTTGCGTCCGGCCGGGAAGCCCGCGCCGCCGCGGCCGCGCAGACCCGAGGCCTCGAGCTCCGCGATCAGCTCGTCCTGGGTCATCGCGAGCGCCTTGCGCAGCGACTTGTAGCCGCCGCGCCGCTCGTAGACGGCGATGTCGTTGAGCCTCGGCTCGTCGATGTCGGCGAACAGCAGCGCGCGCGTCATTTCTTGCCCCGACCTGGAATCTCCGACGCGGCGGTCTTGCGCAGCGAGAGCGCAAGCTCGGGAATCGGTGGGCGGCCGGCGCGCAGGTCGCCGACGAGTCGCTTCGCGTCCCGCTCCTCGAGCGGCCCGTAGTAGACCTGGTCGACCGAGACCATCGGCGCGATGTCGCACGCGCCGAGGCATTCGAACCGACGCAGCGTGATGTCGCCGCGCTCCCCGACCTCCGACTCGAGCCGGCCATAGAGCTCATCGGCGCCGCGCAGCGAGCATGAGATGTTCGTGCAGACGTACACGGTGTGCTCGCCGACGGGTTCGAGCTCAAACATGTCGTAGAAGGTCGCGACCGATGTCAGGTAGGCCGGCGTGACTCGCATCACGCAAGCCGCCTCGAGGATCGCCTGCGGCGAGCACCAACCGTGGTGTCGCTGCGCGGCCGCCAGCGCGGGCAGCGCGGCGGAATGGCGCTCCGGGTAGCGGGCCATCGCCTCCTCGATCTCGCTGCGAAGCTCCGCCGGCACATAGACAAGCGCCGGATCGGGCACCTCCGCCGGGTCCTTCTCGAGATCGGCCGGCTCGTCCCACCCCGGAGTACGCGAGCCATCACGGGTGCGAGCAATCGCCCGACCATGAAGCTCCTGCCGGTACTCAAAGCCCGGCCCGCCCCCGCCCGAAAGACTCACGCCAAGCCCTCCGAGAAACACCAAGCGCCCCCGCCAACGTCCCCCGCGATGCCGCAAGGCCGCGCAGAGCAACCCGTTCCAGGGCACCGCGTGAGGCAATTCGGCAAAGCCGAATTCCTCACCTGTCAATCCCCCCAAGAACCGGGTCGAGCATCGCAAGCGTGGCGATCAGGTCGGCGATGTAGCTGCCGTTGGTCATCGCCGCGGTCGCCTGCAGGTTGACGAAGCTCGGGTCGCGCATGTGGACGCGCGCGGGCTTCGCGGAGCCGTCCGAGCGCACGAAGCAACCGAGCTCGCCGCGCGGGGACTCGATTGCGTAGTACACCTCGCCCGGGGGCGGGCGAAAGCCCTCGGTGACGAGCTTGAAGTGGTGGATCAGCGCTTCCATCGAGGTCGCGAGCTCATGCCGCGGTGGCAGTGCCACCTTGCGGTCCTCGGTGATGTGGGGGCCTTCTGGCAGGCCGTCCAGCGCCTGTTCGATGATCTTCACCGACTCCTTCATCTCCGCGACCCGGACCGCGTAGCGGTCGTAGTTGTCGCCGACGGTCCCGACCGGGATCTTGAAGTCGAAGTCCTCGTAGGAGCAGTACGGGGCTGCCTTGCGCAGGTCCCACGGGTTGCCTGCGGCCCGCAGGAGCGGGCCGGTCACGCCGAGATCGAGCAGCGTCTGCTCGTCCAGCGGACAGGTCCCGCGAAGACGCTGCAACAGGATCTCGTTGCGCATCAGCAGGGCGTTGTACTGATCGACCCGCCCTGGCATGACCGCGATGAACTCGCGCAGCTTCGCTTCGAAGCCGTCCGGTATGTCCTCGATCACGCCTCCGACCTGGAAGTAACGCGTGTGCATCCGCTGGCCGGACGATTGCTCGAACAGGTCGAGGATCATCTCGCGCTCGCGGAAGCAGTACCAGAACATCGACATCGCTCCGAGATCGAGCGCGCTCGTGCCGAGCCACACCAGATGGGACATGATCCGGTTCAGCTCGAGGTGGATCACCCGCAGGTATTGGGCGCGCTTTGGCACCTCGCACTCGAGCAGCGTCTCGACCGCGCCGCAGTATGCGAGCGCATTGAAGTAATAGGAGAGGTAGTCCATCCGTTCGACGACGGGGATCACCTTCCAGTAGGCCTTGTCCTCGGCGGTCTTCTCGATGCCCGTGTGGACGTAGCCGATGATCGGCTTGATGTCGCGGACCACCTCGCCATCGAGCGTCACGAGCAGCCGCAGCACACCGTGCGTCGCGGGATGGTGCGGTCCGATGTTGAGCGTCAGGAGCTCTGAGGTGCGCTGCGCCGCCACCTGCTCTCCGAGCGGCGCGAGCGTGATGCTGTCCTCCATCCGACGGTAGTCGGACTTAGGCGTGGTGCTCATCGCGTCCAGCCCGGGGAGGTCGCGTCGTTGTGCGTGAACAGCACCGGCTCGCCGCCGATCGGGAAGTCGCGGCGCTGCGGGTGGCCCTCGTAATCCTCGGGCATCAGGATGCGACGCAGGTCGGGGTGGCCGTCGAAGCTCACGCCGAACATGTCGTAGACCTCGCGCTCCTGGTGGTTGGCGGTCGGCCAGTCGGGCGTCACCGAGTCGACGCGGGGGGCGTCGGTGGACACGCGGAGCTTCACGGCGATCCGATCGACCCGCGACATGTCAAGCAGCTGGTAGTGCACGCCAAGTCGAGGCTCGTGGGGGTAGTAGTCGACGCCGTGGACGCTCATCAGCGCCCGGAACCCATGCCGCTCGCGTAACTCGCCGAGCACCCTGCGAACCGCCGCGGGGTCCACGTGGAGCGCTGCCTGCTCGCGGAAGTACTCGGTCTCGAGCACGCTTCCGGGGATCGCCTCGCCAAGTTGCGTGGCGATCAGTTCGAGCCCGACCCGGTCAGGCACCGGCGCTCTCCGCCGGCGTGGCAAGGACCTCCTCGGTCCCGACCGCTCCGTAGCGCTCGCGCCAGCCCATGTCAGGGTCGTCCTGGATCATCTTGCGCAGCTTGAGGATCCCGTGCATGAGCGCCTCGGGGCGAGGCGGGCAGCCGGGGACGTGCACGTCGACCGGCATGAACTTGTCGGCCGGGACGATCGCGTAGTTGTTGAACACGCCCATCGACGACGAGCACGCGCCCATCGCGATCGCCCATTTCGGCTCGAGCATCTGATCGTAGATGCGCCGGACGACCGGCGCCATCTTGATCGACACCCGGCCCGAGAGGATCAGCAGGTCGGCCTGGCGCGGCGAGGCGCGGAACGCCTCGAAGCCGAAGCGCGCAACGTCGACGCGTGCGGCGACGATCGACATCATCTCGATCGCGCAGCAGGCAAGGCCGAAGGTCGCGGGGAACAGCGAGTTGGACCGCGCCCAGTCGACCGCCTTCTCGAGCGTCGTGGTCAGCACCGACTGCTCGACGTAGCGCTCGAGCTCGAGGCCCTCGAGGTCTCCGCGCAGCAGGTCGCGCGCCAGCAGGCCGCGCTCGCGGAAGCTCCCCGTCTCGCCGAGGCTCTCTCGCTTTACCGCCATTCGAGCGCTCCTCGCCGCCACACGTAGACGAACGCGACGAAGAGCAGGACGATGAACGTGACGGTCTCCAGGAGCGCGAACGTGCCGAATGCGCGCAGCTCCGCGGCGATCGGGAAGAGAAAGATCGTCTCGATGTCGAAGAGGATGAAAAGCATCGCGATCAGGTAGAAGCTGATCCCGAAGCGGAATCCATACTTGACCTCGGACGGCAGGCCGCACTCGTAAGGCTCTGTCTTCGAGAAGATCTTGCGGCGCGGCCCGATGACCGTGTTCAGGTATGCGAAGGTGCCGCCGACGATCGCCCCGAGCGCGAGAAACACGATCGCGGGCAGGTAGCTGCGAAGCACCCGAGCGTTATATCACTACCCCAGGAAACATTGTGCTGGACTGTTACTTAGTGGCAAAAGGGACGAGCGGCGCGTTTGGCGGCACGGCGTGAGCCACCGCGACATAGTCCTGGCGGGCGCCCTCGTCGTGGCCACTGCCAACGGCGTCGCCGGGCTGTTCGGCGGATTTCGCTGGTTGCGCTCGCAACCGAGTCGAGCGTTCTGGTTCGGCGCGCGGGTCGGCCAGGCGACCGCGATCGCTTACGCGGCGCTGACCGGCGTTGTCTACCTCGCGCACTGGCGCCCGACCAACAGCCTCTTCTATCTCTACGCGCTCCTGCCGGTGGCGATCGGCTTCGTCGCCGAGCAGTTGCGCCTGATCTCCGCCGACCAGATCCTCGAGAACCGCGAGATCGAGAGTCCCGCCGCGGTCGGGCTCCTGCCCCCGGCCGAGCAACAGGTGCTCGTCCAGGCGATCCTGCGCCGCGAGCTTGGCGTCATGACCGCCGCGGCGCTCGTCGTCTGCTTCCTCGCCCTCCGCGCTTTCGGGACCTACTGACCGCCTCCCGCCTTGCGCGCTGGCCGTGACCGGGTCACTATGCACCGCTGCGGCAGGACAAGGAGGTCGGTCGGCTTAGCAGGCTCCCGGCCGAGTCGCTCGGTATCGGTGCGCTCGCCGCTCGCCAGGTCGTAGAGGACCGCCGTTCCCAGCAGCCGGTGAAGTTCCGTGATGTCGCCGTGCTGATCGCGGTCGTGCTCGAGGACGAGCGGCGTGGGGGGGAGCGTCGTGGCGCCGCGCAGCACGCTTGCCTCATGCCCCTCCACATCGATCCAGACGAGAGCGAGGCGCTCCGGGTCGATCGTACGCTGCGCAATCAGCTCGTCGATCGTGCGACAACGCGCAGTGTGGACCGGTCCGGGTTGCCCCGTGCTGACGCGACTCGATCCCCAGAAACGGTCCGGCAGCGTAAGGCTGACCGTGCCGGGCCGCTCCGAGATCGCCGAAGCGTGGACCGTGACCGCCTCGCCAAGCCCGTTCAGCGCCACGTTGCGCTCGAGCAGGGCGAGGTTTCGCGGCACCGGCTCGAACGCGTGGACCCGACTAGCGCCGAGCACCGTCAGCAACGGAACCGTCGTGGTCCCGATGTTCGCGCCGACCTCAAGCACCTCGCGACCGGCGATCGCGCGACCGGTCTCCCGTTCGACCAGCTCGGCGGCGCGCAGCAGACGATCGAGCCCGTAAGGACCCGACACGAACGTCCGCCGCGACACGTCCATGTCCGCCGTCGAGACCACGAAGCGCCCGCTCGGCCAGGACACCTCGACAGTTGATCGGAACCGCCCGACGCCGAGGAAAACCGCCTCCCGGACCAGCTCGATCGGCACGCGAAGCCGCCCCGGTCCGTGGATCAACCGCCGTAGGCGGCTCGACGCGGCGCGGGCGACGCGTCCGGTCAAGGAACTCGCACGCCCAAGCACGGCGCGACGCCCCGACACGAGCTACCCCGCCGAAGCGGACGACGGGGCCGAGACGGTCAGGGAGCCGTAGGCCCCAAGATCCGCGTAGTTGGCCCCCGGGTCGTAAACGCGATAGGTGCCAGGCGCCAGCCGGAAGGCGGCGGTGCTGGCCGTGCGTCCGGGAAACACCGCGCCGCTGCGCGCGACGATCTTGCCGGCCGAGTTGGCGATCGCAACCTCGTGGACGAGCACGCCGTCGTTGCGCAGCCGCATGCGGACCTCTCCCGCAGGCGTGCGCACCGACTCGGGGGATACGTAGTACTCGCCGACCCGCATCGTGAGCACCGACCCGGTGTCGTTCGCCGTGCCCGAGCCACAGCCGCAGATGCCGAGCGCGACGGCGACGATCCCCGCAAGCCCGCGCGACCGGGGGCGCCCGGCGCCGGCACGCACGCACGCTGCGGAGCGCCGGCCGCCGGCGCGCGATCGCTGAAGTGGCAGCATCTCGGGGGGCATTATCCGTATCATCTCCGCCCGCATGAACCGTGCCGCAAAGATCGCCGCCACCGCCGTCGCCGGATTGGCTACGGCGGCCGCGATCAGTGCTTGCGGATCTCAAGGGATCAGCGTCGCGACGACGAGTCGCTACCACGAGGGCGCGTCGATCTTCCTCGACCACTGCTCCGGCTGCCACACGCTGTCGGCTGTCGGTGCGGAGGGGTCGGCTACCTCGGTTCAGAACCGACTTCGCACGAACGGACCGAACTTCAACTACCGATCCGAGACGGTCCAGAACGTTCTCTACGCGATCGAGAACGGCGGTTTCTCGGGCCAGATCATGCCCGAGAACATTGTCGTCGGGCCGCAGGCAAAGGCGGTCGCGGAGTTCCTCGCTCGGTACGCCGGGCGCAGCGCGCCGAAGACGCCGACGTTGCCACAGGCGTCCTCGTCCCAGTAGGGGCGTCAGTGCTCGACCTCAGCCTGATCCGCGAGAAACCCGACGTGGTGCGGGCGGCGCTCGCGCGTCGCGGCGCCAACGCCGATGCGCTGGTCGGCGAGGTCCTCGAGCTAGACCGCCGCCGCCGCGCGATCCTGCCCGACCTCGAAGCTCTCCGCGCTACCAAGAACAGCGCTTCCGAGGAGATCGCGGCGTCCAAGCGCGACGGCGGCGACGCGACCCCGGCGATCGAGCGGATGCGCGAGATCGGGCGGAGCGAGAAGCAGCTCGACGCCGAGCTCGCGGAGGTCGAGTCCGCGCTCCAGCTGTCTCTCAGCCGCCTGCCGAACCTGCCCAGTGACGACGCCCCGCCAAAGGACACGGTTCTGCGGTCTGTCGGCGAGCCTCGCGAGGGCGGCCCGCGCCGCGACCATCTCGAGCTCGCTGGGCGCCTGATCGACATGGAGGCCGGTGCTCGGCTCTCCGGCGCGCGGTTCGCCTACCTGCGTGGAGATCTCGTGCTGCTCGAGCTGGCGCTCGTCCGCTGGGCGCTCGAACGGCTGCTGGCCGAGGGCTTCGAGCCCGTCATCCCGCCGGTGCTGGTGCGTGAGCAGGCGCTTTACGGAACCGGGATGTTCCCCGATACCGAGCAGCAGATCTACGCCGTACCCGAGGACGAGCTGTACCTCGTCGGCACCTCCGAGGTCGCGCTCGCGTCGCTGCATGCCGGGGAGATCCTCGCCGCCGAGCAGCTGCCGCTCCGCTACGCCGGCTTCTCCTCGTGCTTCCGGCGCGAGGCGGGCGCCGCCGGCAAGGACACGCGCGGGATCATCCGCGTTCACCAGTTCGACAAGGTCGAGATGTTCGCTTTCACGAGCGCCCAGGACAGTGCGGCCGAGCACGAGCGCATCCTGGCGATCGAGGAGTCGTTGCTGCGCGAGCTCGCGATCCCCTACCGCGTGCTGGCGATAGCGGTGGACGATCTCGGCGCATCCGCTGCGATCAAGTACGACTGCGAAGCATGGCTTCCCTCTCAGGAGCGCTACTTGGAGCTGACGTCCTGCTCCAACACGACGGACTTCCAGGCACGGCGCCTCGAGATCCGCACGCGCTCCGCCGACGGGTTAAAGCCCGTCACGGCGCACACGCTGAACGGCACCGCTGTCGCGGTGGGACGAACGATCGTCGCGCTGCTGGAGAACGGGCAGCGCGACGACGGCTCGGTCGAGTTGCCGACCTGCCTGCACGCGTTCGGCGCTCCGGCCAGCATCCCGCCGCAGGGTCAGGCGTAGCTCAGGCGCGGTCGCGCGACTGCGCGTCCTCTGTGGACGGCGAGGCGCCCTTGGCACCGGCAGCCCTCGCCGCCGGCAGCTCGATCACGAACGTCGCGCCCCCTCCCGGAGCGTTCTGCGCCGTCACGCTCCCGTCGTGGGCTTCCACGATCTCCGCGACGATTGCGAGGCCGAGGCCGGCGCCGGCCTTGCCGCGCTCGCGGCCACCCTCGGCACGCCAGAAGCGCTCGAACACGGCATTCTGCGCATCCTCTGGAAGTCCGGGACCGTGGTCTCGGACCTCGATCCGTTCGAGCCCGTCACGGCGCGTCAGCACCAGCTCGATCGGCGTTCCCGCCGGGGTGTGCTTGATCGCATTGGTCATCAGGTTCGCGAGCACCTGGCGCAGCTGGTGGACGTCGCCGCTGACGATGTGTCGCGCTCGCCCGCCGCGCGACGCCGGCCGGACCGACACCGTGATCGAACGTTCCGGTGCGACGGCCTGAGCATCGCGCCCTGCGTCGCCCACGAGCGGCACCAGATCAACGGGCTCTCGCGTGGTGACCGGCATCTCGTCGAGCCGAGCGAGCGCGAGCAGCTCGTCGACGAGCACGCCCATCCGCGATGCCTCCTCTTCGATCCGCCCCATCGCTCTCGCTGTGTCCTTTGGGTTTGCCGTCGCTCCGAGCCGAAACAGCTCGGCGTAGCCGCGGATCGAGGTGAGCGGCGTCCGGAGCTCGTGCGAGGCGTCCGAGAGGAAACGGCGTAGTCGGTCCTCGCTCTCCTTGCGTTGCGCAAACGCCCGCTCGATCTGTCCGAGCATCGCGTTCAGAGCCAGCCCGAGCCGGCCCACCTCGGTCCGCGAGTCCGCGGGGCTCACGCGGCGCGACAGGTCGCCGGCGGCGATCGCGCCCGCGGTCATCCCGATCCGGTCGAGCGGGCGCAACCCGATCCGGATCACGAGCCAGGCCAGGATCGCCAGCGCCACCAGCACAGAGGCGATAACCACTGCCTCGATCTCCTGGAGCCGGCGCAGGGATGCGTCGAGGTTGCCGAGCGCGACACCGATCACGGTGAAGCCGTAGCCGACATCCGACGGCTTGATCAGTACGCGGTAGGAGAGCCCCGGGCGGCTGCTCGGGAAGGTGAAGAGTTTCGGCGCGCTGCGCGGGAGCGTCACGTACCGCCCCAGGTCGACCGGAAGGGTTGGTGGGTACTCCGCCGTGTAGCCGATCGCAATCGCCTGCCCGACCTGAACTCCGTAGCGGTTCAGGTGCTCGCCAAAGGTCCCGATCGGGTCGCTGAGGCTCTCCGCGAGCGGCCCGGCTCCGCCGCCGAACGCGTTCGCGGCAGGGATCCCGCTGCCCTCACCAGCAGGCAGGCGTGGGACTCCCGGCACACTTGTGATCGGCCGGCGTAGATGGTTCTTGGCGTCTACCTGATCCTCGACGGCGGTCAGCGACAGGCGAACCTGCTGGTCCACCTGTCCGACGAGAAACGAGCGCTCCGCCCGGTAGGTGATGACGCCGGCGAGGACCAGGCCGGCCGCGGTCAGCAGAACGAGCCCGGCGAGCAGTCGCGCTCGAAGCGAGACCAACCGTACGCGGCGCATCAGCCTCGCGGCAGCCGCAGCGAATAGCCGACGCCTCGCACCGTGTGGATCAGCGCGGGCTTCTCGATGTCGACCTTCTTGCGCAGGTAGCTGATGTAGGTTTCGAGCACTCGGGCGTCCCCGCCGAAGTCGTACTGCCAGACGTGGTCCAGAAGCTGGGCACGGGTCAGAACGCGACGCGGGTTGAGCATCAGGTAGCGCAGCAGGCGGAACTCGGTCGCTGTCAGCTCGATCGGCCGGCCGGCGCGCGAGACCTCGCGCGTGTCCTCGTCGAGCTCAAGGTCGGCGAACACGACCCTCGAGGACTCCGGTTCGGTCAGGCCGTTGCGGCGCAGGATCGTCCGGATCCGAGCGACCAGCTCCTCGAGGCTGAACGGCTTTGTCATGTAGTCGTCGCCGCCGAGCGTCAGGCCGTGAACGATGTCGTCGGTCGTGTCGCGCGCGGTGAGGAACAGGATCGGTACCCCGGCGCGCGCCCCGGCGAGCCGTCGCGCCACCTCGAAGCCGTCGATGTCGGGCAGCATCACGTCGAGCACCATCACCGCGGGCTTGCCGGCCGCGACGGCGGCGATCGCATCGGCACCACTGCCGGCGGACTCGACGCTGAAGCCCTCGAACTTCAGCGCCATCGAGATCACGTCGACGATGTTCGGCTCGTCATCGACGACGAGTACCCGGACCCGCTCGGCCGCCGGCGGTTTATCAGCTGTTGGGGAGGCTGTCATCGGCCCATGATCGCGCGCAAAGCTGTGAGTTGCCTGAGAGCCCCGCAACCCTCCCTGGCGGACCGAGATGAGCCCACGGGCGCGAAACCAGGCGCTTCTGCGGCCTCACCACCATCCGCCCTCGCGCGCCGCGTCGGTCCCCCCGGTGCGATCGAGCGCGTCGAGCGCCGCCATGTCCTGCTCCGACAGTGCGAAGTCGAACAGCTCCGCGTTCTCGGCGATCCGCTCGCGGTGCACCGACTTCGGCAGCACCAGCACCCCGTGCTGCACGCACCAGCGCAGCAGGACCTGCGCCGCGGTCCGCCCGGTGCGGGCCGCAATCTCACCGACGGTCGGATCATCCAGGTGACGCCCAGTGCCGAGCGAGCTGTAGCCGACGACCGCGATCTCGCGCTTCTCGCACGCCTCGAGCAGACCGCGCCGGTACTCGAAGGCGCTGAACTGCACCTGATCGCACACCGGTCGCACCCCCGCGACGGCGAGCAGCTCGTCGAGCTCCGCAACCGAGAAGTTCGACACGCCGATCGAGCGCGCGTAGCCGCGCCTCTGCGCCTCCTCCATGCCCGGCCACGCCCAGGTCGGCCCTCCCGCGGGCCAGTGCACGATGTACAGGTCCACCTGATCGACGCCAAGCGCTCGCAGGCTGAGCTCCGCCTCGACCACCGGGTCCTTGCTCCGGGGGAAGAACTTCGTCGTGATGAAGATCTCCTCGCGCGCTACCCCACTGTCGCGGATCGCGCGACCAACGCTCTCCTCGTTCCCATACGCCTGCGCCGTGTCGATGTGTCGATACCCGATCTCGAGCGCGTCAAGCACCGCCCGCTCGCACTCCGCTCCGCTCGCCGCCTGCCACACGCCCAGCCCAAGGGTCGGCATGACCGCCCCATCCGCCAGCGTCCGCACACGCTCATTACCTATAGCCATCCGCCGTTCCTTCCCGTTCGTCCCACGGATCAACCACCGTCCCACGCATCATCGCGAACCGGGCCCGCACGCTCCCAAGCAGGCGAGTTTCCCCGCCGTCGCTGGGCGACTGACGGGCGCCAAAGCGGCCCGTCAGTGCGCGCCGCTCGTCCCCGGCGGCGTGTCGCCGCGCATCGCGCTCACGTCCGCGACAAGCCCCGCCGGGCTCATTGCCGGGGTCACCTCGAGCCGCGGCAGCGCATAGGGGTTATCCGCCCGGCTGGCCCAACCGTTGACCTCCGTCGTGGAGCCCCGAAACCCGGCGGCGCGGAGCGCCGCGATCACGGTCGGGTTGTAGTCGCCGGATGGGTAGCAGAACCAGTTGACCGCAACGTGGAACCACTTCCGCAACCGTTGACGCGCCTCGTTGATCTGCAGGTGAAGGCCGGAGGCGCTCTGCGTGACCATGTCGCTGTGGTCCCAGCCCTGCGTGTCGAGCTCCCAGCCGTCGGCGATCAGCTCGCGTATCTCGTGATGTGAGATTCCGCCGTTGGCCCAGTCCAGCCCGTACAGCTGCAGGTTCTCGACTCCCACCCAGCCGAGCTTCGCGAGCACCGGCTCGCCGTACTGGAACTGCGTCTCATAACCGTTGTCGAAGCTGACGACGATCGGCTTTCCGCACGGCAGCCGCTTGTGCTCGTGCCAGTTCGCCCACAGCTGATCGAGCGTCACGGCGTGGTAGCCGTCCGCCGCGAGCGCGCCCAGCTGCTCGCGCAGCAGCGACGGCGAGACATACAGCAGCGGGAACGGCGCGCCCGCGGGTGCCGGCGCGATCACGTGGTACTCGAGGATCGGAGCCGAGGCGAGGCTGTAGGGGGCAAGGCAGCGGGTGACCGGCGGGCTCGCCGCCACCGTCCGCTTCGGGCCGCTCCTCGCCGGCGCCTTCGCGCCACCCGACCCGCCAAGTCCCGTAATCCCAACCGCCGCGCCGCAGGCGACTAGCGCGAGAACGCCAAGCGCCGCCCGCCGCCGTCGCCTCACCTGCCGTTTGCGGGCGGCCCTCCGCGCGCGCGAGCGCTCGAGGTCCGTTTGCGGTGTGCGCGCGTCCATCAAAGGCTCCCAAGCTCACTTTCGCATGCGGCGGCTGCGGTTGCTTTGGTGGCGTGGTCGGTGCGCGCAACCGCGCACTTCACGGCGCGGGGTCCGCTCAGCCCTGTTGGTGGCGGCGCAGCCGCTGCTCGATCCGCTCGCGGACCGCGGGCCACTCCGCCGCGATCACGCTGTAGTAGGCGCTGTCGCGGATCACATCACCGCGGACGATCATGTGGCTGCGCAGGATCCCCTCGAAGCTCGCGCCAAGACCTTCAAGCGCCTCACGCGAGCGCGTGTTGGTCGCCTCGGTCTTGAACTCGACACGGATGCACTCGAGCTGGTCGAACGCATAGCCGAGCAGCAGCAGCTTCGTCTCGAGGTTCGCGCCGCTCCGCCACCAGTCGCGGCCAAGCCAAGTCCCACCGATCTCGACGCCGCGATGCTCCGGCCGCAGGGTCAAATAGCTCGTATGACCAATCGGCGCCCCGCTCTCCAGCCACCGCGTCACAAAGCTCGCCTGCCTCCCATCCGCCGTATCGGCAAGCGCCTGCTCAACCCACTCGTGGAAGCGATCACGCGACGCCGCGGCATTGACCCACAGCCACTGCCACACAGCAGGATCGTTTCCAACCTCCCAAAGCCCGTCCTCATGCTCGGCCGCCAACGGCTCAACCCGAACAAGCGACCCCTCCAAAACCGGCTGAAGCTTCCATTCCGCCACGCAGCCACTGTACCCGCCCCCCGTCCCCGCACCCGACGCCGGCCACGCCCCCAGTCCCCGCCCCTACGCCGGCCACGCACCCAGTCCCCGTCCCCGCCCCCTACGCCGGCCACGCTCCCAGTCCCCGCCGCCCCGCCACCCCCGCCGCCACGCCCAAGCGTCCCGCCACGCCCACCAATCCCCCGCTACGCGCCCGCGCGGCGCGGCAAAGCCGCGACCGCGCGGGCCCACGGTGCGCGCTCCGTAATCTACGCGGAGGTATCTGCTTCATTCCGCGCCGGAGGTGCTGATGGATCGCAAGTGGTGGACGTTGATCGCGGTGTCGATCGGGGTGTTCATGCTGCTGCTCGACCTGACGATCGTCAACGTCGCGCTTCCGACGATCCAGGCGGACTTCCACGCGTCGCTGTCGGACCTGCAGTGGGTCGTTGACGCTTACGCGCTCGCGCTCGCGGCCCTTCTACTCACGGCCGGCTCGCTCGCCGATCGCTTCGGGCGGCGCATCGTTTTCGCCGCTGGGATCGCGCTCTTCACGCTCGGCTCGCTGCTTTGCGGCATCGCCACGAGCGCGCTCTTCCTGACGGTCGCCCGCGCCCTGCAGGGGATCGGCGGGGCGACGATGTTCGCGACCTCGCTCGCGCTGCTCTCGGACGCGTTCCGCGGGCCCGATCGCGCTGTCGCCTTCGGCGTCTTCGGTGCGACGACGGGAGTCTCGGTCGCGACCGGCCCGGTGCTGGGCGGCGTCATCACCAGCAACCTGTCTTGGCGCTGGATCTTCTTCGTCAACATCCCGCTCGCCGTCGCGGCGCTCGCCATCACGCTGCTCCGGGTCACCGAGTCGCGCAACCCGCGCGCCCGCCGCGCCGACTGGCTCGGGTTCGTGGTCTTCAGTACTGCGCTGGCGGCGCTCGTCTTCGGGCTGATCCGCGCGAGCGCCCTCGGGTTCACGGCGACGCTCGTCCTGACTTGCTTCGCGGCGTTCGTCGTTCTGCTCGTCGTGTTCGTGGCGCTCGAGCGACGGCACTCCGACCCGATGCTCGACCTCACGCTCCTGCGCAACCCCACGTTCGTCGGCGGGCTCGTGTCGGCCTTCGCGGTCAACGGCTCGATCTTCTCCCTTTTCACCTACCTGACGCTCTACCAGCAGAACATCCTCGGCTACTCGGCCCAGGCGACCGGACTGCACTTCCTCGCCCTCACCGGCGCATTGTTCTTCGTCTCCGGCGCTGCGGGGCGGCTGTCGAGTCGCGTGCAGACGCGCCTGCTGATCGCGCCCGGGTTCCTGCTGATCGGGGTGGGCCTGCTGCTGATGCGGGGTATCGACCTGTCCTCGTCGTGGACGCACCTGATTCCGGGCTTCGTGGTCGCGGGGATCGGCGCCGGTCTCGTCAACACGCCGCTCGCCTCGACCGCGGTCGGCGTCGTCGAGCCCGCGCGGGCCGGAATGGCGTCTGGCATCAACTCGACGCTCCGCCAGGTCGGCACGGCGACCGGCGTGGCGGCGCTGGGCTCGCTCCTCGCCGCGCAGTCACGATCGGTGATCACCGCTCGCCTCTCGGGAACCTCACTTGCCGCTCGCGCCCACGAGCTCGGCGACGTGATCAGCCGCGGCTCGATCCCGAGCGCCCTCGCCCAGGTCCCGCACGCCGCCCGCGCTCAGCTCGCAGCGACCGCTCGCGCCGGCTTCATCAGCGGCCTCAACGAGATCATCCTGATCGGCGCCATCCTCGCACTCGCCGCCACTGTTCTGTCGTTCATCCTGATCCGCCAGCGGGACTTCGTCTCCGTCCACGGCGCCGGTGCGAAGGCAACGGAGCCCGCCGTGGCCGCGGGCTAGGCCGCGTGACGGAGAGGGGGGGATTCGAACCCCCGGACGAGGTTTCCCCCGTCACGCGATTTCCAGTCGCGCCCGTTCAACCGCTCCGGCACCTCTCCTGGCGCAATGCGCTTCTAGGCTACGCGACGCGATAATCTCCTGCATGTCGGGCTGATCGCCCACAATCCAACCCAAGCGCCAAATTGCTCGCCTTCAGCAAAGCCTTCAACGAGACCTTCGGCCTGATCGCCACGTTCGGCGGCATCGGCGTCGTCGCCAACGGCCTGATCATCTACATCGTGATCCTGGTCCGCGGCGAGCGCGAGCAGAACGAGCACTACCGCTCCGAGCGCCAGCGGCGCTTCGGCGGCTAGATTCGCCGGCTGCGGCTCCCCAGCCCGCCGCGCGCCGCCGCTTCGGGGCCCCGCGGCGGTCGCTGCTTCTAGCCCTGCGAGCCGGCGGCGCCCGCCGCCTGCGCTGAGATCGCGACCCGATAGATCGTCGCGCTCGCCTGGCCGCCGGGACCGACGCCGCCGGCGAGGAGGATCTCGGTCGGCAGGCTGACCGCCATCGCGCCGGCGAGCCGCTGGGGCAGCAGCCCGAGGAGCTTCACCTTGCCGCTCGCCGCGTTGACCGCGAAGATCGCGCTGCTCTGGTTGGCGCCGACGAGCCGGTCGCCGCCGAGCACGATGATCTGGCCGTTTCGAGTTGCTACGGCGACCTGCGTGAGCGCGATCGGCAGCGTCGCCAGCTTGGTGACCGCTTTCGTCGCCGGGTTGAAGCGGTAGACCGCGAAGATCGCCTTTCCGGCGTTCTCCCCGCCGACGACGTAGATCTGTCCCTGGTAGACGACGGCCGCCGCATTGGTGAGTGGCTGCGGCAGCGTTGCCGCCGTGGTCGACCCGGCAGTCGAATCCCACGCGACGATCGTGTCCAGATCGCTCGTCCCGTTGTAGCCGCCGATCACATACGCCTTGCCGCCGACCGAGACGACGGCAGCGCCCGTGGTCGGCTGCGGTAGCTGGCTGACGACCGTCGCGCTGGTGGCGTCCGCGCTGAGCGAGGTGATGTCCGACGTCGGCCCGCTCGTGCCGTTGCCGCCGAACACGTAGACCGTGCCGGCCAGGTCGCTCGCACCGCCGCCGGCGAGCGCGAGCGGAAGCGAACCGGTGGCGGTCGTCTTCGTGCCGTCGAAGCTCTGGATCGTGCTGACCGGCGTGCTGGCCGAGTCAAGTCCGCCCAGGAAAAGCGCCCCGGTCGCCCCACGGGGTATCGCCGGTCCGCCGCTCACCGCGCTCGCGAGGTGGCCGATCGGCGTGGCGGTCGCGAGCGCTCCAGGAGTCGGGGAATGGTGGGGGGACTTCGTTGGCGCCGGCGGAGCGCTCGGGGGTGAGCTCGAGTGGTGCAGCGTGACGACGACCACGGCGATGATCGCGACCAACGCGCTCGCCAGCGAGCCAAACGCACGCACGCGCCTGGTCCCGACGCTGCTCTGGGCGCGCCGTCGTTCGGGCCGCCGCGCCGAACGGACCGGTGTTTCGGTCTGAAGCTCGCTCATCGGTCGGGCCCCCAAACCGCGCATCCGCGGTGCCCCCGGTCGCGCTGTCGCTGCTGGCGGGTGTGCTCGGAGTGGTCCACCTCGAGAGAAGTTGTACCTGCAAACGCTGTTACTTCGCCTCCCCACGTCCGCTCGCACGCCCGTCGTTGGCGCGCCGCGCCGCTCTGGCGGTGGGTCACGCGAGCGAGTCGCTAGCCTCAGGCGATCTGCGGTCGCTACACAAACGTGGCGGATCCGGGCGCCCTCGAGCAGCGCTTCGGTGTCTCGGTTCCCTTCAGCGAGGGGACGCGGCGCTACAACATCGCGCCGACGCAGCAGGTTGTCGCGATCGTCCTCGCCAAGGACGGTGAGCGCGTCGCGCGCCCGATGCGCTGGGGCCTGATACCGCCGTGGGCCACGGACGCGAAGCTCGCCTACAAGATGATCAACGCGCGCTCGGAAACCGCTGATGAGAAGCCGGCCTACCGCCGCCTGATCGCGACCGCGACGCGACGCGCTCTGCTTCCGGCCGACGGTTTCTACGAGTGGCTGCGGCCGGAGGACCGCAAGGAGCCGCGCATCCCGTTCCGCTTCACGCGGGCCGACGGCGAGCTGTTCGCGATCGCGGGCCTGTGGACGCCCGCGCGACTGGGTCCCGCCAGCGAGGGCGACGAGCCCGAGTGGATCGAGACGGTCACGATCCTCACAACCGCCGCCAACAGCCTCGTCGCACGGCTCCACGATCGGATGCCGGTGATCCTGCCCGACGAGGCGAGCGAGCTCGCTTGGCTCTCGCCCGACCTGGACGCGGCGGCGGCCAAGGCACTGTGCGTCCCGCTCGCGCCCGAGCTTCTGTCGGCCGCGCCCGCCAACCCGCTCGTCAACAAGGTCAGCCGCGACGTGCCTGAGGGACCGGAACTCCTTCTGGCTCCCGCCTAGCCGTCTCGAGATCCCATTCTCGGCGCCGCTGCGCCAGCCAACTCGCCGTGCATTTCCATGCCTCGCTGTCGGGGTTGACGTGCGCGCGGTGCGCCTGTTCCCCGCCTTCGAGCTCGACGAGTTCGACGCTGCCGCCGGCCTCTCTCGCCGCCAGCGCGTAGTTGCGGCTGCGCCGCACGGAAACGGTGCGGTCATCGCTGCAGTGAACAAGCAGCACGGGGATCGCGAGCGGCACACGCTCGATCGGGTCGCCGATCGCGTAGCGGTCCGGATAGGTGTCGGGCGAGCCGCCCATCAGCCAGCCGACCGCTCCACCGCCGCTTTCGCGGTAGGTCTGCGCAAGATCGTTCACGCCGGCCTGCGAGATCGCTGCGACCGGCTCCACCAGCGGATCGGCCCCGGGCGCGCCGTCGGGCAGTGCGCCACGACCGGCCGCCCACAGCGCCAGCTGACCGCCCGCCGAGTGCCCCAAAACGGTCACGTGAGCGAGGTCGAGCGGAGCATCGAGCTCGCGAAGGTGGTCGATCGCCGCGGCGACATCGAGGAACGTCGCGGGCCAGCCGCCGCCCTGACCGCGGCCCACCCGCCGGTACTCGATATTCCACACTGCCCAGCCGCGTCGAGCAAGATCGGCGGCGATCGGGCGCATCACGATCTTCGAGTAGAACGCGGCCCACGAGCCGCCGTGAATCGTCACCACAACCGGGTGCGGCCCGCGCCTGCGCGGCAGCAGGAGCTCCCCCGTCTGGCAGCGGTGCGCCGTGCCGTAGCGATGGCTCCGCCGTGGCGTGATTACGTCGAGTAGGAGTCGCGTTCGAGTCATGTCCGGGGATGTTGATTCGTCGGCGCGCTGCGCGCGGATCACAGCGCACCCGCCGCTCCGCGCAGCGCGCACCACAACCAAGCGAAGCACACCGGGCATCTCGGCGCCCAAGGCCGGGCCTCGATGGCCCACCAGCCGCGCCCCACTCCGGCCGCCCATTCCGGCCGCCCATTCCGGCCGCCCATTCCGGCCGCCCATCCCGGCGCCCCATCCCGGCCGCCGGGGACCGGCCTTTACGCCGGACGGGCTGCGGGCGCCGGCTGCGGGACCAACGTCCTCTAGCCGCGGACCGAACCGGGATCCCAGCCGAGCATCGCGATGCCGAACCGCTGCCCGCCGATGTAGAGCGGAACGGAGATCGTCGTCTGTAGCGATCCGGTGTCGCGGACGTAGGTTTGCAGCAGGAAGGCGCGCTCGCCGTGCGCCGGCTCGGCGAGGTTGGCGCCCGCGCGCTGAAGCTCGCCGCGCGAGAGCGCTCGCCGCGGCAGCTCGACGCCGAGCCCCATGCGCGACGAGCGCCAGATCGAGTCCGAATCCAGAAACAGCCGCTTCGTGCGATTCCCAGCTCGGTCGGTGGGGCCATCGCCCGTCCAGTCCCGTGTCGCGTCCGTGCGGTGCGCCGGGGCGTAGCCGTTGAGGTCGCCGATCCCCGAGTCGACGAGATCCGGCTCCCGCTCGAGCATCGCATCGAGGCAGGCGGTGATCCGGCGGTCCACCAGCGCGTCATAGGCGGTCAGGAACTTCGGCGGGTCAAACCCCTCGGGCGGAACGCGTGACACGTCGAACAGCCTCGCCAGACGCGTGATCGCGGGTCCGCGCGCCTCCTCGTACTCGAACGCGAGCACCTCGTCGAGCGTCACCTCGCCGCGCTCGATCACCTCTTCGAAGATCGCGCGCACCTCCTCGGCAAGCTCCCGGCAGCGTTCGTGCATGCGCGAGACCAGGCCGCCGGTCGCAAACCGCGCGATCACACGCGACGCGCTCTCGGTGCCGGCCGCGAGCGCTAGCTGGTGGCGTTCGACTTCACGCGCCTGCGCCTCGATCACCGCGCTCGAGGAGGCGATCGCTGCGATCCCGTCGTCCACGGCGGCGGCGTCGGCGAGGTTCTGCGCCGCGATCTGCGCCAGCTCGCCGGCGCGCGTCTTCGACGACCCGATCAGCGCGCGGACGTCTTCCAGCGTGCTTGCGCCCTCGTCCGCATCGAGGCTCCCTTCGGCGGCCCGGTCACGCGCGGTGCTCGCCGCTCGCTGCACCTCCGCCATCTCAGCCTGCGCGCGCCCGATCGTCTGCGCGATCTGCGCGGTCTGGGACGCCGTTTCCGCTGCGAGCCTCCCGACCTCGTCGGCGACGACCGCGAAACCGCGGCCGTGCTCGCCCGCTCGCGCCGCCTCGATCGCTGCGTTCAGCGCGAGCAGCTTGGTCTGTCCCGCGACGCGGTCGATCACCGCGGAGAAGCTCCCGATGTCGGTGAGCTCGCCGCGCGCGAGCCGGTCGACGAGTGTCGAGACCCGATTGGTGCGCTCGCCGAGCTCCTCGAGACCACCGATCAGTCGCGCAACGACGGCGAGCACGCGCTCGGTCGCTGCGGCTAGCGATGCCGAGACCTCGGCCGATATGCCGGCCGCGGCGGCGGCCTGCTCGGAGGCGGCGACGAGCGATGACGCGCGCCCGGAGAGGCCACCCAGCTCGCTGCGGAGCTCCTCGATCTCGCTCCCGATCAACCCCGTCGAAACCGAGCTGCGCGCCGCCCCGACTGATACGTCGCTGACGGTCTGCGCCAGCTCGTCAAGCGCGCTTGCCACATCGCGGGCCAGCTCGGCCGGCCCGCGCTCGCCGGCGCCCAGCGCGACGAGATCCCAGCTGCCGTCGGCTGCGCGTGCCGAGATCGGCTCGGCGCGGTCGACGCTCTCCGGCGCGAGGTGTGTCTCCAAGGTCGGCTTCCGGCTTTGGCTTATCGCGGTCGTGCTCAGCCCGCGGGGGCGCCGGCCGGGGCGGTGGTCGCAAGCATCGCGGGAACGATCGAGCACGCGCGAGCGATCCGGTTTGGCCCGCTGGCCAAGATCAGGCCGCCGCGTTTCGTCCAGCCGTCGCGGCGGCGCGCCCCGTGGCGGCGGCGAGCGGAGGGGGAGAGATTCGAACTCTCGGTACGCCATTAAGACGCACAACGGTTTTCGAGACCGCCGCATTCAACCGCTCTGCCACCCCTCCGGATGACCGCAGCAGACTAGACATGATCGCGCACGGACGCAGCACGCGACGTTCCGGCGAGCCGGCAACCCTGGCCCCTGCGCTGCGCTCCCAGCCCGCTCTGCGCGTCGGCTCGGCTCAGCGGCGCGCGAGCCGGTAGCCGGAGCGCTCGCGGTCCCAGGCTTCGTCCGAGGGGCCGTGCGCCGACAGTTCGCGCTTGCGGACGCTGCCGTCCCCACCAACCGGCAGGGTGGCGACGAACTCGACGTAACGCGGGATCGAGAACCCGGCGATCCGCGGCTCGAGGAACTGGACGAGCTCGAGGGGGTCGCACTCGGCGCCAGGGCCAAGCACGACAGCGGCCATGACCTCCTCCTCGCCTTCCTGCGATCGCACCGCGAACACAGCTGCGGCGGCGACGGCCGGGTGCTCGCCGAGCGCGCGCTCGACCTCGAAGGATGAGACCTCCTCGCCGTGGCGCGAGATCGCGTCGGTCGCTGTCTCGACCAGGCTGTACCAACCGTCGGCGTCACGCACGACGCGGTCGCCCGTGTGCAGCCAGAGGTTGCGCCACGCGCGGACGGTCAACTCGGGCATGCGGTGATAGCCGCTTGTCGTGCTGAACGGATGGCGCGGGCGAACGACGAGCTCGCCGGCCTCACCATCGGCGACGATCGCGTCGTCCTCATCGACCACCGCAAGCTCGAACTCGTCCAGTGCGCGGCCGAGCGCCAGCGCCCGGCCGGGTGACCCGGGGCGTCGCGGCTCGCCCGGCACGCTCGTGATGCGCCCCGTCTCCGTCGTCGAGTAACCGCAGCAGAGCTCGACGCCGAATCGCTCTTCGAACGCCTCGAGCACAGCCGCGTCGGTTGGCGGCGCCTGCGCGATCGTGACCGTGTGGGCGGTGTCGTCGCGGCTCGGCGGCGCTGCAAGCAGCGTTGCCGCCATCGACCCGTGGAGGTGCGTTCGAGTCGCACGGTGCTCGGCCGCCGTGCTCCAGTGACGGGCCGGCGCAAAGCGCGGGGTGATCACCCACTCGGCGCCGGCGACGAGCGCCTGGCAGAAGCTGTCGATCGCCGCCGCGCTGAACAGCGGCAGTGCCGCGAGGCAGACGTCCTCTTCGGTGATTCGCACGAACTCGCTTCCGAGGATGCCCCACCAGTAGAGCTGCGCATTCGGACACAGAACGCCGCGTGCAGCGCCATCGCGTCCTGGCACATAGAAGATCGCAACCGTGTCACCTGGTTCGAGCGCCGCCTGCCCGACGCTGCCTCCGAGCGCGGGCAGCGGCTCGCAGCGGTAGCCGTGCGCGCGGTGTGGCCGCTCGCGGTCGAGCAGCCAGACGTGCGCGAGCGTCGCGGGCGGCGGGACGCGGGCCAGAGCGTCGAGGTGCTCGGTCTCGATGATCAAGGTGCCGGCAGCCGAGTTGGTCAGGGCGTGTTGGAGCTGGGCGCCGCGGATCGCCGGGTTCAGCGGAACCGCCACCGCTCCGATCGACGCGCAGCCGAGCAGCAGCTCGAGCAGCTCGATCCGGTTGCCGGTGATCGCCGCGACGCGATCGCCGCGTCCGACCCCGATCTCCCCGAGCAGGGCGCCCCAGCGGCCTGCGGCGACGCCGAGCTCCGCGTAGCTGCGCCGCTCCCCGCCCGCAGCCGTGACGAATGGCTTCGCGCCGTGGCGTTCGGCCTGCCGGCGCAAGAGCGCCGCGAGCGTGCGCTCCGAAGGCGGCAGCCCTCGGAGTGGTGCCTGGGGCACCGTCGCCTCGGTCGAACTCGCTCCGCTCACCACGAACGTATCTTGACGCAGACGCCTAATCGCGCTGCCGGCATCCGGCAGCGCGGGCGCCTGCACCCCCAACGCATGCCGCAGCGTCCCGCGGCGCGGCTCCGCAAGCCCGCCGCCGTGCCGCGCCGGCACAACCGGCGCCGCGGCTAGCGGCGCGACTCAAAGAAATCGCGCAGCAGCCGCGCCGAGGCGTCCGCGAGCAGGCCGCTCGACACCTGCGGCCGGTGGTTCAGGCGCGGCTCGGCGAGCACGTCGAGGACGCTTCCGCCCGCGCCCGCCTTCGGGTCGCTCGCGGCGTAGACGACGCGCGGCACGCGTGCCAGAACGATCGCGCCGGCGCACATTGCGCAGGGCTCGAGCGTCACGTAGAGCGTGCAAGCGAGCAGGCGCCAATCCCCGGCGACTCGCGCGGACTCGCGCAGGGCGAGCAGCTCCGCATGCGCGGTCGGGTCGCCGCGGAGCTCGCGCTCGTTGTGCGCGGCGCCCAGGACCTCACCCGCACGGACCACGAGCGCGCCGACCGGGACGTCGCCGTGTTCCAGAGCACGTTCGGCCTCGCGCAGCGCAAGCAGCATGAAGTGCTCGTCCAGCGGAAGTGGTTCGCCGGTCACCCGCCTAGCTAAGCAGGCGGAAGACCGCTACGGATGAGCCGCCTCGATCGTTACCCTTAGGTTGCCAATTGACACCGCCGCACATTCCTCGGCTGGCTCGGTTATGACAGCCGAACCCCCGCACCCCATCAGACTCCGCACCGTGGCCGGGGCGCTCCTTGCCGCGTTCGTCGTTGGCTGCGTGCTCACGAGCACCGCGTTCGCGGCGCGCACACCGCCATATGTTCCGGGAGTCGTGGTCGTGGGCTTCGGCCCTCGCACCGCCCCACGAGCACGCGACGCGATGCTGGTACGCGCAGGCACCGCCGCCGCGCCGGTGTCCTCCGCGGGCGTCAGCGAGCTGAGGCTTCGCCGTGGGGTCAGCGTGCGCCAGGCGCTCGGCCGCCTGCGGGGCCGGCCCGGCGTGCTCTGGGCGGTGCCGGACTACGTCGCGCACCTCGCGTCAGTGCCGACCGCTCCTGCCCTCACGACCTTTCCGCTCGGCGCTGACCAGCTCCTCGGCCAGCCGTTCACGCCGAACGATCCCGGTAGCGCGGGGACCGCTGGCGGCTGGGCACAGGTGCAGTGGAACTTCGCTGGAACGTGGGGCGTCGGCGCGCAGCAGGCGTGGGGCAACCTCAACGCCGACGGACACCCTGGCGGGCACGGCGTGACGATCGCGGTGCTGGACACGGGCGTCGCCTACGCGAACCACGGCCACTACATTCGCTCGCCGGACTTCAGCGCCTCACAGTTCGTGGCCGGGTATGACTTCGTCTCGCACTCCCGCTACCCAGAGGACCACAACGGTCACGGGACCCAGGTGGCCGGCACGATCGCCGAGCAGACCAACAACGGCGTCGGCGTCACGGGCCTCGCCTACGGCGCGCGCATCATGCCCGTCCGCGTGCTCAACAGCCAAGGCAACGGCAGCGCCTCGACGATCGCCAAGGGGATCTACTTCGCGGTCCGCCACGGCGCGCAGATCATCAACCTGAGCCTCGAGTTCGATGCCGGCACGATCACCGCCGCCGACATTCCGCAGCTCATCGGGGCAATCGACTTCGCACACTCGAAGAACGTGCTCGTCGTCGCGGCGGCGGGCAACGAGTCGATGGACCAGCTCTCCTACCCCGCCAAGGCCCCTTACGTGCTCGCGGTCGGCGCCAGCACGATCGACGGCTGTCTCGCCTTCTACTCGAACTTCGGGAGCAGCATGGCGCTCGTCGCGCCCGGCGGCGGTGGTGATGCCGCCATCCCAGACGACGCGAACTGCGTGCCACAGAACCTCCCCGGCCCCTCCGCCGACATCTTCCAGGAGACGTTCGCGGACGTGAACACCCCGAACCCGCGCGTTTTCGGCATCCCGAGCGGCTACTTCGGCACGTCGATGGCGGCTCCGCACGTCACCGCCGCAGCGGCGCTCGTGATCGCAAGCGGCGTGCTGGGAGCGCACCCGACGGTCGCCGCGATCGTTGCCCGGCTCGAGAGCACAGCGACGCCACTCGGCCCAGGCGGTCACAACGAGCCCGCCTACTTCGGTGCGGGACTCCTGAACGTCGCCGCCGCCACGGCTCCGATCGGCACGACCGGCCCGACCGGGACGACCGGAACCACGGGCTCGAGCGGCGCCACCTGATCGGTCTTCGAACTACGCCTGCGTCGTGCGGATGATCAGCACCGCGCAGGGCGCGTGGTGGGAGATCTTGTTCGGGACCGAGCCGAGCAGGAAGCGGCTGGTCCCGGTGGTGCCGCGGTTGCCCACGATGATCAGGTCGGCCGAGCGCTCCTCGGCCACGTCGAGAATTGCATCGGCGGCATCGCCCCGGCGGGCATAGCGCTCGACCGCGACGCCCGCTCGCTCGAAGCTGGCGGCCCCCTCCGCAAGCGTCGCATCCACCGCCTCCCGTGGCGGGCCGAGGGCCCAATCGACCCCGGGCTTGTCGGCCTCGCGCAGCGCGACGCTCGGCGCCGGCTCGTACGCACACACCAGATGCACGTGCGCCCCCAGCCGCTTGGCCAGCTCCGCAGCCTGCCTGACCGCCTCGCGCGCGGTGTCCGATCCATCGGTGCCGACAACTATCGAGTCGAACATAGCCAGCGGCCGATGATAGCCGCGCCGGCGGGCCAGGCCGGCCGGCTGGCTGGCTGGCTCAGCTCAGCCGGACGACCGCGACGACCATGCCGGCGAGCACCGCCACGACGATCGCGCCTTGGATCCAAAGCCAGGTGGGCGACATTGCCCCAAGCGTATTGCGCCGGTTGCTACGGAGCGAGGTTCGGCGCGTAGGCGAGATAGCGCGCGGGAGCGACGCGCTGGCGGATTGCTGCTGCCGCGGCCGGGTACTTGCTGAGCAGCAGCGGGCTCGAGGCGCCGTAGCCCTCGTTGTAGAGAATCATCCGCACACGGCTGTGCGTGCCGATGAAATCGAAGAACTCGTTGACGAACGCCGCGCTGTCGGTGTTCCACATCGCCCATTCGGCGAACACGAACGGCTTGCCGCGGAACTCCCGGTAGAAGTGCTGAAGGCCCGCGAAGTTCGGGAACTGACTGTAGAAGTCCGTGCCAACCCAGTCGACGTAGGCCTTGCCGGGCCAGTAGGAGGCAGCGCTCTCCGACGCCACGTTCGGCGTTCCGGCGGTCTCGGGGCACCACACGAAGGCGATCGGGGAGACCGGCAGCACTGCGGTCGGTGCGAGCCCCTGCAGCGGCGGCAGGTGGAGCGCGGCCAGCTTCGCGTCGATCACGCTGACCGATCCGCCGCGGAGAATCGTCACCGTGCGCCGCCAGGCGGCTTTGAACTGCCGGTGCGTGTAGGCGGCGCCGCGCGGCGCGCCACTGAGCGTGTCGGCCGAGTACGCGTTGTTCGCGTTGTTCATCTCGGGCAGCAGGCGGATGTAGACGGGCGCGCCGTGCTTGGCGATCATGTTTGCCAGCGACAGCAGGTACCCATCGCCGCTGCCACTCGCGATGGCGGCGGGCGTGATCGTCTCGGGCGCGCCCGTGCCCATGCTGGTCGAGATGTGAAGCATCACGAGCGCGTGCGTTCCCGCGGCGTCGGAGAACGCCCAATCGAGCGAGTGACCCCACGTGACGAACGAGCCGAAGACCGCCGGGTGCTTGCCGGTCTCGGTTGCGTACTGCGCTGCGTCATCGCCCGAGATCCCCGTCAGGATGTCACCGGCCGGGGGGAGCAGCAGGTTGCTGGGAGTGCCGGTCGTCGCGGTGGTGCCGGTGACCGACGTCGCGCCGGAGGATCCGGTGCCGCCGCTTGGCGGGCTCGCGAACGCGCCGCTGCTCAGTGAGAGCGCCGCAACGCTCGCAACCAGCGCTCCGCCCGCGCGCCGCAGCGCGGCCGCTCTCTTGCCCGTGCGCACTGGGCCTTCAACCGGGCGGCACCGAGATAGTTGCGGTTGGCGCCCATCGCGCAAACCCGCAACCATTCGCCGATCGTCCTTGCCGTTCTTCATCCGTGACGTATCGGGCAGAGGATCCGCAACCTGAAGCGTGCAGGCTCCATCCCGGCACGTGTGTGATGCGATGACGCGTAGACTGCCGAGCGTGTCGGGCTTTGACTCGCGCCTGCGGGCCGCTCCGCAGGGCCGCGCGCGACGGTCCGTCGCCGTCATTGCGGCAATCGCGGTGCTTTTCGCCAGCGCGAGCGCGCAGGCGACACCCTCCGTCTCCTACTACGCAGGCCCCGTCGTCACCGGGACCGGGGACTGTGCCAATCCGACGAACCCGTGCGCGCTCTCCGACGCGCTCACCGCTGCCGCCGCAGCGACCGGGGAGGACGTAACCGTCAACCTCGCCGCCGGCACCTACACCGGCAACGGCTCGGCGTGCGTGAGCAGCCTGCCGACTGCGATCAACAGCGGCACCGAGAACTCGCTGACGCTTGCCGGGGCGGGAGCGGCCGCGACCGTGCTCAGCGGGTGCAACGCCAACCAGGTACTCGCCCTCGACAAAGCGCTCCTCGGCGGGATCGCCGTCCAGAACCTCGCGATCGAGAACGGTTCCAGCGCCGGCAACGGTGGCAACCTTGAGGTCGACGCCGGGAGCGTCACCCTTTCGGGTGTGGTGATCCAGGACGGCCTGGCGACCGGCAACGGCGGCGGGGTCGCCGTGGACGATCCCACTGGATCGGTGACGATCACGGCCAGCCAGGTCGCTGGCAACACGGCGACACTGGGCGGTGGCATCTACATCGCGAACGCTTCGAGCGTCACCGTCACGAGCTCGACGATCAGCGCCAACACAGCGACCGGCGCCGCTCCCGCGGGCGGGGGCATCCTGAGCAACGCAGGAACGCTCACGGTCGAACGCTCGACGATCGCGAACAGCACCGGCGATGCGCTCGCGGTGCTCGCTGGCAGCGCGTTCGCCTACGGCTCGACGATTGCCGCCAACACGAACGGACTCGATATAGGCGGGACCGCGACGCTGGAACTCGGCGCGAGCGTGCTTGCCGCCAACGGCGCCGACTGTGCGTCCGGCACCGTGAGCGATGAGGGCTACAACTACGCCGACGACACGAGCTGCACGTCGTTCGCCGCGCCGAGCATGACCGCCCAGGCCTCGCTCGCGCTCGGAGCGCTCGGCGCGCACGGCGGACCGACCCCGACGATCCCGCTCACGGGCTCGTCCTCCGCCTACGACGTGATCCCCGTCGCGGCGGCCCTGACCGGCGACCCGACCGCGGGCGCGTTCTGCGCCGGGCTCGACGCGCGCGGTGTCGCGCGCACCCAGGGGCCCGCGTCCGGCTGCAGCCCGGGTGCGTTCCAGTACGCGCCGCCGGTGATCAGCGCGCTGAGCCCACGTGCAGCCCTCGAGCCGGGCCTCCCGATCACGCTCACCGGCTACGGGTTCGCGACCGTGACAAGCGTCGCGTTCGGCACGACGCCTGCAGCCCCCAGCGCCGAAAGCGCCGGCTCGATCACGGTCGGTGTGCCGCTCGCGCTCGGCCTCGGATCGATGCCGATAACGGTGACCAATCCTGATGGCAGCGCGGTCGTCGCGTTCAACGCGGTCGCACCACCGGCGCTCGGACTCACGACCATGCCGCCCGGCCAGTACAAGGTTCCCTATTCGCAGCAGGTCGCGGTCGCCGGAGGAGCGTCGCCGTACTCCTACGCGCTGACCTACGGGGCGCTTCCCGGCGGCCTGCGCCTCTCGAGCGCCGGCGTGGTCTCGGGCACCCCGTCGAAGGCGGGTGGCGCCGCGTTCGCGGTCACGATCACCGACGCCAACGGCATCGCCTCCGCCACCGTGATCGTGTCGATCGTGATCGCCACGCCGGTCATAACGATTGACTCGACCGGCCTCGTCGTCAGCGGAAAGACTGTGCCGGTCACGCTCACGTGCGCCTCCGCGCCCTGCGCCGGTGGCGGGACAACCCTCGTGCGAGCCATCACGCAGAAGGTCAACGGCAAGCTCGTGCCGGTCAACGTCGTCTTGGCCTCCGCCCCCTACTCGCTTGCCGCCGGCCAGTCGGGGACCGTGACCCTCACCCTGACCCCGGCGGGCGTGCGCGCGTTCCGACACGCGAAGAAACATCACGTCAAAGCGGTGCTGAACGCATCGCTCGCCGGCGGAACGACCGAGGACGAGGCGGTCACGGTCAGCTAGCCGCGCCCGCCACGCCCCTCACGCGAGCGGCGCGCCTCACGCGCGGCGCTGCTCACACCCGCGGCGCGGCTCACACCCGCGCCCGCGCGGTCCTGAGCGCCCGCCCCGCCCGCCTCACGCCCGCGCCAGCTGGCGCGCCTTCGCGGTCTTGACCGCCGCCTTCAGCGTGCCGATGTCGTAGGCGCCATGGTGCCTACGCCCGTTGATGAAGAACGTCGGCGTGCCGGACACGCCACTGAGGTCGGCGCTGTCCACGTCCTCGGCGACGCGCGCAGCTCGATGGTGCCCTTGCAGGTCGTGCGTGAACCGCTCGACGTCCAGTCCGAGCTGCTCGGCGTATTCGTAGAGGTCTCTGGGTCGCAGCGCGTCCTGATGCTCGAACAGCAGGTCGTGCATCTCCCAGAACGCGCCCTGGGCTGACGCTGCCTCCGACGCCTCGGCGGCGAGCTGCGCGTGTGGATGCACGTCGGTCAGCGGCAGATGGCGCCAGACGTAGCGCAGGTCGCCGAAGTCCGCCAGCAGCTCGCGTAGAACCGGCTCGGCCTGCCCGCAGAACGGGCACTCCAGATCCCCGTACTCGAGCAGCGTGATCGCCGACTCGTGCGGACCGCGGATGTGGTCGCGCTCGGGATCGACGTCGACCACCAGATCGACGAGCTGGTCCAGGCCCCCGACCATCGCCCGCGCCCGCCGGCGCGCGGGCAGCATCGTCACGCCGCGGAACACGAGCCAGCTGAGCAGCGACGCGCCCGCCGCGGCGGTCAGGATGCCGAGCTTCGCCTCAGCGAGGTCGGTGCCGGTGAACGCGATCGAGGCGATCAGCAGCGCCACCGTGAACCCGATTCCGGCGATCGCGCTGCCACCGAGGGCGGCACCCCACCCGACCGGCAGCCTCAGCTTCCCGCGCGAGACGGTCCGCGCCAGCCGCGAAGCCGCGAGGATCCCCACCGGCTTGCCGACGACGTAGCCGACGAGGATGCCAAGCGTGATCGGTGAGGCGAACGCTCGCGACAGGAAGGACCCGCTGATCACGATCCCCGTGTTGGCGAGCGCGAACAGCGGCACTACGACGTAGCTCGACCACGGATGGAAGGTCTCCTCGAGCCGCTCATTCGGCGAGATCGCCGACTGAAGGGCGAGCCGGGCCGAACGCGCGAGCTGGGGCGTCGGCTGTTCACGAAACGAGCGGAACTGATCGGTCGCTCGCTCGAGGTCACCACGCACCGCCGTGAACGCGACCGTCAGCAGGCCCATCGCGAGACCGACGATGACCGGATCGATCCCCGACTCGTACACGGCCACCCACATCACAAGCCCAAGCGCCGCATACGCAAGCCCCGAGCGAACCCGCAGCGCTCGCGCGCCAAGCACCACCACGAACGCGCCGAGCGCAGCCAGCGCCGCAAGGATCGCGACATGGTGCGTGTAAACGGTCGCGATGACGACCAGCGCGACGAGGTCATCAACGACGACAACGGTCAGCATGAACGCGCGAAGTCGCCCGGACACGCTCGGGCCGACAAGCGCGAGCATCCCGAGCGCAAACGCCGTGTCCGTCGACATCGCAACGCCCCAGCCGTGCGCCGCAGGCCCGCCCGCGTTGAACGCCAGGTAGATCGCGACCGGAACGACCATCCCGCCGATCCCAGCCAGCAGCGGCACCACGAACCGCCGCCGCT
Organism: uncultured Solirubrobacteraceae bacterium; assembly: GCA_964422115.1. Taxonomy (GTDB): domain Bacteria; phylum Actinomycetota; class Thermoleophilia; order Solirubrobacterales; family Solirubrobacteraceae; genus Palsa-513. Next base: position 108,024 of record CAYQZU010000001.1, on the reverse strand, counting down.
CGCGCAGCTCACCGATGTCGAATTCGCGCCGCGCCTCGAGGCCGACGACGAAGAAGAAGAACACCATCAGCCCGTCGTTGACCCAGTGGCGCAGGTCCTGCGTGATCCCGTCCGCACCGACCGCCACCGCGAGCTTCGTGTGCCACACGCCCTGGTAGGAGCCGTAGTCGACGTTCGCCCAGACCAGCGCCGCAATCGCGCCCACCAGCAGGATCACCGCCCCGCCCGTCTCGGTCCGAAGCGTCCGCAGCAGCGGCGTGCTCACGTTGCGCGACCAAGCCGTCCGCGCCACGAACATCTTGCCCGTCTGCTCCTCCGCAGTCACCGGAGCATTCTCGCTCAACAACCGCTCTGTCCCCTTGCTGAGCGCTCCGGCCGCCCGTCAACTGACCGCGCCCGCGCGGTGCAGCCCGTCAGCCGGACGGGCAGAGATCGCGAACGTCGGTAACCGCCTGGGCCGCCGCGTTGCCCGGCGGCGGGAAGCTGACTCGGAAGGTGAACGCGCCCGGAGTCGGGCCCTCGCGGCGCAGGCGCTCGAGCCGCTGATCCGCGTCAGCGATCGTCGGGATCGTGCTGCGCCAGATGGTGGCCCACGCGTCCCATGATCAGCTGACCCGGATCAGGACCCGACCCGCCTCCACCCTCGCCGGATAGGTGCACAGCGCGACCTTCGCCGGCACGCGCTTGGCTTCACCGGTCTTGAAGTTGAAGCGGCCGTTGTGCTTCGGGCATTCGATCAGATCGCCGATCACGAGCCCATCCGCGAGGTGCGCCCGCTCGTGCGTGCACAGCCCATCCGTCGCATGAACCGTGTTCTCCGCGCTCCGATAGATCGCGAAGGTTCGGCCGTCGTGGTCAAAGCGCACCACGTCCTCGAGCTCGATCTCCTCCAGAGCGCACACCTCGACCCACCCGGCCTCCGCCACGGCGCTCAGCGCTCCACAAGGACGCTGTGCAGTTCCGGGCGGAACGGCTTCGCGGACGGCGGAATCTCGCGCCTCACGAAATACGTCGTGTCGCGCATCTGGCGCAGCAACGTCGGCACGATCTCGCGGTACGCGGCGATGCTGCTCGGGTACGCCACCGGCATGTCGTGGCGCAGCTCCGCATGAAGCGCCGGCAGGGCGTGGTAGGGGACCATCGGGAACATGTGATGGTCCACGTGGTAGTTCATGTTCCAGTACAGGAAGCGGAACACCGGGTTCATGTAGATCGTCCGCGCGTTCAGCCGATGGTCGAGCACGTCCTCCGCAAGGCCGGCGTGCTGGGTCAGCCCGAAATACACCGCGAGCGGCCGGCCATAAAGCGTCGGCAGGCCCACGTAGAGCAGCGGCAGCACCGATCCCAGGTAGATCGCCAACGCGATCACGAGCGCATACACAGCGATCCACGCCCGCGCTTCGCGATAGACGCGCCACCACTCGCTCTGCGGGATGTACGTCGCCTCCTCCGCGGTCAGACGACCCGTCGCGTGGCGCAGGACGCTGCGCGCCGTATCAAACGCGTCCGGGATCCCGAACACGTTCAGCACGATCCGCGCCACATCCGGCGGTCGCATCGCCGCGATCTCGCGGTCGCGCCCGACGATGATCGTGTCGGTGTGGTGACGCGCATGGCTCCAGCGCCAAAGCGTCGCCTCCTTCATGTTCATGAACGACGCGACCTGGTAGAGCGCATCGTTCAGCCACGCCGTGCGAAACGCCGTCCCATGGCCCGACTCGTGCCAGCGCGAGTCCGACGCCGCCCCATACAGCACGCCGTAACAGACGAAGAACGGCACACAGATCCAGCCCGAGCGAAACCACCACGCCCCAAACCCGAACCCGCCAAGCAGCGCAAACCACAGCACGGTGTCGCGGATCGCCGGCAGGTTGCGCCGGCGCATCAGCTCCTTCATCCGCTTGCGCGGAACGTCCGTGTGGTACCACTCGGCCGCCGCCAGACCAAGCTCCACCGCTCGCTGTGCCTCCGGCCCGATCAGGCTGTAATCACGCCGCGGTCCGATATCGACCCTGTCTCCCGCCCGCGCGGTTGCGCTCCCCACGCTTCGATCATCCGGCGCGCAGCCCCGTGCGTCAAGCGACGTCAATCTGGCCAGCGCGAACGCCGCGGTCGCGCGGCCGTCCCGCACAGGTTCGAGCGTTCGGCGCCATACGCTCCGCAGCCGCTCTACAGCAGCACCGGCGCATACGCGCCGCAGCCGTCCTAAAGCAGCACCGGCACCATCGTCTCGTAGTCCTCAAAGCGTGGCACCGGCCGGCCGTCGGCTCCGATCGAGAAGCCGTCCTCCAGCCTCAGGCCACCCCACGGCCCGTAGAACAGGGGAGAGTCGATCGAAAGCGCCATCCCGGCCTCGATCCGCGCCGCCGACGACGACATGAAGATCGGCGGCTCGAACTCGATCAGCCCGACGCTGTGCACCGGCACATAGGGCACCTGCGCCCCGGTATCCGCGCCGTCGAGCATCTCGGTCAGAGCGCGAGCCGCATCGCGACCCTCGCGCCCGGCTTCGAGCAGCGCAAGCGCCGCCCGCTGCCCCTCCCGCGCGACGTTGATCGCCGCTTCGAGCTGCGGATTCGCGCGGAACAGGAACGCCCTCGCCAGCGCCGCGTGATAGCCGTCATAGCGCGGGGCGAGCGTGACGCAGACGAGATCATCGGCCCCGATCTCCCGAAACGTCGAGCGCGCCAGAATCGGCGCCGTGTTCGCGACGCCAGACGCCACCATCGTGTCGATCCCGAACCCCTCGGCGCCGGCGCCACGCATCGCGGCCTCGGCCTGCGCCGCGACCCCGCGCTCGCTCACGCCCGGGCGAAGCGCCCCAGCGGCCGCTTCCAGTCCCAGTCGAGCGATCCGGTAGGCCTCCCCGATCACCGCCTGCTCACCGTCGGTCTTCACGGCACGCAGGCCGTAGGCGACATCGTCGCCCGCCTGTAGCTCCAGGCCATCCCGCGCGAGCGGCTCGATCGCCGACTGCCACACCGGCGCCGGCACAGCGCCGCCGCCCAGCACAGCGATCCGTTGGAGTCCAGCGAACAACTCGCGCAGCCGCGCGAGCCCGCTACCGATCGCGATCGTCGGGTACTCCTCCTCCGGGTGCGCGAACTCCTCGATCGCAACGATCTCCGCGACCGCGGCGCGCGCCGTGACCACCTCGGCGTACCCGACCGTCTCAGGCCCGGTCAGCATCACGATCGTCGACTCACCGGTCCGGCCGGCCAGGATCACGGGCTCGAAGTGCGGCTCGAGGTCGGTCAGGTAGCGAACATGGTCCGGACCAGCCACCGCGCGGTCATCGCCGTAGGCGATCCAGCCGTCGAAGCCCGCGGCCGCGAGCGCCTGCCCGATCAGCGCCGGCCGCGCCGCCAGCTCCGCGTCGGAGATCCTCGCTCGCTCCACGACGCGACAGGATCGCACGGCGATCCAGCGGCCGACATCACGACCTCCTACCGTGAGACCTCGCTGGAGGCATCGCGCCCGCACGATGCAGGCCGTCCGGCGAGGCCACCGACCGCGCGGCTCTGGCTGCTTAGTCGGGGTCCGGCTGAGCGTGAGCGGCTACGCGGCGGTGAAGGCGCGCCAGCCCAGATCACCGCGGCCGTGCCCGAGCGGCTCGCGAAGCTGATCGCCCTGCGCGGCCGGGTCGCCAGCTCCCGGCTCGCACGCTTCGTCCTCTTCTTCGCGGGCCAGAACGCCGGCTGGAACATCTATCCGGTCTCCGGGGAGATCCGCTTCCAATCGCTCCTCCAGGGCGACTCACTCGAGGCGATCACCGCTCACGGCACGCGCTCGCTGCGCTGACTCGCCCTACGCCACGCCGACCGGTCCGAACTACGTCGTGAGCGCCTCGTTGCGCCCGTCACTGCGACGGCCGCGAGGCCCCGCTGGAGCGGCTATGTAGCCTGTTTCGCACGAGCGAGATCCGCGAGCGATGAGCGCCCCGTCGACAGTGCCGTCGGCCGAAGGCCCGATCCTCGATCTCAGCCATCGGCGGGTGCTGATCATCATCGGCGCGTTGATGCTCGGGATGTTCCTAGCGGCGCTCGATCAGACGATCGTCTCGACCGCGCTCCCGACGATCGTCGCCGATCTCCACGGCGCATCGCACCTGGCGTGGATCATCGTCGCCTACCTGCTCGCGGCGACCGTCTCGACGCCGCTCTGGGGCAAGCTCGGCGATCAGTACGGCCGCAAGACCTTCTTCCAGGCGGCGATCGTGATCTTCCTCGCCGGCTCTGCCCTCTCCGGCCTCAGCCAGTCGATGACGGAGCTGATCGCCTTCCGCGCCGTCCAGGGTCTCGGTGGTGGCGGGTTGATGGTCGGCGCGCAAGCGATCGTCGGCGACGTCGTCTCACCGCGCGAGCGGGGCCGCTACCAGGGCCTCTTCGGGGCCGTGTTCGGCATCGCGAGCATCATCGGACCGCTGCTCGGCGGCGTCTTCGTCGATGAGCTCTCCTGGCACTGGATCTTCTACATCAACCTGCCGATCGGCGCGATCGCGCTCGTGGTCGTGGCGATCCAGGTCCCCGGCAAGCTGAGCCGCGTCCACCACGTGATCGACTACATCGGCACCGTCTTGCTCGTGCTCTCGGCGACCTCGCTGGTGCTGTTCACGAGCCTCGGCGGCACCACCTACGCGTGGGGGTCCGCGCCGATCATCGCCTTCGGCGGCGCGGGCGCGGTGCTGCTCGTCATGTTCGTCCTCGTCGAGCGCCGCGCGGTCGAGCCGGTGCTGCCGCTCCACCTGTTCGCGATCCGCGCGTTCTCGGTCACGAGCGTCGTCGGCTTCATCGTCGGTTTCGCGATGTTCGGGGCAATCACCTACCTGCCGGTGTTCTTCCAGATCGTCCACGGCGAGTCCCCAACCATCTCGGGCCTCCAGCTGCTGCCGCTGCTCGTCGGGCTCATCATCTTCTCGACCACCTCCGGCCTCGTCATCACCAAGACCGGCCGCTACCGGGTGTTCCCGATCGTCGGGACCGCGCTGATGACGGTTGGGCTACTGCTCCTCTCGCAGGTCGGCGTCGGAACGAGCCTCGTCGTCGCGGCGGCCTTCATGTTCGTGCTCGGGATCGGGCTCGGATGCGTGATGCAGGTGCTCGTCCTGATCGTGCAGAACGCCGTCCCCTACTCCGAGCTCGGCGTCGCGACCTCAGGCGCGACCTTCTTCCGTGCGATCGGCGGATCGTTCGGAACCGCGATCTTCGGCGCAATCTTCTCGAACGTGCTCGTCGGCAACCTCGTCGCACACCTCGGTCACACCAAACTCCCACCCGGCCTCTCGAGCGCAAGCGTCACCCCCGCAATCCTCGACAAGCTCCCCGCCGCAGCCCACCACGGCATCGCCGCCGCCTACGCCCAATCGATCCAGACCGTCTTCATCATCGCCGCCCCAATCGGCCTGATCGCCTTCCTCGTCTCCTGGCTGATCCCACAGGTGGAGCTCCGCCGCGGAGTGGGAGGGGACTCGGGGTCGGAACCACCGGGTATCGCCGTTCAGCGAGAGCCCCGTCCTCGCGCGGCGAGCGTCGTCGGAGTGCCCTCGAAGCCCGCCTGATCGGCGCCGGGTCTTCAGTTCCCGGGAGTCGGACGCTGCCGGGCACCTGGATGGCTGGCTTCGAGTTTGGGCGGTGACGCCCGCGGGATCGGGGAGAGTCGGTGCGCTGGTGTCTACCTGAGCTTGCGCGGTTCGGAGGTCCCCCGCAGGCCAACCCGGAGTGTCAGGCGGCATGCAGCAGGCGCCGAAGTGCCTCGCGGATGATCTCCGAGGTTGTGGTTCCGTCCGCTCGAGCGCGCTCGAGGAGTGCCGCCCGCAGCTCGGGGTCAAGGCGAACCGACTCAACGCTCGCCGCCGCTGACCCAAGCGCGGGACGGCCCCGTTTGGGACGCCGCGCGATCAGTGTGTCGACGTCGTAACCAGCTTCGGCCTCGGCTGCCAGCGCATCGACCTCGGCGTCGGTGATCGGCCGGCCGGAGCGCGTGTGCCCGTAGATGCGCGGTTCGGTCATGGGCCCAGAAGCTTCCTGAACTTCGCTCGCATCGGCATCGCGTGGATCGCGAGCTGAGTGTCTTCGACCGTCGTCATCACAACGACCTCCAGCAGGTTTCCGGCGCGATCAGGACCGATGACCAGCCAACGGTCGGGGTCTTCACCGGCGTCTTCGAGAGCGAGCGCATGGTCGATGGCGTGATTGATGTCCTCGTCCACGACGCCGTGCCTGCGCGCCGAGTCGCGGATCTCCACCCACTTAGTGTACTACGAAAAGAACCTGCAGGTCAGGACCAGTGGCACTCCGACATGGCGCGGCGCGGGTCGGGCACCTCGGTCCCGCGCCGGGAAGCGAGCTGCCCCCGTCAGCCGACATTTGGCCAGACGCGGCCGCTCGCGAGGCGCAGCGGGGTGTAGCCTCGGGGCGTGAGCGCTCTCTCGTTTGCTCCGGTAGGCGAGCACGATCAGGCGAGGGTGATCGCCACGCTCGTGTCCGCCTTCCTCGAAGACCCGGTCGAGCGATGGCTGTTTCCCGAATCTCACGAGTACCTCGCGCATTTCCCGGAGTTCGTCGCCGCGTTCGGCGGCACGACGTTTGAGCAGCAGACCGCGTGGGCGCTGGGCGACTTCGACGCCGTGGCGCTTTGGCTCCGGCCCGGATCGCAGCCCGACGCGGATGCCATCGTCGAAGTTCTCAGCCGGACCGTGGCCGCAGATCGCCACGACGACATGTTCTCGGTGCTCGAGCAGATGGACAGCGCCCATCCGACCTACCCTCACTGGTACCTACCGTGGCTGGGTGTAGACCCCGCTCGCCAGGGAACAGGTCTCGGCGGCAAGCTGCTCAGCCAGTGCCTCGCTGTGGTCGACGCGGACCATCTGCCCGCGTTTCTCGAGACGCCCAACCCGCGAACCATTTCGTTCTACGAGCGTCACGGCTTCGCAGTCACGAGCACTGCGCAAGCTGGAACCTGCCCACCCGTGACGAGCATGATCCGAACGCCACATTGAGGCGTGCGCTGGCGCCACCGACGCGTTCGCCTGGCTCTCACACCACGCAATGGCCCGGCGTGCCGCATCCGATCGACGCGCCGCCGCGCCAATACCGCCGACCGAATCCAGCCGGACCCTAGAGTGATGGTTGGATGCCGGTGGATCTTTCGATTCTCGATCTTGCGCCGATTCGTCGTGGCCAGACCGCGGCCGACAGCTTCGAGGCGAGTGTCGCGCTTGCGCAGCGCGCCGAGCATCTCGGCTACAAGCGCGTGTGGTACGCCGAGCATCACAACATGGCGAGCATCGCGTCGTCGGCGACGAGCGTCCTGATCGCTCACGTCGGCGCCCACACCGAGACCATCCGGCTGGGTGCGGGCGGAGTGATGCTGCCGAACCATGCGCCGCTTGTGATCGCCGAGCAGTTCGGGACGCTCGCTGCGATGTACCACGGCCGGATCGACCTCGGCCTCGGACGCGCGCCCGGCTCCGATCAGAACACGATGTTCGCGCTGCGCCGCGACGCCAGCTCTGCGGCCGGTTTCCCGCAGGACGTCCGCGAGCTACAGGGCTACCTGAGCGGTAGGAGCATCGTCCCCGGTGTGGACGCGGTCCCCGGGAAGGGATCGAACGTACCGCTCTACATCCTCGGCTCGTCGATGTTCGGCGCCCGGCTCGCGGCAGCGTTCGGCCTCCCGTACGCGTTCGCGTCTCACTTCTCACCCGAGCTACTGGACGAGGCGATCGCTGCCTACCGCGCCGAGTTCACGCCTTCAGAGGCTCTCGACAGTCCCTACGTCATCGCGGGCGTGAACGTTCTGGCGGCGGACACAGTGGCGCAGGCGCAGGCCCAGCTTCAGGCGGTCAGGCGTGCGCGCGCGGTGGCGCTGTACGGGCGGAGGGTCGGCGCGAGTCCGTTCGAGGCCACAGACGAGCAGGCCGACCAGCTGCTCGCCGCCGGCATGGCCGCCCAGGTCGATCAGATGCTCACATTCACCGCGATGGGTTCCACCGAGGACGTCCGCAACTACCTCGACGCGTTCGCTGAGCGCACGCTGGCCGACGAGCTGATCACCGCCCACCACGCGCCCGACGTGGAAGCCCGCCTGCGATCGGTCGAGCTCTTGGCGGAGGCGATGCTTCAGCACACTCAGGTTCCGTAGCGACCGGGCCTCCGGCGGCCGCCGCGCGTGAGCTTGTTTCCCGCCCGTTCGGCGCCGAGCCTGAGTATGCGCGGCCGCGGACGCGTATCGATCGGCGACGCAGCTCCCCGTGCGCATGAGCCGCACGCGAGGTCGCTAGGACGGGCGGCGGCGATCGCGGCGATCCGCAACACTGAGCGTCGTGGAAGACCGCGCCGCACGCATCGCTGAACTGCTTCATGAAGCCGGAGAAACGCACCATGTCGTCCACCGGATCGTCGACGTCTTCACGCTCCGACGGCCCAGGTCGTCGGCCAGTGCACGCGGGGGCAGACGAGCGACGTAGCCGTCGCGCAGGCTCTACGCGTCGTCGTCGAGCTGTTCCTGTTCGAAGACGCGCTTCATCGCGGGGCGGGCTTTGATCGTTGAGTAGTGCTCGCCGAGCGCCGGTGCGTCCCACCAACGTCGCTCGAGCCTGCGGCCCCACCGCGTAAGCATGAACACGAACAGATCGGCGCTCGAGAAACGGTCCCCCAGTACGTATGGGCCGCGGGCCAAGTGCGTGTCGAGCAGGGTCCGGTAGCCGTCCAACGCCGCGATGGCGTGCGCTTTGACTGCGTCCTGCGCTTCGGAAGGTGCTGAGCGGGCGGGGGCGATGAATCCGTAGAAGGTCGATTGGACGGGATTCACGAGAAAGATGAGCCAGCGGTACCACTGCCCGCGCTCGGGCGTCCCGGGTGCGGGGGCGAGCGCCGCGTCCGGGTAAAGGTCGCTGACATGCATGAGGCAGGCCACTGACTCGGTCATCGGCATACCGTCGAACGACATCGTCGGCACCAGCCCGGCCGGGTTCAGTGCGGCGGCTTCGGGAGGGCCGAACACGCCGTTTTCGCGCGTCGCGCGGACGAGGTTGTACTCGGCACCGGCTTCCTCGAGCGCCGCATGCACCGGCAGCGAAGCGGCCCCCGGACGGTAGTAGAGATCAATCATCAGCCAGTCTCCTTCGTTGCCCTGGGCAGCATGCTTTTCCATCGTAGGCCCAGACGGCGGACTCCGCCGCGAACGCGAGCTGGCGCGACATTGCTGCATCGCGCGAGCTGCAGGCGCGCGCCGGCCGCACCTCGCCACCAAACCGTCACGAAAGGCCGCGAAGGCGGCCTTTCCCCACGCGCCCGGAGAGATTCGAACTCCCGACCTTCGGTTCCGTAGACCGACGCTCTATCCAGCTGAGCTACGGGCGCAGTGCGCTGGCAAGTGTAAAGGGCGCGGGGTCGCCGCCGGGTGGCGGTGATTGCGCGGGGTGCTCAGCGTTGCGCGCCTTCTCGCTCGCGGCGCAGCAGACGCTGCAGCTCCTCGTAGGGGCCGGCGAGGTAGGCGTCGTCGCCGGCGAGCAGGCGAGTGTCGCGGCGGGGCGGGTGCTCGAGCGTGCCGCTGCTGCCGTCCCGACCGATCGCGATGACGCGCATCCGGCCGCCGAGCTCGTTCATCGCGACGCCCTCGAGGCCGCCGCCCGATGAGATGCGAAGGCGTGCGAGCAGGAACGGGTGGTTGCCGACGTAGAAGCTGAACAGGACGTCCATGCCGAGAACGGCGCCGACGAGCCAGGGTGCGCTGATCGCGGCGGTTGACCAGACGTGACGGAAGCCGAAGCTGTGGTCGAGGCGTCCGCCGAGTTCGCGGTCGAACACTCTCAGTACGACGGGGACGTCGCTCCACCGCGGGCCGAGCCGGTCGCGCACCGCGAGGCCGACCTCGATGTTGGCCATGTCGTCCGAGGTCATGATCGCGACCGCCGCAGCGCGCGAGAGGTTGACCGAGTCGAGCGTCTGGCCGAGGGTTCCGTCGGCCACGACGAGCGGCACGCCGCGGCGACGAACCTGGTTGAGGTAGCGGTTCGTTTCCGCGCGCTCCACGACAACCACGCTCCGCCCGCCGTCGAGAACGCCCTCGATCACCTCCATGCCGACCGAACCCAGCCCGACGAGCACGACGTGGCCCGACATGCCGGGTATCTGTGCGTGGCCGAGCGAGCGCTCGATGCGCCGGCTGACGAGTGCGTTCGTCAGCAAAGCGAAGATCGCTGCGACGAGCGTCGTGCCCGCGAGGATCAGCAGGATGCCGTAGATCTCGAGCCAGCCGGCCTGCGAGGCGAACGTGAAGTCCCCGAAGCCGACCGTTGCGACGGTCTCGACGGTGAAGTAGACGGAGTTGAGGATCCCGAGCTGACCGCCCGCGCGTGGGTGGTAGGCGAAGTGGATCACGATCGTCGAGATGACGAGCAGCGTGAAGCCGAGCATCAGCGCGAAGACGAGCGCCCGGTCGGCGCTGTGGGTCACGTTGGCGGCGAGGCGGCCGAGTGCGCCCGGGTGTCGTTTGCGAGCCCGCCGCTCGCCGGCTGCGGTGCGGCTGCCGATTCCCGCAGCCCCGAGTTGGTCTGAGGTGCCAAGGAGCGTGACGCGATCACCTGTGGCGACTCGCTGGTCGCGGCCTGGGCAGACGATGGGATCCTGTTCGCCGACGCTCGTGACCCCGAGTGGGACGAGACTGCCGTAGAGCTCGCGCAGCGTCGCCTCGCGCGGCGCCACGACCTCGGCGGTCGCGAACTCTGTGGACCCGAGCAGGATGTCGTGGACGCGGCGTCCGAGGCAGACCTCGATCACCGAGGGTGCGAAGAGTTCCGGGATGTCGAGCACCGTTCCGGCTCCCGTAACCTCCTCGACAGCGCGCGCGACACCCGGGTTGTCGATGTGCGCGACGACCCGCACGTCGGGGCGCAGCTCGCGCACGAGGAGCACCGTCTCGAGCGTACGCAGGTCGGTCGATTCGAGGCAGATCACCGCGGCGGCGCCGGCGATGCCTGCGTCGTACAGCGGATCCGCGAGATGTGTCGTGCGCGAGAGCACCGGAATGCCCCAGTCGCGGACGGTGCGAGCAAAGCGGTCGTCGCGGCCGTCGTCGAGGACGGCGACCCGCGCTCCGACCTCGTGCAGCTGCTCGACGGTCCGAAGACCGAGATCCTCCAGCCCGCACACGATCACGTGCCCGGTCCAGTCACGGCAGCTCTCCGACGGATCGGGGCGTCGCGGCGCGGCAGACCGTCGCGTCGATTGGGGCACGCGAGCATTGTCCATGCGGCGCAGGCGGACCGCCCGGGACACTCGCGCGTCGTGTTCGGCGCCGGCGACCGCGACGCCGCGGGCGGACCGTACGGTCGCGCCCCCTCGCCGAAGGCTGCGATCATCTGAGGCGGTGTCGCATCCGATCGAGCTGTCGCACAAGGAGTACGAGCGCGAGCTCGAGCGGCTTCAGACAGAGCTCGTCTACATGCAGGACTGGATCGTCGCGAAGAAGCGCCGGCTGGTGGTCGTCTTCGAGGGACGTGATACAGCCGGTAAGGACGGCGTCCTCCACCGCATCACCGCCTTCCTGAACCCGCGGACCGCGAGGATCGTCGCGGTGCCGACACCGACGGAGCGCGAGCAGAGCCAGTGGTTCTTCCAGCGCTACGTCGCGCATCTGCCCGCCGCGGGGGAGATCGTTCTGTTCGATCGCAGCTGGTACAACCGCGCCGGCGTCGAGCACGTGATGGGCTTCTGCACGGAGACGCAGTACGCGGAGTTCCTGCGGTTCTGCCCCCAGTTCGAGCACGCGCTCCAGAACGACGGGATTCAGCTCGTCAAGTACTGGCTTTCGGTCAGTGACGACGAGCAGGAGCGCCGCTTCGAAGCGCGGCTACGCGATCCGCGCAAGCGCTGGAAGTTCAGCCCGACCGACGTGCAGGCTCGCGCACGATGGGTCGACTACGCGGAGGCGAAAGACCGCATGTTCGAGCTCACCGACACCGAGCAGAGTCCCTGGTGGGTCGTGGACGGCGACGACAAGCTCACGGCCCGTCTGAACCTGATCTCCCACCTGCTCTCGGTCGTCCCGTACGAGCACCTCGACGCCGAGCGGATCAAGCTGCCCAAACGCCAGAAGCGCGATTACAAGCGTCCGCCGATCGACCAGCAGCGCTTCGTGCCGGTGCGCTACGCCGTCAAGCCTGACTGAACCGTGGCGACCTCGATCACCGGTCTGCTCGCAACCGGTGTCCTGATCGGCCGGGAGGCTCCCAGCGCGAGCCGGTCATTGTGGAGCGAGACCCTTGACAGCGCCCGCCACGGTGGTACAACCAACGTGACACGCGGAAAGGAGCTCCAGTGGATCGGATTGCAAGCATCTGAACCTTCCCGGCGGTGTAGCGCCCGATGATGGCGAGTCGTTCCGGAGGCATCGAACCTCGCCGCGCGAGAGCGCAACCGTGAGAGCGCGACAGCGCCGGTGACCGTTGTTCCTCGGACGCGCGTCGACGCCGGAGCGAACCGGCGTGGCGCGCGTCCCGCTAATCGATCAGCCGCACGCGAGTGCGCCAGACCGACAGGCGCCACGTGATCAGCGCGAACAGGGCAAGCGCGCCGACGTGCCCCAGGTCCGCGACGGGGTGGAGGCCGAAGGCGCAGTGGCGGACGAGCTGGACGCAGTGATACAGCGGGTTGACCTGCGAGAGGTCGCGCAGCGCCACCGGCAGCTTGTTCAGCGGGAAGAACGTTCCGGCGACGAGGAAGAGCGGAGTGATCACCCCGCTGATCACGTAGTTGAGCCCGTCGAAGGTGCTCACCAGGGACGCGAACAGCATCCCCAGGCCGGCGAAGCCGACGCCGGTGAGCATCCCGATGAACGGCACGAGCAGCATCGCCGGCTCCGGGCGCAGGCCGAAGCAGAACGCTACGAGCAGCGGTGCAACGCCGTAGATGCCGGCGCGGATTCCGATGAACAGCTCCTCACCGGTGATGATCTCGACGACGTCCACCGGCGTGGCGAGCATCGCGTCGTAGACGCGCTGGTAGCGGCGCTTGTAGAGGCCCTCGAACATCGCCGAGAAGGTCGCGCTGAACAGGACGCTCGTCGCAACCACGCCGGTGCCGACGAACTGGATGTAGGGGATGCCGGCGACCGTCGCGACGAGCTTGCCGAAGCCGAAGCCGAAAGCAAGCAGCATCACGACCGGCTCCATCACCGCCGAGAACGTGCGGCTGCGCCAAAAGTACGTGAAGACCGTCCACTCGCGTTGCCAGACCGCGGCGAGGGCTACAAGTTCGATCCGTCCTGCTCTTGGGGTTGGTCGGGTGCTCACTCGATGTTCTCCCCGGTGAGGTGGACGAACACGTCCTCGAGCGTCGCCGCTCGCAGTCGGCCCGCCGGGAGCGACGAGCCGTCGCTGCGGTCGGCGTGCAGGTAGGTGATCGTTGGGCCGGACGCGCGCGTCGGTCGCCCGTCGGCCGCGGCGCGGTCGCGAAGCTCGGCCAGCTCGGATGCCGTTCCGGTGACGTCGAGCGCGTCCTTCCCCGCGTAGCGTCCGATCAGACCGCTCGGCGTTCCCTCAGCGACGACGCGACCGTTCGCCATGATCGCGACGTGGTCGGCGAGCCGCTCGGCCTCCTCGATGTAGTGCGTCGACATCAACACCGTGGTGCCCCGCTCGCGCAGCGCGATGATCAGCGACCAGAGCTGCTGGCGGACCTGGGGGTCAAGCCCAACGGTCGGCTCATCGAGGAGCACGAGCTCCGGTTCGTGGATCAGTGCGCGGGCGATCAGGAGTCGGCGCTGCATGCCGCCCGAGAGCTTCGTCGCACGGTCCTCGGCGCGACCTTCGAGGCCGGCCAGTGTGAGTGCCGCGTCGACGGCCGCCCGACGCTCCGAGCGCGGGATGCGGTAGAGGCGCGCGAAGATGTCGAGGACCTCGCGCACGCTCATGTCGATGTCGAGGTCGCTCTCCTGCGGGCACACACCCATGCGCCCACGGGCCAGTTTTGACTGTGCCGGCAGGTCGTAGCCGAGCACGGTGATCGTGCCGGAGTCCGCCACGGCCTGTCCGGTGAGCATCCGCATCGTCGTCGACTTGCCCGCACCGTTGGGCCCGAGCAGGCCGAAGCAGGCCCCGGGTGGCACCTCGAGGTCCAAGCCGTCGACGGCGACCAGCGAGCCGAACCGCTTGACGACTGCGGCCAGGCGGATCGCCGGCTGGACGACGGCGGCGAGCGACGTTGGGTCGGGCGATGCTGACAAGACGGACTCCAGGGTTCGGAAGCTGAACAGCGCACCAACCGGAGGGAGGGTGCGCTCGGAAGACGGCGCGCGGCCGCGCCGGGCTAGCGAACGGGAGCAAACATCGCGGTGCCAGGGTAGCGCAACCGGGCCCGCCCGCGCCCGCACGAGCCTCGCGGGAAAACCGGCGAGCAGATTACGCGCGGCTACGGAGCGTGCCGCCCGCTGCGCCTGTAGTCTCGGCGCAGGACGAAACGCGACCACGAGCGCTGATCGGCCCTGATGCGGTGGCTTCACCCTGGCGCATCTCGGCGAGCGGGCGCTCCTCCAGAAGCGGAGCCAAGATGGATGTAGACCACGCCGGTACCGGACGCGCGCGCTCACCGCAAGCCGGAGACGATGCAGGCGGACCGGGCTCGCCGCGGCCGTGGTGGAACGACGCTCTCGCCCCTTATGCGAGACCGAGCATGTCGCTCAGCGTGCTCGACCTCGCAACCTCCGTGGTCCCCTACCTTGGCCTGTCGGTCGCGATGTACTTCTCGCTGCGGGTCTCCTACTTTCTGACGCTCGCGATCGGGGTGCTCGCCTCAGGCTTCCTGCTGCGGACGTACATCATGTTTCACGACTGCTCGCACGGTTCGTTCCTGCCGTCGCGGCGCGGGAACCGCTGGCTGGGGATGGTGCTCGGCGTGATCGTGCTCACGCCGTTCCTGCAGTGGCGCCACAACCACGCCAAGCATCATGCGACCGCGAGCGACCTCGACCGGCGCGGCGGCGGCGACGTGCCGACCCTGACCGTCGATGAGTACTACGAGCGCGACTGGCGTGGCCGCCTCGCCTACCGGCTCTTCCGCAACCCGGTCGTGATGTTCGGGATCGGCCCGCTCTTCGCGATGGTGATCAGCCCACGGTTGATCGCGCGAACCGCGCGGCCGGTTCTGCGGCGCAGCGTCTACGCGACGAACGTGGCGCTTGCGGGGATCGTCGTCGGGCTCTGTTTCCTGATCGGCTGGCGCGACTACCTCCTGATCCAAGGCCCGACCGCGATGCTCGCCGGCTCGGCTGGGATCTGGCTGTTCTACGTGCAGCACCAGTTCGAGGACACCTACTGGGAGCGTGGGGGCCAGTGGACCTATCCGGAAGCCGCGCTGCGCGGCAGTTCCTACCTTCGCCTGCCCCAGCCGCTGCAGTGGTTCTCAGGGAACATCGGCCTGCACCACGTGCATCACCTGAACTCACGGATCCCCAACTACAACCTGCAGCGTGCCCACGACGGCATCGACGTATTCCAAACCGTCCCGGTTCTCACGATGTGGAACGGGATGCGGGCAGTACGGCTGAAGCTGTGGGACGAGGAGAGCGGACGTCTCGTGACCTTCAGCGAAGCGCGCGCAAGCCACACACGCGCCGTCGGCGCTCCGGCGCAGGCCGCAGCGTCCTGAGCCGCGGCTCCGCGGGGCATCCGCGTGGCGCGCCGCTGAAGCGAGCGCCGCCCGCGGCTAGGAGAGTTCGGCCGCCAGCTCCAGGCCGAGTGCCGGCAGCGAGCTGCGCACCCGGCGGTCGAACGTCGCCACGGTCGCACTGCGCGCCTGCGCTGTCGCGAGCGCGAAGCCGTCCCCGAGGCACGCGAGCGACTTGACATGAAAGTAGTATGCGCGCATACTACTTTCATGACCATTATCACCACAGCTCACGCGGACTCCACCGCGCCGCCTTCCGCGTTCTTTGCTCGCTGGGCCGACATGGCCACGTGGCCTGAGTGGAACGCGGATACGGAATGGGTCCGCCTCGACGGGCCGTTTGTCGAAGGGGCAACTGGCGTCCTCAAGCCCAGGGGCGGGCCGAAGGTCAAGTTCGTCGTCCAGAAGCTGGTCCCCGACGTCGAGTTCGTCGACGTCTCCCTGCTGGTCGGCGCGCGGCTGAGGTTCGATCATCTCGTCACGAGCCGGCCGGACGGCGGCAGCACGATCGACGTGGCCATCACGATCACCGGTCCGCTCCGGTGGGTCTGGACGCGAATCCTCGGGAAGGGGTTCCGAGAGAGCGCTCAGCCAGACCTGGATCGCCTCGTTAAGACAGCGGAGTCGACGCGATGACCCATTGGCTTGGTGTGCTCTGCAGGGAGCACGTCAAGCGCGGCACCGAGCTTGGAATCGCGCAGATCGGCCACGGCAAGCGAGCGGGGGTCGCACGCATGCATGCTGGTGACTGGCTGATCTATTACTCGCCGCGCGCCAGCCTGGCAAGCAGGGAGCCACTGCAGGCGTTCACCGCGATCGGAGAGATCCTGGATGAGGACGTTTGGCAGGCCGATGAGGGTGACTTCAAGCCGTGGCGCCGGCGCGTCGCTTATCTCGGCGAGGCTACGGACGCACCGATCGCACCGCTCTCGACGACGCTCGATCTCACCGCCACGCCCAACTGGGGCTACCAACTGCGGCGAGGACTCATCCCGCTGACCGAGCGTGACTTCCGGACTATCCGGACCGCCATGGGAGTCTGACCGTGAGCGACGGCGCGCTCGCCAGCGAGTACGAAGCCGCGGATGAGAGCCCGGGGCTCCTCCTCTGGCAGGTGACCAATCGCTGGCAATCAGCTCAGCGCGCCTCATTGAAGCCGCTTGGCCTGACCCACGTGCAGTTCGTGCTGCTCGCCTCGCTCGTCTGGCTACGCGCCGACGGCCCGGTCACCCAGCGCCAGCTCGCCGACCACGCCGTAACCGATCCGATGATGACCTCCCAAGTGCTGCGTGCGCTCGAGCGCCGAAAGCTCGTTCAGCGAAGCCCGCACCCGGACGACAGGCGAGCCCGTGCGCTCACCGCGACCCCGCATGGACGGCGTCTGGCCAACGAGGCCATTGTCGCGGTCGAAGCATGCGACAGGGCCTTCTTTCAGACGCTCCCTGATCGAGACGGCTTCGTCAGAGCGCTGAGAGCACTCACCGCCACGCAGGTCCAGCCCGCTGCGTCGCTGTAACGCTGAATCAGCCGACGGTGGTCTGGAGCGGCCGTCAAACAGAACCCGGCCCCGTTCCCAGGGCCGGAGTTCGTGCGTCAAGAAAATGGCGGAGAGGGCGGGATTCGAACCCGCGATGGAGTTTAACCCCCATACTCGCTTAGCAGGCGAGTGCCTTCAGCCTCTCGGCCACCTCTCCGGGCGGCTCAGTTTAGAGCGCGACCGCGCCGGCGGGCTGCGCTGGTCGGCCATGCCATCATCTCGTTCGCAGCTGGAGGGGTGGCAGAGCGGTTGAATGCGACGGTCTTGAAAACCGTTGTGCGGGTGACCCCCGTACCCAGGGTTCGAATCCCTGCCCCTCCGTCCGCGCCGCCACAAGACACGCCCGGCTCTCGCGTTCGCGACATTGGCCTCGCCGGCTTCGAGGCCCGGCCTCACGCCGCAGGTGTCGCCTGCCGCTCGACGGCAACGCTCGCAACGAGCGGCGGCTCGATGGTTGCTGCAGTGATCGCGGCGGTGTGCGAGCCGTCGCCGGTGAGTGCGTCCTTGAAGCCGCGGATGCCGTGGCCGAGCGACTGACCGACCTCGGGTAGGCGCTTCGCGCCGAACACGAGCAGGCCGATCGCCAGCAGGAAAACGATGTGGATCGGGTTGTCCAGGCCCATGTGCTTGACCTCAGTTTCTAGTGGGTTTCTCCTCACCTCAGGCGAGAAGCGCTTTCCATTGCTACGGCCGGGACGGCCCGGCGGATCAGAAGGTGTGCGAACGCTGGCCGCAAACGCCGCCTTTCTGTCGGCTGCGGCCTGGCCGCCCGTCGCACGATCAGCCGGGACGGTCAAGGACGCCGCTACGGTTGCGCTGTGAGCGAACACGTCGCGCTCCTGCGCGGGATCAACCTGGGCCCGAACAGGCGGATTGCGATGGCCGACCTGCGCGGTGCGCTGACCGCCGGCGGGTTCGCCGACGTGCGCACTCACCTGCAGAGTGGCAACGTCCTGCTGCGCAGCGAGCTGTCCGGCGATGCGCTCGTGGTGGAGCTCGAGCGCCAGATACATCGCGCCTTTGCGCTCGACGTCGGGGTCGTCGTCCGCACGCGCGAGGAGTTGGCGGCGGTCGTGGCGCTCGATCCGCTGCGGACGGTTGCGAGCGACCGCAGGCTCTACCAGGTGAGCTTCCTTGCCGAGGCGCCGACCGAGGCGATCATCGAGCGGGTCAGCGCGGCGGCGCACCCGCCGGAAGCGGTGTACGTCTGCGGTCGCGAGGTTTACGCCTGGCATCCCGAGGGCAGCGCCCGCTCCCGCTTGGCGCTCACCCTGTCGGATCGCAAGCTCGGTGTCGTTGCGACGGCGCGCAACTGGAACACGGTCGCCAGCCTGCTGGAGCTCGCCGGCGAGGACTGAGCGACGGATCGAGCAACGGTCGTGAGGATCAGCCAGCGGACATCCTTCCCCCGGCTGATCTCGCCCGCGTTCGTCGACGCCGTCACCTACGCGCTGCGTTTCTCGGTGCTGGCGTTCGTGGTTGTGGCGGGCGCCTCGTGGCTGCGCGGAACCTCGCAGCGCTGGGAGGACCCGGTGCCTGCAGCCGCCCCGGCCCGTGGAGCGACGCCTGCCGTCAGTCGCTGACGCCGAGCGCGCGTTCCTGCTCGGGTGCCTGCGCGGTCCGCCGCGTCTCGCCGAGCGGGACCGGCTCGTTGCGTTGCTCGCGAACGATGTAGAGCGGGCGGCGCTTGACCTCGTCGTAGATCCGCCCGACGTATTCGCCGATCACGCCGATCGCGATCAGCTGGATCCCACCCAGCATCAGAATCGCGATCGTGATTGAGCCGAACCCGGGGAGGTAGGAACCCAGTAGCCGCAGTACGAAGACCACGGGGATCGCGAGGAAGGCGATCCCGGAGAACAGAAACCCGAGGTAGGTCGCGAGCTGAAGCGGAGTGTGCGAGAAGGAGAGGATCGCGTCGAGCGAGAAGCGGAGCATCTTTCGCAGCGGGTACTTCGTCTCGCCGGCGTAGCGCGCGTCTCGCTTGTAGCCGATCGCGCTCTGCGTGAAGCCGACCCAGACGGTCATCCCACGCAGGAACCGGCTGCGCTCCTCCATCGCGAGCAACGCCCGCAGAGCGCGACGGTCAAGCAGGCGGAAGTCGCCCGAGTTGGGCGCCAGATCGACCTGCGCGAGGCTGCGAAAGAGCTTGTAGAACCAATGCGCCGTCTTCAGCTTGAACCAGGACTCGCCCTCGCGCTCCTCGCGGACCATGTAGACGACGTCTGAGCCGTTGCGCCACTGTTCGACCATCGCATCGATCAGCTCCGGTGGATCCTGCAGGTCGGCGTCCAGCATCGCGACAGCGTCCCCGCGCGCGTGCTCGAGGCCCGCGGTGAGGGCGGGCTGATGGCCGAAGTTGCGCGAGAGGTGGACGACGCGCAGTCGCGGATCGCTCTCCGCCAGTCGATCGAGAATCTGCGGCGTGCGGTCGCTGGACCCATCGTTGACGATGATCAGCTCGTACTCGAAGTGCGCTAGCGCGGCGGTCGCCCGGGCGTAGAACTCCTCGACCAGCTCCTCCTCGTTGTAGACGGGCGCGCAGACGCTGAGGAGGTCGAGCTCGCGGGTGTTGGTCGATGCCGTCACGGTGTCCTTTGGCCGGGGCCATCGCGATATCGGCCCAGCACAGGGTACTCGCGGCCGGAAGTTCGGCGGCGGTCTGTGAAGCGAACCTAACAGGCGAGTTTCAATTCCAGCTGAATGGCTTTCGCGGCAGGCGCCGCACGCTTCGGGCATGCTTAGCGCTGATGGAGCCTGCTTCGCCGCCCAAGCGGTCGCTTGACATCGCGCTCGTATGGCAGTTCGCCAAATACGGCGTTGTCGGCGCCACCAACACGGCGTTGACGTTCGTGACCTACACGGTCGCCGCGGTGCTGCTCGGCGTTCCCTATCTCGTTGCACTGATCGTCGGCTACATCCCGGGGGCGATCAACAGCTACCTGTTGAACCGGCATTGGACATTCGAGGCGAAGCACCTTCCGCACTCGCGGTCGGGGTCGCGATTCGCGATCGTGCAGGTCTGCGCGATCGCCGCGAATCTCGTCCTGCTCTACGTGATGGTGCACGTGCTGCACGTCGAGAAGATTGCGGCACAGGCGATCCTCACCGTGCCTGTCGTCGCGATCACGTTCTTCATAAACCGCGCCTGGACCTTCGGTCACCACCACGGCGAGCCGCTCCCGAGCCCTCCGGCAGCGCGGTGATCGCGACGGATCCGCCCGCGGCGCGGCCGGGGGAGGCTGCCGCGAGTACACCGCGCGCAGATTGGCGGGCGTGGGTGGCGCTGGCCGCGATAACGCTGCTGGCCGGTGGCCTGCGGGTCGCGCGGCTGCGCTATGTGCCTGCGGACGAGTTCTATGACGCGGCGGTTCGCTCGATGTCGCTGTCGCTGCACAACTTTCTCTACGGAGCGTTCGAGCCCGGTGGCGGAGCCGCGATCGACAAGCCTCCGCTGGACCTCTGGCTCCAGGTCATCGCGGTCAAACTGCTCGGGTACGGGCCGGTCTCGCTGAAGCTGCCCGAGGCGCTCGGCGGGACCGTTGCGGTTCCGCTGCTCTACGGCCTGGTCCGAGGCCTCGCCGGGCGTCTGGCGGGGCTGGCCAGCGCCTTCGTGCTCGCAGTGATCCCGCTGAGCGTGGTCACCTCGCGCAGCGACACGATGGATTCGGTGATGATGGCGCTGCTGGTGGGGTGCGCGTGGCTGCTGGTCGCGGCGGTCAAGCGCCGGCGCCTGCGATGGCTCCTTGCGGCGGGCGCCACGCTCGGGCTCGCTTTCAACGTCAAGTTGTTCGAGGCATTGGTTCCGCTGCCGGCGTTTGCGATCTTCTGGTGGTTGGCGAGCGGCGCGCGGCCGCTGCGCGATCGGGTGGCGCGGGCCGCGGGCGCCGCGCTCGCGTTTGGCGTGGTCGCGTGTGCGTGGCTCGTGTTCGTCTCGCTGACCCCGGCCGGCGAGCGGCCGTGGCCGATCGGCTCGACCGACGGGAGCGTCTGGAACGCGGTCTTCGTCTACAACGGCTGGGATCGGATCGCCGGGGCGCCGGCCGCCCTCGTCACCTCCGCCGCTGCCTCGGTTGCAAGCGGGCTAAATGGCGGGCCGATCAGCGCGGTCATCTCGCCCGCTGGCCCGCTCCGGCTGTTTGCGCACAACGAGATCGACTACGGCGGCCTCATCGGAACCGCCCTGTTCGCGGCGCTTGTGCTCGGGGCGCTCGCGGTCGCTCCGCTAGTCCGCGACCGCAAGGCCCGGCGCCGTGACGGCCCAGAGCACGCGGCGATCGCCGGCCTGGCGGCGTGGCTCCTGCTCGGTTACGCGCTCTTCAGCTTCTCGAGTCGCACCCACCCGCGCTACCTCGAAGCGTTCACGCCCGCGATCGCGATGGTGCTTGGGGTCGGCGGCGTCGCGCTGGCACGCCGGGCGCGCCGCGATGCCCGCTGGTCCTACGCGCTTGCCGGCGCCCTCGCGCTGTGTCTTCTCGAGGCCGCCGCCGGAAGCGCGAGGCTGTCCCGCGCCGGGCTTTTCGCGGTTGCGTTCGTGGCGGTCGGTGCAGCGGTCGCGGCGGTCTGGCTGCTGGCGCGGAGCCCGCGGCGCGGGCTGCTCCCGGGCTGGGTGACGCCGCCGGCAACCGCGGCCGCCCTGCTCGCGGGTGCGCTCGCGCTGGTGATGCTGAACGATGACGTGCGCGTGATCCGCCACGCCAGCACCGTCCAGGCGACCGAGGTGACCGTCGGGGCGCAGCTGACCGGTGCGCTGTCGCGCTTTCTCGAGCGCCATCAGGGCGGCGCGCGCTATGAGGTCGCCGTCAGCGCCCCCACGCTAGCCTCGACGCTGATCGTCCGTGACGCCCGGCCGATCCTGCTGCTCACATCGGTCTATGCGCGCCCGCTTGTGACCCTCGCGCAGTTGCGCGCGGACGCGGCTCGCGGCGAGGTGCGCTACGTCTTCACCCGCGGGATCTGTCCCGGCGCGAAGTACACGACGCTGCCGGCCTGCTCCGTCGCTGATGCGTGGGTGCGCGCGCATGCGACTGACGTGACTGCAAAGCTCGGGGTCGCGCAAAAACGCGGGCTCCTCTACGAGCTGCCGGCGTTCACCGCCGGCCAGTAGCCGGCGGCGTCGATGTTAAGCGCGACACACAGTTCCTAATCAGAACTTCGACGCAGTGAGCGCTGGTTGTCGTAGCGTTCCTCGGGCCAGTTTTTTCCAAGGCACGGATACCGATGAATCCAGACGCTCGATCAGATGACCGGGCGCCAAGCTCTGGGCACAGCCGCCGCGCATTCCTGAAGAGTGGGATCCGCGCCGGTGCGCTCCTTGGCGGCGCCGGCGCGATGGACGCCCTCGGGGCGTCTGCAGCCGCGCTTGGCGCACATCGCGTCAGGCGGCCCGCGCCGAAACCCAACGGACCGAACATCCTCGTGATCGTCGTCGACCAGATGCGCTACCCACGCTGGTTCGGTGGGGCCGGTGCGGACGTCGGCTTCCCGCCCAACATTGCGCGCATCCGCAGCAACGGTGTGAGCTTCGCGCGCCACTACACCGCGTCGAACGACTGCAGTCCCGCTCGGGCGACGTTGCTCACGGGCCTTCACACGCATCAAACCGGCTGCATGATCACCGGGATCAGCACGCTGTCACCCGCCTTCGACACCTGGGGCAGCTATCTGCGCGAGCTCGGATACGCCTCCTACTGGTTCGGGAAGTGGCACCTGACGCGTGCGGACCGTCGCTGGAACGAGGTCGATGGCCCGCCGGGTCTGGCACGCTACGGATTCGACGGCGGCACCTACCCGTCTCCCAACGGCGCACCTTCACAGGGCTGGCGGGCCGATCCGATGATTGCGAGCCAGTTCATCGACTGGTACGGACAGGCCGGCGGCGATGGCCCGTGGTGCACAACCGTGTCGTTCGTGAACCCCCACGACATCGCGTGGTGGTACCGCTGGAGCGATGCGAGCGCGTCCGAGGCGAGCGCGCCGCGATTGATCCATCAGCTGCCCGGCAACTTCCAGACGCCCGACCAGCTCGTCGGCAAGCCGCTGGCGCAACGATCGCTTCAGAACACGACGGATCTGTCGTTCGGCGACGTCCCCTACAGCGGTCCCCAGCTGATGCCGGCGTGGCTTCCATTCCTCGATCTGTACGTGAAGCTCCAGGCCGCGGTCGATCGCCAGGTCGGTGTCGTGCTCGACGCCCTCGCCACGCGACCGCAGATCGCGGCGAACACCGTCGTCATATTCACCTCTGATCACGGCGAGTACGGCGGCTCGCACGGACTGCGCGGAAAGGGAGCCGGCCTCTACGAGGAAGGGATCAACGTCCCGTTGATCGTCAGCGACCCGCGTGGCAAGACGACGGCTCATCCCGAGGTCACGAGAACGCAGATCAGCTCGAGCGTCGACGTGGTGCCGTTGATGCTGACCCTCGCGCGGGGTTCGGGCGAGTGGCGCCGCGAGCGCCGCTACAAGCACCTTGCCGGCCGCCCCGACCTCGCCGCGATCCTGGCCGATCCGACCGCTCCAGGACGTGACTATGCGCTTCATGCGACCGACGAGCTCGTCACGGAGTTCGCGGTCGAGCCCTACAGCACGCTTGCGCCGATCCACATCGCCGGCCTGATCACGGCGAAAGCGAAGTACGGCCTGTACTCCCATTGGCGCGGGAACACGCTCGAACCCATCGCTGCCGGTCAGGAGCGCGAGCTCTACGACTATTCGACCGCGCCGGGGCGGCTCGAGCTGCGCAACCGTGCCGGCCACAGTCGGCTCGAGGCATCGCTGCATGCGACGCTCGAGAGCGCGATCGCCGAAGAACTGCAGGCGCCGCTTCCGCCGCCACTCGCTCGCGCGCAACGCGAGGGATTCGTGAACTACTTCGAAAGCGCCGCCCACGCCGCGACGCTCTCCCAGGCGCGCCGGCGTCGCGAGCTGGAGCAGATCGTCGGCTCACAGCTCGGGAGCGAGCTGAACCCGCACCGCCACCGTCACTGAGACGCCGCAGCGCTCAGCCAGTTGCTCTGATCGTGTTCGAGCTGGCGAGCGTCTGACCCGCGCTGCCGACCGCCACGACCTGAACCCAGGGGCCCGTCTTACCGCCCTTCAGCTGCGTCTCGAAACCCGCGCGGGTCGCCGTCGCGACCTGCGTCAGCGTGGTCGGGGAGCTACCCGCCAATAGGTGCCACGAGCTGACCGTCGTCGCGCCGTTCCAGCTCGCCTGCGCGCTGAGCGTTCCGTCGGCGGCGACGTGGGCCGACACCGACGGCTTCGTGTCGGGCTGTGCGCTCCAGGGCGCGAAGTAAGTGCGGAAGTCCTGCACGTCCAGCCCGAGTGTGCCGGCAAAGATCAGATTGCCCGTCGAGTCGTACTCGGCGAAGTCGGGCAGGCCGCCGTAGCCCATCAGCCAATTTCCATCCCCCAGGTTGAGGGTGTCGCCCTGGCTGGAGGCCAGCAGTGTGCGGGCCGGGTCGGTGAAAGCCTTGACCAGGGTCACGGTGTGGGTGGCGAGGTCAGGCGAGAGCAACAGGCCGCGCGACTGCTTCTCCTGCGGCGGCGAGGACCCGTTGTCGAACACGGAGATCAGTCCCCCCGGTTCCCATATCGCGTCGTGCTGCCAGTAGAACTTCACCCCCGGCCCGAGCGTGAAGGTGCTGTGCTTGCCGCCGATCTGCCAGTCGATCGCGCCGGTTCGCAGGTCGACGTTGTAGATCCCCCAGGTGTTTCGCGAGGAGAGCAGGACGGTGTTTGCCGCCCCCGGGTTGACCGAGTTGATGTGCACGTAGTCCCAGTTGTTCTTGTGTGGGACGGGGCTGTAGGAGTCGGCCAGCGGAATGTGTCCAAACGCGTGCCACTCCCACATTACGAGGCCCGTCTTGATGTCGATCTCCTGCACGATCGAGTCGTTGACGTACGCGTTCGCGAGGCCGCCGATGTGCGTGAGGTTGAGCCGCACCGGGTCGAACGCGTCGATCCAAGCCGTGTTCTGATCAGTCACCTGAAACTCGTGCAGGTCCGCGCTGTAGCCGTTGCCGGCTCTCACGACCGCGAGCGGCTTGTAGTTCGAGGAGTAGATCTGATCCTCGCCCTGGCCGAATCCGAGTTGCAGTACGCGCCCCTGCCACCAGGTCAGGACCGTCTGGCCCTCGTAGGTCTGCGGGCGGAAGTTGGTCGACGAATCGTGGGCGGGCAGGGCGCGGAACCAAATCAGGTTCCCGGCCTGATCGGAGATCATCTCGCCGGGTCGACCCGCGCCCTGGTAGGGGGCGAGGAACAGGTCGCCTGGGCTGGCTGCGCTCGCTGCGGGCTTCGTGATCCGCACGATCGACGGTGTCAGGCCCGGAGCCGACGCGAAGTGCTGGACGTCGGCCGGATTGCCCGTCCGGTGCGGGAATTGTGTCTGGTCAACCGGTGCCTGGTAGGCGACTGTGAAGGTCGTGTGAACGGTCTGCCCGCTCGAAGGGCCGCCCGCGACGAGTGCGCTGACGCTCACACGCTCACCGGGGGCAAAGCGGTGCGCGGGTATGAAGCTCTCGCCCGTGCCGGTGGAGTACGCCTCGAGGCGTCCGCTGTGGCTGCCGCTGCGCGAGCCGACGACGCTGACGCCCGAGACCGTTGTTCCACTCTGTCCGAGGAAGCTGATCTGCGTCGCGGGCGAAGCGTCGCTCGTTCCGGGAAACGGCGAGACTGCGACCGCGTTGGCCTGTGCCGCCGTGCTGTCCGCGACGGGAACCGACGTCGGGAGGCTGGCGGCGGCGCTTCCGCAGCCGGCCAGGCCGCAGGCGAACGCGATCGCGCTTGCAAGGCATGCGGCGCGCGCCGTCCAGTGCCGCCGGTCAAGCGGTGAGAGATCCGGGTGCGCTCGAGGCATCAGCAGTGGGTTGCGCGCGAACAGCGTTGAGCGTGCTGGTGCCCGCGCTCGCGCAGCCTAGCGCAGCGCGAAGCGCGTCGGCGCCGACGCCAGGTGGGGTCCGCGCATCAGTCCGCGCCCGACCCTCGTTTGCGCGGCTGCCGCGCAACCAGCGGTTCGTGCAGCGATCGGCGCAGCCGGATGAACCCGATCGTTCCCCAGGTCAGAGGGATCCACAGCGCGATCGCGTGGTAGACGACCGCGGCAGCGGCGGCCGGCGTCGCACTGATCCCGTAGAGCACGAACATGCCGACGAACCCGCCTTCGAGCGCGCCGACGTTGCCGGGGATCGGCAGGACGTTCGCGAGGTACCCGATCTGGTAGGCGAGCACGATGACCGCGATCGGCGGAGTGTGCGGCGTCGCGTGAAAGCAGGCCCACAGCACGCCGATGTCGCACCACAGGTAGGCAAACGCCCCGAGCAGGCGCAGGTCGGGCTTCAGCAGCGCACGCCGCGTGTCGCGGATTGTCTGTGCCCCGCCGCGCACGAGCGCCGCGACGCGGCCGTCGCCACGCGCAACCGACCGATTCTCCGTGAGCCGGGGCAGCGAAAGGAAGAACGCCACAACCAGCACGCCCGCGCCTGCCGGAACGAGGGTGAGCAGCGGGTCGCTGTCTCCGGGCACTATGCCGAGGCCGAGCAGGAGGCCCGCGCCGATCAGCGTGATCGCGTTGATCGCGCTGGTCAGCAGGAACAGCACTCCCGAGCGATGCGCGATCTCACCGAGCGTGACGCCGCTCTCACGCAGCAGCCAGGCGCCGATCGCGAGGCTCCCGGCACCGCCCAGCGAGACCGCTGCCCCAAAGGCCATCTCGGTCAGCGCCACGCGCGCACCGAACACGATCGGCGCACGGTCGAACACGCGAAGGAAGATCAGGACGTAGCCGGCGCACGACAGGATCTCGAGCGCGATCGCCGCTGCAAGCCAACCGGGCGTCATGCGCGTCACGACCTTGCCGACGCCGTGCAGCCCGGGCACGGCAATGAGCAGCGCGACCACGAGCACAACCAGAACCGTGAGCGTGATGATCCCGTTGCGAAGTCGGCGTGCCTGAACCTCCGGTGTCTCCGCCGCGTCGGGCGGGCCCGTAGCGCTCATGCGCGCCGACCTCGGGTCCCCGCGTCGGCGGCAGATCCAGGAGCAGCGCAGACCGTCGCCGGATCACGCCGGTGGCGGTCGACGATCACGGTCGGGTTGCTCTCGTACTGTCTCGTGACGGCGCGATCACGGCAGACTACGCGCTCCAACCACCGACCGGACCGGCACGGTCCTCGGACGGCCGCCGGCCGCCAGCCCTAGGTCACGTGAAACCCGACCCCGAGCAGCACCAGCGGCCACAGTGCGATCGCGATCGCCGCGGCGACGATTCGATGGAAGGCACCGACGTGCGCGAAATAGTGGTGCGCGTGCGCGACGAACCAGCCGATCACCAGGTAGACGATCCCCGGCAGCCCGATCTTCATCTGGCGTCTCCAGATGTCTGGTTCACGATCGCCGGACCGCCTGGGGGCCCGGCGGCGTCGGTTCGCCACGACACCGCCGGGTTCGCGGAGCCACCACAGTCTCCGCCGCGTCCCGTCGCCCGCCATCCGCCGGCCACCCTCCGGCCGGCGGGCAACCAGCTAGAGACCGGCGGGCGGATCGGGCTGCACTGTCTCACCAGCGTAGTAGTCAACTGCGTCGCCGCGACGGAACAGCAGCCGGAGGTTCGTGGGCTCGTCAAAAGCCCCGACCTTGTCGGAGTCCGGGTACACCGCGAGCGAGGGTTGGCGCATCGTCGAGAGCATCAGGACGCGCGCTGTCTCGCCCGAGACGTTGCCGATCCTGTGCACTCCCGACGGTCCCTGCGGGAAGCACACCGTGTCGCCGGGGGAGAGCTCCTCCTCGCCCTGCGCGTGGCGGACGGTCGGGCGTCCGGCGAGGACGATCAGCAGTTCCTCGTCTCCGGCCTCCCAGTGGTAGGGGCAGATGCTCTCGCCGGGCGGCAGCTCGTAAACGGTTCCGCCGAGCCGGCTCGCTCCGATCGCCGGTCCGAACCGCGCGTATCCGGCGCGGTAGCCCGCCGGATCCTCCAGGTCCGAATATGTGAACTCTGCGTCGAAGATGTTGAAGCGCTCCATCGGATCGAGCTTAGTGTTTCTTCCTCGGTCGCTTGGCGATCAGGACGGCCCGGCGCCGCGCCCCCTCACTTGGCTCGAAGCTCACAGCGACCGTCTGGTCATCGACTCGCTCCTCGACCTTGGCGAGCGACGTGCGGACATCGTCGTCGGCGACGGTTGGAGGGTCGAACAGGCTGCGTGGCCAGTAGTGGTGGGCGAGCACGCTGTTGAGCTCCGCTCCGTAGACCAGCACGCGGGCTCCAAGGTACAGCCACGCGAGTAGCCCGATCACACCGGCGAAACCGCCGTAGGTCGCGCTCGCCTTGGTCAGCACGTGACGGACGTACACGCCGCCGACGGCCTGGATCAACACCCAGCCGGCGGTCGCCATGGCCACCCCGGGCCAGAGCCGGCGAGAGGGCACGCTGGCGTCGGTTAGGAGCCGGAACGCGACCGCGAACAGGGCGAGGTTCAGCAGGATCGACACACCGATGCCCGCGATGTCCAGTGCGAGGTTCCCTACACCGGCCGAGGTTACGCCGGTGAGTGCGATCGTCACGAGCTCCATCAGGCCGATCGCGAACAGCAGGCGTGCGCCTCGCATCCGCTGGTGCAGGAAGCCGGGACGGCTCTTGTAAGGCACGCCGCCAATCTGGTCGAAGGCGTTCTGCAGCACGTTCGTGACGGCGAGGCCCGACCAGAGGGCGCCGATGCCGCCCACGGCGATCGCGACCCCGCTGCCCACGAGGTGGCCGTCCTTCAGCGTCGTGCCGATGATCGGAATGTTCGGCAGCCCGGAGTTCAGGATCGTCTGGCGAGCGCCCGCATCGCTCTGGACGATGAAGCCGAGTACCGCCACGGCGAGCAGCATCAGGGGGAACAGGGAGAGGAACCCGTGGTAGGCGATCAACGCCGCCTGATTGCCCGCCTGGTCCTCCCCGAACTTCTTCTGCACGGCGATCGGCACCGCCAATCCCGCGTGTCGTCTCTGGAGTCGATCGATCCACCGCAGGGGCCCCAGAGCATCCACGGCTGCATTGTCGCGGCAACCCGCCGGGTGTGAGGCGCGGCTACACCAGTCCTGTATCCTCGGTGGATGGGACTAGATAACCCGGTTCACATCATCCTGCTGCTGCTCGTGCTGCTGCTGGTGTTTGGGGCCAAGCGACTGCCGGAGATTGGCAAGTCCCTGGGAGAGGGGATGCGCGGATTCAAGGACTCCCTCAGTGGAGCCACGAACCACGACTCTCTGACCCAGGCGGCGCCAACTCCGCCTGCGCCCGTGGCCGCACCAGTGCCCGCCGAACCGGCGGCCGTCGAGAAGTCCTGACGGAGCCGGCCGGCGCGTAAGCGCCGGGTTTCGGCCTGCCGTATGCGTGCGCTGAGCGCCCATTGGGCGCTGCGCGCGTCCTCGCCTAGAATCCGCCGATCGACGAGGAGCGACGACAGGCCCAGTTCGACAGGCTCGACCGGCTGATTGCGCGCGTCGTCGAAACAAACACGTTCCAGCGCGAGCGGCTGAGCGGATCACGGGTTCGCTCGCTCGAGGATCTGCGAGCGCTTCCGTTCACGACCAAGGACGAGCTGCTCGCCGACCAGGCGCAGGCCCCGCCCTACGGTACGAACCTCACATTCCCGCTGGACGCCTACACGCACCTGCACATGACGAGCGGCACTGTCGGTGATCAGCTTCGTGTGCCCCAGACGCTCGAGGACTGGGCCTCGACGCGCGGCCTGTTTGCTCGCGTCCTGCGCGAAGCCGGCGTCGGGGCCGGCGACCGGGTGGCCTTGCCGTTCGCGTTCGGCGCCTACCTTCAGTTCTGGGCTGCTGCCGCGGGTGTCGAGGAGGTCGGCGCGCTGGCGCTGCCGCTCGGCGGGATGGAGGGCCGCGAACGCCTGATCGCGATCGGCGAGCTTGGGGCGAGCGCGATCATCTGCACCCCGACCTACGCGCTCAAGCTGATTGACGTGGCGCTGAAGTGGGGCCTCGAGAGTGCGTTCGAGTCGGTCACGACGATCATCTGCCAGGGCGAGCCGGGTGCCTCGATCGCCGCGGCTCGCGAGCGAATCGAGGAGGCGTGGGCGGCGCGCGTCGTCGATCACGCCGGCTCGACCGAGGTCGGCGTCTTCTCCTACCCGTGCGCGGCCGGCGGCGGAATCCACATCAACGAGAGCGAGTTCCTGTGCGAGATCCTCGACCCGGTCTCCTTTGAGGAGGTGCCGGTCGGAGGTCAGGGAGAGCTCGTGCTGAGCGCGCTCTCGAGGGTCGGGTACCCGGCGATCCGCTTTCGCGGCGGCGACGTCGTGAACGTGGGCGGCGTCTGTCCCGTTCGGCACGACGACGCCTGGCTCCCTGACGGAATCGTCGGGCGCTCCGACGACATGGTCGTGATCCGCGGGATGAACGTGTTTCCATCCGCGATCGAGCAGACGTTGCGCGAGGCCGGAGCGTTTGGCGAGTACAGGATTCGCTTCTACACCGAGGTCGGTGAGCGCGACGAGGTGCGCGTGCTGCTCGAGACGACCGACCCGGGAATCGTGCACACGATCGAGGAGCGAATTCTGCGGCGGCTCGCTCTGCGCGTGCGTGTCGTGCCGGTCATGCCCGGAGTCCTCGCAGCTCAGCGCCTCAAGGCGCGGCGCATCGAGGACGTGCGTGACCGCGGCGCACCTGCCGGCGAGCCAGCCGGTCGCCGCTAGCGATCAGCTCGGGACGCAGGCGCGACGGTCTCGAGCAGGTCGCTCAGGTAGCGCAGGTGGTCGCGCATAGCTCGCTCCGCCAGCGCCGGCTTGCGCGCTTCGATCGCTTCGAGGATCTCCCGATGCTGTTCGCGCGCGACCGCCTCCACGATCGCCGGGGCGATCAGGTCCTTCAGCGCCGGCTGCAGCACCTCGTGCGACCAGGCGATCAGAGCGCACGCCACCTGGTTCCCGCTCGCTCCGGCGATCGTCCAGTGAAAGTAGGTGTCCGTCTCTCGCTGCCTGCCCTCGTCATCAGCGTGGCGGGCCGCGTCGTCGAGCGCGCCTCGCAGTTTCGCGATCGTCTGGGCGTCGGCGCGTTCGGCCGCAAGGCCGGCGAGCGGCACCTCCAGCAGGATTCGGACCTCGGTCAGCTCCGACACGGACGTCAGGTCCGCTCGCAACATGCCCGCGATCGCGTCGCTGACGGTCTTCGCGAGACCGCTGTCGACGGTCCGTGCGACGAAAACGCCGCCGCCCGGGCCCCGCGCGGCGCGCACGAGGTTCGCGCCGACAAGTAGACGAACGGCTTCGCGGACCGCGGGACGGCTCAACTCGAGTTGGTCGGCGAGCTCCTGCTCGGTCCCGACGCGGTCGCCGGGCTCGAGGCCGCGCTCAGCGATCGTCTCGCGAATCAGCCTCACGGCCTGGTCGCTTGAGAGGTCGGTAGCCATCGCGCGCCAATATATAAGATCGCTCTTTTGTAGTCGCTTGACTAATAGGTGGTCCGTGACTTAGCATCGCCCACCCGCTTGGCGATCGGGCAAGCGGTGGCAGAAGCGGCGCCTGCGGGGCGTCGGGTCAAAGGAGAGGAGCATTGATGTCCGAGGAGCGAAAAGGTGCCGGCGGCCTCAGCCGCGGCGACTTCCTCAAGCGGGGCGGGGCAGCGGTTGGCGGAGTTGTCTTGGGCGGCGGGATTGCGGCGGAGCCCTCGTGGGCGCGGCCCAACAACCCCAACGCGCGTGATGCGTCGGTCGAGACGATCACGATCGGCTACGTCAGTCCGCTGACAGGGCCGGACGCCGGGTTCGGCGAGCCGGATCCGTATGTCATCGGCCTCGCCCGCAAGGCGTTCGCCAAGGGTTTCAAGGTGGCCGGAAAGACTTACAAGGTCAACATCATCAGCAAGGACGCTCAATCCTCGCCGTCGGTTTCGGCGCAGGTGACCCAGGAGCTGATCTCCAGCAGCAACGTCGACATGCTGCTTGCCACCTCGACGCCCGAGGTCGTGCTTCCCGTCGTCGGCGCTGCGGAGGCCGCAGGCGTCCCAGCGGTATCGACAACGGTTCCGTGGCAGGCCTGGTGGCTTGGGTCCGGAAACAGCCTGTCGAAGCCCGTCGCCTACCAGTGGATCTTCCACTTCAGCTTCGGTGTGGGGAACTTCTTCGACACCTACACGGACATGTGGCCACAGGTCTCGACGAACAAGACGGTCGGCGTGATGTATCCGAACGATGCCGACGGCAATGCGATCCGCGGGGCCCTGGCTCCGCTGCTCCACAGTGCCGGCTACACGATCGTCGATCCGGGTCCCTACGAGGACGGAACGACTGACTTCACCTCGCAGATCACGATGTTCAAGCAGCAGAACTGCGAGATCTTCAACACGTTCCCGATTCCGCCGGACTTCACGACGTTCTGGCGCCAGGCGGCGCAGCAGGGCTACACCAAGCAGGTGAAGATCGCGCAGATCGCCAAGACGGGGTTGTTCGTCTCGCAGATCCAGGCGGTCGGTCTGAAGCTCGGCAACAAGCTCGCGACCGGCTGCTACTGGGGACCGACGTGGCCCTACAAGTCAACCCTGACCGGCATCTCGAACAAGGCTCTGGGAGCCGGCTACGAGGCGCACAGCGGCAAGTACTGGAATCAGCAGACCGGCGCGAGCATGGCGCTGTTCGACGTCGCGGCCGCCGCGCTGAAGGCCAGCGGTAACCCGAAGAACAAGGCGGCGGTGGCCAGCGCGCTGAAGAACCTCAGCGTGAACACGCCGCTCGGCAACCTCCATTGGGGAACCGGAAGCCCGTCGAAGAACCCGGTGCCGAACGTGGTTGCGACACCGATCCCGGGCGGACAGTGGCTCACGACGAAGAAGGGCAGCAAGTACCCGCTCGAGTTCGTCTTCTGCGAGCACAAGGACGATCCGCACGTTCCGATCCAGGCGAAGCTGAAGCCCTACAGCTGATCCTGTAGTAATCACGAGCATGGCAACAGAGCCGTTGCTCGCCGCCGTCGGGGTCCGCAGGCAGTTCGGAGCGCTTGCGGCCCTCGACGGCGTTGACTTGAGCGTCGCCGCCGGCGAGGCGGTCGGCATCGTCGGGCCCAACGGAGCGGGCAAGACGACACTGCTGAACGTGCTCGCCGGCACGATCGCACCGTCGGATGGAACGGTCACGTTTCGCGGGTCCGATATCACGCGCGCGCCGGCGAGCCGCCGAGCCCGGCTCGGGATCGCACGCGCACACCAGGTGCCCCGCCCGTTTGGCGGCATGACCGTGTTCGAGAACTGCTTCGTCGCAGCTTCGACCGGTGGTGGCCTGCGTCGCGCCGGCGCCTACGCGCGTTGTCTCGAGGTGCTCGAGCGTTGCGATCTCGCCGAGCTGGCCGATCGCCGCGCCGACACCCTCGGGCTGCTCGGACGCAAGCGACTCGAAATGGCGCGCGCGCTCGCCACGGGTCCGGTGCTGCTGCTGCTCGACGAGATTGGGGCGGGGCTCACGGACGCCGAAGCCGAACAGCTCGTGACGATGATCAATGGCCTGCGCGAGGACGGAATCGCGATCGTCTGGATCGAGCACATCGTGCACGTGCTGGTCCAGGTCATCACGCGCCTCGTCTGCATGGAGGCGGGCCGGGTGATCGCGGACGGCGAGCCCCGCGCTGTGATGAGCGACGCCCGCGTGGTCGACGCCTACCTCGGAACCGCGGCAGCGTGACCGCACGCAAACCGAAACCGCCGGCCCCGAAGGGAGCGCCGCTGCTCGAGGTCGAGGGCCTGCGGCTGCGTCATGGACTGCTCGAGGCGGTCCGTGACGTCTCGCTCACGATCAGCGAAGGCGAGACGCTCGCGCTCGTCGGCGCGAACGGCGCGGGGAAGACAACGCTGCTGCGCGGCATCGCCGGCGCCCACCGTGCCAGCGAGGGGCGGATCATCTTCGACGGCGCCGATGTCACGCGGATGCCCGGCCACAGTCGCGTCGGACTCGGCATCGCGCTCGTACCCGAGGGGCGCAGGCTGTTCGCGAACCTGACCGTCGAGGAGAACCTCCGCGTCGCGACCCAGCGCAGGCGCACGGGACGCTGGACGGTCGACACCGTGATCGAGGCCTTCCCGATGCTCGGTCCGCTACGCGACCAGCGTGCCGCGACGCTGTCGGGGGGCGAACAGCAGGCCACCGCGATCGGACGCGCGCTGATCTCAAATCCGCGCCTGCTGCTGCTGGACGAGGTGTCGCTCGGCCTCGCGCCGCTGGCCGTCGAGGCCGTCTACAGCTCGCTGCGCAGCGTCGTCGCTGAAGGAGCGACCGTGATCCTCGTCGACCAGGACTTCACGCGGGCAGCGACGATCGCCGACCGGATGGTCTGCATGCTCGAAGGGCGCTTCGTGCTCGAGGGCGCTCGCGACGAGCTGACCCGCGAACAGATCACCGAGGCCTACTTCGGCCTGCATCGCGCCGCGGGGGTCGCAGGGTGACCTGGGTCAACGACGTCATCCAGGGAATCCTGCTCGGCGGCTACTACGGGATCATCGCGTGCGGCCTCGCGCTGATGTTCGGGGTCATGCGGATCATCAACCTCGCCCACGGCGACATCGCCGTGCTCGGTGCCTATCTCATCTACCTCCTGCTCGAGCACTGGAACGTCTCACCGCTGGTCGGCGTCCTCCCGGTGCTGCCCGCGATGCTGCTGCTCGGCTACTTCCTCCAGCGCCTCGTGCTACAGCGCAGCCTGCGCTCCGGCCTGCTGGTCCCGCTCCTCGCCACGTTCGGCCTATCGATCGTGATCCAGAACGTGCTGGAACAGAGCTTCTCTCCCGACGTCCGCTCCCTCGGCCAGGACACCGGCTCGCTCGTCACAGCCGCCTGGCGGATCAACAGCCAGATCTCGATCTCCGCCCTCAGCGCCCTGATCTTCGGCACCGCGGTCGTCATCTTCGCCGCGGTGCAGCTGTTCCTCTCGAAGACCGACGCCGGTCGGCGGATGCGCGCCACCGCGGAGGATCCCGACACGGCCGAGCTGGTAGGTATCGACTCGCGCTCGGTCTACGCGTGGGCGACCGCGGTAGCTGTCGTGATCGCCACGATCGGCGGTCTCGCGCTCGCGCTGCGCTCGACCTTCTACCCCTATTCCGGCCCCGACCAGCTGATCTTCGCCTTCGAGGCGGTCGTGATCGGGGGTCTCGGCTCGTCGCTTTGGGGCGCGCTGCTCGGCGGCATCGTCCTGGGGATCGCGCAGACCGTCGGCGCGCAGATCAACCCCGAGTACTCGATCCTCGCCGGGCACATCGTGTTCCTGCTCGTCCTGATCTCCCCGCGCGGGGGCCTGCTGACGCTCCGATCGGGCCGTGCGGCCCGCGGGCCGCTACCACGGGCGACCACATGAGCGCGGCAACCGGTGCCGCGGCCGCGCCCACGCCGCCGATCGCGCGGATCCAGCGCTGGACGCGCCTCTCGGCCGGCTTCACGGGCGGCTTCGGGCTGCTGCTGGTCGCGCTCGCGTTCGTGCCGGTGGTGATGGGCGCGAGCGTCGTTCAGGACCTCACGAGCCTCCTCACCCTCGTTCTGCTGGCGGTCATGTGGAACGCTCTCGCCGGCTACGCGGGTCTCGTCTCGATCGGGCTGCAGGCCTACATCGGTCTCGGCGCGTACGCGACCGTGTGGTTCGCCCTGCACGGCTTCGACCCGTACCTCGGCATGCTGCTCGCCGTCGTCTTCTGCGCGGTCGTCTCGGTCCCGCTCTCGTTCATCGTGCTTCGCTTCCGCGGGGCCCAGTTCGCGATCGGGACCTGGGTCGTCGCGGAGGCGATCGGGATCTACGTCTCCTTCGACAACCAACTCGGCGCCGGCACCGGCATCTCGCTGATCCAGCTCGACAGATACTCGCCGACCAGCCGCGAGCACTACACCTACTGGCTGACGCTCGCGCTCGCCGCCTTCTTTGTCATCTCCGTGTTCTTCCTCCTACGCAGCCGCCTCGGCGCGTCACTGCAAGCGATCCGCGACGACGAGGGCGCCGCATCGTCGGTCGGCGTACGCGTCGTCGCCGGCAAGCGCATCCTGTTCGTCCTCGCCTCAGCCGGCTGCGGGGCGGCCGGCGCGATGACGGTCGCCAACATCCTCTTCATCGAGCCGACGTCGATCTTCTCGGTCAACTACAGCGCGTTCATGATCTTCATGGTGCTGGTCGGCGGGCTCGGAACCTTCGAGGGGCCGATCATCGGCGCGATCATTCTCTACTTCATCCAGAAGCAGTTCGGCAACGACGGCACCTGGTACCTGATCGGCCTCGGCGCAACCGCGATTCTGTTTGCGCTGCTGCTCCCGCGCGGCATCTGGGGGATGGTGGCGGAGCGCACCGGACTGCGTTTCCTGCCGGTCGGCTACCGCGTCAAACGCGCCGCAGGCGCGCCCGCGCCGGACCCATGAGGACCGCCCGCGCCGCGGTGAGCGAGATCGCCGGCGGCCCGTTCGTTCTGAGCGACGTCGATGTCGGTGAGCTTCGCGCCGACGAGCTCCTGATCTCCGTCAGCGCAGCCGGCATCTGCCACACCGACCTCACCTGCGCCGCCGGCCTGATCCCCACGCCGCTGCCCGCGGTGCTCGGTCACGAGGGCGCCGGAGTCGTCCTCGCCGTCGGCGCGGGGGTCGCGGACGTCCACGTCGGCGAACGCGTCGCGATGACCTTCGACTCCTGCGGCGCCTGCCCGAGCTGCCTGCAGGCGAAGTCCTCCTACTGCTACGAGTTCTTCGAGTACAACTTCGCCGCCTCGCGGCCGCTTGACGAGTCGAGCGCCCTCTCACGTGACGGCATCTCGATCGGCTCCCACTTCTTCGGCCAGTCGAGCTTCGCGACACTCGCGGTGGCGCGTGAGCGCAACGTGGTCGGCGTCGAGAGCCACATCCCGCTCGATCTCGTGGCGCCCTTCGGCTGCGGCTTCCAGACCGGCGCCGGCGCCGTCCTGTGCACTCTCGAGCTGCCCCCGGGAAGCACGCTCGCCGTCTTCGGCACGGGCGCCGTCGGCATCGCCGCGATCCTCGCCGCCGTGATCGCCGGCGCGAGCACGATCATCGGGATCGACCGCGTCCCGGCCCGCCTGCAGCTGGCTCGCGAGCTCGGAGCAACCCACACCCTCGATGCGAGCGCGGTTGATGTCGCGGCGGAGATTCGCGCGCTGACCGGCCACGGCGTCGACTTCGCGCTCGAGACGACCGGCGCTCCCGAGGTGCTCCGCGCCGCGGTCGACTCGCTGACCCCGCGAGGGACCGCCGGCGTGATCGGCGCCCCTCGCTTCGGCACCGAGGTCTCACTGGACGTCAACACGATCCTCACCGGCGGTCGCGTGGTCCGCGGCATCGTCGAGGGTGACAGCGTGCCGAAGCTCTTCCTGCCAAAGCTGATCCGCTACTGGGAGCAGGGTCGCTTCCCCGTCGAGCGCCTGATCCGCCACTACGACTTCGACCAGATCGGCGAGGCCGCCGCGGACGCCGCGTCAGGCGCCGTGATCAAGCCCGTCCTGCGCATGAGCTGAGCTGCCCTCGATCTTCAGGGGAGGGATTCAATGCGCCGCCGCGCTCGCTGCTGCGGGACGCCTGCAGCCAGCGGGCCCGCCGTAGATCGCGCGCGCCGCGGTCCGACTGCGGCCAGCGCCGACGTCAGATCCGTTGTTCCGCAGGGCCGCTCTCCGCCGCAACACCGCTTGCGGCCGGCAGGCCACGCCGTTGCTAGATTGAAACCTCGTTGGGCGCGCTCAAACGGGCCGCCTCGGAGCGACAGGAAGGTGTGCAGTGGCGCGTTCGATCTGGAGTGGCGCGATCTCGTTCGGGCTGGTCAACGTGCCCGTCAAGCTCTACAACGCCGTTCAGCGCAAGAACGTCCAGTTCCACCAGCTCCACGCCGAGGACCGCGCGCGAATCCAGCAGAAGCGTGTCTGCAGCGCCGACGGGGCGGAGGTCGCCTTCGAGGACCTCGTCAAGGGCTATGAGTTCGCGCCGGGTCAGTACGTCGTGATCGAGCCCGAGGAGCTCGATGGGCTTGCCGCGAAGAAGACGCGGCTGATCGAGGTCGAGCAGTTCATCGATCTCGACGAGGTCGACCCGCTGATGTTCGACTCCTCCTACTTCCTCGCTGCGGCCCCCGGCGCCGCGAAGCCGTTCCGCCTGATGGTCGACGCGATGCGCGAGGCCGGCAAGGTCGGGATCGGCCGCTTCGTGTTGCGCCAGAAGGAGCACCTCGTGGCGCTTCGTGTCCAGGGCGATCAGCTGTTGCTCGTCACGCTCGTCTACGCCGACGAGCTTGTCTCGCCGACCACGCTCGAGGACGCGGGGGAGGGGACCGCCGAGGTCTCTGAGCGCGAGCTCGCGATGGCGCGCCAGCTGATCGAGATGCTCTCGGCGCCGTTTGAGCCCGCACGCCTACGCGACGAGTATCGCGCGGCGCTGCTGCATTTGATCGAGCAGAAGGTCGCAGGCGAGGAGATCACGATCGCGCCCCCGGCGGCCGAGCCGGCCGTCGTGCCCGACCTGATGGCCGCCCTCCAGGCGAGCGTCGACGCGCTCGCCGCTGGCAAGGCCACGCCGGCGAAGGCGAAGCCCACGGCCGCCTCCTCCAAGGCGCGCGCGGCCAAGCCCAAGGCCACGCAGAAGTCGTGAGCGGGCGCCGCGAGAGCGGCAGTCTCGAGCACTACCGCGCCAAACGCGACTTCACGAAAACGCCTGAGCCGAGCGGCGAGGCGGCCGGCGCCGTCGGCTCCCAGCGCCGTTTCGTGATCCACGAGCACTCCGCCCGTCGCCTGCACTGGGACCTCCGTCTCGAGCGCGACGGCGTGCTTGTGTCGTGGGCGCTACCGCGCGGCATCCCGCTCGAGCCGAAGGTCAACCACATCGCTCCCCACACGGAGGATCACCCGCTCGCCTATCTCGAGTTCTCGGGCGAGATACCGGCCGGCAGCTATGGCGCGGGCACGATGTCGATCTGGGACCGCGGCACCTACGAGACGCTGAAATGGGAGCCGCGCAAGGTCGAGGTCGCCCTCCACGGCGAGCGGATCGATGCGCGCTACGCCCTGTTCGCGATCGGCACCGACGCGCCGCCGAAGGACTGGATGATCCACCGAATGGACCCGCCGGCTGACCCCGACGTCGAACCGATGCCCGACCACATCGAGCCGATGCTGGCGCGGATCGGCTCGCTTCCGCATGACGACACGGGATGGGCCTACGAGGTCAAGTGGGACGGAGTCCGGGCCCTCGCTTACTCAGAACCCGGACGGCTGCGTTTCGCGGGCCGTGGCGAGGCGGACATCACCGACCGCTATCCCGAGCTCGCTCGCCTGGGTCGCGCGCTCGGCGCTCACCGCGCGGTGCTGGACGGCGAGATCGTTCGGTTCGACGACGCCGGTCGCCCGAGCTTCGCTGCGCTCCAGCCGCGGATCGGTTCGGTGGCGGCCGCCCGCCGCCTCGCGGCGACGGCGCCGGTCACCTACGTGATCTTTGATCTCCTCTGGCTCGACGGCCACTCGCTGATCGATCGCAGCTACGGCGAGCGACGCGCGACGCTCGCCGACCTCCGCCTCGACGGCGAGCACTGGCGCACGCCGGCGCCGCTGCAGGGGCACGGTCGCGACGTGCTCGCCGCGACCGCTGCCGGCGGTCTCGAGGGGATCGTCGCCAAGCGAACTGACGCGACCTACCGCCCCGGACGCCGCGACGGCAGCTGGCTGAAGATCAAGCACACGAACCGCCAGGAGTTCGTCGTCGGTGGCTTCACACCCGGTCGCGGCAGCCGGGGTGGGCGGATCGGCGCTCTGCTCCTGGGGGTCCACGACGAGTCGGGAGCGCTCCGCTACGCCGGCCGCGTCGGCAGCGGGCTCACGGAAGCGGAGGTCGAACGTCTAGCGGATCTCATGACGCCGCTCGTCCGCCAAGACTCGCCGTTCGCCGCGGGTCCCGCCAGACCGCCGAAGGCCGCGACCTTCACCGAGCCGGAGCTCGTGATCGAGGTCGAGTTTCGCGAGTGGACGGCCACCGGCTCGCTCAGAGCTCCGGTCTACAAGGGCCGGCGTGCCGACAGGATCGCGTCTGACGTGACGCGCGAGCCGGCCGGCGCTGCTCCTGATCCCGTGACGCAGGACAGCCGGGACGTGACCGGCGGCGGGATTGACGGTGGCGGTGGCCGCGTCCGGCTGACGCGCCCCGGGAAGGTCCTCTACCCCGCGGCGAGCCTCACGAAGGGCGGGGTCATCGGCTATTACACCGCCATCGCTCCAGTTCTCCTGCCGCACCTCGCCGACCGCGCGCTGACGGTGAGGCGCTACCCCGATGGCGTCGAAGGAAAGGCGTTCTTCGAGAAGAACTCGCCGACTCACCGGCCGCCCTGGGTCAGGACGGTGGCCGTGAAGGGTGGTCGCAGCGCAACGAACCACACCGTCGCCGGTGACCTCGACACGCTGCGTTGGCTGGCCAACCTTGCGGCGCTCGAGCTGCACGTCCCGCTTGCGCGCGCCGGCTCGCCGGACCGCCCTGACGCCGTCGTGTTCGACCTTGACCCGGGAGCACCGGCGACTATCGTCGAGTGCTGCGAGGTGGCGCTGCTGCTCGTGGGGACCTTCGAGCGCCTTGGGATCGCCAGCTTCGCGAAGACTTCCGGCTCAAAGGGACTGCAGGTCTACGTTCCACTCGGCCCGCACTCGACGTTCGAGCAGACCAAGCACTTCGCCGCCAGCCTCGCCCAGCTCGCCGAGCGCGCTCGGCCCGACCTCGTCGTGTCGCGAATGACGCGGTCGTTGCGTCCGGGCAGGGTGCTGATCGACTGGAGCCAGAACGACCGGCACAAGACGACAGTCTGCGTCTACTCGCTGCGCGCAACACCGCGGCCGACCGTCTCAACCCCCGTCACCTGGGATGAGGTCCGCGCCACGCTGCAGTCGCGGGAGCCCGCATCGCTCGCGTTCGAGTTTGACGACGTGCTGGACCGCGTGGATCGCAGCGGCGACCTGTTCGCGCCGCTCCTGACACTCGAGCAGCTGCTCCCCGAGGTCTAGACGCCCCGCAGCCGCCTTGCACGTCCGGGTCGGCGGCTACATTCGACTCGATGTCGATGCGCCGCGACAAGCCGACGTCCCTCTGCACGACCGACCCTGCGCGCACGGTGACCGCGATTGCCGACGCCCTCGGTCGCGATTCGCGCCGCGAGCTCGTTGAGCTGGTGGTCGACGCGTGGGTCGACGTGGTTCCGGACGGCGAGCTGGCCGCCAACTATGAGAAGGCGCTCGCCGGGCTGGGGCCGGAGGATCTGCGGGACGTGGCCGGATGGGCGGGCAGCCGGGGCTCGACGCTCGCGGTCGCGAACGTCCGCTTCCTCGTTGGAGCGTTCTCCGCGCTCGGTGACGGCCGCCGCGACGCCCTCCGTCTTGCTGCGCGGCTGCGCGGCTCCTGCGCTTTCGACGCCGGCCTGAGCGAGCTGCAGGTGCTGGCAACGGTGCTTCCCTGCCTGCCCGCCGAGCGCCTTCACGCGCTCGCGCGCGACGCAAGCGACCTGTACCTGACCGACCGCCTCGGCAGCGACAACTAGCAAGCCACAAGCGGGTCCGGCGGGGGTGTTCTAGGCACGCGGCCGCCGATCCGACGCCCGTTCCGGCGGCCGCTGGCATCCGGGGCGCCTGAAAGAGTGTCGCCCGCTCGTCGCCTCCACCGACGGGTGAGACCAAGACCCGCCGAAGCGGCCGCGTCATCACCTCAGGCGCGGCCGTTTCACTCTCTCGTTTTCCCGCGAGACCGTGCCTCGGCTTTGTGTGCTCGCTTGCCGGCCTGGTAGTCGACCAGCGCCTGCGGCGAATCGACGTCGCCGAGCGTCGGGTGCGCCGGCACAAGCTGGGCGGCTGACGCCACGCCAAACCGCTTTGCGAGAACGGAGGCGAGCGCCTTCACCTTCATCTCGCCGAAGCCCGGTAGGGCCGCGATGTTGGCGCGAAGCTCGCCCGCGGTTGTTGCATCGGTCCAAACCCGCGCGGCGTCGCCGTCGTAGTTGTCACAGACGTGGCGCGCGAGCTCCGCGACCCGCGTGGCCATCGCGCCCGGGAAGCGGTGAATGGCCGGCTTCTCGCGGAACACCGGGTCGAGGTCGGCGTCGGCGATCGTTCGAGGATCGAGCGTCCCGAGCCGCTCGCGCAGGACGAGCGGCCCCATGAACGCCTTCTGCACGCTCACCTGTTGATCGAG
This sequence comes from uncultured Solirubrobacteraceae bacterium, assembly GCA_964422115.1. Lineage (GTDB taxonomy): Bacteria > Actinomycetota > Thermoleophilia > Solirubrobacterales > Solirubrobacteraceae > Palsa-513. Next base: position 65,645 of record CAYQZU010000001.1, on the reverse strand, counting down.
CGCGAAGCCGATCAGGAGCGCAATCGGATCGGTGGCGATCAGCCGGTTGGCAGGCTCCGAGTCCGTGAAGAAGAGGGCTTCGGGCATGGGGCTCATCGTAGTCGCGCATGCTGGCGCGCGCCCAACCGAGCATTCGAGTCCTAAACGCTCAGCGCCTGGTCTAGTGCGAGCCGGAGGGAGCCGCGTGGCGGCTGCGGGTCGGTGTGGTCGTCGCCGCTTTGGCAACCGCCGGTATCGGGCTGCGCGCTCTTCGGCGCGGCTCGACGGTCGGATCCCTCCGGGCTCGGAATCGGCTTGCTCGTCAACACGAGAACCACCACCACTTCCGGCGCCCCACCTGCGACGGGACGCGAACGCTCGCGCGCCCCGAGGAAATCGCGCTGTTTGCCCATGAACTCGATCGCGCTCCGCCGGCCGCTCACCGGCACGCGAGCGGGCGAGCGCGAACGCGCGAAAAGGACTAGCCTGCCCGCGCCTAAGCAACCAAAGGAGCGGCACCATGGCAGCCAAGTTCGAGATCTACGAAGACAAGGGCGGGCACTACCGCTGGCGTCTGGTCTCATCAAACGGCCAGACCACTGCGAGCGCCGGCGAGTCCTTCGCGAGCAAGTCCGACGCGAAGCGCGCTGCAGAAGGCGTCAAGGAGAGCGCAGCGACCGCGGAGATCGTCGAGGCGTAGCACCGCGTCCGAGCCGGCGCGAGTCGCAGCGCAATTCGGCACGGCTCGTACACCCCGAAACCAGTTTCCAAGCCCGCTGCGCCGCGCGCCGACCCGACGCGGGTCGGTGCGCGGGGTGGGCCCGTCGGTGGCTCTGCAGAGCCCATCGACGCGGTTGGTCAAGATACCGAAGGGCCGGCGACGGCAACGGTGGTTTCGAGCCCTCGAAGGAGGCACACATGACCGTCTGCGCACATCTCGATCACGTGACCGTTCCTCGTCCTGCGAGTGTCGCGGGTTGCGAGGACTGTCTGGCGGTCGGCGGGCGCTGGCTCCATCTTCGGGTCTGCCGGAGTTGCGGCCACGTCGGCTGCTGTGACTCCTCGCCGAACCGGCACGCTTCGGGCCACGCGGGTGATAGCGGCCACCCGATAGTCACCTCGGTCGAACCGGGTGAGGCATGGTCCTACTGCTACCTGGACGACGCGATGTTCGAGCTCGAGGGCGACGCGGCCTGACCGGCGCTGCTCCCGGCGCGGCCGGTGCGCTCAGGGTCCACGAGCTCGATCTCAGGCGGCGCGACGTTCTGCGGGTCGAAGATCGCGTAGCCGTTCTTCCCTGCGGACTTCGCCTCGTAGAGCGCGACGTCGGCGCAGCGCAACAGCTCGCTCGCGTTCATGTGTTTGGCGAGTGCGACCCCGACGCTCGCGGTCACGTGCACCGGGAATCCGACGCCGATGTCGAACGGTGCGCCGATCAGCTCCAGCAGGCGCCGCGCGACCACGTCCGGCGACTCGTCGCCTTGGGCGGCTTCGACCAGCACCACGAACTCGTCGCCACCGATACGACAAACCGTGTCCGCTGAGCGTACGCCTGCGCTCACCCGCCCCGCGACCGCGGTCAGCAGGCGGTCGCCGGCCGCGTGCCCGAACGTGTCGTTGATGTTCTTGAAGTCGTCGATGTCGAGGTAGGCAACGGCGCCAGCGCGTCCCTCTCGCACGCTGCGCGCGAGCATCTGGCGGATCCTGTCGGTCAGCAGGGCGCGGTTCGGAAGCCCCGTCAGCGGATCGTGCAATGCGAGCCGGCGCAGCTCGGTCGTTCGCAACTCCACAAGTCTCAGGGCGCGCGACCGGCCGGTTCCGAGGACGAAAACGAGTGCGGCGACCAGCAGGCTGAGCGCGCCACCGACGCCGATTATCGCCAGTGCGCCACCTTCGTTCGAGAGCAGGTCGACGCCGCGGATTGCGGCTCGGGTGCGAACGGTCCAGCCGTTTCCGAGCGCCACGCTGTCGGTGCCGGCGCCGCTCGGTGCCGAGCCGGCGGAAATGGCGACGCTTGCGCCGGCGCGCCTGTAGCTGAAGCGGACAGCGGTGCCGGCGTACCCTCGAAGTGCCCGCGCGAGCAGCACACGGGGACGAACGACGATCGCGACCCACCTTGTGAACCCTCGTCGGCGGCCGGCTGCCGCGAGTGACTGAGTACCGTCGTAGAGCGGGGCGAACACCACGAGCAACGGGCCGAGCGAGCGGTCGGCGGGGACCCAGGGAGCGTAGGCCGGCTGTCCGGTGTCGAGCGCGTCCAGCCCCGCGGCCCATGCTTCGGGTGAGAGTCGGCAGACGTTGCGTCCGGCCGCGAACATCGACCCCATGCCGCGTCTGTAGGCGACGCTTTGCGACAGGCAGTACGACGGCGCGGGTCCTCGAAGCGCCGGGAGCGTGCCGGCGGCCGCTTTCTCGAGACGTGCGAGCAGCGCCGGCAGCTCGCTGGGTGCGACCGGCGCCGAGTGGGCGATCCCAAGTAGCTCGGGGTAGCGGCCGAAGGCGTCCACTGCCTGCGCCCAGGCCCTGAACTGCGCGCTCGACGCGGTTGGGTCGTTAGCGAGAAAGCCGCTCGCGCTCACGACCAGATCGTCCTCGTGTTGGATCGCCAGCCGGAGTGTCGAGGCCAGCTGCACGGCGCTCGCGCGCAGCGCCTCGCGCGAATCCGCCGCCGCCGCTCTCGAAGCCGCAATCGCTGATAGGAGCGACGCTGCACAGCCAATGCTCGCGAGCGCGAGCGCGAGCGCAAGCCACGTCCGGTGACGGACGACAAACAGCCGCGCGAGCCATCGCGCGGCGCGATGCATCGCGAGCCCCATGTCCTTGTTGACGGCGCCGCGCGCGATCCGCAATACCGTAATTGGCCGCAGCTGTCGAACAGGTGGTCCTGAGGCCTCGACACCGGCGGGCTGCGGACCTGCGGGAAAACACCCTGGCGTGCTCGGCGTCTCGCCTATAGCGGTTGGATGTGGGCGCCGATGCCAATTGCGATGCCGCTCGCTCTCACCCCAGACCCCACGGGGCGGCCCGACATCGCAGCCCTGCTCAGACGTCTGGTGCGCGACGATGCCTCAGACCTCTGCGTCAAGGTCGGGAGCCCGCCGCTCATGCGCATCAACGGCGCCCTCCAGCACGTCGACGACGCGTTCGCGCCGCTCACCGCGGCTGACACGCTCGAGATGCTCCACGCGATCCTTCCCGACGCCCGCGTCAAGGAGTTCGAGACCGCGCACGAGGTGGACTTCGCCTACTCGGTTCCGAGCCTCGCGCGTTTTCGTGTCAACGCCTACATGCAGCGCGGATCGATCTCGATGGTCTTTCGGGTAGTGCCCTACGCAATTCAGAAGCTGGACGAGCTTGGGTTGCCGCCGGTCCTGCACGAGCTCGCCGACGAGCAGCGCGGGATCATCCTCGTCACCGGGACCACCGGCTGCGGCAAGTCGACAACGCTGGCGGCGATCATCGAGCACATCAACAGCACCGCGTTCAAGCACATCGTCACGATCGAGGATCCGATCGAGTTCCTTCACCGTGACGACAAGGCGGCGATCGATCAGCGGGAGGTCGGCACGGACACGGAGTCTTTTGCGACCGCGCTGCGGCGCGTTCTGCGCCAGGACCCCGACGTCATCATGATCGGCGAGCTTCGCGACGAGCAGACGATCCGCACGGCGATGTCCGCGGCCGAGACGGGCCATCTCGTGCTTACGACCGTCCACACCCTCGACGCGGCCGAGACGATCAACCGCATCCTCGACTTCTTCCCGCCGGCCGACCAGCAGCACGCGCGCTCGATGCTCGCGGGAACCCTCCGGGCAATCGTCTCGCAGCGACTCGTCCCGCGTGTCGGTGGCGCTGGGCGCATCGCAATCGCCGAAGTGCTGACGATGACCGGCCGCGTTCACGACATGATCCTCAACCCCGAACGGACGGTCGACCTCGCGGACGTGATCGCCGAGGGCGACTACTACGGAATGCAGAGCTTCGACCAGGCACTCGTCAAGGCGCTTCGAGCCGGCCAGGTCTCGATGAAGGACGCGCTCCGCTTCGCGAGCCGCCCACACGATCTCGAGCTGCTCGTCGCGGCCGCGGCATAGACCGGCGCTCGCTCCGCTACTCGACGAAGTATTGCCCGCTCGCTTCGGAGAACCAGCGCGAGGTGACTGTCTTCTTGCGCGTGAAGAACTCCACGGCGTCGTGTCCATGGGCGTGGATGTCGCCGAAGAACGAGCCCTTCCAGCCCGAGAACGGGAAGAACGCGACGGGAGCGGCGACGCCGACGTTGATGCCGACCATCCCGGTCTGCACCTCCGAGCGAAAGCGCCGCGCTGCCGCACCCGACTCCGTGAAGATCGAGCTGCCGTTGCCGTAGCGGCTTGCGTTGACGACCGCGATCGCCTCATCGAGTGTGCCGACGCCCGTCACGCTGAGGAGCGGACCGAAGACCTCTTCGCGCACCGCGTTGCTGTCCACCGCAACGTTCTCGAGAATCGTCGGCCCGACAAACGACCCTCCGGTGACCGCGCCGGCGGGCGCCCGCCCGTCCAGCGCCGCGGTCGCTCCCGACGCTACCGCTGCGTCGATCGCGCCCTCGATGCGTGCGCGCGCAGCCGGCGAGATGACGGGCCCGACGTCAACGCCACTCCGCGCGCCATCACCGACTCGCAGGCCCGCCGCTCGTGCAACGAGCTCATCGCGCAGCCGCTCCCAGGCGTCGCCGACGGTGACAAGGACGGAGCCCGCCATGCAGCGCTGGCCGGCGGCGCCGAAAGCGCTCGCGACGATGTTGTCCGCCGTACGCTCCATCACGGCGTCAGGCATCACGACCATGTGGTTCTTCGCGCCGCCGAGCGCCTGCACGCGCTTCCCGGTCGCTGCGGCGCGCTCGTAGACGTGCCGCGCGACGCTGGCGGACCCGACGAACGACACCGCGTCGATCCCGGGCGAGTCGAGGATCGCGTTCACGACGTCGGCCCCGCCGTTGACGAGGTTGACGACCCCGGGCGGCAGCTCGAGCGCGTCGAGGATCTCGAACACGATCGACTGCGTGACCGGCGTCTGCTCCGACGGCTTGAGGATGAACGTGTTCCCGGCGGCGATCGCGAACGGCAGGAACCACATCGGGACCATCGCAGGGAAGTTGAACGGCGTTATCGCGGCACAAACACCGACCGGCTCGAGCACCGTCTCGCAGTCGACGTTGGTGGCTACGCCCTCGAGCGTGCGCCCCTGCATCGTCTGCGGCATCGCGCTGGCGGCCTCGATCATCTCGATCGCTCGCGCGACCTCGGCGCGGGAGTCGGCGATCGTCTTGCCCATCTCGCGCGTCACCGACGCCGCCAGCTCCTCGGCTCGCTCGCTCACGGCGTGGTGCAGGCCGAACAGCAGCTGCGCCCGGCGGATCACAGAGACCGCGCGCCACGGTGCGAGCGCACCACCGGCTGCTGCGACCGCCGCCGCGACCTCGGCGCGCCCGCTCAGCGGTACGCGCGCGATGACCTCGCCGCTCGCCGGCGATGTGACGTCCAGTAGCGGAGCTCCTTTGGCGGGGACCCAGCGCCCGCCGATGAAGTTCGCGAGCTCGCGAACGCCCGAGCCCGCCGCACCAGACGCGACCCGTGCTGTCGCGCTCATTCGCCGGCCAGCCCGAGCATCCTGATCGCGTTCTCCTTCAGGATCAGGGGCCGCACCTGCTCGTCGATCTCGAGCCCGTTGAAGTCGCCTAGCCAGCGCTCGGGCGTGATCAGCGGAAAGTCGGACCCGAACAGCACCTTCTCGCGCAGGTAGGTGTTGGCGGCGCGCACCAGCTGCGCCGGGAAGTACTTCGGCGACCAGCCCGACAGGTCGATGTAGACGTTCGACTTGTGCGTGGCGATCGAGATCGCCTCGTCCTGCCAAGGCACCGACGGGTGTGCCAACACGATCGTGAGTGCGGGGAAGTCCGCAGCGACGTCATCGAGCAGCATCGGGTCCGAGTAGCGCAGGCGAAGGCCACGCCCGCCCGGAAGCCCGGCCCCGATCCCGGTCTGACCGGTGTGGAAGAGCGCCGGCACGCCGAGCTCCTCGATCGCCCGCCACAGCGGATAGAAGCGCTCCTCGTTCGGCGCGAAGCCCTGCAGGATCGGATGGAATTTGAAGCCGCGGACGCCGTGCTCGCCAACCAGCGACCGCGCCTGTTCGACGGCGGCGTCCCCGCGCAGCGGGTCAACCGACCCGAACGCGATCAGCACGTCCGGATACTCCTTTGCGCGGTCTGCGATCGTCTCGCTCGAAAGCGCCGGATGGCCGGTGAAGCTGGCGGCGTCGATCGTGAAGATGACCGCCGCCATCGACAGCGCGCGGTAGCGCTCCACGATGTCCTCGATCGTCGGTGTGCGGTTCTCGCTCATGCGGAAGTAGACCGCCGAGGCGTCCATCAGCTCGTGGTCGAGCGCCAAATGCCCGTGGGCGTCCTGCTCGACGTGCACGTGCACATCGATCGCCACCAGTGCGTCGAGCTCGAGCTGCCCGCTCATGGCCGAGCGCGAAGCTCGGTCGGCGTGCAGCCGTACGCCTCACGGAAGCTGCGGCTGAAGTGTGCGGGGTTGGCGAGCGCCCATCGGCGAGCGATCTCCGACACGGTCAGGTGCGCGAGGCGCGGATCGCGGAGGTCCCGCCGGCACGCTTCGAGGCGACGGTGGCGGATCCATTCAGACACCGTGAACCCGTCGCGTTCGAACAGTTTGTGGAGGTAGCGCGTCGAGATGAAATGGGACCGCGATATCGACTCCGGTCCGAGTCCTGGCTCGCCCAGGTGGTGGTCGATGTGCTCGCGGATTGCGGGCAGCAGAGCGGAGGCCGGGAGCTGTCTGGGGGGATCGGGTTCAGCGGCGCTGTGGAGCGCGCGCACGAGCGCGAGGACGCCGTCGGCCACATCGTCCCAGCGGGTGTCGGTCTCGCCGTCGTCGAGGCCTTCCCAGACGCCGCGGAAGAACGGCGCCGCAATCGTGCCGATCTTTGAGCTGTGCCGGACGAGCCCTGCGGTGCGCCGGTACATGGTCCCCTTGCGCGGCCCGAGCAGCGTCTGCGGGACGACGACGAGGAGCAGGTCGAACGGCTCCGCGTGAGTCACGGAGAACGGGTGCGAGCTGTCCCAGCTCGAAAGGTCGCCGGTGCCAAAAGCGCTTGCCCGATCTGACTGCTCGATCACGCAGCGACCGCGCAGCGACATCGCGACCAGGAACTCCTCCGGGTCAAACGCCCCGACGCCGCGGCGGGTGCGGTTGACAACCGACGGATCGCTGGCGACGCGGTAGGCGCCGATCGCTCCGAGCCGATGGCCTTCGATCCGTCCCCGGCAGGCCATGCTCGAAGAGAAGCGAACGCCGATCGGGAAGAAGATGCGCTCGTGCGCGTCAGACCACGACTCGGGCCGCTGCCGAGGATCGAGCGTCGTTGTATCGAACAGGACTGCCACAACGCGACCTTCTGCTGCGGGGACTGACTCCCCCCGAGCTGAGGATAGCGCCGGCGCGCTCACTCGCCGCCGCTTGCGCGCGCCAGCGCGATCGCGATGAACGCGTGCAGCGCGTCTGGCGCTGCCAGGGCATCGCTGCTGGCGACCTCGCCCGGGGGCCTTCCCATCATTATCTGCTTGACCGGAACCTCGAGCTTCTTGCCGCTCAGGGTGCGCGGGATCGACGGAACCGCCTCGATCTGGTCAGGAACGTGTCGCGGCGACAGTTCGCTCGCGAGAACCTTGCCTACGCGTTCGCGCAGCACCACATCGAGCGTCGCCCCGGCGCTCAGGGCCACGAACACGATCAGCTCACCCGATCCGCCGCCTGGGTCTTCGAGGTGAACGACGAGGCTGTCCTCGATCTCCGGCATTCGCTCGAGCACCTCGTAGAACTCGCCGGTGCCGAGTCGCACGCCGCCGCGGTTGAGCGTGGCGTCGGAGCGGCCGAGGATCGTGCAGCTGCCGCGCTCGGTAAAAATCGCCCAGTCGCCCTGGCGCCAGACGCCCGGGAAGTGATCGAAGTAGGTCGAGCGGTAGCGGCTCCCGTCGTCGTTCCAGAACCCGACCGGCATCGACGGCATCGGCGCGCGGATCACGAGCTCGCCGGCCTTCCCGACGATCGGCCGGCCGCTCACATCTAACGCCGCGGCGTCGACGCCGAGGCAGGCGCCGGAGATCTCGCCACGAAACACGGGCTGCAACGGGCTCCCCTGCACGATCCCGCTGCACACGTCGGTGCCGCCGCTCCCGACGTTCAGGAGCACGTCGCTGCCGAGCTCCTCGTAGACCCAGTCGTAGCCCTCGGCCGGCAGCGGCGAGCCGGCGGCTCCTAGCTGGCGGATCGAGCTGAGATCGAACTCGGAGGGGTGGACGCCGCCCGCACGGCACGCCATCACGTAGGCCGGAGCGACGCCCATCACGCTCGGGCGCGTCAGCTGCGCGAGGCGCCACTGCTCGGCCAGGTCGGGGTGGCCGGGGCTGCCGTCGATCATCACGATCGAGGCCCCCAGCATCAGCGACGAGACCAGCGAATACCAGAGCATCCACGAGGTCGTGCTGAACCACATCATCCGCTCGCCACGCTGGAGGTCCCAGCTGAGGCCGTGGTTCTTGAAGTGCTCGACGAGGATCCCGCCGTGAGAGTGGACGATCGCCTTGGGCGTCCCTGTCGTTCCCGAGGAGAACAGGATGCACAGCGGATGGCTGAAGGAAACCTCGGCGAACGCGAGCGGACCCGCCTGCGCGAGGAGATCCACCCACGACAGCGACCCCTCCAGGTGATCTTCGACGCCGCCGCAGTACGGCACGTGGACGAGGTGCTCGATCGAGCTGATAGCCGAGCCGACCGCGGCGACCTCGGACCTCCGGTCGACGTAGCGGTTTCCGTAGCGGTAGCCGGCGATCGCCAGCAGCACCTTTGGCGCCAGCGTCCCCAAGCGTGCGATCACGCTTTGCGGGCCGAGCTCGGGAGCGCAGGTCGAGAAGATTGCGCCGAGGCTCGCGCTCGCAAGGTAGGCAACGAGCGTCTCCGGGATGTTCGGGGCGTAGGCGGCAACGCGGTCGCCCGGCCCGACGCCCAGCCGTTCGAGTCCCGCGCGAGCTCGCGCCACCTGTTCGCGGAGCTCGCCAAAGGTCAGCTCGAGCGGCTCGCGTGTCTGCGAGTGGGCAACGATCGCGATCCGCGTCGGGTCCGGCTCACCGAACAGCATCTGCTCGGCATAGTTGAGGCGCGCGCCCTCGAACCAGCGCGCGCCGGGCATCACCCGATCGCTCAGAACGGACTCGTAGGGCGCGCGCGAGCGGACGCCGAAGAAGTCCCAGATCGAGGCCCAGAACTGCTCGAGCTCGGCGATCGACCAACGCCACAGCGCGTCGTACCCGTCCAGGCTGACGCCGCGGTAGACCGACAGCCAGCGGAGGTACTCGGTGAGCGTAGGTGTCCGCGCCGGACGCTCCGGTGGCGACCAGAGCACGCGAGCTTCCCGACTCACAGCGCCGCCAGCAGATCGCCCACGCTGTCGATGACGGCGTGCGGCCGGCGGGCGGCGGGGACGCTGCGAAGATCGACCGTGTCGCTCACGCCGCTGCGCACGAGAACGGTGAGCGAGCCGCCGAGGTGCCCGAGTGGGATGTCCATCTTCATGTCGTCGCCGATCACGGCGAGCTGCTCGGTCGGGAGTCCGAGCCGCTTGCCGACCTCGGCAATGGCGGGGCGCGACGGCTTGCCGAGCACGCGAGGGCGAGCGCCGCTGACCTTTGCGATCGCGGCCGTGACCATCGCCCCGCGGCTAAAGATCGGCCCGGATGCTCCGGCGTAGGATGGGACGTAGCTCGCCGTGTAGAGCGCCGCCCCGCCCGCGACGGCTCGGGCGCCGCGCTCGAGCGACGCCATGTCGATCTCATCGACGTGGGCGACGAGGACAACATCCGCGTCCTCGGAGTCCACCAGCCTCACGCCGGCGGCGCCGATTCGCTCCCGGGTGGCGGCTGTGGCAAAAAGCAGCACGGCGCTGTTGCGGTGCCTGCTCTGCAGGTGAGCAAGCGCGCTGTCGACCGGTGTGATCACCTCGCGCGCGCAGACCCCAACGCCGTCACGGCTCAACCCCTGGGCGATCGTTTCCGAGCTCGCGTGGCTTCCGTTCGTGAAGAGCACCAGCGGACGCCCCGACGCCCGGATTCGCTCGAGGACCTCGGGCGCGCCGGGCAGCGGAACGGCCGAACCGTCGGCGCGCCGGTGAACGAGCGTTCCGTCCACGTCGAACATGAACCCCCGCACCGCGCCCAGTGGCGGCAGCGCGCCCGTTGGTTCAGCCGGCACGGTGCCACTCGAGCGCGTCATCGCCCTTGGTCAGCGACAGGTGGGTCACAGCAGGCCGGCGCGCCAGCTCGGCTAGAAGCGTCACGAGCGGCGCGCGCCCTGGGCGCGCGGCGGGCGGAGGTGCCGGCGCCCCGCGCGCAGCGACCATCGCGTCGACCTGGTCGGCGGGCATCGTCAGCGCCAGCAGCAGGTCCTCATCCGAGATGCGCCGCCCGAACCGTCGGCGGGCGCCCTCCAGGCGCAGCGGCTCGAGCTCACCAAGGGACCGCGCCGCCGGCAGCGCGAGCACGCGCGCCGCAATCTCCGCGTCGACCGGGGCCGGCGGCTCACCGTAGTGGCCGAGGAAAAAGCGCACCGTCTCGTCGGAGACGTTCAGCCAGCGTTCTGCGTCGATCACGTTGCGGGCGGCCTGTGTCGCGACGAACTGGGAGACCGGCGTGACCAGGATCGGGTAGCCCATCTCGGCGCGCACGCGCGGCACCTCCTCGATCATCGCGTCGAACAGCTCGCCGCGGCGCATCTCGTGGAGCATCCGGCGCGTCGTGCTGACCATCCCACCGGGAAGCTGGTGGCGGTAGTAGGCGGAGTCGAGCTCCTGGGGCAGGCCACTGGGAAGTCCCTTGACCGCGGCGATCTCGGCGAAGTGCGCCGCGACCAGGGCTTCGGCTTCGAGGTCGAGCGTGTTCCCGTAGCCGGCCGCGGCGAGGTTGCGCGCGGTCCCCGAGACCTCGGGCTGGGCGCTTCCTCGCGAGAGCGGTCCCGAAGCCGTGTGGACCGCGCGGAACCCCGCACGCACTCCTTCGACGTACACGAGCGGTGCGAGCCCCGTCGTGCAGTGGCTGTGCAGCTCGAGCGTCCGCGAGCCCGCGGCCGCCAGCAGCGCGGGCGCGAGCGCGCGAACGCTGTCCACGGTCAGGAGCCCGCCGGGGTCCTTGAGGTACAGGCGATCCATCTCGGCGCAGTCGGCGAGCGCCGCGGCGCGCTGCGCGTAGTAGGCGGTCGTGTGGACCTCGCTGATCGAGTAGGTCAGGCCAACCACGATCTCTTCGATCCCCGCTCGGCGTGCGATCGCGGCGACTCGCCGCAGGCGCTCCGGGTCGTTCGTGGGGTCGGCGATCTGCATCCGCCTCACGCCGCTTCTGGCGACGAGCCCAAACGCGAGCGCGATCACGTCCTCATCGGCGGGCGCCCACGAGATGAAGCGCATTCCCGTCGTCATGAAGCTGAGCGGAGTGTTCGGCATCAGCGCGGCCATCGAGCGGATCCGCTCCCATGGGTCTTCTCGGTGAAAGCGAACGGATACCGCCATGTGGGTGCTCGAGGTGAAGTCGACGGCGTGGTAGCCCACCCGATCGAGCGTCGGGGCGATGGCGAGGACGTCGGCTGTTGTCAGCCCCGTCGCGCTCCACAGGCTCTGATTACCGTCGCGTGTCGTGGTATCGACGAAATCCACTCGGTCGCTCACGCCGGCACCGCCTGCGCAAGCTCGTCGAGCGTCTCCTCGAGCCACCGCGTGCTCAGCGCAGCCGCGGCGAAGTCGGGGTGCCTCAGCACACCGAGCAGGAGCTCGCGGTTGGTCGCGACTCCCTCGATCTTTGACCGCTCGAGCGCCCTGACGAGCACGTCGACGGCAGCGGTCCTGTCCGTGCCGTAACCGATGAGCTTGGCGAGGAGCGAGTCGTAGAAGGGGGGGACGATGGTTCCCGTCTCGCAATGCGTATCCACCCGCAGGCCTGGAAGTGCTGGAATCGAGAACCGCGAGATCGTGCCGGGGCTCGGGGCGAACCCGCGCGCGGGATCCTCGGCCGTCAGGCGGCACTCGACGGCGTGGCCACGGATCGCGACGTCCGCCTGCGCGAGACTGAGAGGCATTCCGCTCGCGATCGCGAGCTGCTCGCAGACGAGATCGACGCCCGTCACCGCCTCGCTGACGGGATGCTCAACCTGGATGCGGCAGTTCATCTCGAGGAAGAAGAACTCGCCCGTCTGTGTGTCCAGCGCGAACTCGACGGTGCCCAGGTTGCGGTAGGAGATCGCTCGCGCGAACGCGACGGCTGCGGCTTGCACACGGTCGCGCGTCCCGGCTCCGAGGACGGGCGCCGGGGCTTCCTCGATCACCTTCTGGTAGCGACGCTGGACGGAGCAGTCGCGCTCGCCCAGCTGGATCACCTCGCCGTGCTCGTCGGCGGCGATCTGGACCTCGATGTGTCGCGCCGCTTCGATGTAGCGCTCGACGTAGATCCTCGGGTCACCGAATGCTGACTGGGCCTCGCTGCTGGCGACGCTTGCGAGCGCGGTGAGCTCGGACCGGTCGCGGGCGAGCTTGATGCCGCGGCCGCCGCCGCCTCCGGCGGCCTTGATCAGAACGGGGTAGCCGATCCGCGCCGCGACATCGGCGGCCAGATCGGGCGAGGCGAGCGGCTCGCCACCGAGCACCGGCAGGCCCGCCTGCTCCGCCTCCGCCTTCGCAGCCAGCTTGTCGCCCGCCAGCTCGATCACCTCGGCCGGCGGTCCGACGAAGACCAGCCCATGCTCGCGCGCCAGCCGCGCCACACGCGGACTCTCCGCGAGGAAGCCGTACCCGGGGTGAATCGAGTCACAGCCGCTGCCGAGCGCGGCCGCGACCACCGTGTCCTCGCGCAGGTAGCTGTCAGCGGCCGGCCCGGGTCCGATGCACACGGCGCGATCGGCGAGCCTCGCAGCGAGGCTGTCGCGGTCTGCGTCCGATGTCCCGACCACGACCTCGGCGCCGAACTCGCGGCAGGCGCGAACGATCCGCACCGCGATCTCGCCGCGGTTCGCAACGAACACGCGCCTGATCGGGCTTGGCGGAGCCCTCACGGCGCCTCGAGGCGGAACAGGGGCTCTCCGTATTCGACGAGCTGGGCGTTCTCGGCGCAGACCTCGACGATCGTGCCCGCCAGTCCGGCGGTGACCGAGTTCATCATCTTCATCACCTCCACGATCGCGACGATCGTGTCGGCCTCGACGCGGCTCCCCACCTCGACGAACGCCTCCTTCCCCGGCGACTCGGCGCGGTAGAAGGTTCCGAGCATCGGAGCCGTGATCGTGAGCTGTTCGTCACCAACGCTCCTCGCCGTGGCCTTCGGCGCCTTGCCGGCCTTCGCCGCAGGCTTGCGCCGGCGCGGCGTCGGCGCGTGTTCGGCGTCGGCGTCGCCGCCGCTTCGGACGTGAAGCGAGAACCCGTCGGTCTCGATGTGGAGCTCTGCGAGCGGCGTCTCATCGACGATGCGGAGGATCTCGCGGACGTCCTCGTCGCTCAGTGCCATCCGCTCAGCCGCCCTGCGGCTTTGGCGCGGCGCCGAACGTTCCCATCACGAGCGCCATCGCCGACAGCGGCTGGGCCGGTTCCGCGCCGTGCGAGAGGCCGGTAACCGGTCGCGATTGGACGACGAACAGGCGCTCGGCACCGTCTCCGCCACGCGCGATCGCCCACTCGATGTCCTGGTGCGAGCCGAAGTAGCCCTCTACGCGCCGCGCGACCGCGAGCAGTGCGGCGAGCTCGTCCGAGCCCAGGCAGCGCTCCTCGCGCAGGTCCTCGGCGACCTGGACGGCGACCGCGCCCCTGCCCGTCGGATCGACCACGTATTGGATGTTTTTGCGAGCGAGCTGCTCGCGCACGACCTCGCCTGTGACTTTGCTGACGAGGTAGTCGTCGGGCGTTACCTCCCCGCCGACGACGGCCAGTCCAAGGCCCCAGCTCGCGTTGACGGCGACCACGCTTGGATCACCGCTGATCGGGTTGCAGGTGAACATCACCCCTGCCGTCACCGCATCGACCATCAGCTGCACCGCCACCCCCATCGACGCGCCGCGCCGGTCCGGCTCGAGGCGGGCTCGGTAGCTGATCGCCGGCGGGCTGTAGAGGCTCATCCAGCAGCTGCGCAACTTGTCGCAGATCTCCCGCGCGCCGCGCACCCAAAGGAACGTGTCCTGCTGCCCAGCGAACGTGGCGTCCTCGCTGTCCTCGCCACGGGCGCTCGACCGCACGGCTACGGCCGGCTCTGCTTCTCCGACGGCGTCTGCGAGCTCCGCGTAGCTGCGCGTCACGGCTGCCACCACGTCATCCGACACGGGCGCGAGGTGCATCGCCTCGCCGATCGTGGACGACGCCGCTTCGAGCGAATCGATGTTGCCGTCCTCGATTGACGCGATCGCTCGCTCGATCGTCTGTCGCAGGCCCGCGTCGGTGACGAACTCCTCGAACGCGTCCGTCGATACGCCGAAACCAGGCGGCACGGAGATGCCGCCGGCTATCAGCTCGCCGAGGCCGGTGCTCTTGCCGCCGAAACGGGGCTCGTCGCTGTGGCGGAGCAGCTGCAGCGGGCGCGTGTGCTCGATCCTCGTCACCGCCCGACGCTACCCCGTCTCTCCGTCGAGCACGGTTACGAGACCCTTCGTGCCGTCGACACGAATCCGCTGTCCGGTCCTGATCTGGACGGTTGCGCGGCCGGTGCCGACGACCGCCGGAAGCCCGTATTCACGGCACACGATCGCTGCGTGCGACATGACGCCGCCCACATCGGTGACGGTCGCGCCGATCCGCGAGAAGATCGGCGCCCACGCCGGCGAGGTGCTGCCGCACACCAGGATCTCGCCGTCGAGGATGTCTGTGATCTCATCGACCGAGCGGACCACGCGAGCGAGGCCCTCGACAACTCCAGGCGATGCGGCCGAACCGCGCAGCTCGCCCGACGCCCCGTCCTCATTGCTCGCCCAGTCCTTCACCCGCTCGGTCGTAACGCCCCACAGCATCACCATCATCGGATCCGTCACGGCGTCGGGCGTGATGCCGAGCGCCGGCGGCGGCGTCCACCCTGCGAGCTTCTCGAGCAGCTCCTTGCGGCGCGCGACGATCGGCGGCCAGTGCTTGGGCCCGATCGGCTCACCGCCGGTCGCCCACGACAGCGTCAGCTCGTCGAGCGCGGACCCGAGCTCGTGGCGCGACAGGTTGAACACGTCCTCGCCGTCCTCGAGGAAGCCGTGCCGGGCAAGCAGCGCGCCGAAGTCACGGATCTTGTTCCACCAGCGCGTCAGGAACCAGTAATCGCAGAAGAACTTGTGTTCCTCGACGTAGGGAAACACCGTGCGCGAGAGTCCCAGCAGGCCGTCGAACGGCTCGCGTGATTCGGGCGCAAGCAGCGCACGGTACTCGTCGGCCAGACGGTCGCGCTCGCGCATCAGGTCGTCGGTCGGGCGCTCGATCTCCTGCCCGGCGCGTAGCGCTTCGATGTAGCCCGTGATCGAGGAAAACGGGATGCTCGGATCGTCGAGCCAGCTTCGGTAGTAGTGGTTCAGGCCGTCTCCGGTTGCCATGTTGAACCATGGGTCCTTCGCCTTCTCGAGCTCCGCGAGCCAGGCGCGTCCCGCCTCGCCGCCGCGCAACTCGTCCTCGATCTCGGCGGGGGTCCGCTCGGCGGTGAAGCTCGAGTCGACCCCGCTCGCGAGCGCGAGCCGCGCGAGACGTCGAAGCTCGGCATCGGGCTTGAACAGCAGCACGTCGATACCGGCAACCATCTGCGCGATGTGCTGGTCTGGCATGTCGGGCAGGTTCGCCTTGCAGAAGTCGACAAACGTGACGTAGGCGCCATAGCCGAGCAGGAGGAACTCGAAATGGTGCTGCCACATCAGATCGTGCATCCGCAGCGTACGCCCGTACGCCTCCAGAAGGTTGTAGAACGCCGTGTTCCGGTCGTTGCCGAACGCGACCTCGTCAGGCTCGTACTCGGGAAGCTCCGGCACCTCGAGCGCGTCGAGCTCGGCAATCAGTGCCTCGATCTTGGTCCGCCACTGCTTGTACAGCTCGGCCCAGTTCTCGAAGTAGTAGCCGGCGCGCTTCTGGAAGAACTCGGCCCGCTCGGCGATCTTCTCGGGATCGGTTACGGGGTTGCCGGAGATGTAGATGTAACCGTTGACGCACCGGTAATCGATGCCCATCGCGGGCGGCACGGCAAAGACCCGGTTCTGCCACGACCCGACCGCCTGGTAGGGCGAGTCGATGCAGATCACGTCGAAGGCCGGCATCGGCGTCGGGAAATGCAACGAGTTCCAAAACCAGAACCGGTTCTCGTCCGACTCGCGCCGGCGCTCATCGAACAGGGCGTAGTACGGGTACATCTCCTCCCAGCCCTCGCAGCCCTCGGGCGTCGGGATCGAGTACGGGCTTGGAAACGCGGACTTCGCCTTACCGGTCAATGTCCTCTCCTCCTTCGGTCACTGCCCCTCACCGGCTCCCACGTCGGCCGCATCGATCAACGGTAGGCGCAGAACGCGACCAGCGCTAGCCCCAGCGCGCACAACGCTGTGCGCCGAGCGAACAGCCGCGAGAGCGCGCTCGCTCGCGCGTGTGGTTGCGTGGGCGTCCCGCGAGCGCTGGCCGTGCCTTGCAGCGGCGGCGTTACGGACCGACCCGGAGTGGTCCTTGCTAGCGCAAGCACTTTGCTACAGTGCGGCTTGTGGAACTCGGACTTGCAACGTTCGCGGATCTCGGGACCGGCGTGAGCGCCCAGCGGCGCATGGCGCAGCTGATCGAGGAGGCGGAGCTGGCCGACCAGCTCGGCCTCGACGTGTTCGCGATCGGTGAGCACCACCGGCCCGACTTCCTGATCTCCTCACCCGCCACGGTGCTCGCGGCGATCGCGGTCCGTACCGAGCGGATCCGCCTTGCCAGCGCGGTCACGGTGCTGAGCTCGGATGACCCCGTGCGGGTCTTCCAGCAGTTCGCTCACGTGGACCTGCTCTCCGGTGGTCGAGCCGAGATCATGGCGGGTCGTGGATCGTTCATCGAGTCGTTCCCGCTGTTCGGCTACGACCTCGACGACTACGACGAGCTCTACGCCGAGAAGCTCGAGCTGCTGCTCGCGATCCGCGACTCCGAGCACGTGACCTGGTCTGGCGCCCACCGCGCGGCGCTAAGCGACGCGGGTGTCTGGCCGCGCCCGGTGCAGAGCCCGCTGCCGGTCTGGGTCGCCGTGGGCGGCTCGCCGCAGTCGGTCGCGCGGGCGGGCATGCTCGGCCTACCGCTGACCATCGCGATCATCGGCGGGCCGTATGCCCGGTTCGCGCCGCTCGTCGAGCTCTACCGCCGCGCATTCGCCGCGGCCGGTCACGATGCGGCGGACTCCAGGGTTGCGATCAACACCCACGCGTTCGTCGGCGCGACCACGCATGCAGCCGACAGCGCGTTTGCGGCTCCCTACCTGGCCGGGATGAACAAGATCGGTCGCGAACGCGGCTGGCCGCCATCGGGGCGCGCCGAGTACGAAGCGCTCCGCGCCCCCGCGGGCGCGCTTGCCGTGGGCTCGCCCGATCAGGTTGCCGAGAAGATCATCGCCCAGCACGCGCTGTTCGGGAACGAGCGCTACATCGGCCAGATGAGCGTCGGTGCGGTCAACCACACCGACGTTCTGCGCTCGATGGAGCTCTTCGGCACCGAGGTCGCACCGCGCGTCCGCGCGGCGACGGGCGCGACCCGACCGGTCGCGGCAGCCCCGGCCTGACCGGCGCTGGTCGAGTCGGCCGCGCCTCGCATCACTGCGAGGCGCGAGCAGCGATACTCGGCGTGTGCAGCTACGCACCGCCCGGACTGCCGACGCCCTCGAAGTCGCGCGGCTGCACGTGCGCGCCTGGCAGGCGGCCTACCGCGGACTCCTGTTCGACGACTACCTCGACACGCTGGTGGCCGAAGAGTGGGCCGAGCGCTACACCTTCGCTGATCTCGAGCCGGATCGGCCCTCGACGGTCGTCGCGCTCGAGCGCGACGCGATCTGCGGCTTCGCGACGATCGGGCCCTGCGCGGATGAGGACCGAGCCGGCGCCGGCGCCGGCGAGTTGATGGCGCTCTACGTCGACCCTGCGCGGCAGGGTCTCGGCGTAGGTCGGGCGCTGATCGAGGAGGCGCGGGCGCGCCTCGAGCGACTCGGGTACGAGCAGGCCTGCCTCTGGGTCCTGGCCGGAAACACGCGTGCCGAGCGCTTCTACCGGATCGATGGCTGGTCCGCGGATGGTCATCGGCGCCCGGCAAAGATCGCGGGCATCAGCGTCGAAGACCTCCGCTACAGTCGCGCGCTGCGCTGAGGCGCAGGTGGGTGGCACCGGCGGAAAGGAATCCCGGTTACTGTATGTTCGCGGCGGTCTGAACGTTTCAATGGGGATGGTTCAGCGGGGTGGCCGCGGCGAACTGCGGTGCGAATCAGGAGGGGTTGGGCTTTGGGCGAGGCCACACTTGAAGGCTGCCGGCGGGGGCGTGCCGAGAGCCCCATGCGCCCCACTCGCGCCGTGACGCTCACGTCCTCGCGCCCGCGGCACGGGACCTCGCTGAGATGACCGACGCCGGCAGTCTCGTGGCGAAGGGCGCCAGGACCGCGTCATCGGCGCCGCGGCCGGCAGGCGACGCCACGCCGGGCGGGCAGGCCGACGGCGCGCCGGCGATTCGTCTGCTGGGTGTGCGCAAGTCATATGGCGCTCTCGCAGCCGTCGACGGCGTCGATCTCGAGGTCGGACGCGGCGAGTTCTTCACGATGCTCGGACCCTCCGGCTCGGGCAAGACGACGCTGCTTCGGATCATCGCGGGCTTCGAGCGCCCCGACGGCGGAACCGTCGAGCTCGCGGGTGCTGACGTGACGCGCGACCCGCCGTACGCGCGAAACCTCAACACGGTCTTTCAGGACTACGCGCTATTCCCGCATATGAACGTGCTCGACAACGTGGCCTACGGGCTGCGCGTGCGCCGGGTCGCGCGGGCCGAGCGCCGCCGCCGAGCGCAGGCGGCGCTCGAGATGGTGCGGCTCGCCGGGCGGGGGGACCACAAGCCGGTGCAGCTCTCGGGTGGCCAGCGCCAACGTGTCGCGCTCGCTCGGGCGATCGTCAACGAGCCGGAGGTGCTGCTGCTCGACGAGCCGCTCGGAGCGCTCGACCTGAAGCTCCGCCAGGAGATGCAGCTCGAGCTTAAGCGCATCCAGCGTGAGATTGGGATCACGTTCATCTACGTGACGCACGATCAGGAGGAAGCGCTCGCGATGAGTGACCGCCTCGCCGTTTTCAACCAGGGCCGGATCGAACAGCTCGGCGCACCGATCGACGTCTATGAGCATCCCGCGACCGAGTTCGTCGCCGGGTTCATCGGCGTCTCGAACCTGCTCGAGCGCTCCGGCCGGTGTCTGACCGTGCGTCCCGAGAAGATCCACCTGCTCGTCGGCGGCGCGAGCCCGCCGACCGGCAGTCACGTCGAAAGCGGACACATCGACGCGGTGACCTATCTGGGCCCGATCACGCGCTACGTCGTAGCGCTCGACACCGGTGAGCGGCTGACGGTGGTGCGTCAGAACCTCGACGTGGCCGCGGGCGAGTCGATCGAGACCAAGGGACAGGCTGTCAGCGTCGCGTGGCAGGACAGGCACACCTACGAGATCGGCGCCGAAGCAGCCCAGCTTGCAAAGCCAACCGCGAAAGCAAAGAAAGAGGCCAAATGAGACACCGTAGAAGAGCAAGGGTGCGGGCCGCGGTTGTGGCCGGCGCCGCTGGTCTGGCGCTCACCGCGTTCTACATCGCGCCGAGTTTTGCCGCGACTGCGCACAGCAGCGCGTCCAGCCCCACCGGCCTCACGGCGCCGCAGGCGAACGCGCCGGTGCTGAAGTCCGTTGGCAAGGGCGAGGGCCACCTCAACCTGATCGCGTGGGAGGGTTACGCCCAGCCGCAATGGGTCAAGCCTTTCGAGGCGGCGACGGGGTGTCAGGTCAGCGCCAAGTACGCGGGGTCCTCCAGCGAGATGGTGTCGCTGATGGCTAACGGTGGCGGTGGCCAGTACGACCTCGTCTCAGCCTCTGGTGATGCGGATCTGCGGCTTATCTACGGCGGCGATGTGCGGCCGATCAACATGAGCCTGATGCCGAACTGGAAGAACTTCGAGCCGTTCCTCAAGGCTCCGGACTTCAACACGGTCGGTGGAAAGCACTTCGGGATCTCCTATGAGTTCGGCCCCAACGTGCTGCTGTACTCGACGACTGTCTTCAAGAAGCCGCCGACGTCGTGGTCGGTCATCTACAACAAGAAGTACGCGGGCCAGATCACGGTCCCGAGCGACGCGATCCAGATCGCCGATGCTGCTCTGTATCTCGCAAAGACCAACCCCAAGCTCGGCATCACCGATCCGTACGAGCTGACGCAACCACAGTTCAACGCGGCGATCACGCTGCTCAAGCGCCAGCAGCCGCTGATCAAGAAGTACTGGGGACTCGCATCACAGGAGATCTCGCTGTTCCAGAGCAAGACGGTCGTCGTCGGGGCCGCGTGGCCATACCAGACGAACACGCTCGTCGCGGCCGGCGCCAAAGTCGCCGACACGATCCCCAAGGAGGGGGCGACCGGGTGGGCCGACAGCTGGCTGCTCGCGACCAAGGCGCCGGATCCGAACTGCGCCTACAAGTGGATGCAGTGGGCGACGACGCCCAAGGTCCAGGCGCAGCAGGCGCTGTACTTCGGCGAGACGCCGGCGAACAAGCTCGCCTGTCCGATCATGAACTCGCTGCAAAAGGGCGGCTGCGCGGAATATCACGCGAACGCGCCGGCGTCCTACTTCCAGACGCTGAAGTTCTGGAAGACGCCGCTGGCAACCTGCGACAACGGCAAGAACGACTGTGTGCCCTACAACACGTGGGCGACCGCGTTCCTGCAGGTGACCGGCTAGCCGGTAGCGCAGCATGTCGACGACCGCGATCCGCGAGGACCGGTCCGGGGTGCGGGTGGCCCGCGTCTCCGCGATGCTTTGGCGTCGCGGATGGCTGCGGGCCACCCTGACCCTAACCCCGCCGCTGGCGTGGTTCCTCGTTATCTACATGGCGTCGCTCGTCGTGATGCTGATCACGGCGTTCTGGAGCGTCAACCCGTTCACGAACGCGCTGGAGCACACGTGGACGCTGTCGAACTTCAACCTGCTCTTCACGAGCACCTACGAGACGATCATCCTGCGGACCGTCGCGATTGCGGCGATCGTGACCGTCACCGATGTGATCCTCGCGCTGCCGTTCGCCTACTACATGGCCCGCGTCGCTTCACCGCGGATGCGCCACTTCCTCTTCACCGCCGTGCTGATCCCGCTGTGGGCCAGCTACCTCGCACGTGTCTACGCGTGGATCGTGATTCTGCAGAAGGGCGGGACGCTCAGCTGGACCGCTCAGCAGCTGGGCCTCGGCAGCGTCAACATCGGCTACACGAACACGGCGATGTGGCTCGTGTTCTCCTATATCTGGCTGCCGTTCATGATCGTTCCGCTTTACGGCGCGCTCGAGCGGATCCCCGACTCGCTGTTCGAGGCTTCGGGCGATCTCGGCGCCCGCAGCTGGCGGACGCTGCGCAGCGTCGTCCTCCCGCTGGCTCTTCCCGGCATCGTCGCCGGTTCGATCTTCACGTTCTCGCTAACTCTTGGTGACTTCATCACGCCGATCCTCGTCGGTGGCGCCAGCTCGAACTTCATCGGCAACGCGATCTACGAGAACCTCGGGACGGCCGGCAACCTTCCGTTCGCAGCGACGCTCGCGACGGTGCCGATCGTGATCATGTTCATCTACCTGCTGATCGCCCGCCGGCTCGGCGCGTTCGACGCAATCTGATGGAGGGCCGGCTCACACGCGCTGCGCTCGCGGTCTGGGTCGTCGGCGTGCTCCTCTTCCTGTTCGTCCCGATCGGGATCATCTGCCTGTACGCGTTCAACAAGTCCAACGTCCAGGCCTGGCCGATCGCCGGTCTCAGCACGAAGTGGTTCTCGGTCGCATGGAACGATCCGCAGGTCCAGGCTGCGCTCGTGCTGTCGCTCAAGGCGGCTGGCGCCGCAACGGCAGTCGCACTTCTGCTCGGTTCCGCGGCCGCGTTCGGAGTGCACCGCTTCCGCTTCTTCGGACGCGACGCGATCTCGCTGCTGCTGGTCCTGCCGTTGGCGCTGCCCGGGATCATCACGGGGATCGCGCTGAACTCCGCCTTCCAGTTCGCCGGCGTCCAGCTCTCGCTGCTGACGATCATCATCGGTCACGCGACCTTCTGCATCGTGGTCGTCTACAACAACGTGATCGCCCGGCTGCGCCGGGTCTCGGGGTCGCTTTACGAGGCGTCGGCCGACCTTGGCGCGCATGGATTCTTCGCGTTCCGGACAATCATGCTGCCGACGCTCTCGACCGCGCTTGTGTCGGGGGCGCTGCTCGCCTTCGCCCTGTCGTTTGACGAGGTGATCGTCACAACGTTCACGGCGGGCGCCCAGAACACGCTGCCGCTATGGATATTCGGAGCGATCCGCCTCGGCCAGTCGCTGCCGGAGGTCAACGTCGTGGTGGTCGGCGTGATCCTGCTGACCGTCATCCCGGTGACGATCGCGGCTCGCCTCACCGGCGGTGGCGGCGTGACGAGGGCTTCAGCCGGCGCGAGCGGGAGGCCGTCGCGGGCGCAGGAAGGCGACGTTTCAGAGTTCGTCACCGCCATCTAGCGGCGGGCGGCGCGGTCGGGCGAGTATCGCGCGCCGCCGCGTTGCTGGGCTGTCCTGGCAGAGCGGGCGGCGGCTGGCGCGCCGGTGCCCCCAACGGGCGACTCAGGCGTCGGGCGGGCGCGCCTCGGTGGCCGCGAGAGCGGGCTCGTCGTCCTGTTGCGGCTCGGTCGCCTCGGGCTCGTCAAACTCGCCGCTCGGGCCCGCGGCCTGCGCGCTCTTGCGCAATTCCTTCCTGGCGTTCTTGTCCTGACGGCGTTCGCGCATCCTGCTCTCGCGCGCGAGCTTCGCCATCGTCGTCTTCTTCTTGCCCTTGGACGCCATGTTTCGCTCCTCGTTTTGTCGTTGCGAGCGCCCATGACACGGGCCTGCTCGCGCCGAGTGCGAAAGCGTCGGCGGGTCTCGACGGGACGCTCGACATCGTCAATCCTACCGGCTTGTACGCACGGAGCTCGCCAGGCTCGCGCCATCCTCGCTCCCGTTTACGGCCTGGCGGTCTCGGCCGCATCCGGCGTCGGCCAGCCCGACACGGTCACGACACGTCCGTCGTGGTCGACCAGACGCGCGGGCAGCCCCAACGCCGCGAGCCACGCGACCGCCGTCGTCCCGCGAACAATCGCGGCGGTCGACGCGGTGTTCGCGTCGACGCAGCTCGTCGCGGCAACGCTGACGGTGCGCCAGACGCTCTGCGCGGGCAGGCCGGTACGAGGGTCGACGATGTGGTGCATTGCGACCTCACCGCGCAGCCAGCGGCGGGTGGTGGTCGACGAGGTCGCCAGCGCCCCATCGCTGATCGCGATCGTCTGGCCCGGCGCGCTTGCTCCGGCACGGTGGTCGTCGGTTACGTGAATGCTCCACCCGCCGGCTGGAGCCGCGCCGGCCGTCGCGACGTCACCGCCCAGGCTGACCAGGACGCCACAGCCGAGGCGGTCGTGAATCCGCGCGGCCGCGCGGTCTGCCGCGAGCGCCTTGGCGGTCGCGCCGAGGTCGAGCTGAGCGCCGGCGGGGAGCGCCACCGTGCCGGCGCCGCGGTCGATTTCGATGTGACTCCAGGCTCGAGTGCCGCGTGAGCGCACGCGGCGCCGCGAGCCATCCCGCGCAGCGACGTTCGTGGGGACGGGCGTCAGCTCGCTCCAATCGCGGTCGTAGCCGTTGGCGGCCAGCTGCGAGCCGAGTGTCGGGTCGACATCGCCCCCGGTGAGCTCGGCCGCGTGCAGGGCAACGCCGAGTGCTTCGATGAAAAGCGGGCTGACGGGCACCGGCGTCCCTGACAGTGAGTTGACACGCGTCAGCTCGGAATCACTGCGAAAGCGGCTGGCCGCAGCGTCGATCGCGTCCAGCTCGGTTTCGAGGATCTCGCGCGCCGGCTGGAGCGCGCCGGAGTTGGTGACGACGAGCGTGGCGGTGCTGCCGAGCGCATCGAAGGACGCCGAGGACAGCGCTGCTCCGCTGGGTCGGCCGCGCTCAGTGATCGCCGAAGTTGACGGCGTGGGCCCAGGACGCAAACAATGGCTCGACCAGGATTGCGAGCAAGACGCCGCCGACGATCGCGGCCGCCAGCGCCAGCGCCCGCCCGCCCCGGCCGCTGCCGTGGTCATCCCAGGAGCGCTCTCGCGTCCGCGCGCCGGCACGCAGCGAGCCCGGCAGTTGCGGCAGATGACCGAGGACATGGATCGCCGTAGCCGCCACCCAGATGATGAAGCTGCCCTTGTGAAGGGCGCTGAACGGGCTTCGTGAGCTGGGACCGGCGACCAGGAGTACGACGCCCGTCGCAAAGACTCCAATCGTCGAGAGGACGACGATCGGCGCGGTAAGGCGCATGACCAGCTCGGGCGGCCCCTTCTTCACGTAGCGAGCATCACCCGTGTAGTAGCGGGTGAACCTGTACCCGGTGCTCGCGATCTTCAACGACACCGGTCCGAGGAGCAGCATGCCCAGGAACATGTGCGGGTTCAGGAGCTGGTGGACACGCAGCACCGTGACGCCAAGGGCCGCGAGGAGCGCAAGCAACACCACCGCCGTGATCGCCGTCAGCTCTTCGTTGCCGTCGGTCCCACCGGCGAGGAGCCGGCGCAGGAGCGAGCCGCTGGCCCGCGGCGGCGTTGCGGTCAGTGGGCGCTCGGTTGCCACCACGTTCAGTCTGCGGAGCGCCGGTAAGAAGCTCGTAACCGATCGGTGAGAACGTTCACATCCACCAAGTGCCCGCCTGCGGTCGGCGAATGCCGCGGGATCCGACTCTATGCTGACTTGGTGGCACCACACGCCCCAACTGTGAGAGCACAGCGCGAGGGTGCGGGTGCTCGGATCCTGCTCGTCGAGGACGAGGCGGGGATAGTCGACTTCGTGACACGCGGGCTACTTGCCGAAGGGTTCACGGTCGAGGTCGCAATGGACGGCATCGAGGGCGATCGGCGCGCGCTCGGCGAGCGCTTCGACGCTGTCGTGCTCGACATGATGCTGCCGGGACTGAGCGGCCTCGAGGTCCTCGCCAACATTCACGCCGCCAAGCCGCAGACTCCCGTCATCGTGATCACGGCTCGTGGTGAGACCGCCGATCGGATCACCGGCCTGGACGCCGGTGCCGCGGACTATCTGATGAAGCCGTTCTCGGTCGGTGAGCTGGCCGCCCGCCTGCGGGCGCAGCTGCGCCAAGCTGCGCGGGGGCAGCCGGCGACGCTGTCCGGCGCAGACATCCAGGTGAACCTTCTGACCCGCGATGTGCGCCGCGACGGCGAGCAGGTGCATCTGTCCGCGACGGAGTTCGATCTCCTCGCCTACCTGATGCGACGGGCCGGAGATGTCTGCTCCCGTGAGGAGATTCTCAGCGCGGTCTGGGGTTACCAGCACGATCCCGAGACGAACATCGTCGACGTCTACATCGGCTACCTGCGCCGCAAGCTCGCGCGAACCGGCAGTCCGGCCCCGCTGGCCACGGTGCGTTCGGTCGGTTACCGCTTCGTCGAATGAAACTCGCCGGACTGCTGCCCGCGGGACTGCGCTGGCGCTTGACGATCTGGGTCGCGCTGGTGCTGATGTTCTCGTTCGCGGTGACCGTGTTCGCGGTGTACCAGCGAACCGGCACACAGATTCGCCACGACATCGACCACGACGTCGGCAACGACATGGTCGAGTTCTCGCAAGCGCTTCGAAGCGCGAGACCGGCGAGCACGGCCGAGCTCGCGCGGGTTGCGTCCGGCTACGTGCACCGTCAGCCATTCAGCGCGACCTCGACGCTGCTCCTCGCGCAGGTGCCCGGAGAGGCGCTGGCGACCAACCAGCCGGAGCTCTTCGGCCTTGGCGGTAACGACGGCGAGGCGCCGACCGTCCAGCGCACCGAGGATCAGACGGATTCGAGGCTCCTGCGAGCCCCGGCCGGCTTCACGGTCCAGCAGGTCGCCGACGTGGGGGATCTGAGCCTCCTGACCCGCACCGTGAAGGTCGGCGATCTCAGCGTGCGTATCAGCGTGGGCGAGCCGCTACTGCTCGTCGCGCACGCTCAGCGCGGCGTGATCAGGAGCGTCGCGCTCGCCGCCGCGCTTGCGCTCGGCATGGCACTGCTTGCTTCGCTGATCGTCGGGGCTCGCGTCTCGGCACCGCTGCGTCGCATGGCGGCTGTCGCCGCGCGCGTCGACGGAGGCGACCTCCACCCCCGAATCTTGGTTCGCGGAGCGCGACGCGACGAGATGCGCGTGCTCGGTGATGCGTTCAACCACATGCTCGATCGGCTCACCGCGGCGTTTGCGGCGCAGCGCGCGTTCGTCGCGGACGCTTCGCACGAGCTTCGCACCCCGCTCACCGTCATCCGCGGGCAGATGGAGGTCCTCGCCGCACAGGACGCGCCCGGGCGGGCGGAGATCGCTCGCGTCGAGCGGATCATCGCGGCCGAAGTGGCGCGCATGAGCAGGCTGGCCGATGATCTGCTCCTGCTCGCGCAGGCCGAGCAAGCGGAGTTCCTGCGTCTGGACGACTTCGAGCTGGCTCCATTCATCGACGATCTCTGGGCAGGCGTCCTCGCCACCGCCAAGCGGCGGTTCGAGCTTGGGCCGGTCCCGCCCGGAACGCTGCGTGCGGACCCTGATCGGTTGGCGCAGGCCTTGCGCAACCTGACCGCGAACGCGATCGCCCACACCGCGCCGGGCGACGGCATGGTGCGCCTGGAGGTGTCAGCGCTCGGGGCGGGGCGGGTCCGGTTCGTGGTTGCCGACGACGGGCCCGGGATCGCGCCGGAGCAGCGCGAGCGCGTCTTCGATCGCTTCTACCGAACCGACAACTCGCGAAGTCGAGGGGCCGGCGGCGCCGGCCTGGGGCTGGCGATCGTACGAGCGATCGCTGAAGCGCACGGCGGCACGGCGGGGGCGACCGAGAGCCGTGGCGGCGGAACCCGCATGGTGCTCGAAATCGACGGCTTCACACCGGCGCCGGCGCCCACCGCGGCCCCGGCGGTCGCTCATCCGAACGCCTGAGCACGGCGCGCCCAGCCTCACTCGTCTTCGAGTTCGAGCGCGAGCGTCGGGCACGCGTTCGCTGCGCGGCGCGCGTGCACCTCGAGCGAGCGCGGGATCGACTCGTCCTTGATGATCGGGTAGCCCCAGTCATCGAGGCGGATCCACTCTGGGAACAGTTCCGCGCACATACCGTGGGCTTCGCATTTGATCGGGTTGCAGCGGATCTTCATCCTCGCCGCCCGGGCGACCCGATCGCTGAAGCGCTGGCGCAGCCGTCGCACGGCCCGTGCCGCGCGTGATCGTCGAACTGGCTGGCAAAGGTCTGAAGCGCGGTCGCCACGAAATGGGCGACACCGTTTGGATGGTGGCAGGCGCCCCGTCCGGGCAACTCGAGGGTCCAGCGCTGCAGGTCGGCGAAGACGTGGCGCGGAGCGTTCCCCTGTTCGATCGCGTAGAGCGCGTCGGCGATTGCGGCGGTTCCGTGGATGCACGGGCCACACTGGTCGGCGCTCTGGTCGGCGAGGTAGGCGGCGATCCGCACCGTCTCGGCCACCGCGCAAGCGCTCCGCGGCAGCGCGACGACCACGCCGCACCCGAAGGACGCCCCGTGCTCGCGGAGTGAGCGCTGCGAGAGATCGAGCCGGCTGACGACACTCGACGGAAGCCATGAGCCGAAGTACCCGCCGATCAGAATCCCCGCGATCTCCGACTCGTTGCCGTCGGCTGCTCCGAGGACGTCGCGGAGCGGGGTTCCGTAGGCGATCTCGTAAACGCCCGGGACCGCGACTGCTCCGGCGAGAGTGATGAGCGCCGCCCCCGGTTCGGCATCGGTGCCGACCTCGCGGTACCACTCCGGTCCGTGTCGCGCGATGAGTGCGAGTTGCGCGAGCGTCTCGACGTTCTGGACGAGCGTCGGGCGACCCTGGACGCCGCGATCGGTGACGCGCGGAGGGATGAACGTCGGGCGCGCATCCCCGCCACCGATCTGCGACACGAGCGAGGTTTCCTGGCCGCTGAGGAAGCCTTCAGACGCGGCGAAGAGCGAGAACTCGACGTCGTCCTGCTTCGCCTTGCGGCGCTGTTCGATCGCCCACTCGATCGCCTCGCGATCGGCCTTAGCACTGCCCTTGAGCGCGACGATCACGCGCGGCGCGCCGACCGCGCGGGCTGCCGCGGCCGCACCGTCGAGCACTAGGTGCGGCAGTTCGCGCACGAGCAGGGAGTCCTTGTCGCTGAGCGGTTCGCTTTCACAGCCGTTGGCGACGACCACCGGGGCGCGGCGCCCCGCGTGTACGGCTCGGAGCTTGCGTGCGGTCGGAAACCCCGCGCCGCCCCGTCCTCGCAGGCCGGCGCGTTCGACGAGATCGATGATCTGTCCTCCCGGCAACTCGCGCGCCGGGGGCAGCGGTCCGTGCACGTCGAGGTGCTGCTCGAGATCGGCCAGTGACCCGCCGGAGAGGCCTGCGAGCAGGCGCGGTAGAGCGCCGCGGGCGGTCGTCGCAGGCATCAGATTCGGTTTGCCGCCAGCGTTCCGGTGACGGAGCCGGTCTGGGGGTCGAGCGAAAGCACGATGTCGAGGGCGAGGACGGTTCCGTCGGAGGCGGTCACGCGGGCGCGGATCTCCTGACCCGAGAGCGCTGTGACGTTGCCCTGAAACCGGGTCGGGTTCGCGCCGGAGCCGAAGGAGACTGCGCTCGAGCTCATCGAGAGCCCGCCGCCGGCGATCGGCGTGCCGTAGATCCGGACGTTCAGTGCCGAGAGCGTCGTGTTTGAGGAACTCGCGCTGATGTTGACCTCGGCCACGCCGCTGGTGGCCTGGGACTCCGTGAAGCTGCCGGTGAGCGTGGCGTTGAACGGTCCGGTCGGGATCGGGCCGTCCGTGCCGCCGCCGCCGGTCTGCGCCCCGCCGCCGGTGCTGTGAACGAGCAGCGCGAGCGGCGTTCCGGCGCGCGCTGCCCAGTTTGAACCGAGCGGCCCCGATCTCACCCAAACCGCGACCGCGACCGGGGCGATCAGCGAAACCGCGGCGGCGGCGATCCGCAGCCCGCGCCGGGCGGGCCATCCGTAGCCGATTCGCGCCCACAGCGAGAGCAGCACGGCTGCCGCGCAGGCGACGGTCAGCGCGAGCAGCCAAAGTTGCCGCACGTCGCTGCCGGTCCCGAGCCCATGGACGACCGCGAGCGGCCAGCAGAGGTAGGCGAACCAGTGCGTTGCGCGCCACGCTTTGTGGCCGAGTCGCCGGCGCACAAGGCTCGTGATCGCGATCGCGAGGAGCAGGTCAGATGCAAAGGCGCCGAGTCCAAGCCACAGCGGGCGGTACGTTCCGGTGAACGGGATCACCGCGTTCACGACGCTGATCGAGCCGAACGGATCGAGCACGGTCGTCACGATGTGGACGAGGAGCACGGCGACCGCGAGCAGCGATACGTTGCGGTGCAGACCCTCGACCACGAACCGCGGCCAGCCGGGCGCCTTGATCCGCGTGACATTCGAGATGCCGAGCACGATCGCGCCGGTCAGCAGCACGAGCGTCACCGCGCCGCTGGCGCGCGTGAGGTACCACAGCGGACTCGGTCCGACCGACGCGATGATCACGGGGTCTGGTCCTTTGGGCCGGCGGCGCTCACGAGCCGCCGGACACGACCACCGGAGCGCTCACCGTCGGCTGCGGCACCTGTGTCTGGGATTGGATCGCGGCGGCCTGATTCGCGGCAGCCGTCGCAGCGCTACTGGACGAAGGATTCACGCTGTGGCCATGAAAACTCCCGGCGGCGACCAGCGCGAGCGCGCCGGTGAGGCCTGCGGCGCCGGCCATCAGCCATCTAGTCAGCGCGCCGATGCGCATCAGGCCGGCGTCGCGCGCGACCGCTGAACGCTGCGCGACGATCTCGGCCTCGGGGAGGTCACGGCGCCGGGGTGTATTTGGTGTCAAGGCTTCAGCTCCTGAGAGGGGTCTGCGGGTTGGGTCTCTGCGTTCATTCTCCGAGCTGCGCAAAATCCTCTATAAGCGGACCATTAGAACACTCTCAAGAGCGCCCGCTCGAGTCCTCCACGCACCCTACGGGCGGTCCTCGAGGCGACACGTCACAATTGTGGGAGTGTCCTCACCACCGGCTTATCCCTCGTTGAGCGCCTGAGCGAGCATCCGCTTGGTGACGCAACGACAAGAACATGGTCCGCGACGGCGGCGGCGCGCGCGAAGCGTCTACCTGCGCCGTCGTAGCGCCGCGGTCGTGGTTGTCGTGGTTGCGGCGCTCGCGGCAGCACTCGCGGTTCGTCCAGGCTCGGGCGCGCCACCCGCGCACGCGGCCGCACGAAGCCTGCGTTCGACGGCACGCAGCGTGCGTGCCGCCCGCCGCCTGGTTGTGCGCGCTCCGGCGCACCCGGGGAGCAGTTGGACGCCCGCAGCTCGCGTCGACGGAATTCCGGCCGCCTGGATCGCTCAGCGTGGCTCCGCGACCCTCATGCGCTTCGACCAGAGCCACGTCCATCTGACGCTTCACACCGGATTGACCGACGGGGGTGCGACAGGTTGGACCTACGGCGACCAGATCACGCGACGCGAGATCCATCGCCTCGTCGCGGGGTTCAACGGCGGCTTCCGCCTGAATTACACGCACGTCGGGTTCAGCTCGGGGGGCCGCGTCGCGGTCGCGCTCAGCCCGGGGCTCGCGTCGATCGTCACCTACACGAACGGTGTGACCGATATCGGCGCTTGGGACCAAGGTGTGCCGGCGCCGGGCACCCCCGTCTTCTCAGTGCTCCAGAACCAGCAGCTGCTCGTATCAGACGGCGTAGCGGCATCGACCGTCGCGGATTGCATCATCACCTGCTGGGGGGCGACGGTCGGCGGCGTCACCAGCACGGCGAGGTCGGGCCTCGGGATCGACGCGTCGGGGCAGCTCATCTGGGCGGCAGGGGAGGCCCTGACGCCTGCCTCGCTCGCGCAGGCGTTGATTGGCGCGGGCGCGCTACGGGCGATCGAGCTCGACATAAACCCCGATTGGGTTGCCGGCTACCTGTACGTGCACCACAGCTCCGGGCCTGTCGCCTCTCCGGTTGTACCGGGTCAGCTCGGCATCAGTGGGCAGCTGCTCGCGCCCGATGGCCGTGACTTCCTGGCGGTTGTCGCCAACTAGCTGGCGCCGGGAGCGCTTGGTGACCCAAGCTACGGCGCGCAACGGGAACCGGCGCCGAGTGACCAAGGTCACGCGGCGCCGGTCGTTCAAATCAGGCCTTGACGTCGGTTCCGCCGCCGTCCGTGTCGCCGTCATGGTCGGGGTCGCTCACCTTCGGCGCTGCCTTGGCCACCTGCGCGCTTGCGTGCAGCTCGGCCATGTGTGCCTGGAGTGCCGCGGAGCCGGCAACCGGGTCGATATGTGTCATTGAGGCCTCCGTGCTGATTGGGAGTTGACGCACAACTAATCGGCAGGCATGGCCCCGACCTGCGGTGAGAGTCCTCTAACGCGACGTGGCGCGTCGCCGGCGTCCGGAGCTTGCGCCTACGATTGCCGTATGGCGGCGGGCCCCACGAAGGAGGACGTTCGGACGCTGAGTGGCTGGGGGCGCGTGAACCCGAGTCGCTCGCGAGTCGCGACGGTGGATGCTGTCGGGTCGGTCGCCGGGCTGCTCGCCGCAGCTCGAGACGGGGTCATCGCCCGAGGCTGCGGCCGCAGCTATGGCGATGCCGCGCAGCTTCACTGCGGAAGCGTGCTCGACATGACCGCACTGCGTTCGGTGCTGAGCTTCGACGGCCGCGAGGGGTTGGTTGTAGCGGAGGCCGGTGTGACCCTCCGCCGGCTGCAGACGATGCTGGTCGGTGCCGGCTGGTCGCTGCCGGTGGTGCCGGGCACCCAGGACGTGACACTCGGCGGCGCGATCGCCGCGGACGTCCACGGTAAGAGCCACGAGTTCGACGGCAGCTTTGGACGCCAACTCGCCGCCGTCCGTTTGCTGACGCCCACCGGGGACATCGTCGAGCTCGATGACCCGACCGGTGAGGTGTGGCGCGCCACCGTCGGCGGGATGGGCTTGACGGGCGTGATCCTGTCGGCGACCGTGCGCCTGCGCCGCATCGCCGGATCGTTGATCAGCGTCGACACAGACCGGACCGCGAGTCTCGACGAGACGCTCCAAGCGCTCTCCGATGACAGCGCCGGTCGGCGCTACAGCGTGGCCTGGATCGACGCGCTGGCCGGTGGTGCTCGCCGCGGGCGGGGCATCGTGACGAAGGGCGATGACGCAGACGCCTCGGGTGGCAGATCCGGTTACCACGACGCCCGCGGGTTGCGCGTGCCTTCGCGGGGACTGCCGGCGCTTCTGCGCCCTGCCACCGTGAGCGCGTTCAACGAACTGAATTGGCGGGCGGCCCCTCGCCGGCGCCGCGACCAACTCGTGCCGATGGACCGGTTTTTCTTTCCGCTCGACACGGCTCGCGACTGGAACCGGCTCTACGGGCCATCGGGCTTCTACCAGTACCAGTTCGTGGTGCCGCCGGAGGGGATCGAGGTCGTGGGCCGCAGTCTCGAGCTGCTCGCTCGCGAGCGCGTGCCGGTCTACCTCGCGATCCTCAAGCGCTTCGGCCCGGGCGACGTCGGGTACCTCTCGTTCCCGATGGCCGGCTGGACCCTGGCCCTCGATCTCCCGGCCGGCGCCCCCGGTGCGGCCGCCGCGATGGCGCAACTGGATGACATCGTTGTGGCGGCCGGCGGTCGCGTGTATCTCGCGAAGGATGCCCGCCTGCCGGCTCACCATCTCGCGGCGATGTACCCGCAGCTCGAAGCCTGGCGCACGGTTCAGGCGCGGATCGACCCTCACGGCGTGATGCGCTCCGACCTGTCGATCCGCCTTGGTCTGACCGCGACCATCTGACCCGCCGCGCGCGGATCGCAGGCCTAACGCAGGTAGACCGCGAAGAAGTCCCGGTCGTCAGGCGTCAGGTAGCGCGTTGCGGGTCGCTGCATGTCCGGCAGGAGGTTGCTCGGGTCGAGCCCACCGAACCCGCCGTAGGTGATGAAGCTCGTCCAGTAGGAGTTGATGTCCAGCTCCATCGCGCGGACCGCCCCGGCGCGAATCAGCGCTCGGGCGACGTCGCGCAGGTTCTGGTAGTTGCCGGCAAAATAGATCAGGTTGCCGTAGCGGTCGACGCCGATGGCCGAGCGCCATACAAGCAACGCGTTGCTGACCGTGACGCCCCATTGCGGCCCGTCGTTCAGGTTCGGAGTCGGACGGCCATGGTCGACGATCAGCGGCAGGTTCTGTCTCGCGAAGACGACGCTGGGACCGACATCGGCTCCGTGCGTCCAATTGATCACGTCGTAGCGACCATTGCGGTAGTGGATGAACGTCGCCTGTCCGCGCGCCATCGGTGCGTAGGTCCGACCGTGCAGAGCGAACCCGCTGTGATCGTCCTCGAGCTTGAAGCCGCTGTTGAAGGTCGCCAGCAGACGCGAGCGGAGCGCTTGCGGTACCTCGGAGCTGCCGCGGGGGAGCGTTACGTTCGGCTCGAGCACTCCCGGGTTGAGGGTGATCGACACGCGGCGGGTGTCGATCCAGGCGAGGCCGGCGATCTCGCGCGGGTAGGCCGGTTCGTCGCGGTAGACCGTCACGAGAACCGGCGGGTGTTTGCCAAGGCCGGTCCGCGTGCGTCGCCACACCCCTTCGCCGGCCAGCGCGGGGAAGATCAGCGGCCGGACAACCCGCGGAGCGAATGCGCCAACTCGCTCGTGAACGAGCCCGCCCCCGACGAGCGGCAGCGCCTTCAGGCTGGGACCGCCCTTGGATGGCGCCGTCAGCGAGTAGTACCAATTCTCGATCGTCGAGACGAGGCCGGCGCCCCCCTCGCTTCGGAGCCACTCGATCGTGCGGACTCCGAAGCTCGAGTTCGACGTGCCGGTCATCGCGGCGACGTAGGAGATGAGGCCAGGCGTGAGCGCGACGAGCGCCGCGATCGTGGCTATGCGCCGCGCACGGCGGCCCGGTCCGACGCCGAGGTCGGCCCCACGCGGCGGCGGCGTTCTCGGTCGGGTTCGTGTCGGCGGTCTAGCCTCGCGCCACTCGGCGTAGCTGGGCGCAGGGTCGTCCACCTCAATATCAAATCAGGAACGCGGAGACCGACAGGCAGGCGGCGTAAATAGGCAATAAACCTGAGAAAACTCTCACTCGTCCGGCGTTTTCGGCAGGGTCCGCGAACGGGTGTGCAAGGCTACCTTTGCGCTCGGCGACCGCTTCGTCGTCCAACGTCCAGCCGCTCCACGCGAGACGCGAGGTCACTAATCCCCCTGATCAGCCCCGCCGTAGTTGGTGATCCCGTCGCGCCGCGACCCGAGCTCCACGACGCGCCGATGGCACGTCAGCCCGCACGCGCACTGGTTCGCGCATGCCGCCCACGGCAGTGGGCGAAGAACGTGCTCGTGCTTGCTGCTCCGCTCGCCGCGGGGGTCATCACGCATCCGGCTGTCATCGGCGAGGTAGCCCTCGCGTTCGTCTCGTTCTGCCTCGTCTCGTCGGCCACCTACCTGCTCAACGACGTGCGCGACCGCGAGGAGGACCGCCGTCATCCGCGCAAGCGCCTGCGGCCTATCGCCTCCGGGGCGATCTCGCCGCGCGTGGCGCTCGGCGCCGCCGGGGTAACGGCCGCTGGTGGGCTGGCGATTGCGGCAGCGGTCCGGCCGCTGCTCGCGCTCGTCGCGTTTTCCTACCTAGTTCTGACGACCAGCTACTCGCTCCTCTGGCGCCGCGTGGTGGTCGCCGATGTCGCGGTCATCGCGGCGGGCTTCGTGCTGCGTGCTGTGGCGGGCGGGGTTGCTGCGGACGTCACGCTCTCCCGCCGCTTCCTCGTCGCAGTCACCGCCGGGGCGGTGTTTCTGGTCGTCGGCAAGCGCTACGCGGAATTGCGTGCCGGCGAGGAGGAGCGAACAAGCGGCTCGCGCGCAACGCTGCGGGCCTATTCCTCGGTTGCGATGCGGCGAGCGACCTATGTCGCGGCGCTTGCGTCCGTCGTCGCTTACTCCACTTTCGCATTCATGCGCGACCCCGATGGAGTCTCGTTCTATTTGGCGATCGTGCCTGTGGTCGGCTGGTTCTGGCGCTACATAGTCCTCCTCGGAACAGGGGTGGGCCAGGCTCCGGAGGAGCTGATACTGCGCGACCGCGTGCTCCTGCTGTGCACAGTCGCCTGGCTCGTGCTCTTCGTGATCGGTACCTATGCCAGCGGCTGAGATCGCCCGCGTCCCCAAGCGGGTCGTCGTGCTCGGTGGAACATCCGAGATCGCGCTCGCGATCGTTAGCGCTCTCGCCGAACGCGAACCGCCGGCGGTCGCCTTGCTCGGCCGCGACGCGGCAGGCCTCGCGGCGGCCGCGGAGAAGCTCGCGACGCTCGGTTGCGATCCGGTCGAGGTCATCTCGATCGATGGGCGCGATCGCGCCGGACACGCTGCTTCGCTCGCCGACGCTGCGGAGCGGTTGGGCGGCATCGACCTCGTCATCCTGGCGGTTGGGGTGCTGGGCGAGCGCGGCGGCCTGCCGCAGGACATCGAGGCTGCGCTCGAAGTGCTCGATGTGAACGTTCTCGGCGCGGGCTCGCTGCTGCTGAACGCGGCGGCGCAGCTGCGGCCCACCGGAGGCACGATCGTCGTTCTGTCGTCTGTGGCGGGCGTTCGAGTGCGCGGCACCAACGCGGTCTACGGAGCGTCGAAGGCCGCGCTTGACGGCTTGGCCCAGGGCCTCGGCGACGCCCTTCATGCCGACGGCGTCCGGATTGTCGTCGTGCGTCCGGGGTTTGTGCGCTCGCGCATGACGAGCGGCCTACAGGTGCCGCCCGGAGCGAGCACCCCGGAGGCCGTCGCTCGCGCCGTGCTCGTCGGGCTCGACCGGGGCAAGCAAACGATCTGGGCGCCGCCGACGCTACGCTGGGTGATGATGCTGATCGGCGTGCTCCCGCGCTCGGTGATGCGAAGGATTCGCGTGTGAGCACTCCACTCGAACAGCGCCGCGCGGCCCGCCAGCTCCTGCGCGCGCAGCGTCGTCGTCGCCGCTTCGCGCTGATCGACACCGTCGCGGGCGTCGCGATAGCGATCGTGGGGTTCATCATCGCCCCTGGCATCGGCATCGTCGCCCTCTGCGCGGTGCTCGTGCTGGGCGTCTGCGGCGGCTCGCTCTTCGCTGCCCGGTCTCGGCGCCGGCGGACCGCACGCCGGCTCCCGCGGACGCGAGTGCCCGAACGCCCGCTCGCGCCGGCTGCGAACCCGCACCGCCGCGCTCGCTGAGGGCGGATAGCCTCAACGTGGGAGTAGGGTGGAGGACCCAGATGAGGATCCTCTACACGGTCACCGACGAGGCGCCGGCGCTCGCGACCCACTCGCTCTTCCCGGTGTTCCAGGCGTTCGCGGCGGTCGCCGGAATCGAGCTCCAGGAGCGCGACATCTCACTCGCGGCCCGCATCCTCGCGCAGTTTCCCGAACGGTTGCCGGCGGAGCAGCGGGTGGACGATGCGCTGGCCGAGTTGGGCGAGCTGGCCACGACCGCGCAGGCCAACATCATCAAGCTGCCAAACATCAGCGCCTCCGTGCCGCAGCTCAAGGCGGCGATCACCGAGCTACAGGCCGGCGGCTTCGCGGTTCCCGACTACCCCGACGAGCCGGCCGACGACGTTGAGCGCGACGTTCGCGCGCGCTATGACCGCGTCAAGGGCAGCGCCGTCAACCCCGTGCTGCGTCAGGGCAATTCAGACCGCCGCGCGCCCGCCTCGGTCAAGGCCTACGCGCGCGCCCATCCGCACTCGATGGGCGCGTGGTCGCCCCAGTCGAGATCGCATGTGGCGAGCATGAGCGAGGGCGATTTTCGCTCGACGGAGCGGTCGGTGACGCTCGAAGCGGCCGGCAGCGTGACGATCGAGCACGTCGCGAGCGACGGGACGGTCACCGTGCTGAAGGACGCGACGGCGGTGCTCGCGGGCGAGGTGCTCGACGGCTCGGTGATGCGCCGCAACGAGCTGCAGGCGTTTTTCGCGACGCAAATCGCGCAGGCCAAAGAGCAGGGCGTTCTCTTTTCGGTCCACCTGAAAGCGACGATGATGAAGGTGTCCGACCCGATCATCTTCGGGCACGCCGTGCGCGCTTTCTTCAGCGAGCTGTTCGCTGCGCACGGCGCGGTCCTCGCGGCGGCCGGAGTCGATCCCGACGACGGCACCGCATCCCTCGTTGCCGCGATCGGTGCGCTGTCGGACGGCGACCGTCGCGCGGTCGAGCAGGCGATCGAGCGTGCCTATGAGCAAGGGCCGGCGCTTGCGATGGTGGATTCCGACCGCGGCATCACCAACCTGCACGTCCCAAGCGACGTGATCGTCGACGCCTCGATGCCCGCCGCGATCCGCGCCAGCGGGCAGATGTGGAATGCGGCCGGCGAGCAGCAGGACACCAAGTTCGTGATCCCCGATCACTCCTACGCGCCGCTCTATGCCGAGACGATCGAGGACTGCCGCGCGCACGGCGCGTTCGATCCCGCGACGATGGGCACGACGCCCAACGTCGGTCTGATGGCGCAGGCGGCCGAGGAGTATGGGTCGCACGACAAGACGTTCGAGATCGAGCGCGCCGGGACCGTCCGGGTGCGCGACGCAGGCGGCACGGTCCTGTTCGAGCACGCCGTGCAGGAGGGCGACATCTGGCGGATGTGCCAGACGAAGGACGCCGCGATCGCCGACTGGGTCCGCCTCGCGGTCTCGCGCGCTCGCGCCAGCGGCATGCCCGCCGTCTTCTGGCTCGACGAGACACGGCCGCACGACTCAGAGCTGCTGAAGAAGGTTCGCCCGGCGCTCGAAGCCCTCGACACCGACGGCCTCCAGATCGAGATTCTCGACGTCGCCGCGGCGACGAGGTTCACGCTCGCCCGCGCGCGCCGCGGGCAGGACACGATCTCGGTCACCGGCAACGTCCTGCGCGACTACCTGACCGACCTGTTCCCGATCCTCGAGCTCGGCACCAGCGCGAAGATGCTCTCGATCGTGCCGCTGATGGCGGGCGGCGGCATGTTCGAGACCGGCGCCGGCGGCTCGGCGCCAAAGCATGTGCAGCAGTTCGTCAAGGAGAACCACCTGCGCTGGGATTCGCTGGGCGAGTTCCTGGCACTCGTCCCGTCCTTCGAGCTGCTCGCGGCGCACGACTCCAACCCGCGCGCCCAATTGCTCGCCGACACGCTCGACCGAGCCACCGGACGGCTGCTCGAGGACAATCGCTCACCGCGACGCAAGGTCGGTGAGCTCGACAACCGCGGGAGCCACTTCTACCTCGCGCTGTATTGGGCGCAGGAGCTCGCGCAGCAGGACCAGGACCCGGAGATCGCCACCCGGTTCGCCGCGCTCGCGCAGCGCCTGCGCGCAGACGAGGACACGATCCTCGGTGAGCTGAGCCGCGTCCAGGGTCACCCGGTTGATCTCGGCGGCTACTACCGTCCCGATCCGCTCCTGGTCGCCGCAGCGATGCGTCCGTCACCCACGCTGCTCGACGCGCTCGCGAGCCTCTGAGCGGTGTCAGAATCCCGCTATGGCTGCTGAGCACTTCCAACGCCCCGGCTGGTTCACCGCCAAGGTCTTCAACCCGATCGTCGCCGGGCTGACGCGAGCCGGGGTCAGCGTCTACGGCTCACGCGTGCTCGAGATCCGCGGGCGCACCTCGGGCGAGTGGCGAAGGACGCCGGTCAACCTGCTGCGCTTCGGCGGCGCCGACTACCTCGTCGCACCCCGGGGTCACACCCAGTGGGTCAAGAACCTGCGCGCCAGCGGCAGTGGACGCCTGCGGGTCGGACGCCGGACCTCGGGCTTCACCGCCGTCGAGCTGGCCGATGAGGAGAAGCCCGCCCTGCTTGCGGCCTACCTGAAGAAGTGGAAGTTCGAGGTCGGCGCGTTCTTCGACGGCGTCGGTCCAGATTCACCCGAAGCGGATCTGCTCCGCATCGCCCCCGACCACCCGGTCTTCCGCCTCAGCTCGAGTTAGCGGAGGCTGCATGTGTGGTTCGCCTCGGCGCATGCGCCGAGGCGCCGGGGGGCGCATGCGCCCCCCGGTCCTAGATGTCCGCCAGCCGTCGTGCCGCCACGGCCGCCTGACCGAACGAGATCCCGCCGTCGCCCGGTGGAAGGCGCTGCGGGAAGAGCACGCGCAGCCCGGCGGCCCGCAGCCCCTCGCCGGTGGCCTCCGCGAGGCGCCGGTTCTG
Source organism: uncultured Solirubrobacteraceae bacterium (assembly GCA_964422115.1). Lineage (GTDB taxonomy): Bacteria > Actinomycetota > Thermoleophilia > Solirubrobacterales > Solirubrobacteraceae > Palsa-513. The sequence continues at coordinate 26,214 of CAYQZU010000001.1, read as the reverse complement.
GAAGACCCCGCCGGAGAGCACGACGAGCTCGACGCCACGGTCCGCTGCGGCGCGCGCGCATGCGGCCACGGTCGCCTGTGCGAGTCCCGTGTGGAAGCGAGTGGCGATGACCCCGACGGCCGTTCCGGCGCGCAGGTCGGTGGCGACCGCGCGGAGCGCCTCGCGCGGGTCGAGCACGATCCGGCCGTCGACGGTATCCACTTCGATCGCGTAGGCGCCGCGCTCGTGCGGGTCGCAGGCGGCCTCGAGCTCGATCGCTGCCTGCCCCTCGAAGGTGATCTGGCTGCGCAGGCCGCAGAGTGCCGCGACTGCGTCGAACAGACGGCCGGCGCTGGTCGTGAGCGGCGAGGCGAGCCCGCTGAGCGAGAGCTGGCGCACCTGCTGCCACCGCTGCGGATCGACACGAGCCGCAAGCGCGGGCGGGACCTCGCTGTGCTGTTCGTCGGCCTGCGCGAGCCAGGCGCATGCCATGCGCCACGGCTGGCGGATCGCCGCCGCGCCGCCCGGCAGCCTCACTGCTCGCAGCGCGCCGACCCGTTGCGCGCCGGCCAGGTCGCCGTAGAGAATCTCCCCACCCCACAAGGTGCCGTCTGTTCCGAAGCCGGTGCCGTCGAAGATCGCACCGATCGCGGGGCCGTCCTCGCCGTGCTCCGCGAGGCACGCCGCGAGATGCGCGTGATGGTGCTGGACGGCGATCAGCTCGACGCGCTCGAGCGCGAGCGCATAACGGGTGGAGCCGTAGTCCGGGTGCAGGTCGTGCGCGACCACCTCGGGGACGACGTCGAACAGACGCCTGAAGTGCTCGATCCCCTCGCTGAACGACCGCAGCGTCTCGGGGTTGTCGAGGTCGCCGATGTGGTGTGAGACCCAGGCGCGTTCCCCTTTGGCGAGGCAGAACGTGTTCTTCGCCTCCGCGCCGACGGCGAGCAGTTGCTTGCGGGTGCCCGCCGGGAGCGGCAGGCTCGCCGGTACGTAGCCGCGCGAGCGGCGCAGCATGACCGGGCGGGGTGGGCCGCAGACCGACATGACGCGCGCGACCGAGTCGTCGGTGCGCGTCTCGATCGGGCGGTCGTGGGTGAGCAGCAGATCCGCGATCGTCTGCAGGCGCTCGAGCGCGTCGGCGTCGCGGAACGCAATCGGCTCGTCCGAGCGGTTGCCGCTCGTCAGCACGATCGGCTTGCCGAGGTCCGCGAGCAGGAGGTGGTGAAGCGGAGAGTAGGGCAGCATCACCCCGAGCTCGCGCGATCCGCGGGCGACGGACGCAGCGACCGGCGCTGCCCATACTCGCTCGACGAGCACGATCGGACGGGCGGCGCTGGTCAGCAGCTCCTCCTCCTCAGGGCCGAGTGCGACGAGCTCGCGGGCGCGGTCGACGTCGGCGGCCATCAGGGCGAACGGCCGCTCGTCACGCTGCTTGGCGGCCCGCAGCCGGACGACCGCGTGCTCGATGTCTGCCCGACAGGCGAGGTGGTAGCCGCCGATGCCCTTGATCGCGACGATCCGTCCTGCCTCGAGGGCCGCCACTGCGCCGGCGAGCGGATCGTGCGGGTGCAGCTGCGGCTCGGCCGGTTCGAGCAGTCGCAGCGACGGCCCGCAGTCCGGGCACGCGTTCGGCTGCGCGTGAAAGCGCCGGTCGGCCGGGTCGTCGTACTCGGCGCGGCAGCGCCCGCACATCTGAAATCCGGCCATGGTCGTACGCGGCCGGTCGTAGGGGACCTCCCGCACGATCGTGAAACGAGGTCCGCAGTCGGTGCAGTTCGTGAACGGGTAGCGGTATCGCCGGTCCGCGGGGTCGCGCAGCTCTCGCAGGCAGGCCGCGCAGGTCGCGATGTCGGCGCTCACCGGCGTCCGCGCGGTCGTGCCGGCGGGACTTGCACGGATCGCGAAACCGGTCTCGCCGGTCGCCGGCCGCTCCTCGGTGCCCAGGTGCTCGACGACCGCGAGTGAGGGCACCTGAGCCGGGAGGCGCTCGAGGAACGTCGCGACCGCTCCGCCGTCACCCTCGACCTCGAGCAACACGCCGTCCGCGTCGTTGAGCACGTAGCCACCGAGTCCGAGCTCGCCCGCGAGCCGGTACACGTAGGGACGGAAGCCGACCCCCTGGACGGTGCCCTGGACCCGCACGCGGGCCCGGCGCCGCGCCCCAGCCGCCGCCCCGCCGGTCATCTGGCGGACCGCGGCGCGATCGGCACGCCGACGCTGTTGGTGACGGTGGGAGACGTGATGTCGATAATGGCGTGATGGAGCAGGTTGCGCACGCTCACCGACACGGCGGACACGTGCACAGCCACGCGAGCGACGGCCCGCACCGCCACCTGCGCCGTCCCGCCAGGGCAAGGCCGCTACGCGCGCAGGACCTCGCCGGGCAGCATCGCCACAGGGACAGCATCGATCGCGAGGACGAGCACGCCCACGAAAGCCGGCACGACCACGACAGCCACGTCGATCACGCTCACGACGATGCCGACGGTCACGCCCACTCTCACGGCCTCGTCGACGATTCGATCAAGCGCTCGCGCGAGGGGGTGCGGGCCGTGTCGCTCTCGCTCGGCGTCCTCGCGCTCACGACCGCAGCACAGGCGCTCGTCTTTGCCGCTTCGGGCAGTGTCGCGCTGCTCGCCGATCTGATCCACAACGGCGGCGACGCCCTCACGGCGCTTCCTCTCGGGCTCGCGTTCACCCTGCGCTCCCGCCGCGCCGAGGGGTACGCCGGGCTCGCCGTCGTGGCCGCGATCTTCGCCTCGGCCGTGGTCGCGGGAGTCGTGGCGGTCCAGAGGCTCATTCATCCCGCCACGCCTCATGATCTGTTCTTGCTGTCCGCCGCGGGCGCGATCGGTTTCGCCGGCAACTGGCTCGCTGCTCGGATCCGTGGATCGGCCGGCCGGCGTTTGCAATCGGCCGCCTTGGTCGCGGACGCCGATCACGCCCGCGCCGACGCCTACGTCTCGCTGGCGGTCGTGGCGAGCGCAGTCTCGGTCGCCCTCGGCGCTTGGGTTGGCGACCCGCTGATCGGCCTCGCGATCACCCTGGTGATCCTCCGGATTACGTGGTCGTCATGGCTCACCGTCCGCGCCGCAAGTCGCGACGGTGCGAGCCGCCGGCGCTGACCGCACGCTGCGTCGCCTCGGGCCGCAAAGGCTCGGCCCGAGGCGAGGGCGGCCAACCGAAGAGGCGCGCAGTCGGGCTTGCAAATGTTCGAAATCGCACTAGGCTCAGCCGGTGCGAAGGCCAGCCGAGCGAGCGCAAGCAAGCGGTCGCGTCCGGTCCCGCCTCGCCCGCATCGCGAGCCCCCTCACGCCGGCAGAGCGGCGCCGTGCCGCGTGTGCCTACCGATCCTGTTCACCGCCGGCATGGCCCTGATGGACACGATCGACGGCATCTTCATGAACGTCGCCTACTCGTGGGCGTTCTTCCATCCGGTCCGCAAGGTCTATTACAACCTCGCGATCACCGGCCTCTCGGTCGCGATCTGCGTCTTCATCGGAACTGTCGAGGTGCTGGGCCTGCTGCCGAGCGAGATCGGCGGTCTGCACGGTCGCTTCTGGAGCTTCATGGCCTCGTTTGACATCAACCGCGCCGGTTTCGTGATCGTCGGCATGTTTGTCCTCTGCTGGGTCGGTGCCGTGGCGTTGTGGAAGTTCGGTCGCGTGCAGGAGCGTTGGAGCCCGAGCGTTGCCGCCCCGGGAGCAGGCGAGGTGGCTGACTGAGCCTCGGCGGCCGGCAGTGGCGAGTAGCCTCCAGCCTGCCGTGGCACGAAACGAAGCTGCCGGGTCTGACGTTACGAGCGCGCCCGCCATCGCGGAGGTCGTCGACTTCCTCGCGGCACGCGTGCCGTTCGACAGCGTCGACCGCGCCGAGCTCGCGCGTGTCGTGCGCCACGTCGACATCGAGTTCCATCCCGCCGGCTCGACCATCTTCTCGCAGGGCGCAGAACCGGTCGAGCACCTGCGGGTCGTGCGGAGCGGTGCGGTCGAGGTCGTGCTCGACGACCGGGTGTTGGATCGCCTCGAAAGCGGCGAGTTGTTCGGCCACGCCTCGATGCTCTCGGGACTCCCGACCGGCTTCACGGCGCGCGCGGTCGAGGACACGCTGTGCTACCGCATTCCCGCCGGCGTCGCTCGCGATCTGCTTGCGCGACCTGAGGGCATGCGGTTCGTCGCACGCTCGCTGCTCGACTGGCCGGCCGAGGCTGCGGGCGGCCCACCGCCGCGCCCGACGTTCGACGCCGCGCACCGGCCGGTCGGGACGCTCGTGCGCGGTGCGCCAGCGCTGTGCGGGCCGCAGACGTCGATCCGCGAAGCGGCCGAGGCGATGACGAGCGCCGCCGAGACATCCGTCGTCGTTCAGCTCGAGGACGGCTCGCTCGGCATTCTCACCGACCACGATCTGCGCACCCGTGTCGTCGCGAAGGGTGTCGGCGGGGACGTCCCGGTCTCGGCGGCGATGACGACGCCGGTCTTCACCGCCAGCCCCGATCGCCTCGCCGGTGACGTGCTGCTCGACATGCTCGATCGCGGCATGCGCCACTGCCCGGTCGTCTCCGCTACGGGGACGGTGCTGGGCGTCGTGAGCGACGCCGACCTGGTCGCGATCGAAACGGGCTCGTCGTTCTACCTGCGGCGAGCGATCGGACGTGCGCAGACGCTGGAGGCGCTCGTCGCCTGCGCAGCCGACCTGCGCCCGACGGTGATCGCGCTGCACGATGCGCGCGTCGACGCGACGAACATCACCGCGATCTACACAGTGGTGCTCGACGCGCTCACGCGGCGTCTGCTCGAGCTGGCCGTGGCCGCTCGCGAGGGGGCGGCGCCGTCGTTCGCCTGGCTCGCCCTCGGGAGCCAGGCCCGCCGGGAGTCAGTGCCGAGCTCTGACATCGACAACGCGATCGTCTGCTTCGACGACGAGGACCCGGGGGCGATCGAGGTCCTTCGCGAGATCGGCTCCGAGGTTATCGCCGGCCTCGAGGCGTGCGGTTTCGACCGCGACTCACATGGCGTCAACGCCGCCGACAGTCTCGTCGTTCGCACCCTCGCGTCGTGGCAGCGCGCCGCGCGCAGCTGGCTCGCCGATCCGACCCAGGAGCAGGCGTTGATCCTCGTCTCCGTGTTCATCGACAGCCGACCGGTGTGGGGCATCCACATGGGAACGCCGGTCGCCGACACGTTCAAGGCAGCGCGGCGCAACGAGCGCCTGCAGCGCCTGCTCGGCCGCTTCGCGCTCTCCTACCGTCCCCCGACCGGGTTTCTCCGTGGTTTCGTCGTCGAGCATTCGGGCGAGCACCGCGGGCGGCTCGACCTCAAGCACGGCGGATTGGTTCCGATCGTCGACCTCGCTCGCTGGGCCGGCATGGCGGCGGGCGTCACGAGCGCACCGACGCGCGAGCGTCTGCGGGCCGCGGCCGACGCCGGAACGCTCGAGCGCTCGGATGCGCAGACACTCGAAGACGCGTTCGAGCTGATCAGCGAGCTTCGCCTCGAGCATCAGGTCAGCCAGATCCGTGCAGGCCTCCAGCCCGACAACCACGTCGACCCGGGCGAGCTGAGCGCGCTGACCCGCAGCCACCTCAAGGAGTCCTTCCGAGCGATCGCCTCGGTCCAGAAGCGCATCGCCTCAGAGCTCGACCTCGGCGTCAGGTGATAGGGCTCGGAAGGCGGGCTGCGCGGCCCGGCGCGCTCGCCTACGCGGCTGCGGATCGGCCGGCGCCCTCGACCCCGTGGAACCGTGCGCGGTGGTGTGCTGTCGACCTCGAGCTGAGCGGCCTCGACCCGCGCCGCAGCGAGATCATCTCGTTCGGTGCGGTGCCGATCGACGACGGCCGAATCCTGCTCTCCGGGGCGGTTGAGGGCCTGGTCGCACCAACGCGGCCACTCAGTGAATCGTCAATCGTGATCCACGGCATCCGTTCTGCGGACCTCGCCGACGCCCGGCCGTTGGAGGAGGCCATCGACCCGCTGCTCGCGGCGATGGCCGGGCGCGTCGTCGTGGCGCACGTGGCTCGCGTCGAGCGAGCGTTTCTCGCCCGCGCGCTGCGCCGCCAGGGTCTTCGCTTTCGCGGCCCGGTCGCCGATACCGATGTGCTCGGCCGCCTGTGGCTCTGCGAGCGGGACGGTTCCGTGCCACCCAGGCGGTCGCTGCACGAGCTGGCCGGCGCGCTCGGGCTCCCTGCGCACGGCGAGCACGACGCTCTGGGCGATGCGCTTACGGCCGCTCAGGTGTTCATCGCTGCGACCTCGCACCTGCACGCGCTCTGCGGGGAAACCGTGGGGAGCCTCACGAGAGCGCAGCACCGCCTCGACGCTGCGCTGACCTACAGCCGCTGAGCACCTTGGAAACGCGGACCCCAAGCGGCGGCGCGGCAGCGGGCCGGCGACCGGTGCCCCCGGCCCAGGCGCTGCTGGTGCTCGGGGCCACCTCCCAGTACGTCGGCGCCGGCGTGGCGGTGCTGCTCTTCAATGCAGTCGAGCCATCGGTGCTCGCCTGGCTACGTTCCGTCTTCGCCGCGCTTGTCCTCTGCGCGTGGAGGCGGCCCTGGAACACGACATGGACGCGCCGCCGCCTCGCGACGGCCGCCGCGTTTGGCGTGGTCCTGGTGCTCGTCAACGTCACGTTCTACCTGGCGATCGCGCACCTGCCGCTCGGAACGGCAGTCGCGATCGAGTTCGTCGGCCCGGTCGCGGTGGCCGCGATCGGATCGCGGCGCGGTCGCGACTTCGTCGGCCTTGCGATCCTCGTCGTCGGCGTCGGGCTGCTCAGCGGAGTGCACCTGTCCGGAAGTGCCGTCGGCGTCGGCTGGGCGCTCACTGCGGGTGTCGGCTGGGCGGCCTACATAGTGCTCGGCCATCGGCTCGCCAGCGCGCCTGACCTGCGCCCGCAGGACGGTCTCGCCGTTGGCATCACGATCGGTGCGCTGGTGCTGGCACCGCTGTTCGCCTGGCACACCGGTCGAGTGTTCACGAGCTCAGACGTGTTCCTGCGCGCCGCGTTCGTCGCGATCGCCTCAACCGTGGTGCCCTATTCGCTCGAGCAGCTCGCGATGCGCCGGCTTGCGCGCCACCGCTTCGCCGTGATGCTCGCTCTGCTCCCCGCGACCGCGACGGTCGCGGGCGCCGTGGTTCTCGGTCAGCTCCCGTCGGGAGCCGACGCGACCGGCATCGCGCTGGTGATCGCAGCGATCTGGCTGACTGCATGACACGGTCCGGGAGACGCCCCAGCGGGCCGGTATGATCGATGTGTCGGAGTCGTGCCCCCGGGTGCGACAGCAGCGCGCTCGCCCGGTCCCTTTAGACCTCTCTGCCCTCGCGAACGCAGCCCTTGAGAGGCTCGTCAGGAGCAGACCATGGATTCGGTCGCCGCTCGTCCACGTCGCCGCAGGCGCGCGGCACACGCCGATCAGCGCGACGGTGCCGGCCACGATCGCGATTCGCGCGGTCCCCTGCGTATCGCAATGCTCGCACCACCCTGGATCCCGGTTCCCTCGCCCGGCTACGGCGGCGTCGAGACGGTGGTCGATGTGCTGACGGAGGCGCTCGTCGCACACGGCCACGCCGTCACGCTCCTGTGCGCGCCCGGTTCGACGTCCAGCGCGCACGTTGTGACGCTCCTCGACGAGGCCCACCCCGACGAGATCGAACGCTCGCTGCATGAGGCAGACCACGTGGCTCGCGCCTTTGCACTCCTCGACAGCGGGGAGTTCGATGTCGTGCACGATCACTGTGGCTTCACTGCGATCGCGATGGCGGACCGCATCGTCACGCCACTCGTCCACACCCTCCACGGCCAGTTCACCGCGAGCACTGCTGCGTTCTACGCGCGGCACGGGCACAAGGCGGCCGTCGTCGCCATCAGCCACGCGCAGATCGCCTGCGCCCCGCTCGCGCTCAAAGCCGTTGCAGCGATCCCCAACCCGATCGATCTGCGCTCGTGGACGCTGCAGGAACAAAAGGACGACTACCTGCTTTGGATCGGCCGGATGACCGAGGTCAAGGGTCCCCATCGGGCGATCGCCGCCGCTGCGGCGGCCGGCGCGCCGTTGATTCTTGCCGGGGTCATCCAGCCGGGGCAACAGGCTTTTTTTGACCGCGAGATCGCACCGCACATCGACGGTGAGCGCGTCCGCTTCGTTGGCGAGGTGGGCGGTGCGTCCAAACACGACCTTTTCGCCCACGCGCGGGCGCTGCTCATGCCGATCCGCTGGGACGAGCCTTTCGGCATGGTCATGGTCGAAGCGCTGGCGTGTGGCACCCCTGTCATCGCTTTCCCCGAGGGCGCCGCCCGTGAGCTCGTGATCCACGGCCGCACGGGCTTTCTCGTCGCCGACGAGGCCACCATGGGCTCGGCGGTCGCAGACCTCGCGACCATCTCGCCGGCGAGCTGCCGCGCGTGGGTCGCGGAGCACTGTGATGTCGAGGTTGTGTCGCGCGCCTACGAACAGGTCTACCGCGAAACGATCGCCACCCGCGCGGGCGAGCTGGCCGCGAGTGCCTGACGACACACTCAGCGTTCTCGACGGCAGCACGTTCGTCCTCAGCGATCGCAGTGGCGATCTGCGGCCGGGCGGTGGGCGCGAGCACGGATTCTTCTCCGACGACACGCGTTTTGTCTCGCACTGGGAGATGCGCGTCGACGGCGCGCCGCTCGACCTGCTCGGCTTCGACCAGGATGCGCACTTCGCCGGCCAGTGGTTCCTCACCCCTCGCGTCGCCACCGATGTGGCAGCTCCCTGCTCCGTGATGCGGCGGCGCTGCGTCGACCGTGTTTGGCTTGAGGAGATCACGATCGTCAAGCACCAGGCCTCGACGCCGAGCATGCGGCTCGAGCTGGAGCTCGACACCGATTTTGCGGACCTGTTCGAGGTCAAGGCCGGCGTGGTCCCGACGAGGACGATCTCGTGGCGCCCAGATGGCCAGTCACTCGTGCTCGACTACCAGAGCGGCGAGTTCCGTCGCTCGGTGACCGTTGCCTCCAGTCGCACCGCTTACATCACGCGCCGCGGTCTCGGTTTTGAGTTCGCGCTCGAGCGCGGTGCGCAGTGGACGGTGGCTTTGACGATCACCCCGCACTCGGCTCAGCACGGCACGTGGTTCCCAGAGCGCTCGGTCGCGGGGACGCTCGAGGAGGTGCACCGGGCGAAGGCGCATGAGCTCGAACGCTGGCTCGCGGACACGCCGTCACTCGCGACGCAGGACGCCGCGCTTGCACGCACTTATCGTGCCAGCCTCACTGATATCGCTGCGCTGCGCCTCGCGCCCGACCTGGGCAAGTCGGAAACTCTACCGGCCGCCGGGCTGCCGTGGTTCATGGCCCTGTTCGGACGCGACAGTCTGATCACGAGCTTCCAGGCCCTGCCCTACCTGCCTGTTCTTGCTGCCGCGACGCTGCGCGTGCTCGCCTCGCGCCAGGCGCAGACTCGCGATGACTTCCACGAGATGGAGCCCGGGAAGATCCTCCACGAGCTCCGCTTCGGCGAGTTGACCGCGAGTGGTCGCGAGCCGCATTCACCTTACTTCGGCAGCGCCGACGCGACCCCGCTGTTCGTGATCCTGCTCGACGAATACCATCGCTGGACCGGCGATGACGCGCTGGTGCGTGAGCTCGAGCCCAGCGCCCGGGCGGCGCTCGCCTGGACGCAGGATGGCGGTGACCTCGACGGCGACGGGTACGTCGAGTACCAGCGCCGCAACCTGGTCAGCGGCCTCGTCAACCAGTGCTGGAAGGACAGCGGGGACTCGATCCAGTTCGCCGACGGCACCCCGGCCGCCGGTCCGATTGCCACCTGCGAGATCCAGGGGTACGTCTATGACGCGCGGCGGCGGGCCGCTCGACTGGCGCGCGAAGTGTGGGACGACGCGCCGTACGCCGATCGCCTCGATGCTCTCGCCGCCACGCTCCAGGAGCGCTTCAACGCAGACTTCTGGATGCCCGAGCAGGGCACCTACGCCCTTGCGCTCGATCGCGACAAGCGCCGCGTGGACAGCGTCACGTCGAACATCGGGCACCTGCTCTGGTCGGCGATCGCCGACCCGATCCACGCCGCGGCGACCGCCGAGCGACTGCTCGATCCCAAGCTCTACTCGGGTTGGGGGGTTCGCACACTGAGCCGGCAAGCGGCCGGCTACAACCCGCTCGGCTACCACACGGGGACCGTCTGGCCGCATGACAACTCCCTGATCGTTGCGGGCCTCGCTCGCTACGGACACCGCGAGGCGGCGGAGGCAATCGCGAGCTCCATCCTTTCGGCTGCGCGGCACTTTGAGCACCGCCTGCCAGAGGTATTCGCGGGCTACCCGGCCGAGTTGACGACCGTTCCGGTCGCCTACCCGACCGCGTCCCGTCCCCAGGCATGGGCCGCCGGCACACCGCTCCTGCTGTTGAGCACGCTGCTGGGGCTGGAGCCCGAAATGAGCGCGGCGAGTGTCGAGCTGCCCGGAGCGATCGGCGCGATCTCCCTAAGTCGCAAGCCGCTTCCCACGGGGCTCGCCGATCGCCGGCGCAGCGGACCAGATCGGGCTGCCGCCGGCGTCGATCTCGCAAAGGCGCCCGGGGCATAGGAGGAGCGCGGATGGCGGCATGATCGCCGCTGAGCACTCGGACCGGTCCGGCTGCTCAACAGCGCTGCCGCGCTCGCGCCCCGCGTCGGACCGCGCGCGGAGGCGCTGGGCTGGCAACACCTACGGTCAACGACGGCCGCCGGGACGGTTTCGTCGCTCGGAGGTGCGCTGTCTCCGAGTCTCGCGATGGGACTCTTGGCGCGCTGCCGATTATTGGCAGCGCGCGCGCCGCTCCTCTACTTGCGTCCGCCGATGCCGCTGACGGCGTCGTGGACCCGCTCGACAACGCTCTCGACGCCGTGCACGACGGCGTCCTTGGCTGCATCGAGTCGATCTGCGGTCTTGTGCTCGTCGTGCGTAGCCGCAGCGACCGGCGCCGCTACGACAATCGGCACTGCAACGACAACCGGCTCGCCGGGCTCGGTCTTTGCTGCTTCGCTGCCGCTCGCTTCGTTCATCGATCCTCCGATGGGGTCGTGATGTGAGAGTGCGTTTGCCGGGTGCACCCGCTCGCCCGGCGCTTGGAACTCACGCCGTCAGGCGACGGGTACTGCCTCGCCGACGTGAACCTCGACCGATTCCGCGTGCGTGTTGGCCAAGAGCTCGCGCGCCCGCTCGAGGGTCGTGGGGTCTCCGTGGACGATCAGCACCTGCTTGTCGGCTCGCAGCGCGGTCTCGTAGCGAATGACGGCGTCGGCGGGAATGCCGACGGAGGAGAACGCGGCTCCAAGCGCCCCGGCGCCGGCGCCGATCGCACCGGACATCAGCACGTAAAGAAGATAGCCACCGATCGCGATTCCCCCCATGCCGGGAATGAACACGAACGCGCCGAACAGGACGCCCCAGAGTCCTCCCCAGCGTGCCCAGCGCGCCTCACGAACCGGCGCGGTGTCGAAGCCGATGACGTGGCGCTCCTCGCTGCACCCGCGGGCGAGGATCGAAAGCGCTGTCATGTCGACCCCGGCGTGCTCGAGCGCGCGCACGGCGTCTTCGGCGTGGCGGAGGTCGTCGTAGACGGCGACCGTAGCGTTGCGCTCCTCTTTCGGTAGGTGCCCATTGTGGTTCATCGCTTGATCGGCTTCCCGTTCGGTGTGGGCCGCGAGGCTGGGGGAGTCGGCACTCCGCCGGCTGCGCCCGACTCACGCGCAAGGAACGCGCCGAGCTCCTGAATCGTGCTCATCAACGGAGCGGGAAAGACGACGGTCGAGTTCTTGTCCACGGCGATCTCCACGAGCGTCTGCAGATTTCGCAGCTGAAGCGCCAGCGGGTGGGCCATCATCACGTCTGAGGCGCGGGCGAGCTCGCCGGCGGCGAGTGCTTCACCCTCGGCGGCGATGATCTTGGCGCGTTTCTCCCGCTCCGCCTCGGCTTGACGAGCCATCGCGCGCTTCATCGTGTCGGGCAGCTGGATGTCCTTCAGCTCGACGGTGGTGACCTTGATGCCCCACTCCTCGGTCTGCACGTCGAGGATCTCGCGGATGTTCTGGTTGATCTTGTCGGTCTCCGACAGCGTCTCGTCGAGGGTGTGGCGTCCGACCACGGAACGCAGAGTGGTTTGGGCGATCTGGTTGATCGCCTCGGCGACGCTCTCGATCGCGATCACCGCGCGAATCGGGTCCTCGACGCGGTAATAGGCGACCGCCGACACGTCGATGCTGACGTTGTCGCGCGTGATGATTCCCTGCGACTGGATCGGCATCGTGACGATTCGTAGCGAAACTCGATGAACCCTGTTGATCAGTGGCACGAAGAAGATCAGGCCGGGGCCACGGGCTTCGTGGCGCACCTTGCCGAGATGGAACATGACGGCCCGTTCGTACTGCTTGAGCACACGGATGCCGCAGGCAGCCAGTGCAGCAGCAATCAGGATGACCGCCGCGACAACGGAGGCGATCATGCGAATCCTCCCCCGGCGGCAGCGCGGGCATGCGGTATCGCGTACCGCCCTCGGCGGTCGGCTACCGCGACGGCCACAAGCGCGACGACCTCCGCGAGTCCGCGGCGACCGACGACAGCGGGTGGCGCCGCGGCGCTGCTTGCGCCGCCTGCGATCGATGCGGTGAGACCTGCGAGTGCTTCGGGCACAGCGACCTCCGGGGGTTCGTGGATCCTCGGAAGTCAGGTCGCGCTGCCGGCAAGCTGGCCAACATCACGGTGTATGCCCTCGAACACCAACGCTACTCTCCGTGTCAAGCGGCCGCGGCGGACCGGTCACTGCTCAAGGCCTGCGGCTGCAGCGGACCCCACGAGCGCAGTGGCCCCGCCGCGCCAGCGGAACGATCCACCGTCACGCGCTGGCGGTCGGAGCTCGCGGCGCAACAGCAGGTGGCATGTCTCGCGGCTCGTGATGCGGATGCGGCACGAAGCCCGGCGCGCGCCCGGAACAGCAACGACTTGACGCTCGACACCGTCGTATTCATGGCCGTAGCGATCTGCTCGTATGAGTGCCCGTCGAATTCGCGCGCCAGCAGTGCTGCCGCCTGCAGGCCAGGCAGCGCCTGGACGTCGTCGAGAAGCTCGCGAAATCGCTCACGACCCGAGACGGTGTCGCCCACGCTGCACCCGCGCGCCGGCTGCTCGTCATCGAGCACTTCGAAGCGGAGCTTCCGAGCGCGGCGCAGGTCGTTGATGCAGCGGTTGCGAGCGATCTGGTAGAGCCAGGGACGCAGGTTGAGCTGGCGCTCATCGGCTCGAAGAGCTCGAAGAGCCGACATCAACACGTCTTGCAGCGCGTCCTCGGCGTCCTCGGTGGAGCGCAGCATGCCGGCGCAGAACCGCAGCAGCCGCGCCTGATAGCGCGCGGCGAGAGCTTCGAAGGCGCGATCGCTGCCGCGGCGAAGCAGCGCGACGAGCTCATCGTCAGACATCGCGCCGAGCGCGAATTCCGACGGTTGCGACTGCGGGGCGCGGACTCGGTGTGGACTGATCGTGGCGGGCAACGAGGCCTCCGGAGTTGGGAACTCTCGGAAGTCCTGTCGCGTTGCCGGTCCACTCTGCGCGGCCGACCCCACAACGGCGCCCTCCGCCCCCGAGGCTACTCCCCGCGCGGCGCGGGCACAACCACCGGCGCGTTACTCAGCGGGCGCGAGCGGGTTGCTGCGCCGACTCGTCGTCGTCGAGAAGGTCGGTCGGGGCGAGGATGAACACCTCGCACATCATGTCCGGGTGCTGTTGGTTGCCGCTCATGAAGCCGATCACGCGGCGCCCCGTCGCCTGCTCGATGACCTCCTCGAAGCGCTTGCGCATCAGGTCCTGGAACTGGATCCGCTGCTCGATGACCGCAGCGCCCCTGCCTCCCTCGAGCAACGTCTCCTCGACGCGGGAGAAGCCACCGCGCAGGACGCAGACCACGAGGTCGTCCGCGTAGTAGGACTTCGTTCGCGTCGGACCGTGCCCGTAGAACTCCTTGAGGAGGGCGACCATCCCGTCGGAGATCGCGGTCAGCACGTCGCCGTGAGACCGTGGCGGCGATCCGACCTCCCCCGAAGTCATCGCGAGTCTGCCCGGTTGGTGGTTGCCGAGGGGATGTGAGAAGCCTAGCGACTCTCCGCGCTATGGTGACCGGAGTATCGCCTGCCCGGCCTCGCCCCCTGCCTGGTGCGTGACCTTGCCCTGAGGGACGAGAGAGAAGGCCGCCATGCCGGCCCCAACGACCCGTCTGACGGGCGACGCGTTGCTTGCCGCCGTCACCGACGCGATGATCGCGCTACATCAGCGCTACCACCACCGCGCGCCCGTCACCGCTAAGACCATGCTGCTCGGGGACGACCTGCTGGCCTGCGTGCTGAGCGGCGTGTACACGGTCGTAGAGCAGACGATGATCGAGCTGCAGCGCTCGACGATCGTCGAACAGACCCGGAGCGCCTTCCAGGATGCGATGCAGCACAAGTTCGTCGCCGCGGTCGAGCAGCTCTCGGGTCGCGTTGTGCTCGAGTTCGTCTCGAGCCACCACGTCGGCCCAGACATCGAGATCGAGCTGTTCATGCTCGAGCCGCGGCGTGAGTCGATGGATGAGTGACGCCGGATCGGCGTGACACGCGCCGACCACGCTGTCGCCGGCGGGCTGCGCAGGCGTATAGTGCGACCCATGTTCGTGTTGGCGGTTGGAACTGGTGTTGTAGTCATCGTCGTCGCGGCGGCTGTCGTCCTCGTCGTCCTCACGATTGCCCTGTCGCTGCGTGGCCGCGACCTGCGTCGCGATCGGCGGGTCGCCGAGGATCGTGAACGCCGGCAGGCTGACGAGCCGCCAAAGCCAGACTGACGCACGTCGGCGCACCGCGTAGGCGGGGCCGGATGGCCGCGGCACAGCGTGCCGTCGCCGGCCTACGAGCGCCGGCGACGGGTTGCTACGGCAGGAGTTCTATCGCTCAGTAACCGCGAGCAATGAGCGTAGGGCTGTAGCCCGAGACGTGTGCGCCCTCGACCGATTCGACCAGCACGCGGAAGAAGCCGCCGCGGCGGTAGCGGACCTTGACCTTGAAGGTGGCCAAACCGCTGTGCGTGAACGAGGCCGTGCTCGTACCACCCACGACCTTCCACACCGTGCCTGCGGTCAGTTGCTCGATCGCGATCCGTGCACCCGTTTCCAGCCCCGGGCTGGCGGTTCCGCTGAACCGGGACTCGGGGTGGCGCCGGGTGCCGATGCCGCGTGACTTCAGCGTGGCGAGGATTGCAACCGACTCGTTCACCACCGGCGACTGAACGGTGGGATTCTTGACGCTCACAACGCGGTACTGGCTGTTGGACCCAGCTGAGAGCACGTTGAAGGTAAACGTGCCTGTTGCGGTCGTCAGCTCGCTGTTACCGACCTGCACGAATCCCGCCGTGTAGGGGTAGGTGCTCTGCTGCAGCGCGACGGCCTGGTTGGCATTACCGGTACCCGCGAGTGTGCCCTCGATCGCTACCGGGCCGCCGAAGCTCACCGGGCTCGGGTTGGCGATGATCGCGAGCGACGCTGGGATCTTCGCCGTCTTCAGCGTGCGCTCTGCGCCGTTCACCCTCCCGCTCGCGTTGACCGCGACGATTCGGTAGTCGTAGGTCGTGTTCGCTACGAGGCCTGAAATAGTCGCCTTGACCGCGACAGCTTGCGTGCCCGCCGGCAGCGCGGTGGCGGTCGTCGCGGAACCGTACGCTGGCGTCAGCCCGTAATCGAAATAGACCTCGGTTGCCTGGTTGCCCGGGTTCACGGTGCTCGCGACGACCGCCGACTGGTAGGTGATACTGGTCGCTGCACCGGTCGTGGCCGTCGGAGCCCTAACTGTCGGCGTCGCCGCGAGCGCGCTCGCGGCGCTCAGCACGGTTGCGAGCGTGGCTGCGGCCAGCGCGTAGCGCAACCGCTTCGAATTCTTGGGCATGTGTTCTCCTACTTTGAGTGCCGTTGCGGAGACGCGCGGTTCAGCGCGGTGCGTCGGTCGTGAATTCAGACGTACCAACGGAGGCGGAGTTGCGCCGGGGTGCTCTTGCGCGGTTGACGGCGCGATCGCGTGAGCCATCTGCGTAGAGCAACTCGGCGGGAAGCGTCGAGGTGAACATCTCGACCAGGACGCGGCCCCGGGCGATGCAGCGCGGGCAATGGCTGACCACCTCTGCCCGGAACCGCTCAGCAATGCTCAGTCCGCAGCGCGGACAGTTGCGATAGGCAGCGGGAGAGATCGCTCGTTGGCTTGATCCGGTAGTCATCGACTCGCCCGACGGGTCTGGCGCGCGCGCAAGCGGCGGCTCACCGGCCGGCCGACCGGGCGCGCCGGTTGAGCTGGAGCGACCGCCGCTCCGCGCCCTCTTACGGGCACCATCGAGCCTGTGCGGCTGGCGCGCCGAGAGCGTGACGCGTGCCCATCCACGATGCCCGGAAACCGCCGCTCGAGATCCTCGACGGCAGCTTCGATGAGTTCCTGCAGAAGACGCATCGCCGCGATGCGGTCGAGGCATGCCCGAGCGCCAGGCACAGCGCGTTGGCGCGCGGCGCCGTTTGCCTGCGGGGCGCGGCAATCCGTCGGTCCGCCGTCGCCAAGCGGTGGGGCGGGAACATCAGGCACATCGGACACGGCGGCCTCCGAAGTTAGTGGCTCCTCGGAAGTCAGATTGCGCTGCCGGCACCGGTGCCGACCTAGCAAACGTGCCCTCGCACATAGAAAGTATCCGGCGTGTCAAGCGGCGCGGCCGCGCCGTGTGCGCCCGCTGAAGCCGGATCGTGCTCGGCAGCCTCCGTTCGAGCGTTCCGCGCACCACGTTCTTTCGGAGCTTTCACGTTTCTCACCGGGACGCGGCCAGGCTGCTTTAGTCGAGCTCGGCGGCCGCCCGCGCCAGGGCGGCGCGCTGCTTGGGGTTGGTTGCGAGCTCGAGCGCCCGCTCGTAGGCGGAGCGCGCGCCGGCGCGGCGGTCGAGTCGTCGGAGGAGGTCGGCTCGCGCGGCGTGGTAATACGAGTAGTCGCCGAGCGACGCCTCGAGCGTGCCTAGTTCGTCGTAGGCAACTTCGGGGCCGGCGGCCATCGACACGGCAACCAGGCGGTTCAGTCGAGCGACGGGCGAGGGAGCCAGGCGGATCAGCGCGTCGTATAGGCCGACGATCGTCGGCCAGTCGGTATCCGCGGCCCGCGCGGCGCCGGCATGCTCGGCCGCGATAGCCGCTTGCAGGAAGTACCGACCGGCGTGCTCGTGACGTGCAGCTCGGCGCAACTCGGCGAGACCCTGGGCAATCTGGGCCTGGTCCCAGAGTGTCCGGTCCTGATCGGGAAGGAGCACAGGCTCTCCGGCCACGTCGGTTCGGGCGGCCCGCCGCGCCTCCGTCAGCAGCAGGAGCGCGAGCAGCGCGCGGACCTCGGGCTCCTGCGGCATGAGTGTCGCAAGGAGGGCCGCGAGACGGACCGCCTCCTGGCAGAGGTCTGCCCGGATCAGGCTCGGCCCTTCGGTCGCGACATAGCCTTCGTTGAAAACCAGATAGACGACTCCGAGCACACCTTCGAGCCGCTCGGCGAGCATCTCTGCGCTTGGCACCGCGTAGGGGATCCCGGCGTCGCGGATCTTCCGTTTGGCTCTGACCAGGCGCTGCGCGAGGGTCGTCTCGGAGAGCAGGAACGCCCCCGCGATTTCCTTCTGACCGAGCCCGCAGACCGTTCGAAGCGTGAGCGCGACCCGCGCATCGAGCGCGAGCGCCGGATGGCAGCAGGTGAAGACGAGCCGCAGCACCTCGTCGTCGAGGGCACCCGGGTCGTCTCCTGTGATCGTCAACCGATGCATCTGCTCCTCCAGTGCCGGGCGCCGACGCTCCCGCCGGATGCGATCGATCGCGCAGTTGCGGGCTGTCACCGCTAGCCAGGCGCGCGGGTTCGCCGGCACGTCGTCGGCCGGCCAGCGCGCCAGCGCGATCACGAACGCCTCCTGCAGAGCATCCTCGGCGGCTTCGAAATCACGCAGGCTGCGGACCAACCAGGCGAAGAGTCCGGCGAACTCCTCGCGGAAGATCTGTTCGACCTGCGCCGCTGTCGTCAAGCCGACGGTCCGTTGACCCGAAGCACATCGTCATTCCATCATCTCGTCCATATCCAGGATCGGGCGGATCTCGATCGCCCCGTGGCGAGCACCGGGGATCAGACGGGCCCACGCAATCGCCTGGTCGAGGTCTGGGCAGTCGAGCACGAAGTAGCCGCTGATCTGCTCCTTGGTCTCAGCGAACGGGCCGTCGGTCAGCAGATCCTCGCCGTCGCGGACCCGCACGGTCGTCGACGCTGATGGCTGGTGAAGCGCGTCACCGCCGGCCAGCACCCCGGCGCCCGCGGCCTGCGCAGCGAAGTCCCGGTAGCGCAGCGCCTCCTGCGGGTCGAACTCCTGCTCGTCCTTCCACTCGGTCCAGATCATCGCGAGGTATTTCATCCGGCCTCCCAATCGTCGCTCGGCGGAGCCTTCTGCGGTGGGCAGGCTCGCGACTGCCCACCGCAGCATGCTCCCAGGCGGGTTTTCCCGCCGCCTGGCACAGAGGACTACACGACCGCCGGCGCTAGGTCTGGGCGGCGACGCCGATCTGATGTCCTTGCGGATCGGCGAACACGCCGAATGTGACACCGGGCACCTCTTGCGCCGGCTGCACGATGCTTCCGCCGAGCGCCTCCGCCTGGCTGAGCGCGGCGGCGACATCCTCGACGCCGACGAAGAACAGCACCTGGTCCTCAGGACCCTGCAGCGGACTGATGGCCGTCGGCGGGCCGCCTTCTGAGCCCGTGGCGACGAACGTGTAGCCCGGGTACGCACCGTCGGAGTAGGTCCAACCGAACAGCTTGCCAAGGAACTCGCGCGTCGCGTCCGGATCGGTCGAGCGGATCTCTGCGTGGACAACTGGGTGTGACATTCGCAACTCCCTCGTCTGCGGTGTTCGCCGGTCATCGCCGGCCTCTCCCACATAGACGAATGGCGAGCGACGAAAAACGACACCCACGCGACTGCAGAGCGGATCATTCCGTTGTCGCGGGCAACCTTCGCGAGGGCGACACGCCACGCGCTTCGGCGGTGAGGAATTCGTGCTCGTGCTTCCAAACGCCGATCCCATAACCCTTCGAGCGGTATCCGAGCGGGTCCGCATGCTCGTCCGATCGTCGAGCATCGATCTGGACGGCGCCAACGAGGTTTCGGTGACCGTTTCCCTGGGTGCCACGCTCGCGACCAGCGAAGATCGGGCCACAACGCTGCTACACCGGGCGGACCAGCTTCTCTACCGCAGCAAGCACGAAGGGCGCAACCGCCTCACGATCGATACGCAGTGAACCTGACGGGCGTGCTGGCTCGGCCGGCTGGTCGGCTTGTTGGTTGCTGGTGAGGTTTCTCCGGGGCCTCGTCCCGCTTTCCCCGTTTCTGGGGTTCGTGCGCTGCTACAGTCGCACATCCCCCGGAGGACTGAACGGTCCGCGCCGGGCGGTTTGCACAATGAACGCGGGTTTTCAGCAATGAACGAGACTGCGCGATGCGGCCGGAGGGTCGTCGTCGCACTCTGCTCGGCCCGAGCGGATCCGCGTTGAGTGATCGGCGCGCCGGCTGGCGTTGGCGCTGCGTGCCTGTGGGGGGCGCGACCGCGATGCTGTGCGCGGTTGCGGCGCTCGCGTGCGGGGTGCTGTTCGTGCCGGCGTCGGCGGACGCTGTCCCCGGGAATCCGGTGTGGAGCGGGCCGTCGAGTTGTGGCGTCGCGGGTACGACTACGGTGCCGGCGGGCACGGTCTACCTGGCTGTCACGATCAAGAGCGCTGCGGGCGGCGCGGGCGGCAATATAGCGGGAGCCGTTGGAGACGGCGGGGCGGGTGGTGCCGGTGCCGTGATCTCGACGACGCTCCCGGTTGGATCGGGCGACGCCATCCATGTGGGGGACACGATCGAAGCGAAGACCGGCTGCGCGGGCGCTTCGGGTGACTCCATAGGCTCTGGGCAGTACTTCGGCATTCCCGGCGGTGCCGGCTGGGATATGGGTGGCGCGAGTGGGCCGGGAACAGCCTGCGTGGCGTGTTCCGCCATCGGGTACCTCAGCTTCACTCAACCAGACGGTTCGGGAGGTGCCGGCGGTGGATCGAGCGGACTGGAAGACACCTCCACGAGTAGCTTGCTCGCCGACGCGGGCGGTGGAGGTGGTGGTGGCGAGTCGGCGTGCGCCGGCACCTACGGGGGTTCCGGCGGAGACGGCGGGCGGCCCGGCGGAGGGTCTGGCACGCCCGGCGGGCTCAGCGGCGGGCAGGGCGGAGCAGGCGGCGCGAGTGGCAGCGGGTCCGGCGGTCCGGGTAGCGCGGGACGCGGATCAACTACGGTCTTTACAGGGACCAGCCCAGGTGGCGGTGGCGGTGGCGGCGGGGTGGCCGGCGGTGGTGGCGGTGTTGAGGGCTTTGACTGTGCTGCCGGCGGTGGCGGTGGCGGTGGGAGCAGCACGGTCAACGCGCAAGCGTCGGGCACGTCCTACACGAGCAACACGGCCGGAGACGGTTCGTCGTCGGTGACCTTCGAGTTGGCTGCTCCCCCGACCGCCGCGATCAGCGACCCGGCGTCGAGTGGCGGCACATACACCAAGGGCCAGGTGGTACCGACGAGCTTCTCGTGTTCAGAGGGGACCTACGGGCCCGGCATCTCCAGTTGCGTGGATAGCAACGGCAACGCCGTCGCCGGCGACTTGGACACCAGCAATGTCGGGCCCAACACCTACACCGTGACCGCGACTTCCGCGGACGGATTGACCGACAGCGCCTCGATCACCTACACCGTCAACCCGCCGACGGACGACGTGACCTACAGCGCGGGGGTTGGGAGTGGCTCGGTGCCGTCGGGGACGAGTGGTCTTGATGGGA
>CAYQZU010000001.1:212-5257 GCA_964422115.1 uncultured Solirubrobacteraceae bacterium | reverse complement strand
TCGCCGATCACGTTGACGGCGCAGTGGGCGGCGAACGCGACGGACGACGTGACCTATAGCGCGGGGGTTGGGAGTGGCTCGGTGCCGTCGGGGACGAGTGGTCTTGATGGGACTTCGATCACGCTTGCGCAGTCGACGGGGCTGGTTGATCCGGGGTATCACTTCGCGGGCTGGAATGACGGGAGCGCGACCTTCGCGGCTGCTGCGAGCTACTCGCTGTCGAGCAACGGCTCGCCGATCACGTTGACGGCGCAGTGGGCGGCGAACGCGACGGACGACGTGACCTTCGACTCCGAGGGCGGCAGTGCTGTTGGCCCGCTAAGCGGGTTGGATGGACAAACGCTCACGTTGCCGGGCGCCCCGACTTACGCTGGGCACAGTTTCGCGGGCTGGTTTACCGCCCCGAGCGGCGGGAGCGCGCTCAGCTCTCCCTACACGCTGAGCGGGACACTCACCCTTTACGCGCACTGGACGAACAGCGCCAGCCAGGTTCCAGCATCGGGTGACCCCCAGCTAAGCGATGCCTTCACGATTCTTTCGGCGGGCGCCAGGTCGAAAGGCTCTATCGTGGTCGTTGTCCAACTGCCGGGACCGGGCACCGTTGACTTGCTCGGCACGCACGCAGATGTGACCGGCGCTATCGCGGCCATGCTCGAGCCGGGAGGCCATCGCTTTGCCTGGGGTCGCGACACGGTCAACGTCACTGCGGCCGGCAAGATCACGATCACGCTCAACCCTGACGGCAAGGGCAAGGAGCTGCTGGCCCGCCATCACCACCACGGTTGGGCACTCAACATCACGGTTTGGGTCACCTACACCCCGACCGGCGGCCACGCACGCTCTGAAGAAGTCTACGTCAGGGTCCTCAAGGCCAAGAAGCAATAGCCCGGCGCGCCGCAGCAAGCACGAAGGGCGCAACCGCCTCACGATCGATACGCAGTGAGGACCGGCGCTCAGCCTCATACCGGCGTGCATCTTGACCACGACGTCGGCGGCAGCGCCACGTGGCCGCCTCCGCCCGGATCATCTAGGGGAGAGCGCTCGCGTACAACGAAAACGACACATGGGGTGCATGGGCCTCCGCTCTGATGCATCGCCATTCGCAGCGATCTAGCCCGCGAGCCACGATACGGACGCTGCGCGGCGGCGACAGGATAGTGCCAAGTTACAGGCCCTTTGATGGGCACGGCTGGTTTCGAACCAGCGACCTCTCGCGTGTGAAGCGAGCGCTCTCCCACTGAGCTACGCGCCCGGCAGCCCGGCATTGTAGGCGCTCGAGCACGACCGACCGTACACAGCCGCCGTTCACGACGGTCGGCGCCGCCGACTGATACAACCCCGGCCACTGCGGATGCTCTGCGCCTTCGCGAAAACAGAGGGGGACGGCTTCATGAGTGCATCCGAGGTTTCCGCAGTGCACCAGCCCGTGCTGGCGATCGACTTCCCGCCGAAGCACAGCCGGCTAACGACCCTGTTCCGTTTCATCATGGCGATCCCGCTGGTGCTGTTCATCTACGTGTACGAGATCGTGGCTTTGATCGCTGTGATCGTCGCCTGGTTCGCGCTGCTGATCACGGGGCGCTACCCGGCCGGTCTCTACACCTTCGTGTCGGGTTTCGTTCGCTACTACATGCGTTTCATCGCCTACGTCTTTTTGGCGGTCGACGCCTACCCGCCGTTCAGCGGCGGCGAGCACCCTGAATATCCCGTCCACGTGACGATTCCGCCGGCCAAGGCCAAGTACAGCCGCCTCAAGGTTCTGTTCCGCTTCCTCTACGTGATTCCGATGGCGATTCTCGTCTACATCCTGCTGATCGTGATGTACGTGCTCGTCATCATCGCCTGGTTCATCATCATCGTGTCCGGCCGGCTGCCGGCGTTCATCGCGACCTACATTCAGTTCGCGCTGGGCTGGCTGCTGAAGACCGAGGCTTTGATCCTGCTGCTCACGGAGAACTACTAGCCCGCGAAGCGACTACCATCCCATCCGGACCGTGCTAGGCGGGGAGTCAGCGGTGCCCTGAACCCGCAATCCGCTATAGCGGGGCCGAATTCCCACCCGAGGGGTCGCTCGCGCGGCAGCCCCGCCGGTTGAAGCGTTGAAGGTCAGAGTCCCCCGCGGTGCCGGTTCGTGAACCAGGTCAGGTCCGGAAGGAAGCAGCCTTAAGCGGGTCCCGGTAGGCGCGGTGGGAGCTCTCTGACTCGAGCGGAAGCCGGCGAAAGGCACTGCAAGAAAGACATCGAAGGCGGGTGCACGGTCCACTTTTTTTAGGAGCCCTTCGGGCCGGTGAGCAGGCGCTCGCCGCGATCAGCCGCAGTGCCGGTAGACATGCCACGATCGGTTCGACGCGGTGAGCGCAAACCCCGCCGGGACGCCGTAGGCCCGACCCGGGTCGTTGGGGTCAAGCACGTAGGTGTCGAGCACCGCTCGGTTCGCCGGCGCGATGAACGTGCCCCGCGCGATCTCCGCGGGCCTGATGTCCGTGGGGCTCGTGTGGAGTTCGAGTGCGAGAAGGGGCACCGGGGTGTGGTAGGGCACGCCGACCAGACCGCAGCCCGTCGAGATCGCGTGTCGCTTCGTCAGCGCGATGAGGTCGTTCTCGATCCGCGACTGGGCTGAGAGGCTCTGCTTCTTCGGGTTCGTGCTGTTGAACGTCTGGTTCAGGCGTGTCGCGTTCCACGGGATGAACGCGGCGATCGCGACGACGCAGGCAACCGCGCCGGTCTGCCAGAGCCGCCGGCGAGGGTGATCGGCGGGCAGCGAGCGCCAGCCGAACAGCCCGGCGCCGGCAAGGATCGCCAGCAGGGCGACGAGCACGAAGGTGTATCGGTCATCGATCGGGAGGCCCGAGCTCGCGATGACCGCGAAGGCGACGAGCGCGACGCCGCCGGCCCCGAGCGCAAGCAGGATCCGCGAACGCAGCAGCCATACCGACATGACGCCGCCGATCGCCGCAGCGATCAGGCCGTCCGGCCCGAGCACCTCACCGAGCCGTCTTGCCCCTGTGTAGGGGAACTTGATGATCCCCGTGGGTCGCTTCAGCGCCGTCGCGGTGTGCTGGGTGTGGTGAAGCGACCAGAGCAGCTTGCCGGTGATCGCAAAGTCGGAGGCGACCCAGACGATCGGTGCTGCAGCCACGAGCGCCGCCAGCCCTAAGCGTTCACGCCAGGACCGCCCCGGCAGCAGGTAGAGCCAGTAGACCCCCGCAAAGAGCCACGCCTCAGGCCGCAGCAGCCCGGCAACATCAAGCAGGACGAGGGCCGGCCATCCGGACCGCCGCCGTCGCGTCTCAACAAGCAGCGCGGCCAGCACGAGCGCGGTGTAGGGGATGTCGACATACGCCCGAACCCCGTAGCTCAGCACCTCGTATCGCGTGATCAGGATCGCCGCGGCCGCGAGTCCCGCCGGCCGGGAGAACCACGCCTCCCCGAGCCGGTACACGAGATATGGGAGGGCAGCAAGCGCGATGTAAGCGAGCGCGAGCACGATCGAGATCGTCGTGGCCGCTCCGAACGGAGCGCCCACGAGCCCGACCACCTCCGCCAGCGGATGCGGCGTCGGCGCCAGTGCGACGCCGTAGGTCGGCGTCTGGCCACGCGCGAGCTGCTGGCCCCAGACGAGCGAGTAGAGCGTGTCGTAGTTGGGGAAGCCAAACGGCAGGACGAGGCGCAACACGAGCGCGCCGAGGAGAATCGAGGCCGCGGCGGCGAGATTGCGGGTGCGGGCCATCGACAGCACGGTATTCATTGGAGAGGCGCGAGCGAGCCCGTAGACTCAGCTCTCCGTGTCCGCTGGTCCCTCGCTCTACCGCCGCCATCGCCCGCGTACGTTCGCCGAGGTCGTCGGCCAGGATCACGTGGTGCGCACGCTCTCGAACGCGGTCGAGCGCGACAGGATCCATCACGCCTATCTGTTCGTCGGCTCGCGTGGCACCGGCAAGACGTCCATGGCCAAGATTCTCGCTGCCTGCCTCAACTGTGTCGAGGGCCCGACGATCACGCCGTGCGGCGTCTGCGACTCCTGCCGCGCGATCGCCTCGGCGACCTCGCTCGATGTCGCCGAGATGGATGCGGCGTCGTCCAACTCGGTTGACGACATTCGCGCGCTGCGCGAGTCGGTCGCGTTCGCGCCGGTCTCCGGCCACCGCAAGATCTACATCCTCGACGAGGCCCACATGCTCTCGACAGCGGCGTGGAATGCCTTCCTGAAGACGCTCGAGGAGCCGCCCCCGAACACGCTGTTCGTCCTCGCGACAACCGACGCCCAGAAGGTCCCCGCGACCGTCATCGACCGCTGCCACCGCTTCGACTTCCAACGTCCGAGCGCCGAGCAGATCGCGACGGTCTTGCGCCGAACCGCTCTCGCGGAGCAGATCGCGATCCCCGATGACGCGTTGGCGCTGCTCGCGCGCCACGCGTCGGGCAGCTTCCGCGACGCGCTCGGGATGCTCGAACAGCTCGAGACCTACAGCGGTGGCGAGATCACCCTCCCCGATGTCCTCGCGGTCCTGGGGATCTCCGACTCCGAGCTGCTGTTCCGCACGCTCGATGCGGTCGCCTCGGACGACCCGCGCTCGGCGCTCCTTTCCGTCGCGGCGGCGCTCGAAGGGGGACGCGATCCTGCGGCGTTCACCCGCGAGCTCGAAGCGCACGCCCGCGAGCTCCTGATCGTCCAGACGCTCGGCGGTACCGTCCCGCCAGAGATCGCCCTGACTCCCGACCACGACGCGCGCCTGCAAGCCCAGGCCGAGGCGATAGGCGCGGCCGTCCTCATCCGTCTGCTCGACCTCCTGTCAGCCGCCCTCCTCGCCGTGCGTGCCGGCTCCGACGCTCGCACCCAACTCGAGCTCGCGGCGATCCGCGCAGCCAGTCCCGATTTCGACCCCGCAACCGCCGCCATCACCGCCCGCCTCGAACGCCTCGAGAGCGCAAGACCGACAGCCCCGGCCGCCGCCCAGCAGCCCCGCGAGCCCGTACAGGCCGCGCAACCACCTGCCCCCCAAGCCGCTCCGCCCGAGCCCAACGGTCACGAACCAAACGCGCTC
>CAYQZU010000001.1:0-112 GCA_964422115.1 uncultured Solirubrobacteraceae bacterium | reverse complement strand
GATGCGCCCAAGCCGGCGGTCTCGCCGGCGAAAGCCGACGAGCCGACCGGCGACGTCCCGCCCGAGCCCAACGGTCACGAACCAAACGCGCTCGATGCGCCCAAGCCGGCGG